>CAVWFH010000025.1:0-84399 GCA_963754065.1 uncultured beta proteobacterium | reverse complement strand
CGCTTTTCTGGCGCGCTACGGCTTCGACGCGCCGGCCCTCCGGCAGCTTGCACTCATCGTGCGCGGCGCCGACACCAGCCGCCTCGAACTCACGCCGCAATCGGCGGGCCTGTACGCGCTCTCGCTGGGGCTGTCGCGCAATTTCGCCGACGACCACGAGATGCTGAAGCACGGCCTGGTGATGTACGACGCACTGTATGCGTGGTGTCGTGAGTGCCAGGACGAGACGCATAATTGGCCGCCGAAGATGAACTAGGGCCTTCGCACTCCCGCATTTAGCGTGAACGGGCCCTGAAGGAGACCGCGATGGACGAAGCGAATCCGGACGCGACGGGTCCCGACCTGACGCTGGGCATCGCGGTCGACGAATCTGGCCGACGGCGGCATGCTCGCCGGCCATGTCGGCGAGGAGGCCGTTCTGCTCGCACGTCGCGGCAGCGAGTTCTTCGCGATCGGCGCGACCTGTACGCATTACAGCGGGCCGCTGGCGCAGGGCATCCTCGTCGACGACACCGTGCGGTGTCCGTGGCATCACGCCTGCTTCAGCCTGCGGACCGGCGAAGCGCTGCGTGCCCCGGCGCTCAGCCCCGTCGCCTGCTGGTTGACCGAGCTGCGCGACGGCAAGGTCTTCGTGCGCACCAAGAAGGAAGAAGCGGCGTCGAAGGCAAGAGCGCAGCGCTGCCGGGTTCGCAGTCTCCACGCAGGATCGTGATCATCGGCGGCGGCGCAGCGGGCTTCGCCGCGGCCGAGAAGCTGCGGCGCGAGCAATACCAGGGCAGCATCGTGATGCTGAGCAGCGAGGATGCGCCGCCGGTCGACCGTCCGAACCTGTCCAAGGACACTCTGGCCGGCACGGCGCCGGAAGACTGGATCCCGCTGCGACCGGACAGTTTCTATCCGGAGCAGGACATCGAACTGCGGCTCGGGGCGAACGTCACCGCGATCGACGTCGCTGCGCGCGAGGTGCAGCTGGCCGATGCGGGCAAGGTTCCCTACGACCGGCTGCTACTGGCGACCGGCGCCGAGCCCGTCCGGCTGCCGCTGCCGGGCATGGACCTGCCGCACGTGTACACACTGCGCTCGCTTGCCGATTGCCGCGCGATCATCGCGCGGGCCAGCTCGGCGCGGCGAGCGGTCGTGATGGGCGCGAGCTTCATCGGGCTCGAAGTGGCGGCCTCGCTGCGTGCGCGCGGAATCGAGGTCCACGTCGTGGCGCCGGAGAAGCGGCCGATGGAGCGCATCCTGGGGCGCGAGATGGGCGACTTCGTTCGCGCGCTGCACGAGGAGCACGGCGTGATCTTCCACCTCGAGGACACGGCGACCGCGATCGACGATCGACGAGTGCAGCTGAAGAGCGGCGCGCGGATCGATGCCGACCTGGTCGTCGTCGGCGTCGGCGTGAGGCCGCGGATGTCGCTGGCAGAAAACGCCGGCCTGGCGATCGATCGCGGTGTGGTCGTCAATGCGACCCTCGAAACCAGCGCGCCCGGAATATTTGCGGCCGGCGACATTGCGCGCTGGCCCGATCGTCACACCGGCGAGTCGATCCGCGTCGAGCACTGGGTCGTCGCGCAGCGCCAGGGACAGGTCGCCGCGCTCAACATGCTCGGGAGGCGCGAGGAGTTCGATGCGGTGCCATTTTTCTGGAGTCAGCATTACGACGTCTCGATCAACTATGTCGGCCACGCCGAGTCGTGGGACGAGCTGGCGATCGAAGGCGATATTGCGGCGAGGGATTGTCTGCTGCGATACCGGCGCAACGGCCGCGACCTCGCCGTGGCTTCGATCTACCGCGACGTCGCGAGCCTGCAGGCTGAACTAGCGATGGAGCGTGCAGCCGCCTGATGGGGGGCGGACGCGCAGCGCCCGTCTCAGGGCAGCCACGCTGTCGCCCTCAGTACCCAAGTCGACTTGCGCTGCCCATAGGTTTCACTGGGAGCGCTGCTGGCGGCCACCGAGCTCAGCTGCAACGTCACTACTTCGAAGGAAGCCCGATGACCTGCCCGAGACTCCGCCGCCCGATCCGTTGCGGCGTGAGCTGTGTGGACTCGGCGCGATGACCCTGTTACTGAGCGCGTGTGGCGGCAGCGACGACGCGGCACTTGGATTGCCGGCCGCGATTCCGGCTCCGCCACCACCGGCGCCGACACCGGCTCCTCCACCACCGGCACCGGGTCTGCCGCCGACGCCGACGCCTCCGCCGGCGCCGTCACCGCCTCCGGGCGGTCTGAGCTGCGGAGCAACGGCGATATCCGCCAATCACGGGCACACGCTCGCGGTACCTGAGGCCGACCTCGACTCGTTGACCAACAAGACCTACAGCATCAGAGGCTCTGGCGACCACGACCACACGGTCGTGCTGACGCCGGCGCAACTACAGTTGATCAAGGTGAAGACCGCGGTCCTGGTCAACTCGTCGACCGAGATGGCTCACTTCCACGAGGTCACGGTCAACTGCGCGTAAAGCGGTGACGCCGCGCCGGTTCGACCGTCGCGATCGATCACTGACCGATGCCGCTATGTGTGCCGGTGCAGGTGATGCGCGTCCGGCACGTGCGGGTGTGCGTGCCGCACCGGTTCGTGGCGGTGCCGGTGGCTGTGTTCGCCGGCGGCCATTTCATCGTGGACGTGGTCATGGTGGCCGTCGTCGTGGCGGTGCGCGTGCTCGTGCTCAAGCGCCTCGTGTTGATGGTCATGGCCGTGCGATTCGGTCAGGTGCAACAGCACGCCGGCGAGCATCAGCACGCCCCCGACCCACATCAGCCAGCCGCCACTCGGGTCGCCCAGCCCCAGCGCGAGCGCGGCACCGATGAACGGCGCGAACGCGAACACCGAGCCGGCGCGGGCGGCACCGAAGGCCCGCTGCGCGAGCAGGTAAAAGCGCAGGCTCAGTCCATAGCCGGTCGCGCCGACCAGCAGCAGCCCGAGCATCGCGGTCACCGTGGGCACCGGTTCCCGCACGGCCCACGCCAGCAATGCGGTAGCGCTTGCACCCAGCAGTGCCTTGCCCATCACGACCTGGCTGGGGTCACGCTCGGCGAGCGCACGTGACAAGGTGTTGTCGATTCCCCAGGCCGCCGTCGCGACCAGCACCGCCAGCAGCCCCCAGCCTTGCGTGCCGCCGGCGCGACCTTGGTCGAGAACCAGCGCCACGCCGCCCGCGAACAGCAGCAGCATCGCCAGTCCGACGCGCCGGTCGATCGACTCGTGGTAGAGCCGCCACGCGAGCAACGCCGTGAACAGCGCCTCCAGGCACAGCATCAACGATGCGCTGGTTCCACTGGTGCGCTGCAGTCCCCACGCCAGCGCGACCGGTCCGATGACGGCGCCGAACGCCGCCATCGCCAGCAGTCGCGGCAGGTCGCGGCGTGCCAGTCGCGCTTCACGTTCGGCGGGCCGATGCGACAGTGCACCGACCAGCGCCGCCCCGGCGTAGAGCAGTGCGGCGGTCGTAAAAGGGCCAAGGCCTAGTCCGACGCGCTGCACCAGCGGTGTGCTGACACCGAACAGCGTCGCCGCCAGCAGCGCGAAGAGGCTGCCGCGCAACGCGGGCAGGCCGCGGTCGTTCACCGGAAACCGCCACAGGTCACGAAACGTGAAGGGTAGCGCGATCGCAGCGTGGTCCGCGGCGCCCGGTCTGGTTTCGACGTCGGTCGCCGATGCCGGCGCGGGTGGCGCGCGTCACTTCGCCAGCACGCCGCGTCGCTCGATGAATTCGACGATCTCGCCGACTCCATCGCCGCGCTTGAGATTCGTCATTACGTAGGGCCGCACTCCGCGCATGCGCTCGGCATCGTGGCGCATCACGTCGAGGTTGGCGCCGACGTACGGCGCGAGATCGGTCTTGTTGATGACAAGCAGGTCGCTCTTGGTGATGCCAGGCCCGCCCTTGCGCGGGATCTTCTCGCCGCCGGCGACGTCGATCACGTAGATCGTCAGGTCGCTCAGTTCTGGGCTGAAGGTGGCAGCGAGGTTGTCACCGCCCGACTCGATGAAGATCAGCTCAAGATCTGGGAAGCGCCTGCACATGCGATCGACGGCCTCGAGGTTGATCGAGGCGTCCTCGCGGATGGCGGTGTGCGGGCAGCCGCCGGTTTCCACGCCCATGATGCGGTCCGGCGTCAGCGCTTCGGCGGTCACCAGCAGGCGCTCGTCCTCCTTGGTGTAGATGTCATTGGTGATGACGGCCAGCCGGTAGCGGTCGCGCAGGCGTTTGCACAGCACTTCGACCAGCGTCGTCTTGCCGGAGCCGACCGGCCCACCGACGCCGATCCGCAGCGGTCCGGTGGTGTGTCCGGGCGGTGGTGGCGGTGGCACGGCGGTGGAAGGTGTTGTCATCGGCGGGCTCAGGATCGGAACAGTCGGGAATACTGGGTTTCGTGGCGAGCCGAGTGCAGGGCGAAGCCGATGGCCGCCGTGCCCAGTTCATCGTCGGCCAACGTGCCGGCGATCTCCACTGCGCGCCGCACGGTGGCATGCAGTTGAAAGAGCATGGATTGTCCGGCCTGCTGTCCGAGCGGCAAGGTCTTGACGGTGACCAGCACCTGGTTCTCGGTCCATGCCCACAGGTAGGCCGTGAGTCCCTCGCTGTCCGTGATGCCGAGTCGCGCACAGGCGATGGCAAAGGCCGCCGTGTAGGTCGGTCCAGCCAGTGGCGGTATGTCCAGTTGCATCGCCGGGAAGACCCGCAGCAGCGAAGCGCCCATCTGCAGCGACTCGGCGCGCAGTTCGGCGGTCTCGCGCGTGGCGAGCAGTTCACGGTTCCAGCGAGTGACCGCCACCTCGTCGCCGGCGAGTGTCGCGGCATGGACCCGAAGCCACACGGGTGCCTCGAAGCGGGCAATCACGAGGGTCAGCAGGCCCTCGATCCAGCACTGAGCGCTCGCCGCGTCGTGCACCCGCCCCTCGTCGATCGCCGACTCGAGTCCCTGCGAATAGGCGAAGCCGCCGACCGGCAGCGCCGGGCTCGCCAGTTGCAGCAGCGCGAGCATCGGGGAACGCGGCGTTGCCGACGTTCTGCTTGGCGTCATGACGCTCCGCTGCGGGCACGATGTGCCTCGATCGACAGTTGTTCGCCGATGGTCGCCGAGACCTCGTCGACCTCATCGGAGTGGACATGACTGTGTGCGTGCTGTCCGTCGTAGGCGCCGGCCTCGGGATCGAAGGGTGCCTCGATGTGCTGCACCGAGGCGCCGAGCCCAGCGAGCATGTGCTCGAGCACCGGATCGCGTTCGATCAGCACATGGTCGGTTGCGAGCTGGGCCGGAACATGACGGTTTGCCAGGTGATAGATCGCGCGCATCAGCGTCAGAGTCGACGGAGCGGTGACTTGCGTTACGTGCTCAGCCAGCGCCTCGACGATGACGCAGACACCCTCGTCGCCCGTCAGGACGGTCCCACCGCGCATCACGGAGCCGCGCGGCAGCGTGATGGCTACCGCACGACCGTCCGGCAGCATCGCCGCGAGCCGGCTCTTGACGCGCTCGTGATAGGCGAGGGGCAGGCGCGGTATTTGCGCGGCCTGCTCCGGAGTCAGTGGCGCGCTGGCGATGTTGGTGAGCCGGATCATCGGACCGGGCCGTTCAGAACAGGAAGTACCGCTGTGCGAGCGGCAGTTCGCTGGCCGGCGCGCAGTCGAGCAGCACGCCATCGGCATGGACCTGGTAGGTCTCCGGGTCGACGGTCACCTTGGGTGTCAGCGCGTTGTGCACCATGTCGCGCTTGGAAAGCTTGCGGATGCCCTTGACAGCGACGACCGTCTTTTGGAGGCCGTATTTCTCCGGCATGCGTTTCTTCAGCGCGGCCTGCGAGACGAAGGTCAGCGAACTTTTCGCCAGCGATCCGCCGAAGGCACCGAACTGCGGCCGGTAGTGCACTGGCTGCGGCGTCGGGATCGACGCGTTCGGGTCGCCCATCGCGGCGGCTGCGATGGTGCCGCCCTTCAGAATCAGGAACGGCTTGACGCCGAAGAAAGCGGGCTTCCACAGCACCAGATCGGCCCACTTGCCGACCTCGACCGAGCCCACCTCGTGCGCGATGCCATGTGCGAGCGCCGGGTTGATCGTGTACTTCGCCACATAGCGCTTGATACGCGCGTTGTCGTGTTCCGAGGGGTCCGAAAAGCCCTTCTCCGCGAGCGAACCGCGCTGCGTCTTCATCTTGTGCGCCGTCTGCCAGGTGCGGGTGATGACTTCGCCGACGCGACCCATGGCCTGCGAGTCCGATGAAATCATCGAGAACGCGCCGATGTCGTGCAGGATGTCCTCAGCGGCGATCGTTTCCTTGCGGATGCGGCTCTCGGCAAAGGCGATGTCCTCGGCGATCGCGGCATCGAGATGGTGGCAGACCATCAGCATGTCGAGATGCTCGTCGAGCGTGTTGACCGTGTATGGGCGGGTCGGATTGGTCGACGATGGCAGCACGTTCAGCTCGCCGCACACCTTGATGATGTCCGGCGCGTGCCCACCACCCGCCCCCTCGGTGTGATAGGTGTGAATCACGCGGCCCTTGAACGCCTTGATACTGGCTTCGACGAAGCCGGCCTCGTTCAGCGTGTCGGTGTGGATCGCGACCTGCGTGTCGGTCCGATCGGCCGCCGTGAGCGCGGCGTCGATCGCGGCGGGCGTGGTGCCCCAGTCTTCGTGCAGCTTCAGCCCGATGGCACCAGCCTCGATCTGCTCCAGCAGGGGTGGCACGAGCGACGCATTGCCCTTGCCGAGGAAACCGAGGTTCATAGGGAACGCATCGGCTGCCTGCAGCATGCGTTCCATGTGCCATGGGCCTGGCGTGACCGTGGTCGCAAAGGTGCCGGTCGCGGGACCGGTGCCGCCGCCGAGCATCGTCGTGATGCCGCTCATCAGCGCATCGTCGATTTGTTGAGGGCAGATGAAGTGGATGTGCGAGTCGATGCCACCCGCAGTGACGATCATGCCTTCGCCGGCGATGATCTCGGTTCCCGGTCCGATGACGATCGTCACTGCCGGCTGGATGTCCGGGTTGCCGGCCTTGCCGATGCCGCTGATGCGACCGCCCTTCAGTCCGATATCGGCCTTGACGATGCCCCAGTGGTCGATGATCAGCGCATTGGTGATCACCGTGTCCGCACAGTCCTTGGACATGCGCTGGCTCTGGCCCATGCCATCGCGGATCACCTTGCCGCCGCCGAACTTCACTTCCTCGCCGTAGACGGTGCAGTCCTTCTCGACCTGCGCGATCAGCGCCGTGTCGGCCAGCCGCACGCGGTCGCCGACGGTCGGGCCGAACATCTCGGCATAGGCCTGGCGCGAGATCTTCATTTGCGCCCCGCCTTCTTCGCTGGGGCTTTGGATCTGGCTCTCCCTCTTGGAGGGAGGGTTGGGAGGGAGCCCCTGACTGTCCCCTTGGGACGGCTGGTTTCCAGCCGTCCCATGACCTTGGCGTTGAACCCGTAGACGATCCGATCGCCCGCCAGCGCCACCAGTTCGACCTCGCGTTCCTGCCCAGGCTCGAAGCGCACCGCCGTTCCGGCGGCGATGTTCAATCGATAGCCGCGCGCCAGTGCACGATCGAAGCGCAGCGCCTCATTGGTTTCGAAGAAGTGAAAGTGCGAACCGACCTGGATCGGCCGATCGCCCGTATTGGCGACCGTGACGCGTACCGTTGCGCGACGCGCGTTCAGTTCGATCTCGCCCTCAGCCGGCAGGAGTTCACCCGGCACCAGGGCGGCCGGAACAGGAGCGGACCTCGTCATGCGGTACTCCGAAGGAAAAGTGTCTTGTAGTAGATCGCATTGGCGCGCCACTCGCCTTCGGGGCTGCACGCGTACTCCGGCAGGCCGCCGATGAAGGTATAACCGAGCGCGCGATAGAACGCCTCGGCGCCCGAACCCGCCTCGGTGTCGAGATAAAGCAGTCCGCGGCCCAGTGCGCGGGCGCGCACTTCCAGGGTCCGCATCAGCTCGCGTCCCACGCCACCCCGTCGCGCGCGCGAGTGCACCAGCAGCTTTTGCACTTCGGCACGGTTGATCCCGTTACTTTTCTGAACCAGTTCGAGCTGGACCGTGCCGACGACGCCCGCGGCATCGACCGCCGTCCAGAGCAGACGGTTGCCGGCGGCGATCGACGGCGCGAGATCGTCCCAGTAGCGGCCGGCCTCGTCGCGCGGCAGCGGTAGCAGGAATCCGACCGATGAGCCTTGCTCGACGGTGTCGATCAACAGATCGATGAGCGTCTCGCGCTGTGCCGGCAGCGCATTCGCCTCCACCTGTCGGATGCTCACCATGGCGGGTCACGCCTCACGTGATCGGCTGGTGCACGGTGACAAGCTTGGTGCCGTCCGGAAAGGTTGCCTCGACCTGGATGTCGGGAATCATTTCCGGGACGCCGGTCATCACGTCTGCTCGACCCAGCAGCGTCGTGCCGTAATGCATCAGGTCGGCCACGCTGCGGCCGTCGCGCGCGCCCTCGAGGATGGCGGCGCTGATATAGGCAACCGCTTCCGGATAGTTGAGCTTCAGTCCGCGCGCCTTGCGGCGCTCGGCGACCAGGCCGGCAGTGAAGATGAGCAGCTTGTCTTTCTCACGCGGAGAGAGTTCCATCTTGGTCCTTGCGCTCAGGTGGCCCACAGGCGCGGTGGTCGCGCGGCGCGGCCGCAGACACGCGGCCGCAGTGCGGACCACACGGCTTCGAGTGAAGTGCGGACAGCTCCAGTGCCTGCGCCGAGACTGCGCGCCACGAGGAGTCCCGGTGCGAGCCGGGTGACAGGAGCGACGGCGCTGAGCTCGCCCAGCCCGGCGCGCACTTCGTCGACGTCGATCGCGTCGACGGCAGGCCCCGCTGCCCACAGGCAGCCGAACACAGGCTGTCCTGCGAGCCCGACAGCGGCTTCGAGTAGTGCGTCGCCGCCGGCAATGCGCGTCCGCTCGATCCACTTCAGTTCACCGTCGATGCTCAGCCGGATGGTCTGCGCGAAACAACCGCGGATGTAGCGTTCGCCGGCAGCGCGCCGTCCGAGCACGACGATGTCCCAGCCGATCATCGCGGCGTGGGCGGTGAGATCGATGTCAATCGACGAGCGGACCTCGGCGGCGTCGAAGACGATCGCTTCCTGCGGCAACCATTCGAGCAAGCCGTTGACGGCAAGACGTACGTGTTGTGATGCGACCCGGCCGTTGGCCTTGTACCACTTGGCCGCACCCGGAGTCGTGATCAGTGCATGCGCACCGGGCTCGACCGTGACGTTGAGTTCGAGCGCATCGCCGCCGGCAATGCCGCCCGGGGGGTGGATGACGACCGCATGGCACACCGCGTCGCCTTCCGGGTACAGCGCCTTTTGCATCCGCAGCGGGCCACTGTGTCGGTTGGCGCAAAGGGACCGTTCGCCACTGCGATGGAAGCGCGCGTCCAGCGTTGCCCGCCAGGTGGAACCTTGACCGTCGAACATGGTGACCGTAGTCGCCCGCGGCGTTCAGATCGCCAGCAGGCCGACGACATTCTCCTCTTTCATCATGTGGCCGCTGCCGCGATGCGTGACCTGCCCGCGCGACATCACGGCGTACGAGTCCGCCAGCGATTCGGCGAAATCGTAGTACTGCTCGACCAGCAGCACCGCCATTTTCTTCTCCGTTACGAGAGTGCGGATCACCGCGCCGATCTCCTTGATGATCGACGGCTGGATGCCTTCGGTGGGTTCATCGAGGATCAGCAGCTTCGGGTCGGCCGCCAGTGCACGGCCAATCGCCAACTGCTGTTGCTGTCCGCCGGAAAGGTCGCCGCCGCGTCGCTTCAGCATCTGCTTCAGCACCGGAAAGAGATCGAAGATGTGCTCCGGCACACGGCGCGCCGCGGTGCCCGATAGCGGCGCCAGCCCCATCATCAGGTTCTCCTCGACCGTCAGCCGATTGAAGATTTCGCGCCCCTGGGGCACATAGCCAATGCCGAGCCGCACGCGCTGGAATGGCGGCAGCCGCGCGATGTCCTGGCCCGCAAACTGAATCGACCCGCTGCGCGCGCCGACCAGGCCCATGATGGTCTTCAGCAGCGTGGTCTTGCCGACGCCGTTGCGTCCCAGCAGCACCGTGCATGCGGCGCCACGCACCTCGAGCGAGACGTCGCGCAGGATGTGGCTGCCGCCGTAGAACTGGTTGAGGTGATTGATGGTCAGCATCGGCCGGCAATCGAGTGGTGCGCGGTGGGATTCGATCGTGCCGCTGCGCGGCGAACGCTGTTGTCACTCGAGCAACCGAGCCGGGAGTCGCCCGGCGGCGAGTGACTTTCTTTGCTTCGCCAAAGAAAGTCACCAAAGAAAGGCGACCGCACGAGGCCGGCCTGCGCTTTCGCTCCGGCTGCCCTTGCGCTGCGCAGCGTCAGCGGGCCGGGCGCGAAACTCGCCCGATCGCGGCTGCGCCGCGCCACGGGCTCAGACACGCGTCCGGCACTGCTCCGCTGCCGCCCCGCACCGCCGCGGCGTCCCCGAGCGGACTCACCCCGTCGCCGTGCCGACATTGGACAACGCGACGCGGTTGGAAGCCTTCGAAGGCGCCGCGCAGCGCAGGGGGCGCGGGAGCCGTTAAGGGCCTGCCTGTCTGAGCGACCGCCGGGAGCGAGTTTGCAGGCCCGCCCGCGACCCCGAGCAGCACAGGGCACCCGCAGGGCGCCTTCGCAGGCGCGGCTTTCTTTGGTTACTTTCTTTGCCAAGACAAAGAAAGTAACGGGCCGCGCGGCCCTGAAGCGCGACATGGAAGTAGCACGGCGTAGCCGGACAGGAACGGTCCTGTTCTTTGCGCCGCGCGCAGCGATAGTGATGCGCTCAGCGTCCAAGGTACACCTCGATAACTCTCTCGTCGGCCTGAACCTTTTCCATCGACCCTTCCGCCAGCACGCTGCCCTCGTGTAGCACGGTGACTGTCCGGGCGATCTTGCCGACGAAGTCCATGTCGTGTTCGACCACGACAATCGAGTGGCTGCCTTCGAGTTCGAGTATCAGTTCGGCCGTGCGGGCGGTCTCGGCGTCGGTCATGCCGGCCACGGGTTCGTCGAGCAGGATGAGCTGAGGCTCCTGCACCAGCAGCATGCCGATCTCCAGCCACTGCTTCTGTCCATGCGACAGTGCACCGGCGCGCCGCTGCTCGCTACCGTCCAACCGTATCGTCTTCAGCGTGAGGGCGATCAGGTCCTGCTGTTCGCGGGTAAGCCGCGCTAGCAGGGTGGGCTTCACGCGCTTGTCCGTCTTCATCGCCAGTTCGAGGTTCTCGAACACGGTGTGGTTCTCGAACACGGTCGGTTTCTGGAACTTGCGCCCGATGCCGAGTCGCGCGATCTCGGTTTCGGGCAGGCGCGACAGGTCAAACGTCTGGCCGAAGAAGGCGCTGCCGGAGTCTGGCCGGGTCTTGCCGGTGATGACGTCCATCATCGTGGTCTTGCCGGCACCATTCGGCCCGATGATGCAACGCAGTTCGCCGCGTTCGATCGTCAGGCTCAGGCTGTTGAGGGCCTTGAAACCGTCGAAGCTGACGGTGATGTCCTCGAGATACAGGATCGGACCGTGCGAGGTATCGACCTGATCGGGCTCGAGTACACGGCCATAACCGGCCACTTCCCCACCGGCTGACAGCGCGTGGATCGACGAGTCGCTCACGAACGCGCTTTCTGTGCACTGACGTCGAGGGCCGAGGGCGCCTCCGGCGTGACGGCCTTGTGCCGTCGCAGAGATTCGGCCAGACCCAGCAAGCCGCGCGGCAGCAGCAGCGTGACCCCCACGAACAGCAGGCCGAGGAAGTAAAGCCACAGTTCCGGGTACGCGACCGTGAACCAGGTCTTCGCTCCGTTGACCGCGAAGGCGCCGAGGATCGGACCAAAGAGTGTCCCGCGTCCGCCGACGGCCGCCCAGATGGCGATCTCGATCGAATTGGCCGGACTCATCTCGCCCGGATTGATGATGCCCACCTGCGGCACGTAGAGCGCGCCGGCGATGCCGCTCATCACCGCGGCCAGGGTCCAGATGAACAACTTGAAGTACAGCGTGCGGTAACCGAGGAACATCAGGCGCGGTTCCTGATCCCGGATCGCAGTGAGCACTCGGCCGAGCTTGCTCGACACGATCCAGCGCGCCAGCACCAGCGCGCCGAGCAGATAGACGCCCGACAGCACGTACAGCACCGTGCGTGTTTCCGGCGCCGTGATCGGAAATCCGAGGACACGCTTGAAGTCGGTGAAACCGTTGTTGCCGCCGAAGCCCATGTCGTTGCGAAAGAACGCCAGCATCGCCGCGAACGTCAGCGCCTGCGTGATGATCGAGAAGTACACGCCCTTGATGCGCGAGCGGAACGCGAAGAAGCCGAAGATGAATGCAACCAGCCCCGGCAGGGCGACGACGAGGACGAGCGTCCAGAGGAACGAGTCGCTGCCGGCCCAGTACCAGGGGAATTCCTTCCAGTCGAGGAACACCATGAAGTCGGGCAGATCCTCCTTGTAGACGCCGTCGCGGCCAATCTGCCGCATCAAATACATGCCGAAGGCATAACCGCCGAGCGCGAAGAACAGGCCCTGGCCGAGCGACAGGATGCCGGTGTAACCCCAGATCAGATCCATCGCCAGCGCCACGACGGCATAGCACATGAACTTGCCAAGCAGCGTGATCCAGAAGCTCGATACGTGCAGCGGACTCGACTCCGGAACTGCGAGGTGCAGTATCGGAATGACGATGAGCAACACCGCGGTCACCGCGAAGACCGCCGTCCACACGCGCAGCGGAAAGAGGCGCGTCACGCTTCGGCGCTCCGTCCTTTAAGGGCAAACAACCCCTGCGGACGTTTCTGGATGAAGAGAATGATCAGCACCAGCACCATGATCTTCGCCAGCACGGCGCCCGACCACGGTTCGAGGAACTTGGCGATCGAGCCGAGCCCGAAGGCCGCGATGACGGTACCGGCGAGTTGTCCGACGCCACCCAGCACGACGACCATGAAGCTGTCGACGATGTAGCTCTGCCCGAGGTCGGGGCCGACATTGCCGATCTGCGACAGCGCCACGCCGCCCAGTCCGGCCACGCCGGACCCGAGCCCGAAGGTCAGCATGTCGACGCGATTCGTCGGCACGCCGGTGCAGCTGGCCATCGCGCGGTTCTGCGTGACGCCGCGCACGTACAGCCCCATCCGTGTTCGGTTGATCACCAGCCACACGGCGGCCAGCACGGCGAGGGCGAACAGCACGATGACGATGCGATTGAACGGCAGTACGTAGCCGCCGCCGAGAACGAAACCGCCGGACAGCCAACTCGGATTCTCGACCTCGACGTTCTGCGCGCCGAAGATCGTGCGGCTCGCCTGGATCAGCAGCAGGCTCACGCCCCAGGTGGTCAGCAGTGTTTCGAGCGGCCGGCCGTAAAGCCAGCGCAGCACGCCGCGCTCGAGCGCCATGCCGATCACGGCTGTCACGGCAAACGCGACCGGCAGGGCTGCTACGACGTACCAGTCGAACGCGCCGGGAAAGTACGCGCGGAATATGCCCTGCACGACGTAGGTCGCATAGGCGCCGAGCATCAGGAATTCACCGTGGGCCATATTGATGATGCCCATCAGGCCGTAGGTGATCGCCAGCCCGAGCGCGGCGAGCAGAAGGATCGAGCCGAGGCTGAGTCCGGAGAACAGCGCGAGCCCGATCTCGGTCGTGCGCAGCCGCGCGTTGATCTCAGCGAGCGAAGCCTGTGCGGCCGCACGTACCCCCTCGTCGGCCTCGTTGTAGCTGCCGTCCTTCTGTCTTGTGAGCATCGTGGCGAGGAGCTGTCGCACCTGCGGATCATTGCTGGCGGCGAGCGCGCGTGCGGCGCGGGCGCGCAGTTCGGGTTCGCTGCTCTTCAACGCGAGCGACGCGCCAGCGAGCGCAAGGATGCCTCTGATGTCGGGATCGGCTTCCTTCGCGATGGCACGCTCGATGATCGGCAGTGCATCCTCGTTGTCGGAGCCTTGCAGTTCCTTCGCTGCGGCGAGACGTTCGGCGCGGTCGGAGCTGCCCAGGCGCAAGGCCGCCAGGGCCGCGCCGAGTTCACCGCGGATGCGGTTGTTGATGACGACAGTGTCGAGGTTTGCCGGCGCGGCCCCGGCAGGCTTTCCGGTGGCCGCATCGGTCAACTGACCGCCGGACACGATGACGGCATGCTTGCCGTTGTCGATCAGCGCGAGGGCATCGGTGTCGAGCGCCTTGAGAATTTCGATGACACGTGGATCTTCGGTCGCCACGAGCTTGCGGATCGCCTCGACGCGCAGGTCGGAATCCTCCGCACCGAGCTGGGCGACCAGCGCTGGGTCGAGTGCGGCCCCGGCTGGCGCAGCAAGGAGCGCCAGCACGCAGGAAAATGCGCGCAGGAAACGGAGCAGCATCGCGATGCGAGGCACAGCGCGCAGGACACCGCCGTTCCAGGGATCGGTGGCCTGCGCGCCTGCCGTTGCCTAGACCGGCGAGTTGAGCTTCTTCTCGTTGCCCGGGATGAATGGGCTCCACGGCTGTGCACGAACCGGGCCCTTCGTCCTCCACACGACGTTGAACTGTCCGTCGGGCCGGATCTCGCCGATCATCACCGGCTTCCACAGGTGATGATTGGTTTCATCCATCTTGATCGTGTACCCGCAGGGCGCGGCGAACGACTGGCCGCCCATGGCAGCGATCACCTTGTCGGCCTCGACCGACTTGGCCTTCTCGACGGCCTGCTTCCACATGTGGATGCCGACGTAGGTCGCCTCCATCGGATCGTTGGTCACGACCTTGTCGGCATTGGGCAGCTTCTGCTTGACCGCCCAATCCTTGTACAGCTTGATGAAGGCGTCGTTCTGCGGATTCTTCAGCGACATGAAGTAGTTCCATGCCGCGAGGTGACCCACCAGCGGCTTGGTGTCGACGCCGCGCAGTTCCTCCTCGCCGACCGAGAACGCCACGACCGGGACGTCCTTCGCCTTCAGCCCGGCGTTGCCGAGTTCCTTGTAGAACGGCACGTTCGAGTCGCCGTTGATCGTGGAGATGACACAGGTCTTGCCGCCGGCCGCGAACTTCTTGATGTTGGCCACGATCGTCTGGTAGTCGCTGTGACCGAAGGGTGTGTAGACCTCTTCGATATCCTTGTCCGCGACACCCTTGCTTTTCAGGAACGCGCGCAGGATCTTGTTGGTCGTCCGCGGATAGACGTAGTCCGTACCGAGCAGGAAGAAGCGTTTGGCGGCGCCGCCTTCCTTGCTCATAAGGTACTCGGTCGCGGGGATCGCCTGCTGGTTGGGTGCGGCGCCCGTGTAGAAGACGTTCTTCTCGAGCTCTTCGCCTTCATACTGCACTGGGTAATACAGAATCGAGTTCAACTCCTTGAACACCGGCAGCACCGACTTGCGCGACACCGATGTCCAGCAACCGAACGTGGCAACCACTTTGTCCTGCGTGATAAGTTGGCGCGCCTTCTCGGCGAACAGCGGCCAATTCGACGCGGGATCGACGACGACGGGCTCGATCGGACGCCCCATCACGCCGCCCTTGGCGTTGATCTCCGCAAAGGTCATCAGCGCCGTTTCCTTCAGCGCCGTTTCGGAAATTGCCATCGTGCCTGACAGCGAATGCAGGACGCCGACCTTGATCGGAGTCTTGTCCTGGCCAAACGCGGTCGAAATCGAACTACAGCTGAGGGCGGCAGCGCCCCCGGCCTGGATGAATTGTCTGCGGTCCATTCCTCTCTCCGGTATCAGCAGCGCACATTCGCCGCATTGCAGTGCAATACAAGTTCCGTGCCATCCTCTTTCAGTGCGTTTTGCCTCCTTCCGACGGGATTGCCGCACCACAAGCGGGTGGAATGCACGGCAGCGGCTGCGTGCGCGCCCCTGCGCGGTGCGTCGACCGGGAAGCCGCGAAAGGGTGCGATGAGCCGCAAGACGCCGCCGGCTTCGCGTGTGCCGCAAAGTCGCCTGGGACGGCTCGCGCAGCTAGGACTGGCGGCAGGCGAACTGGCCGTCGGCGGTGCGATTCAGGGACTGCGTCGGCTCGGACAGGGCGATGCCTCGGCCCCGAGGTTCTCGGTCACCACGGTGCGGCGCCTTGTCGACCGGCTGGCGCATCTGCGCGGCGCGGCGATGAAGATCGGTCAGCTGATCTCGCTGGAAGCCGAAGGCCTGCTGCCACCGGAGCTCGTGATCGCACTGGAAACGCTGCGCTCGCAGGCCGCGCCGATGCCGCTGGAACAGCTGCGGCGCGCCCTCGGCCGGGCCTATGGCTCGGGCTGGGAGCGGCGTTTCGCGCAGTTCGACGAGGTGCCGGTCGCGTCCGCGTCGATCGGCCAGGTGCATCGCGCGCGCACGGTGGACGGTCGCGACCTCGCGCTCAAGGTGCAGTACCCGGGGGTGGCGCGCTCGATCGCCAGTGACGTCGACAACGTCGCGACGCTGCTGCGGATCGCGCAGGTGCTGCCGTTGGACATCGATGTCGAGGATATTGCCCGTGAGGCCAAGCGCCAATTGGCGCAGGAGGCCGACTATCTTGCCGAATCGGGCTTCCTCGAGCGCTACGCGCGTCTGGTGGCCGACGAACCACAGATCGTGGTCCCGCGCGTGCACTGGGACTACACGACAGCGCGCGTGATGGCGATGGACTACATGGATGGCGAGCCGCTGGATTCGCTCTCTTCCAGCACTCCGCAGAAGCAGCGTGACAACCTGGGAGCACTGCTGCAGAAGCTGATGTTCCGGGAACTGTTCGAGTTTCGCGTGATGCAGACCGACCCGAACTTCGCGAACTACCTGGTCCAGCCGGACACAGGGCGGCTCGTGCTGCTCGACTTCGGCGCTACCCAGGAGTTCAGCCCTGACTACTCGGAGCGCTTCCGCAACATCACGCGCGCGATCGTTGCGGGAGACCGGGCCGGTGTCGAGCGCGAGGCCCGAGGCATCGGTTACATCGCCGAGGGCGCCACGCAGGAAGTCGTCACGGCAGCGCTCGAAATGTTCGAGCTGGTGTGTGAGCCGCTGCGCACGACCGGCGCCTACGACTACGGCGCGTCGGACCTGCCGCGCCGGGCGCGTGAGTTGGGGATCGACCTGGCCTTCAAGCGCGGGCTGCTGCGTATGCCGCCATCCCACACGATGTTCCTGCACCGCAAGCTGGTCGGTGTCTTCCTGCTGCTCGCGCGGCTCGGCGCGCGCGTCCCGACAGGCCGCCTCGTCCGGCCGTTCCTGGCGCCCTGAGAGTCAACGAAGCCGATCTCAGGCTGAACTGGTCAGGTCGATAACAGGATCGGCGGTTGCCAGCACGCGGGGATGCAGATGGCGGCGATGGCTCGCCGTGAAGCAAACCGGTCCGTCGTACTGCGCCATGCGCGCAAGCAGGGCTTCGGTGCACGCCTCGTGCGCGCTGTCCGCGAGGTCGATGGGGCGGCCGTGCGGGCCGAACAGCGCATCGGCCTCGTCGAACAGCAGCAGCACACCCGCGTGTTCGGCCGCGTCGAACAGGCGTTCGACATTCAGTTCGGTCTCGTGCACATAGGGCGACAGCAGCCGCGTCCAGTCGACGCGTTGCACCGGCGCACTCAGATGACGAGCGATGACGGCCATGGCGGCCGCCCGCGCCTCGGCATAAGGGCTCAGCAGCACCGCAACCAGTGGGGGCCGGCGTTCGGCGTGCGGGCGGCGTTGTTCGAGCAACCGGGACTTGGCGTTGATAGCCAGTACGGTGACTGCAATCCGCACCTGGGCGGCGAGGCTGTCGGCAATCCTGACGTGATCCGAGGTCATGCAGCAACGATACGGAACGCCGCACGCCGATCGCGTGGCCGCTGGTCGGAATCGCCAACCTGCGCGATCGCGCACGCGGGGGAAGCCGTTTGGCCGGTCACGCCCGTCGGCCTGTCGTGATCAGTACGACACCGGCCGTCGCCAGTGCGAGTGACACGGCGTGGATCGCAGTAAAGGACTCGCCGAGAACGAAGACGCCGACGGCCGTCGCAGCGAGCGGCAGGGCGACCGTGAAGACGCCGGCCTGACTGGCGGGGACATGCTTCAGGCCGGCGACCCACATCCAGACCGCGAACAGGCTGGCTGCCAGCGAATAGAACACCAGAAGGCCCCAGATCGGAGCGCCCAATGATCCGAGATCGAAGCGTGCCAGCTGCCACAGCCCGAAAGGCGTGATCAGCACCAGTCCCCACAGGTTCACCAGCGCCGAGACCCGCAGCGGCGAGCGCGTGGCGGCGAGCCGCTTCGCGACGATCACATAGGTCGCTTCGCAGACGACTGCGCCAAACATCAGCAGGTTGCCGAGCCAGGCCGTCCCGCGCGCGGTGGGATCGTCGGAGCGCGCCAGCTGGAGCAATCCGATGCCCCCGACAGCCAGGAACACTGCCAGCATTACGCGACCGCTGAGGCGTTCGCGCAGGATCAGCCACGACAACAGCGCGACGACCGCCGGCAGGGTGGCAAGGATTACGCCGGCGGCGGTCGCGGTCGTCATCGACACGCCGTAGAGCATGCAGATCGAGAACAGGAAATTGCCGAAGAACGACATGACGAAGAAGAGCCTGTGCTCGGTGCGCGTCAGCGGAGTGTCGGCGCGCGCCCGCAGGGTCCACGGCACCATCGCGACGGCGGCGATCGCGAAGCGCAGGAAGGCCAGCGCGAAGACCGGGATCGCCGCGGTCAGCGGCTTCGAAAGGGCGACGTAGCTGCCGACGAGCGCCATCGAGCCGGCCAGCAGGACATAGGCGGTAAGGCGCGGAGTCGGATCGGCCATCGCGCGCGACGATACGCCAGCGCGATCGGCGCGGGCCATGGCCGCGCTGCACGATCGAATCGGCTCAGTACCCTGCGCTGTCGATCCGGGCGACCCGCCTGCAGAGTTTTTATACGGATACCTGTAGGGGTATTAGTCGATTTAGGCTATAAAGATATGTTGCCGCGGGTGCGCCGTACCCGGCGGCGGCTTTTATCATTCATGCATTACCTCGGGCGTCGCGCGGCGCCCCGTTTGCTGGAGAGTCGATTGAAGATCGTTGCCTGGATTGCCGCGTTTCTGATCAGCGTGTCGCTCACGCCGGCCTTCGCACAGAAGGCGGATCCGTCGAAGGTTCCCGAGGAACAGCGCTCGAAACTGGGCTTGTACGTCATGCCGAAGCAGGCCCCGGCCTTCATCAAGTCGCAGGGGGGCAAGGTGCTGTTCCTCGATGTGCGCACGCGCGCCGAGGCGCAATTCCTGGGCATGGCCGACGGCGTCGATGCGCTGGTGCCTTACGTCGAGTTCCAGGAGTTCATGACCGACTGGGACGACAACCGCGGCTTCTACAAGCTCGAGCCCTTCAGCGACTTCGCGCCGGAAGTCGAGCGGCGGTTGAAGGCGAAAGGGCTCGGCAAGAGCGACGTGATCCTGCTGATCTGCCGTGCGGGCGAGCGCTCGTCACGCGCGGCCGACTTGCTCGAGTCGCTCGGTTACACCAAGGTCTACACGGTGCTGAACGGTTTCGAAGGCGAACTGTCGGCGAAAGGTCGACGCAACGTCAACGGCTGGAAGAACGACGGCCTGCCGTGGAGCTACGAACTCGATCGCAAGAAGATGTACTTCCCGCGCTAGGGGGACACTACCCCGGCGTCCCGGGGCTGCGCGACTTCGTTCGGTTTGGCGTTCATCGCGTCCCCGTATTCCTGCGCCAGGAAGCGCTCCGCTTCCTCCAGCATGAAGTAGCGGAAT
This sequence comes from uncultured beta proteobacterium, assembly GCA_963754065.1. GTDB lineage: Bacteria > Pseudomonadota > Gammaproteobacteria > Burkholderiales > Burkholderiaceae_F > JALORV01. The sequence goes on along the minus strand of CAVWFH010000025.1, from coordinate 64,723 downwards.
GCCTCGGCCGCCGGGGACAGCGTCTTGGCCAGCGTGTTCACGATGTACCAGCGCCGCAGCACGGGCAGGTCCTCGACATCGGCGACGGCAATCAGCCCGGCCCTCAGTTCGATGCCGATGGTGTGCAGTGACAGGAACGAAATGCCCATGCCGGCCATCACGGCCTGCTTGATGGTCTCGTTGCTCGTCATCTCCATGGCGACGCGCGGTTCGAGACGATGGTCTGCGAAGAACTTCTCCATGGCGGCGCGTGTTCCCGATCCGGGCTCTCGGATCAGGAATTCGTAGTTCGCCAAGGCTGCCGCGGGGGCATGTCCCATGCGTGCCAGCGGGTGGTCGGGCGGAGTGACGATCACGTGCGGGTGCACTGCGAACGGCTCGGCACGCGTGGCCAGTTCGCGTGGCGGCCGACCCATGATGGCCAAGTCCACCTCATTGGACTGCAGCAGCGCCACCAGTTGCTCGCGGTTTCCACCGACTGCAAGCCGAACCTCTATCCCCGGATGTTCAGAGCGGAAGCGAGCCATTAGGCGCGGTATGAAGTATTTAGCTGTACTTACCATGCCGATGGTGAGTCGGCCAGTCTGCAGCCCTTTCAGCCGTGCCACCGCGTCTTCGGCGTCCTTCAGGGTGGCCAGGACCTTGCGCGCATAGACCAGCAGGTACTCGCCTGTCACCGTCAGGGCGACGCTGCGGCCGCCCCGATCGAACAGCGGCAGTCCGACATGCTCCTCCAACTCCTTGATCTGCATGGAGACTGCGGGAGGCGTCAGATGCATTTCCTCGGCCGCCTTGCCAAAGCTGAGGTGGCGAGCGACGGCGGCAAAGACTCGCAGCTGGCGCAGCGTGACATTTCGCATAAGCAAAAGCTTAACTGTACGGTCAGTAATCGTGACTGTACCTTAGGAGTACGCCTCCCTACAGTTCAGGCCTTCACGTCGACGCGCTGCAGCAGCGAGCGCTAACCCGAGGGCACGAATGAACAAGCCGGTCGAAGGACACATCAAGGACGTCAAGGAGCGCTACAAAGGTGGCGTCCTCAAGTACAAGCAGATGGGTTACTGGCGGCCCGACTACGAGCCGAAGGACACCGACGTCATCTGCCTGTTCCGCATCACTCCGCAGGAGGGCGTCGACCCCGAGGAGGCCGCAGCGGCGGTCGCGGGCGAGTCCTCGACCGCGACCTGGACCGTGGTCTGGACCGACCTCCTGACCGCGCATGAGTCGTACCAGGCGAAGGCCTACCGCGTCGACCCCGTGCCGAACCAGCCGGGCCAGTACTTCGTCTACATCGCGTACGACCTGATCCTGTTCGAAGAGGGCTCGATCGCCAACATGACGGCGAGCCTGATCGGCAACGTCTTCAGCTTCAAGCCGCTGAAGGCGGCACGGTTGGAAGACATCCGCATTCCGGTGGCGTACGTGAAGACGTTCAAGGGTCCGCCGACCGGCATCATCGTCGAACGCGAGCGGCTGGATAAGTACGGCCGTCCGCTGCTCGGCGCGACGATGAAGCCCAAGCTCGGACTGTCAGGCAAGAACTACGGCCGCGTCGTTTACGAGGCGCTGACCGGCGGACTCGACTTCACAAAGGACGACGAGAACATCAACTCGCAGCCGTTCATGCACTGGCGCGATCGGTTTTTGTTCTGCATGGAAGCTGTCAACCGTTCACAGGCCAACTCCGGCGAGATCAAGGGTCACTATCTCAATGTGACCGCGGCGACGATGGAGGACATGTACGAGCGCGCCGAGTTCGCGAAGGAGCTTGGCTCGAACATTGTCATGGTCGATCTGGTCATCGGCTGGACCGCGATCCAGTCGATGAGCAACTGGTCGCGCAAGAACGACATGATCCTGCACATGCACCGCGCCGGCCACGGCACCTACACACGGCAGAAGAATCACGGCGTCAGCTTCCGCGTGATGGCCAAGTGGCTGCGGCTCGCGGGCGTGGACCACCTGCACGCGGGCACCGCGGTCGGCAAGCTCGAAGGCGACCCGATGACGGTGCAGGGCTACTACAACGTCTGCCGCGACACCTACACCAAGACCGATCTTCAGCGCGGACTGTTCTTCGACCAGGACTGGGCCGATCTGAAGAAGGTGATGCCGGTCGCCTCCGGCGGCATCCATGCCGGGCAGATGCACCAGCTGCTTGACCTCTTCGGTGACGACGTCGTGCTGCAGTTCGGCGGCGGCACGATCGGGCATCCGGCCGGCATCCAGGCCGGCGCAATCGCCAACCGTGTCGCGCTCGAGGCGATGGTCAAGGCGCGCAACGAAGGCCGCGACATCGCCAAGGACGGTCCGGAGATCCTCGACGCCGCCGCCAGGTGGTGCACGCCGCTGAAGCAGGCGCTCGAGACGTGGAAGGATGTGAGCTTCAACTACACGTCGACCGACACGCCCGATTTCGCCGTCACCCCGACCGCCAGCTGAGTACGGAGAACACAATGCGCATCACGCAAGGCACTTTCTCGTTTCTACCGGACCTCACCGACGACGAGATCCGCGCTCAGGTCGACTACGCCCTGTCCCGAGGCTGGGCGCTGTCTGTCGAATACACCGACGACCCGCATCCTCGCAATGTCTACTGGGACATGTGGGGCTTGCCGATGTTCACGGTCAAGGACGGCGCCGCGGTGCTCTTCGAAGTCAAGGCGTGCCGCAAGGCGCACCCGAACCACTACATCAAGGTCAACGCATTCGACAACACGCGCGGTGTGGAGTCGATGTGCCTGTCGTTCATCGTCAATCGTCCGAAGGACGAGCCGGGCTTCGGACTCGAGCGGCAGGAAGCGGCGGGCCGCAGGGTGCGCTACACGACACGCGCCTACTCGGCTGCCAAGCCGGCCGGATCGCGCTACGAGTAGACGAGCGAGACGATGAACGCTCCAGGCGCGCCGACCGTCGATCTGCAGGCCATCCTGCGCGACACCAACGTGCAGGAGGTGCTGCAGGAGCTCGACCGCGAACTCGTCGGGCTCGCTCCGGTGAAGAAGCGCATCGAGGACATCGCGGCCTTTCTTGTCGTGTCGAAGGCGCGCGCCCAGCTCGGCCTCGAGGCTGCCACGCCCTCGCTGCACATGAGCTTCACCGGCAATCCGGGCACCGGCAAGACGACGGTCGCGCTGAAAATGGCGCAGATCCTCCATCGCCTGGGCTATGTGCGCAAGGGCCATGTCGTCAGCGTCACGCGCGACGATCTCGTCGGCCAGTACATCGGCCACACGGCGCCCAAGACCAAGGACGTGCTGAAGAAGGCGATGGGTGGCGTGCTCTTCATCGACGAGGCGTACTACCTGTATCGCCCCGAGAACGAGCGCGACTATGGTCAGGAAGCGATCGAGATCCTGCTGCAGGTGATGGAGAACAACCGAGACGACCTGGTCGTGATACTCGCCGGCTACAAGGACCGGATGGAAACCTTCTTCAAGTCCAACCCCGGCATGAGTTCGCGCATCGCGCATCACATTGACTTCCCGGACTATGGCGAAGCTGAACTGATGCAGATCGCCGAGAAGATGCTGGCGGCGCAGCACTATCGCTTCGGCGACGGCGCGCGCGCGGCCTTCGAGCAATACCTCGCGCGCCGCATGCAGCAGCCGCACTTCGCCAACGCGCGCAGCGTGCGCAATGCACTGGAACGCGCGCGCCTGCGCGCTGCCTCGCGCCTGTTCGCGGAGCGCAACCGCGCCCTCACCGAATCCGACCTGACCACCATTGCGCCGGAAGACATCCTGGCGAGCCGGGTGTTCCAGGCTGCCACCTGAAGCGAACGAGAACGCCATGCCCCTATCCAATCGACGGACGCTGACGCAGTACCTGATCGAACAGCGCCGCCGCTTTCCGCAGGCGAGCGGCGCGCTCAACGCGCTGATCCTTGACGTCGCGCTCGCGACCAAGGCGATCGCGCGCGCCGTGGCCTTCGGCGAGCTGGGCGACCCGATGAGCCGTCAACTCGTCGCCGCCGCGCAGTCGCACGCGCAGGTCAATGTTCAGGGCGAAGTGCAAAAGCCGCTCGATGTCGTCAGCAATGAAATCTTCATCCGCACGACCGAGTGGTCGGGTCATCTGGCCGGCATGGGATCGGAGGAGATGGACGGGCCGTACCAGATCCCGTCCACCTACACCCGTGGCAAGTACCTGCTGGTGTTCGATCCGCTCGACGGGTCGAGCAATATCGATGTCAACGTCTCGGTCGGCAGCATCTTCTCGATCCTGCGCGCCCCGGCGGGCGTCGTCGAATCCGGTCGCGATGCGATCGAAGCCGACTTCCTGCAGCCGGGCGCGACGCAGGTCGCGGCCGGTTACGCGATCTACGGCCCGGTGACGATGCTGGTGCTGACGGTCGGCAGCGGCGTGGTCGGCTTCACGCTCGATCCCAGCCTCGGCGAGTTCAAGCTGACGCATCCGGATATCCGCGTCCCGGTGGACACGCAGGAGTTCGCGATCAATACCAGCAACAGCCGTTTCTGGGAGCCGCCGATCAAGCGCTATGTCGACGAGTGCCTGGCCGGCAAGACCGGGCCGCGCGCCAAGGACTTCAACATGCGCTGGATCGCCAGCATGGTGGCCGAAGCGCATCGCATCCTGATGCGTGGCGGTGTGTTCATGTATCCGCGCGACACGAAGGATTTGAGCAAGCCTGGCCGCCTGCGCCTGCTGTACGAGGCCAACCCGATCGGCTTCGTCATGGAGCAGGCCGGCGGTCGCGCCAGCAATGGGCGCACGTCCGTTCTCGAAGTCGAGCCGGAGTCGTTGCATCAACGCATTGGCCTGGTGTTCGGCTCGAAGAACGAAGTGGAGCGCATCGAGCGCTACCACGCCGAGTACGACGCCGGGACCGACAAGCCCTACAGCTCGCCGCTGTTCAACGAGCGGTCGCTGTACCGGCCCGAAGCGCTGACCTGAAAGCGGTCGCCAGCAGAAAAGTCATCGAGGGAGAAACCAGTTGTCCAAGAAGCATCCGATCATTGCCGTGACCGGCTCGTCCGGCGCCGGCACCACCACGGTGATGCAAAGCTTCCAGCACATCTTCCGCCGCGAAGGCCTCAAGGCACAGATCGTCGAAGGCGACTCGTTCCATCGTTTCAACCGGATGGAGATGCGCGCCAACATGAAGGACGCCGAGGCGCAAGGCAACAAGCACTACTCGCACTTCGGTCCGTATTCGAACCTGCTCGAGGAACTCGAGGGGCTCTTCAGGGGCTACGGCGAACATGGCAGCGGCCGCGTGCGCAAGTACGTGCACGATGCCGGCGAGGCCGCCGAGCACGGAGTGGAGCCCGGCAACTTCACCGAGTGGAAGAACATCGAGCCGGAGTCCGACCTGATGTTCTACGAGGGCCTGCACGGCGCCTACTTCGACGAGAAGATCAACGTTGGCCAGCATGTCGACCTGCTGGTCGGCGTGGTGCCGATCATCAACCTCGAGTGGATCCAGAAACTGCACCGCGACAAGAAGATGCGCGGCTACTCGCAGGAAGCGGTGGTCGACACCATCCTGCGCCGCATGCCCGACTACGTGAACCACATCGTCCCGCAGTTCGGCGTCACGCATGTCAATTTCCAGCGCGTACCGACCGTGGACACCAGCAACCCGTTCATCGCGCGCGACATTCCCAGCGCCGACGAGAGCATGGTGATCATCCGCTTCACCAACCCCAAGGGCATCGACTTCCCGTACCTGCTGTCGATGCTGCACGACTCGGCAATGACGCGGCCCAACACCATCATCGTTCCCGGCGGCAAGATGGGACTGGCGATGCAGCTGATCTTCACGCCGATGATCCTGCGCCTGATGGACCTGAAGAAACGTGCGCACTAGGACACCGCGATGAATGCTCCCGCAAAGCTCCCGGCCTCGACGGCCGACCGACGCCAGCTCGCCAATGCGCTGCGCTTCCTCGCGATCGACGCGGTCGAGGCCGCCAAGTCCGGCCACCCCGGCATGCCGATGGGCATGGCCGATATCGCCGAGGTGCTGTGGCGCGACCACCTGAAGCACGACCCGTCGTCGCCGCGCTGGGCCGATCGTGATCGATTCGTCCTCAGCAACGGTCACGGCTCGATGCTGCTCTATGCGCTGCTGCACCTGACGGGCTATGACCTGCCGCTCGAGGAGCTGAAGCGCTTCCGCCAGTTGCACTCGAAGACGCCGGGCCACCCGGAAGTCGGCCTCACGCCGGGCGTGGAGACCACTACCGGTCCGCTGGGCCAGGGACTCGCCAATGCAGTCGGCATGGCGCTGGCCGAAAAGCTGATGGCAGCGCAGTTCAACCGCCCGGGCCTGCCGATCGTCGATCACCGCACCTACGTCTTCCTCGGCGACGGGTGCCTGATGGAGGGCGTGAGCCATGAGGTCTGCTCGCTCGCGAGCGTGTGGCAACTGAACAAGCTCGTCTGCTTCTACGACGACAACGGCATCTCGATCGACGGCCACGTGGCGGGCTGGTTCAAAGATGACACCGCCGCTCGTTTTCGCGCCTACGGCTGGAACGTGATCGGTCCGATCGACGGGCACGACGCGGCGCTGGTCGACCAGGCGATACGCATTGCGCAGACAAACAATGAAGGTCCGACCCTGGTGATCTGCCGCACGACCATCGGCTGGGGATCTCCCAGGATGGCCGGCACGCACGACGTGCACGGCGCGCCGCTCGGTGCCGACGAGGCCAGGGCCACGCGGACAGCGCTCGGCTGGGAGCACGGAGCCTTCGACGTACCTCCGGAGTTGCGCGCCGCCTGGGATGGACGAAGCGAGGGCGCGACCCGGCACGCAGCGTGGAACGCGATGTTCGATCGCTACCGTATGCAGTATCCGGCCGAGGCCGCCGAGTTCGAGCGTCGCATGCGCGGCGAGACCGGCACGCAGTGGGCCGCCACCGCGGACGCATTGGTCGAAAACGCACGCGCGATCACCGCGGCGACGGCGACACGTAAGTCGTCGCAACAGGCGCTCGAACTGCTGGTCGCGGCAGTGCCGGAACTCCTCGGCGGCTCGGCCGACCTGACGGGGTCCAACCTCACGGCGGCGAAGGCCTCGCGCCGGCTCGACTCCTCCGGCGGCAACTACGTTCACTACGGCGTGCGCGAATTCGGCATGGCCGCGATCATGAACGGCGTCGCACTGCACGGCGGCTTCATCCCGTACGGCGGCACCTTCGCCGTCTTCTCCGACTACGCACGGTCGGGGATACGCATGAGTGCGCTGATGAAGCAGCGCGTGGTCTACGTGCTGACGCACGATTCGATCGGACTCGGCGAGGATGGCCCGACACACCAGCCGGTCGAGCACGCCGCCGCACTGCGTGTGATCCCGAACCTCGACGTGTGGCGGCCGTGCGACGGCGTGGAGACCGCGGTGGCATGGCGCTGCGCGCTCGAGCGCAGCGACGGACCGACGGCGCTGCTGCTGTCGCGGCAGAACCTGCCGCAGGTGGCGCGCGATGACGAGACGATGGCAGGCATCGCGTTGGGCGGCTATGTCCTGGCCGACGCCGCGAACAGAGCCCCCGATGTCGTGATCATCGCGACCGGTTCCGAGGTCGCACTCGCGCTCGACGCGCACAGGCGGCTCGCCGCGCGCAACATCGCGGCGCGGGTTGTTTCGATGCCATCGACCGCACGCTTCGATGCCCAGTCGCGCGCGTACCAGCGCAGCGTGCTGCCGCCGGGCGTGCCGCGGGTCGCGGTTGAAGCCGCGCACCCGGATTACTGGCGCAAGTATGTCGGGCTCGACGGCGCGGTCATCGGGATGCCGGGCTTCGGCGAGTCGGCCCCGGCCGGCGACCTGTACGAACATTTCGGGCTGACCGCGGACGCGATCACAACGGCGGCGGCCGCCCTGTGCGCGACCGAAGAGCCGCTGGCCGCCTAGCCGCGCGATCGATGGCTGCGCAATCCGCCGCTGCCGAACTCGGTAGCCTCGCGCCGGATTTCCGGTTGCCCGGAGTCTGTGGCAAGGACTGGACCCGCGACGAAGTGGCCGGTCCGAAGGGCCTGCTGGTGATGTTCATCTGCAACCACTGCCCGTACGTGAAGGCCGTGCTCGATCGCATCGTGCGCGATGCGATCGAGCTGCAGGCCGCCGGCATCGGCGTCGTCGCGATCAGCAGCAACGATGTCGCCGCCTATCCCGAGGATTCGTTCGAGGCGATGCAGCGGCTGTGGCGCGACAAGGCCTTGCCATTTCCCTACCTCTTTGACGGGTCGCAGGAGGTCGCAAGGGCCCATGGCGCCGTCTGCACGCCGGATTTCTTCGGCTACAACCGCGAGCTGCTGCTTCAGTACCGGGGCCGAATCGATGCCTCGGGCCGTCAGCCCGCACCGGCCGATGCAAAGCGCGAGTTGCGCGACGCGATGCTTCAGGTGGCCACGACCGGACGCGGCCCGGCCGAGCAGATCCCGAGCATCGGCTGCTCGATCAAGTGGAAGTGATCGACGAAAGCGGGTTGCGCTAGGGCCGCGCGCTGGCGTGGATCACCGTTGCGGGCAGTGTCGCGAGTCGCTGTTCGGTCACCGTCAGGCGGCAGGCCTGCGTCGCCAGGGCGGCCGACGCTGCGGGTTGCGATTCCACGCAGAGTCGTTCCTGTTCGGCGCGGCCCCCATTTAGCCAGGCACGCTCACGCGATCCGAACTCGGCCTTTTGCGCTGGACTCAGCCGCGACCAGACGGCGCGGTACCGGTCGACCAGTTGTTCATGCGCGGCGTCGGCGGCTGCGCGAGTCCTGGCAACCGCGGGATCGGCGTCCTGAGCACACGCGATCCCCAGCGGCGCGGCCAGGAGAGTTGCGGCGAAGGCGAGTAAGCGCAGGTCGGGCATGGCGACGAAGCTCCGGAAGGCGGAAGGGGTCCGTACAGCGTAGGGCCCGGAGCTTTCATCGCAGCAACATGTCCGTTATGTCGATATAACGCGACGCCTAGCGCCCATTTGTGAGTCCACGTGTGCGGGCACTCACCACACCGGCGGGTGCCCGCCCCATAATGCGCCTCGCCCGCCCCTGGACCATGGCAGCAGAGCCCAAGTCACTCTTCCGGCAAGAAGCGATCGACGCGCAGCGCGAAAAGCTGCTCGGCGAAGTGTCGCTCGCGCAGCCGGTTCCACTGTGGATCTTCACCACACTGGCGGTCGCCTTTGCCGCGGCGCTGGTGGCGTTTTCGATCTGGGGCGAATACGCGCGGCGCGAGCGCGTCGACGGCTTCCTGGCACTGGATTCAGGCGCGGCGCGCATCCTCGCCCCGGAACCCGGGACGGTCGCCGAACTGCTGGCCAGGGAAGGCGACGAGGTCGAGGCCGGGCAGCCGCTGATCCGCCTGTCGTTTGAGCGCGGTACCGCGTCCGGGGTGACCTCCGGGGAACTGGTCCAGCGCGAGATCGGCGAACGCATCGCAGGGCTGGAGCGGGAGCAGCAGCAGGTCAAGCTGCTGGGCCAGCAGCAGGCCGATGCGCTGCGCCGGAAGATCGCGGACCTGGAGCGTGAACTGCTCCAGTTCGCCTCCGAACTGCGCGCGCAGGAAACGCGGCTGGCATCGGCACGCAGCGAATTCCAGCGCGCTGAAGAACTGTTCAAGGACAAGTTCTATTCGGAGTCCAAGCTGATCGAGTTCCGCAACAACGTGCTCGACCAGCAGGTCAAGGTCGAGGCGCTGAAACGGGAACGGTCCGGCGTCGAGCGCGAACTGACGGCGGCACGGTCGGAGCTGCCGTCGCTCGAACTGAAGAATCAGACGCAGCTCGACCAGATCCGGCGGCAGATGAGCGAACTGCAGCAGGGCAGCGTGCAGGAGGACGCCAAGCGCGAGAACGTGATCCGTGCACCGGTGGCAGGCGTGCTGACCAACATCGCCGCCGCGCGCGGCGAGACCGTGGCCGAGAGCGCGCCCCTGGCGGTGGTCGTGCCCAAGGGCAGCGGGCTGCACGCGCAGCTGCTGGTGCCGACGCGCGCGATCGGTTTCGTGCAGCCGGGGCAGGAAGTCGTGCTGCGCTACGACGCCTTTCCGTTCCAGCGTTTCGGCCAGTACCGCGGCACGGTCGAGCGTGTCAGCCGCACCGTGTGGTCGGCGGGCGAAAAGGTCGGCCAGCTCGTCGTGAAAGAGCCCGTGTATCGCGTCGACGTCAAGCTCGACGCCCAGTACGTCGCCGCCGGCGGCCAGAAGCTGCCGTTGCGCTCCGGAATGATGGTCAACGCCGACATCCTGCAGGAGAAGCGCAAGGTCTGGGAATGGGTCTTTGAGCCGGTGCTGTCGCTGAAAGAGAGGTTCCAGTGAGGCGGGCGTCGCGCGGCGGATTCGCGCCGTGCCTCGTCGCCAGCTCGGCCGCCACGCGTCTCACATGGAGGCGCGATGTTCGGTAGGCGCGTGCCGATGATCCTGCAGAGCGAAGCGCCGGAATGCGGCATCGCCTGCGTGGCGATGATCGCCAGCTACCACGGCTTCCGCACCGACCTGTCGGCCATGCGACTGCGGCTGGCGCCGTCGATGAAAGGCGTGACGCTGAAGCACATCAGCGCCATTGCCGACACGATGAAGCTCGCCGCGCGCGGCGTGAAGGTGCCGCTCGAGGGCCTGGGCCAGCTCAAGCTGCCGGCGATCCTGCATTGGGACATGAACCACTTCGTCGTGCTGACGAAGACATCGGGCGATCGCATCACCGTGAACGATCCGGCGCGCGGCCGGCGTGTGCTGACGCTCAGGGAAGCCTCGGACCACTACACCGGCGTGGCGATGGAACTCACGCCCACGACGGGCTTCGCCGAGCGCGACGAACGCGAGAAAATCAGCGCCTGGCAGCTCGTGAAGACCGCGACCGGCCTGCGTTCAGCGGTCACGCAGGTGCTCCTCCTGTCGCTGGTACTCGAGGTGCTCGCGATTGCCTCGCCGTTTTTCCTGCAGCTGGTGGTGGATCGCGTCGTCGTCGGTCGCGACCGCGACCTGCTGGCCGTACTCGGCATCGGTTTCGGGATGCTGGCGGTGATGATCGCCATCATCACGGCGCTTCGATCCTGGCTGGGCGTCTACATCAGTACGCGGCTGAACCTGCAACTGCTCGACACTCTCTTCGCGCGGCTGCTGCGGCTGCCGCTGGCGTGGTTCGAGAAGCGGCACATCGGTGACATCGTCTCGCGCTTCCGCTCGGTCGATGCCATCCAGCGCACGCTGTCTCTGACGTTCCTGGAGACCGTGATGGACGGCGTGATGGTGGTCGTCACGCTGGCCGTCATGTCCTGGTACAGCACGACGCTGACGGTCATCGTCGTGATCGCCGCGCTGCTTTACGGCAGCCTGCGCTGGGCCATGTACGGACCGCAGCGGCGAGCGACCGACGAGCGCATCGTGCACGAGGCCAAGGCCGCGACGCATTTCATCGAGACGCTGCGCGGGATGATGGCAATCAAGCTCAACCTGCGCGAAAGCGAGCGCCGCGCCGCCTACCTGAACCACGTGGTCGACCAGACCAACGCCGACGTGCGTGTGCAGAACCTCGCCTTGATGCAGCGTGCGGGCAACGTGCTGATCTTCGGGCTGGAAAACGTGATCGTGATCTGGCTCGGCGCCAATGCCGTTCTCGAAGGCCAGCTCTCGGTCGGCATGCTGTTCGCGTTCCTGCTGTTCAAGCTGCTCTTCATCACGCGCGTCAACAACCTCGTCGACAAGACGATCGAGTTCCGCATGCTCGACCTGCATGCCGATCGCGTGGCCGACATCGCGCTGGCGCCCACCGAGAGCGCGGCCGAACTGCCGACCGTCGCACGGGCCGACGCCCCGACCGGGGCCTTCGTGCTGGAGTCCCGCGACCTCGGGTTTGCCTACGGCATCGAGGGCTTCGTGTTCCGTGGCATGGCGTTCAGTGCCCGGCCGGGCGAAATGGTGGCCATTGTCGGACCGTCGGGTAGCGGAAAAACGACACTGGTCAAGGTGCTGGCGGGCCTGCTCGATCGGACCGAGGGCACGCTGACCGCCGCCGGGCGCGACGTGCGCGACTGGGACAAGGGGGCCTACCGCAGCCGTATCGGTGTCGTAATGCAGGACGACCACCTGTTCGTCGGCACGATCGAGGACAACATCAGCTTCTTCGATCCCCAGCACGACCCCGCTCGGGTACGCGAGTGCTCCCGTCTGGCGATGATCGACGAAGACATCTCGGCCATGCCGATGGGCTACAACACCATCGTCGGCAGCCTCGGAGTCGCTCTGTCCGGCGGCCAGCGCAGCCGCGTGCTGCTGGCGCGGGCGCTATACCGCCAGCCGCAGATCCTGTTCCTCGACGAGACGTTCGACCAGCTCGATCTGGCTCGCGAGCGAGCGATCACTGACGGACTAAGGCACACCGGGATTGGACTAGTGATCGTCAGCCATCGGCCTGAGACGGTCGGTGCGGTCGACCGGATCGTGCGGCTCGGCGACGGCTGAAAGCGTCACGCCAACGAAAACGGCGCCCGCAGGCGCCGTTCGAAGATTTCTTCCGAGGACGACTATTTGACGGGCTGTACACCCGTCACGCCCGGCTGGCCGCGCAGCGACTCCAGGCACTGCTCGACCTTCGGTACCCGCGCTGTCGGCGACACGCGGAACTGCCAAACGTTGTCGCCCGACGCCCGGTCGACGTAGTCGATCCGACAACCCGTCCAGGACCCCAGCAGCAGCGCACCCTGCGGGTTGGGCGACACGCGCGCCGGCTGAAGCGTCAGATTGACCAATTGCCCCGGTCCGGTGGGCGTATCGGTGTTCGGGCTGGTAGCGGCACAGGCCGCCAGAACAGCCGTCGTAGCGATGAGGAGGAGGTGGGCGGTTTTCATGAGGGAGAGTCTGGCACAACGCGGCAACCGGTTAAAGCCCCGGGGACACTCCGGACAGATTAGCCGGAGGTCGGCCCGCCCGAGGCTGGTATTTGGTGCCTTCGGCCGCAGACAAAAAAACGGCGCCCGTCGGCGCCGTGATAGTTGCGGAACTTGCGTTTGGAACGAGGGTCCGGGGCGCTGTGTAAGCGTCTCGACGTGCCGCTTGAGCGGCACTCCGGAAAACCCGTTACTTAGCTGAATCGGCCGTCCGCAAGGCCGGCGCCAAGAGCGATGGCTAGACGACCAGGCCGGTAAGGTTGCCACCGCCGATCATGTCGAGGTCGGTGACGGCCAATTCAACGATTTCGTGGGTTTGGGCTTCCTGGATTTCTTTGGCGTTGGTGGTCTCGACGAGCACGATCGTGGTCATGATGGGTATCCTTTTCCGCAAACTGTTTTGGTTGGTCTTTACCGCCCCGCAGCCGGGCCGGCATGGGGCGAACTGTGAAGGTTCTAGTGCGGCTCGAAAATCCCCTCTTAAAGCACTTTCCAGACTTGCGGTCCTAAGGCAGACTCCGGCAGCTTTTTCCCGTCTGCCGGCCTGGCGAGCGGCGACCTGATGGACACTCACGAAGAAGAGTTATCGAGGATCGCGGACGATCTGCAGCGAAACCTCGCGGCTCCTGTCGCTGATACCCCGGTATTTCTTGACCGCTGCCTGTCTCGGCTGAAAGCGGTTCCATACTCTGTCGCACCGCCGCGCCGCATCTCCGTCCTTTTCGACGTGGCTGCGCAGTACTACTTCCACGGGCAGAAAGTGTTCAGCGGAGTGGAACCGATTGCTCTTGCGGTGATGCTCTCCGACCAAGCGGGCGACACGGCACAGCTTCGCAAGGCCCTGAACCTTCAAGGACTCATCCTCAGCGCAACAAACAACCTCACGGACGCGGTCAACAGTTTGCTGCGCGCGCTCGATCTCGCTGAGCAACTCGGCGAGCAGTACTTCGTCGTCGCTGCCTGGATCAATATAGCCACTGCGTTCTCAGATGCGACGCTGTTTACCGACGCGCGCGTGTCGTTTGAGCGGGCACTTGCAATGGCTTGTGAACTGCCCGACTCCGCGGAAGCACGGTACGCCGCCGCGAAGGCGCTGCATGGATCGGCTTTCTGCAGCTTGCGTTTGCACGAATACCTGCGCGGCCTCGACAGTGTCGAGGAAGCGATCGCACTTCTGCAGGAGCCGACGAACCGGGACCAGGAACAGACACGGGTCCTAACCGAGTCGACCTACGTGCGGCTGCTGCTGGCCACCAACCGCATCGAGGAGGCAGTGGCTAGGTCCGAGTTTGCGCGGGCCATGGCAGAGCGTGCCAAGTCGGCGCGAGCATCGTTGTCGGCGACGTCAACGCGTGGCCTGGTCGAGGTCTATAGCGGCCATCAGGACGTCGGTCTCTCGCGCATCGCGGGCATTGTTGATCAGGCGCGCCAACATACAGGTTTGCTCTACGAAACGCTTCAGGCCTCAGTGCTGGCATTTGAGCGGGCTGGGAAGCCGGATCGTGCTGTCTCAGCACATCGGGAAGTCATGATGCGGATGCGAAGGGCCAATCAGGAGGCCATCGAGCAGCATCAGGCATTGCACTTGCAGAGACTGAAGTTGCCCGCCCCCGATGCAGCGGGCCTTGAGGCGCTGGAAGCGACCGACGAGAAGCTCAAGGCGAACCTAATGGAACTCGCGGCCAAGCAGTACGAGTTCCTCGAGCAAATGGCGATGCGGGTCGAGTTGCGAGAAGAGCCTGCTGGCGAGCACGCGTTCCGCGTAGCCATGTGGGCGAAAATGCTCGCAATCGAGACCGACATGAGCGAAGCGGAAGCGACGCAACTTGAGCAGGCCGCTCGACTGCACGACATCGGCAAGATCGTCATTCCCGATTCGGTCATTCTCAAGAAAACCGCGCTCTCTGCAGGCGAACGGCACATCATCGAGACCCACGCCGCCAATGGGGCAGACATGTTGAGTCGCGCTCGACTCCCCTACGCGACCCTGGCCGAAGAAATCGCGCGCCATCATCACGAGCACTGGGACGGCGGCGGGTACCCCGAGCAACTGGCTGGCAATGCCATCCCGCTACCCGCGCGTATCGTCGGCCTGTGCGACGCCTTCGATGCCATGGTTCACGATCGTATCTATCGACGTGCCTACACGGTCGAAGAGGCCCTGGGCCAGCTTGCGCGGGAACGAGAGCGGCAGTTTGACCCGCATCTTGTAGATCGCTTCATTCCGCTCGTGCGGCGGATCTATCGCGAATACAAGGACGTCAACGCCTTCCTCACCAGCGTTGCCCAGACAACGACCCTCTCTGCCGTCCGGCGCAGTGTCGAGGAGCGGGCAACGCGTCCGGAACTGGACTCCGCAGAGGCCAACGAACAGCCGCGCCAGCAACCTCAGAGCCGTTTCCGACGCACACCAGACAAGCCAACCTAAACTTCCAGGCAAAAAAACGGCGCCCGTCGGCGCCGTAATTGTTGCGGAAAATCTGTTGGGGTTCTGGCGACCCCTGGGCGTACCGCAGATGCGATACGCGGAAATGTGGGATGCGGCGAGGACCTGCGCCTTCACCGCGTCCGGAATTGCGCAAACGCTAGACGAGTGCGCCGACTGCGAATGGCCGCCACCAACCAGGTCCAGATCGTCCATCGAGAAGAGCGAGCAGCTCAAAGGCGTCGTCATTCTTGGCAACCTCGGCAACGGCGTTCAGCTCAAGCGTCTCGATGTTCATGGTGTCCTCTTCCGCAGTATGTTGGTTTGGTTTCTTGGCACGCTCAGTGGCGTGCACGGAACGAACTGTGAAGGTTTTCGGGCGGCCGGGAAATCCCTCCTTACCGGAGTTTGCTTTCGTGGCAACTCAGGGCAGAATCGGGAAGCCTCCCTCTTGCCGACCAAAACCCGGTCGGCGTCTCGATGGACGAGTTTGACGCGCAACTCGACGCACTTGAACAGGAGTTGCGTCGAAACATCGCATCCCCGCCTGCTGATCTGCCGGCGTTCCTGGATGATTGGCTGAAACGACTTCGCGGTGTTCCATTCACTGCGAATCCGAACCGTCGCATCGCGCTCTTGATCGATGCGGCGAGCCAGTACTACCTGCACGGCCAGAAGGTATTCAACGCGGTCGAACCCATTGCTCTCGCGGCGATGCTGGCGGAGCAGCAGCGGAGACACAGACCCAACTGCGGCGGGCGCTTTCGATTCAGGGCCTGGTCCTAACGGCGACCCGGAATACGCCCGACGCCCTGCGCAGCCTGATGCAGGCGCTCGACATTGCTGAACGGACCGGAAGAGCAAGTCGGGCATTGCAGCTGTCTGGGTGCAACATCGCCATCACATTCCTTGAAGCAACCCTGTACACGGATGCGCGACGTCATGCTACGAGCGCGTCGAACGCTTGGCAGTCGCACATCGACGGATGAAGCAGAGTGCGGCTACCTCAGGTCGCGTGCGCTGCACGGGGTCGCGCTGTGTGGCTTGTTTCTTGCATGAGTACCTGCAGGGTGTCGACGCGTCTGAAACGGCGCTGGACACTGCTTCGTTACTCCGAAAGATCGCGAACAGGAGCAGTTGCGTGCGCTGTCGAGGCGACGTATGCCCAGTTGCTGCTTGCACTCAATCGGAGTCGACGATGCTGCCGAGCACGCGGCGGTTGCTCGCGAAATGGCCGTCAGGTCGGGCGCGGCTCGAGCCAAGATTTCGGCGGCGACAGTCAGTGGCCTGGTCGAGGTCTACAAGGGCAACGTCGACGTCGGAATCTCCCGAATTGTCGCGATTCGCGATCAGTCGAAGATTCTTGCCGGGTCCTATCAGGAAGCACTGCGGGCGTCGGTCAGTGCCTACGAAAGGCGGGTCAGCCGGATCGCGCGCTGTCGATGAATCGCGAACTGATGATGCACGTTCGCAACGTGCATCGCGAAGCGATCATGCAGCAGCAGCAACAGCACCTGCAGCGACTCGGACTGCCTGATACCGACACGGCAAGTCTGCGTGCTATTGAGGACAAGGACGAAGCGCTGCAAGCAGAAGCTCGAAGACGCCGCGGCCAAGCAGGGCGAGTTCCTCGAACACATGGCGCTCACCGTCGAACTGCGCGAGGAAGACAGCGGCGAGCATGCATTCCGGGTGGCGATGTGGGCGCACCTGCTGGCGCTTGAGCATGGTGTCGATCCAGAGCGAAGCTGAGCGCATCGAACTGGCCGCCCGGCTGCATGACATCGGCAAGGTGGTCATCCCGGACTCGGTGATCCGCAAGCGCACGGCGTTGTCTCAGGGCGAGCGGCAGTTGATCGAGACGCATGCAGCGACCGGCGCCGACTTCCTCATCCGCGCCAAGGTGCCGTACGCCCACTGGCCGAGGAAATCGCCCGCTACCACCACGAGGCATGGTCGGGCGAAGGCTATCCGGACGGTATCTCGGGCGACGCGATTCCGCTGCCGGCGCGCATCGTGGGCCTGTGCGACGCGTTCGACTCGCTGGTGCACAACCGGCCATGGCGGCCGGGCTGGCGCATCGAGGAGGCGCTCGGGCACCTTGTGCGTGAAAGCGGACGCCAGTTCGATCCCAAGCTCGTCGAGCAGTTCATCCCGATCGTTCGGCGCACTTATGCAAAGCACGCGGACGTCGACGCCTACCTGGCGCAGTCTGCCCAGCAGACGCCGCTCTGGACGATGCGCCGTTCCTGGTCGAGCGCCTGATGCGGCCGGCACCCGGCGAACAAGCCAACGAGCAATTGCGTCAGCAGCAACTGGCACGGCTTCGGCCGGTCAAGCCAAGTTGAGCCGCCGGCGACTTTTGACCGCTCCGTCGGTCGCGGCTACTTGCTCGTCGGTCTACCGAGCCTCCTTCCACCGCCGCCACCCCTCCGCCCGCAGCTCGCACGCGGGGCAGGTCCCGCAGCCCACTCCCCAGTCATGTCGGGTCGTGCGGTCGCCGAGGTAGCAGGTGTGCGTTTCCAGCCGGATCAGGTCCACCAGCGCGTCGCCGCCGAGGTCGTACGCAAGCTGCCAGGTCTGCGCCTTGGTCAGCCACATCAGCGGCGTTTCGACCGTGAAGCGCTGGTCCATGCCGAGCGATAGGGCAATCTGCATGGCCTTGAGCGTGTCGTCGCGGCAGTCGGGATAGCCGGAGTAGTCGGTCTCGCACATGCCGCCGACCAGCACCGGGATGTCGCGGCGGTAGGCGATGGCAGCGGCGTAGGTGAAGAACAACAGGTTGCGGCCCGGTACAAAGGTGGTGGGCAGCCCCTTCGCGCTCATGCGGATCTCGGCGGTCTGGGTCAGAGCGGTATCTGACAGTTGCGCCAGCTCGCGCATCGGCACGAAGTGGTCGGCGCCGAGCCGCCCACGCCAGTCGGGGAACTGATCGCGCAGCGCGGCGAGCACGCGTGGCCGGACCTCCAGTTCGACGACGTGGCGCTGGCCGTAGTCGAAGCCGACGGTCTCGACCTCGCGATAGCGGGCGAGCGCCCAGGCCAGACAGGTGGCGGAATCCTGCCCTCCGGAGAACAGAACCAGCGCTCGATCATGCATTCGGCGAGTGTAGTGGGCATACTCGCGGAATGAGATCACGCACGATACCCGCCGTCTTCATGCGCGGCGGCACCAGCAAGGGCATTATGTTCAAGGCCGCAGACCTGCCGGCGGATCCGGCACGCTGGGACCCGATCTTCGCCATGGCGATGGGATCGCCGGACGCCAATGGTCGCCAGCTCAACGGCATGGGCGGCGGACTGTCGTCACTGTCCAAGGTCTGTGTCGTCGGGCGGCCTTCGCGTGCCGATGCCGACATCGATTACACCTTCGCTCAGGTCTCGATCCGCGAGGCGCGCGTCGACATGAGCGGCAACTGCGGCAACATGAGTTCGGCCATCGGTCCGTTCGCGGTCGACGAGGGACTGATTTTTGCAGCCGACGGTCCGGTGACGGTACGCATTCACAACACCAACACCCGCAAGATCATTCACTCGACGTTCGAAGTGCGAGATGGACGTGCCATCCAGAACGGGACCTTCGCGATCCCGGGGGTGGCGGGCACCGGCGCGCCGATCCGGCTCGAGTTTCTCGAGCCCGGCGGCGCGATCACCGGCAAGTTGCTGCCGACCGGGGACGTGGTGGAGGAGCTCGATGTTCCGGGGGTCGGCCGCATCGACGTCTCGATGGTCGACGCCGGCAACGCCTGCGCCTTCGTGCGCGCCGAGAGCCTTGGCCTCACCGGCAGCGAAACTCCGGACCAGATCGAACGCGACCCGCGCGTGATGGAAGCGCTGCTGGCGATCCGCGCCCATGCTTCGGTGGCGATGGGCATTGCTCCGGACATCGCAACGGCGCGGGCGAAGGCAACCACGCCATCGATCGGCCTGGTTGCCGCGCCGACCGCCTGGACCTCGCTCGATGGCGAAGACTTCGGCGCCGACACGGCGGACCTGGCGGTGCGGATGATCTCGAGCAACCAGCCCCACCGTGCACTGCCGCTGACGGCATCGCTGTGCGTTGCCGTGGCGGCCAGCCTGCCGGACTCCCTGGTGCACACCGTCGCCCGCCATCCAGGCAACGGCCCGCTGCGACTTGGCATGCCGTCGGGGGTGCTGACCGTGTCGGCCGAGGTCCGCAAGGACCGCGACGGCTGGTACGCCCAGGCCGGCAGCTTCTTTCGCACCGCACGACGGTTGTTCGAAGGCCGCGTCTGTCTGCCCGAGTAGGAGTGAACCGACCCCGGGGCCGCGAACGACTGAGTGCCGGGTTCCGCCCGCTCAGCCGAGTGTTCCGGCCTCGGCCAGCGCGCGGATGCGCACCACGGTGTCGAGATCGGCGCCTTCGTAGGCCTGCTGTCGTAGCGTGACCGTCATCTCGTCCAGGTCGCCTTTGCCGACGATCTCGGACTCGGCCTCGTAGACAAAGCGCAGGAACAGCGCATCGGGCGCAGGCTCCTCGATCGTGATCGACATCCGGCTCGCCGGCCATGAAACGCCGGCCGCGGTCCGGATCTCGGTGCGATGCTCCGGCATCAGCCGCACGCGGTCGCGCACCTTGAAGCTGCCGTAGTCGAGCGTGCGTTCGAGCTCGGTGACGCCCCCCAGTTCGCGCCGCGCGTCGATACTCGCCCCCTCCAGTCCGACCACGAACTGAGCCGGGTCCTCCGCCCGCAGTACCAGCCCGCGCCAGAGCTGCGCGCGCGAAACCTCTGTCAGCAACGGCATCAGCGGGTCGTTGATCTCAACCAGGTGTTCGAAGCGCATTCCGGGTCTCAATTGCGCGGGAGAAAGCCCTGCCGTTCGAGCTGTGACCGGATCTCTGCCGACTTCGGGCCAAAGAAATCGGGGTCGTACTTGATCCGGCTGGTGTAGAACTCGGCGAGCGAGGTGATGCCCTCGGCTTCGATCCGCGCCTTCAGTTCGGGCATGGCCATGTAGCGCTGCCAGCCGCGCACTTCCCGTTCCGCGTAGATGGCGTCGATCTCATCCGACGTTGGAGCATGGTAGGTCTCGTCGTGCACCAGCGCCCGGGCCGGGAGGCGGTCTCGCTTGGCCGGATCTTCGGCGGGGTAGCCCGCGACAATCGACGTCACCGGCACCACCGTCTCGGGCAACTGCAGGAAGTCGACCAGCTCGGCCAGTGCGTACAGCGTCGTGCCCATGTAGCAGATGCCGAGCCCGCGCGCCTCGAAGCCGAGGCAGACATTCTGCGCGGCGATCATCGCGTCGTACGCAGCGACGTGGTAGCCGAGGAAGTTGTTGAAGTTGTCGCGGGCGCCGCGCAGGCGCAGCCAGCTGCGCGTGCGATGCCAATCCGCGCAAAACGTCATCACCAGTGGCGCCTCGAGCACCATCGGCTGTTCCAGATGCAGTTCGTACAGGCGACGCTTGCGTTCGGGGTCGCGTGTCAGCACGATCGAGACGCTGTTCAGGTTGCCGGACGACGAACCACCGGCGATCGCGTCGGCGCAGACCTCGTCGATCAGGGCCGGGTCGATCGGCGTGGGGAGGTAGCGCCGGATGGAACGGTGCCGGCGCAGCAGGGTGGGCAGGTCTGTCATCGGTCGGGTGCGGACGTTTAACCCCATTGTCCCCGAAGCCGCGTTTCCAGCGCATCAGCCCCCACCAGGAGACCTCCGATGCTGACACGCTGGTTTCGTACTACCCCGGCCCGCCTGGGCACCTTGCTCGCCGCTGTCTGTACGACCGTGCTGGCACTGGCCTCGCCCGCGCATGCAGTCGGTTCGCTCGTCGATGTGCAGGTCATGGACCGCGCGACCGGCGAAACCCTGCCGATGTACTGGCACCACGGCCGCTGGTGGGTGCCCGGCAAACCCGGCGCCCGCTATGCCGTTGCGCTGAGCAATCGAGCCGGCGGGCGGGCGCTCGCGGTGGTTTCCGTCGACGGCATCAATGTCGTCAGCGGCGACTCCGCGGCGCACGACCAGGTCGGCTACGTGCTCAGGCACGGGCAGTTTGCGCAGATCACCGGCTGGCGCAAGGACATGGCGCGTGTGGCCGCGTTCGAGTTCACTGCGCTCAACGACTCGTATGCCGCGCGAACGGGCCGGCCGGACAACGTCGGCGTCATCGGCGTGGCCGTGTTTCGCGAACGCGCGCGACCCGTGCCTTCGCCCGCGGCGCCGCCGCTGTCCAAGCAGGAGTCGGCCCGTGACGGCGCCGCCCCGTCGGCCGGAGCCAGCGCGGCCAACGAATCGGACGCGCGCCAGCGAGCCGATGCTGCCCCCGCGCGTGAACAACGACTTGGCACGGGACACGGACGCAACGAACGGTCGCCGACGTCATACACCGACTTCGAGCGCGCGCAGTCGACGCCGAACGAACTGATCGCGATCCACTACGACAGCCGCGACAACCTGATTGCGATGGGCGTGATCCCGACGCCGCGTGCGGTACCGGATCCGTTCCCGGCGACGGCGGGATTCGTGGCCGACCCGCCGCTGCGCTGAGCCCAGCGTTGGCGGTTCAGCTCCTAATCGCGGCGATCGGACGGCGGCCGATGCGGGCACAATCGCCCGCGCTATGCGCCGCCACGCCGCGACTGGGAGCACGATTGAGCGCTGCGCCGACCGATGAGGAGCTGCTTGCCGCCTATGCGGCGGGCGACGCGCGCGCATTCGGTGAACTGTACGAACGGCACGAGCGCCCGGTGTATCGCTACTTCCTGCGCCAGGGAGCGGCGACGGCCGTGGCGGACGACCTGCTGCAGGAGACGTGGATGGCGGTGATCCGGAATGCCGCGCGCTTCGAGCCACGGGCGAAGTTCACCACCTGGCTCTATACGGTGGCGCGCAGCAAGATGGTCGATCATTGGCGTGCACGCGACGACGCGATCAGCTTCGACGATGCCGCCAATGACCCGGACGACGCTCCCTTCGATGTGGCCGGCTCCGACGCCGACCGGCCCGACGTGCAAGCTGTGTCGCGGGCCCAGGCGCGGGCGTTCGTCGACGCGGTCGAGGCGCTGCCGGCGGCACAACGCGAGGCTTTTCTGCTGCAGGCCGAAGGCGGCCTGTCGCTGGAGGACATCGCGTCGGTCACGCAGTCCGGGCACGAAACGGTAAAAAGCCGCCTGCGCTACGCGATGACTAAGCTGCGGTCGGCAATGGAGGACTGGCAATGAGCGGCTTGGGGGACGAGCGCCTCGATCGCGGCTACCGCGCCGCGAACGACACGCTCGATGAGCGTCCGTCGGCCGCGACGCGCGCTTCGATCCTCGCGGCGGCGGCGCGGCAGGTGCAGGCGGGTCCGCGTGACGCGCAGGCACTCCGTCGTGTGCCACGTGCAGGAGCCATGTTGCGCTGGCCGATGGCCGCGGCGGCGGCGGTGCTGTTGTCGACGCTGGCCGTGATGATGGCGGTGCGAACCGAGCGCGAGATGCCGAGCTTCAGTCCGCCCGCGGAGATCGCCGAGCCGCGAGCGTCGACGGCATCGGATTCCGCCGTCCGTTGCGGCGTCGTCGGTCCATCAGAGCGCACCGGCTGGAGCCGATGTGAGCAAACCGACCGCGCCATCGGCAGCGTCGAGTGCCGCATCCGATTCACCTGCCGCCGAACGCAAGCGCGCGCTGGCCAAGGAAAGCGGGATTGCTTCGCCGCCAATCGCAGTGCCGCCAGCAACGACACCTCCGGCCGCGGCGCTATCGAGTGCTCCGACCACGCGCGACCAGGCTGCCGCGAATGCGCAGGTCGATGCCAAGGTCATGGCCGCGACCGAGGGTGCGCGCGCCAAGGAAGAGGTTGCAGCGCAGTTTTCTCCGGCGATGCCGGCCTCGCCGTCGCCAGCGCGCGAGGCGTCACGCAGTAACGAGTCCGCAACCGCCCCGGCCGCGCCCGCCGTGTCGATGCCCCAGGCCAAGGCGGACGCCACGCTTCCGACTGAAGCGGAGGGTCGACGCAACGAGCGTTCGGACGGCGCGAGCGCTTCCCTGTCAAAGTTGCGGCAGGCGCCTGCACCAACCGGCGCGCTCGGTGCCGGCGTCAGTGCGCCACGCAGTGAGCCGGATGCCGGGCCGGAAGTCACATTGCGCGCGGAGGATTGGCTCGAGAAAATCATCAAGCTGCGCATGGCGGGCCGGCACGATGAAGCGGATGCCGAACTCAAGCGCTTTCGCGAACGCTACCCGCACGTGCAAGTCCCGGCGAGTGCCTTGCCGGCGACCGGAACGCGTTAGCTTCATGGGGTGAGCGCGTGACAGCCGTTCCGTCCCATGTCGTTCTGCTCGACTCGATCACACAGGTCGATGTGTCGCACACCGGGCTCTGCGTCGTCACCGGGTCGCACGGGGGCGTGTCGGCGGCGCGCTATGCGAGTGCGGTCGCCGCGCGGGTCTACGTATTCAACGATGCCGGGGTCGGCAAGGACGCGGCTGGCGTCGCGGCACTCGACCTGCTCGAAGCGCGCGACATCGCGGCTGTCGCCGTGGCGCACGACTCCGCACGCATCGGCGAGGCCCGCGATACCTGGGACGGCGGCATCATCTCGCACCGGAATGCCACGGCCGGCCGCATCGGGCTGCAGACCGGCGCACGGCTCAGCCAAGCGCTCCTTGCCTTGCCCGCAGCACCCCGCGCGGCGGACTGAGCCCCCACGCTAAGGAGCGGACTCAGACGGCGTTCATCACTCGGATGAGCCTGGCCCGTACCTCGGTCGCGACTTCGCCAAGTGATGCGCTCGTGGACAGAGCCTGCATCGCCGCCGGGTCCATGAACTCGACCTGCGTACGCCCGTCGTCGGATTCGCGTACGACCACATTGCACGGCAGCAGCAGCCCGATGGTCGGCTCGGCCTCGAGCGCGCGTCGCGCCAGCGGCGGGTTGCAGGCACCGAGGATGCGATAGGGCCGCACGTCAATGTCGAGCTTCTTCTTCATCGTGGCCTGCACGTCGATCTCGGTCAGCACGCCGAAGCCTTCGCGGGCGAGTTCTGCCGTCACTTTCTGCACGGCCTCGTCGAAGCTGTGCGGCACCGTCTTGCCGAAACCATAGGCGTTCTTCATTGTTGCCCTGTCATCCGGAACACACGCATCATGTTGCCGCGGCAGCGGCGTGCCCGCATTGAGCCGTCGCAAGCGGCACGCACTCCACGGCGAGCTTCCCCTCGAGTGCCTGCAGCGCCAGCCGCGCTGCATCGGCTTCAAACATGCGCGGTGCAGTCCGCGCCAGCGCCTGTGCAGCGTCGAGCGTCGCGACCGATCCGAGCCAGCACCATCGGTCGAATACGTGGATGTCCTCGCGGAAGCGCGCCGCGTTGCGCTCGATCAGCGCGACGGGGCCGTCATGCGGCCATGGCGGAATCAGCCAGGGGGCAAGCAAGTCGCACAGACGGGCCGCATGCTGGTCCGCCGTCTCGGTGCCGACACAGGCACCCTGGCAACGGTGCAGCTGGTAGTTGAAGCACGGACCGCCGGCGCTGCTCGCGCGCCGGCCTTCGAGTTGCAGCACCTGCATGCACAGGCCGTGCTCGCCGGCCAGCGCGGCCAGCATCTTGCGTGCTGACGCGCGCGAATTGAACGGGCCATAGACGCGACCGAAGGCATCGAGCGGCAGCGTCGCGGCAGGCAGGTAATGCGGGCGGCCGTCGGCGTCGAACTCGATCATCACCTGGTTGAGCTTGCGCCGCAGCGCAACGTTGTGCGCGGGCAGCCGCGTCTTTACCAGCTCACCTTCGCGCAGCAAGGCGCCAAGCTCGCCCGCAGTTTCCTCCCACTCGAGGCGATGGATCTCCTGCGACAGGCGCAACTCGCGCGTGGCGCGATGCTCGGCATTGAAGTGGCCGGCAACGCGCGCGCGCAGGTCGATGCTCTTGCCGATGTAGATCGGGTGCTCGTTCAGGCCGTAGAAGAGGTACACCCCGGGGGCGTGCGGCAGTGGATCCAGCGCGTCGGGCGGCAGGTGCGGCGGCAGGCTCGGTCGGCGCAGCAGCGTGGCGACCGCCAGATCGAGTTCCGCCGGCGAGTGGCGCTCGCCGAGCTTCTGCATCAGCCGCCATAGCACCCGGGCATCGCCGAGCGCGCGGTGGCGCTGTTCGCCGCCGAGCCCGAAGCGCTCGATGATGGCGTCGAGTGTGTGCGGCGAGCGATCCGGGTAGAGGTGCCGCGACAGGCGCACCGTGCACAGCGTCTTCGCATGGAAGTTGAGTCCTGCGCGAGCGAACTCGGCGCGCAGGAAGCCGTAGTCGAAGCGGGCGTTGTGAGCGACGAACACCGCACCGTCGAGCCGGTCGTAGAGATCCTGCGCCAGGTCCGCGAACGCGGGTGCGTCGCGCACCATGTCGTTGGTGATGCCTGTCAGCCACTGGATCTCTGCCGGGATCGGCACGCCCGGATTGATCAGCGATGACCATTCGGTGACGCGCAGGTCGTCGCCATCGAAGTCGATCCCGACGAGGCCGACTTCGGTCACGCGCTCGCGTTCCGGGCTGGAGCCGGTCGTTTCGACGTCGACGAATGCAAGCCGTGGAGCGAAGGCGGGGAACATCCGACAAGGGGGCAGGCGCGAAGCCCCGGATTATCCGGCACCGCACGATCGCGAAGGTCGCGCCGCGCGGGCATACTGGCAGGCTCGAACACGCTGCCAGGGCCACGCCGGGTTGCCCCGCGTTTCCTGGAGACGCGGACTGCGCCGGCCCCTGAGCGGCAGCCGGCATGCGGAGACACACGATGAAAGCCGATAACGCACCCATGACGCCGCGTCCGGAAGGGAGCAAGGCGCAACGGCTCGAGGACGTTCTGGCCCTGATCTCGCAGCGGCATGCATCCGCCGAGCGCGCCATGTACACGACGTTCGGTAGGGAGTATTTCCGTCAGGCGGACCCGGAGGACATCGACGAGCGGACAGCCGAGGACCTTTATGGCATGGTCCGGTCGCACCTGCAGTTCGCGCGGCAGCGCACGCCGGGGCAACCCAAGCTGAGGGTCCTGAACCCGACGGCACAGGACGCGGGCTTCGCGTCGCGTCACACCATCGTCGAGGTCGTCAACGACGACATGCCGTTCCTGGTCGATTCAACCTCGGTCGAGGTCAATCGGCAGGGGCTGACCCTGCATTTGATCCTGCATCCGATCTTTGCGGTGCGACGCAGTGAGTCCGGCGAGTTGCTCGAGCTGCAGCCGCGCGCGGAACGCCGGATTGGCCGCGCGAGTCGTTCATGCACCTGGAAGTGGACCGCCTCGCCGATCCGGTGGCGCGTGCCGGACTCGCAGAGGGAATCGAGCGCGTGCTCGGGGATGTCCGGGCCGCCGTGGTCGACTGGAAGCCGATGGTGGCGCAACTGCGTGAGGTCATCCGCGAGCTCGACGAGCGTCCGCCGCCGGTGCCGCGCGAGGAATTCTCGGAGTCGCGTGCGTTTCTGCAGTGGCTGACCGAGGACCACCTGCTGCTGCTCGGCTACCGCTGCAACGATCTTCAGGAGCGCGATGGCGAGCTGGAACTCGTGCGCGTGGACGGGACCGGGCTCGGAATCCTGCGCGAAGCCGGGGCGCCAAAAGGCATTTCGATCAGCTTCTCGACGGCGCCGCGCAGCATGCGCAGCCTGGCGACGTCGCCGTCGCCGATGCTGCTGGTGACCAAGGCGACGACGCGCGCGACCGTGCATCGGCCCGGGTATGTCGACTACGTCGGCGTCAAGCGCTACGACAACAGCGGCCGGGTCATCGGCGAACATCGCTTCGTGGGCCTCTTCACTTCTGCCGCCTACAGCGCGCGCGTGTCCGAAGTGCCGCTGGTGCGCGGCAAGGTGCGGGAGGTGACCGAGCGCGCCGGGCTCGCGCCGGCCAGTCACCTCGGCAAGGCGCTCACGCACATCCTCGAGTCGTATCCGCGCGACGAGCTATTTCAGATTACGACCGACGAACTGGCCGAAATCGCGAACGGCATCCTCCAGCTCGGCGAGCGTCAGCGCTTCCGCCTGTTCGTGCGACGGGACGCGTTCGAGCGCTTCGTCTCGTGCCTGATTTTCGTGCCGCGCGAAAACTACACGACCGAACTGCGGCGCAAGTTCCAGTGGATACTGCTCGAAGCGTTCAATGGTTCGGCCGCCGAGTTCGACGTGCTGCTGACCGATGCCGCTCTGGCGCGTATCCACATCACGGTGCGAACCACGCCCGGGCGCATCCCGCCGTTCGACCGGCGCACGGTCGAGGCGCAGCTGGCCGTCGCGGCGCGCCGCTGGGAAGACGACCTGCGCGAAGAGTTGAATGCCGAACTCGACGAGGCGGACGCCGCCCAGTTGCTGCGGAACTTCGGTACGGCGTTCCCGGCGTCGTACCGTGAACACATCGATGCAGCCAGCGCGGTCGAGGATCTGCAGAGCCTGCGTCGGCTGGCACGCACCGAGCTTGTACTCAAGCTGTACCGGCCGCGCAGCGCCGCGCCGCATCGCCTGGGTTTCAAGGTCTACCGCGGCAGCGCGCCGGTGCCCTTGTCGGACTCCTTGCCGATGCTCGAGCATATGGGTGTGCGCGTGCTGTCCGAGCGCCCGTACGAGATCACGCCCGACGGCGCCGAGCCGATGTGGATCCACGACTTCGAGCTCGAGGTCCCTGGCAGCGGCGAGATGGATGTCGAGGCGCTGGCGCCGCTGTTCGAGGATGCCTTTGAACGCGTGTTCGAAGGGCGCGTCGAGAACGACGACTTCAACCGGCTGGTGCTCAAGGCGAGCCTTGCGGCAGACGAGATCGTCGTACTGCGTGCCTATGCCAAGTATCTGCGCCAGATCGGCTTTCCGCTGTCGCAGCAGTACATCGAGGCGACCCTGGCCGCCTATCCGCGCATCGCCGGCATGCTGGTGCGGCTGTTCCGATTGCGCTTCAGCCTGACCGAGCGCGATGACACGGCGGCGAGCAGTCAGGTGCGCGCGATCGAGCAGGCGCTCGACAAGGTCCCCAATGCAAGCGAGGACCGCGTGCTGCGCCAGTATCTCGCACTGATCCTGGCCACGATGCGCACGAACTTCTGGCGCACCGGCGTCGGCGCCGGTGGAGCGGCCGGAGTGCGCCGCACGTTTCTGTCGTTCAAGTTCGATCCGAAGCAGATCCCCGGCCTGCCGGAGCCGCGGCCGATGTTCGAGATCTTCGTGTATTCAACGCGTTTCGAGGGCGTGCATCTGCGCGGTGGCCGGGTTGCGCGGGGAGGGTTGCGCTGGTCCGACCGTCCGGAGGACTTCCGCACCGAGGTGCTCGGGCTGGTCAAGGCGCAGATGGTCAAGAACACCGTCATCGTGCCGGTCGGATCGAAGGGCGGTTTCGTGCTGAAGAAGGCACCACCGTCTTCGGAACGCGAGGCCTACCTGAAGGAGGGCATCGCGTGCTACCAGGACTACCTGCGCGGGCTGCTCGATCTGACGGACAACCTGGTGCAGGGCCAGGTCGTGCCGCCGCCGCACGTCGTGCGGCACGACGGCGACGACACGTATCTGG
Source organism: uncultured beta proteobacterium (assembly GCA_963754065.1). GTDB lineage: Bacteria > Pseudomonadota > Gammaproteobacteria > Burkholderiales > Burkholderiaceae_F > JALORV01. The sequence continues at coordinate 35,977 of CAVWFH010000025.1, read as the reverse complement.
TGGTTGCGGCGGACAAGGGCACCGCGAGCTTTTCCGACTATGCCAATGCCATCAGCACGGAGTACGGCCACTGGCTGGGCGATGCCTTTGCCTCCGGCGGCAGCGTCGGCTATGACCACAAGAAAATGGGCATCACGGCGCGCGGCGCCTGGGAAAGCGTCAAGCGTCACTTCCGCGAACTCGGGGTCGACATCCAGACGACCGCGTTTACCTGTGTCGGCGTCGGCGACATGTCGGGCGACGTGTTCGGCAACGGCATGCTGCTGTCGAAGCACATCCGGCTGGTGGCCGCTTTCGACCATCGTCACATCTTCATCGACCCGGCACCCGACGTGGCGACGAGCTTTGCCGAGCGCGAACGTCTGTTTGCCCTGCCGCGCTCGTCATGGGCCGACTACAACGCCAAGCTGATCTCGGCAGGCGGCGGCATCTGGTCGCGCGCGGAAAAGACGATTCCCGTTTCACCGCAGGCGCAACGGGCACTGGGTATTGCGGCGGCGCAGATGCCGCCGACGGAGTTGATTTCCGCCATCCTGAAGGCGCCGGTGGATCTGCTTTACAACGGCGGCATCGGCACCTACGTCAAGTCGTCCTGGGAAAGCCATGCCGACGTCGGTGACCGGGCCAACGATGCGCTGCGCGTCAACGGCGCGGACCTGCGCTGCAAGGTCGTCGGCGAAGGCGGAAACCTGGGCTTCACGCAACGTGGACGCGTCGAAGCGGCGCTCGCCGGCGTACGCCTTTATACGGACGCGATCGACAACTCGGCCGGCGTCGATACCTCGGACCACGAAGTCAACATCAAGATCCTGCTCGGCGCTTCGGTCGCTGCCGGCTCGCTCCGGCTGGACGAGCGCAATGTGGTGCTTGCCGCGATGACCGACGATGTCGCGCAGCTCGTGCTCGAGGACAACTACTTCCAGACGCAGGCGCTGTCGGTCGGATCGCGCACCGCGCGCAAGCTGCTCGAACAGCAGCAGCGCTTCATGCGCTTTCTGGAGAAAGATGGCCGACTCAATCGCGCGCTCGAATTCCTCCCGGATGACGAGACCATCGCCGACCGGCGCGCGGCTGGGCTCGCGCTGACCGCGCCCGAACGGGCCGTGCTGCTGGCCTACGCCAAGATGTGGCTGTCCGATGCGCTGCTGGCGTCGGATCTGCCGGAAGACCCGTGGGTGGCCGGCGCGCTGGCGCACTACTTCCCTGAAAAGGTGCGCACGCGTTTCGCTGCCGACATCGAGCGCCATCCGCTGCGTCGGGAAATCATCGCCACACAGCTGCTGAACGACATGGTCAACCGTGTCGGGCCTAGCTTCGTGTACCAGATGACCTCGGGCACCGGGTCGACTCCGGCGCAGGTCGTGCGCGCCTATCTGCTGACGCGCGAGGTCTTCGCCTTGCGGCCGGTCTGGAAGGCTATCGAGGCGCTCGACAACGTGGTCAGCGACGAGACGCAGGCGGAACTGCTGATGGAACTCGGGCGACGCACCGTGCGTGCCACGACGTGGTTTCTACGCTCGCGCCGGCTGGCCGATCCGATCGGGCAGACGATCGAGCGCTTCGCGCCAGCCGCTCGCGCGTTGTTGAAGACTCTGCAGGCCGCGCCTCTGACGGCCTCATGGCGCGCGCCGATCGTTGAAATGCAGGAGGGCTTCCGGCGACAGGGTGTGCCAGCGCCGCTTGCCGACGAGGTTGCCGCGGCCGGTTCCCTGCTGGCAGCACTGGATCTGGCGGAAGTCGCCGACGTGTCGCGCCAGCCGCTCGAAACAGTGGCCTCCGCGTATTTCTCGATCGGCGAGTCGCTCGGCCTGGCGCGGCTTCGCACGCAAGTCTCCGGCCTGCCGTCCGACGGCTACTGGCAGGCCCTGGCGAAGGCGGCGACCAACGACGATCTTGCCAGCCTGCAGCGGCAGCTCACCGCGGATGCACTGGCCGCGGGTGGCCTCGAGGCGTGGCAGCGGGCGCAGGCGCCCGCGCTCGATCGGGCGCGCCGCCTGCTCGGTGAACTGGCCGAAAGCAAGAGCGCCGATCTGGCGATGTTGTCCGTTGCGTTGCGTGAACTGCGCAACCTCGCCTGAGTGCAGCGTCGCTGGCAGGACCGGTTGACTCCCACCGCGGCGGGCCTGGTGTCGCGCGCGTGGATCATCGACGCCGTGGACGCCGCCGGCATCGATCCGCGCGATCGCCAGCGCGTGATCGACGACCTGCAGGGTTTCGAGCCGCCAAGGCGCAACGGCGTACGCAACACGTTCATTTTCTGGGCCGGCGTGATCGGCGCGGCGATGCTCGCGGACGCGATCGGGCTGCCGGGCTGGACCGGATTTGCAGCCGCGCTGCTCGGATTCGCGTGGATCGGTCGGGAACTGGCGGTGCGCGCGCTACGCTGGCGACTCGACCAGTGGCGCGAGCCGCGTACCGAGGAACCGCAAGCGAAGGCTCAGGAATGACGCGTACCGTGCATGTGGCATCGAACCCATCGACCAGCGTGATCGCACTGATGGCGTTGTGCGCGGCGGCGGCGCCTTGGCTGGTAGCGTCGGTGCTGCCGCCAATGGCCCAGCCGCAGTCGTACCATGACTTCGCCGACCAGCGGACGCTTTGGGGCATACCGCACGCGCTGAACGTGCTTTCGAATCTGCCGTTCGTGGTCGTCGGCCTCATGGGATTGCAGGCGCTCGCGACCCGGGTTCGCTTCGTGTCGACGGAACGCGCCGAGCGCGCGCCGTGGATCGTGCTGTTCATTGGCGTGGCACTGACAGGACTGGGCTCCGCGTATTACCACCTCGATCCCAACGATGCGACGCTGGTGTGGGATCGGCTGCCGATGGCGCTGGGCTTTGCCGGCCTCGTTGCCGGCACGCTTGCCGATCGTGCCGTGCGACTTGCCTGGCTGCTGCTGGCGGTGCTGGTCGGTGTCGGGACCGGGGCCGTGATCACCTGGGCCGTGCTGGGCAACCTCGTTCCCTACCTCGTGATGCAGGCGGGCTTCATCGCGGTCGCGCTGGCGGCGACTGTCATGATCCGGTCGCCGTATTCTCATGCGGGAGTGCTCTACGCCGCGGTGGTGCTGTATGCGGCAGCCATCGTCTGCGAGCGTCTGGACCACCCGATCAACGCGACACTCGGCGGCGTCGTCAGCGGGCACACGCTCAAGCATCTGTTCGCCGCTGCGGGCGGATACGCGATCTACCGGATGCTGCTGATGCGTCGGGCGCAGTCACTTTCCGGGTCGGTAACGCTTTAGCAGCAGCGCATTGCTGATCACCGAAACGCTCGACAGCGCCATGGCGGCACCGGCAAAGACCGGGGTCAGCACGCCGAACGCGGCCAGCGGAATGCCGACGATGTTGTAGACGAACGCCCAGAAGAGATTCTGGCGGATCTTTCGTACGGTGGCGCGGGAAATCCCGATCGCGGTGGCGACTAGCCGCGGGTCGGAGCGCAGCAGCGTCACAGCCGCCGCATGCATCGCGATGTCGGTGCCCGAGCCCATCGCAATGCCGACGTCGGCGGCTGCCAGTGCCGGCGCATCGTTGATGCCATCGCCCACCATCGCAACGACGCGACCGTCCTTTCGGAGCGCCTCGACGCGCTTGGCCTTGTCGCGCGGCAGGACATTGGCCTCGTAGCGGCTGAGTCCAAGTTGCTGCGCCACATGACGTGCCGCGCCGTCGTTGTCACCCGAGATCATCGTCGTCTCGATGCCGAGCCGCTCGAGTTCCTCGATGGCGGCGCGTGCAGTTGGCTTCGGCTCATCGCCGAAGGCGACCAGTCCGATCAACTGCGAACCGGCGGGCGTGCGCTGCGCCAGCCACGACACGGTGCGCCCTTCGCGCTCGAAGTGCAGCGCGCGCGCATCGAGAGCGTGCGTATCGACCTGCCACTCCTGCATCAACCGCTGATTGCCGAACGCGAGTTCGATACGCGAGTCGGGATGCGCCCCATCGATCAGTCGGCTCGCCACGCCGCGGCCGGGCAGTACGCGGTGTTCGATGGCCTTACGGCGAACCATCTCGGGGTGTCGCCCGGCTTCGTGCCCGAAGGCTGCGCGCACGGACTCGGCCAATGGATGATTGCTGCCGGCGTTCGCCGCCTCGGCCAGCGCGAGCACTTCCTTGGGTTCGAACAGGTGATGGCCATCGACCGCAACCACGCGCGGTTTGCCGATCGTGAGAGTGCCGGTCTTGTCGAACGCGACCACGTCGATCCGCTTGGCCAGCTCGAGTGCCTGCGCGTCCTTGATCAGGATGCCGTGGCGCGCGGCGACACCGGTGCCCGCGATGATCGCGGCCGGCGTGGCCAGCCCGAGCGCACACGGACAGGCGATGACGAGCACGGAGACAGCATTGATCAGGGCCGTTTCGAGCGGCGCGCCGGCCGCGAGCCAGCCGGCGATGGTGACGGCCGCGATGACCAGCACGACCGGAACGAATACGGCCGCAACGCGATCGACCAGCCGCTGGATCGGCGCCTTCGCCGACTGCGCGTCCTCGACCAGCCGGATGATGCGGGCGAGCATGGTCTCGGCGCCGACAGCGCGGGTCTCGACTTCGAGCCGTCCCGGCCCGTTGATGGAGCCGGCGCTGACGCGATCACCTGGCGCCTTGTCGACCGGCAGGCTCTCGCCGGTCAGCATCGACTCGTCCAGGCTCGACGATCCGTCGCGGATCAGTCCGTCGACCGGAATGCGGTCGCCGCCGCGCACGACGACGATGTCGCCCAGACGCAGGTCCTCGACCGGCACTTCGACGACATGTTGGTCGCGCAGCACGTTCGCCGTCGTCGGCCGCAGGGCGGCCAACAGGCGGATCGCTTCTGAAGTCTGGTGCTTGGCGCGCGCTTCGAGCCATTTGCCGAGCAGCACCAGCGCAATGACGACTGCAGCAGCCTCGAAGTACAGATGCGACGTGCCGTGGGACTCCTGTGTGACCCCACCCTCGAGCCACAGGTAGAGCGATAGGCCGTAGGCAGCCAGCGTGCCGAGCGACACCAGCAGGTCCATGTTGCCGGTGCCGGCCCGCACCGCCTTCGCCGCTGCGAAGTAGAAGCGGCGCGCGCACCAGAACTGCACCGGCGTAGCGAGCAGCCATTGCATCCAGACCGGCATGACCCACTCGATGCCGACCAGTGCAAGATGCGAGCCGATCAGCAGCGGCAGCGCCAGTGCGAGCGCAAGCAGCGCGTCCCGCCGAAGACCGCGCGTACGGTCGATCGGTGTGGCCGGGCCACTGCCGGCGGGAACGGTCGCAGAGTAGCCGGCTGCGACCACTGCGGCGATGAGATCGCGCGCCGTTGCGGCGCCGGACACGATCTCGACGCTGGCCGAATCGGATGCGAGGTTGACGCCGACTTTCGTCACGCCGGTCACGCGGCGCAGGGCAGTTTCGAGGCGTGCGACGCAGGTGGCGCAGGTCATGCCCTCGATGTTCAGGCGGATTGTCTGCGTCGGCACGGCATAGCCGGCTGCATCGACTGCCCGCGCAAGAAGCTGCGGATCGAGCGCGCGACCCTCGACCGCGGCCGACTCGGTCGCGAGGTTGACCGCGACCCGTTCCACGCCGGCCACCTTGGCGAGTGCCTTCTCGACATGCGCGACGCAACTCGCGCAGGTCATGCCCTGTACCGGTAGCACGAGCCGCTCTGCGGCCGGGGCTGGCGCGCCTCCAGCCAGCGCAACGGTGGCGTTGGGTTGGTCCATTGTTCGAAACTCTACGCCCTGCCTTGTCCGGCGATCGGTCCGTCCCGAGTCCCGTTGAGCCGAGTCAAGACGCGTGCTTTTCAACGTACTGACCCTACGTTGTGGGCAATGCCCCGCATTGCAATGACGCGGTCCGCGAACACTCGAATCGCCGGTCTACCTCTCGACTGTCAGGTAGGACGATTGCGCTGGTGGTGCGTTCGATCGAGGCGCTCATTGCGGGGTGACCTGCGCCCGCGCCCTGAGCCGGGCTGAAGGCAGCGACTGCCGTGCGGCAGCCGCTAGTCGGCCACGGCGGCAGCGCCGGCCGTGGCGCCCGACGGCCGATGTCGGGGCGACCGATTGCACGAAGCTCAGCACCGCCTCGCGGTAGGTCGAAGTGCCGCCGCGGAAGCCCGAATGCGTGCCGCCCTCGATCTTGACGATGCGTTTGTCGCGACTGCCGGCGCGCTGGTAGAGCTCGTCGGCCATCGTGTGGGGAACGATGCTGTCGGCGGTCCCGTGCAGGATCAGCAACGGCGCTTGCACCTTCTCGATGCGCTCCGACGAGTCGAACCGCTGGGTCACGACCAATCCGATGCCGGGCACCCAGCCCCAGCGCATGCCACGAATCAGATCAGGGATCGACGTGAAAGTCGCTTCGACGATGACGCCGGTCACCTGGTCCGGCGGCAATCCGCTCGCCACGTCGATTGCCAGCGCACCTCCGAGGCTGTGGCCGTAGACGTAACGGCGTGTGGCATCGGGCTGGCGGCGCTTCAGTTCCTCGAACGCCGCACGCGCATCGGCCGCCGCGGACTCCTCGGATGGCAGGATCTCCGTGCTCTTGCCGAACCCGCGGTAGTCGACTGCGAGCACGTTGAAGCCTAGTTCGTACCAGCGCGAAATGCGGAAAACGCTGCCGTTCATGTTCCAGCGGGCGCCATGCAGGTAAAGGACCGTCGGCGCGTCAGCGGCGCGCTTTTGCGGGACGTACCAGAAGTGCAGCGTGTCGCCGTTGGCCAGCCGGACGTCGTATTCCTCGGTGCCCGCGAGCGGCTCGGAGTACCAGCGCGCGCTGTCACGCGCCGGATTGAAGATGGCCTGGCGCTGCCATTCGTCCAGCGAGGCACAGCCGGCGAGCAAGCCCAGGGCCAGCGCGGCGGCTGCCGCGGCAGCCAGCCAGCGACGGACGGGGGCAATGCGAAGCGGGTTCATCGCCGTTTCGACAATACCCGCCCGTGTCGGTTCGTGGCAGCCCGGCCGGCTAGACCGTACCGATGAAGTCCCGCTTACCGAGTTCGACGCCGTTGTGCCGCAGGATGTCGTAGGCAGTCACGGCATGAAAGAAGAAGTTCGGCAGCGCGATGTGGGCCAGGTACGGGTAGCCCTTGTAGGTCAGGACCTGGTCGCGGATCTTGAGCGAAATCTCGCGCGTCTCGCTGCCCTCGAACTGGGATTCGGCGAAACCCTGCACGAAAGTGATCGTTCTCGCAATGCGTGCCTTGAGGGCGTCGATCGTGGTCTCGGTGTCGTCGTATTTCGGCGGCTCCTGTCCGGCCAGGCGCGCCACCGAGCCTTTCGCAAAGTCGCACGCGACCTGGACCTGCTTGGTCAGCGCGAACATGTCCGGATACAACCGTGCGGCCAGCAGAACGCTCGGATCGATCTTCCTGGCCTCGGCGTGCGCAGCCGCCTTGTCCAGGATGGCCGAGAGACTGCCCAGTGACTTCACGAACACCGGCACCGACATCGCGTACATCAGGTTCATTTTGCGTCCTTCTTCTTTCTCGTCCGAAGGGCCAGCATGGTGCCGCGGCACTGCGTCGAGCCGCAGCGGCACTCGTGCTGCTTCTTCAGCGTCGGGGTGATGCGCTCGTCGATGATCAGCCCGTAGTCGTAGTTGAGTTCTTCACCGGAGCGGATGTCGCGCAGCGCCTCGATGAAAACGCGGCCGTCATCGGTTTCCTCCGTCTCGCAGTTCGGCTCGCACGAGTGGTTGATCCAGCGCGCAGCATTGCCGCCGACGGCCGCATCGATCACGGTCTTGCCGTCGGACAGAGAGAAGAAGAACGTATGGTTCGGATCGTCCGGGTCCGACGACGGGCGGCGGTCGGCCTCCTTCCAGGTGATGCGTTCACCGCGGTATTCGATGATGCGTTCACCGGCCTTGAGCTTGCGAGCAGCGTAGACACCGCGCCCATGGACTTTCGAATTGCGTATGACGATGCGCGGCTTGCGCGTGGTCGACATCGGGATTCCTGCGAGAAGTACGGGTTGAATGACAAGAAAAAGCGCCCGTTCGAGCGCAGCCAAGTATCTCAGATTGCCGGGATCCGGGCGGGGACCCGGGCTCAGTCCCGACAGATCACTCCGAGATCAGTCGCTTGATTTCCTCGAGCGGGCTCGACTTCAGTACATCGAGCAGGTTGTTGAACTGATCGGTCCAGAGCGAGAAGCCCGGTGTCGGCTCGATAGCCTCGGCGACCGACAGGTTCTCGGCATTGAAGGCGTCGGGCGTCGCGGCGATCAGCACCCAATCGGTCATCGACGCCGGATCGGGAGGCGTGTCGCTGACCAGCCGGACCTGCAGACCGTCCTCGCGGGCGATGTTCGCGAGCACCGGCTTGAGGTCGAGAAAGCGGTTCGAAATATGGATGGCGAGCACGCCGGTGGGCGCGAGATGCTGCATATAAAGGCGGATCGCTTCGCGCGTGATCAGGTGCACCGGGATCGAGTCGCTCGAGAAGGCGTCGATCGCCAGCACGTCGAACTTCTGCGGCTTGCCCTGCGCCAACTCGCGCTCGAGCGACAGGCGAGCGTCGCCGAGGGCAAATTCCAGCGAAGCCGCAGACGCGTTCAGATAGCCAAAATGGCTCCTGGCCAGCTTGAGCACATCCGGATCGAGTTCGTAGAAGCGGATCGCATCGCCCGCCCGCCCGTAGGCGGACAGCGTGCCGACGCCGAGCCCGACGACGCCGATGCGCACTGGTCCTGCCGCCTGTTTCGCCGCGATCGCGCGTCCCGCGCCGGAGGTGCGCGCGTAATACGTGCCGGGTTCGAGCCGGTCCGCGTGAATCGTGTATTGCTCCCCGTGCAGTATCACGCCGTGCAAAAGACGGCGTACCTGCAGGTCGCCTGTTCCCTGTTCGCGCACGCGCAGCGTGCCGTAGAAGTTGCGTTCCATGAACACCACGTCGTCGCGCATGAACGTCAGGTACTCGCCGGCGTACCAGAGCGTGGCCAACGACGCCACGATCGCCGGCCCGACGAGCCAGCGGTTGTGCCACGCGACCACGATCGCCAGGCCGGCCAGCAGCACGAGTGCGAGCGGCAGCTCGAGATAGGTCGGGAAGATGCGGGGCGCGACCAGCCCGACGAACATCCCGCCGAGCGCACCGCCCAGTGAGATCGTCAGGTAGAAGTGGGTCAGATAGCGCGGCGCGGGCTTGCGATGCGCCAGTTCGCCATTGCAGAAGAGCACCGACATGAACATGCCGACCGTGTACAGCGGCACGGCGAGGCCGACGTCCAGGACGCCCCGCGAGGCGGACAGGCCGGCCGCCATGCCGACAATCAGCATCAGAGTGATGAACAGCCACCAGTTCTGCTCGTACCAGCCACGCCCGCCGCGCCCCTCAAACGCGATGACGAAGGTCAGCAGGTACAGCGACAACGGCAAGACCCACAGGAAAGGCACCGAGGCGATGTTCTGTGTGATGTGGCTGGTTGAAGCCAGCAGCATTACTGAGCCGAGCACCGAGAAGGCGAGCCATAGCAGGTAGTCGGCCATCCGCGGCGCCGGTGCGGCGACTTCGGCCACGGGTGTCGGCTTCGCTTCGGCGGCGGAAGTGTCGCCGATCGGGATGGTGTGGGGCGACGCAGACCGACGCCCGACTTGCCACGCCGAGAGCGAGCAGGCGAGCACGAACAACGCATACGCCGCGCTCCATACCCATGATTGCGTGGTCGAGGTCGAGAAGGGCTCGATCGCGAAAGGAAACGCCAGCAAGCCGATCAGAGAGCCGAAGTTCGACAGCGCGAAGAGTCGGTAGACCGATTTTTCCGGAAAGTTCGGCGCGACCCACTTCTGCAGCAGCGGGCCTGTCGTCGACAGCAGGAAATACGGCAGTCCGATCGTCGCTGTCAGCAAGACGATGATGCGCAAAGCGGCGTCGGCATCGGCAGCAGGTTTCAGCGCCACGCTGGGGACGATCGGCAGGAACAGCAGGCTGACGAGCAGCAGTGCGATGTGCAGTTGCGATTGCCGGCGCGGCGAGAGCCTCCGTGTGATCACGTGCGCGTAGGTGTAGCCGGCCAGGAGCACGACCTGGAAGAACACCAGGCAGGTGATCCAGACCGCGGAGGTGCCGCCGAACCAGGGCAGGATCTGCTTGGCGATGATCGGCTGCACCAGGAACAGCAGGAACGCGGACAGCAGGATCGTGGAAGCGAAGAGCAGCATCGGAGTGGCCGTAGAGGCCGGACGCAAAGCGCGCGATTGTAGGCGGGAGGCGTCGCTCGCGTACGCGACCGCTGCGCCGTCGCACGTGCGCTCGGACTTGCAGCGTGCACTCGTTCGCGCACTTGGCTCGTGTCGGCTGCGCTCCGGAGCGGCCGCGCGCTCCGCCGAAGTTCAACTGCGCGGCACCCCCCTCCCTCGACGCCTCGCAGCGTGCTGACACCCCTCCCTTTACCCTCCCCTCCTGGAGGGGAGGGTAAGGGAGGGGTGTCAACGCCCTCGCCGCGATGCTTCGAGGGGGGGGGTGCCCGCCGTTGTACCTCGGCGGAGCGCGCGGCCGCTCCGGAGCGCAGCCGACTGATCAGTGTTGAGCGGCTCGCGCGTAGCGCGCGCCGTAACGGAGCAAGTGCACGTGCATCGGCGGAGCCGATGCGTACATTTGCGACGCCATCAATTCGGCGCGTGAATGTTGCTGCCCGGCAGGCAGGGATCGAGATCGGCGCCGAAGGCCACGCGATCGACGGCTCCGGCGGTGCTGTTGTTGATGACGCCGATGAACTGCTTGACTCCACCGGTGAAGCTGGCGCTGCGCGTGGCGCGTCCGTACGGGTCGCTGTACCAGACCGTCGAACCGCCGCCATTGGTGATGCGGGTCGCGCCAAGCGTGATGCCGCGACGGCAGCCATTGAACACGCTGCGGGGGTCATCGTAGGCAATCCGGTTGACGCGCGGCGTGAACGGTCCGTTGGGTGCGATGGTGGAGCACTCGGGGCCGCGCGCCTGGCGCACGATCTCGAAGGCCCGCAGCGGGTCGTCGATCAGAGCGCCGGTGGCGCTGATGCCGATGTAGCAAAGATCAATCGTGCGCGCCACGCCAGTGAACTGGGCCACATCGAAAAAGCGTGACGGCGATGCCACGGCGTAGGACGGATCGACAAACACCAGTTCGGTTCCGTCGGTGCGCGACAGTGCCAGACCCGAGTACCACGTCTCGGTCAGGCCTGCGGCGAAGTCTGAGGTCTGGCCGACGCGCACCAGCACGTTCGTATAGACGGTGTCGGCCGTCGGAATCACGCGGCCGCGTTCGGCGCCGCCGGCGGGTGAGGCGGTCGGCTGTGGGACCCCGAACCGCAGGGTCGAAAAATCCCCGTTCGCGAGTGCGATGGTGAACTCGCCCGGATTACCGAATGTCGCCATGGCGGCCACGATGACCCTGCCGCCAAAGCGTGCCGCATCGGCGCCACGACTGCAGTCGATCGCATACACCACCTCGTGCAGGTTGCTGGCGTAGGCGTCGGCCGAATGCGTCTCCTGATGCAACATGGAAAGGGCGTCGCACGACATATCGAACGTCTGCACCTGCCCATTGACCGTGCGCGTTCGTGTGATGCCGTTTTCCCATGCGATTTTGTAGCCGACGTGATCCTCGTCGCGGTTGGCATTGGCGATCCCGTTGCTGGCGTTGTAGGCCCGCAGCTGTTCGGAGGCGTAGCCGAACGGCACGCCGCTCGCGTCGCGTTCGCTAGTGTCGATCGTGCCGTTGTTGTTGGCATCGAAGGCGTAGTGATTGCGCAGCGAGTCCCACAGCGCGGAGCCGCGCGGATCACGTCCGTGCTCGTGGCCGAACGAACACACGCGATTGGTCGCCGGGTCCGTGGCAGTGGGTGGATGCCAGGTCGGGTACTTCTTGCCGTCGGGGCCGATGACGAAGTAGGTATCGTGGAACGCCTGGGTGCACGTGTCGTGATCGGTGTTGGGCGTCCACTTTCCCATGGCCGCACTGTTGGGCCGGGTGCCGTCGGTGGGGCTGTCCGGGTCGTCGTCCGACGTGCCATCGCACGAGATGACCGCCGAGCCGGTGAGCAGGAACATGGCCGCCAGCGGGGCCGCTGCCCGCAGCATCGTCGCCAGTCGGTGGAAGGAGGTGATCGATTTCACGATGGGTTCAGCGTCGCAGGATCCAGATCACGGCCGTGACCACGGCTGACACGATCAGGGACGTCGCCAGCGGAAAGTAGAAGGAAAAGCCCTCGCGCTCGACGTGAAAGTCCCCCGGCAACCGCCCCAGGCCGAGCTTGGCCAGCCATGGCCACAACAGTCCCAGGGCAATGGCGACAACGCCGGCCACGATGAGGAATCGCTGCATGCGGTCAGCATAGCCGAGCCGCCGCATGACCCAGACTGCCGCGCTTGGATGAAGCGCGGACTACCCTACTTGCGGGCAACCTTGGCCGACTTGGCTGACTTCGCCGACTTGGCGGGCTTTCGGGCGGGCGCCTTGGCGGCGTGCTTGGCCACGGACTTCGTGCTCTTCCGTGCGGTGGCGCCGGGGCGCCTGGCTGCAACCGTCGTCGACTTGCTTTCGGTCGGCGCCGCATCCTCATCACCTGAGTCAGCGCGAACGGTCTTGCGCAGGGCCGGTGCTGCGGCGGTGTCCGTCGATGGCGACTCACCTTTTGTTCGTGCCGCTGCCTTGCCCGCCGGCTTCTTGGCGCGCGGCTCGAACTCGAACCCGACCGTGCCATCGGGCTTGCGCACGAGGAAGGCATTGAACTTGCGACGCGTGCGGTTGGACACGAACGCGCGCAGGATGTCGGTGCGGCCCTCGTTGAGCAGCTTTTCCATCTGCGCTCGCTCGATCGGCTGCTGCAGGATCACCTTGCCCGAACGGAAGTCGCAGGTCTTCGCCGGGCCGGTCGCGCGTTCGCACAGGTAGTTCATCGGCTGCTCGAAGACTCGACCGCCGCATTTCGGGCAGGGACCGAGGGGTTGCTGGCCCGTGAAATCGACGGCTTCGTCAGATGCGCCGTCGTCGCTGCCCTGGCCGAAGTCGAACTCGAGCTTGTACTCGGGCGTCAGTTTGAGCACGGCGGAAAATGGCCGGCCCATCTTGCTGATGAAGCCCGACATCGGCCCGATCGTGCCCTTGTCGAGCAGCTCCTCGACTTCCTCGACCTCCAGCGAGCGGCTGCCCGGGTGCTTGGGAATCGAAAAGTCGCAACTGCTGCAGGCAAAGCGGCGGTAGTTCTCGATGACGGTCTTGCCGCACTTCGGGCACGGCTTCGTCAGCTGCGCCGGGTCTTCGATCGGCACCGTATCGGATTCGTAGCTCTTGGCGCGCTGGACGATCTTCTGCGTCATGCCGGCGATCTCGCGCATGAACAAATCGCGCTTGAGCTTGCCTCGCTCCATCTGCGACAACTTGAATTCCCATTCGCCGGTCAGCTCGGGTGCCGTCAGTTCCGGCACGTCGAGCCCCTTGAGCAGGGTCATCAGGTCAAATGCCTTGCGCGTGGGACGCAGGTCCCTGCCGTCGCGGACCATGTAGCGCTGGTCGATCAGGTTCTCGATGATCTGCGCGCGCGTTGCGGGGGTGCCGAGTCCCTTGCCCGCCATCGCCGCACGCAGCTCGTCGTCCTCGATCAGCTTGCCGGCTCCTTCCATCGCAGTCAGCAGCGTCGCTTCCGTGTAGCGCGGCGGCGGGCGCGTGGCAAGCGGCACGGATTCGATCTCGGTCGTGCGGACGCGCTCGCCCTCTTCGACCTTGACCAGCGAGCCCTGTTCCTCGACGGCTTCGCGACCATAGATCGCGAGCCAGCCGGGTTCGATCAGCACCTTGCCCTCGGTCTTGAAGGCATGTCCTTCGACCCGCGTGATGCGCGTCGTCACCAGGTACTCGGCCGCCGGAAAGAACACGGCCAGGAAGCGCTTGGCGACAAGGTCGTAGAGCTTGGCTTCGACCTCGGAAAGATGCCCGGGCGTCTGCGGCGTGGGGATGATCGCGAAGTGGTCCGAGATCTTCGAGTTGTCGAATACGCGCTTGTTGGGACGGATCCAGCCCGCCTTCAGAGCCTGCTTCGTGAAGGGCTTGTACGCCGACAGCGCGCCGAGTTCCTCCATCGTCTTCTTCACCACGCCGAGGTAGTCCTCGGGCAGCGCGCGCGCATCGGTCCGCGGATAAGTCAGCACCTTGTGCTTCTCGTACAGCGCCTGTGCGATCGACAAAGTCGTCTTGGCCGAGAAGCCGAACTTGCCGTTGGCCTCGCGCTGCAGCGAGGTCAGGTCGAAGAGCAGCGGCGACAGCTGGGTGGTCGGCTTGGCTTCCTCGCTGACTTCGCCGGGTTTTCCCGCGCAGGCGGCAACGATGGCGGCGGCCTTGACCTCGTCCCACAGGCGCTCGGCGCGCGCGTCCGGGTCATCGGCCTTCTTGAAAGCTTCGTCGAACCAGCGCCCGTCGTACTGTCCGGCCCGGGCGTCGAACTTCGCACGCACTTCCCAGTAATTGCGCGAGACAAAACGCCGGATCTTGTCCTCTCGCTCGGCGACAATCGCCAACGTCGGTGTCTGCACGCGACCCACCGTCGTCAGGTAAAAACCGCCTTCCTTGCTGTTGAAAGCGGTCATCGCGCGCGTGCCGTTGATGCCCACCAGCCAGTCGGCCTCCGAGCGACTGCGCGCCGCATCCGCCAACGGCAGCATCTCGTCATCACTGCGCAGGGACTCGAACGCTTCGCGGATCGATGCCGGTGTCATCGACTGCAGCCAGAGTCGGCGTACCGGCTGGCGCGCCTTTGCGGCCTGCACGATGTAACGGAAGATCAGTTCACCTTCGCGCCCGGCATCACAGGCGTTGACGAGTTCGGTGACATCCTTGCGCTTGATGAGCTTGAGCAGCACCTTGAGGCGGGCTTCGGCCTTGGCAATGGGCGCGAGGTCAAAGTGCGGCGGGATGACCGGCAGGTGCGTGAAGGTCCACTTGCCGCGCTTGACGTCATGTGACTCGGGCGCCTTGAGTTCCAGCAGATGACCCACCGCTGAGGACAGCACATAGCGGTCGCTCTCGAAATAGTCCTGCTGCTTGGTGAAGCCGCCCAGCGCGCGCGCGATGTCGGCGGCAACAGAAGGCTTCTCGGCAATGATCAGTGCTTTGGACATGCAGAAAAATAGGCCGCCAATTCAGGCGGCCTTTCCTCATATATGAGCTGGGCTCTCTTTTTTCAGGATAACAACGAAATCGAAAACCCGTGCAAGTGGCCGCCGTTACACGAGAAACCTGTCAACTGCGGGATTTCGACAAACGCGATCTGATCCGAATCACCCTCTCACCAGGAGGGACGGAGGGAGGGCAGGGAGGGAGCCGTGCTGTTGATTGTCGGCGGAGCGCTCGGCCGCTCCGGGACGCAGCCGACCGCTTTTCAGTTTCGCCGCGAGCGCACGTGCGATCCGGAGGATCGCGTACGCGAGCGGCGCTTAATGCAGTTCGCGCTCCGTTCCGTCGTGCAGGAGTTCTTCCAGCAGCAGCACGTCGATATCGGCTTGCTGGCTCCACAGCACCATCAGCACGATGACCTTGATCATGTCGAGCGGAATCGGCGTGTCCTCGATCGCCAGCGCGCGCTCGATCACGATCTCGCGCTGCGTCGGCGTCAGCTGACCCGCGTTCTCAAGGAAGCTGAGAAAGCCGATCGACTCGGTGCCAAGCCGCTCGGTTTCGATCGTTGCATAGATGCGGAAGGAACCTTCGCTCTCGGGGCCGACGGCGACCGACTGTTCGGTGACACGCTCCAGTCCCTGCAGCCACGCCAAGGCTTCGCTGATCTCTTCGTCGTCGAAGCCGGCGGCCGTCAACTTGCGGGATAGCGAGTCGGCGTCCGGGCACGCGTGCAGCGCGCCGTAGTTTTCGTACAGATAGACGAGGACGTCGAACACGTTGCTCACACTCTATGCGAGCCCAGGTGGGCTGTAAAGCCCTACCGCAACCTTTGGTAGCGGTTGCCCGGCAGACGCTCAACATCTTGGGCCAGCTCCATTTCAAGCAGCGTTGCCGCCAATGTCCCTGCGTCGCGGCCGGTGCGTTCCGCGAGCGTGTCCAGATCGACCGGGTCGTGGCCGAGAAGTCCGAGCAACTCGGCGTGCGGTCCAGGCTCGTCGGTCACCGGCAATGGCACGGGCAGGCGCTCGAGGCCGAGATCCTCCGCTATGTCGTGCGCGGATTCGACGAGCTTGGCGCCTTCACGGATCAGTCGATGGCAGCCCTTGGCGAGCGGCGAGTGGATCGAGCCGGGGATCGCGAACACGTCACGTCCCGCGTCAGCGGCGATGCGGGCCGTGATCAGCGATCCCGAGCGCAACGCGGCTTCTACTACCAACACGCCGCGTGCAAGCCCCGCGATGATGCGGTTGCGACGCGGGAAGTTGTGCGCGATCGCCGGAGTGCGCAGCGGGAACTCGGAAATCACGACACCTTCCGCGCGGATGCGATGCGTCAGTGCGCGATTGCTGGCCGGATAGATCGCGTCGACTCCCGTGCCGACCACTGCAATCGTGCCCGCATCGCCGTCCGCATCGAGTGCGCCCCGATGCGCAGCAGCGTCGATGCCGAGTGCGAGCCCGCTGATAATGGTCAGTCCCGTGCGCGCCAGCGCGCCGGCGAAGGCTTCCGCGTTGGCGACACCCTGTTGCGTGGCATTGCGGCTGCCGACGATGGCCAGCGCCGGCCGGCTAAGCAATTCGGTACGGCCGATGGCAAACAGCAGCGGCGGCGGGTCCGGCGTCGCCAGCAGCAGCGCCGGGTATTCCGGGTCGGCGAGTGAAATGAGCGCATGGCGGGTCGACGCCGCAAGCCAGTGTTCGGTGGCGTCGATCGCCGATTGGACCTCCGCATGGGGGGCGCCGGCGAGCAGGCGAGCGAGTGGTTCCGGCACGGCCCGCAGCAACGCCGGCATGCCGGCGGCGAAAATCGCGTCAGGCAGTCCGAAGGAGGAAAGCAAATGCCGCGCAGTGCGCGGTCCGATGCCCGGCGTGGCGATCAGCCGCAGCCAGGCTGCGCGCTCCGCCGGCTGCATTGGCCGTGTTGCGAATTACTGCGGCGGCATCGGGCGAAGCGGCTGGCGCAATACGCGGTCCGCTTCGGTTTCGATTTCTGTGCGGACGCGCGGTATCACCGCATCGTCGCTCGGATTGGAGGCCCGGTCACCGACTTCGACGGGCTGCGTGCCACGCATGATCAGTGCGTAGGAAATCGTCGGGAACGCGCGGAACACGAAGGCGAGACCGATTTGTTCGTCGGGCAGCTTGACGAACTGCCGCCCCCGCAGGGTCCGGTCTTCGATCGTATCGCCGGCGCGCCAGAGCTGCAGCGTGTCGCCGATGGTCAGACCTTCGTTCGAGCCCCGATTGAGCGTGATGATCTGCCCACCTCCCGCAAAGCGGACTCCGTCGTAGATCGAGATGACGCGGGCTTCGACCGGTCCGGACGGTGCCTTGGGTACGTAGCTGATCAGCGCCTGAGCCTCGATCGGCAGCATGCGATCGCCGACGCCGATTTCCTGCTTGCTTTCCTGCACGTGCACGCGCGCCACTTCGCCCGGCTTGGAAATGTTCACGGTGCCGAGGTACACCGCCTCGTAGGCGATCGGCGACTTCCGGTTCACGTCATCCGGATCGAACAGCGGGCGCAGCGGACGGAACACGCTGTAGTTGATGACCGCATCGTTCGTGATGCCGCGTGCGTAGGCGCTGTCGCCGCGTCCGACCCAGACCCGGCCTTCCTGCGTGGCCACGATGCGCGGCGCGTCGTTCATCGCCGCCGGCTCGAGCACCAGCGGCTGCGACAGGAACGGCTGGATCAGGTTGGTCGGAATGCTGCGGATCGCGGCGCGTTCCGATCCCATGTCACGGATCGTCGGCTGCAGCTTGCCTTCTTTCGATTCACCGCCGCCGCCCCCGACCATGAGCCGTGCGCGACCGTCTTCCTTCACCAGGAGCAGTTCCTGGCCGGGGTAGATCAGGTGCGGATTGGCAATCTGCTGCTTGTTCATGCCCCAGAGCTCGGGCCAGCGCCACGGGCTTGTGAGGTACATGCTGGAAAGCGCCCAGAGCGTGTCGCCGCGCTTGACGACGTAGCGTTCCGGCGCATCGGGAGCCAGTGCGGACAACGGTACGCCGGCCTGAGCGACCTGATCGGCGACGCCGCGCTGTTCCGAGGTGATCGGATAGCGGCTGGTGGCCGCTTGCGCCAGGGCGGAGCCCGTCGCGGTGACGCCCATGCAGGCGACGGCGGCGAGTACGCCCATGCTAGTCTTCTTCATGCAAGCTCCCTCTGGCCGTCCGGTGGGGTTCGCACCGTCCCTCAGGCTCGGCTTTCCGACTTGAAATTTGCGGAACCGACTGCGATCTAAGCTGAGACAGGGCGTCAGATTCTGCCCCTAGTGCCTTGATATAGCAACGGATAGCCAAAGGGGTTGATCCCGACTTGGCGCGATGCCGAAAGGCGTGGGGCGGCGTCGGACGAGGTCCTGCCGATCACTCATCAAGTCGCAGTGTGGCGGCAAAGGGGGCCGGTCAGGCGCGTGAAAAGCAGGGTAGGAGGGCGGGACTTAGCCGGATCATCCTCAGCACGACGGGCCGGGCATTTGGAGAAGACACGTGGCATTGCTCCCGATACTCGAATATCCGGACCCGCGGCTGCGCACCGTTGCGCGGCCGGTCACCGCGTTCGACGATCGTCTGCGCAGGCTCGTGGCCGACATGGCCGAGACGATGTACGAGGCGCCGGGCGTGGGCCTGGCGGCATCGCAGGTGGACGTGCACGAGCGCATCGTCGTCATCGACACCTCGGAAACCAAGGACGACCTCCAGGTTTTCATCAATCCCGAGATCGTCTGGGCTTCCGAGGAGCAGGTCGAGTGTGAGGAGGGTTGCCTGTCGGTCCCGGGGATCTACGACGCGGTGACGCGCCCAGCGCGCGTTCGCGTCAAGGCATTCGACGTGCGGGGCGCGCCCTTCGAGCGTGACTGCACCGGCTTGCTGGCGGTGTGCGTGCAGCATGAAATGGATCACCTGCTGGGCAAGGTCTTCGTCGAGTACCTGTCGCCGCTCAAGCAGGAGCGCATCAAGACCAAGATGAAAAAGCGCCGCACGCGGGCTGCCTGAGGGCCGCGCGGCCCGGCCCGTTTTGCGTCGATTGGCGCCGCCGCACAGTCGATTCGCGCCAGCGGGCTGGCAGCCGGGTCCGTCGCGGGCCTACAGTCCCGTTCGCTCCCGTGGAGGCATCCTGCCCCACTGCTCGAACTCATGCCATCTATCCGATGCTAGACGCTGCAACGCTGCGCGCCTCATGGCGCCATTGGTGGTCACCGGACTGGATGTTTCCCTGCGCGGGTCCGCGCTGGCTGCGGCTGCTGTGGACTTTCCTGTTCAACTGCGCAGTCGCGCTCCTGCTGACCGTAGCGGCGTGGGCCTTTGCCCGCCGCGTCGACCTCTGGCATACGCTGCGCTGGAACTTCGTCATTGCCCAGTGCGTCGGATTCTCCATCCACGGCCTGTTCAGCCTGGCGCGGGCGATGCTTGGTCCCGAGCGCATTCGCGGCTTCCGCACCACGGCTCGTGTCCTGTTCTATTCAGCCGTTCCGATCACGGGCGTGCTGATCGGCTATGCGTTGGGACTCTCGATCATGGGGGTCGATGTACCGAAGCTCGTGGTGGAGCGGCCGACTCTGCCCCTGGGCATCGTCCTGATGTCTATCGTCGTGTCGGCGATCGTGTATCGCCACTATGCCAACAAGGCCATGCTGGCCGAGGCACAGGCCGAGCAGGCGCGCGAACGGGCGCGTGCCACCGAGCTCGAGCGGCAGGCCGTCACATCGAAACTCAAGGCGCTGCAAGCGCAGATCGAACCGCACTTTCTCTTCAACACCTTGGCCAACGTCGTGAGCCTGATCGATTCCGAGCCGGCACAGGCGCGCCGCATGCTGGAACGGCTGATCGAACTGTTGCGTTCGTCGCTGGCGGCGAGCCGCTCCGACCGCGCAACGCTGGGACAGGAAGCGGCGCTGCTGTCAGCCTATCTGGACATCCTGAAGGTCAGAATGGGAGATCGCCTCGATTACGCCCTCGACATACCGTCGGCGCTGTCGTCGGCGTACCTGCCCCCATTGACACTGCAGCCGCTGGTCGAAAACGCGATACGCCACGGGCTGGAACCGAAAGTCGACGGCGGTACGGTCCAGGTTCGTGCGCATGTCCTTGAGGATCGCCTGGTCGTCGAAGTCGAGGATGACGGACAGGGCTTTGCGCCGAGGGCCGGAGCCGGGGTCGGACTCGACAATGTCCGCGAACGTCTGGCGTCGCGTTATGGTGATGACGCGCGCCTGGTCATCGAGGAAGGCCGGCCGGGCACACGGGTTCGACTCACGCTGCCGCTGGAAACCTGATGAAGGCGCTGATTGCCGACGACGAGCCGCATCTCGCGCAGTACCTGCGCGAGATGCTCTCAACCCTCTGGCCGGAGCTGGAGATCGTCGCCGTCGTTCACAACGGGCCTGCGGCCGCGGAGGCGATCGCGCGTGAACGGCCGGACGTGGCGTTCCTCGACATTCGTATGCCGGGCGCTAGCGGGCTCGAAGTAGCCGGGGGGCTTCTCGCGAACCCGGCATCGGCGACCCGGGTGGTCTTTGTCACCGCGTTCGACCAGTATGCGGTCGACGCCTTCGAGCGCGAGGCCGTCGACTACCTGCTCAAGCCCGTGACACGCGAGCGCCTCACGCGCACGGTCGAGAAGCTGCGGCGCTCGGCCGGATCGGCGAAAGTCGATCTCGCTGCCTTGCTTGCGGAAGTCACGCGTCGTCTGCCGCCGGCGGCGCCGTCAACGCTGCGGTGGATTCGCGCCAGCAAGCGATCGTCGGACGGCGAGATCACCCATCAGATCCCGGTCGACGAAGTGGTCTACATCCAGGCCGATGACAAGTACACCTGCGTGTACTCGCGCGACGGCAAGGAACTCGCCGAGTGGCTGATCCGGATTCCCTTGTCCGAATTGTCGGCGCAGCTCGATCCGGCCGACTTTGCGCAGATCCATCGCTCGGTCATCGTCAACATGCGCGCGGTGACCGGGACGCGACGCGATCTCACCGGCAAGCTCTACGTCCGGCTGCGCGATCATCCACGCGAACTGCCTGTGGCACGCCAGTACCTGCACCTGTTCCAGAAGATGTGATTCGCGCCGCGTTCATGCGGTTGCGGGAGTACTGATCCCGTGTGGTGCGTTGGCAATATGTCCGACGATCGCTGCTGCAATCTGCGGCTGCAACGCCGGCGGGAAGTCGTGTCCCATGCCGGGGATGACCTTGAGCTGTGCGCCGCGGATGTGCTGTGCGGTATCGAGGCCTGCCGCGAGCGGGACCAGCGGATCGTCACGGCCATGGATCACCAGTGTGGGCGCCGCGATCTGCGCGAGCAGCTTCCGCCGGTCGCCCGAGGCCAGGATCGCGAGCAATTGCCGTGCGGCGCCCGCCGGGTAGTAGCCGCGGCGCGCGACGCGCTCGAGATGCTCGCGCAGCACGTTGGGTTCGCTCGGGAAACCCGGGCTGCCAATCACGCTGAACACCCGCATCAGGTGGTCGGTGAGCTGGGCGACATCGTCGGTGCTGCGCGGCCGGTTGAGGATCGCGCGCAGCGCGCGTGGCTTGCCGAGCGCGACGTGCGGATTCGGATTGCCGGTCGACGACATGATCGACGTCAGGGTCCGCACGCGCTGCGGATGCCGCGCCGCCAGCACCTGCGCGATCATGCCGCCCATCGAGGCACCGACCACGTGAGCACTCGTTATGCCGAGCGCGGCCAGCAGACCGGCCGCATCCTGCGCCATGTCGTCGAGCGTGTACGGCGCGCGCACCGGCATGCGCAGCAGCGCGCGCATGATCGCCAGCTGCAGGTTCGGCATCGCCGCGCCGCGCAGCTTGGTCGAGTGGCCACAGTCGCGATTGTCAAAGCGGATCACGCGCAGTCCGGATCGCACCAGGGGTTCGATGAAGCTGTCGGGCCAGGCAGCCGCCGGCATGCCCAGCCCCATGATCAACAGCAATGCCGGCGCACCCGCGTCGCCGAACTCCTCGACGTCAAGCGTGACGCCGTTGGCGTCGATCTGGGGCATGGCTGCTGCTGGCGACCGGAGTTCTAGAACCACGCCTTGCGCGTGGGATCGCGATACAGCCAGCCCAGCGCACCGCTCCGGTCAAAGGGCTGCCACTGACCTTCCGGCTGGGCGAGCCGGTCGGCAATCGCGTACCAGGCCAGCGCATTCAGGCCGATACCAAAGTGGCTCGCCTCGACCTCGATGTTCTCGGCATGCGCGCTGCGGCGCTCGACGCTGCATTGCCAGGCCACCACACCGTCGGTGCGGCTGTAGATCGACGTCGTGGGGACCGGAGGTGCCTGGCGCAGAGGCTCATGAATCTCGGGCGCACCGATGCGATGTCCCGTCACCAGTTCGTACAGTCGCCACGCATTTGTCGCCTTCGGATGCCCGGTGAACGGCGTGCCCAGCGTGATCACCTGGCGAACGTCACGCGGGAAGTCCTTCGCCAGTTCGCGCGCATAGATCCCGCCCAGGCTCCAGCCGATCAGGCTCACCTTGCGCCTGTGCTGGCGCCGCAGTTTCCGCACACGGTCCATGCAATGGTCCAGCACGCCGTCCTTCGGTCCGAGGTTGGCGCCGCGCTCCCAACCGTAGGCGATGTAGCCCTTGCGCTCGAGGAACTTTCGCAGCGGCTTGGTCGACGCATCCGAGGCCATCAGGCCAGGAAACACGAGCACCGGATGGCCATCGCCGCCGGCCACCTGGTCGAGCCATGGGCCGGCCAGCATCGTCGCGCCGTATTCCCAGGGAGCGCGCCATTCCAGCGCGAGCCGGACGACACCGGGCGCACGCATCATGTCGAAGTCGAACCAGTACTGCGAGTTATCCATGTATCGATGGACTGGTGCGGAATGCGGACTGGCTGGCCATCGGGGGTCGCCGCTAGGCTGCCGCCGGTCGGCGTCGTGTCGGCGCTCTACGAGCGGGCGCGGCGTGCGGGGGCGCTGGCAAGCCGGTGGCGCGCTGCAGTTCTGCCAGCGCATCGTGCAGCCCGCGCGCCAGCGGACGTGCATCCGGGATGCCGACCCGCGCAGCGAGAATGCCGAAGTCGAGCGAGCCTACGTAGCTTTGCAGCGTGATGTTCAGTCCGAGTCCGTGCTCGACGATCGATACCGGCCAGTAGGTCTTGAGGCGGGCCCCCGCAAGGTACAGCGGCGCGTCAGGCCCGGGCACGTTGGACACCACGAGATTGGCGATGGGCGGGATGCGGTCTGCAAGCGAGGTGCGGCCATACAGGCCGGCAGCCGCCGACAACAGCCAGGGCAGGCCGAGCGAAGGGAAGTCCGTCGGTATCACGCCCTTGAGTTGCCGGGTCACGTCTTTCGCCGCGCGCGTCGACGCCTGAATTGCGCGCAGTCGCTCGACCGGATCGGCCAGCGTCGTGGCCAGCGACGCGAGCGTCATCGTCGCCAGCGTGGTGGCCTCGGTGTTGCCCGCTTCGCGCAGCGACACCGGCATCGCCGCTACCAGCGACTTCGCGGGTACGCCGCCGTGTGCCTTGAGGTAGCCGCGCAATGCGCCGCTCACCAGGGTCAGCACGACGTCGTTCAGTGTTGCCTCGTGGGCCGTGGCGATCGCGCGCACGTCGGCCAGCGGCAGAGATGCCGTCGCAAAGCTGCGGCCGGCGTCGATCACGCGGTTGAAGGGTGTGCGCGGACCAAAGGCCAGATTGCGGCTGAATCC
The DNA here is from genome assembly GCA_963754065.1 of uncultured beta proteobacterium. Taxonomy (GTDB): domain Bacteria; phylum Pseudomonadota; class Gammaproteobacteria; order Burkholderiales; family Burkholderiaceae_F; genus JALORV01. Next base: position 12,238 of record CAVWFH010000025.1, on the reverse strand, counting down.
GGTCGATCCGGCCGCGAGCCGCGCGACCACGCGCGCCAGCGCGGGTAGGCGGCGCACCAGGTCGACCGTCTGCGAGCCGCTGACCTTGAGCGCGGTACCGACCATGGTCACGAGGCCTGGCTGATCGCGCCGGCGCTTGCGCGCCGGTTCGACCGTGCGCGGCGCCGGCGCCAGGTCGAGCAGTGCGTGGGCCAGAGCGACGCCCGAGGCGCCGTCGAGCGTCGCATGGTGAATCTTCGTGTAGAACCCCAGCCCGCCATCCTGCAGGCCCTCGATGACGTGGAAACGCCAGAGCGGTCGCGAGCGATCAAGGGGCTGCGCATGCAGGCGTGCGACCGCGGCTTCGAACTGGGCGAGTGTGCCCGGCGCTGGCAGCGTGACTCGCACCACGTGGCGCTCCAGGTCGACCTGCTCCGCGCGGACCCACACCGGATTGGCAAAATCCAGCGGCATTTTCGCGAGCTGTCGCGTGAACACAGGCGACAGGTGCATGCGCCTGGCAACATGCCGCCGGACGCGCAACAGGTAGTCGCCTCCCCTCCGCGGCCGCTCGAGCAGGTGAACTGCGCCGACGTGCATCGGCGTAGTCGGTGTTTCCAGATGCAGGAACAGCGAGTCCAGCCCCGACAGTGGCTTCAAGAGTCTCCCTTGGTTCTGCTTGCTGCGCGCTCTGTGTGCGCTTGCGCCCCCGATGGTAATCGCAAAGGCGAGCGATCAAGCCCACCTAGAATGCCGCGATGCGCATCGTATTCGCCGGAACCCCCGACTTCGCCGCACGCTCGCTCGCGGCATTGATCGCGGCGGCGCCGGCGGCGGGATGGGCGCTGCCGCTGGTGCTGACGCAACCGGATCGGCCCGCGGGCCGCGGCCTGCGACTGACGCCGAGCCCGGTGAAGTCGCTCGCATTGGCGCATGGGCTCACGGTCCTTACGCCCGCGTCGCTGCGCAAGGGGCTGGACGCGGAGGCCGCGCAGCAGCGGATTGCTGCGGCCGAGCCTGACGTGCTGATCGTCGCGGCCTATGGCCTGATCCTGCCGCAGTCGGTGCTCGACCTGCCGCGTGGTCTGCGTGCCGGGTGGACTCCGAAGCTTTCCGCCGTCAATGTCCACGCATCGCTGTTGCCGCGCTGGCGCGGCGCCGCACCGATAGCCAGAGCCATCGAGGCGGGCGACCGCACGACCGGCATAACGATCATGCAGATGGACGCCGGACTCGATACCGGGCCGATGCTGCTGGCCGAGTCGATCGACATCGACGCCGACGAGACTGCCGGCCAACTCACCACTCGGCTGGCGGATCTGGGGGCGAGGCTGCTGGTCCAGGCGCTCGGCTCGGTTGCCCAACTCAGTGCGCAGCCCCAGCCGGTCGCGGGCGTCAGCTATGCCGCCAAGATCGACAAGGCGGAGGCGTGGCTCGACTGGTCGTTGCCGGCGACGGTGCTGGCGCGCAAGGTGCGCGCCTACGACCCGTTTCCAGTGGCGCACACGCGCATTGGAGATGTTTCGATCAGGGTCTGGCGCGCGTTGGAGATCCCGGCAGTGGCCGACGTTGCGCCGGGCACGATCGTCGCGGCCAGTGCCGCCGGCATCGATGTGCATTGCGGCCAGGGAGGCCTGCGCCTGACCGAGCTGCAACGTCCGGGCGGCAAGCGACTCATGGCACGGGAGTTTCTTGCGGGCCATGCTCTGGTGCCGTTGCAGCGCTTCGGCTCCGGGCCGGCGCATGAGTGAGGCAGGCGGCGTCTCGCCGTCGCTCGCTGAAGTACTGGCGACCGCGGCGCGTGCGTGGAGCGGCTTCGTTTCCGGGCAGTCGATCGATCGCGCCATCGCGGCTGTCGTTCCCGCCGATCGCCCGCGCCTGCGCGCGGCCGTGCAGGACACCAGCTACGGCGCGGTTCGGCAGCGTGCGCTCAGTGAACGGGTGATCTCCGAACTGGCGTCGCGGCCGCCGGCGGCCGATGCGGGGGCGCTGCTGTGCGTCGCGTTGCCACAGCTGCTGGCAGGCCGCCACGCCGCGCATACCGTTGTGGATCAGGCAGTGAGTGCGGCGCGCCTGCAGCCGGCGACGGCCGGGGCCGCCGGATTCGTCAATGCGGTGCTGCGCAACTTTCTGCGTCGACAGGACGAATTGCTCGAACGCCTGCAGCGGGTCGACGAGGTGCGCTACAACGCGCCGGCGTGGTGGATCGACGCAGTGCGTAGCGCGCACCCGGAACGGTGGAGCGAGATCCTCGCGACCGGATTCGAGGCGCCTGCGCTCGTGCTGCGCGTGAACCGTCGGCGCAGCACCGTCGAGGACTATCTGCAGCGCCTCGCGGTCCATGACATGTCTGCCACTCGGGTCGGGCTGCGGGCGGTGTGGCTGCAGCAGCCGTTGCCGGTCGCGCGCATTCCGGGCTTCGCGACAGGCGATGTCTCGGTGCAGGACGCCGGGGCGCAGCTGGCCACCGAATGGCTTGAAGTGGCCGACGGCATGCGTGTGCTCGATGCCTGCGCTGCCCCCGGGGGCAAGACGGCGTACCTGGCCGAGCTGGCCGACCTCGACCTGACTGCGCTCGAGGCGGACAGGGAGCGCGCCGCGCGTATCGAAGAAAACCTGCACCGCATCGATCGTCGAGCGCAGGTTGTTGTTGCCGATGGACGGGACGCGCCCGCATGGTGGGACGGTCGGCCCTACGACCGTATCCTGCTCGATGCACCGTGCACCGCCAGCGGCATCGTTCGGCGGCATCCGGACATCCCGTGGTTACGCCGTAAGGCCGATGTTGCGCATTTGGCAACGCTGCAGGCGCAGTTGTTGGAGGCTTTGTGGCCGCTGCTGGGGGTGGGTGGTAGATTGCTTTACGTCGTGTGCTCGGTGTTTCCACAGGAAGGGAGCGAGCAGATCGCGCGCTTTGTCGGGCGGCATCCGGAGGTTGCGGCGCGGCCGCTGCCCGGTGGTGCACCGTTCGTGCAACTGCTGCCGTCCGTGGCAACGGGCTCGACCTGGGACGCTGACCTACCCTGGCCGACGGTTCACGACGGTTTTTTCTACGCACTCCTCGAGAAGTCCCGATGAACCTGGCCACCGCGCTGCGCGCGTCGACCGTCACGCTGCTGCTGGCGTGGCTCGGGCTGTCCGCGCCCGCGCGGGCGGACGAGCGCATAGGCGTCATTGCCGCTGCCCTCGAGCCGGCGCCGGCCGGTGCGGGCGGCATCGTGCTCAACGCCACGTTCGAGTTCGAGATGCCGCAGGTGCTCGAAGAGGCGGTTACCAAGGGCATCGCGATCTACTTCAACATCGAGTTCGAGCTGTTTCGCAAGCGCTGGTACTGGCTGGATCGACAGATCAGCTCCAGCACCCTCACGTATCGCCTGTCCTACAGTCCGCTGACACGGCAGTACCGGCTCGCGCGCGGCGGCCTGTCGCAGCCGTTCGAATCGCTCGACGAGGCGCTGGGCTTGCTCAAGAGCGTGCGCCAGTGGAAGGTAATCGAGGCTGGCGTGCTGTCGCCGCGCGATGACTACGAGGCCCGGGTGCGGATGCGACTCGACGTCACGCAGTTGCCGAAACCGTTCCAGGTCAACGCCATCACGAGCCGCGAGTGGAGCCTCGCATCGGACTGGCGCGAACTGGCGGTACCGGTCGAACCGGCGCGCTGAGTTCATGAATCAGCCGGGGCTCACGGTGCATAGCGCGGCGGGCGACGTCTCGCTGACACGCCGAAGGCAGGGCTGAGATGCCGCGCGTACTGCGGTACGGCCTGCTGTTCGCGGTTGCGCTTTCCGGCGTGCTGCTGTTCATCCTGGCTTCGGCCAGCGGCAACACGGCCTTCTTTGAGCGCAATTACCCGATCCTGCTCGCCATCAATGGCGTCATCGCGGCGGCACTTGCGGTGCTGGTCCTGCTGCTGGTGCGGCGCCTTGCGAAGCGACTCTGGCTGAAACGTTTCGGGGCTCGCTTGACGACCCGCTTCGCTATTGCGTTCGCGCTGATGGGGGTCCTGCCCGGAGTGCTGATCTACATCGTGTCGACGCAGTTCCTGTCACGCTCGATCGAGTCCTGGTTCGATGTACGGGTCGACCGCGCGCTCGATTCGGGCCTGACTCTGGGGCGAGCCGCCCTCGACAGCGTGAAGGATGACGTCGTCGCGAAGGCGAATGCGTGGGCGCTCGAGCTGGCCGATCTGCCAGAAGCCGGCCAGCTGTCGCAACTGAACCGCCTGCGCGAGCAAGGCGCAATCGACGAGGCCCTGCTGGTCAGTGGCAACGGTCAGTTGATCGGGGCGTCCGGCGCCCAGGTCTCGGAACTGGTGCCCGAGACACCCAAGCTCAGCGAGTTGCGCCAGGCGCGGATGCAACGCAACTTTGCCGTCATCGAAGGGGAAGCCGGCGCAATCGAGGCGCGCCAGGGCTTGCGTGCGCGCGTCATCGTGCCGATTCCGGCACCGACGACGCTGTCGGTTCGGGGTTCGCTGCTGCCGTTCGACGGGTCAGGCAGTCGCCTGCGTGACTCGCTCGGCAGTCTGAACGGCGCACCACTTGCCGGAAGCAGCATGTCGCACGCTGGGGACACGCGTTACCTGCAGCTGATCCAGCCGGTACCGCCGACCATTGCGGCCAACGCCGATGCGCTGCAAAGCGGTTACCGGGAATACCAGGAACTGTCGCTGTCGCGCAGCGGGTTGAAGACAATCTACGGGCTGACCCTGACGCTGACCTTGCTGCTTTCGATCTTCGCTGCCGTTGCCGGCAGTGTTCTGCTCGCCAGCTCGATGACGGCGCCGCTGCTCCAGCTGGCCGAAGGAACGAAGGCTGTCGCGGAGGGCAACTTCAGCCCGGTACGCGAATTTCCCGGCAATGACGAGATGAACCTGCTGACGCAGTCGTTCAATGCAATGACGCGGCAGCTGACCGACGCGCGCGATACGGTCGAAACCAAGCAGCGGGAACTCGAGAACGCGAAGACCTACCTCGAGCGCGTACTGGCCAACCTGTCGGCCGGAGTTGTCGTGCTTGACCGCGAGTTCCGCCTGGTGACGGCCAACTTCGGCGCCTCGCGCATCCTGGGCAGGTCGCTCGGCGAAGACATCGGGCGACCGATGCAGGCGATCGATGGAGCGCTCGCCGACGCATTTTCGGCCGGCTTCGCCGAGCAGGCCCTGTCCGGCACTCCCAAGGACTCATGGCAGCAGCAGATCGAGGTCAAGCGCGCTGCCGGCACGACGGCCGAACCGCTGATGCTGCTGGCACGAGGATCGCGGCTTCCCCTCGACGATGGACCCGGCTACGTCATCGTGTTCGACGACATCACCCAGGTGATCTCGGCGCAGCGCGCCGTGGCATGGGGCGAGGTCGCGCGGCGGCTGGCACATGAAATCAAGAATCCGCTGACGCCGATACAACTGGCGGCCGAACGCATGCAGATGAAGCTGGTCGACAAGCTGCCGGGCGGCGAGGCAGAAGTACTGCGGCGCGGCACCACGACCATCGTCAACCAGGTGGCGGCGATGAAGCGCATGGTCGACGACTTCCGCGACTACGCGCGCGTTCCGCCTGCTCGCCTGCTGCCGCTCGACCTGAACGCGTTGATCGAGGAAGTTGCCACCTTGTACCGAACGGCCGGCGCGCCGATCTCGCTGATTCTCGCGTCACCACTGCCGAAGATCGAAGGCGATGCGACCCAGCTGCGACAGGTGATCCACAATCTGATCGGCAATGCGCAGGAAGCGCTGAGCAGTCAACCGGAACCGATCATTCGGGTCCGGACCACGCTGGCCGAGACCGTTGAAACGACCGGAGTCGTGCGGGCCGTGCGCTTCTCGGTCGAGGACAACGGTCCGGGCTTCGCGGCGAATATACTGCGGCGTGCGTTCGAGCCCTATGTCACCACCAAGCCGAGCGGCACAGGCCTCGGACTGGCCATGGTCAAGAAGATCATCGACGAACACGGAGCGCATATTGAGATCGTCAACCGTAGCGGCGGGAGTGGGGTTGGCCACGCGGGGGGTGCCACGGTGACGATCGTGTTCCGCCAACTGGCATCGGCCGAGACCGCCGATGCAAACCGGCGTCGCGTCGCGTGAACCCGATGCCCTGCCCGGACGCCATGTTCCCGCTGCCCGCGTCTTTCCTTCGAGCTCCGCGTTGCCCGGCGTGGCTCCTGTCTGCCGACCGGTAACCTCATGTCGACCATCCTTGTCGTCGACGACGAAATCGGCATCCGCGAACTCCTGTCGGAGATCCTGAGCGACGAAGGACACTCGGTGCTGACGGCCGAGAACGCGGCGCGAGCGCGCGATGTGCGCGCTCAGGAGCCCATCGACCTGGTTCTGCTCGACATCTGGATGCCCGACACCGACGGTGTCACGCTCCTCAAGGAATGGGCGTCGCTGGGCCAGCTGACGATGCCGGTCATCATGATGTCCGGGCACGCGACCATCGACACCGCGGTCGAAGCGACGCGTTACGGTGCGCTCGAGTTCCTCGAAAAACCGATCGCCATGGCGCGGCTGCTGGCCGCGGTGCGGTCCGGACTCGAACGTGGCCGCGTGATGCGCAGCCTGCGGCCGCAGGGCGCCGCGTCGCCGTCCTATGCACCCGCCGTCCCGGCCGAGATACCAGTCGTAGCGCCGACCGAACCGGTGGCCGCGAACGAGCCGGTGGGTGCGCACAACGGCGTGCCGCTGGACCAGCCGCTGCGCGAGGCGCGCGACCAGTTCGAGCGCGTCTACTTCGAATTCCATCTTGCACGCGAGCACTACAGCATGACGCGGGTTGCGGATCGTGCCGGTCTCGAGCGCACGCATCTTTATCGCAAACTGAAACAACTCGGCATCGAGCTTGCCCGCGGTGCCCGGCGTGATCGCGCCGCCGAAGAGCCTCCGGTCGCCGCGCCTTCGACGGCGTCGAATGCACTGCCATCGCCCCCGCCGGTCTACGTGCATCGGGACGAATACGACGACTAGCACTTCCGTCGGGTCGGTCGCGGACCCGCATTCATGAAGATCATCATCATTGGTGCCGGTCGAGTCGGGTCCTCGGTGGCCGAAAGCCTCGTGTCCGAGGCCAACGACATAACGGTGGTCGATTCCGATCCGGCGCGCGTGGCGGATCTGCAGGATCGTTTCGATCTGCGCGGGCTGGTCGGCAACGCGGCGCTGCCCTCGACGCTGAAGCAGGCGGGTGCCGAGGACTGCGACATGCTGATCGCGGTCACGGCCTATGACGAGACCAACCTCGTCGCCTGCAAGATTGCTGCGGATCTTTACAACATTCCCACGCGCATCGCGCGCGTACGCAACGTCGAGCTGCAGAAGCACCCAAAGCTCATCGGCGACGAAGGCTTCCGCGCCACGCACGTGATCTTTCCGGAACAGACCGTCACCGACTACCTGCTCAAGCTGATCGAGTTTCCGGAGGCGCTGCAGGTACTCGAGTTCGCCGATGGCCGCGCGAGCCTGATCGCGGTGCGGGCGTTTGCCGGTGGGCCGCTGGTGTCGCATCCGGTCAAGGAACTGCGCCGCCACCTGCCCAATGTCGATACGCGCATCGTCGCGATGTTCCGCGACGATGCCAGCGTACGGGTCGATGGCGACACCATGGTGCAGCCCGGCGACGAGGTCTTCTTCCTGGCCGCCTCGCAGAACATCCGGACCGTGATGAGCGAGCTGCGCCGCATGGACAAGCCGGTGCGGCGCGTGATGCTCGCCGGCGGCGGCAACATCGGCCTGCGGGTGGCGCGCTCGCTCGACACCGGCGAGGGGCTGGACACGCCGGAACGCTTCATCGTCAAGATCATCGAGGCGAACAAACGGCGCGCTGAAAGTCTCGCGCACCAGTTGTCGACCGACGTGCTCGTCCTCAGCGGCGACGCCACGGATGAAGACCTGCTGCAACAGGAAGGCGTGCACGAAACGGATCTTTTCATCGCGCTGACGAACGACGACGAAAACAACATCATGAGTTCGTTGCTGGCCAAGCGCATGGGTGCGCGACGCGTCATCGCGCTGATCAACCGCAAGAGCTACGGCGATCTGATGCAGGGCGGACAGATCGACATCGCCATTTCGCCGTCCTACGCCACGCTGTCGGCGCTGCTGAAGTTCGTGCGGCGGGGCGACGTGGTCGCTGCGCACAGTCTGCGGCGCGGGGCGGCCGAAGCGCTCGAAATCATCGCGCACGGTGACGCACGCACCTCGCGCATCATCGGCAAAAGCATCGATCAGGTGGAGCTGCCCCGCGGCGTCACCATCGGAGCGGTCGTGAGGGGCGCGGGCGCGCGGACCCAGGTGCTGATGGCCCACCATGACACGGTGATCGAGCCGGAGGACCATCTGATCGTTTTCGTCGAGAACAAGCGCCTGATCCAGCGCGTCGAACGTCTGTTCACTGTCGGCGCCGGCTTCTTCTGATTCGATGCTGCGCTGCAACGATCCGATGTGCGGTGCGCGTTTTCCCCGGTCGGCCTCGGAATCATTTCCCCCCCGAGTCCCGATTCAATAGAATCGCTGACGGCGGCATTACCCTGCGACCCCAGCGAAACAAGCCGCATCCAATAGAAACGGCCTCGGGCCCGACACGTCGCAGTTCCAAACAGCTTCAGCCAAGGAGACATGCATGGATTTCATCAAGAGCAAGGACGCCGCACCGACGCGTCGAACGTTTCTGTCCAAGGCCGCAGCGGCTACCGCAGGTACTGCGGCGCTGGGCTTCCCGATGGTGTCGACGGCCCAGACCACGACACTGCGGTTCCAGAGCACCTGGCCAACGAAGGACATCTTCCACGAGTACGCGACCGATTTTTCCAAGAAGGTCAACGACATGGCCGGGAACCGGCTGAAGATCGAAGTGCTTCCCGCCGGCGCTGTCGTTCCGGCATTCCAGCTTCTTGAGGCCGTTGCCAAGGGCACGCTCGATGGCGGACATGGCGTCGTTGCGTATCACTACGGCAAGAACTCCGCGCTCGCGTTGTGGGGCTCGGGCCCGTCGTTCGGCATGGACCCGAACATGCTGCTGTCCTGGCACTACTACGGCGGCGGTGATGCGCTGCTCCAGGAGATCTACAAGTCGATCAATGTCGACGTCGTTTCGTACCTCTACGGCCCGATGCCGACGCAGCCGTTCGGCTGGTTCAAGAAGCCGATTGCCAAGGTCGAGGATGTCAAGGGCATCAAGTTCCGCACGGTCGGCCTGGCGGTCGACATGTACACCGACATGGGTGCTGCAGTGAATCCGCTGCCCGGTGGCGAGATCGTGCCGGCGCTTGACCGCGGCCTGATCGACGGCGCCGAGTTCAACAACGCGTCGTCGGACAAGCTGCTCGGCTTCCCCGATGTCAGCAAGAACTGCATGCTGCAGAGCTTCCACCAGAGCGGTGAGCAGTTCGAGATCCTGTTCAACAAGACCAAGTACAACGCCCTGGCGCCGGACCTGAAGAAGATCATCGACCACGCCGTCGAAGCGTCCAGTGCGGACATGAGCTGGAAGGCCATCGACCGCAACTCGAAGGACTATATCGAGCTGAAGAAAATGGGCGTGAACTTCTACAAGACTCCGGACGCGATCCTGCGCGCGCAGCTCACCTCGTGGGACAAGATCATGGAGAAGAAGTCCGCCGAAAATGCGCTGTTCAAGAAGGTGCTCGACTCGCAAAAGGCCTTCGCTCAGCGCGCCAGCGCGTGGCAGAACGACTACACGGTCGACTTCAAGATGGCCTCCAACTACTACTTCGGCAAGAAATAGTCACTGCCGGTTGAGGTCCGACGGGCCACCTGCCAGCAACAACGGTCGGTGGCCCTTTTTCATCCCGCGAAGGAAGGGCAATGCAGAAACTTCTGCTGGCGGTGGACCGGCTGTCGACGTGGCTGGGTCAGATATTTGCCTGGCTGATCGTGCTGTTGACGCTGATGATCTCGTGGGAGGTGTATTCCCGCTATGCGCTCAACACACCGCACGACTGGGCGCTGAATCTGCAGATCATGATGTACGGCACACTGTTCATGATGGCCGGCGCGTACACGCTCTCGAAAAATGGCCATGTGCGCGGGGACGTGCTGTACGGCTTCTTCCAGCCGCGTACGCAGGCCACGATCGACCTCGTGCTCTACATCGTTTTCTTCCTTCCGGGCATCGTCGCGCTCACGTATGCGGGCTGGATCTATGCGAACGAGGCGCTGGCAATTCGTGAAAAGACGTTTTCCGCCACGCCGCTGCCGCTTTACCCCTTCAAGTTCATCATCCCCTTCGCCGGCGCCATGCTGCTCCTGCAGGGCATCGTCGAGATCGTGCGCTGCATTCGCTGCCTGCAGCAGGGCTACTGGCCGTCACGCGAGCAGGACGTCGAGGAAGTCGACGTCGACAAGCTCAAGCAAATGGTTCACGTGAAGGACGAGGACATCGCCGCCCTCGACAAGATCGTTGTTGCTCAGGAAGTGAAGCAGGGCGCCGCGCAATGAAGATCCGCAAGGAACTCTGGTTCGGCTTCATCATCATGGGGCTCATCATCGCGGGCACCGCGGTGATGCTGCTGTCAGCCGACAATCTCCAAAGCGGGCACCTTGGCCTGATGATGCTGGCGCTGGTGGTGGTGGCGATCATGCTCGGTTTCCCGACAGCCTTCACGCTGATGGGCATGGGGATGATCTTCACGTGGCTCGCTTACGACCGCGACATCGAGAAGACGCTCGACCTGATGGTGCAGGCGGCGTTCAAGGTGATGAGCAACGACGTTCTCATCTCCATTCCGCTCTTCGTGTTCATGGGCTACCTGGTGGAGCGCGCGAACCTGATCGAGCGGCTGTTCCGCAGCCTGCACCTGGCGATGGCGCGCGTGCCGGGCTCGCTGGCGGTAGCGACGATCTTCACCTGTGCGGTGTTCGCGACCGCGACCGGCATTGTCGGAGCCGTCGTCACGCTGATGGGACTGCTGGCGTTGCCGCAAATGCTGAAAGCCGGCTACGACGTACGCATCTCGGCTGGCGCGATCACGGCCGGCGGGTGTCTCGGCATCCTGATCCCGCCCAGCGTCCTGTTGATTGTCTACGGGGCCACGGCCGGTGTATCGGTCGTGCAGTTGTACGCCGGTGCCTTCTTCCCGGGGATCATGCTGGCCGGCCTTTATGTCGTGTACGTGGTCGTGCTGGCCAAGCTCAAGCCGGCGCTGATGCCGCCGTTGACGGCCGAGCAGCGGTTCGTGCCGTTGCCCCCTCTGACGGAGAGAGTGTCGAGCGCGATTTCCAACCGCGCGCTGCCGGCGCTGATGAGAGCCCTCAAGAGCGCTGGCAGCCTCGGAGTTCCCGCCGACTACATTTACAAGCAATTGGGCGTCACATTGCTGCCGGCACTGCTGGTCGCCGCGGTCGTGGCATTGGCATGGCAGATCAACACGACTCCAAGTGCGACGGTGCCGGCCGCTGCGATGGGCGGTGGACTGGCGGAACCGGCGGGGACCCTCAGGGAGCCCCCATCGGCAGGAGGACTCCAGGAACCTCCGGGTTCAACGAGCGGCCTGAAAGAGCCCCCCGGCAGCGGAAGTCTGGCGGCGCCGCCGGGATCGGGCGATGGCGTGAAGGAGCCACCGGGAGCGAGCGAGGGCGTTAAGGAACCACCGGGAAGCGGAGGTCTTGCTGCGCCCCCCGGATCAGGCGAAGGTGTGAAGGAACCCCCGGGCGCGAGCGGCGCGGGAATGCCGGCCACGACGCAGGCGACTGCGGAGCGTCAGGCTCCGAGCATGGGCTTCTGGATCGGCACGGCGGTTAGCGTGCTCGCCCTGGTTGCTTTCTACGCCATCCTCAGTTTTCAGCGGCTCGAAGTCTTCAAGATGCTGCTCGCGAGCTTCTTTCCACTGATGATGCTGATCCTGGCGGTGCTCGGTTCGATCGTGTTCGGCCTTGCGACGCCGACGGAGGCGGCGGCAGTCGGCGCTTTCGGCGGTTATCTGCTCGCGGCGGTCTACACGATGGTCGGGAAACGGCCGGCCAACTGGGTAGGCAAGCTCTTCCTGTGGTTGCTGCTCTGGGCTCCGGCGCTGATTTCGATCGTCTGGTTCCTGCTCGCCAGTGGTGGGGTCGTCAAGCAGTCGGTGCCGCCGATCATCGGCATCGTGGCGTCGGTCGGCGTGGCGCTGTGGGCGCTGCTCGCCTATCGCCAGGCCGGCCTGCAGAGCGAGGTCAAGGAGTCGGTCTTCCTGACCGCCAAGACCAGTGCCATGGTGTGTTGGCTGTTCGTCGGCAGCGCCATTTTTTCCGCGGCCTTTGCGC
>CAVWFH010000024.1:0-44311 GCA_963754065.1 uncultured beta proteobacterium | reverse complement strand
GACGAAGCATCGCTGCCTCCGCCACATCCCGCGAGAGTGGTGACCGCAACGGCAAGGCCGTGTTTCAGCAATCGCCGTCGATCCGTGTTCAGTTGCACAGGTTTCAAGCCTCTAGTCCTTCTCTGATGCTTCATGCAAAGCGTGTGGCTCACACCTTAGCTCGCACGCAATGCACGCGGTCGCATGGACTGACGTGCGTGGGCGTAGTTCACCGCAATGGTGGTCAATCCAGATCGTTGCGATCGGCCAAGCGAAGCGACGGTTCGGGTCCAATTCGTGATGCCGCACCGGGGAAGCGCGTGGAACTGGACATGAGGCAGCGATCGCCCTACGTAATTCGTGGTCGTCACGGAGGCGAATTGTCACACGCTGTCGAATTTCTTTACGAAATCACCTCGTCCGTTTGGTTTACCTTTGGCCGCCCGTTTGGGCGACGATTACCGCGTTCTTGGTACTCGCCAATCAGAACAATGACTTACGAGTGCTAGATGGAGCGTTTCGCAACCTCGCAGCTGATGGATCCGGGTTTGCCAACGGATCGCCACGCCGATCTCGCCATCGCAGACGAGTGTCGGCTCAACGTATTGTGGTGGCATGGGGCTGCGCCCGGCGAAACGAGCGCTGGAAATCGAGTCGCCCGGATTGACGCTGACTAGGGGACTGGAGGCGCTCTATCGGTATGTAGCTCGAATCTCGGTCGCTGAGTTCGACGACTTCACTCGTGGTCCCAGGAACTCCGCTTGTCCCGGGTCCTTTGACCTCGTCACGATGTACGGTCATTGCCCGCCACGAGCCGCCTTGGATGAGCTGCGGCGTCTGTTGGTGCCACGCGGAACCCTGCTTGTGGCTGCGGGTAATCGCTGGTGGAGCGGACGATGGCGTGGCGGCGCAGCTATGTTCGCCGGCCGACTGATCTGCGCTTCGCGAAGTCGCTTGCCGCGGGGTTCGCGGACGTGTGCGCCTATTGGGTGGAGCCTTCATTGACCGTTCCACGCAACCTGATTCCCGTCGCTCGGCCGAGAGCGACACTTCGAAGCGATCCGTGCCCGCGAGTGGGGCGGTGGGCACCGGTCAATCGCAGCTCGTCAACTTCGGTCTGCAGGCACTCCTTTATCCCGGCCTGCTGTTTGTTGCCACGGTCGCGAACCCGGTACTCGATCGGCCGGAGCATAAGTTGGATCGACTTCTCGCTACTTGCCCGGATCGACAAGAACTCGGTGGCGGCCCACGCCGATGGTCGGACGTGATCGTTGTCCGCAATGTCGGGCCATTGCTCACCACCGCTCCGCTGGCCGGCGACAGCATATCGAATCGCGGATTCAATGCAATCGTCTTTGCCCGGCGGGTGAACCAACACACTTTCTGAAGGTCAGGCCAGTTGGCACGACGGCTTCGCGCGCGAAGCCTCGGTCACTGTGCGGTTGTCGGCGCAGCCGCGACTTGCTGCACTCGTTCCGGCGTCACGCACGTTCATCGCAGGTCCGGCCCGAATCCTGGCGCTGGAGTTCATCGAAGGACTGCGCGCTGGATGTAGTGATCCGTGCGCGGCACGCGCGCGCCTGGTATGAACTGGCGGCCGACGTGCTCCGGTCGACAGTGCCGTTGCGCGAGGCGATTGGAGGGCTGCCCGATGACGCGCGCGCGTCCGATAAGCACGTCCTTGCGCGATGATCTGGATCTGCTTGACTCGCTGGGCCTCGATGCCGCAGTGGCGCGGGAACTCGCCGCTCGGCTCGAGCGCGTCATCCTTCCCGCATGGCCTCAACACGGGGACTTCTGGCCGCGCAATGTTCTGAAGGTCGCGAGCGGATGGCGCGTCCTCGACTTCGAGTCCTGCGGCGAGGCTACGACTCCACTGTTCGACGTCTTTCACTTCATTCGAGGCTGCGGCGAGGCCGCGGGAGGGGGCCGCGGCGACTGGATTGAGCGCTGGATCGAGGCCGGAACGAGTGCGCGGCCGCTGGCCGAGGAAGTTCGATCGGCTGCGCGCGGCCTCGATACTTGTGTCGATCGAGGCTGCGCTGGTGGCGTACAAGGTGAAGTTCACGGCCACGCTGCATCGGCGCGGGATCGCGCGCGAGCGCATTGCCGTCCGCCTGACGGAACTCGACGCACTGCCAGGCCAACTCGATCAAGGTGTCATGCGGCGATTGCTCGGATAGGCAACGTATTTCGCGCCTGAAGTGTCCGGAATCGACGGAATTCGTTCGACCTCGAGCCCGCCCGGTGAACACGATCTTGGCTTCCCCGGGGTCCCGGCCGCTCTCGGGGCATAACTTTGCGAGAATCGACCTTTGCGGACCTGTCTTTGAATGCAAGTGACCGGGTCCTCTGTCACTTACCGCTGCACGCGAGCAGTCCATCAACACCCGGCCGAGAGCCGTCTTGCTGTCAATGAATCCCGCTGAACACCCAGGAGCTGACCGCGCGCCAAGCCTCACGGTGCCGCGCTTTACGTGCCGATTCTGCGCTGCGCCGCTTCCAACGACCTTCGTCGATCTCGGCATGTCGCCGCTGTGCCAGACGCACATTGCGCCGGACCAGCTGCACGAGATGGAGCCGTTCTATCCGCTGCACGCCTACGTCTGCGATGCGTGCCTACTTGGTGCAGCTGCAGGAGTTCGTGTCGCCGCGACGAGATCTTTACGAGTACGCGTACTTCTCGTCGTACTCGTCGAGCTGGGTGGAGCATGCGCGCCGCTACGTGGAGCAGGTCACTGCGCGCTTCGGGCTGGGCGCCAGAGCAAGGTGATGGAGATCGCCAGCAACGATGGCTACCTGCTGCAGCACTTCGTCGCCCGCGGCGTGCCGGTGCTGGGCATCGAGCCGGCGGCCAACGTCGCCAAGGTCGCGGTCGAGAAGGGCATCCCGACGACGGTACGGTTCTTCGGCACGGCGAGCGGCGTCGGAGATCGCGCGCGAACACGGTCGGCCGGACCTGCTGCTCGGGAACAACGTGCTCGCGCATGTGCCGGACCTCAACGACTTCGTCGCGGGCATGAAGCAGTTGCTGGCGCCGGGCGGCGTGATCACCATGGAGTTCCCGCACCTGCAGCGGCTGATGGCCGAGAACCAGTTCGACACGATCTACCACGAGCACTTCAGCTACTTTTCGTTCGTCGCGGTCGAGCGCGTCTTTGCGCATCACGGCCTGACGCTGTTCGACGTCGAGGAACTCGCCACCCACGGCGGATCGCTGCGCATCTATGGTCGGCACAGCGAGAACTCGACACTGCCGGTCGGTGAAGCGGTCGACCGCCTGCGCCAGCGCGAGATCGACGACGGCTTCCTGTCGCTGGAACGCTACCGCGGCTTTGGCGAGCAGGTGCGCGCGACCAAGCGCAAGCTGCTGGCGTTCCTGATCGACGCGAAGAATCGCGGCAAGAAGGTCGTCGGCTACGGCGCGCCGGGCAAGGGCAACACGCTGCTCAACTACTGCGGCATCCGCACCGATTTCCTCGACTTCACGGTTGACGCCAACCCGTACAAGCAGGGCAAGTTCACGCCGGGCACGCGCATTCCGATCCTCGCGCCCGAGGCGATCCGAGCCGCGCGGCCCGACTATGTGCTGATCCTGCCGTGGAACCTGAAGGACGAGATCAGCGCGCAGGCGGCCTACATCCGCGAGTGGGGTGGGCGCTTCGTAGTGCCGATTCCGGAAGTGCGGGTGCTCGATTGAACGACATTCCGGTTTCTCCGCGCCACTCGGAGTCCGCCCGCCCGCCAGGGCCGCGGCGCCCGGCTCTGATTCTTGATCTTCTCTTGATGATCACTTGGCGCGACATCAAGATCAAGTACAAGCAGTCGGTGATGGGGTTGCTCTGGGCGGTTCTGATGCCCGGTCTCATCGTGGCTGCCGGCCTGCTCGTGCAGCTTGGCATGAGCCAGTTGTCGGGCAAGCCGTTCACGCTCGATAAGCTCGCTGCCATTTGCGTCAAGTCGCTGCCATGGGCGTTCATCGTTGGCAGCATCCGATTTGCAACCAACAGCCTGACCAGTAACGCCAACCTGATCACCAAGATCAACTGCCCACGGGTCGTGTTCCCGATTTCGGCCGTGCTGTCGGCGCTGTTCGACATGATGATCGCGGCGATGCCGCTGCTAATCATCCTTGCCATCGCAGGTGTGCGGCCGGCGGCCTCGCAGCTCTGGGTGCTGCCGCTCATGCTGCTGATGATCCTGTTCGTTGCCGGACTGGGTATCGCGTTCTCGGCGGCGAACCTGTTCTTCCGTGACGTCAAGTACCTTGTCGAGATCATTCTGACTTTCGCGATCTTCTTCACGCCGGTGTTCTACTCGGCCGAACTGTTCGGTCCCTGGCGCGAGGTCATGCTGCTCAACCCGGTGGCGCCGCTGCTCGAGGGACTGGAACAGAGCGTGGTGCAAGGGCGCACGCCCGACCTGCCATGGGTGGCGTACAGCGCGGTCGTCGCGATCGTCACCTTCGCGGTCGCGTGGGTTTCATTCCACCGCCTCGAGCCGTCATTCGCCGACAACGTATGAGCGACATCGCCATCCGCTTTGACGACGTGTCCAAGCGCTTTCGCAAGGGTGAGCGCTTCGACACGCTGCGCGACCTCGTCCCGTACCTGATCAATGGACTGTCCGGCCGAAAGAGCCAAGGAGGTTTGCGCGACGATCGCGAATTCTGGGCGCTGCGCCACATCAACCTCGAGATCAAGCAGGGCGAGACAGTTGGCGTGATCGGCCACAACGGCGCGGGCAAGAGCACCATGCTCAAGCACTTCGCCCGCATCATGTGGCCGACCGAGGGCCGAATCGAAGTGCATCGGCCGGCTGTCCGCATTGATCGAGGTCGGCGCCGGATTTCACCCTGACCTCACCGGCCGCGAGAACGTATTCCTGAACGGTGTGATCCTCGGCATGAGCCGCGCCGAGATCGCGCGCAAGTTCGATGAGATCGTTGAATTCTCCGGACTCGTGGATTTCATTGATACACCGATCAAGCGCTATTCCTCGGGCATGTACGCGCGGCTTGGTTTTTCGGTCGCTGCGCATCTGGATCCGGACATCCTCGTCATCGACGAAGTACTCAGTGTCGGCGACATGCTGTTTCAGCAGAAGAGCCTGCAGAAGATGCGCAGCATCGCGACCAGTGGCGCGACCGTCGTGTTCGTCTCGCACAACCTGCGCGCGGTAAGCGACATCTGCAGCCGCTCGCTGCTGCTCGACAGAGGAGTCGTAGTCGAGGACGGTCCGACCTCGCACGTGATCCAGACCTACCTGTCACGCGAGCGTGCGAAGCTGGACGGCCCCAAGTCCGGGGACGTGATGATCCGCGGCGTCTGTCTGCGCGGCGAGGACGGCGAGCGAACGAGCTTCTCGCCGGGCGAGCAGGCCTGGATCGACATCACGTTCGAGGCCTCGCGCCGAGTCGAGAAGGTCGCGGTCGAACTGGACCTGCACGACGAGAGCATGTACATGCTGTTCAGCACGTCGAGCGAGCGGCTCGGAACGCCGTCGTTCGATCTCGATCCGGGCCAGAGCGTGACGGTGACGTTCGATCTCACCATGCACCTGACCAACGGCACGTTCCACTTCGCGGTCTATCTGTACCGATATGACATTCGGCGCGAATTCGACAAGGCGCTGCCGGCGGCGACTTTCTTCGTGTCGACGGATGTCGACGTCCGGTTCGGGGCCAACCTGTACCCGAAGGTGTCCTTCCGCCGCAGTGGCTGAGCCCGTGGCCGAGTCGCCTGCTCCGCTCGTCAGCATCGGCGTGCCGGTGTACAACGGGGCGCCCCTGCTGGCGCAGACGCTCGATGCGCTGCTTGCGCAGAGCTGCGCCGATTTCGAACTCATGATTTCCGACAATGCGTCGACCGATGCAACGCCAGAGATCTGCGCCGACTTTGCGCGACGGGACGCGCGCGTGCGTTACTTTCGCCAGCCGCGCAATATCGGTGCACCCGCCAACTGGAATTTCGTGGCACGCCAGGCCCGCGGCCGATATTTCAAGTGGGCCGCGGCGAGCGACCTGTGCCATCGCGAACTGCTGGCCCGCTGCCTCGAACCGCTTGAGCGCGACCACGGGAGTGGCGCTGTGCTTCGCGCGCACTGCGTTCATTGATGGGCTCGGGCGGACACTCGGCGATCCGGCGCCCGATTTTCCGGTGCTGGACGCATCGCCGAGCGATCGGTTTCGCCGCGTGTGTCATGAGCTGCAGCTGAACAATGCGCAAAGCGGGGTGATCCGGACCGATGCCTTGCGACGCACGCACTTGGACCGGCTCTACCCGCACGGCGACCGGGTGCTGATGGCCGAACTTGCGATGCAGGGCAAATTCGTGCTGCTGGACGAGGTTCTGCTGTATCGCCGCGCAGATGGCGAGCACTTCACCGGCACGCGCTCGGCCGCGGCGACGACGCGAGATGTTCCGGCCGGGCGCGCGCCGGCCGTTCCTGCTGCTGAATACCCGGCGCCATGTCGACTTCCTGCTGAGCGCGATCCGAGCACCGGTGCCATTGCGCGAACGCCTGCGTGCCGCCGCGGCGGCCCTCGAGAGGCTGCTACTGGGACCGGCGTGGGCTGGCGCGACGACGTTGCGGACCTCGCTGCGCGAATCGGGCGACGTCAGTCCTGACGGCGCCAGACTGCGCAATGAAGCCGCCGGTCCGGCGCGCCAGGCGAGCGCGAGTGCATCCGCGAGCAAGCGCGCGCGTGCGCTGCGGCCGCGCTTTCCGTGGCGAGACTTCGAAGAGCAGCGCGCGCGAAACGCAGGCCCAGACGTCCCGGGCCAGCGGCATGTCGGGAAGCGACCGCAGGACTGCCATGGCGGCTTTGGGATCCTCGACGAAACGCGCCACAAAGCGCTGGTTGAAGACCGCTTCGAGCACCACCTTTCTCTGGGGCGGCGTCAGTGGTCGGTCCGGTATCAGTCGCCGCGACCTCGCGCAGGTCTTCGGCAAACTCGTCGATGAGCCCCTTGGTGGCCATGACGGCAGCGCGATGGATCAGCGCCGCTGAACGTTGCTCCTGACGGCTCTTCGCGGCGCGGTGGAACCAGGTATTCGCCGAGGGCCAGGTGCGCCCGGATGTCGCGTCCGAGCAGCATCTCGAACTGGCTCCAGAGCTTTCCGCGGTCGCCTTCGCCGTGCCTGAGCTTGCTCGCGGCCCGCGTTCGCCCGGGTGCTGCCGCCAGATGAAGGTCGGCTCGGCTCACCTGCGCGCCCTTGAGATGGCGCGCGAGCCGGATCATCAGTTCGTAGTCCTGGCCACGCAGGAAGCGCTCGTCCATGCGCGCCGATGCGCATGAGCGCCGCGCGACTGACCAGCATCGACTGCATCTGGAAGCGATAGGCCTGCAGCAGTTCGAACGAGCAGTCCCTCCATGCGTTCGATGTGCGGAACGATGGTTCGCCGGATCTCGAGCTTGTCCGGACCCATCGTCCTCCGCGACGATCTGGCCACTGAACGCGAACTCGGCGCGAGGAATCCGCGGCCAGCGCGTCAAGCAGGGTCTTGAGTCGCGTCCGGGCAGCGCGATGTCATCATCGTCGAACAACCAGACCCAATGATGGCGGGCATGCTGCAGGCCGAGATTGATCGCCGACGACTTGCCGCCGTTGTCCTTGCGCAGGTACTCGACCCGCGAGCCGAAGCGGGCCACTACCGCAGCGGTGTCGTCTTCGGAACCGTCGTCGACAACGATCAGCTGGTGGGGCGGCTCGACCTGACCGAGGATGCTGTCAATGGCTTCGCCGATGTAGCGGGCACGGTTGTACGTGGCGATGATCGATGTGATCGTGCGGTCAAAGCCCTGTGCTGCAGTCATCGGCGAATCGGAAGAGGTTGCGGCCGGCGATTATGCGGCCGAAGCGTGATGCTGTTCACTTGGTGCGCGGTGTTCCGCGCCGGACATCGGATCGGACCCCGACCGCGTCCGTGCCAGAAAGCGCTCGATGAGCAATTGCGGTGCATCGAGACGGATTTGGTTGACTGCGGAGGCTCATCGCCGTGTGGCCGGTCAAACTGGCCGCTTTGCATTACCGGAGCCTTGGGAGCGCCGATCGGCGCCCGAGGCTGAAAATCGTGAAATGTCGAGGTACCATTCGGCCCTTGCCGCCGATGGCGGCCGGGGACGCAGTCGTCCCGATGGCCCGAATTCGGGCCAATCGACTCTGAAAAGTTGAACGTTGCGATATCAAGTCCAAACCTGTCTGACGTAAAGCGACCGGCCATCCTCCCTTGGCTCCGGGTCGCATTGCCTCTGGTGGCCGCGGCGCTCATCGGCTGCGGTGGCGGAGGGGCATCGGATTCGACGACACCTGCGCCTACGCCGCCGGCGCCGGCCCCGGTACCGCCCGCCGTCGCGCTGGCGGTTGCGCCCGAGACGGTCCAGCAGTCCGCATCGGCCAACCTCACGTGGTCGTCGACCAACTCCTCGTCCTGCGTCGCGTCGGGCGGCTGGAGCGGCTCCAAGAGCCTGACTGGCGCCGAATCCACCGGGGCGCTCATCGCTCCGACTGCCTACACGCTGACCTGTGCCGGCGCGGGCGGGACGGCGGGCCAGACGGTCACCGCCAACGTCACCCAACCGCCCACCGCCCCGCAGGCTCCGTCGGTAACGCTCGCAGTCGCACCGTCGTCGGTGGTGTCGGGATCGGCCGCGACGCTGACCTGGTCGTCGACCAATGCCACGTCCTGCACGGCCTCGGGCAACTGGAGCGGCACCAAGGCGACATCGGGCAGCGCGTCCACCGGCGCCGCTGACCGCGAACTCGGCGTTTGCGTTGACCTGCACCGGCGCCGGCGGATCCGCCACGCAATCGGTGAACGTCACGGTCACGCAGCCGGCAGCGCCGTCCGTGACGCTGACGGCGACACCCACGACCGTGGCCAGCGGCGGTTCGACCACGCTGAACTGGTCGTCGACCAATGCCGCGAGCTGCACGGCATCCGGCGGCTGGACCGGGACCAAGGCGCTCACTGGCTCGGAGGCCCGGACAGGGATCGCCGCGACGACCACCTACACGCTGACGTGCACGGGGGCCGGCGGTACGGCCGCGCAGTCCGTGACTGTCACGGTTGCATCCGGGCCGACGGTGCCCACCGTGACGTTGAGCGCTACGCCGACGACGGTCACGAGCGGCAACTCCTCGACCCTCAGCTGGACCAGCACCAACGCGACCAGCTTGCACGGCCTCGGGTGGCTGGAGCGGGTCGAAGGCTACCAACGGCTCCGAGGTGCGGTCGAACCTGACCGCGACGGCGACCTACACGCTGACCTGCACCAGCGGCGGCACCTCGGCAGCGCAGTCGGTGACGGTGACGGTCAACCCTGCGCCGCTGCCGACCGTGTCGCTGACAGCCACGCCGGCGTCGGTCGTCAGCGGTGGATCTTCGACGCTCAACTGGTCGACCACGAATGCGACCAGCTGCACCGCGACCGGCGGCTGGAGCGGTGCCAAGAGCCTCACCGGCACTGAAGTCCGCAGCGGGCTCACCGCAACCACCTCGTTCACACTGAGTTGCACCGGGGCAGGTGGCACCGCGACGCAGACGGTCACGGTCAACGTCACGCCGGCCACGCCGCCGCCCACGCTGGCGCTGAGCGCGAATCCCGTCCGCCATCCTGCAGGGCAATTCCTCGACGCTGACCTGGAGTTCGAGCAACGCCACCTCGTGCGCCGCGACCGGCGACTGGACCGGCACCAAGGCGACGAACGGCAGCGAGTCGACCGGCACGCTGAATTCGGTCCGGACCTACACGTACACGCTGAGCTGCACGGGCGCGGGCGGTTCCGCCTCGCAGACTGCCACGGTCGCGGTCGGCGCCGTGCCGGCGCCGACGGTGACGATCTCGGCAAATCCTGCGCAGGTCGCGCAGGGTGGCACATCGAACCTCACCTGGTCATCGACGAATGCACAGTCCTGCACGGCGTCCGGCGGCTGGAGCGGGTGCGCGCGCGATCGCAGGCACGTTCACCACGCCCGCGCTGACGCAGACGACCACCTACACGCTTGACCTGCAGCGGCCTGGGCGGATCAGGGTTCCGGCAGCACGACGGTCACCGTCTCGCCAGCGACACCGGCGCCGACGCTGACGCTGACGGCCACGCCGAGCTGCGATCACGCAGGGTGGATCGTCGACGCTGTCATGGACCACGACGAACGCAACCTCCTGCGTCGCGAGCGGCGACTGGAGCGGTGCGCGCAACACCAGCGGCACCGAGTCGACCGGAGCGCTGAGCACCGTCAGGACCTACAGCTACACGCTGAACTGCAGCGGACCGGGCGGCTCGACGGCGCAGACCGCGACGGTCGCCGTCAGCGCGACGCCGCCGGTGCCGACGGTGACGATCTCAGCGAACCCGACGACAGGTCGGCAAGCGGCGGGACATCCACGCTGACCTGGTCGTCGACCAACGCGACGAGTTGCACGGCGTCGGGCGGCTGGTCCGGAAGCCGCCCGACGTCGGGCACGTTCGTTACTCCCGCGCTGACGCAGACGACGCACGTTCGTGCTCGCCTGCACCGGTGCCGGCGGAACCGGCACAGGTTCGGCCACGGTGACCGTGACGGCGCCGCCGACCGGCGCCGCTTTCCCGCTGCGTGTCGGCTGCCGGACCAGCGTCACCTGATCGACCAGAACAACAAGCCGTTCCTGGTCGTCGGTGACACGCCGTGGTCGCTGATGACGGGCGTCACCAAGGCGGAGGCCGAGGCCTACCTCGAGGATCGCCGGCAGCGCGGCTTCAACGCGATCATCGTCAACATCATCGAGCACTACTTCAACGGCCCGTCAACAAGGAAGGCAACGCGCCGTTCCAGAAGACCAGGCAACGTCTACGACTTCTCCAAGCCGATCGAGGCGTACTTCGCGCACGTCGACTACGTGCTCGGCCTGGCGCGCGACAAGGGCATCTTGGTGCTGCTGACGCCGGCCTACCTTGGCTACGGCGGCGGCAGCGAAGGTTGGTGGCCGGAGATCAATACGGCCGTCAATACCGAGGCCGTGATGGAGAACTATGGCCGCTATCTCGGAACACGCTACCGCAACTTCAACAACATCCTCTGGGTGATGGGCGGCGACTGGTACGGACAGGAGTCGCTGCCGAAGACGCAGGCGCTCGTGCGCGGCCTGCAGGCGACCGACCAGGCGGGCGGCTGTTCACTGCGCACAACGCGCGCCAGGAGTCCGGCTATCGTGTACTACGGCAGCGAGCCTTGGTTCACGGTAAACACGACCTACTCTCGACTGCACGCTGACGCCACAGCGCTCGATCGAAGACTACCAGCGCGCGCGAGTCATGCCCTTCGTCTACTTCGAGGGCCGGTACGAGAACGAAAGTGACTGGACGCCCAAGTGCCTGCGCAGCCAGGCTTACTGGCCGGTGCTGCTGGGTGCGGTCGGCAGCTTCTTCGGCAACCGGCCGATCTGGCTGTTCGATCCGGGCTGGCAGGCTGCGCTGAACTCGGTCGGTGCGCAAGGCATGACGTACTTCGGCCGCCTGTTCCGCTCGCGTGCGTGGGACAAGCTGGTGCCCGACCTTGCAGGCACGGTGCTGACCGCCGGTCGAGGCGCGCTGGGCGCGGACTACGCGACGGCGGCGCGGACCAATGACGGCGCCACGGTCATCGTCTATACGCCGTCGCAGAGGGCGCTGACGATCGACATGACGAAGATCTCAGGCACGACGGCGCGCGCGTGGTGGTTCAATCCGGCCACAGGTGCAGCCTCGCTGATCGGCGACTACCCGACGTCGGGATCACGTTCGTTCACGCCGCCGGCTGCGGGTGACTGGGTGCTCGTCATCGACGACGCAAGCCTCGGACTCGCCGCTCCGGGACAGTAGCGAGCGGCATGGGCTCTGCGGGCCGAATCCATAATTGTGCCGAGAGACGTCTTTGACGTTCACAATCGTTGTTTGCCACCGCTCCGGCGCGCGACTGAGCCAGATCTCCCGCCAGTAGCTGTCAATTCCCCGTGGGCAGGCATAGCGTCGCGGGGTGCATTCGCCGCGACACTGTGCATCACGCAGCACGATGCATGGATACTTCATCTCGATCATCTTGCCGCTTGGCTCGTCAATGAGGCGCAGTACGCGTCGCTCTACCTGATGTCGCTCGCCGCAGAACTTCACCATCTCCGGGTCGAACAACAGCCCGCGGTTCTTCGAATCTGGCCCAAGCGTGGCGCGAATCTCGTCGGCGGACTTCACCTGGACCCATTCGCCCACCTGAAGGTCGAGCTGACCCGTCGGCGTCCGTTCGCCCTTCGGCAGCAGGCCATCCGCGAACGGATAGGGCTTCCCACCGGTCAGCGCTTGCCAACGGTTGTAGAACCACAGCAGCGCCCGGTAGCCGACGCCGACGTGCAGCAACTTGCTGAATCCGGCGAACGTACAGGATGCAGATCATCTTCCACAGAGTAACGTTGCCGACTCGTGACGTCGCGCACGTACTGGCGCACGTCCATCGGTGACAACGGTCTCGTGGCGTCGTAAAGTCGTGTGATCTGGCATACCCAGGTCGGGTCGGCTCGCTATCGGTTCACCTCCCACCGTTACTGCGCTGACGTATGGTGGCTTCACTGCAGCCGGCCAAGTGCAGATGGCGAACTTCGTGCATCGCCTGGCCGCTTCAGCCATGCTTCCTTCCAGAACAGCAGGCAATTGGCCTGGCATCCGCCATGGTCTGCCCCGTCGCAGCGCACGCCTTCCAGGTGGACGGCATCGGCCATTCTCCTACCGCCCGTTTTGTTTATCGTGTCGCAGGTCTTGTGTGCGACCTTCCACACGCGCAACCGCTGTCCGCAGTAGTCGAGCATCTCCGGCTGGAACGGAAGTCCGTCGAGTCGTCCGTCTGAGTCGAGCGTCTGCGAAGGATTTCCGCTTTCGACCGAACCTCTACCCACTCGCCAGCCCGCAGGCCGAGTCTGTAGTCAGGATTCATACGTCACTTCTCCCAGCACGTGGCAGTCGCAAACGGGCGATTATCATTCACCTTCACTCAAACTGCGAAGGTGCCTCAGGCGCCCATTTGGTGAGGATCATGCGCGCTACACGTCGGCGCATTGCGGTTGGTCGTGATACGGTCTAGTCGTCCTCAAAGACAATTGCTCCAGTATCGGCAGTGGACAAGCTAGCAGTGGACAAGCTGTAACTCTGACCTTCTATGGAAATCTCCGGCAGGCAGTTTGCACTTGCGCCGCATCCGTTCGAGCGGAACGAGTTGTCGGGACGGGAAAGCATTGGCCGATCCACATTCGGTTTCACCCTCGACTTGTCGTGAACAAAGCCGAGACCGGTTCTGATGAAGTCGTACTTCTGGGTCACGCGATCGATCCGATGCGGCCCGATGTGCAAAATCGAGACATCGCGCGTCGACTCGCGGGATGCTGGCACCTCGTTCGCTCGACTCGAGGCGGAGCTTGCCGACCTCGGAGGTCGCTGGCTGCTGCTCGCACGCATTTGACGATGAATTGCGTCTATATCCCGATGCCGGCGGTACGAAGTCCGTCTTCTACACGGACGATGGCTGGGTTGCCAGTCAACCCGGGCACTTTGGATGCTCGATCGACCAGTCGCTTCACCGATATCCGCAGGCCGGAGCTTGGCCGTTGGGCTATACACCCTTCGCCGGGGTACATCAGTTGCTGCCGAATCATTATCTGGACCTGAAGCGTTGTAGAAGCGTTCGCTTCGCGCCGAGTGGCACAGCTTCGACGGGCATCGAGGCAGCCGCCAATGAGATTGGCAAGATTCTGAGCGGCACGATTGCAGGCCCTCCTTAGGCGTGGCAGCGTTGCCTTGCCGCTGACCGGTGGTTTCGACAGCCGAACGTTGCTCAGTGCCGCTCGGGGCCACCTGAATGAGATCCAACTGTTTTCCATTCTCGACGATCAGACGGATCGGCATGACTATGTGCTGCCCCAAGTGCTCGCCAGCACGCGAAGGAAAGTCGTTGCGGTTCATTACGACGAAGGACACCGATGATGTAGGTCGCAATACCTGCGGCCTTTATCAGGATCCGAACTCGAGCCGCATTGGGGCATTTGGACAGGCAGACTACGTGTTGCTGGGACACTTATCCGAGATTCTGCGATGTTTCTATTGGAAGGACGGACTTGCGTCAAACGTGAGTGCAGATTCGCTGTCGCGCCTAGCAGGGTTCGGAGGTGATCTTTCAGATGTCTTCCAGGGATGGTTGAAGTCCCAGCCGGCGCGCAGTCCCGGAGAGATTCTTGATCTGTTCTACTGGGAATGTCGCGCCGGGAATTGGGCATCCGTCTGCTGCACAGCGCTCGACGGGTTCTGTGACGTCATATCGCCTGTACAACAGCCGCCGCCTACTTCAAACAGGCCTCGGACTGGATCCGGCGTACCGCCGTCGTCCTTTTGAGTTGCACCGTCGCCTATGCCGGCCAGAACATCGGACCGTGCCGTTCAACGAGACTTGGCTCGAGCGCATGGAGTCGTTGCTCCCGAAGTGGTTCCCATGGAGGATGCGCATGCGCATCAGACACATTGGTAGACCTAGCCTTGTAGGCTGAACTGTGACGGCCCATTGCTCGTTGTGAAGGCTTGCTCGGATAGGCTTTCCGTGTGCGCATTGGGGCGGCGGTGACTGACTTGAATTGGGGATGATCGATGCGAGTGCTTGTTAGCGGGACCGAGGGATACATCGGCTGCCGGCTCGCTCCGTACCTGGCCGCACGAGGCCATACGGTCGTCGGCCTCGATGCCGGTTTCTATCGCGATGGCTGGCTCTACAGCGCCCTGGGTGCTGCAAGCAGCGCGCCCAGTACGATCGTGAAGGACCTCCGGTCGGTCACGCCGGCGGACTTTGCGGGGTTCGACGCGGTGCTGCACCTCGCCGAACTATCGAACGATCCGCTCGGCGAGAACAATCCGGCCGTCACCTACGAGATCAATCACCGCGGTTCGGTGCGCATCGCGGAACTCGCCAAGGCCGCCGGCGTCCGGCGCTTTGTCTATGCCTCCTCGTGCAGCGTCTACGGCGTGGGCGCGGGCGAGTTCCTCGACGAGACCTCGCCCGTCAATCCGCAGACGGCCTACGCGCGCTGCAAGGTGCTGGTCGAGCAGGATGTGGCGAAACTCGCGGACGCGCGACTTCAGCGTTGTCTTCCTGCGCAACTGCGACGGCCTACGGCCCGTCGCCGCGCATGCGCTTCGACATCGTGCTCAATGACCTGTGTGCGCGGGCATGGACCACGAAACTGATCGCGATGACGAGCGACGGCACGCCGTGGCGACCGGTCGTGCATGTCGAGGACATCTGCCAGGCCTTCGCCTGCGCACTGGAGGCCCCGTCGATCAGCCGTCAACGGTGAGGTCTTCAATGTCGGTTCCACGGCGGAGAACTACCGCATCCGCGAGCTCGCAGAGATCGTCGCGGCCGAGTTCCCCGGCTGCGAGGTCACGGTCGGCCCGAGCGGCGGCGACAACCGCAGCTACCGCGTGAACTTCGACAAGATCGCGAGCCGATTGCCGGGTTTTGCCTGCCGCTGGACCGCGCGGGCCGGTGCCGCCGAATTGCGACGGTTGTTCGAGCGCATCGAGTTCGACGCGGCGACCCACCAGTTCCGCGCCTACACGCGGCTGAAGCAGCTGCGCTATCTGCATCGCACCGGGCAGATCGACGATCACTTCTACTGGACCGGAGAGGCGAGTCATGCCGCGGCTGGTTAGCCCCGTGTTGTTCGCCGACGCGCCCGCGCCGTTGATGCGCCGCTGACGAATGCGCTTTCAGCCGCTCGAGATACAGGGTGTCGTGCAGGTCGACGTCGAGGCGGCCGCCGATGCGCGCGGCTCGTTTGCGCGGTTGCACTGCGAGCGCGAGTTCGAGGCGCACGGGCTGGCGCAGCGCATGGTGCAGTCGAGCGTGTCGCACTCGCGGCGGCGCGGCACGGTGCGCGGCATGCACTTCCAGTGGCCGCCGTCGCAGCGAGGGCAAGCTGGTGCGCTGCATTCGCGGGGCGATCTTCGATGTCGTGATCGATCTGCGGCCGGATTCATCCACCTATGCGCGGCACGTTTCGCTCGAACTGACCGCGGCCGACCGGCGTGCGGTGTTCATTCCTCCTGGCCTTGCGCACGGGTTCCAGACGCTGGAAGACGATGCCGAGGTGCTGTACCAGATGACCGACTTCTATGAGCCCGCGCTGGCGGCGGGCGTGCGCTGGAATGATCCGGCCTTTGGCATCGCGTGGCCCTTGCCAGTGACGACGATCCACGAGCGCGACGCCGCGTACACGGACTTCGATGCCGTGCGGTTTGCGGACGAGTACGGCGCGCGCAGCAGCAGGAGCGACTGAGCGTTGGCGCCGTTCGATTCGATCGCCGAGGCAGGTACGGCATCGACGCTGGCCGACCGTGCGCTGGAGCTGGCGACGCGACGTGTATCCGCTGTGCCGCAGTATCACCGGCGACGGCGTGCGCGAGACGATGCGGCGCCTTGGCCAGCACGCGCCGCTCGAAATCTTCGAAGTGCCCAGCGGGACGCCGGTATACGACTGGGAGATCCCGCTCGAGTGGAATCTCCGAGACGCCTGGATAGCCACCGCCGACGGTCGCAAGCTGGTCGACGTCGGCCGGCATGCGCTGCACGTGATGAGCTACTCGGTGCCGGTCCGTGCGCGCATGACGTTGCAGGAACTGCGACCGCACCTGCACACCCTGCCGGAGCATCCGGACCGCATCCCGTATCGCACCAGCTACTACCGCGAAGCATGGGGCTTCTGCGTGGCCCAGCAGGAACTCGATACTTGGCCGGACGGCGAGTACGAGGTCGTCATCGACTCGACGTTGGCGCCCGGCAGCCTGACCTACGCAGAGTGCTATCGTACCGGGCGCCTCGGCTCAGGAAATACTGGTTTACACGCACACCTGCCATCCCGCGCTCGCCAACGACAACGCAATCGGCATGGCAGTGGCGGCGGTACTGGCCGGGGAAGTCAGGAAATCGCGGCCGAATCTGAGCTATCGATTCGTGTTCGGCCCCGGCACAATCGGTTCGATCGCCTGGCTGGCGCGAAACGAGGCCGGGCTTGGACGCGTCCGTGCCGGACTGGTGATCGGACTGCTCGGGGACGCCGGGCCGCTGACCTACAAACGCAGCCGGCGCGGCCGGGCGGAGATCGATTACATCGCAGCCGATACGGTTCGCCGGCTCGATCCGCAAGCGAGGGTTCAGGACTTCACCCCCTATGGCTACGACGAACGCCAGTTCTGCTCGCCGGGCATCGACCTGCCGATGGGCCGGCTCACGCGTTCGCCCAACGACGCCTATCCCGAATATCACACCTCGGCCGACAACCTGGCGTTGCTGCGTCGCCGATGCGATCGCCCAGTCCATCCAGGCGATTGCAGCCATCTTTGGCCGCATCGACGCCAATCGCCGCTTCCGCTCCTGCAATCCGAAGGGTGAGCCACGGCTCGGCAAGCGCGGCCTGTTCCGAGCAACGGGAGGCGCGAACCCGGGTGAGCGCGAGCATGCGATGCTATGGTTGCTGAACCTCGCGGATGGTGCGCACGGACTGCAAGATGCGCACGCGGCATCGGGGTTACCGCTCGCGGCGCTGGAGAGCGCCGCGGCAGCGCTCGTGGAGGCGGGCCTGCTCGAAGAAGTCGAGTGAGGGAGGAGGGACGGCGCGCCGCGCCGTCGGAGCACATGCAAGCAGCGTTTGTCGTACCCCTGGTCGGCGGCTCAGGAGGCAGGCCATGAAGGTCGTGCTGTTCTGCGGTGGTCTCGGCACGCGCCTGCGCGAGCACTCCGACACGATTCCCAAGCCGCTCGTCAACGTCGGGATACCGGCCGATCCTGTGGCACCTGATGCGCTACTACGCGCACTACGGCCACAAGGACTTCATCCTCTGCCTGGGCTACCGCGGCGACCTGATCCGCGAATACTTCCTGAAGTACAACGAGTGCATGTCGAACGACTTCACGCTGAGTGACGGCGGGCGACGCGTTGAACTGCTTTCGAGCGACATCGAGGACTGGCGCATCACGTTCGTCGACACCGGCCTGCACTCCAACATCGGCCAGCGCCTGCTGCGAGTGCGCGAGCACCTCGAGGGCGAGGACGTGTTCCTCGCCAACTACGCGGACGGACTGTCGGACCTGCCGCTCGACCAGCACATCGCCGACTTCCGCAGCAAGGACGTGACGGCAAGCTTTGCCGCGGTGCGATCGTGGCAGACGTTTCACACGGTGCAATCGGGCGAGGACGGCTTCGTCACCGGGATCGGCGCAGGCCGGCAATGGCGACTTCTGATCAACGGCGGTTTCTTCGTCCTGCGGCAGGAGATCTTCGACGAAATCCGCGAAGGCGAAGAACTGGTCGAGCAGCCGTTCCGCCGCCTGATCGACAAGCGGAAGCTCGGCGTCTTCCGCTACCGCGGATTCTGGCAGTCGATGGACACCTTCAAGGACAAGATCACGCTGGACCGCATGGAGGCGCGCGGAGACTGTCCCTGGATGGTCTGGAAGACGTCCGCGCCCGGCGTGACGAGGGAGAACTAGCCATGCAAGCGCTCGGCGGACTGCTGGGCAGCGCGTCGCGGCTGCGCGTGCTGTGCATCGGTGCCCACTGCGACGACATCGAGATCGGCTGCGGCGCAACGCTGCTGCGGCTTGCGGGCGAACGTGAACTCGACGTGAGCTGGGTCGTCCTGTGCTCGACCGAACCGCGTGCGGCTGAGGCCGAACGCAAGCGCCGCTCGATTTCTCGCGAAGGCGCACCGGCGTGAGATCCGGATCGAGTCGCTTCCGCGACGGCTATCTGCCGGCGCAGTGGGCTGCAGGTCAAGGACAGCTTCGAGGCGCTTAAGCGGACTGCCACGGCCCGACCTGATCTTCACGCACGAGCGCGATGACCGGCACCAGGACCATCGGCTGGCGTGCGAGCTCACCTGGAACACGTTTCGCGACCACACGATCCTGGAGTACGAGATCCCGAAGTACGACGGCGGGCTTGGGCAGCCGAATTTCTACGTGCCGGTCACGCCGGCGATCGCCGCGCGCAAGGTCAAGTACCTGCAGTCGCTCTTACCCGAGTCAGCGCGACAAGCGCTGGTTCTCGGAGGACGCCTTCCTGGCGTTGATGCGCCTGCGCGGCATCGAATGCAATGCCGCGCGCGGGCTCGCCGAGGCGTTTCATGTCCGCAAGGTCGTCCTGTGAGGCGTCCAGACGGCAATGAACCCAACTCGCTGCCAGCACGGTCTTCATAGACTCGAGTGTTCCGGATGAACAGCGCCGAACCATGCTTTACTCACGGTCAGTTGTTCGTGCAGACGCGCAGGACGGCGATTCTCGCCTTTGCCGAGTTTGCACGAGGCGCTGATACGCGAGGCTTTCTTCCCGCGGGATCCTGAGATCGGCGCAGTACGAAATGGCCGGTCGCGGACTACGCGGAGTTGCTCGGCCGGCTCAAGCCACACTTCATCCATCATCCTGAGTCGAAGCGTCACGTGCGCGCGGTGCTCGAGGACCTTGGCTGCGATCCGGAGCGAACCTACTTCGATGTGCCGCGCCTGCGTTCTTCGACGAGCGATGGCTATCTGACGACCGGCATCGCCTATGCCTGGCACCCGCATCGCGACACCTGGTACTCGGCGCCGCCGTGCCAGATCAACTGGTGGCTGCCGGTCTTCGAGCTGTCGCCGGACAACGCGATGGCGTTCCACCCGCATGTACTGGAACCGCGCGGTAGCGAACGACTCCGCAGGCTACAACTATTACGTCTGGAACAAGCAGCACCGCGGGGCGGCGGTCG
The DNA here is from genome assembly GCA_963754065.1 of uncultured beta proteobacterium. Classification (GTDB taxonomy): domain Bacteria; phylum Pseudomonadota; class Gammaproteobacteria; order Burkholderiales; family Burkholderiaceae_F; genus JALORV01. The sequence goes on along the minus strand of CAVWFH010000024.1, from coordinate 24,541 downwards.
CCCAACTGATCAAGGAGGACCCGCGCCCGCTGCCGAAGCAACCGAGCCGCTGAGCCTCGAACCGCAGCTTCGCCTTGTCTGCCCGGTCGGCGGACTGATTGCCTTCTCCGGCGCGCAGATGCACTCGAGCGTGCCCAACACTTCGGGCAGGACGCGTTTCAGCATCGACTTCCGCACGGTGAACATCGACGACGCGCGTTCCCTGCGCGGCGCGCCGCGCTCCGATGAACAGTGCACCGGCACGACGATGCGCGATTACCTGCGCTGCACCGATCACGAGCGCCTGCCGGCGGACGTGGTCGCGCTCTACGACGACGGCACGGTCGCGGGCGGCCAGGCGCTGTACCAGCCGGCGGGGTGCATGAGTCCGGGCGAGTCATTCCTTCGATCCGCCGGTATCGGACGGCGCGCAACTCGCCTGCCTGAGGGAAAGCCGCTGCGAAGCGGGTTGAGCCGGCGTCGCAGATGCAGTGACAGCTGCGGACTGCGAAGATCTGCGTGAGCGGGCGCATCGGTCTGATTCCGGGCGGCTGCCACACCTACGCCAAGGGGGACGACCAGTACCCATCCAATGCGCCGGCCTTTCATCGTGCGCGGCAAGGGCTGTCGCGTCTGGGATCGCGAAGGGCGTGAATACATCGAGTACGGCATGGGACTGCGCGCGGTCACGCTGGGTCACGCCTACGAACCTGTCGTCGACGCCGCGATACGTCAGATGCGACTCGGCACGAACTTCAATCGACCCTCGCCGATCGAAGTCGAGTGCGCGGAGGCCCTGCTCGCAGTGGTACCGCGTGCTGACATGGTCAAGTTCGCCAAGGATGGTTCGACCGCGGTGTCGGCCGCAGTCAAGCTGGCGCGGGCTCACACGGGTCGGATCAAGGTTGCGATCTGCGCGGATCACCCGTTCTTTTCCTATAACGACTGGTTCATGGTGACCACCGGCATTCCCGGCGGTATCCCCGCCGGCACCGAAGCCGACACGCTTGACTTTCCGATACAACGACCTCGTCGGCGTTGAGCGGCTGTTCGCGGACCACGCGGGCGAGATCGCCTGCGTCATTCTCGAACCTGCCCGTACCGACGAACCCACGGAGGATTTCTTCAACGGCTGAAGTCCCTCGTTCATCGGAACGGCGCGTTGCTGGTGTTCGACGAGACGATCAGCGGATTCCGATGGGCCGTTGGGGGAGGCCAGGACGTCTACGACATTGCCCCCGACCTGGCGATCTTCGGCAAGGCGCTCGGCAACGGCTTCTCGATCTCGGCGCTGACCGGGAAGCGGGAGTTCATGGAACTGGGCGGACTGCGTCATGACCGTGAGCGCGTCTTCCTGCTCTCGACCACACACGGTGCCGAAACGCACAGCCTGGCAGCCGCGAAGACCGTGATCGACATCTATCGTTCCGAGGATGTGATCGGGACGCTTTACCGCCAGGGCGAGCGGCTCGCTCGCGGTGTGCGTCAGGCCGTCTCAGCACTCGGCATCGAAGGCGCATTCACGCTCGCGGGGCGCCCTTGCGCGCTGCTCTACGGAACGCGCGACGCGGATGGCAAGCCCTCTCAGGAGTTCAGGACGCTGTTCCTGCAGGAGCTCATCCGGCGCGGCGTGCTCGCGCCTTCCTTCATCGTCAGCTATTCGCACACGGATGCCGACATTGACCGCACCATCGATGCAGTCGCCGCGGCGCTCGAGGTCTATCGGCGTGCGCTCGACGAGGGGGTCGGGAAGTATCTGGTCGGCCCGGCCGTGAAGCCGGTCTATCGGCGTTTCAACTGATCATGGCACTTGCCGTGTGGAGGCAGGGGCGTTGACCGGCAGCGATCCCGGCCTGCCCGTCGTCGTGCTGTCCGGCGGCGTCACCGCACTCGGTGTGTTGCGGGCATTCGGGCGTCGTGGCACCCCTGCATTTGTCTATCCCGACACGCGCGAGTACATCCGGTACTCGCGCTGGTACCGCCCCCTGTTGCCGCAGGGCCGTGGCGTGGCCACCGGCAAGCCGAGCCTGCCGGTGCTGCAGGACGTACTCGCGCGCTCAGGACTCGCGGGCGGCTTCCTGTGCGCCTGCAGCGATGACTGGAACCGTGCAGTTGCCGAGTACGCCGAGCAGCCGACACCGCGCTTCGTCAGTGTCGTTCCAACGAGCGCGGCGCTGGACCGCCTGCAGGACAAGGCCCGGCTCGCCGAGCTGCTTGAGGAATTGCACGTGCCGATGCCGCTCACGCGACGCATTTCGACTGCCGCTGACGTATCCGACATTCCACAGTCGACCGAGACCTTCTACTTCCTCAAGCCGACGGATTCGCAGCGCTTCCTGCAACACTTCGGAACCAAGGGGATGCGTGTGCCGACGGTCGACGAGGCGCGCCGGCGGCTCGAGGAGATCGTTGCAGCAGGCATGTCGGTCGTGCTGCAGGAGTACATCCCGGGCTCGTTCAACGAGCACTACTTCGTCGACGGCTACGTGGATCGGGCCGGGGAGATCAAGGCGCTTTTTGCCAGGCGGCGCCTGCGCATCTATCCGCCGGACTTCGGCAACAGTACGGCGATGGTGAGCGTGTCGCTGGGAGAGGTCGGGCAAGCTGTCGATAGCGCCCGACGCGTGCTTGGCGCCGTCGGCTATCGCGGCATCTTTTCCGCCGAGTTCAAGCGTGATCCACGTGACGGTCAGTTCAAGCTGCTCGAAGTGAACACCCGGCCCTGGTGGTTCGTCGACTTCGCCGTCCGCTGCGGCGTTGATGTCTGCCAGATGGCCTACGACGATGCGCGGGGCAAACCGGTTCAACCGAGTCGATCAGTACAGGATCGGTGCGACGTGCGTGTTCCCGTACTACGACTTCTTTGCCATGCAGCCGCTGTTGCGCGCAGGAAGCCTGTCGTGGGGACGCTGGTGGAAGGAGCTGCTGCCGGCACTGCAGCCCGTGGGCTGCTGGGACGACCCGCTGCCGGGCGTCGTCGGATTCACGCGCGTCATGCGTTCAGCGATGCGCAACCGGCTGCGCCGTGGTGACGCGGCCACACGCTGAATGAGCCAGTCCGCGACAACGCCGGCGCCCGAGCGTGTGTTCGCACGCGACCTCGAGCGAAAGGAACATGACGAGTGGCGCGCCATCGTATCCGGCTCGCCGCACGGCAGCGTCTACGCGCTGCCGGAGTACCTCGACGCCCTGTGCCGGGCGACGGATGCCGCCTTTCGAATCGTCGGAGTCTTCTTTGACGGCCGGCTGGTCGGCGGCGTGCCCTTGTACGAACGCCGGTCGCGGTCGGGCGCCTACGTGACGAACCGTTTGCTGCTCTACTACAACGGCATCGTGCTCAAGCTGCCGCCGAAGAAGTTTCACTCCGACCAGACAGCGCAGGAGCAGCAGGTGCTGACGGCCTTGGCGAGCGAGCTCGAAGGCCGGCGCTACGCGCACGTGCTGCTGCACAACCGATCCACGGTGCTCGACGTGAGGCCATTCCTGATGCGGGGATGGCAGGAGTCGCTGTCCTATACCTACGTTCTGCCCTTGTCGAACCCCACGGAGCAGTGGGAGCGCATCGACCAGAACCTGCGCCGCCTGATCCAACGTTGCGAGCGGGAGGGCGTGACCTACCGCGAAGACGACGACTTCGACGCTCTGTTCCGCCTGCATTTGAAGACGCACCAGCGCAAGGGTGCGCCCCTCTACCTGCCCGAGACGGCGTTTCGTGCCTTCTTCAATGACGTGAGGGCGGCGGGGCTGGCGCGGCTGGGGCACGCGGTCTTCGACGGCAAGGTCATCGCATCCCAGCTCATGCTGGCCGGTCCGCATCCCGTCGCCCACACCGTCTGCGCGGGTGCGGATGACGACTACCTGCGCATGGGCGCCAGCGGATTTTTGCGCTGGCACGCCTCGCTTGCTCTTGCCCGGGACGGGTTCGTCGCCAATGACCTGACGGATGCCGGCCTCAACCCGGTCACGCGCTTCAAGAGCCAGTTCGGTGCGGAGCTCACGCCGACCTGGACCGTGTCCCGCAGTGACTCACTGATATTCCGCCTCGAGTCTGCAGTGCAACGCTGGCGCAGCGACGTTACGCGCCGTCGTCCGAAGCCGCGCGAGGCGTCATGAACGGCGCGGAGAACATCTGCGCAATCCTGAAGGGCCTTGGTGTCCAGGCCGTCTTCGGACTGCCGGGGACGCAGAACATCACCCTCTACGACGCAATGCGTCGTTCCGGCCTGCGCAGTGTGGTGGCGTCCGACGAGGGCGCTGCAGCCTTCATGGCCAGTGGCTACGCGCGCGCGAGCGGCAAGGTGGGCGTGTTGACCACGATCCCAGGCCCCGGCTTCGTCTATGCCTTGTCAGGTGTCATGGAGGCACGCCACGACTCGGTGCCGCTGCTGTGGCTGACGCTGCGGCAGAAAAGTGACGGCCAGGCATTTCCACTGCAGCGGATCGATCAGCCCGCCATGGCTGGGCCGGCCGTCAAGCGCTGTGTCTATATCGAACGCGCAGAAGACCTTGCGACAGGATTGTTGGACGCGTACGTCGAGACGACGGCGGGCGAGCCCGGCCCGGTGCTGGTCGAGATTGCCATGCCCATGCTGGTGCAAGACTTCTCCTTCGATGCTGACGTGCCGGAGGCACCGGTCGCAGGCGTCGACGTCCCGGACCGCCTGCGACAGTTGCTCATGGCGGCGCAACACCCCTTGATCTACGCAGGTCAGGGTGCCCAGGCGGCAGCGCAGGACGTCCGGCGGCTGGCGCATCAATGGCATGCGCCGGTCCTCTTCACGAGCAGCGGCCGTGGCGTACTGCCGGATGCCGACTCACTCGCCTTCGTGAAGGATTTTTCCCTCGGCGTCGGCGACGTCGTACCCGACCTCATCGCGCGCGCCGATCTGGTACTCGCGCTCGGGTGCAAGTTCACGCACAACGGCAGCGCTGCAGGCCGCCTGCAGATTCCACCGGCGAAACTCGTGCGGATCGACAGCTCGCCTGACGTGCTGGCGGCCAACTATCCGGCAGCCCTCGCGCTTGCAACTCGCGTCGAGGATGTCATTCCGGGCATCGTCGCGACGGCGACTCGCCGCAGTCAGTGGACTGACGATCGAACTGCAGTTGCTGCGGTCGCGGCTCCAGGCAGAGCGCGAACATGCAATTGAACACGAGCCGGTGCTCGTCGACTGCAATCGGGCCTCTGTGCGATCGCTCTTCCTGGCGATGACCGGCACCTTCGGGCCGAGCGTCGTCTACACGGCGGACGCCGGTTTGCATCAGGCGCTGGTGCGCCGCTATGCCGACGTGACCCAGCCGCGAGGGTTGTTGTGCCCAAGCGACTTTCAGTCCATGGGCTTCGGGTTGCCCGGTGCGATAGGGGCCGCGCTGGCCCGGCCCGGAACCACGGTGGTTGCCTGCGTGGGCGACGGGGCGCTCATTCTCACGCTCGGAGAACTGCTGACGGCGGTGAGGGAAAGAATCGACCTCGTGGTCGTCGTGTTCAACGACGCGTCGTATGGACTGATTCGACGCCAACAACTCCTGAACTTCGGGACGTCCTCCGGCGTGGCGCTACACAACCCGGATTACGCGGCGCTGGCCGCAGCAGTCGGCTGCTCGTACTTCCCAATGCAGGGGGATCCCGCGGCGGCGATGAAGTCGGTGGCGCAGACGCCGGGCGTTCGATTGGTCGAGGTCCGTCTGGACGACGTTGCCTCATTGGCGCGCGGCGGCCTCAAGAGTGTCATCCGCGAGCAAGTCCGCCAGGCATTGCCTGACAGTGCCTGGCAATTGCTCAAGCGCGCGCTCCGGTCCTGACCTGCAGGTCCCACGACATCGCTCGATAGGATCCCGCGACCAAAACAAAAGGCCCGCACACGCGGGCCTTTTGTTCGGGCGTCCAGACGCTCAATTGCGCCGACGCCGCGCCGCTGCCCCCCCCAGTCCCACCAGTGCCATGCCGAGCATCGCAAGCGTTCCGGGCTCCGGCACCTTGTACGTCGCCGAGACGTAGTTCTGGTAGCCGGTGCGCTGTTCGTTGTTCGGAATCGGGCTCACGAAGCGATAAAGCGTCCAGTTCAAATAATCGTCACCGCTGTAGCTTCCGACCTGATTCAGCAGCGACTGGGCCGCGGTGCTGACGGCAGTGGATCCACCGGTCCATTTGAAGCTGCCCGCCGACAGATCAAGGTCGCTGTCGAACACGATGTTCCATACAGCCACCTGGAAGGCGGCGGCCGAAGTGGCATCAGCGAAGACGCCGAAGTTCGTCTGGCCACCGTCCCAGAAGTCGCCCGTGGTCTTGTTCGGATAGGCGATGTCGTACAGCTTGCGCAGTTCGTCGTCACTGAACAGGCTCGACGCGTAGGCGTTCGGACCGGCGTTCGCGTACTCGCCCAGTTCGATGCAGAAGAAACGCATGAACGAATCGGCGGGCTTGGCTCCGGCGTCCCAGAAATTCCCGTTGAACTGGCCGCCCACGCCGTTGTAACCGGTGACATTGACGGACGCAAAGCCGGCGCCGCCCCCAGAATTGTTGACCGTCAGGCTGCCGTTGCCCGGAACGTAAGTCCAGAACTCGGCGGCCCCCGCGGCTGTTGCTGCGGCAAAGAGTGCAGCAGCAACCACGGACTTTTTGAACTTGAACTTCATGTAGCGTGCCCTGTGTTGGCGGTCCCGCGTACTTGGGATGCAGATCCTGTGCCATGCAAGCTAACTATTTGAAGTTGCAGGATAAAGCGATTTCGCCGGGCACTTTCGACGGGACTCTGTAAACCCCATCGACAAACACGGGATTACTGTCCTCGACCGACTGGCCGATGGCAATTTCTGCCTGGTTTCCTGATGACAGCAGGACGCCGGCAACGGTCCCTCAGTGGCCGTAGCTGAGCTCGCGCGCCTTGCCCCAGAACACCCGGTACGCAAAGAGCGTGTAGCCGACGATCATCGGCAGGACGACGCACGTACCGACGAACACGATCAGCAGCGAGTCGCGCGCAGCGGCGGCCTGCCAGATCGTCATCCGGTCGAAGATCAGGTACGGGAACATGCTGTAGGCGAGGCCGGCAAACGCGAACACGAAGACCCACACCGCCAGGACGAAAGGCGGCCACTCCCGCCGGGTCTCGCGCCGCTGCAGCCGGCTGACCGCCGTCCAGATGCCAACGAACGCGGCCGTTGTCGCTATCGGCAGCGGCGCGAGGACCAGGATGTTGGGCCAGGCAAACCAGCGGTCGAAAACATCGCTGCTCGCGAAAGGCGTAGCGAGGCTGATGGCTGCAACTCCGGCGACCGTCAGCCACAGCGCGCCGTGAGTCCAGCGCAATGCACGCGCCTGGAGATCGCCCTCGGCCTTGATGATCAGCCAGGCCGCGCCGAGCAGGGCATAGCCGCCCGCGAGGCCGATGCCGACCAAGAGGTCGAACAACACGTAGGCGGGGCCGGACTCGAATCCCGTCACGACTCCGCCAAGCATGTATCCCTGCGCGATCGCCGCGCCGAGTGAGCCGACGGAGAACAGCCGGTTCCAGAGTTCCCGGTGCCAGCCGGTCGCCTTCATACGGAATTCGAAAGAAACGCCGCGCAGTATCAGGAAGATCAGCATGGCGGCGACGGGCAGATACAGCGACGTCAGGATGATTCCATGTGCCTTGGGAAATGCGACGAGCAGGATGCCCACGCCCAGCACCAGCCAGGTTTCATTGGCATCCCAGAACGGACCGATCGAGGACACCATGATGTCCTGCTGCTCTCGCGCCGCCAATGGAAGCAGAATGCCGACGCCGAGATCGAAGCCGTCAAGGATGACGTAGGCCAGGATAGCCAAGCCCATCAGCACCATGAAGACCAGCGGGAGATCGAGTTGCATGATCGCAGGCCTCAGGTGGCGAGTTCTGGCTTGACTGCTGCCGACGAAGTCTCTGGTCCGGTCTCATCCTGCGCATCCTTGAGCGCGAGCTGCGTGACCACCACCATGAAGGAAACCATGAGTCCGGTGTAGACGAGCGCGTAGGCCGTCAGCGTCAGCGCAATCGAACCGGCCGGCACGGTCGATGCGGCCTCGGCCGTCTTCATGACGCCCTGGATCAGCCAGGGCTGACGGCCGATCTCAGTCACGAGCCAACCGGCCAGTACGGCGATCCATCCGGAAAACGTCATCCCCGCGAGACCGAGCATGTACCACCGCGGCATCGCTTCGTGCGCGCCAACTGCGCCACGCGCCGAACCAGGACATTGCGAGCATCAGCACGCCGACACCAACCATGACGCGGAAGGCGAAGAACACCGGCAAGACGGGTGGATGCCGATCCTTGAACTCGTTCAGCCCCTGGAGTTCGGCGTTGGCATCGTGTTTCAGGATCCAGCTGGCGCCGTTGGGAATGCTGATCGCAAAGTCGTTGCGGCGTTCCCGTTCATTCGGGATCGCAAAGAGCAGCAATGGGACTCCGCGCTCGGTCTGCCAGATGCCTTCCATCGCGGCGATCTTGGCGGGCTGGTGCTCGAGTGTGTTCAGGCCGTGCAGGTCGCCGACGAAGATCTGAATCGGCGCCAGCAGGGCCGCGACGACGAGCGAGATCCGCAGCATGCCCAGGGCCGGCGCGTGGCTCGCGTTGCGCAGCAGCTTGAAGGCCGAGAGACCGGCGATCAGGAAAGAGGCCGTCAGTCCTGAGGCGACAAGCATGTGGACGAGGCGGTAAGGGAAGCTCGGATTGAAGACGATCGCGACCCAGTCGGTCGCATGAACTTCGCCGTTGATCATCTCGAAGCCCTGCGGCGTGTGCATCCACGAGTTGAGCGCGAGGATCCAGAACGCTGATGCACTGGTGCCGATGGCTACAAGTGAGGCGGCCAGGGTGTGCAGCCATCGCGGTACACGGTCGCGACCGAAGAGCATCACGCCAAGAAATGTTGCCTCGAGGAAAAATGCGGTGAGAACTTCGTAACCCAGCAGGGGGCCCGCGACGTTGCCGGCCTTCTCCATGAATCCGGGCCAGTTCGTGCCGAACTGAAAGCTCATGGTCAGGCCCGACACGACGCCCAAGCCAAAGGTGATGGCGAACACCTTGACCCAGAGTCGGTAGGCGCGCTCAACCCAATCTTCACCGGTCCGGTTCGCCCGCACGCGCAGGTACAGCAGGAACCAGCCGAGCGCGATCGTGATGGACGGGAAAAGAATGTGGAACGCGATGTTCAGTCCGAACTGCGCGCGAGCCAGGAGGAGGGGATCAGGCATGAGCGAACCCGAGTGATGCCTGCGATGGACTGGCCAAGGTCAGGGCGCCGATCAATCTATCCGCGCACCGCGTCGAAGCGGGACGCGGCGCCTTCGCGTGTGCAACAACGAATCGTCTGTACACCGGCGCTCCAGTTGACCAGTGGAAACGCTGCGATAGGCAGCGTGGCCGAGGGACGGAAGGGTGCAGGAGCCGGAAGAATACCGCCTCGGTCGAATGACGAGCGGTTTAGACGTTGCACTGGCAGTGCAAGTTGGCTCCCCGACCTGGACTCGAACCAGGGACCTGCGGATTAACAGTCCGTCGCTCTACCAACTGAGCTATCGGGGAACGGAGCAAGCCCGCGAGTATAGCGAGGCCAAGCGGGCGTCGCAAAAGACTCGGCGCAGATCGGCTAAAGAACCTTTGCGATCGCGTCCGCGACGTAGTCGACATTCCGGGAATTGAGCGCTGCCACGCAAATCCGTCCGCTGGAAACGGCGTAGATGCCGAACTCGTCGCGCAGGCGCTCGACCTGCCCCGGCGTCAGGCCGGAGTAGGAAAACATTCCGACCTGCCGCTCGATGAACGAGAAGTCGCGCTTCACCTTGCGCGCGGCAAGACCTTCTGCGAGCCGGTGCCGCATCGACTTGATGCGTGCGCGCATTTCGCCGAGTTCGGCTTCCCATTCGGCGCGGAGTTCGGGCGTGTTGAGGACGGTGGCCACAACCATTCCCCCGTGCGTCGGCGGGGTGGAGTAGTTGGCGCGAATCACGCGCTTCAACTGGCTCAGAACGCGTGCCGACTCTTCCTGGCTCTGGTCGACGATCGACAGTGCGCCGACCCGTTCGCCGTAAAGCGAAAAACTCTTCGAGAATGAACTGGACACGAGGAAGGTGATGCCCGAGTCGGCAAACATGCGGACCGCGGCGCCGTCCTCCTCGATGCCGGCCCCGAATCCCTGGTACGCGATATCAAGAAACGGTACCAACGCGCGCTGCCTGACGATCTCGATCACCTGGCGCCACTGGTCCAGCGTGAGGTCGACTCCGGTCGGGTTATGACAGCAAGCATGCAGTACGACGATCGATCCGGCGGGAAGCGCGCGCAGACCGTCGGCCATCGCTGCGAAATCGAGGCCGTTGGTGGTCGCGTCGTAGTAGGGGTACGACACGACCGCGAAGCCAGCGCTTTCGAAGATCGCCCGGTGGTTCTCCCAGCTCGGCTCGCTGATGGCGACTTTCGCGTTCGGCAATACACGTCGCAGCAGTTCGGCGCCAATTCGAAGACCGCCCGTCCCACCCAGCGCCTGCGCGGTGATGACGCGGCCCTGCCCAATCAGCACGGAATCCTTGCCGAGCAGCATTTGCTGCACGGCGGCGTCGTAGGCTGGGATGCCCTCGATCGGCAGGTAGCCGCGCGGCGTAGGTTGCGCGGCTCTGCGACGCTCGGCCTCCGCGACCGCGCGCATGACCGGAATCTTTCCATCGTCCGAGAAGTACACGCCGACACCCAGGTTGACCTTATTGGGGCGCTGGTCGTGTGCGAACCCTTCATTGAGTCCGAGGATGGGGTCGCGCGGGGCGAGTTCGACGTTGGCAAAGAGCGATGTGGTCATGCGTGTCCAGGCGGCCGTTGCGGCACAGGTTCCGTTTGTTATTCAGATACTTGGGATGGATGCTTCAGCAAACTTGGGAGGATTCTGTTGCAGTTTGCTGCGGCGCTATCTTTTCGCCGCCAGATACTGGTGCAACTGTCAAGGCAAAAATCTCGAAATATCGCTCGGAATGATTCTCAAATGCATCGTAAGTCATTGATTTAACGTACTACGGCACATCGCCTCGCTCTTGATGAGGTATGGGCTTTTTTGCATCGCGATGCTAGCATTCGCGCTTGCCCATGCGCTATTGCAGTGCAAAAAACGTGTTCCTCACCTTTCCTAACAGTCCATTCCAGTTGCACCAGCCGTTTGACCCGGCGGGTGACCAGCCGGAAGCCATCGAAAAGCTCTGGCAAGGGCTGGTCGATGGGCTCGCATTTCAGACGCTGCTGGGAGTGACCGGATCGGGCAAGACGTTCACGATGGCCAACGTCATCGCGCGCGCGGGCTGCCCCACGCTGGTGCTTGCGCCCAACAAGACGCTGGCCGCACAACTGTACTCGGAAATGCGCGAGTTCTTCCCGAACAACGCGGTCGAGTATTTCGTTTCCTATTACGACTACTACCAGCCCGAGGCCTACGTCCCCTCGCGCGACCTGTACATCGAGAAGGACTCGTCGATCAACGAGCACATCGAGCAGATGCGGCTGTCGGCGACCAAGTCGCTGCTCGAGCGGCGCGACGTGGTGATCATCGCGTCTGTGTCCGCCATTTACGGCATCGGCAATCCCTCCGACTATCACTCGATGGTGCTGACGCTGCGCCACAAGGACCGCCTGAGCCAGCGCGACATCATCGTGCGGCTGACGCAGATGCAGTACAAGCGCAGCGAACTCGAGTTTTCGCGCGGAACCTTCCGCGTGCGCGGCGACACGATCGACATCTTCCCGGCTGAGCACGCCGAGCTGGCGGTGCGCGTCGAGTTGTACGACGACGAGGTCGATTCGATCCAGCTATTCGACCCGCTCACCGGGCGCGTGCGCCAGAAGATCCCGCGCTTCACGCTGTATCCCTCGTCGCACTACGTCACACCGCGGGACAACGTCCTGCGCGCGCTTGATGGCATCAAGGCCGAGCTGAATGAGCGCATTGGACAGTTCGTCGCCAATGGCAAGCTGGTCGAGGCCCAGCGCATCGAGCAGCGCACGCGCTTCGACATGGAGATGCTCAACGAGCTCGGCTTCTGCAAGGGCATCGAGAACTACACGCGCCACATTTCAGGCGCAGCCCCGGGCGAGCCGCCGCCGACGCTGGTGGATTACCTGCCGCCCGATGCACTTCTGATCATCGACGAATCGCATGTCACCGTGCCGCAGCTCGGCGGGATGTACCGCGGCGACCGCGCACGCAAGGAGACGCTGGTCGAGTTCGGTTTCCGCCTGCCGTCGGCCCTGGACAACCGACCGCTGCGATTCGACGAGTTCGAGCGGAAGATGCGCCGCTGCGTCTTCGTCAGTGCCACGCCGTCCGGCTACGAGATGGAGCATTCCTCCCAGATCGTGGAGCAGGTCGTGCGGCCCACCGGCCTCATCGATCCGGCGGTGGAGGTGCGGCCGGCGCGTACGCAAGTGGATGACGTGCTGTCCGAAATCGCACTGCGCGTGGCGAAGAAGGAACGCGTGCTCATCACGACGCTGACGAAACGCATGGCCGAGGACCTCACCGAGTTCCTGTCGGAGCACGGCGTCAAGGTGCGCTACCTGCATTCGGACGTCGACACGGTCGAGCGCGTCGAGATCATCCGCGACCTGCGCACCGGCACCTTTGACGTGCTGGTCGGCATCAACCTGCTGCGCGAGGGCCTGGACCTGCCGGAGGTGTCTCTGGTGGCAATCCTGGACGCCGACAAGGAAGGGTTCCTGCGGTCGGAGCGATCCCTGATTCAGACGATCGGTCGTGCCGCACGCAATATCAACGGCACGGCGATCCTGTACGCGGACTCCGTGACGGACTCCATGCAACGGGCGCTCGACGAGACGACCCGACGGCGCGGGCGCCAGGAGGCGTTCAACCTCGAGCACGGCATTGTCCCGCGCGGCGTCATCAAGGAAGTGCGCGAGCTGATCGACGGCGTCTACGACCCGTCATCGCAACGCGAAGAGCGCAAGGCGGCTGCCGCCACCGCGGAATACGAAGTGATGTCGGAAAAGCAGGTCTCGAAGGAGCTCAAGCGGCTCGAGAAGCTGATGTTCGAGCATGCGAAGAACCTCGAATTCGAGAAGGCCGCGCGGGTGCGCGACCAGCTGGCGCTGCTCAAGGAACAGGTCTTTGGCGCCGGAGGATCGACCAATGTCGTGCCACTGGTTCCTGGGGAGAAAGCAGCCTGATGGTGGCCTTCGACCTCGACAAGGACTTCGTGGCCCCGCCCGGCGGTGTGGCCATGGGCGAACTTTTCGGGTTTTCGCGAGTCTGCGGTAATTGGTGTCGTCCAGTCGTCGCACTGGCGCGTTGACGGTTTTAGGAAAGGACGTGCCCGCTCTCAGGGGTGCGCATTGAAAATAGGGGCGGCGAACCTGCCCACCGGGAAAGGTGAACGAGGCTATGACCAAGATCCTCTTTGTTTGCATGGGCAATATCTGCCGCTCGCCCACGGCGGAGGGCGTTTTCCGCAAGATGGTGACTGACGCGGGTCTGGACGACAGCGTGCACATCGCCTCGGCCGGAACGCACGCCTACCACGTCGGCGAGCCCGCTGACGTTCGTGCCCAGCAGGCGGCGCGCAAGCGTGGCTATGACCTCGGCGAATTCCGCGCCCGCCAGGTCACCCAGGACGACTTCCGTGAGTTCGACCTGATTCTCGCGATGGACTGGGAGAACCTGTCCCTGATGCAGCAGCAGTGCCCGCGCGGCAACAAGCACAAGTTGCATCTGCTGATGCGCTTCGCCGGCGAATTCGATGCAGCCACGGTGCCGGACCCGTATTACGGAGGTCCGGAAGGTTTTGGAACGGTGCTCGACTATGTCGAGGACGCCTGCCAGGGCCTGCTTGAAGTCGTGCGCAAGCGCGCGACGATGTACGCAGCCGCCTGATCACACCCGCTCGGCCCCACGACGCGAGGCGCCCCGGCGCCTCTCGTCGTTTCTGGAGGTTGGGCATACCCGGCTCGATCTGCGAGCCACGCATCAATGCAGCCGCTGCCTCGGTAATCGATGGATCCCAAATCAATTCTCGACTTCTGGTTCGGCGCCGACGGATCGCCGACGGCGGGGCAGGCGCGCGACCTGTGGTTCACGAAGTCCGAGTCAACGGATGCGGACATACGCGAGCGCTTTGGCGCGACCATCGACGCCGCCCTCCGGCGAGATCTCGATCACTGGGCCTCGTCGGCGGACGGAACGCTGGCGCTCATCCTGGTGCTCGACCAGTTCACGCGCAATGTCTTCCGTGACACGCCGCGCGCGTTCGCCGGCGATGCGGCCGCCCTGGGCCACGCACGGCGTCTCGTCTACTCGGGCGCCGACCGGCACTTCGGCACACTGCAGCGGTGGTTCATCTACATGCCGTTCGAGCATTCGGAAAACCTCGTCGACCAGTACGAATCGCTGCGGTTGTTTGCAGCGCTGGCTGACGATGGCGAGAAGGCCCCGCTGGACTGGGCGCGCAAGCACCTCGAGGTCATTCGCCGATTCGGCCGATTCCCCCATCGAAACGCCATCCTTGGGCGCGCATCGACGCCCGAGGAAACCGAGTTCCTGAGTCATCCCGGCTCGCGGTTCTGACCTTGTCGCTGCCAGGCGAAGCACTGCGGCGCGACCGCCTGTCTAGAATCCGCGCATCTCAGCAATCGGCAACGGCCGCCGCCGCATGACTGTCCCTTCGATTCTCGCCCTCGACACCGCAACCGAGACCTGTTCGGTGGCACTGCTGACGCCGGCAGGCACGATCTGCCGCGCTGAAGTCGTGGGTCAACGGCACTCGGAGCGCGCGCTGCCAATGGTCGATGAAGTTCTGAGGGAGACCGGCGTCACGCTCAACGACCTCGACTACCTGGCCTTCGGTGCAGGCCCCGGATCGTTCACCGGGCTGCGCATTGCGTGCGGACTGGCGCAGGGCCTGGCCTGGGGCAGCGGCAAGCCGGTGATTCCGGTCGGCAACCTGCTGGCACTGGCTTCCCGCGTGCTGGCCGAAGCGCCTGAGGCCCGGACCGTGCTGTGCGCCATCGATGCGCGCATGCATGAGGCGTACTGCGCGGTCTACCAGCGGGGAAGCGAGATCATCGAACTCCGCGCACCGTCGCTGGCCAAGCCGAACGAGCTGGCGGAACTTGCGCGCGGAGTCGACGCCGTCGCCGGGAATGCGCTGACGGTGTTCCCGGTGGCATGCCCCGACCGTGAAGGCCTGCGCCGGTTTCCCTTGCTGCGATCCGATGCGGCCGATATCGCGCGTGTCGCCTCTTCGCCCGCCATGCGGGCGCGCGCCGTCGCGGCGCAGGATGCGGCGCCGCTGTACGTCCGCGACCACGTGGCACTGACGACCGATGAGAGGCGCGTCCGTGCGATGGCCTCCCCGGTGGCCTGATGAGCGCGCAGCTGCGTCCCGAGTCGGAGCGTTATGCGCCGATGACGTCGAGCGACCTCGACGATGTGGTGGAGGTCGAACGGCAGATCTATCCCTTTCCCTGGACGCATGGCAACTTTGCCGATTCCCTGCGATCGGGCTACAGCTGCTGGGTGTCGCGCGATCGCGACGGGCGCCTGCAGTCCTATGCCATCGTGATGCTCGCGCTGGACGAGGCACACCTGCTGAACCTCAGCGTTGCACGCGAGGCCCAGCGTGCGGGACTGGGCTGGCGCACGCTTGAATGGGTTGCGGATGTCGCGCGAGGACACGGCGCGCGCACACTGCTGCTCGAAGTGCGGCCGAGCAATCCCGCCGCCATGCGGCTCTATCAGCGCTACGGCTTCGAGCGGATCGGCGTGCGCCGCGGCTACTACCCTGCGAGAGAAGGACGCGAGGACGCGATCGTCATGAGGATCTCACTGTGACGCTCGACGTGCGTCGCGCGAGGCTCTGGTCGGCGATGGGGCTCGGACCCGTCTGGTCATTGCGCGTGCCGGCCCCTGCCTCGACAGCACCGCCCGCGGCGGCAATCGAACTGTCCCGGTCCGACCGTATTGCGCGGATGGATTGGGACGAACTGGAGCGGTCGGTTGCTGCCTGCACGACCTGCGAGCTCAGCACGACGCGCACCCGCACGGTGTTCGGCACGGGAAACCGCGCCGCGGAGTGGATGCTGGTTGGTGAGGCGCCCGGCGTGGAAGAGGACGCGCGCGGCGAGCCGTTCGTGGGCCAGGCGGGCCGGCTGCTCGACAACATGCTGGCGGCGATCGGCCTGACACGCGCCGGCGCGACCCCGCAGTCGGTCTACATCGCCAATGTGCTGAAGTGTCGCCCGCCGGGCAATCGCAATCCGGCGCCGGGTGAGGTGGCGGCGTGCGATCCGTTCCTCAAGCGGCAGATCGAACTCGTCAACCCGAAGCTGGTGCTGGTCATGGGTCGCTTCGCAACGCAGTCGCTGCTGGGAACCGATGCCAGCATCGCCAGCCTGCGCGGCAGGGTCCATCGCATCGAGGTGGCCGGCCGCAGTGTCGCGGTGGTCGTTACGTACCACCCGGCCTACCTGCTGCGCAACCTGGCCGACAAGGCGAAGTCGTGGGCCGACCTCTGCCTTGCGCGCGACGTCGTCGAGCGCGGTAGTTAGTGCCGCGCCTCGCCGATCAGCGCCACCGAGTCGAACTGGCGCTGGTTGTAGCGATGCCTCATCATCACCAGGATCATCGACAGTGCAACGAACAAGCCGAAGACAAGCATCACGGCCTGGATCGGCAGGTTCAGCCAGATCAGCAGCGCGTACAGGCCCAGCATCACGAGGATGCTCAGGTTCTCGTTGAAGTTCTGCACGGCGATCGAGTGTCCGGCCGACAGCAGCACGTGTCCACGGTGCTGGAGCAACGCGTTCATCGGCACGACGAAGTACCCGGCGAGCGCACCGATCAGCACGAGGATGGCACAGGCGACGATGAGGAAGTAGCTGGCCGACAGTGCACCCAGATGCACTGCGCCGTCGGGAACGAGGTCGCGTTGGTAGAACGAGGCAAGGGCGACGATTACGCCCATCGCGACGCCCACGGGGAGGACGCCGAGAGAGCGCTTGAGCGACACGCTGGCCGCGGCGTAGACCGCGCCGACGGCGATGCCGACGGCGACAATGGCCTGCAGGATCGCGGCGCGGCTGAGGTCAAGCTCGAGTACCTGCTCGGCCCATTTCAGCACGATGAACTGGAGCGTCGCCCCGGCGCCCCAGAAGAGCGTCGTCACCGCAAGCGAGATCTGCCCGAGCTTGTCGCGCCACAGCACGTTGCAGCAGTGGGCGAATCCGACGAAGAGCTTCCACGGGTGAACGTGCTGCTTCGCATAGCGCGCACCGGTATCGGGAATCACGGTGTTCACCAGCGCGGCCAGCACATAGATGCTGGCGATGACCGCAATGGCGGATTCGGCCGGATGGTCGATGTCCATGTCCACCATCGGCATGTCGAACGTGAACAGCCACGACGCCACGTTCGGGCTGATCAGCACGCCGCCGAGCAGGAAGCCGAGGATGATCGAGGTCACCGTGAGGCCTTCGATCCACCCATTGGCGACGACCAGCTTCTCCGGCGGCAGCAGTTCGGTGACGATGCCGTACTTGGCCGGCGAGTAGGCCGCCGCGCCGAAACCGACGACGGCATAGGCGAGCAACGGATGCACGCCGATGAACATCAGCAGGCAGCCGCCGATCTTGATGGTGTTCGTGATCAGCATCACGCGTCCCTTGGGGAACGAATCGGCGAAGGCGCCGACGAAGGCTGCGAGCAGCACGTACGAGATGACGAAGAACAGCTTCAGCATCGGCGTCATCCAGCTCGCCGCGCCCATCTCGCGCAGCAGGGCGATCGCGGTGATCAGCAAGGCGTTGTCGGCGAGCGACGACAGGAACTGCGCCGCCATGATCGTGTAGAAGCCGCGATTCATCGGCCGGAGCGGGCGCGCAGTGCGGGCAGGAGGGGCAAGGAGTGGGACGCGTTGGATGCAGGCGCGAACCGCAGCCCGCGCGGCGTTATAGCACGCGCCCCTGTCGAGAATCAGCGCGATGGATCGCTATGCTATGGCTGTCCGCCACTCTCGCAACGCGTTCCGTGCCCCGTCCCATCCGCGCCCAGATCGACCTTGCCGCAATGCGTCACAACCTCGCGGAAGCACGCAGGCGCGCGGCCGGTCGCAAGGTCTGGGCAGTCGTCAAGGCCAACGCCTACGGCCACGGCATCGAAAATGCAGTGCGCGGCTTCGAGGACGCCGATGGCCTCGCGCTGATCGACCTGAACGAAGCCCACCGCGCGCGTGCGGCGGGCTGGTCGAAGCCGATGCTGCTGCTCGAGGGCATCTTCGTGCCGAGCGACGTGTCGAGTTGCCGCGAACTGCGGCTGACCGCTGTCATCCATCACGAGGATCAGCTGCGGATGCTGGAAACTGCGCCCGCCGGTGATCCGGTCGACGTCCACATCAAGCTCAACACCGGCATGAATCGTCTGGGATTTGCTCCGGACGAGTTGCCACGCGTGCTCGAGCGCCTGGCGCGCGCGCCGGCAGCGCGCATTGTCGGCCTGTCGATGCACTTTGCGAATTCCGACCGCGCCGACCCGAATGCCGGTCCGGTGGCGATGAACGACCAGCTTCAGCGTTTCGAAGCCGCATGCCGCGGCGTCGAGGTCGCGCGGTGCCTGTCGAACTCGGCGGCGCTGTTCCTGCATCCGCCAATCGACGAAGCGTGGGTGCGGCCGGGCATCGCGCTCTATGGCGCGACACCCGACAGTGACCACACGGCCATGCAGCTGGGTCTGCGTCCGGCCATGATCCTGTCGACGCGCCTGATCGGCGTGCGCTCATTGCAATCCGGCGACGCCGTGGGGTATGGCTCGCGCTTTGTGGCGCAGCGACCCACGCGCATCGGCGTGGTGGCCTGTGGGTATGCCGACGGCTATCCGCGGCATGCGCCCGACGGCACCCCGCTGGTCGTCGCCGGCGTGCGCGTGCCGATGGCCGGGCGCGTGTCGATGGACATGATCACCGTCGATCTGACGGCGGCCCCGCAGGCGGACGTCGGCAGTCCGGTCGAACTGTGGGGCAGCCAGGTTCCGATCGACGAGGTCGCGAGCCAGTCGGGCACCGTCGGCTACGAGCTGATGTGCGCGCTTGCGCCGCGCGTCACTGTGGAAACAGTGAACTGAGATGACGCATCGTCGTGCATCGAATGCTGGCACCTGCGGCGTTTCATCCGGACGCGGTGCGGCCTTGCCGGTCATGCGCTGACATGGCCAAGGTACGCACGCAGTATGTCTGCGCTGAATGCGGCGGCACGACCCCGAAGTGGCAAGGCCAGTGCCCGCACTGCAATGCCTGGAATACGCTCGCCGAAAGCCGGGTCGAACCTGCGAGCGAACATCGCTACGCAGCGCTGGCCCCGACCGCTCCGGTGCAGTCGCTGGGCGAGGTCCAGGCGCGCGAAGTGCCGCGCCTGCCCAGCGGTGTCGACGAGTTCGACCGCGTACTCGGCGGTGGATTCGTCGAGGGCGGCGTGGTCCTGATCGGCGGCGATCCGGGGATCGGCAAGTCGACGCTGCTGCTGCAGTCGCTCGCCGCGCTGTCGTCGCGCACGCCGGTCCTTTATGTCAGTGGCGAGGAGTCGCCGGCCCAGGTCGCGCTGCGAGCGCGCCGGCTCGGCGTGGACGCCACCCGGGTCCGGCTGCTCTCCGAGATTGCACTGGATCGCGTCGTCGCGACCATCCGCGCAGAGAAACCGGCCGTCGTGGTCATCGATTCGATCCAGACGCTGTACACGGGCGAGCTGACTTCCGCGCCCGGATCGGTGTCGCAGGTGCGCGAATGCGCGGCCCATCTGACGCGCCTGGCCAAGCAGGCAGGTTTCATCCTCATCATGATCGGCCACGTGACGAAGGAGGGCGCGCTTGCCGGTCCGCGCGTGCTCGAGCACATGGTCGACACGGTGCTCTACTTCGAGGGCGACACGCATTCCTCGTTCCGACTCGTGCGCGCCTTCAAGAATCGTTTCGGTGCCGTCAACGAACTCGGCGTGTTCGCGATGACGGACCGGGGACTGAAGGGCGTGACCAACCCATCGGCGCTCTTCCTGTCGCAGCATGGGCCGGATGGCCACGGTGGCGAGGTGCCCGGCTCGTGCGTGCTCGTCACGCAGGAGGGCACGCGCCCGCTGCTGGTCGAGATCCAGGCTCTGGTGGACACCGCGCACGTGCCCAATCCGCGCCGACTGAGTGTCGGGCTCGATCCGCAGCGGCTCGCCATGCTGCTGGCGGTGCTGCACCGGCACGCCGGCATTGCCGCCTTCGACCAGGATGTGTTCGTCAACGCCGTCGGCGGCGTGCGTATTGCCGAGCCGGCCGCCGACCTCGCGGTCCTGCTGGCCATCGTCTCGTCGATGCGCAACCGGCCGTTGCCGCGTGGGCTCGTCGCCTTCGGCGAAGTCGGGCTGGCCGGCGAGATACGCCCGGCGCCGCGCGGGCAGGAACGACTGCGCGAGGCCGCCAAGCTCGGCTTCTCGCTCGCGCTGATCCCGCGCGCCAATGCGCCGAAGCAGTCGATCGAAGGACTCGAGGTCGTCGCGGTGGACCGGCTGGTGCAGGCGCTTGAGCGCCTGCGCGGATGATTTTCGCGGGTGACTTCAGGCCGCCGCGGCCGGACTCGTGACCCATTGTGAGGCCGCGACGCCTGAGCGCACGGCGGTCTCGAGCGTGCAGGGGTAGTTGGACCGGGTCCAGTCGCCGGCCAGCGCCAGCCGTCGCAGTCCGGTCTCCTGGGCCGGCCGCTCGAGGTCCGGCACGCAGGCCAGCGTTGCGCGGCGCTCGATGATGGCGCGTGCGGCGCGCGGCGATGGCAGTCCGTAGATGTCGCTCATCTGGCGGGCAGCGGCATCGCACAGGGCATCGAGCGTCGGTTCCTCGTGAATGCCGCCGGTGCTGATGACCAGCGCGAGCACGCCCCGGTTGGCCCCGTCGAGTACGCCGCGATTGAATGCCCACTGGCCGTGGTGCCGTCGCGCCGGATCCTCGACGAGCGCGTGGAACAGCGGCGGCATCCGTGACTCGTCCGGTTCGTACTTGAGGTAGACGGTCGTGATCGGCTCATAGCGAAATCGTTCGATCATGCGCAACTGTCCGCGCAGCGCGTCGGAATGGAGCCCGAACACGCGCTGCAGCTGTGACGGCGGCGCCGCATAGATCACCGCATCGACGTCGAGCGACGTGTGATCGCCGCCACAGCGGATCGCCAGGGACCAGCCGCGTTCCGAGCAGCGCGCGAGATCCACGCGGTGATTCCGGCGCACGTCGCCCCCCTGTGCGAGGACTTTGCGCTCGACTGCATCGGGCAAGGCCGCCGACAGGTCGGAGCGCGGCAGCCACATGTCCGACGCGCTCGCGTCGGCACCCAGGCTGTCACGCAGCACGGTCGCGACGACCTGCGCCGAGGCGGCGGAAAGCGGCGTGTTGAGCGCCGCCAGCGTGAGTGGCCGCCAGAGCCGTTCGATCAGCCGCGGCGACTGTCCCATCTGCTTGAGCCAGGCATCGGCCGGCCGATCGGGAGTTACGTTCCAGTCCTGACCGCGCAGTCGGGGCAGAAACGCGGCGAGCGCAGCGCGGTCCGACCAGGACAGGCCACGCGCGGTCAGCAGGGCAACGACGAGGTGCCAAGGGGCCGGCAGGCGGGCGGCGCGCAACCGCAGACCGTCGGGATAGACCATCTGGAACGGGCGGCGGTCAAAGGCGGCATCCAGCGATACGCCCATGTCGCCCAGAAGCCGGCCGATGGCGGTGTACGCGCCGATCAGCAGGTGCTGGCCGTTGTCGAGCGTATGCCGTTGCCCGGCGAGATCGAGCACCAGGCGCCGCGCGCGTCCTCCGATCTCGCTGCTCGCTTCGAGCAGATGCACGCGATGACCGGCGCGTGCGCACTCCGCGGCGGCGGCGCAGCCGGCCCAGCCGGCGCCGACGATCGCCACGCGCAGGGCCGTCGTCACGCCGAGACCCAGGTTTTCCACGCAATCCAGAGCTTGCGCAGCGGCGTCAGTGCGATGCGCTGGTGCAGCACCTGGAAGTTCGCGCGCTCGATCTCGTCGAGCAGAGTGACATAGATCGCGCCCATGATCAGGCCGGTGCGCTGCGCCTTGCGATCTTCCGGGGGCAGCAGTGCCAGCGCCTCGCGGTAGACAGTGCGCGCGCGTTCTGCCTGGAATCGCATCAGCGGCACGAACCCGTCGACGTAGCGCGCGTTCAGCACATCGGCCGCCTTGACACCGAAACGCTGCAGTTCGTCGAGCGGCAGATAGAGGCGGCCACGACGTGCATCGTCGCCGACGTCGCGGACGATGTTGATGAGCTGCAGGGCGAGGCCGAGCCGCGCGGCGTACTCGAGAGTGGCCGGCTGGCGGTATCCGAAGATCGAGGCGGACATCTCTCCGACGACGCCTGCGACGAGGTGCGCATAGTGCCGCAACGCCGCGAAGTCGAGATAGCGGTTCTGGCGCAGGTCCATTTCCATGCCGTCGAGCACGGCGTGCAGCCGTTCCTGCGTGACACCGTACGGCCCGGCGATGAACGGCTGCAACGCGCGTGTGACGGGATGGCTGGGCTCGCCGCGAAACAGCGCGTCGATCTCGCCGCGCCACCAGGCGAGCTTGGCTGCGGCGATCGACGGGTCGCTGACTTCATCGACGACATCATCGACCTCGCGGCAGTAGGCGTAGACGGCCGTGATCGCGCGGCGGCGTTCCGGCGGCAGGAACAGGAACGAGTAGTAGAAGCTCGAACCGCTGCTGGCCGCCTTCTGCTGGCAGTAGGCGTCCGGAGTCATGGGGTCAGCGTGATAGCGCCATTCAGCGGCGAGAGAGAAGGGGGCGGAGTTCACGTGGGCGCCCCCTGCAGGCTGCGCCATCCCATGACGAGCCAGTCGCGCGCGGCCAGCAACGGACGGCGCCGGAACACATCGCCATCGCACAGGTCGATCCGCTCCAGGATGCGCAGGCCGCCCTGGACCACGAGGCGCAGCTCGAGGCCGATGCGCCCCGGCAGCGCGCGGGTCAGCGGTGTGCCGGCGTGCAGCAGGCGACGCGCTCGCTCGACCTCGAAGCGCATCAGCTCGGTCCAGCGTTGGTCGACGCGCTGCTGCGCAATGTGTTCTTCGCCGACGTCGAAACGCTCCATGTCCTCGCGCGGCAGGTACACCCGGCCCTTGTCCCAGTCGACGGCGACGTCCTGCCAGAAATTGACGAGCTGCAGTCCGGTGCAGATCGAATCCGACCAGGCCGTCGAAGCGGGGTCGGTTCGCTCGTAGAGCTCCAGCAGCAGGCGGCCGATCGGATCGGCGGACCGGCGGCAGTAGTCGCGCACGTCGACAAACGTGGCATATCGCATCGTGACGACATCCTGGGCGAACGCGGAGAGCAGGTCGCGGAAGTGAACCAACGGCAGGCGATGTGCCTCCACGGCCGCCGCCAGGTCCGGCCACGCGCCCGACTCGCCGCGTTCGATCGCGTCGAGCTCGCTCTTCAGCGCGTCGAGTTGGCGCAGTCGCGCGGCCGGGGCCGCATCGCCTTCGTCCGCGATGTCGTCGGCCGTGCGGGCAAAGCGGTAGATCGCGCGTATCGCCGGACGCAGCGCAGGCGGCGCAAGCAGCGAAGCAACCGGAAAATTCTCGTAGTGGCCCACGCCCATGCGAACGACGCTAGCACAGCGTTTGCGCCACGGGCCGACGCAGCGCTTCCGCTAGAATTCGCCGCTCGTTCCGCGCCGAGTCGACATGCGGCCGCGGCGCGAAGGTGGCGAAATTGGTAGACGCACCAGGTTTAGGTCCTGACGCCTTCACCGGCGTGGGGGTTCGAGTCCCCCCCTTCGCACCAACAGGTTTTGACCCGCCGCGGGCACGCGGCTTTCCTATAAGAACCAGACGATGCAACAGACTATGGATACCCCGGGCGCGCTTGAGCGTCGGATCGACCTGACGGTTCCGTCGGCGACGATCGAGAAGGAAGTGCAGACGCGCCTGGCCAAGCTGGCGCGCAGCGTGAAGATGCCGGGCTTCAGACAGGGCAAGGTGCCGATGAAGATCGTCGCGGCGACCTACGGCGCCCAGGTGCAGGCCGAAGTGATGAACGACAAGGTCGGCGAAGCCTTCAACTCGGCGGTCACGGCAAGCAAGTTGCGCGTGGCCGGTGCGCCTCGCCTCGAGCCGCGTGCGGTGGAGGGCTCGAGCGACCTCGAGTTCTCTGCAGTATTCGAGGTGTATCCGGAAATCGCAGTGGGCGACCTGTCCGGCGTGGAGGTCCAGCGGGCCGTGTGCGCGGTGGCGGACGCGGAGATCGACCGCACGCTCGAGATCATGCGCAAGCAGCGCGCCAGTTACGAGGATGTGTCGCGCAGTGCGGCCGAAGGGGACATCGCGACCATCGACTTCACCGGCTCGATCGACGGCACGCCCTTTGACGGTGGCAGTGCGACGGACTTCGCCTTCACGCTGGGCCAGGGACGCATGCTGCCCGAGTTCGAGGCCGCCGTGCTGGGCATGGCGGCCGGTTCGAGCAAGACGTTCCCGCTGACATTCCCGACGGATTACTCGGCGGCACACCTGGCCGGCAAG
>CAVWFH010000023.1:0-45447 GCA_963754065.1 uncultured beta proteobacterium | reverse complement strand
ACGCCCCTCGTGCGCGGATGCGTTCGAGGGCCGGCAGCCGCGACTCGTCGGGCGCGACCATCTCGTCGTGCACGACGACCGGAACCGAACTGCGGCGAAGGTGCATGCTGTTCAGTACCTGGTCCTTGCGATACGTCGTGTCGATCGTCGAAGCGAGCAGGAGCCGTGTCGCCCCGACCGCAATCAGCAGCGAAACCGCTGCCAGGCCAGCCAACACCAGCACGCGCACCAAAGTGAGTCGCAGGTACCCGGCGCTGGCAGCGGCGCCGCAAAGCGCGACGACGATCAGGCTCATCGCCGCAACCATCGAGTCGAATTTTCCCGTGACGATCGTGGTCGGGATATAGAGCTGAAACAGGTCGTGCGGTACGCCGACAAGATCCATCAGAAACGGCAGCGCCACTTGCGCCTTGGCGAAATAGGCGAAGAATCCGGCGCCGAACAGGCCCCCGTAGTCCGCCGGCGCCAGGGTGGAGCCTGCAAGCCATGCGCCATAGGGAACGAACAGCAGCGTCAGCAACCGGCCGGCGTTCGGCACGATGAAGGAGATGGGCACCAGAACGCGGACTGTTGAAACGGTCTCCGGCGTCCGCATTCCCTGCCGCTCGAGTAGGGCCTCGATGCGCTCGACCAGGATCGGCAGCACGATGAAGACGCTTTGCGCGATGAACGCCGTCAACAGCGCATCCTTGGCTACGCCGACGACCTGCCGATAGGAAAACGGCGTGAGGATCATCACGATCATCGGCAGGATGACGAAGCCAAGCAGCAGCGAGGCAACGATGAAAGCGGCGAAGTAGGCCTCCAGCCGCTGCAGCGTTCCAATGTCCATGGTGCCCGCCGTCACGGCCGCAATGGCGAAAACGCCGAACGGTGTGGTTCTGATCACGAAGTTGGTGATGCGGACGATCGCGCCTTCGAGCGTCCGCAGTCCCGCGAGCAGGCTCTGCTTGTTCTCGAGTCCGATCAGCGCCAGGCCCACCGCCGAGCTGAATAGGACCACGGCCGGGATGATCGAATTGGCGAGTGCATTGAAGGGATTGGACGGGACGTAAACGTCGATCAGGCCCAGCGGTTGGCGCGGCTCGACCAAGGAGTGACTGAAGAAAAAAGCGTTCTGCTGCGGCGGAAAGGCGAACGGCATCGCGCCGACCACCACCATCGCAGAGGCGGCCACGATCAGCATGGCACTCAGGCCGTAGAGGCCGAGCCTGCGCGCCTGCTCAGGTTCGAGTTCGCCTAACCCGACGATCAACGTGACGACGAGGTACGGCAGCACCGTCATCTGGATCAGCCGGATGTAGATGTCCGCCAGCGGTTGCAGCACCGCTGCCGGTTCGCCGAAGAACAATCCGACCGCAAGACCCAGCGCCAGTCCTATGAGAATCCGCGTCGACAGCGACAACTGCCTGATGCGCTGTGCGGCAGGTGGCTGCATCGGCGACGATGTGACCGTCACTGGCTCCCCACTCTCGAAGTTTCCGTCTTCCGCCGGAACTCCCGCCCCACGAGGACTGCCACGGCGATCCAGACCACAACGAGGACGACGTTGATCCACGCGAACTGCGACGTGCCCAGTGCCAGTACGGTCGTGCCGATGAATACCGTTGCCGAAGACAACACATCGCCAGCGCGGACGACAAGACTGTCCGTTACCTGCTTCGCCTTGTACTTTTCCTCGCGCGTCGTCGGCAGAAAGAGCATCTGATTGACGGTGTTCTGCAGCGAATAGTCGACCGAGTTTTCTGCCGTCTTGACCCATCGCATGACGGCCAGCGAAGGCAGCAGCGCCGCGATCGCGTAGCTCCCGAGGGCAACGACCGGCAGGACGCACACCGCCACGTGGACGCCAAGGTACTTCACGACTCTCGACACGACGAACAGCTGCAGCACCATGCCGGCGATGTTCACGATCTGGAAATACTGGGAGAAGAACGAGCCGATGTAGGCCCCCTCGTTCTCCGGCGATAGCAGTCCCGCGGCAATCTCGCTATCGGCCGCCCGCCGCACGATCGACGAAAGGATGTATTCGCCGGTCGCATTGACCCAGTTGAGCAGGAGAACCAGCACGGCGATCAGCAGCAGGTAGCGATTGCGCATCACCAGAGCGAAGGCACTCCCGTTTCCGATCGGCGCCTCGGCAGCCTTTGCCCGCCGCTTCTCGCCACCTGCACTCTCATGGATGTCGATGATGTTGAATACGATGAGGCTCGCCGCAAGGATGACCGCCGCCACCAGCAGCATTGCGTGGACTCCGAGCACGCCGATGAGCTTGCCTGAAATGAACGCCCCGAACACCGCGCCCGACGAAGCGCCGAATGCTACTAGCGCAAACAGCCGCTTGCCTTCGTCCGGCGCGTAGATGTCATTCGCGTAGGCCCAGAACTGCGCAATGACCAT
This sequence comes from uncultured beta proteobacterium, assembly GCA_963754065.1. GTDB lineage: Bacteria > Pseudomonadota > Gammaproteobacteria > Burkholderiales > Burkholderiaceae_F > JALORV01. The sequence continues at coordinate 43,047 of CAVWFH010000023.1, read as the reverse complement.
CAAGCTGAAGATGCCGATCCAGAGAAAGAACGGTACGCCCACGCGCCAGCGCTGCTCCGCGGCAAGGAAGAACAGCGGCAGACAGGCGATAAACAACGCCGTCACGATATTGATAAGCCGGCGGCGCGGCAGCCGCCCGGCCAGCGCACCATAGGCCGGGACAGCGAACGCCAGCAACACCGCCTGCAGCGCCAGCGAGTAGCTCTTGATCTCGGCGCCTCCAGGCTGCGCGAGGATCAGCGCCTCCCGTACCGGCTTCATGACGTAGTAGGCGGTAAGGATCAGAAAGACATTCAGGAACAGCAGCAACAGTCGCCCGCTCTCGCCGTGGCGCACATCGGCGAATAGCGACAGGAACCGGTCCAGCGACGACTTGGAAGTGGCTGGCAGCGACGTGGCCGACATGGGTCAGGGTCTTCGCAGTCGAACTTGAGCTCACGAACACTACCATCGCGCAGAAATGGCTCCTCCAGATCGAACCTCACCCGGCCAGCCCTGCAGTCAGCACGCGTGGCCATGCTGATCCGGGACGATCTCGTATCGCCACAGCCGTCGCCAAAGCCCGAGTAAACCGGTGTCGCGTGCCCCTTTCGCAACGACAACGCGCCGCCAAGCCGGAGGGCCACTCGAGTACAATTCGGCTTTGCGCGCGCGCCCGCGAGTCGCCTCCCGTACCGGACGGCCGACCGCTGTGGATCGTGTCGCATCGGCCCGCGTCCCAGGTATCGATTGATGTCGTTTCTCCGGAATCTGATTGCCCGTTACTGTGCCGTCGCGGCGCTGGTCCTCCTGGCAGGACCGGCCTCTGCGGATGGCACGTTTGCGAACCTGCGCGACGCTCGCAGCCCCGAGTTGCAGACGGCAATGGAGCGCGTCGTCGCCGACGCCGGCCTGAGCAACGAAGTCGCACGGGAGCACCTTGCGCTTGCCCTGGTCGATGTGACCGATCCGGCCGCGCCGCGGCTTGCCATGCTCAATGGCGATCGCATGATGTACGCCGCCAGCATGCCGAAGGTCGCGATCCTGCTCGGTGCCCTCGCGGAGGCAGAGGCTGGACGCCTTGCGATCAACAGCCTGACGACGGCCGCGATGATCAACATGATCCGCTTCTCGAGCAACGAGGATGCGACGCGCGTGCTGCACTGGGTCGGCGTCGACCGCTTGTTGGAGATCCTTCAGTCGCCGCGTTTCGCCCTGTACGACAAGGCCGGTGCCGGGGGACTCTGGGTCGGCAAGGGCTACGGGCCTGAACCGGCTACCCGGCGCGATCCGCTGAAGAACCTCTCGCATGGCGCGACGGCCTTTCAGGTGGCCCGCCTGTACTGGATGCTTGCCAGCGATCGACTGCTCAGCCCGCCGATGAACACGCTGATGAAGCAGGTTCTGTCCAACCCAGGCATTCACCACAAGTTCGTCAAAGGTCTGGACTCGCGCCCTGGCACCGAGATCTTCCGCAAATCGGGGACGTGGAAGAATTTCCATGCCGACAGCGCGCTGGTGGAAAGCCGAGGCAGGCGCTTCGTGCTGGTGGGCATCGCCGAGCACGCGGACGGCGGAGAATGGCTCGCGCGACTGGCGGCACCGCTGCACGATCTGATCGTGCCGCCCGCGATGCAGACCCTCGCGCGCGCGGGACGCTAGCGCTGAGTCGCCGCGGGCAGGCTCTGCTCCAGCGGCGCATTGATCCAGTCGTCGCGTTCTATCCAGTTCAGCAGCGTGTTGCCGACGCCCTCACGATCGAGCCACAGCAACGAATTCGCCGGATCAAGCGCGAACCGCTCGAACGCGGTCCGCAACGTCGTACTCGCCGGCTCGCACGTCAGTATCCATTCCGATGCCTCGCCGCGGCGACGCGTTGCCGACAGCCGGCGCACATACCGCAGCCGTTCGAGCGATTCGAGCAGGCGTTCGGCATGGAGCGGGTCGGTACGTGCACCGCGCGCAAGTAACTTGACGCCGACCGCTGCGCTGCCACGCCTTCGCGCCTCAAGCAACTGCCGGATCAGCGCAATGGCAGTGACAAAGTCGTTGCCCGCCCGCAGTTCGTCCGCGAAACGCGTTGTCCAGAGGCGCGGTACCGTCGCCGCGATGGCCGCGCCGAACAGCAGCGCGTACCAGGACAGGTACATCCACAAGAGGAAAAGCGGCAGGGCCGCGAAGGCCCCGTAGATCGAGCGCACTCCGCCGCGGCTGATGTAGTGGGCAAACCCGGACTTCAGCAGTTCCGCGAGTATGGCGGCCACGAAGCCGCCGATCAGCGCATCGCGCCAGCGCACCGTGCGGTTCGGCACGAACACATACAGTGCCGCGTAGGCCAGGCCGCTGAGAACGACCGGCGCAAAGTCGATCAGGCTGCGCAGGCCTCGGGGCATGCGGGCGATGGTGTCCTCCGACAGCGCCCAGAGGTAAGAACTCGCAGACAGGCTGGCGCCGATCAGTATCGGTCCCAGAGTGATGAGCGCCCAATAGATCAGCACGCGCTGGCTGAAGGGCCGGCGTTCGCGCACCTGCCAGATGTCGTTGAGCACCCGGTCGACCGTCATGATCATCGCCAGCGCCGCCAGGCCGAGGAAGATGAGGCCTGCGGCCGTGAGCCGCGTGGCCTGCTGCGCGAAGTCGCTGACATAGCGCAGGACCGTGGATGAAATCTGGGCGGGCAGCGTTCGCTGTACCAATGACTGGAAGGCCTCGCGAAACTCGGCGAACAGCGGAAAGGCCGAGAACAACGCGAGTGCCACTGCGAACAAGGGCACGATCGACAGCACCGTGGTGAAGGTCAGGCTGCCGGCGACCTGCTGCAGGCGCACCTCGCGGCCACGACGGTACGCAAACAGCGCGACTTCGCGCGCGGTCTTCAGCCAGGGGAATCGATCGAGGACGGCAGTGAGGCGGAACATTGACGTGGGCCGGCAGGTGCCGTCTCGCACCGGCGGCCCGCGACGACGATTCCTATAATAGCGGTGACATCCGGCGAACTCCTGGGGCGAAATGTGATTCGCCGCCGTGACCGGATCAACTCAAATGCGCCGTGGCGCCGCGTCGACGTGGACATCCTCGTTCTGTACTACTCGCGCCACGGTGCCACTCGCAGGCTGGCCGAAGCGATCGCAACCGGCATCGACAGTATCGACGGTGCGCAGGCGCGGCTTCGCACTGTGCCGCCCGTCGCCGCGGTTACCACGACAGCCGCACCGCCGGTGCCACCGGAGGGCGCGCCGTACGCAGAATTGGACGACCTCGAATCCTGCGGCGGCCTCGCGGTCGGATCGCCGACGCGCTTCGGCAACATGGCCGCTCCGCTGAAGCACTTCTTCGACTCCACGTCGGGACTCTGGCTGTCAGGCCAGCTCGCCGGCAAGCCGGCGGCACTGTTCTGCTCCACCAGCAGCCTGCACGGGGGCCAGGAGGCCACGCTGCTGTCCATGATGTTGCCGCTGCTGCACCATGGAATGCTGATCGTGGGGATTCCGTACACCGAGGCCGACCTGATGACAACACGCAGCGGCGGCACACCGTACGGTGCGAGCCACATCGCGCGACACGGCGCGCCGCCGACGCTGTCCGACGAAGAGCGTCGGTTGGCGCACGCGCTCGGCGCGAGGCTCGCGCGTGCCGCCCTGCGGCTGGCGCAGTAAAGGGGCGCAGCCATCGGACCGCTGCCTGAGACGTCGCCGCGCCAGCGCATCGCGTGGCGGTGGGCCATCGCCGCGTGGATCGCAATGATCGTGCTGTTACTGGCCTGGGAACTCGTGCTGGCGCCACTTCGCCCCGGCGGATCGTGGCTCGCGCTGAAAGTCGTCCCGCTGCTGCTGCCCCTGCCGGCGCTGTTGCGCGGCAGCGCCTATGCCATGCAGGTGGCGCTTTTCATCGTGCTGATCTACGTGTTCGAGGGCGGCGCACGTGTGTTCGAACCGGCACCGACTTCGATGCTGGCGCTGCTTGAACTGGTGTTGGCGGTGGCATTCTTCGTGGCCGCCATCGTCTACCTGCGTCCGATGAAGCTCGCGGCAAAACGCCGCGCGTCCGCCTCGTGACTCCGATCGACTCGCTGCGCACTTCCATCGACGCGCTACGCACGTTGGTCGGCGAGTCGCATGTGCTGACGAGTGCCAACGACATGGCGCCGTTTCTGCTCGACTGGCGGCGCCGCTATCGAGCCAGGGCTCAGGCCGTTGTGCTGCCGGGCTCGACCGAGGAGGCCGCCCGCGTGGTCGCCTGGTGCGCCGAAACTCGCACGCCGATCGTGCCTCAGGGTGGCAATACCGGCCTGGTCGGTGGCGCCTCGCCGGACGAATCCGGGCGTGCCATCGTTTTGTCCCTCAAGCGCCTGCAGCGCATCCGGGCGGTCGACACCGCCAACGGCACCCTCGTCGCGGAAGCCGGCTGCGTGCTGAAGGACGTGCAGGATGCGGCGCAGTCGCATGGCCAGCTGTTTCCCCTGTCGCTCGCTGCCGAGGGCAGCGCTACGATCGGCGGCAACCTCAGCACCAATGCCGGCGGTGTCCAGGTGCTGCGCTATGGCAATGCGCGCGAGCTGTGCCTGGGCCTCGAAGTCGTACTGCCTTCCGGCGAGGTGTGGCACGGACTGCGCGGGCTGCGCAAGGACAACACCGGCTACGACCTGCGGGATCTCTTCATCGGTGCCGAGGGCACGCTGGGCGTGATTACCGCTGCATGCCTCAAGACGTTCCCGCTCCCACGCGCGCGGGCGACCGCGCTGCTGGCGGTACCGTCGTTGCCGGCGGCGCTGCAGCTCCTGGCCCTGGCGCAGACCACCTGCGGTCCGACGCTGACCGCCTTCGAGTGTTTCAGCGACTTCTGCCTGACGCTGGTGGAGCGGCACTACCCGCCGCACCGCACGCCGTTCGCACAGCGACACAGCCAGCATGCGCTGGTGGAGATCAGCGACCATGAAGACACGGCGCACGCGAGCGCGCTGATCGAGGCGCTGGCGGCCAGCGCCATCGAGGCCGGCATCGCGAGCGACGCGGTCATTGCGCAATCGGTCGCGCAGGCACGTGCTCTGTGGTCATTGCGCGAACTGATTTCAGAAGCCCAGGCGCTGGAAGGCAAGAACATCAAGCACGACATCGCGGTGCCGATCTCCGGCATTGCAAGGTTCGTCGAGGTCACCGACTGCGTGCTGCAGCAGCGCTTTCCCGGTGTGCGTATGGTGGTCTTCGGCCATCTCGGCGACGGCAACCTCCATTACAACGTCAGCCCGCCCATCGGTATGGACGAAGCAAGCTTCCTGGCGCTGCAGCCGGCCGTCTACGAGACGGTGCATGACCAGGTGCATGCGCTCGGAGGTTCGATTTCCGCGGAGCACGGGATCGGCCAGCTCAAGCGCGATGAAAACGTCCGCTACAAATCGGAAATCGAACTGCGTCTCATGCACACGATCAAGCAAGCCCTGGATCCGCTGGGGATCATGAATCCGGGCAAGGTGCTGCAGACGCGAACGGTTGAAGCTTGACTCCCACTTTCATGGGAGAGGAATCCACCCCTACTCCGGACGATTAAAACCTCGTCCAGCGATTACCATTCGCGCCAAACGCGGCCGGATTCCAGCCGCGATCGAATTCACGGGAGGCATCCATGGCATCACATTCGCTCCGCACCTGCGCACTGGCACTGGCGACGTTCGCCACCCCGCTGGCGCTGGCCCAGCAACCGGCCGAGGTCGTGGTCTATGGTCCGGCCCCCAAGCCGGTCGTGGTTCCCGGCGCCAAGCCGATTGCCACGCCGTCGTTCGAGGCCTTCAAGGGTGAGGGTCTGTTTCACTTCCAGGGCGCGCGCGTGTCGAACATCCGTGCGGCAGCCACCGCGGGCGAAGGCAATCGGTACGCGCTGACGGAAACCAGCAACGATCCCAACCAGACGACGCTGAACGGCAACATCGACGTTGCGCATGCGGTGCTCAACGGCGAGCGCCGCGCGCTCGGGCGCCCCAACTTCGCCATCCCCGCGAACGACGGCTCGGTCTACATCGTTTACGCCGGACAGGCCTCCCTGCGCATGGCAGTGACACTGCAGGCGTACGACGTCTCGGAGATGCCGATCTCGTTGTTCCTGCGCACGCCTGAAAACTACCCGAAGCAGGAAGCGGCGAAGGCCGGGAAGTCGGTCTTTCCGAAGGGCGCAGTCGCCTACCTTGCAACGGCCCGGTTCTTCGACGACGTGCTGATGCTGCCGCGCCGTGAATCGTTCACCGGAGCCACCAACACGGGACAGTTCGTCGGCAATTTCTCGAAGCAGATTCCCTACTGCCTGGCCTACGAAGACCGGCAGGGCGCCAAGCCGTATGCGATGTACTTCAAGGCGGCAGCCCCGGGCAAGAAGGGCGAGGTATCGCTCTACGCTGCCAAGACCGGGACGCTGTTCTGCGACCGCGCCGCCGAACAGGTCATCGGGCAAGGCGAGTGGGAAGAACGCACTATTGCCGGCACGAAAGCCATCGTGCTGTCGTTCCCGGCACAGGTCGATCCACTCGATACGGGCGTTTCGACGGTCGAGCGCGAGTCGGCGCGTATCGCGTTCATCGAGCCGACCAAGGGCCTGCCCGGCGTGCGGCCCGGCAAGCTCTACCAGGCGGGCGCCAGCGTCTACGACTACCAGTATCGCTTCAACAAGGTGGCAGCCGACGCCGTGCGCCAGGCCATCGGCGTTCAGTAAAGCTCCGCTTCGACGCGCGCCCGCGGGTCCGCGCCTGCCGTGCGGGGCGCGGTGACGGCGCCAGCGACGTTCGATAGACTCGCGCGATGCTTCGATCGATCGCGCAGTGGGCCGGCGCTGTGGCGTTCATCGTCCCGGCAACCGTGGCCGCGCAGCCGATCCAACGCTGCGAAGGTGCCGGCGGACGGGTGACCTACTCCAATTCCGAGTGTCCTGAAGGCACCAAGCCGGTCAAGGCCATGCAGTCGGCCCCGGCTCCGACTCCGGAAGTGCAGCGTGCGGCGCGCGATCAGGCGGCCCGCGATGCCCAGGCTGCCCAGCAACTCGCGGAACAACGGAAGGCACAGCAGGCCACCGCGGCGCAGCAACAGCAGGATCAGCGTATTGCCGACTGCGCTTATCTACGCGGTGAGATTGACTCGATCCGCCGCCTGCGCAATGCATTGGTCAACCGTCCCTACTACTCACTCGACGACCTCGAGCAAATGGACCAGCACGCCAGTCAACTCACTGTCCAGTACCGCCGCGTATGCAGTTCCTGAAGCAGTCCGCCCGCCGCGCCGCGGGCAGCCAGGTCCGGTGTGCAGCAATCATTTCGCTCTTGCTGGGGACAGCCTGGACGACGGCCGCTGCCCAGACCGTGCAGCGCTGCGAGGCCGCGGACGGCAAGGTCACCTATTCGAACTCGCCCTGTCCGGACGGAACCAAGTCCGCGCGCCAGGTCAACACGACTCCACCCATCGCGGTCGAGGAACAGAAGGCCGCCAAGGATCGCGCCAAGCGGGACGCGGCCGATGCGAAGGATGCCGAGAAAGCACGGGACAAGGAGCGCGAGAAAGAGGAAGCCAAGGCCGAGCGCGCCGCCGCCGAGCAGAAAAAGGCTCAGGCCAAGGAGCGCGAACGATGTGATCGCGCCAAGGGCGACTTGGAGCGTGCGCGTTCCGCACGGGCGTCGCTGTTGCAGCAGCGCGCAGCATCGATTGACGAAATGCAAAAGGCGGATCGGGAGATCAGCAAGCGCGAGGCGGAAGCCGCGAAGGCCTGCCCGGGCTGAGTTATCGCACGCAGGCGCTACGCGGCGACGCGTGCAGGTGGCTGCACTTCCTGCAGGGCCTGTTCGAGGATCCGTGGCCCGGCGGACTCGAGCCGGGCTGCATCACTCAACATGCGTCGCCAGTGACGTGCCCCACGCTGACCAAGAAACAGGCCGTGCATATGGCGCACGATCTGCCGGGGCACGGCGCCCACGCGGCACTCGCGCGCGAGATAGTCCGACATGCGCGCAACCACGTCCGCTCGGGTCGGCGCCGCAGCCGGGTCACCGAAGAACACCCGGTCAACCTCCGCCAACAGGAACGGATCGTGATAGGCCGCTCGACCGAGCATCACGCCATCCAGACCCTGAGCGCATGTCAGCGCGTCCTGCAGGGTCGTGAGTCCCCCATTCAGAACGAATCGCGCCTGCGGAAAGTCGCGCTTGAGTCGATGCACGATCTCGTAGCGCAGCGGCGGCACGTCGCGGTTCTCGCGCGGACTCAGGCCGTGCAACCACGCGTTGCGCGCATGAACGATGAAGCCCTCACACCCGGCCTCATGCAGTGCACCGACGAAATCCCGCACAAAGGCATAGTCCTCGGTCCGATCGATGCCGATGCGGTGCTTGACAGTGACCGGCACGTCGACTGCGTCGAGCATCGCCTTTACGCAGTCGGCCACCAGCGCCGGCTCGGCCATCAGGCAGGCGCCGAACGCGCCGCGCTGCACGCGCTCCGAGGGACAGCCGCAATTCAGATTGATCTCGCTGAAGCCGGCCGCCGCGCCCATCCGCGCAGCGCGCGCCAGCTCATCGGGCTCACTGCCGCCGAGCTGCAGGGCCAGCGGGTGTTCGAACCCGTCGTGACGCAGGTGGCGTGCGCCATCCCCCTGGAGCAGTGCGCCGGTCGTGATCATTTCCGTATAAAGCCGGGCATGCGACGACAACTGCCGGTGGAAGTACCGGCAGTGACGGTCTGTCCAGTCCATCATCGGCGCGACGCAGAAACGCCAGCGAACATCGTCGCTCGCCGGCCACGACGGACGCGCTAGAGCTTCAGCACCCACTGGATCACCGATTTGGCCACGAAACCAAGGATGCCGAACGCCAGCACGAAGAACAGCACAAACGTGCCGAAGCGGCCGGCCTTCGACTCGCGCGCCAACTTCCAGATAATGAAGAGCATCAGCGCGATGAAGCCGCCGATGCCCCAGGTCATGCCGAGTTCGGCAATGCGCTCTTCCGTCAGTCCGAAGAGTGTTTCCTCCATCGTCAGGCATTGCGCAGCGGCACGCCGTCGGTGACGACGAGGTCACGGTAGGCGTGCCAGCTGGCGTGGCCGAGTACGGGCACGCTGATGAGGAAACCAAGCATGCCGGTGGCCAGCGACAGCGACGTGCCCACCAGGATGATCAGCGCCCAGACAAGCATCGAAACGGGGTTCTCGCCGACCGCGCGCGCGCTCGTCAGCAATGCCTGGCGAAAGCGGACCTGGCGCCCCAGCAGCAGCGGCGGAGACACCGCCGTCAGGGCGAACACGATCGCCACACCGAGACCGCCGAGAATGGCCCAGAGCGTGAAGAGCAAGTCACCCTGCTCCAACGCAGCGTAGCGGAGGAATTCAATCGGCCCGCGCAGCGGCGACTTCGCAAAGAGCGCGAACAGGAGTGCCGACGTCGCGACCCACAACGTGCCCAGGACCGCGAGCAGCACACCAAGTCGTACCAAAGGCCGCGTGCCACGTCGCCACGCCGTCACGGCCTCGGCTAGGCCGGCGCGTTCGCCACGTGCCAGCAACCGGCTGATCTCGTAGAGACCGGTCACGAGGATCGGGCCAAGGATGACGAAACCCGAGAAGGCACCCGGCGCGACCCAGCCGTAACGCAGCGAGACAAGCAGCACGACCCATCCGCCAATCGTGACGAATGCGCCGTGGACCAGCCCGGCGAACGGACTGCGCACGAAGTCGCGCCAGCCGAGCGCCAGCCACGCAAGAGGTCTTGTCCAACCGACATGCCGCACCGGCAGCGGCGTGTCGCTCGCGAAGTCTTCGAGTGTCATGGCGGGAGGATTATCGCGCGACAATCCGGGTCGAACGCTAGGCCGTCGCGTGGCGCTGGCGTGCGGCCGCCAGTTCATTGAGCACCAGGGCCCCCAGCACCAGCGCGCCACCAAACACTGTCGTGCCGCCGGGCACCTCGCCAGCGCCCAGCCACGCCCACAGCGGACCGAGCAGCACCTCGAGCAGCGCGAGCAGTGACAGTTCGGTCGCCGACAGATGCCGTGCCGCCATCACCAGCAGCATGCAGGGCAGGCCCAGTTGAAAGAAGCCAAGCACCGCAAGTAGCGCGATGTCGCGCGGCTCCGCCATCAGCGGCAAGGCAAAGGGCAGCATCAGCGCCGCCGAAATCACGCCGCCGAGGAACACGGCAGGGATCAGGTCCACCGACTGCCCGCGCTTTTTCAGCACGACGAAGTTGATCGCCGACGCGAGCGGCGCGCCGAATGCGATCAGCATGCCGAGCAGGCTGCTCGGCGACTCGATGCGCAGCCCTCCGGCGAACATCCAGATGATGCCGGCCATCGCGGTCGCGATCGCCAGCCAGGTGCGCAGCGGAATCGGGGTCTTCAGCACGGCGCGCGCCAGGATCGCCGTAATCAGCGGCGCAACTGCCAGAACGATCAGTGTGTTGGCGGTCGACGTCAGCGTGAGCGCCAGCATGAAACAGATGAACATCGTCGCCCACATGCACCCGGACAGCAACCCGGGCCGCCCGGCACGCGTCAACGCGCCTGTGAAGTCGCGTCGCACCAGCAGCAGAAAGCCGCCGACGAAGATCGCGGCGAACACACTGCGCCAGAACGTGATCTCGAAGCGCCCCTGTGCCTGCAGTTCGGGCGACAGATTGCGCGTCACCACGCCCGCGATGCTCCACAGCAGCGGCGCGATGATCATCAGGATCAGCGCGCGGCGGTGGCGCGTTATCGGCCATGCAAGGTGGCTAGAAGTCCCCTCCCTCGCGGAGGGAGGGCGGAGGGAGGGAGCCCGTGAATGTTCGAAGAACGAAAGCGTGAACAGCGCGAGCCGCTATGCGGCCTCGCGTTGGGCACGCTTTCGTTCGTTTTCCTTCAGATACCTCTTGCGCAGCCGGATGCTCTGCGGCGTGATCTCGACCAGTTCGTCGTCGGCAATGAACTCGACGGCCGATTCGAGCGTGAGCTGGATCGGCGGCACCAGGTCGATATGCTCGTCCTTGCCGGAGGCACGGACGTTGGTCAGCTTCTTCTCGCGCACCGGGTTGACGACCAGGTCGTTGTCGCGCGAATGGATACCGATGATCATGCCTTCGTACAGCTTGTCGCCGGGACTGACGAACATGCGGCCGCGCTCCTGCAGCTTCCACAGCGCATAGGCCACGGCCTCGCCTTCGTCCTGGCTGATCAGCACGCCGTTGCGGCGCTCTCCGACTTCTCCCGGGCGGATCGGACCGTAGTCGTCGAACACGTGGCTCATCAGGCCGGTGCCGCGCGTCAGCGTCATGAACTCGCCCTGGAAACCGATCAGGCCACGGGCCGGAATGCGGTACTCGAGCCGTACGCGGCCCTTGCTGTCGGACTGCATGTCCTGCAGGTCGCCCTTGCGTCGCCCGAGCTCTTCCATGATCGCGCCCTGGTTCACTTCCTCGATGTCGACGGTCAGCATCTCGTAGGGCTCGAGCCGCTGGGGTCCATCCGGGCCATCGACCTCCTTGAACAGCACGCGCGGGCGCGACACCGCCATCTCGTAGCCCTCGCGGCGCATGTTCTCGAGCAGGATCGTCAGGTGCAGCTCGCCGCGCCCGGCCACTTCAAAGATCTGTTCGTCGTCGGTCTCCTTCATGCGCATCGCGACGTTCGACTTCAGCTCGCGCTCGAGCCGTTCGCGTAGCTGGCGACTGGTCACGTACTTGCCCTCGCGCCCCGCGAGCGGCGACGTGTTGACCTGGAAGTTCATCATCAGCGTCGGCTCGTCGACCTTCAGCAACGGGAGCGCATCCGGCGCGTCGACCGGCGTCAGCGTGCATCCGATACCGATGTCGTCGATGCCGTTGATGAGCACGATGTCGCCGGCGATCGCCTCGTCGACCAGCTTGCGATCGAGGCCTTCGAACGTGAGCACCTGGTTGATGCGGCCTTTCGTGGTCGGCGCATTCTGGCCGCCTTCCGGACCGTGCATGACCAGCACTTCCTGGCCGGCGCGCAACCGTCCGCGCGTGATGCGGCCGATGCCGATCTTGCCGACATAGCTTGAGTAGTCGAGTGAGCAGATCTGCAGTTGCAGCGTGCCGTCGGCATCGTCGTCGCGCACGCGCACGTGCGCGAGGATCGCGTCGAAGAGCGGCCTCAGGTCACCGCTGCGCACGTCGGGACTGGTACCGGCGTAGCCGTTGAGTGCCGAGGCGTAGATCACCGGGAAATCGAGCTGTTCTTCGGTGGCGCCGAGCTTGTCGAACAGGTCGAACGTGTGGTTGACGACCCAGTCCGGCCGCGCGCCCGGACGGTCGATCTTGTTCACCACGACAATTGGCTTCAGTCCCTGCGCGAGCGCCTTGCGCGTGACGAAGCGCGTCTGCGGCATCGGGCCCTCGACCGCATCGACCAGCAGCAGCACGCCATCGACCATCGACAGCACGCGCTCGACCTCGCCGCCGAAGTCCGCATGGCCCGGCGTGTCGACGATGTTGATGTGCGTGCCTTCGTAATCGACCGCACAGTTCTTGGCGAGGATCGTGATGCCACGCTCGCGCTCGAGGTCGTTCGAATCCATGACCCGTTCGGCGACCTGCTGGTTCTCGCGGAAGGTCCCGGACTGCTGCAGCAGCTTGTCCACCAGCGTGGTCTTGCCGTGATCGACGTGCGCGATGATCGCGACGTTTCGCAATTGGCGTTTCATGACTGTGTACTTTCGTTCGAAATCAATCGTTCCGGTGCGACGACGCCCCACTCGCTGACGTTCGCCGTTCCCAGCAATACTTCGTGCGGCGCGTACACCCGTACCCGGGCCCCACGCGGCTGCGCCTCGATCGCCAACCGCTGCCCCAGCCGGAAGCGCCCGGCCAGAGGGTCGTCCAGTTCGACCCTCGGCAGCGTCGCAACCAGCGTGTCAACCGGTTGCAGACATTCCCGACGCGCACTCTCCGGCATTTCTTCCAGAGCCTGCAGCGTCACGGCGCCTTCGAGCGTCAGCCGCCCGACCCGGGTGCGGTGCAGCGCCGCGAGATGCGCACCGCAGCCCAGTGCGCGCCCGATGTCCTCAGCCAGAACCCGCACATACGTGCCCTTGCTGCAATCGACCTCGAGCGTCAGGTCAGTGCCCACATGTCCGACGCGCTCCAGTCGATAGATCGACACACTCCTCGGCGCCCGTTCGATCTCGATCCCGGCGCGGGCCAGCTCATACAACGGCTTGCCATCACGCTTCAGCGCCGAGTGCATCGGCGGCACCTGGGCGATGCTGCCGGTGAAACGCGACAGGACCGCGTCGACGTCCGCTGTCGTCACCTCGACGGGCGCTGTCGCCACCCGTTCGCCCTCAGCATCTCCCGTCGTCGTCGTCATGCCGAGCCGGACCGTGGCTCGATACGATTTGTCGGCGTCCAGCAGGTCCGCGGCGAACTTCGTCGCCTCGCCAAAGGTCAGCGGCAGCAGGCCCGTGGCCATCGGGTCCAGCGTGCCGGTATGCCCCGCCTTCGCAGCGCCCAGCAATCGTCGCGCACACTGCAGCGCACGGTTGGACGTCATTCCGCCCGGCTTGTCGAGCAGCAGGACCCCATCGACGCGCTCGCTGCGCGACTTGCCCACGCGACCTCCCGTCCTACTCGGACTGGCTCCGGTTCGCTTCGGCAATCAGGCGGTCGATCTCGATGCCGTGCTCGACCGAGGTATCGTGCACGAACGTCAGCTTCGGAATCGTGTGTATCGACAGCCGCTTGAACAGCAACGAATGGAAGTACCCCGCCTTCTCGTCCAGCGCACGCTGGGCCGCGTCGACCGGCGCACCGATCGTCGTGAAGTACACCTTCGCATGCGCGTAGTCCGGCGTCACTTCGACACCGGTCAGCGTGATCAGACCGGCACGCTCGGTCGACACCTCGCGCTGGATCATCTCGGCGAGGTCGCGCTGGATCTGGTCCGCCACGCGCAGTCCGCGCCCCGGTTTTCTGGTCGGTTTCATTCGCAGTTGCCATCAGAAAGTTCGTCTGGCACCGCCAGCGAACTTTTCACTTCAGACCGGGCGAAAGCAGGTTTGCACTTTCGCCCGTCTGGTCAAAGCGTCCGGGCGACTTCCTGGACTTCGAAGATTTCCAGCTGATCGCCTTCCTTGATGTCGTCATAGCCCTTGAGGCTGAGGCCGCATTCGAAGCCCGCCTTGACTTCCTTGACGTCATCCTTGAATCGCTTGAGGGAATCGAGCTCGCCGGTCCAGATGACCACGCTGTCGCGCAACAGCCGTGCGCTCGCAGTGCGCTTGACCACGCCGTCGAGCACCATGCAGCCCGCCACCGCGCCGATCTTCGGGACACGGAAGATCTGTCGGATCTCGACGGTTCCCAGCACCTGCTCGCGTTGCTCAGGCGACAGCAGACCCGACAGTGCCGCCTTCACCTCGTCGACCGCGTCGTAGATGATGTTGTAGTAGCGGATGTCGATGCCGTTGCCTTCGGCGAGCTTCCGCGCCGAGACATCGGCACGAACGTTGAAGCCGATGATCACCGCCTTCGACGCCAGGGCCAGGTTGACGTCGCTTTCCGTGATGCCGCCCACCTGTGCATGCACCACCTGGACCTTGACCTCGTCGGTCGAAAGCCTGGTCAGCGCATGGGTGAGGGCTTCCGTCGAGCCCTGGACATCGGCCTTGATGATCAGCGGCAGCGTCCGGGCCGCGCCCTCGCCCACGTTCTCGAACATGTTTTCGAGTTTGGCGGCCTGCTGCTTGGCGAGCTTGGTGTCGCGGAACTTGCCCTGGCGGTACAGCGCGATTTCGCGCGCCTTGCGTTCGTCGCCGAGGACGATGAGTTCGTCGCCCGCGGCCGGCACGTCCGACAAGCCCTGAATCTCGACCGGGATCGACGGGCCTGCTTCCTGGATCGGCTTGCCGGTCTCGTCCAGCATTGCGCGGACGCGGCCGAAGCTCGAGCCTGCCAGCACGACATCGCCGCGCTTGAGCGTGCCGCTCTGGACCAACACCGTGGCGACCGGGCCTCGGCCCTTGTCAAGCTGTGACTCGATCACGAGGCCCTTGGCCGGGCCGTCCTTGATCGCCTTGAACTCGCGCACCTCGGCCTGCAGCAGCACGTTTTCCAGCAGCTCGTCAACGCCCTTGCCGGTCTTCGCAGACACCTGGATGAACGGCGACTCTCCGCCGTAGTCCTCGGGGACGACGCCGTTGGCGACCAGTTCCTGCTTGACCCGATCGGGGTTGGCCTCGGGCTTGTCCATCTTGTTCAGCGCCACAACCAGCGGAACGCCGGCCGCCTTCGCGTGCGCAATCGCCTCCTTGGTCTGCGGCATCACGCCGTCATCGGCCGCCACCACCAGGATGACGATGTCGGTCGCCTTGGCGCCACGCGCGCGCATCGCCGTGAAAGCTTCGTGACCCGGCGTGTCGAGGAAGGTGATGATGCCGCGCGGCGTTTCGACGTGATAGGCGCCGATGTGCTGCGTGATCCCGCCCGCTTCGCCCGCCGCCACCTTGGTACGGCGGATGTAGTCGAGCAGCGAGGTCTTGCCGTGGTCGACGTGGCCCATGATCGTGACGACCGGCGGACGGGGCTCGGGCATCGCCTCGGGCCCGGTGGAGGCGGCCGCCGTGGCTTCGCGTTCGGCGAGCAGCGCCTCGGGATCGTCGAGCTTGGCGGCGATCGGGTTGTGGCCGAGTTCGCCGACGATGATCATCGCGGTGTCCTGGTCGAGCACCTGGTTGATCGTGACCATCTGGCCGAGCTTCATCAGCACCTTGATGACCTCGGCTGCCTTGACGGACATCTTGTGGGCCAGATCGGCCACAGTGATCGTCTCAGGAATGGAAACGTCCCGCACCGTCGGCTCGGCCGGCATCGCCTGCGCCGCGCCGTCGGCCTCGTCGCGACCATGCTTGCGATGTCCCTTAGGCCCGCGCCAGGCACCAGTGCCTCCGGAGGAGTCACCGCGCGTCTTCAGCTGGCGCTTTTTCTGCTGCTCTTCGGACCAGCTGGAGGCCAGCTTGCCGCTCTTGATTTCCTTGACGCCCGGCTTCTTCTCGTCCTTCTTGCCTTCGCCGGGCTTGGATTCGGGCTTGGTAGTGGGCTTGTGCAACGTACCTGCCGTCGCGGCGGGTTCGGCCGGCTTCGCCACCTTCTTGGGCGCCGACATCATGGACTTGATGGCGGCGACTTCGTCCTCGACGGCTCGACGGGCGCGCTGTTGCGCGTCAACCGCTTCCTTGGCGGCGCGGTCGGCGTCGCGTTGCGCCTGCTCGGCTCGCGCCAGTTCGGCCGCAGCCGCCGCTTCGCGCTCGCGCGCGCCCTCGACGTCGTGCTGTTCCTTCTCCTGGGCTGCAGCCAACTCGCGCTGCGCGCGTTCGGCACGCTCTCGTGCCTCCTGCATCTGGCGTGCCGTGAACTCGGCCTGACGACGCGCTTCTTCTTCGCGCTTGGCCAGTTCGGCCTCGTCGATGACCGGTGCGGCTGGTGCGGCCGGCACCTCCGGTTCCGCGGCGGCCTCGTCGCGCTTCACGAAGACGCGCTTCTTGCGGACTTCGACCTGGATCGTGCGTGCCTTGCCCGATGCATCGGCTTGCTTGATCTCGGTCGTCTGCTTGCGCGTCAGCGTGATCTTCTTCTTTTCGGCGGCTTCGCCGCCATGGGCCTTGCGCAGCGACTCCAGCAGGCGCGCCTTGTCGTCGTCGGACAGTGGGTCGCCCTCTGCTTCCTTGACGACTCCGGCCGACTTGAGTTGCTCGAGCAGCAACTGCGGCGGAACCTTGAGTTCCGTCGCGAACTGGGCCACGGTAATGCTTGCCATAGAGTTCCTTATCCCTGCTGTCCGACCAGCCCGCGCCGCCGGTTACTGCTCCGCCGACTCGAACCAGTGTGCGCGAGCGGCCATGATCAGCCCCTTCGCGCGCTCGTCGTCGATGCCGGTCATTTCCGTCAACTCGTCGACTGCCAGTTCTCCGAGGTCGTCGCGCGTGCGTATCGAATTCTCGGCCAGCTTGGCCGCCAGGTCGGCGTCCATGCCTTCGAGGTCGAGCAGATCCTTTTCGGCCTGCTCGAGGTTCTCTTCGCGCTTGATCGCTTCCGTCAGCAACGCATTGCGCGCGCGGTTGCGCAGTTCTTCCACCGTTTCCTCGTCGAACGCCTCGATCTCCATGAGCTCGTTGACGGGAACGTAGGCGATTTCCTCGAGCGTCGAGAAGCCCTCCTGGATCAGGATGTTGGCGATCTCCTCGTCGACATCGAGCTTCTCGATGAAGGTCTGGCGCACGCCGACCTGCTCGCTTTCCTGCTTCTGGGCGGATTCCTCGGCCGTCATGATGTTGATCTGCCAGCCGGTCATTTCAGCGGCCAGCCTGACGTTCTGTCCGCTGCGGCCGATCGCGATCGCAAGGTTGTCTTCGTCGACCACGACGTCCATCGCATGCTTGTCCTCGTCGACGACGATCGAGCTGACGTTGGCCGGGGCCAGCGCACCAATCACGAACTGCGCCGGATCGTCCGACCACAGCACGATGTCGACGCGCTCGCCGGCCAGTTCATTGGTCACGGCCTGCACGCGCGAGCCGCGCATGCCGACGCAGGTGCCGATCGGGTCGATACGGCGATCATTGGTCCAGACGGCGATCTTGGCGCGCACGCCCGGATCGCGCGCCGCCGACTTGATGACCAGCAGTCCCTGTTCGATCTCAGGCACCTCGAACTCGAAGAGCTTCATCAGGAACTCGGGCGACGTGCGCGACAGAATTACCTGCGGTCCGCGTGCAAGTCGGTCGATCTTCTGCACGAAGGCCCGGCAGCGATCGCCGATGCGCAGGTTTTCCTTCGGGATCATCTCGCTGCGCGGCAGGCGTGCCTCGACCTTGCCGATCTCGATGATGGCGTCGCCCTTGTCCATGCGCTTGATGGTGCCGCTGACGATCTGGTCGCCGCGCGCCAGGAAGTCGGACAGCAGCTGCTCACGCTCGGCGTCCCGGATTTTCTGCAGGATCACCTGCTTGGTGTCCTGCGCGAAGCGGCGCCCGGTGGACAGGTCCTGGCGCGGCAGCAGTTCCTCGATGTGTTCGTCGACCTCGATGTCGGCGATCTGGTCGCGCGCATCCGACAGGATGATCTGGTGGCCAGGTTCCTGCAGGCCCGCTTCGTCGGGCACGACCAGCCAACGACGGTAGGCGTCGTACTCGCCCGTCTCGCGGTCAACCGCGACGCGGATGTCGACGTCTTCCTCGGCGAACAGTTTCTTCGTGGCCATTGCCAACGCCGATTCGAGCGCACCGAAGACAGTTTCCTTGGGTACGTTCTTTTCGCGCGCCAGCGCATCGACCAACAGCAGAATTTCTCGACTCATCGCGGTCTACTCCTTGCTCCCGCCCCTGAAGTTCAATTCAGGTACCAGCTTCGCTTTGTCCACCTCGCCAAGCGCGAATTCCACGATCGCACCCAGCGCGGGTTCAACTTTCCTGCCCGGACCTCTGCCGCCGGACGCCTTCGTTCTCGCGCGACCGTGCGCCGGAGCGCCCTTCTTCGCCGCCGCCTCCGCTCCGCCTTCCACGGCAAGCTGCATCCGCACTCTCTCGGCACCCGCGCCGCCGACGAGTTCCAGCAACCGTCCCTGCAAGCGCTTGCGTCCCCCGGCGGAGGCCAGCGGTGCGTACAACTGCACCTGCACGTCACTGCCTGCAAAGCGCACGAAGTCGCGTGCCTGCTTCAACGGACGATCCAGTCCCGGCGACGACACCTCAAGCCGGGCGTAGTCGATTTCTTCGACTGCGAACAAATGCGTCAACTGACGGCTGACACGCTCGCAGTCCGCAATCCCGATGCCGCCCGCGCGATCGATCGTCACCCGCAGCAAGCCGGCCGCGAGGCGCTCGGCATCGACGAACTCGTATCCGAGCCCCTCGACGGTTCGTCCGATCGTTTCTTGCACCGCGCTTGCTACACCTGCCATCGCCCGATAACCCTTCCACGGCGTGGCCACGTAATCCGTCGAGCCGCCGCGCAATGCCGCCCGGAAATAAAAAATGGGCTCGAGAGCCCATCCGTTGAATTCAACAGGCTTGCGCGGCAACTGCGGTGCCGCGCAACCGACGCCCGCCTGATCGAATATCGATCGGCGCGCACTCCGGCAACCGCGCATTATAGGGGCGTAACCGCGCTGCAACAAGCGCTTGACCGCCGCAACCGTGTCGGGCGGCCTAGTAGGTGCGCTGCGGCTTGCCCCGCTTGAAACGCGCCGGCCGCCCGTTGTTGGGCAGACCGTGGCCGGCCGCGATGTAGTTGACGCTGCTAGTCAGTGGATCGGGCTGCTTCGGTGGGCGATTTCCCTGAGGCTTGCCCTTGCCGCGGCCCTGGCCCTGGCCCTGACCCTGGCCCTGCCCTTGGCCCGGCCTCTGGCCCTGGCCAAATCCCTTGGCTTGCCCGTAGCCCGTACCTTGGCCATAGCCTTGTCCCTGACCGAAGCCGCTGATCGGGCTGTAGCTCTGCCCGCCAGGCGAGAGCCCCAGGTTCGGACCCTGCCCGGGTTTTCGCCCGCGGCCCGGTCCACCCTTGTTGCGACCGCCCTTTCCGGTGTGCGGCTGGCTGGGGCCACGGCTGCGAACCTCGTCGATGGCCATGCCCAGGTCGTGCACCCAGGCCTGGACCCACTCGGGTGCAAGCTCGTAGAAGCGCCCGCGCGCGACGCTGCGCGGCAACTGGATCGCGCCAAAGCGGATCCGGATCAGTCGACTGACCGTCAAGCCGATCGCCTCGAAGATGCGCCGGACTTCGCGGTTGCGCCCTTCGCTGAGCGCGACCCGATACCAGTGGTTCACACCCTGGCCACCGGCATCCTCGACCTTGCTGAACTTGGCCGGACCGTCCTCGAGCTGCACCCCGTCCAGCAGTTGCTGGCGCTGGGTCTCGGAAACTTCTCCAAGCACGCGTACGGCGTACTCGCGCTCGACTTCGTAACGCGGGTGCATCAGCCGGTTCGCCAGTTCGCCCGACGTCGTGAACAGGATCAGACCCTCGGTATTCAGGTCGAGTCGTCCGACCGCAACCCATCGTCCGCCGGAGACCTTGGGCAACTTCTCAAAGACCGTCGGGCGCTCGCCCGGATCGTCCTGCGTGACGATCTCGCCGACCGGCTTGTGATACAGCAGAACGCGCGGCGGTCGCCCTCCAGCGGGCCTGCGCTGCAGCGGTTTCCCGTTGACGCGCACCTGGTCGTTGGGCATCACGCGCTGGCCGATGTGTGCCGGCTGCCCGTTCACCGAGACCCGGCCCGCAATGATCAACTCCTCCATGTCGCGGCGCGAACCGATCCCGGCATCCGCGAGCACCTTGTGCAACTTTTCCGACTGCGCGTTCAAGGCCTGTTTGGCTGCGCGTCGGCCCCGCTCGAGCACCTCGCGCGGCAAGGCGACGTCGGCCATCGCGGCAGGATTGATGTCGTCACCCTCACCGGCCAAAGGCATCGGCGGCAATTCGGCCGCGGCGGCGTTCACCTGAGCCGTCACCGGCGTTGGACGATCTGCCTCACTGCGGCCACCGCGTCCGCGTCGACGCCGGCCGTGCGGCCCGCGCTGCCTCGGCGTGTCATCGCCCTGGGCTTCGACCTCGCCGGAGGGGGCAATGGCGACGTTGCCGTCGACATCGTCCGGATGTTCGCCTGCGGACTCGTCATCGCGCGGCGACGCCGAAGTCGCCTCATGATCGGCATGATTCATCGGAATCGTCGGTGATTGGTCGTCGTCGGGGGTCGAGGATGGGTTCATCAGGATGGAAGTCAGGCGGGAGTCGCGGCCGAGGAGGTCGAGGAGGTCGCGGTATCAGCGGAGTACTCGGCGTCCGCCGCCGCAATCGCCGCAGACGACGGCGCAGCGTCGACCTCGGCGGAAATCTCGCGTGCCATCACCCCATCGGAGCGCATGGCATCGGCGAATTGAAGTTCGAACTCGGGGGCGACCGTTGCGCCATCGTCGAGGGTTGGCAGTTCGTCCAGTGAACGCAGTCCGAGGTCGTCGAGGAACGCGCGCGTGGTCGCGAACAGGGCCGGCCGGCCTGGCGCTTCACGATGGCCGATCACTTCGACCCAGCCACGCTCTTCCAGAGTCTTGATGACGGGTGTCGATACGGTGACGCCGCGGATTTCCTCGATGTCGCCGCGCGTCACCGGCTGACGATAGGCAATGATGGCGAGCGTCTCGAGCACCGCGCGCGAGTACTTCGGCGCTTTCTCCGGGTTCAGCCGGTCGAGATACGGGCGCATCGATGCGGCACTCTGGAAGCGCCAGCCGGACGCCAGTGCCGCGAGCTCGATGCCGCGACCGGACCAGTCGGTGCGCAATTCATCGAGCAGCACGCGCAGGGTGTCGGCGTTGATCTCGTCGTTGAACATCCGCCGCATTTCGCTGAGCGACAGGGGCTGCTCGGCGGTGAGTAGCGCCGCTTCGAGCACGTTCTTGGCCTCTTGTGTATTCATGTCTCCCGTTCGGAGAGAAGCTGGCAATGGCACTGACCACGTCGCGCTTCGGCCCGCAACAAGACCCGAAGCGTGCCTGCTGAAGCACGTCAATTGCCTGGAAATCTTGGAAGCGGAGTTCGAAGACCGCGGAGAGCGGCGGGCGTGTCGTTGTTGGAGCCTGCCGAGCGCGGAGTCGGACGATCCGGCAACTCTTGTCGGCCCGGGTCGAGAAAGACGCACAGTACCGACTGAAAATCTGACTGAAATTAGTCTATCACAGCAATCTTCGGCGACAAGGTGCTCCGGTGCGATTCATCCGATCGGTCGAGCGATGCGCATGGCAGGGGCTATTGCCAGTGATTCAGCGGCGTCGGCTGGAGGCGCTTACACAGCCCGCGTAGAAGACAGAGAATTCGTGTACCTCGGCGTCGAAAACCCGCCGTTGCACGGCGGGGTCGACGGCGAGCAGCGCCCGCACCTCCTCTGCAGTGGTGCCGCTCATGACTATGAATCCCTTGTCCGAGTAGCGCGCGCCAATGAGAATGCGGCCCTCCTTCCGGAGGCGGGCCAAGTTGGCGGAATGATCTCGGAAGTGCGCCTGCTCGGCCGGCGGTTTCGACGGATCCCAGCCGGGCCCCGTACGGAACTCGACGGCGAATAGCTCGCCTTCGACTGCGCTGCCTTGCGCTGCTGCCGGCCCAGGTGCCGGCTGCGCCGGAGTCGATTCGGATTGCGCTTCGGATAGCGCGGAGTACTGCGCGCCTGAAAGCGATACGAGCAGCGTAGACATCATGGCGCGACGATTCATCTCATCTCCCCGAACGCCTTGCACACCGAGATCACTCGAAAACGCCGCGTGCACGCGAGCGGCGTGCGGAAGGCGGGCACGTCCACCTCACTCGACCACGAGACGCATCACCGGTCGGCGCGGTTTGCGACGGGCCACCTCCACGAACCCGGCATCGTCGAACATCGACTTCGCGCCGAACCACATCGCCTCGTCGTGCGTGCGGCGTGCGGCGTCCACCGGATACGCTTCGAGCACTTCGGCGCCGCGGCGGCGGGCGTAATCCATCGCGCCGGCAAGCATTGCGCGCGCCACCCCCTGACCGCGGTAGCGCGACGGCACAACGAAGCAGATGATCGACCAGACCGGCGTTTCATCGACGGCCTTCATGACCGGCGAACGACGCAACTTCAGGAATTCCTCGCGCGGCGCCAGCGAGATCCACCCAACCGGCACCTTGCCGGCGTAGCCGATGAGCCCCGGCGGCCGGCTCGAGTCGACCAGGGCCTTCAGTTCGGCGCGGTTCGCCTGTGCGTGCGTGATGCCTGCCGGAAGATCGCCGCGCGGCCCGCTGCGGCGGTAATACATGCACCAGCAATTGCGTGCCACCGAGCAGCCCGCACCACTGAAGACCGTCTCGAGATCGGGCCAACGGCTCGGCGTCAGGGCTCGCAGGAGGATCTTCATGGGCGATCTCGAGCTAGTGAGTGTTGCGAAGGTTGCTTTCGATGGACTCAGCGCGCAGCCAGCAATGCCGCTCGACGCTCGAGACTGGACTTCGGCCAATGTTCGGACGCCCGGTAATACTCGGGGACCGCCGCTGCCCCTAACGGCAGTTGCACCCACGGCTGCTTCGACGCCGTGTAGATGTGAATGCCGGGCGGAAAGCGATCCGGATCGTCGAAGGTCCCGACACGCACGAAACGAACCGCGTCACCGCCGCCGGCGTAGTTGCTCCAGACTGCAATGCGGCAGATTGGACAGCGTGCGATTTTCTGGCCCTTGCCGCTGTTCGACGGGGTATCGACGAGATCGACGGCGCCCGAGATCAGTTCGATCCGCGCGGCTTCAATCAGGGCATTGAGTGCGAACGAGGCACCGGTCTCGCGCTGGCACCAGCGGCAATGGCAGCAGTGCACGATGAGCGGCGGCCCGGCCATCCGGTAGCGGACATGGCGGCAGGTACACCCTCCTTCGAACCAGTCGCAGGCGGCGTCGCTCATTCGGATCTCCTGCGTTCGAATTGATGTCCACGCTACCACGCCACGCCAGGGCCACGGCGCTCCAAACATTGCGCCTGTCACGCATCAGGCACTCCCGTCTCGCCGGTAAAGTTCAAAGCGCACCTCGCCACTGGGTAACGACCCACAGTCGGTCCATCCCGCGCGCGAGTAGAAGCGCTGCGCGCGGGTGCCGGGCTCGGTGCTCAGCCAGAGCGTTCGCAAGCCGCACGACCATAGCCACGCCACCATGGTGTCATGCAGCCGTCGACCATGGCCACGACCCTCGTGATCGGGATTGACGAACAACGCCCAGATGTTGCCGTCCTGCGCGTTGCCGATTGCGAAGGCGACGACGGTCCGTTCGACCTCGACCACCCAGCCGCGTCCGGACACTTCGATTGCGTGCGCGACTTCGTCGTCGCTGATCTTGCGTGAGGTCAGGCGGTTCTCCCTCACCGAGTGCCGCACCCGCTGGATGCCGGGGATGTCGGAGCGATCGGCCTGCCGCAGGGCGGCGTCCGCCGTTGGCGAATTCACCTCACGCTTCATGGCCTGCGGTCCCCGTCGACGGCTCCCATGCAAGAACGAGCTCGCATTTGCCGCGAGGTTTTGCCTGTCGCGCCTCAGGCCATCGCAGCGCCGACGGCCTGTCGCACCGGTATCCCGGCAGGATCGAATTCATGCAGGCAATGGACGTTGATGCCGAAATAGTCGGGCGTGACCCGCTTGCGATGGAAGGGATAAATGCCGCAGGTCCTGCAGAAGAAATGGCGTGCGGTGTGCGTATGGAACCGATACTCGGTGAGGGCGTCTTCGCCGGCAATCAGGCGGAAACGGCTTTCGTGCACCTTGACCATCAGCGCGTTCTTGCGCCGACAGATGGAACAGTCACACATTGTGAGCTCAGGGAAGTCCGTGTCGATCTCGAACTGCACCGCGCCGCAGTGACAGCTGCCCGTGCAGGTCTGCAGCGGGCGGCTCACTGCATTGGCATTGGCATTGGCATTGGCATTGGCATGGGCATCGGTGTCGCTGTCGGTACTCATTCGAGGTCCAGGCTTTCGAACTCGGCAAAGGGATGACAGGATTCGGCGAGGTCCGCGAGCGGCACATAGTCGCAGTGCGTGTCGCACTCGGCCCATAGAGCTTGGACGGCCTTGTTCCGATGCGCTTGAGCGATTGCGTCTGCCGAGCGCCATTCGAAAACCTCGATGATCGTTCCGTCCGCAGCCTGCATGGCATAGGGTGGGCGATCAGCGACGAGTCGTTCGGCCCGCAGCACCCGCCGATGCCTCTCCAAAACGGTGCGGAGCGCGTCCTGCTGACCGGCCTTCGGCCTGAACGCGGCAATGACGAATCGTCCCATGTTCCTCCCTTGTCGCGGTGTATCAAACCCCGCGGACGTGCCGCATGTTGCCGAGAAACTGACCGAGGACGCAACCGTCGCGTCGATTCTGCGCCGCCGTCGTTTGTCGGCAACCCCGCCGCGCGGACTCGCCTCAGTTCGGCCGGTCCTCGCGTCTCGGCCGGTCCGTGCGCTTGAAGCGCAGGGCGACATAGACACTGGCCACTGAGAGCACAGCCAGGACCGGGTACAGCACCAGCAGGTCGACTCGTATGTTGCACTCGCCGCTGCACAGGATGCGCAGCTTCATTGCAAGTTCGTACGGGAAGTACGCCAGCCAGGCGAGCGCGGTGATCAGCACCAGTTTTCTGCGTCCATACACATACAGCGCGCCGATGGTCGCGGCCGGAACCAGCGCCAATGCGGGCCAAGCGATGAAGGTTCCGAGCAAGCGGCCGGGGTCCATGGCGGGAAGAGTACTCGGCACCCAGAGAGGCGTTTTCTGCGTCGTCCCCGTGCAAACGCTGGCGCACCTGTGTCGACAGCTATTCGTAGTCGGCCCAGAACTCGTCTGGCGGGAACTCGGCGAACTGAGGCAAGGCATCGGTGATTGCAAACCACGGCGCCCGCGAGGCAGTGTGGATGTGCACGACCGGCCGGACGATGGGATCGTCATCGAGGACGCCCGCGGGGATGATCACATGCCTGCCTTCGTCTTCGAGCACGGGAACGTTCGAGCCACAGACCGAACAGAACGCCCGCACGTTGCCCGGCGAGGACGGGTAGTTCGTGACGCGCGACTCACCGACAAGCCAGCGAAATCCGTTGCCATCGGCATGCAGGAAGCTGCCGAAGGCGGCCCCATGGGCCTTGCGGCACATGGAGCAGTGGCAGTGATTGATGAACTGCGGCGCTCCGTCGAGTTCGAAGCGCACCTGACCACATAGACAGGAACCGCGAATCATCGATTGCACTCCAGCAGGTGAAGTCATGGTCGACTACTACAGTTGGCTTGGCACATGGGCGAGCGCCCCTGCGGGCCGCCAGGTTCAAGGCGGCTCAAATCAATAGGGGTCAAATGCATTGCCATGCTTCCGCAACATCGTCACGATCAGCGACTTCCACGGTCCCGTCGGTGACCAGACACGGGTGACCGACTCGTAGGCGAGCTCCGCGGATTCCCGCTCGACGATGACCCGATGCAGAAACACCATGCTCGACGCGCGCATGTTGACCTGGCAATGGACCAGGACCTTGCGGTCGCTGAACTGCCCGAGCGCCGCGGTGAACGAGGCGAAGTGTTCCTCGGTCGGATGGCTGAACGGAATCGGGATGTTCACGTACGCCACGCTCTGTCGCTCGAGTATCGCCGCCTCATCGTGGACGGCGTCTGACACCGTCGGCGGCGCGAGATAGATCACCGCGCCGAACCCCTGAGAGGCCAGCTGCGCCAGCGTGCTAGCGGCCGGTTGTCCCGAAGTGACCAGTCGCGGTGAGATGACCACGACATTCGGGGCAACAAACGTCGGTGCCTGCGCCCGGAGCCTCAACGGCAGCAGCCCGGAAGCGAGGGCGGATGTGAGGATTGTCCGACGCCGGTGACTGGTCATGACTACATGTGCAGGTCG
Organism: uncultured beta proteobacterium; assembly: GCA_963754065.1. Classification (GTDB taxonomy): domain Bacteria; phylum Pseudomonadota; class Gammaproteobacteria; order Burkholderiales; family Burkholderiaceae_F; genus JALORV01. The sequence goes on along the minus strand of CAVWFH010000023.1, from coordinate 16,673 downwards.
AGTGCAGATACCATGGACGTCCTCCCAGCGCGCAAGCCTCTCACCACAGCGAGGACTGTGCTTCAGCGCCCCGGTTAGCCAGTGGCACGACAAAAAGGAGCCGGACTCTCATGGCGCGAGTCTCGCGCCTCTGTCGATCAGGAGTTCGCGCAGCACCGATCGGTGGCAGTGCGATTCATCCGCGCAGTAGCACCCGACGGAAAAGTTGGTGTCGTGTGAAAGCGCGGCCAGGAGTTCAAGGGCGTGGCTGCACTCAGGACTTGCCATCTCAGTGCGGTACTTTCGAGCGAAGGTGGCCCACTGCGCTGGCGTGGCAGCCGCCTGCCCAAGCTTCATCAGCTTCGACACTCGGCGCAAGGTTCGGAAACCACACGTCGTACCAGTTCTGCGACGCGAACTGATCCTTTGGCACACCTCTCGGAGGACGCCGCACGGTACCGATGCGCGTACCTTCGGCTTCGATCCGCGGACTGCCCAGCCGGACAACACGAACGACCATGTTTGCCTCCCTGCGCGGGCGGGCCCGCCCACTTCGGATTCTTGCCAGGATCTCAATCAATGTGCAGCGGGGTAACGACAGAACGTACTGCCCGCATCGCACGTTCAGCCGTCGCCAGTCCGCAGTGCCGATCCTGTAAGCAAGAAGTGATTGATCCGCGACTCCCAGTCCTGCATGAACCTACGATAGAAGTCTGCAGTAAACGACGCAACGAAGGTGTCCCCCTCCGGGCCGAGGCTGGTATGGGCGTAGGTGATATCCGCCTCGGACCCACCTTCCACGGCGCGCAGCTGTATCGAGAGCCGGCTGGCCGTCACGTTCGGCGTGATCCTGACCATTTCGATGAAGCCGGACTCGGGCTCGTGGCGCGTGATGTACCAGACGGCGTCTGCGGGCTGGGCCGGCGTGACAAAAACACAGTCGCGCTCCGCGACACCCGATTCCGACACCACCTGCCGTGGCTCCCAGCCCTCGATCCAGTCCGCCTCGCGTACGGGACATAGCAGGGGAAAGACTGCGTCGGGTTGGGCGACCAGATGCTGTGTGTAGGTGTGCACAGCGCGAATCGGCTTGACGATCTTCATGGGACGCGCAGCGATTGAGTCGACCTACTTCTTCGTGTAGCGACCATCGAACGCCGTGCGCCATTCGCCCTTTGCATCGGTGGACTCCCAGAACTGGCGGACGCTTCCGTCCGGATTCGGTGTCCATGTGATCCGATGCCGGACGATTTGAGCGTCGGTGCCCGTGGTCTGCCCTTCGAGCACCATCTTGCCGTCAACCAACCCGCCTTCAAGCAACAGCAAGGTGCCCGATGTATCGACCCACGTCTGGTGCCAGACCTTGCGTGGCGCATCGTAGACATTGAAGCTTGCACCGCTGTAGCCGCGGCCGGTGGTGTAACTCTCATGCAGGACGCAACCGCCGAACACGCGTTCGATGCGATTGACTCCCGCCAGCTTGCCGTCAGCCGTGTGCACCTGCCACTCGCCCAGCCAGAAGTCGAACTGGCGATGTGCCTTGTCCTCGCACGGCGCTGCCATGGCAGCCTGGCTAATGCAAAGGACGGCGACGGCAAGTCCAAATCGGTGGATGAAACGCATGTGCATCGGCCACCTCCCCGTGGAAACTTCGTTCGACGCTCAAACTCGGCGTCAACTGCAATCCTGAAATCTACTTGGAAACGGTTGCACGGACTGCCCACGCCCGCGCGGTCAGTGCGAGCGAACCATCCGTCTGCACGGGGATGCGCGAACGCAGTCGATCTCGCAGCGCTATCCGTGCGCTGTCATCGAGCGACATTGCATACGCGGGGGCCGGTCCTTGGCCACCCAGGAACGGCCGCCAGTAGTCCTCGAACGAGGCGAAGGAAGTCGGAATGTCGAACGCGGTAACGGCGGCCCTGTCGAGTCCCGCGCCGGTCACGAGCTCCAGCAGCGCCTCGGGCCGGCACAGCGGAAAGCGGGTGCCTTCGTCCAGGTGGCCAGCTTCACGATCGAGTTCAACGGCGGCATCCCAGAAGTACCGCATCAGTTCCATCTTGCCGGCGTAATCCCACACGTACGCTCCGAGGGTTGCCCCATCGACGGCCACCCGCACCATTTCTGCCAACGCGGCGCGCGGATCCGGGATGAAATTCAGCACCAAGCCGGAGACCACTGCGTCGACCGCATCGTCGTCCAGCGGAATGGCCGCCGCGCTGCCCGGGTGAATCGCGGCACGTCCGCCGAGATTCGCCCTGGCCGTCTTCAGGAAACCTTCCGAAGGCTCGACTCCCGCGACCGACGACGGCGCGCAATGGTCGACGATGGCCGCGCAGAGCGCCCCGGTGCCACAGCCCACGTCGAGCCACTCGCTGTCCGGCGGGAATGTCCAACCATGCAAGGAACTGCGGGGCAACCCGACGACTCCATCGGCCGACATAGTTTTCATAGGGGTCGCCACGCTCCCAGGTATCAGACAGTGGTCGCTCGGACACGGTCATCCTTTGGCGCATTCCAGCATGCAGGCTCGCGCCCGACTTCAGCCCGCCCTGGCCATCCGGAAGCCTCTCAGTGCTGCCCAGCCAAGCCACACGAAGAGACCCAGTACCAGGGCCTGCGTCGCCGCGAACGGAGCTTCCTGCTGCGTGGGCGCCAACTGCGCCAGCGGCGGCGTCTTGGCGAACAGCTGCACTATCAGCACAAATACGTTCAGGTAAAGCGCCGCCACCGCCGTAATCACATACGCGGTACGCCACCGGCCTGCGAGTTGCTTCCAATAGCGTGCCGCGACACCTATGGCCAGCACCACGAGTGAAACAGCACCCACGACGTGCGCCGGCGAGACCTTGGTGAACGGAAACAGGAACCCGGTCACGCTGGTGAGGATCGTAGTCACCAGGAAGAAGGCGGTCCAGCCGTCCATCCGCGCGCCGGACATAAGTCCACCGACGACGACGAGTCCGGCAATGATTCCCAGAACGCTGATGACCACATGAATCAAGGTAAACGTCGGCAAGTCGAAGATCATCACATCTCCTGAGATTGACCGCGAGTTGAACGCACCGACCCGCCTGCGAGAGCAGGCGGGTGCATTGTTGCATCGCTTGCCGCTTCGGCTAGGCGAGCGACGAATATCCGCCATCGACCGGGATAGCGGCACCCGTAATGAAATCAGAAGCCTGGCTCGCCAGGAAGACCGCGATCCCCTCGAAGTCGTCGGCGACGCCCCAGCGGCCGGCCGGCGAACGCGCCAGCACACGCTCGTTCAGACCTGGCACCTGCGTGCGCGCCTCTCGGGTGAGGTCGGTATCAACCCAACCGGGGAGCACGGCGTTGACCTGGATGTTGTCGGCCGCCCATGAAACCGCCATGGATTTAGTCAACTGGACGATGCCGCCCTTGCTGGCGCCATACGCCGGGGCGAAGGCGGCCCCAAAGATGGACAACATGGAGCCGATGTTGATGATCTTGCCCGCCCCGGCCCGCTTCATGTGCGGATAGACAGCGCGAGCGCAAAGGAAAGCGCTTGTCAGGTTGGCGTCCAGGACCTGCCGCCATTGATCGAGCTGCAGGTCCTGCACGGGAAGCCGGATGTTGACTCCGGCGTTGTTGACGAGGATGTCGAGCCGCCCGCATTGCTCCGTGACGTCGTGCACCAGGCGACCGACCGATTGTTCGTCGGTGACATCCACCGGCAGCGCGAGCGCGCCGGAGCCGAGGGCCTTCAGTTCGGCCACCGCTGAGATCGACTTGGCCTCGTTGCGCGCCGCCACCACGACGCGCGCGCCCGCCTTTGCCAGCCCACGCGCCATGCCGAGCCCGATGCCGCCGTTTCCACCGGTCACGACTGCAACGCGTCCAGTCAGGTCAGACATCGAGCCTCCTTAGCAGGCAGTGGGCAACGAGTCGGGCGACGTTCGAGGCGATACGACAGTACAAGCATGGCCGCCGAAACGGGCAATTGTCCACCGGCCGGGGAGCGGTTTACGCCGTTGTGTGCTGTCGCGCACGAAGAGACCGGCCACTTACGCGACCTACTTGATCAGACGTTGGCGGGCCGAACAGGCAGCCACCAACTGCGCCAGTCGTCGGGCGCGGGTGGCCGGCTGCTTGGCACTGGTGACCCAGTGCAGGATGGTCTTGCGATAGCTCGGTGGACTGGCCTCGAAGAACTGCCACGCGGACCTGCTCTTCTTGAACTCACGGATCTCGGCGGCAGCGAACTGCGACCAGCCTGCCTGCTCGTACGAGTAGACGCTGGACCTGTCTTGCGTTCGCCGCGCATAGGCGGCCTGGCCGGCGGGCCGCATGCGCCCCTGTGCAGTGAGCGCCTGAACCTTGTCAATGTTGATCGCGCTCCAGATGGAATTCGGCTTTCGGGGTGTGAATCGAATCTGATAGGAGTGCTCGTCGATGCGCTTGCGGACACCGTCGATCCAGCCGAAACACAGGGCCTCGTCCACCGACTCGGGCCACGTGAGGCTGGTCTCCCCCGTGCCGACCTTGCGATAGCCAACGAAAAGCTCCGTCGCACGCTCCCCGTTGTGCGCGAGCCAGCGCCGGAATGCGGCTGCGTTCTCGAAGAACACCGGAGACGTGAGCAGACGAGGCGGCGACAACGGCAATCTCGCTTTCGAACTAAGTCCACCTGCGAGGCGGGTCGCCTCGCAGGCGGTGATCGGGCGAGAAATCAGCCAGCACTCTGCATTCTCAGCATGTTGATCTCATCGTGGTACGTGCCGCCGACAAACAAGGCCTTTGGCTCCAGACCGTACTGCTGGAACCCCGCGACCGTGTACAGCCGGATGGCGGGCAGATTGCTCGCATTGACGGTGAGAGTCACCTGTTGCAGGTTCGGCATCGTTGCGGCGAAGTCGAGCGCGCGCGCGAGCAGTGCCCGCCCGATACCCTGACCCCGTGCGGACGGCGCAACGTACATGCCCCGAATGAAACCCTTGTGTCTCTCTTTGAGGCCGGATCTGCGCCCAAAACCGACGGATCCGACAAGTCGCGCATCGCGGAAGGCACCAAAGAAGGCGCTTTCGCCCGAGTCCCCGACCAGCGCTGCGAAATCAACGAGAGGGCGATCACATTCCTCCTCGAAGCTCGAACCGAAGGACGCCGGGCTCTCCTGCAGCGCCGTCAGTCGAAGCGCCCGATACTCCGAGGCATCCTGCGATACGAGGCGGCGCACAAGCATGTGCCGGTTGAGCCGGGGGCTAGCCGGCCGTTCCGGCTTGCCGACGCTGGCCGGCAGGTCCACGAGCCACGCGTCGCTGTCGCTTCGGGCAGGTGCCGGTTGCGGTGCGAATCATCCGAACGGTCACTTTCGCAGTGCGACCGTCACGAGCGCCGAAGTGTCTTCGAGCGCAGTGACTCCATGCAGCACAGCGCCCATCAGGTAAAGCAGCTGCCCGGCGCGCAGCACGCGACTTTCTCCATCGACAGTGACATCCAAGGCACCTTCGATGCACTGGACCGTGATCTCTCCCGGCACCTTGTGCGGTGGCAGTGACTTGCCCGCCCGGAGTACGAGGCGCATGACCTCGAGATCCTCGGACTTGAACAGGGCGACCGTTTGCTCGTTCGCGAGCCTTGCGCCTAAGGGCTTAACGTCGACTGCCTGACCGGGTGCGGTGTGCGGAATGGCCATGGCCGTGAGTATGCCCCGGGTGATTCTGTTTCGGTACCTGACGATTGCGGCCAGTGCCGGGACACGCCGCGATTCGGCCTGCGCGCTCCTTCCATTGCGGAAGGATGCGTGAACATCAGGAGCCTTACTTACCGCCCGCTTCGAAGTCACTGTCAGCGCGTGGAGCACGGCTTGCATCCTGCGCAGTTCCGGGACCCGAACGCTGACCGACTTCTGACTGGAGCATCAACTTTTCCGCTGCGCGTTCTCTCTTCCAGAAAACGCGGCGCAACCGAGGGCGAAAGTGACGTGCCCATTCACGCGGAACCGTCAGTTGCCCTTGTCGCTTGTGTGCCATGGCTCGCATTCTATGTGGCCAAAGTCGATACGGGTAGTTCGCTCCGCGCCGATGCAGAACCCTTCATTGCCTTGCCTCCCACGGCACGAGCGTGACGTTCACGCCCTGGCGGACGGTGTTGTGGACCTCGGCGACCGCATCGGTTTCCCGCAGCAGCCGCTCGATCTGCTCGATCGTCGCAGGCGAGGCGACGCGTGCCTTGTACCGGATATTGGAGGCGGCGAGTCCGATGGACTCGAACTCCGCCGTGGCCTCGACATCGACCGCCGTCACTGCGATCGCAAGGCGCGCGGCCTCGCGATAGACGTCGTTGCAGTAACAGGTCGCCAGGGCAAGCATCAGCAACTCACCCCCATTGACGCTCGAACCCGCGCCATCGGCCCTGGCAGGGATCGCGAGGTTCCTTGACGTGCCGGCCGTCGTCAATGTGACCTCGTGGAATGCGCCGGCGTTCCTGACCTGGGCGGTGATCTGCACAATGAAGCTCCCTTGCGATTGTCTGATGGACTCCAACGCCTGACGGCCGACTCAGACTGGATTCATGTTGAAAATTCTTGCTCCCTCAGCGGCATGCCATTGCGGATCGACCCGGGCGACGGGTCATGCCTGATCCTCGTGCAGCAGCTCCCTGAGTTTGAGTACGGTGGCCCAGTTCCTTGTGGTGACACCGCGCCCTGCCTTACCGAGCAAAGCGCTGGCCGCTTTGCTCTTCAGTATTCCGCCGGCGCAGTGCAAGTACGCCGCGTGCTTGCCGATGTGGAACCGTTCCGGCGGCTGCACCAACGATGCCACTACCGACAGTGGCTGAAGCCCCTGTGTTTCCTGCGAGAACGCTACAAGAAACCGCGAGTGATCTTCGGTCGGCGGCACGATCGGGTTGCCGGCAACAGCCGCTGCGAAATCGCTGGATGACTTGACCACGACCGGAATCGATATTCCAAAGCGGTCCCGCAGCCCCGATCCGATGGCCCTGGCATGCGCGACAGGCGAACGAGCGGTACTGGTAAACACGGCATTGCCGCTGTTCAGCAAGGTGCGCACGTCGCTGAAGCCAAGTTCCTGCAGCAGGCGCCGGAACTCCTCCATCGCGATGCGATTCGCCTTGCCGACATTCACGCCACGTAGCAGTGCAACGAAGCGAGGCATTCCGGCAATGCCTATCGATCGCGCAGCGCGTTTCGCAGCGGCATGTTTCCGCGCGTTCGCCTGAGCAAAGGACCCAGTGTGTCGGGTGCCACCGCGTGTCGCCCGTCGCTACGGCGCCTTGGGGAAGCGGCTGAGATGCTCGTGGATGATCTGAAGGCGACCGTCCTCCCGTACAAGCACGCGCGTCCCTCTTCCCTGGATACGAAAGGGCTTCTCTTCCATGATCCCTTCCCAGTTGTACGTGTAGGTCACCGTGGCTGTGGCACGGTCGGTGGAAAGCACGGTGACATCCGTAAGATAGAACCGCTCCTTCCTGATCCCGGGACTGCCTTTCCATGTCTTCTCAAAGGCAGCACGGACCGCGTTGCGACCGATGAAGTCACCGTCGTTGAAACGGAAGTAGGCGCGCTCGTGAACCATCTCCTCGATCGTGCGAAAGTCCTCCTGTTCAGCCAGCGCCTCAAAGCGATGCAGGAATTGCATCACCTCCTCGTTCGAGAGCACATCGCGGCTCATTTGAACCCTCCCCTGTGCGTGCAGGATGCCGCCTGGCAAAACACCACACGCCAACACCAGGTGGCAGATCGACAACGCGAGGCGGCCCATGTTCAAGACCTTCTGCGCTTGTGCATGAGGTACTTGATGATGCCATCGGGATAGCCCGATATCTCGGCCAATGCCTCGTAGCCGCGCTTGCGATAGAACTCCGGGGCCTGGTAACTCAGCGTTGTCAGGTAGAACGTATCGCAGCCACGCCCTGCGCCCATTTTCTCGAACTCCAGAAGCAGCCGCGAGGCCGTGCCGGCATTCCGATGGTCCCGATGAACCCAAAGCTGCAGCAGCTCGCAGCATGCGCCCCACGTTCGCCCGACGGCCCCTCCAATGATCTCGCTGGACGGCAGGCGCGCGGTGACCGCGAGCGACCGAACATCGCCTATGGGTGCTGCGGCGGCATTGTGGGACTCGAGCCCTGCATCGATGGCCTGCAAGACCGCTTCAGGTGGTGCGTCGAACTGCTCATATGTAAGTTCCGGGGCTTTCATCTCTCCTGCACCTGATGTCTGAGCTGACCAGCATGCGCGTTGTTCGCGCCAGCCGGGTCGAACAGTGGGATACGACTGGCCGCGTCGCTCAGCTCGCCCGGAAGACACCTCTGACGAGGCGTACCTGGCCTTCCTCAAGACTGAGCCGCGCGTTCGTGGCCTTCTGCCCGAGATTATCGACAAACACCGCGAGCGAGAGCTGTCCCGACGCGGCAGGTGTGGCGTTGGCGATCGACGCGGCCAAATGAGCGTCGCTCGTGTCCTCGAAGGCCTCAGTGATGAACCCACTTCCGCCGAGCAGCGATCGCATCACCTCGGCAGAAACAAGAAAGCTGTCGGCCGGATCGGTGGCCCATGGAAGCGGAAAGTGGGATAGCGCCGATATCCCGCCGACCAACTCCTGAAACGCGAACCGGCCGCCCGGCTTCAGGACCCGGCGGATCTCCGCGTAAAGCGTGCCCTTGTCTGCGATGTTCATGCCGACGTTCTGCATCCACACGACATCAAACGCATCGTCGGGAAAGGGCATGGCGAGAGCGCTGCCCTCATACACGACAACGCGGTCACCCAGGCCGGTCAGCCGGTTCAGCAAACCTGCGCCGGCGCAGAAGTCCGGAGACATGTCGAGGCAGTCGACACGACAGCCGCGTGTCGCAGCGATCAGCCGTGCGGGACCTGCCAGCCCAGCGCCGATATCCAGAACGCGATCTCCAGCGCGAATCTGCGCCAGCTCCAGCAACTCGCGCGATGCGCGAAGGCCGCCCGTGTGGAAATGATCCAGCGCCCCCAGTTCCGCGGGCGACAGGCGTTGCTCCGGATCCAGGCCAGCCGCGCGCAAGGCCGTCAGTATTCGCGTCTCGATGTCGCGGGCGGAATAGTGTGCTTTCAGACCGGTCACGGAGCCCCCGCACGGGTCGGAGCCGAGCCGACACCCTCGTTGATCGCTTCAAGGAAGCGCCTCAACTCTGCCCTAGATCGCAAATGAAATACCCGCTTCCGGTGTGCCGCTTCTGATACATACGAACGGTACTTCGGTGTCAGGCGACTATGGCAGGGCCAAAGAACCCGGTAACTGGAAATTGAGCTACGGATAATCGGACTGCGTTCCGGCCAACCGAGTGGGGAGACAAAGAGACCCTTGACCAAGCGCTTTGTGACCCACCAGGCATGCGTTGCCAGAGGCAAGTCCACATGGACCAGCGTATCTGCTGCATCCAGCCGTTCCCAAACAGTCTTGATACAACCGAAGCCGTCGATGATCCACTCGTCGCGGTTCATCAGTGCCACGTGCGCCCGGAGATACTCTTCGTGCGGGACTGCGACACCTCCCGGACGGAACTGAAGTTCATCGAGCACGTGCAGAGGCAGGCCGGTAGATGCAGCCAGCGCACGGGCAAGCGTCGACTTGCCGCCCCCGGCATTTCCGAATATCGCCACGCGCTTCATGCCGCCCAGCAATCGAGATCAGCCGCGCGCAGCGGCTCGAGCGAAGTGGTGGACGGCATTCTGACTATTTTGTGGAATCGTTGAGCAGAGCGTCGCAGCTGACACGAACCATCGGGAACTCGATTACGCGCAACACTCCTCGGCGCAAGCCCTCGATTCTTGCGAGGAGCCTGGTCTCTCCATCGCGGGCGTAAACCACTCGTTGAGGAAAGTCGTGCTGCATATTCTCGAACACCGCCTCGACGTCGTTGATGCGCAGAAGCGGGAACACCGTGGCGCTTTGGCCGGAAGGCTGGGCAACGAAGGCGAGCGTGCGATCGGGCAGGTAACGCAACTGCATGAACTCGAACTCGACCGTCTTGCCTTGCTTGACCGTACGGCTGGTGCCTAGCATGGTGCCGCCGGCGATGGGTGTCCACTGCTCGCCGGAACCCGCCTCGGCGGACTGACTCTTCCAGCAACCCGAGAGCCACGCAAGCTTCTCGAGGTCACCCTCTGCGGCAACAGCTCCGCTGCCTGCGAAGCCCAGAAGGGTGAACGCAAGGATCGATGCGATGCGCATGATTCTTTCCTTCTGCCTAATAGTTGCGCTGCAGCTGCGGCGAACGAGTCTTGGCACTTCATGGCTCATGCATCGGCTCCAGCGATGTAGGTCGCCCTGTTCAGGGTTCGAATCCCCTAGGACTTCGCCTTCTTCGGCGGTTTCGATTTGCCAGAACCGTTGAGGGCAACCGCCTCGCGAACGAGCGCCTTGAAGGCGGCCTCGTCAACTTCTTCTCCTTCGTGGATGTCGATCGCGCGGCGTACGTTCCCGTCGAGACTCGAATTGAAAAGTCGGGCCGGATCCTTCAGCGACGCACCCTTGGCGAAGGTCAGCTTAACGACCTGCTTGTAGGACTCGCCAGTGCAGATGTTGCCGTTGTGCGACCAAACCGGCGTTCCCATCCACTTCCACTCCTCGACGACTTCGGGGTCTGCTTCCTTGATGAGATTGCGGATTCGACGCAGGGTCTCCCCACGCCAGTCCCCGAGTTCCCCGATTCTCTTCGAGATGAGCTCGGATGCTGTCTGGTCTTGGCTCGCGCCCGGCTTCTTCATGTTGTCCTCCTGGAAGCTCCGGAAGGCGGGTTGCGTTTGACCTCGCCGCGCCCTGTTGGACTCTTGATTATTCGACACCCTCGACAATGCGCAAGTCCCGATCCACTGCATTGCCCAGTATGCGCAGTGCTTCCTGATACCCGGGGCTGTCATGGGCTGCGACCGCCTGAGCAATGCTGTCGAATTCAATCAGAACCGTGCGTTGGTTGAGTCCGCCGTCATATACCCGAGCTGGATTCCCTCGCGCGAGAACGCGTCCGCCGGCCTGCAGAAGCGCGGGACCGCCAAGCTTTGCGTAAGCGGCGAGAGCCTCGGGGTCGCGAACAGTGCGATACGCGGCAATCCAATAGGCTTTGGGCATCGGAAGTGCTCCGTCGGGTTGCTCGACATTACCCTTGCAGGGTTAGGGCGACCAGTATTGCAACATGCAACTTGGACCGTCGGGAGTCGCCTGACATACGAGCCAGCCTGCCCGGCAAAACAGGCCGGCACGGCGGGCGGCAATGTAAAGGCCGGCACCGACCGGGCAAACTGGCCTGCGGTAGCGAGGCCCGCTTGAGCGAGGGGCCAGGCGCCGCCTTACGCGGCATGGCGGCGCCTGAGTTCTGCCACGGAGCCGGCGACCAATGCTTCAAGCACCTTGGTGTCGAGATCTGCCAGGCGCTTGAAGTACAGGCAGGACTTGCCTATCTTGTGCTTCCCAAGCTTGGACAGCAGGGCTTCCTGGTCCTGGCCTTCTGCGACCAGATAGACCACCACTTCCTTCCCTCGGACGGCAAAGCCGGTAAGACACGACTCGCCTGTCCTTCCGCTGTCGTACGTGTAGCGGTACGACCCGTAGCCGACGATGCTGGGACCCCACATCTTCGGGGGCTGCCTCGTGACCCGCTTGAGCATGGCCATCAGCGCCTTGCAATCTGCAAGTTGTTCAGCGCTCGCCCTCGAAGCGAGGTACTCGTTGATGCTGGCGTCGGAAGCTTTCGTCTTTGCTTCACCCATGGATTCGAACCCCGCGATGGTCGGACCTGGTCCGATCTTCAGTCGTGATACTCACGGTCTGAGCCAGGCTGACTTGCAGCGCCAGCGCAGGCACCTAATGCAGCGCGCTCTCATTCGTCGATGAACTTCCATGTATCCGCGCCGTCGAACCGGCGAACGCGTACGGAAGCGATGAGCGTGGAGTCGAAGTTTCCCAGGTTGACTCCGTGCTTCGCACCAGGAACGGGCTCGAGTGGTTCCCAGTGCGTGACGCAGCCACAGGTACGACAGTGAATGGTGCGCAGAGTCCTGTCGCCCCAAATGTACTCAGCAGTGGCTTGCGGGTGGCCGTCGATCGTCACCGAGCCAAACTCGAAATAGACCCACGGTCCACCGATCCGCCGGCAAAGCGAGCAGTTGCAATCAGTGGCCACCTCCGGCGTGGACGGCAAGGTCATTCGAACTGCTCCGCAGTGGCATGATCCTTCGTGCATTTGCGACCTCCTGATGTGACAGCGCGATCGGATGCGCGGTGGTGACATCGACTGCTTGAAATTTCGGGCAGCCGCCATTGAGCGAAGCCCGCTTGGACTTCCCCTCGATGAAAGGGTTAGGCCTCAGCTTTGTGGCAAACCACTTCGATGTTGTGCCCGTCCGGACCGATGACAAACGCTGCGTAGTAGTTCGCGTGATAGTGCGGGCGCAGGCCCGGCGCACCATGGTCTTTGCCACCCGCCTCCAGAGCCGCGCGGAAGAAGGCTTCGACTTGCTCACGATTCTCGGCCGTGAACGCCAGGTGAAGATGCGCCGGCTTCTCCTCGGATTGAAACAGGCACAACGAAGCCTTACCCTTTGTGCAAAGCTCGACGCCGTACGTGGGCGGCCCCTCCGAGACAACAGCTACGCCGAGCGATTCGAGTGCCTTGAGGAAGAACGCTTTGCTCGCTGCATAGTCAGTGACTCCGAATTTCACATGGTCAAACATGAGTTCTCCCGAAGTGTGAGGGCCCGCGCGAGGCTTAACGTTCGAGGTGGACGCCCGCAGCGCCATCGGGTGCGGACATTAATCCTCTGGCCCCGGAAGCGGCCGATGTCGTTGCAAATGACCGCACCAAGTCATCTGCGATGGCCTCGCGCCCTTTCGTAACCTCCGGAATGTAATTGCACTGGAAGTGAGCCGCCCGCTGCTCAGAACCCTTGACTTTGAGGCGCGTCGTCGGTGATCTCGTAGTAGCCTCCTTTGTCGCCAACAAAAGTGTGCCTGGAGACTTTCAGATTCAGCGTCGTGTCGATGCACCCCATCGCGACGGCTGTCCATTGGTACCCCTCGATGGTCGGATTCCAGAACAAGGTTGAGCCGCAGATCGAGCAGGACCCACGCTGAACCGTCTCAGACGACTGGTACCACCGGACTGACTCCGCGCCACGTACCTGAAGAGCCGCCCGCCGTACGTTGATGCCAGTCCAGTAGTTGCCGGTCTGCTTTCTGCACTGCGAACAGTGACAGGCTTCTGGAGAGTGCTCAAGCGGCTCTTGGATCTCAAGCTGCACGGCACCACAGAGACAGCTTCCGTGTATCACCTTGGCCCCCTCCCATTACCGGCAACCGAACGCGCGACGACGCGCACCCTGTGTCGCCTAACCTCGACCATTCTGCCGCAGGGCCTTTCAATGGGTTTCCGCCAGCGAGCAAGGCGGCAATTCTTGACGCCCGCATCTACTTGAACTTGACTTTCGCAATCTCCTCGTTCGGCGTGAACCCGTCACCGAAATCCTCGACATCCATCAGTTTGCGGATCTCGATCACCGCCTCGCCGTTCGGAAAGACATTGGGCGAGCGCTTTACCCACTCGATCGCTTCTTCCATCGACTTCACCTTGATGATCGAGAAGCCAGCAACGAGTTCTTTAGTCTCGGCGAACGGCCCATCGATGACGCTACGGTCATCGCCACTGAACTTCACGCGCGCCCCCTTCGAGGTGGCCGTGAGCCCCTCGGCGGCGAGGAGGACACCTGCCTTCGCGGCCTCCTCGTTGTACTTCTGCATCGCGGCGAACGCTTCTGGTTTCGGCGGAGGGCCCGCCTCGAATTCCTTCGTTGCCATGACCATGACCATGAAACGCATTTTTCTCTCCTGGATTCAGTTTGCGTCGGTAACCGCAAACTTCGCGGCCCTGCTTACTCGTCGAACGAGACTAGTCAAATTCGACACGAGCCTCAGGAAGTCCGCAATCCAATCTATTGATCTCTAATACCCTCACGCGGCGTCTGCTGCAACGCCAGTTAGTTTGAATGAACGCTTCGACGGGGGTCAACATAGTCGCGCGCGCAAATGGTCGATCGCGCCACGCCACTCGGCGAGCAACCCGGTCGGCCGCCTGGGTGCGCCGCGATCGGCGCGTTTGAGTCCAACGGCGAGCCGCCGGTTGTTTAGCAGGTCTCCCGGCGGTTCGCTGGAATTGGTTGCGGTCCAGGCGCTGAGCGCGCTCGGCAAGCTGATGACGCCGCATGAAGCTACACGCCGACCAACTTGACCCAGCGGCGCTCCCGACGGGGAGAATGCCGCGACACTTGCGGCGCCAAGGCGAGAGCCCGGACCTTTACCAGCACCGTGATTGGTTGGCCGTCTAGCTATCCAGTTGAGCAACTTGGCTCGATGCCCGTGCCGCGGCAAGACGCTGCCCTTGCTGTTCTCCGGTCCGCTCGAACGACCTGATAACTGTCATCGAGCAAGTCGCAGCTCCATCCAGCGCAAGCCTCTGTCGACCTTACAGTCGGTCCAGCCCCGCTTGCGATAGAAGCCGTAAGCGCGAAGCGTGGTATCGAGATCCGTCGTCAGCCACGCTCGCTGGCATCCCGATGCCGCGAGCCATTCCTCCGCCAAGGCCATGAGTTTGCCGCCGACGCCCTTTCCTTCGTACTCCGGAAGTACGGCGATGACCAGGAATTCTCCCGTCGCGCGATCGGCCATAGAGAACGCGACGACCCGGCCGGCGTCGTCGCACACCCAGCCCTTGGTGGACTGGCCGAGGCTTTCGGTGACGCTCTGCGGGTCAATGCCGAAGCTGTTGCAGCTCCTCGAGAGTCAACGCGTTCTCGCGCGTTCTCGGGCGAACGTAGAAGAGCGCTGGCACGTCGTCGGCAGTGATCTCGCGAAACTTCACGGCGCCGATTCGAATGAGAGCCAACGAGATCTAGGCGTCTGCAGATACGCAAGGCGGCAACGCTTCGACTTACGCCTGGCGAAGATTTGCATCGGGAACACGCCGCGACAGCCACAGAAGATACGAGCCGATAACAGCATCAACCACAAAACAGAAAATGGGATACCAACCGGGAACGCCAGTGTTTGTGATGAGCTGACTATGCACCAGGTCGTACAGCCCGTGCAGCAGCCAAAATACACCGACCACGACTGCTGACTGGCGGACGCTGACAAACGCGAAGACAAGGCCGGCGACGACGAACGGAACACCGTAGATCATTTCCTTGACGCCCACAGCCTGCTCGCCTGCTTGAAGAGCGAAGAACGCGTAGAGGCCGGGCAGAGTGAGCAGGCCCAACGAATACAACCAACGTTCCCCACGAATGAATCGCGCAAACACAATGGTAAGAACACCAACCGCTGCACCAATGAGGGCCTCAATCACAATTCTCTCCTCTCTTAAGACGCATAACGAAAGAAGTTAACCGGCGACCCGCGGCGCAGGCGAAGCCGCGCACTCGGGGCGTCCGTGTTGACCAAGGGGTTAGGCGTCATCGCTCCGGTGCGACTCGTGGTGGAGATCTACTTCAAGACTGCGGGTCGAACTGGAAGACCCGCAGTTCTTGGTTGCACCGACACGCCTTAGCGATGCGCGCGGCCCAAGCGACGGCCTCCTCGCGCGAGGGAAGTTCGAGCACCGTAAAGCCGCCGTTGAGCGGCGGGGCCCACGGATATCCGCCCTCGGCGACCGCGCCGTCGGCCGAGACAAGCGCGGGCAGAACGTCTTCGTCGATTCCGCCGCCGAAAACGTAGACGCCGGCGGCCTTCGCTTCGCCGATCACAGCGTGCGAGTCGCGGCCTACAGTCTCCCACTCGTCGTCGGGCACGACCATCGCTGCGCTTGGGAAGGAGATCAGGTATTTGGCCATGGTGCTCTCATCTTGGAAACGCGGTCGTGGGTCTCGGCGGAAGGTTCCATCGCGCCTGACGTTTGAGCTGAGGCGACCCCCACCGGCTGTGCGCCGCAACTATAGGAGTGAACGACGCACCACGACGAGCCCGTCGTCCTGCTCCTTGACGACTGAGAAGCCCGAGGACAGGTACAGCGAGAGCGGACCGAAGTGGTTCTCCGCGTCGGAGGTGGCATCGCGCGAAGGATTGGCCTCTGCTACCCGAAAGCCTTGCTCGCGCAACATGGCGCAAGCCTCCTCGAGGAGCGCACGCGCTACACCGGTGCGCCGATGGTCGCGAGCGACCACAAAGCAGGTGATCTGACCTACGTGTTCTGCGTCCGGGATCGGCTCGTCGGCAAAGGAATCGAGAAGTACCCGTGGCGCGGCGTTGCACCAGCCGACCACCTGGCCATTGCGGTAGGCCAGTAACCCCTGCATGCGCTTGCAGGCGATGCGATCGCAAGCTGCGACTCGATTCTCATCGGCGGTGCGCGTGCTCCAGTTCACGTTGGAGTGGTCGACGTACGCGGAACTGGCAGTAGCACGACTTCCACTTCGGGTTGTCCGCAAACGCTGCGCCTTCGAAGTACTGAAGGAAGTCTTCCTTCAGTTCTGGCGTCAGACGTCGGATCGTGAGACTGTCGTGTGCCATGTGCGGTGATTCCTGTGACGCCTAACGCCCAAACTCAGCCGGGCCAAATTTGGGTAAGAAAATTTGGCGACATCGGCTCGAGTACCTTGTTGGGCGGCACTCATGGAAAGCTCGGGCATCTGACTGGACGAGCACGGCTACGCCTCGTTGTAGGCTCTCTCGAGCTCAGCCACGTCGAGC
>CAVWFH010000022.1:0-23532 GCA_963754065.1 uncultured beta proteobacterium | reverse complement strand
TCCGTCGCCCACGATCGTCCCCGCCGTGTTCGGCACCGCAACTCCGGCAACACAGAAGAAGCTCTCCGACGCGCTGGGACGCGTCATCGGCCTGCGTGCGCGCCTGCATGCCGATGCCGCGCTGGGCGCCCGCTGGCTTGCGGTGAAGAACTGGCAGTCGGAGCGACTCGCTCGCACCTACGCCGACCTGCTCGCCGATGATCGTTACCGTGAGTCCTGCGAGTTTTTTCTCGAAGAGTTATACGGCGCGCGCGACTTCGAGCAGCGCGACGAGGAGGCCCAGCGGGTTGTTCCGAAGCTGGCCCGCATGTTGCCGGCGCGGGCCATCGAGACCCTGCTCCTTGCGGTCGAACTCGACGAACTGGCCGAGGACCTCGATGCGGAGCTGGCACGCCTGATACAGCTGCCGATCACGACGCAGCGTTATGCGGACGCCTACGTCCAGGTCGGAAGTGAAGAGCAGCGCAAGCACCAGATCGAACTCGTCGATGAGATTGGCGGCGCGCTCGATCGCCTGGCGCGCATCCCGATGCTCGCACCGATGCTGGGCATGATGAAGGGGCCTGCGGAGGCCTGGGGCTACGGCCACCTGCATCACTTCCTGTACCGGGGCTTCAACGCATTCGCCCGCATGGGCGGTGCGCGCAAGTTCCTCGCCACGATCAAGCGCCGCGAACTCGCGATCAATGCACGCCTGTTCGCGCGCGAGCCGGACCCATTCCGGTCCGTCGACTGACCCGGGCTCTCAGCTCTCGCGGACGATGCGCGTGCCGCTCCAGTGGTCGTGCAGGAGCCGTCGCTGCGGATCGACGATGGCCGGAATCAACAGCACGCCAAAGCCGAGTGCAAGTGCGACGAGGCTGCCGGTGCGCGAGGGCTCGAAGACCGCGATGTAGGCGAGGCCCGGCAGGAACAGGGTCCACGACAGCAGGTAGCGCGCAGTGGCGCGCGGCATCGAGGGGCTGCGCCCGTCGTGATCGACGACCCGCAGTTTCCAGGTCTTGAGCGCGAGCGTCTGGCCGGAGCGGCTCCAGCACCAGACGAAGTAGGCTCCGATGACGACGAACAATGCCGCTTGCAGGACGAGCCGGCGCACCCCGCTCAGGGGCGCGGTCCAGCCAGACAGTGAGAGAACGGCGAGACCCGCGGCAAAGGTGACGCCGAACAGCAGCACGCCTTCATAGACCATCGACATGACCCGCAGGACCAGGCTGGCCGGTCGGACGGGACTGCCGGCTGAAGGCGCTTCCATCAAAGGCTCGGCAACGTCACGGGCCGAGACGTCACTGCTTCTGGGGTTCAGTCTTGGCCGGCGGCCTGGCCGGTGGAACGCGGGTATCGCGCACGGGCGGGCGCTGCGCATCGCCTTTGCTCGCGGCGCGGTTGGCCAACTCGCGTTTCTTGTCCTCGGGCAACTCCTGGTACTTCTGCACCGTGGCCTGGCGCTGCTCGGCCGGCACTTCGTACGCACGCCGGAAGTTTTCGCGCGCGGTCTTCTTCTGCTCGGGCGTCAGTCGCGAGAACTCGGCCATGCGCTCGTGCAGTTTCTGCTTTCCTTCCGGCGACAGTCTGGGGTACTTGGCCGCGACTTCGAGCCACTTGCGCTTGCGCTCCGCGTCCAGCGCGGCCCAGTCCGTCGCCAAAGGGGCCAGCGCTTCGCGCTGCGCGGTGGTCAGTTCACTCCAGGCTGGCCGGGCAGTGCCGTCGGCCCAGGCGAGAGTGCACGCGAGCAGAAGCCCGGCGAAGAGGGCGCGATGCGCCATGTCGATACGCACGCGGCCTCCGTCTAGAGTTCGTCTGATTCGCCCTGGAGCAGGGCGCCAAACCCCTTGTCCGCGTAAGTTTCGAGCGGGACGTCGTCCAGCAGGACCGCGAAGTCCATGTTGGCGAGTTCCGAAATTCGACGCGATTCCTCGGACTCCTGGTATTCGTTGATGCCGACGAACCCGATCACCAGGGCCAGCAACGGCGCGGCCAGCCCCAGCCGGCGCATCCAGCCGGTGGATTCGACTTCAAAAGAAGGACCTCCCGCCGTCTGCAGGGCGGGTACCCAGCCACGCTCGGCTTGCGCCGCGGGCAGGCGCGCCAGTGCCGCCTGCCGGGCCTGCTCCAGCCGGTATGTGGTCCGGTAGTCAAGCCCATCCAGGCCCTCGTCGAGTGCCTGGCGGATCCGATACCCGAATTCGTTCTGATTCATAGCGTGATGCCTCTTGCGCGCAGGGCCTTGGCCAGCGCATGGGTCGCTCGCGAGCAGTGCGTTTTGACGCTGCCCTCCGAGCACCCCATCGCCGCGGCGGTTTCCGCCACGTCCATGTCTTCCCAGTAACGCATCAGGAAGGCCTCCCGTTGACGGGCCGGAAGTCGACCGACCTCTTCTTCGATGATAGCCACCACCTGCGCCCGCTCGACCTTGTCGCCGGCGCTTTCCGCGCCATCGGAGCCGGCAAGCGCCTCCAGCGTTTCCAGTGGGTCCGCATCATCGTCACCGGCCGGCGTCAGCGCAGAAAACAGCGTGACCCAGGTCGATCGGACCTTCTGGCGCCTGAAATGATCGTGGATGACGTTCTGAAGTATGCGGGTGAAAAGCAGTGGAAACTCGGCCGCAGGCCGGTCGCCGTAGTTTTCCGACAGCTTGATCATCGCGTCCTGGACGATATCCAGCGCGGCATCGCTGTCACGCACCGCGAACTGCGCCTGCTTGAAGGCACGTCGCTCGACGCTGGCGAGAAACTCGGAAAGCTCGTCGCGGGTGGCCATCAGAGGGGCTGGCTGGGCGGAGCCGCGCGCCAGCCCGCGGAGAGGAAAACGGCGGCGGATGCTATCAGACGGCGTTTCGATCGGAAAAAGCGATCACCCATTGTGCCGCTCGATCCGTCGCAGCGGTGAGCGCAGCGGCGACGCGGTTTGCAGAATGTTGTGCGGTGCAGTATCTTCAACGGTTCTTGCAAAACGAGAAAACGTCTTTAGCGACACAGCCTATCCCGTTGTAACCGCGTAAAGCGCCCCCCGCCGCACCGCCCGCCACAAGCGTGCATGGACGGCATCCGATCAATTTCCTGTGGACTTTGAGAGGAGTTAGCGAAATGCAACTCACTGGCGCAGAAATCGTTGTACGAGCGTTGCAGGACGAAGGCGTCACACACGTCTTCGGGTACCCGGGAGGGGCCGTCCTGTACATCTACGACGAGATCTTCAAGCAAGACAAGTTTCAGCACATCCTGGTCCGGCACGAGCAGGCGGCCGTGCATGCCGCCGACGCCTATTCACGCTCGAGCCAACGGGTCGGCGTGGCACTCGTCACCAGCGGTCCCGGCGTGACCAATGCGGTCACCGGCATCGCGACCGCCTACATGGATTCGATTCCGGTGGTCATCATCACCGGCCAGGTGCCGACCCATGCGATCGGACAGGACGCCTTCCAGGAGTGCGACACCGTCGGCATCACGCGACCTTGCGTCAAGCACAACTTCCTGGTCAAGGACGTGCGTGAACTGGCCTCGACCATCAAGAAGGCATTTTTCATCGCGCAGACCGGCCGGCCCGGACCGGTGCTGGTCGACATTCCCAAGGACGTGACGATCGCGCGCACCGAGTACCACTACCCGCGTGAAGTCGACATGCGCTCGTACAAGCCGGTGCTCAAAGGCCACCAGGGGCAGATCAAGAAGGCAGTGCAGCTGCTGCTCGCGGCCGAGCGGCCGATGATCTACACCGGCGGCGGCGTGATCCTTTCGGACTCGTCGGACCTGCTCAACCGGCTGGTGAACCTGCTCGGCTTCCCGTGCACCAGCACGCTGATGGGGCTCGGCGGCTTCAAGGCGAGCGACCCGAAGTTCGTCGGCATGCTGGGGATGCATGGCACCTACGAGGCCAACATGGCGATGCAGAACTGCGACGTGCTGCTGGCGGTCGGTGCCCGCTTCGACGACCGCGTGATCGGCAATCCGAAGCACTTCGCCAGCAGCCCGCGCAAGATCGTCCACATCGACGTCGACCCGTCGTCGATTTCCAAGCGCGTCAAGGTCGACGTCCCGATCGTCGGCGATGTGCGCGAGGTGCTGATCGAGCTGCTCGCGCAACTGGAGTCGGCAACCGCCAAGCCGGATGCGGGGGCGCTCAAGGCGTGGTGGACGCAGATCGAGGAATGGCGCAAGCGCGACTGCCTGCGCTACGAGCAGAACGGCGGGCCGATCAAGCCGCAGTACGTCGTCGAGAAGCTGTGGGAGCTCACCAAGGGCGACGCCTTCATCACCTCGGATGTCGGCCAGCACCAGATGTGGGCGGCGCAGTACTACCGCTTCGACAAGCCGCGGCGCTGGATCAACTCCGGCGGCCTGGGCACGATGGGCGTCGGCCTGCCATATGCGATGGGCGTGCAGATGGCCAATCCCGGGGCGCAGGTCGCCTGCATCACTGGCGAAGCGTCCATCCAGATGTGCATCCAGGAACTGTCGACCTGCAAGCAGTACCGCCTGACGCCGAAGATCGTGAATCTCAACAACCGCTACCTCGGCATGGTGCGGCAGTGGCAGCAGATCGACTACGGCAGCCGCTACTCGGAGTCGTACATGGATGCGTTGCCGGATTTCGTGAAGCTCGCCGAGAGCTACGGCCATGTCGGCATGCGCATCGAGGACCCGAAGGAAGTCGAGGGCGCGCTCAAGGACGCGTTTGGCAAGTACAAGGACCGGCTCGTATTCCTCGATTTCATCACCGACCAGAAGGAAAACGTCTGGCCGATGGTGAAGGCGGGCAAGGGGCTGACGGAAATGCTGCTCGGCTCGGAGGATCTGTAATGAGACACATCATTTCGGTCCTCCTCGAAAACGAGCCGGGCGCGCTGTCGCGCGTGGTGGGGCTGTTTTCGGCCCGCGGCTACAACATCGAAACGCTGACAGTGGCACCCACCGAAGACGCGTCGCTGTCGCGCATGACGATCGTCAGCGTCGGTTCGGACGACGTGATCGAACAGATCACCAAGCATCTGAACCGGCTGATCGAGGTGGTCAAGGTCGTCGACCTCACGGAGGGCGACTACATCGAACGCGAACTCATGTTGATCAAGGTGCGCGCGGTGGGCAAGGAACGCGAGGAGATGAAGCGCATGGCGGACATCTTCCGCGGCCGCATCATCGACGTGACCGAGCGCACCTACACGATCGAGCTGACCGGCAACTCTGGCAAGCTCGATGCATTCATCCAGGCCGTTGACCGAGCGTCGATCCTCGAGACCGTCCGTACCGGCGGTTCGGGCGTCGGCCGAGGCGAACGGGTCTTGCGTGTCTGAACAAATCGATTGAACAGGGGAGTCAAGCCATGAAGGTGTACTACGACAAGGACGCCGACCTTTCGCTGGTGAAAGGCAAGAAGGTCACGATCGTCGGCTACGGTTCGCAGGGCCACGCGCACGCGCAGAACCTTGCTGACTCTGGCGTCAAGGTAACCATCGCCCTGCGCAAGGGCGGAGTGTCCTGGAACAAGGCCGCCAATGCCGGCCTCCAGGTCAAGGAGGTCGGCGAAGCCGTGAAGGACGCCGACATCGTGATGATCCTTCTGCCGGACGAGAATCACGCCCAGGTGTACAGCGAGTCGCTGGCCCCGAACATGAAGCAGGGCGCCGTGCTCGCCTTTGCTCATGGCTTCAACATCCACTACGGCTTCATCCAACCACGCGCCGACCTCGACGTGATCATGGTGGCGCCCAAGGCGCCCGGGCATACCGTGCGCTCGACGTTCAAGCAGGGCGGCGGCGTGCCGATGCTGGTCGCAATCCACAAGGACACGTCGGGCATGGCCCGCGATCTCGCGCTGTCGTATGCGGCCGCGATCGGCGGCGGCAAGGCCGGGATCATCGAGACCAATTTCCGCGAGGAAACCGAGACGGATCTCTTCGGTGAACAGACGGTGCTATGCGGTGGAACGGTCGAACTGATCAAGGCCGGTTTCGAGACGCTGGTCGAGGCCGGCTATGCGCCTGAAATGGCGTACTTCGAATGCCTGCACGAACTGAAGCTGATCGTCGACCTCATCTACGAGGGCGGCATCGCCAACATGAACTACTCGATCTCGAACAACGCGGAGTACGGCGAATACGTGACCGGGCCTGAGATCGTCACGTCGGAAACCAAGCAGGCCATGAAACGAGCGCTTGCCCGCATCCAGAACGGCGAGTACGCGAAAAGCTTCATCCTCGAGAATCGCGCCGGGGCGGCGACGTTAAATGCGCGCCGACGCCTGATGGCCGAGCATCCGATCGAGCAGGTGGGGGAGAAGCTGCGGGCGATGATGCCGTGGATTAAGGCAAACCGCTTGGTTGATCAGTCGAAGAACTGATGCTGCGCCGGGCCCGTGCGGGAGCGTGCTTAACCCCGCGAGGCCCGATCCTCCGTTGACAGCGGAATCAGGCAACCAAGGATCGAAGATGAATCGACTCGCCCTCGCGGCACTGTTCCTCGCGCTGTCAGCCACTGCGGCAGTCGCGCAGCCCGTGGCCACGCCGCCTCCCAATTCCGGAACGCTGGTCATCATGACAGGCAGTGCAGAAATCGAACTGCCCAACGATGAGGCGGTGGCGAACTTCTTCTACGAGGCACAGGACGCCGACCTGACCAAGGCACAGGCGCTGGTCAACCAGCGCGTCGGCGAAGGAACGGCCGCGCTCAAGCGAGCGGATCCTAAAGGGCAGATCGAGACATCCGGGTACGGGAGCTATCCCGTCTACTCCGGTGGCTCGAATCGCAGCATCGTCGGCTGGCGCGTCCGCCAGGGCGTGACGCTGCGGACGGACAACCTGGCTGCTCTGCCGAAGACAGTGGCCGCGGCACAGTCCACGCTGTCGGTGGGCGGTATCGACTTCCGCCTGTCGAAGGGGGCACGCGAGAAGGTCGAGTCGCAGTTGATCCAGCAGTCGATTGCGAACCTGAACGCGCGTATCGCCGCAGCGGCCCAGGCCCTCGGCGTGCCGGCCAATCGCGTGAGGCTCGAGGAGGTCAACTTCGGTGGACGTGAGGGCGGACCGATTCCGATCGGCGCAGCACGCATGGCAACCATGTCGTCGGACGCCGTGCCGCCGCCGACATTCGAGTCCGGACGTTCGGCGGAGCGCCTGATGGTCAGCGGGAAGGCCCGGTTGCTGCCGTAGCGCGGCCCGACGGCTGCAGACACCGGTTGCATCGAGCGAGGGCCGTTCCGATACCATTGGGCCTTCTCGTCCGAGGGTCACTTCGTTGAACTATCCGCATCCCCTGCTTGCGCGGGAAGGCTGGCCTTTCATCGCAGGCGCTGTGCTGCTGGCGCTTGGCACCTGGTGGTTTTTTGGCTGGGCATGGTCGCTGCCGCTCTGGCTGGTGGCTGTATTCGTGATCCAGTTCTTCCGCGACCCGCCGCGCGAGGTGCCCGGTCTGCCGTCGGCCGTGCTGTCGCCGGCTGATGGTCGCATCGTCAAGGTGCAAAAGGCGCACGACCAGATCACGGATCGGGAGACGTTGCTGATCAGCGTCTTCATGAACGTGTTCAACGTGCACAGCAACCGCTCGCCGGTCGATGGTGCGGTCGAGACGATCAAGTATTCGCCGGGCAGCTTCGTCAACGCTGACCTCGACAAGGCATCCACCGAGAATGAACGCAATGCCATGGTGATGCGCCTCGATTCAGGGGAACGCATTACGGTCGTCCAGGTCGCCGGGCTGATCGCTCGTCGCATCCTCTGCTATGTGAAGGCGGGCGACCGGCTGACACGGGGCCAGCGCTACGGGTTCATCCGCTTCGGCTCGCGGGTCGACGTCTACATGCCACCGTCGGCGCGGCCGCGGGTTGCCGTCGGCGACATCGTTTACGCCACGACCACGGTGCTGGCCGAGCTATAGGTCCTGACATGCGCTTCCGCCGCCGCAAGTCGCGCGCTTTTCCGCTCCCAGGCGCTCCGGTAGCCCTGGACGACGTGCCGGCGCGCACAAGGCGGCGCGGGATCTACCTGTTGCCCAATCTGTTCACGATGGCGGCGCTTTTCGCCGGATTCTTTGCCATCGTGCAGGCAATGAACCAGCGTTTCGAACTGTCGGCGATTGCCATTTTTGCAGCGATGGTCCTCGACGGCATGGATGGGCGCGTTGCGCGGCTCACCAATACGCAGAGCGCCTTCGGCGAGCAGTTTGATTCGTTGTCCGACATGACGTCGTTCGGTGTCGCGCCTGCCCTGGTGATGTACGAATGGGTGCTGAGCGAGCTGGGCCGGTGGGGCTGGGCGGGCGCGTTCGTTTACTGCGCCGGGGCCGCGCTGCGACTGGCGCGCTTCAATTCGAACATCGGCGTCGTGGACAAGCGTTTCTTCCAGGGACTGCCGAGTCCGGCCGCTGCAGCACTGATCGCCGGCTTCGTGTGGCTCGCCATTGACAACAAGATCCCGGTCCGCGACAGCGTCATGCCATGGGTTGCGTTCGGCCTGACCGTCTACACCGGGCTGACCATGGTCTCGAGCGCGCCGTTTTACAGCGGCAAGAGCTTTCACGTCGGCCGTAGCGTTCCGTTCTGGGTGATGGTGGCATTGATAGTCTTGATTTTCGTGGTCAGTTCGGATCCCCCGATTGCACTGTTCACGCTGTTTTGCCTCTACGCGCTGTCCGGGTATGCCTACTGGGGCTGGCGCTGGTTCCGCGGCGAGCCGAATCCGGCCAAGCCGGTCGCGCGTGACGTCGCGCGTTCCGGCTAAGTTGTTGCATTCGCGGAATCGTCATATAGTGAAGCCCATGTGCCGCGCCACGTTGACCGCGCCTCGCCTCATCGCCGACCTCCTGGGCCGGCTGCCGCTGTTTCTGCTGCTGCTGCGCCCCGCGCGCAGCTAACCCCCGACCCACAACTTGTGTAGTGCCGCTGCCAGCGCCAAGAGCCTGGCAGCAAAGACCATTTCGCGCTGGAGCGACCCATGACTGACCGACTCTTCATCTTTGACACGACCTTGCGTGACGGCGAACAGAGCCCCGGCGCCTCGATGACCAAGGAAGAAAAGCTGCGCATCGCGATGCAGCTGGAGCGCCTGCGTGTCGATGTCATCGAAGCAGGATTCGCCGCCTCGTCCAATGGAGATTTCGAAGCGGTGCGCGCGATCGCCAATGCGGTCAAGGACTCGACGGTCTGTTCGCTTGCGCGGGCCAACGACCGCGACATCAGCCGCGCCGCCGAAGCGCTCAAAGGCGCGCAGTCCAGCCGTATCCATACGTTCATCGCGACGTCGGTGCTGCACATGGAAAAGAAGCTGCGCATGACGCCCGACCAGGTCTACGAGCAGGCCAGGCTTGCGGTGCGCTTCGCGCGCCAGTTCACCGACAACGTCGAGTTCTCGCCGGAAGACGGCTACCGTTCCGAGCCGGACTACCTGTGCCGGGTGCTCGAAGCCGTAATTGCCGAGGGGGCAACGACGATCAATATCCCGGACACAGTCGGCTATGCGATTCCCGAACTCTACGGTTTGTTCCTGCGCGACCTGCGCGAGCGCATTCCGAACTCCGACAAGGCGGTCTGGAGCGTGCATTGCCACAACGACCTGGGCATGGCGGTCGCCAATTCGCTTGCCGGCGTGAAAATTGGTGGTGCGCGCCAGGTCGAGTGCACCGTGAACGGACTGGGAGAGCGCGCCGGCAACTGCTCGCTCGAGGAGGTCGTGATGGCGGTGCGTACGCGCCGTGATTTTTTCGGACTGGATGTCGGGGTCGACACGACACAGATCGTTCCGGCGTCCAAGCTGGTGTCCGGTATCACCGGCTTCCCAGTGCAGCCGAACAAGGCAGTGGTGGGCGCCAACGCCTTCGCGCATGCCTCGGGAATTCACCAGGACGGCGTGCTCAAGGCGCGCGACACTTACGAGATCATGCGCGCCGAGGACGTCGGCTGGCATGCCAACAAGATCGTGCTCGGCAAGCTATCCGGCCGCAATGCGTTCAAGCAGCGCGTGCAGGAACTGGCAATCCCGATCGAAAGCGAAACCGAGCTGAACGCCGCCTTTGCCCGCTTCAAGGAACTCGCGGACCGCAAGTCCGAGATCTACGACGAGGACATCCAGGCCCTGTTCTCGGACGAGACGGTCACCCCGCACGACGAACACTTCAAGTTGCTGTCGCTGTCGCAGCGTTCAGAAACCGGTGAGCGTCCGCATGCCCGCGTCGTCATCTCCATCGGCAATGCCGAAGTGTCGGCCGAGTCGGATGGCAATGGCCCGGTCGATGCCTCGCTGAAGGCGATCGAAAGCCAGGTCAGGAGCGGATGCGAACTGCTGCTCTACTCGGTCAACGCGATCACGACCGGCACCGAGTCGCAGGGCGAGGTGACTGTGCGGCTCGCGCGGGCCGGCCGCATTGTCAATGGCACCGGCGCCGACCCCGACATCATCGCTGCCTCGGCCAAGGCGTATCTGAACGCCCTGAACAAGCTGCACAGCGGGGTTGAGAGGCTCAACCCTCAGACCTCGCTCGCGCCTTAGACGACCCTCGCGCAGGTGCGACCCGCAGGTTCGCGAAGGCGAGTGGCGCTTGGTATACTCCCGCGCTTCACGGCACGGCCATCCTTCCGTGTCCGCGTGTCTACCTGATTGATCTGAAAGGGAAACCATGGCAGTTGCAGATATCAACAAGTCGGAAATCGTCGCCAAGTATCAGCGCGCGCAGGCCGACACCGGTTCGCCCGAAGTGCAGGTTGCGCTTCTGACGGCCCGAATCAACGAGCTGACCGACCACTTCAAGGCCCACGTGAAGGATCACCATTCGCGTCGGGGCCTGCTCAAGATGGTCAGCCGGCGTCGCAAGCTACTCGACTACCTCAAGGGCAAGAACCCCGAGGCGTACAAGGGGCTGATCGACAGCCTCGGACTGCGCAAGTAGTCAATGACCCGGATGCAAGTGCAGCCCGCCTGCGTGGAGTGATCTGCGCGGGCGGCTTGTCGTCGTCCGGCCGAAGTGCGCGCTGCGATATGGACGTAAGGGCGGAACCCCCGCGCCGAGTCGTCGATACCGCAGCGTGCCGGGTCGCTGAGGTGCTGATCTCATGCGGCCGCGCTCAACAAGAAAGGAATTCCAAGTGTTCGAAAAAGTAACCAAGAAGTTTGCATACGGCGCGCACACCGTCACGCTGGAGACGGGCGAGATCGCGCGGCAATCGGGCGGCGCCGTCGTCTGCTCGATGGACGACACTGTCGTGCTGGCCACGGTCGTGGCGCGCAAGGAAGCCAAGCCCGGCCAGGACTTCTTCCCGCTGACCGTCGACTACATCGAAAAGACCTACGCGGCCGGCCGCATCCCGGGCGGGTTCTTCAAGCGCGAAGGCCGTCCTTCGGAAAAGGAAACGCTGACCTCGCGCCTGATCGACCGGCCGATCCGTCCCCTGTTTCCCGATGGCTTCTTCAATGAAGTACAGGTCATCATCCACGTGCTGTCGATCGATCCCGAGATCGATCCCGACATTCCCGCGATGATCGGCGCCTCCGCGGCGCTTTCGCTGTCGGGCATCCCGTTCAAGGGACCGATCGGGGCGGCGCGCGTCGGCCACATCGATGGCGAGTTCGTGATCAATCCGACCGCGACCCAGCTCAAGACCTCGAAGCTGAACCTTGTCGTCGCCGGCACGGAGCGCGCGGTGCTGATGGTCGAGTCCGAAGCCGACCAGCTTTCGGAAGAAGTGATGCTCGGCGCCGTGATGCACGGCCACGCCCAGATGCAGGCCGCGATCAACGCAATCCACGAGCTCGTGCGCGACGCCGGCAAGCCGGCGTGGGACTGGAAGCCCGCCGACCGCAATGAAGCGCTGATGGCCAGGCTGGTGCTGCTCGCAGGCCCGGAACTGCGCGATGCCTACCTGACCCGCAACAAGCAGGCGCGCACGCACAAGATCAACGATGTCTACACACAGGTGTGGGCGAAGCTCGAGGAAGAGGCCGCGGCAACGGGTAATCCCAAGCCCGACGACAACGCGGTCGACGCCATCCTGTTCGACCTGCAGGCCAAGATCGTCCGCAGCCAGATCCTCGATGGCGAGCCGCGCATCGATGGGCGCGACACGCGTACGGTGCGCCCGATCGAGATTCGTCTGGGCGTGCTGCCGCGTACCCACGGCTCGGCGCTCTTCACCCGCGGTGAGACTCAGGCGCTGGTCACCGCGACCCTGGGCACCAAGCAGGACGAGCAGTTCGTCGACGCGCTGCAGGGCGAGTACCGCGACCGATTCATGCTCCACTACAACATGCCGCCGTTCGCCACCGGAGAGACGGGTCGCGTCGGTACGCCGAAGCGCCGAGAGATCGGCCACGGCCGTCTCGCCAAGCGCTCGCTGCTGGCTGTGCTGCCGAGCTACGACGACTTCCAGTACTCGCTGCGCGTCGTTTCCGAGATCACCGAGTCGAACGGCTCGTCGTCGATGGCCTCGGTGTGCGGTGGCTGCCTGGCGATGATGGATGCCGGTGTGCCGCTGAAGGCACATGTGGCCGGTGTGGCGATGGGCCTGATCAAGGAAGGCAACAAGTTCGCGGTGCTGACGGACATCCTTGGCGACGAAGATCACCTCGGCGACATGGACTTCAAAGTGGCCGGTTCCGCCAACGGCATCACCGCGCTGCAGATGGACATCAAGATCGAGGGCATTACCCGCGAGATCATGCAGGTCGCGCTCGCGCAGGCGAAGGAAGGCCGCATGCACATCCTGCAGAAGATGCAGGATGCGATCTCCGTGTCGCGCGGCGAGTTGTCCGCGTTTGCACCTCGCCTGATCAAGATGAAGATCAATCCCGAGAAGATCCGCGACGTCATCGGCAAGGGCGGCGCCGTGATCCGCGCGCTGACCGAGGAGACCGGCACGCAGATCGACATCGAGGACGATGGCACCGTCATCATTGCCAGTGTCGATCAGGAGAAGGGCAAGGAAGCCCAACGCCGAATCCAGGAACTGACCGCGGAAGTCGAGGTCGGCAAGGTCTATGACGGCACCGTACTGCGTCTGCTGGACTTCGGCGCGATCGTTCAACTGCTGCCGGGCAAAGACGGCCTGCTGCACATCTCGCAGATCGCCAACGAGCGCGTCAACGCGGTTACGGACTACTTGAAGGAAGGGCAGGCGGTGAAGGTCAAGGTCATCGAGGCCGACGAGAAGGGGCGTGTGCGCCTTTCAATGAAGGCGATCGAGGGCAACTCTCCGGCGCCGCAGGCGCAGGCGCAACCGCAGCACTAAGAGGCCCTCCAGGGCAAGGGGCGCTTCGGCGCCCCTTTTGCTTTTCGCGGGCCGATCCGCGATCCCGTGGTTCCCCGTGACCGACGTGCGACGTGAATTGACTCGCGTGCCAGCAAACCAGACCGCTCGCCAGCAAGAAATGACAGGACAATGACTGACATCGAAGCCGCGGAAGATCCCTTCCTCTGGCTAGAAGAAGTCGACGGCGAGCGCGCTCTCGACTTCGTCCGCGCCGGCAACGCCCGCACGCTCGGCGAGCTCGGGAGCCAGGCGAGCTTCGTGCCGATCCGCGATGCCGTTCGCGAAGTCCTCGACTCGCAGGATCGCATTCCGCAAGTCGAAAAACTCGGCGAGCATCTCTACAACTTCTGGCAGGACCAGGCGAATCCGCGCGGTGTCTGGCGCCGGACCACGTGGCAGCAGTTCCGTTCTCCGGTGACGTCGTGGGAGATCGTGCTCGATCTCGACGCCCTCGCACGCGAAGAGGTCGAGAACTGGGTCTGGAAGGGCGCTCAGTGCCTGCCGCCTGCCTACGAGCGCTGCCTCGTCACGCTGTCCCGTGGCGGTGGCGATGCGGCAGTCGTGCGCGAGTTCGACCTGCGCTCCCGCGAGTTCGTGCCCGAGGGATTCAACCTTCCTGAGGCGAAGACCCAGATCGAGTGGTGCGATCTCGACACCGTCTATGTGGCAACCGACTTCGGCCCCGGCTCGATGACGGAAAGCGGATACGCACGCATCGTCAAACGCTGGCAACGTGGGACGCCTCTGTCCGAGGCGGTCACCGTGTTCGAAGGGCAGCACAGTGACGTGGGCGCAGGTGCGTGGGTCGATCACGACCCACGATCGTTCCGCGAAGGGTTCGTCCGGCTGATTGCCTTCTACCGGAGCGAAACCTGGTTGGTTCATGGCGGTACCGCGGTCAAGCTCGACTTGCCTGAGGACGCGGAGCCCGCGCTCGTTGGCCGCTGGCTCGTCGTCCGCCTGCGCAGCCCCTATGTGACCGAGATGGGGCCGTTTCCATCGGGCGCGCTGATCGCTGCGGAGCTTTCGGGCTTTCTCGCCGGTCAACGGAACTTCGAGGCACTGTTCGTCCCGTCGCCTCGGACTGCATTGCAGGGCTGGACGGCAACACGCAACACGCTCGTACTCGACATCCTCGACAAGGTCCGCAGCTGCCCCGTGCGACTGACGCATGGCCCGGACGGCTGGGCGCGTGAGGACATCGTCCTCCCGGGGCTGGGTACAGCGACCATTGCGGCGGTCGATCGCCTGCAGTCCGACGAGCTCTGGATCACCTACCAGGACTTCCTGACGCCGCCGACACTGCTCGTATCCACGCCGGGCCAACCGCTCGAGACTGTCAAGACTACGCCGGACTTGTTCGATGCCTCGGGCATGACGGTCGAGCAACTGGAAGCGACGTCGAGCGACGGAACATGCGTGCCGTACTTCGTGGTGCGGCCCCGGGATCGCGTCGACGGACCGACGCTGCTCTACGGCTATGGTGGCTTCGAGATCTCGCTGCAGCCGGTCTACAACGGCGCCATTGGTCGGGCCTGGCTGGCGCGCGGCGGCACGCACGTCATCGCCAACATTCGCGGCGGTGGCGAGTTCGGACCCGAATGGCACCAGGCCGCGCTCAAGGCGAATCGCCAGCGCGCCTATGACGACTTTATCGCCGTCGCCAACGACCTGATCAGGCGCGGGATCGCGTCGCCGCAGCGCCTCGGGATCATGGGCGGCAGCAACGGCGGACTGCTCGTGGGTGCCGTGCTGATGCAGCGGCCGGACCTGTTCGGGGCGGTCGTATGCCAGGTGCCGCTGCTCGACATGCGGCGCTACAGCCAGCTGCTGGCGGGCGCGAGCTGGATGGCCGAGTACGGTGATCCCGACCGTCCGGACGAATGGGACTACATTTCCCGGTACTCGCCGTATCACAACGTGCGCGACGACCGTCGCTATCCGCCGACGCTCTTCATCACCTCGACCCGCGATGACCGGGTCCATCCGGGACACGCACGCAAGATGTACGCGCGGATGAGCAGCCATGGGCATGACGTCTGGTACTACGAGAACCTCGAGGGCGGCCATGCGGCCGCCGCAGACAACGAACAGCGGGCCCTGATGAGCGCGGTGCAGTACACGTTCTTGTGGAAGGTGCTGGCAAGCCGATGAGTCCGGACACGATGCGCGCTGTGGCCATTGAACGGCCGGGTGGACCCGACGTCCTGCAGGTCGTCGAACGCCCGCGCCCGATGCCTGGCGCGGGGGAACTGCTGATCCGCGTGCAGGCGGCGGGCGTGAACCGCCCGGATGTCCTCCAGCGCAAAGGGGCGTATGCGCCGCCACCGGGAGCTTCGGATCTGCCAGGTCTGGAAGTTGCCGGCACTGTGGAAGGCGGTGAACTCGACGGCAGCGCATGGAAGGTTGGCGATCGCGTATGCGCTCTGGTGGCAGGCGGTGGCTATGCCGAGTGGTGCGTCGTTCCCATCGGACAGTGTCTTCCGGTCCCGCGCGGCCTGTCGTATGCCGAAGCGGCAGCGCTGCCCGAAACCTACTTCACGGTCTGGAGCAATGTGTTCGATCGGGCGCAGCTGGCTCCCGGCGAGTCGTTGCTGGTCCAGGGCGGCACCAGCGGTATCGGCGTAGCGGCGATCCAGCTGGCTGCGGCCCTCGGTCACGTGGTGTACGCGACGGCGGGGTCGGAGGACAAGGCGCGGGCCTGTGAAGCTCTCGGTGCGCGTCGGGGCATCAACTACCGGTCCGAAGACTTTGCCGCGGTTGTGAAGAGTGAAACGGGAGGCCGCGGCGTCGACGTCATCCTCGACATGGTGGCCGGCGACTATGTGCCGCGCGAAGTGAGTTGCCTCGCGGACGACGGCCGGCTCGTCATCATCGCGCTGCTCGGCGGTGCGCAAGCCCCACTCGATCTGGCGGCGGTGCTGCGGCGGCGGCTGACCATCACGGGATCAACCCTGCGCCCGCGTTCGGTCGCATTCAAGGCCGCGATTGCTGCGCGACTGCGCTCGATCGCGTGGCCGCTGATCGAGATGGGGCGCATCAAGCCGATGGTGCATTCGACGTTTCCGCTGGCCCAGGCCGCGGAGGCGCACCGGCTGATGGAGTCCAGTGAACACATCGGCAAGATTGTCCTGGCGGTCGGCCCCGAGGCTGCAGCCCGAGGCCAGTGACCGCGGGCCTGCGTTTGGTCGGCCCGGCCCGGCCCCTTACAATGGCAGGCTTTTCGCGATCATGACCCTACGGAAACCTCTCGTCGCAGCGAACTGGAAGATGAACGGTTCGCAGGCCGCCAATGCCGCATGGCTGAAGGCGTTCACGCCGCGTCGTGTGTCGATGGCGTGCGACGTCGTGATCTGCGCACCGGCGGTCTACCTGGCGTCGCTGGTGACGGCTGCCGGCGGGGTCGATGTTGGCGCGCAGGATGTGTCGGAGCGTTCACCGGGCGCATTCACCGGCGACGTGGCTGCGACGATGCTTGTGGACGTCGGTTGTCGCTGGGTCATCGTCGGGCATTCGGAGCGACGCCAGCTCCATGGCGAGTCCGATGAGACCGTGGCAGCCAAGACGGAGGCAGCGCTGGGCGCTGGGCTGCGACCCATCGTCTGCGTCGGCGAGTCGCTGGCCGAGCGCGAGGCGGGCAGGACACTTGAAGTCGTCGGGCGGCAACTTGGCGCAGTAATCGCCCGCGTGGGAGCGGCGGGGCTGGCTCGCGGCGCACTCGCGTACGAGCCCGTGTGGGCCATAGGAACCGGCCGCACAGCGACGCCGGCGCAGGCGCAGGACGTGCATGCCGCGCTGCGCGCGCAAGTCGCGGGCAATGGCACGGCCGAAGCCGATGGCTTGCGGATTCTCTACGGCGGGAGTGTCAAACCCGCCAACGCGGCCGAACTGTTTGGGCAGGCGGATATCGATGGCGGATTGATCGGCGGCGCCTCGCTCGTCGCGGATGAGTTCGCGGCGATCTGCCTGGCTGCCGCATGATGGCCGCTGCATGACGCGGCCGGTGACGCGTGTACTGCGTGCCGTTCGGAGTGAAACGATTGCAATGAAGTTGGACTGAAGGGACGTGAGATGACTTGGTTGACCACTTTGCTGATCGTGGTGCAGGTGCTTTCCGCGATCGCGATCATCGTTCTCGTGCTTCTGCAGCACGGCAAGGGCGCCGACATGGGCGCAGCGTTTGGCGGCGGTGCTTCCGGCAGCCTCTTCGGAGCGACCGGCTCGGCAAATTTCCTGTCACGCAGCACGGCCGCGGTAGCTACCGTGTTCTTTGTCGCCACGCTCGGACTGGCGTATGCCGGCACGGCCGTCAAGCGACCGACAGGTGGCACTGGGGGCATCATGGACTCGGTGCCTGCACCAGCGAACACCGCGCCGAAGGACATTCCGGTGCCCACGGCACCGCAGGGGTCGGCTCCGGCACCCATGGCGCCGTCAGCACCGGCAACGGCAACGCCGGGAACTCCTGTCGCGCCGAAGCCTGCTGACGTTCCCAAGTAGACCCTCTTCACGCCGCAGCGAGTGCACTGCGCACAGCTTTTCACTCGCGCTGCGGCCGCGAAGCGCGAGTGATTCAAGTAGAATCCCGCGGGTTTTGCACCTTGCCGACGTGGTGGAATTGGTAGACACACCATCTTGAGGGGGTGGCGGCGAAAGCCGTGTGAGTTCGAGTCTCACCGTCGGCACCAGATCAAGCTTTGTCGCTGCGGCGGCGTCAAAAAGGAAGTGCAATCCGGGCGTCGTTTTGAGCCCGCCGCAAGGCGGTTTCATTGGAATGTGAGCCGGAAGGCTGACTCGCGTGAACCTCGACAGCTACCTCCCCGTCCTGCTCTTCATCCTGGTCGGTCTGGTCATTGGCGCGGCGCCGATGATGCTCGGCGCGTTGCTCGGACCGCACCGGCCGGATCCCGAGAAACTCTCGCCCTACGAGTGTGGTTTCGAGGCGTTCGAAGACGCGCGCATGAAGTTCGATGTGCGCTACTACCTCGTGGCGATCCTGTTCATCCTGTTCGATCTCGAGATTGCGTTCCTGTTTCCATGGGCTGTTGTTCTCGGCGACCTCGGTGCTTGGAGCGTGGGCTTCTGGGCCATGATGGGTTTCCTCGCCATCCTGACGGTGGGCTTCATCTACGAATGGAAGCGCGGCGCGCTCGACTGGGAGTGACGATGCCACATCTTCACTCGCACAGTCCGAGATCCGGGGGAGGGCGCTGATGGGTATCGAGGGCGTCCTCAACGAAGGCTTCGTCACGACCAGCGTCGACAAGCTGGTGAACTGGTCCAAGACGGGCTCGCTGTGGCCCATGACGTTCGGCCTGGCCTGCTGCGCGGTCGAGATGATGCACGCGGGGGCCGCGCGCTATGACCTCGACCGCTTCGGCATTTTCTTCCGGCCGAGTCCGCGGCAGTCCGACGTGATGATCGTGGCCGGCACGCTGTGCAACAAGATGGCGCCCGCGCTGCGCAAGGTCTACGACCAGATGGCCGAACCGCGCTGGGTCATCAGCATGGGATCGTGTGCCAACGGCGGCGGCTACTACCACTACAGCTACTCCGTGGTTCGCGGTTGCGACCGCATCGTGCCGGTCGATGTCTACGTGCCTGGCTGCCCGCCGACGGCCGAGGCGCTGATCTACGGAATCATCCAGTTGCAGAACAAGATTCGCCGCACCAACACGATCGCCCGATGAGCCGCGCCGATTCACTGGCCGGTGCGCTCAGACTGGCGCTCGGCGACAAGTTGCAGGACGTGATCGTCGCGCTGGGCGAGGTGACGATCGTCGTGCGCGGTGTCGACCATCTCGCAGTGTCGACAGCGCTGCGCGACGAAGCAAGCCTGGGTTTTGAAGAACTCATCGATCTCGCGGGCATAGATTATTCGTCCTATGGCGAGAACGTATGGGAGGGCCCGCGCTTCGCCGTGGTGATGCATCTGCTTTCGCTGAAGCACAACTGGAGGGTGCGCGTACGCAGCATCTGCGCCGACGACGAACTCCCGCTGATCTCCTCCGTGACGGACATCTGGAACTGCGCCAACTGGTACGAGCGCGAGGCCTTCGACCTGTACGGCATCGTGTTCGAGGGGCATCCCGACCTGCGCCGGATCCTGACGGACTACGGATTCGTCGGTCATCCGTTCCGCAAGGACTTTCCGATTTCGGGTCACGTCGAGATGCGCTATGACCCGGAGCAGAAGCGCGTGGTCTACCAGCCGGTGTCGATCGAGCCACGCGAGATCGTCCCGCGGGTGATCCGCGAAGACAGCTACGGCCAGGGACGCTGATCGTGGCCGACATCAAGAACTACACTCTAAATTTCGGTCCGCAACACCCTGCTGCGCACGGCGTGCTGCGACTGGTGCTGGAGCTCGACGGGGAGGTCATCCAGCGCGCCGATCCGCATATCGGGCTGCTGCACCGGGCCACCGAGAAGCTCGCCGAAACCCGCACGTACCTGCAGTCGGTGCCGTACATGGACCGGCTCGACTACGTCTCGATGATGTGCAACGAGCACGCCTACGTGATGGCGATCGAGAAGCTGCTCGGAGTCGACGTGCCGGTACGGGCGCAGTACATCCGAGTCATGTTCGACGAGATCACGCGGCTGCTGAATCACCTGCTGTGGCTCGGAGCGCATGGACTCGATGTCGGCGCGATGGCGGTATTCCTGTATGCGTTCCGCGAACGCGAAGACCTGATGGACGTGTACGAAGCGGTTTCGGGCGCGCGCATGCACGCGGCCTACTACCGCCCGGGCGGCGTCTACCGCGACCTGCCGGATGCAATGCCGCAGTTCAAGGCGAACAAGTACAAGAGCGACCAGGACACGCGCCGCCTGAACGAGAACCGTCAGGGTTCGGTGCTCGACTTCATCGAGGACTTCACACGTCGTTTCCCGAAGTATGTCGACGAGTACGAGACGTTGCTGACCGACAACCGGATCTGGAAGCAGCGGCTCGTTGGCATCGGTGTCGTGACGCCCGAACGGGCGCTGCAGATGGGATTCACCGGACCGATGCTGCGCGGCTCGGGTATCGAATGGGATCTGCGGCGCAAGCAGCCCTATGAAGTCTATGACCGGATGGAGTTCGACGTCCCGGTCGGCCGTAACGGTGACAGCTACGACCGCTACCTCGTGCGCGTCGAGGAAATGCGACAGAGCAACCGCATCATTCAGCAGTGCATCGCCTGGTTGCGGGTGAATCCCGGCCCGGTGATGACCGACAACCACAAGGTCGCACCGCCCTCGCGCGTCGAGATGAAGTCGAACATGGAAGAGCTGATCCATCACTTCAAGCTCTTCACCGAGGGCTTCCATGTCCCGCCTGGAGAAGCCTACGCTGCCGTCGAACACCCGAAGGGAGAGTTCGGCATCTACCTGGTCTCGGACGGGGCCAACAAGCCATACCGCCTGAAGATCCGTGCACCGGGGTTCGCACATCTGCAAGGGCTGGATGAGATGGCGCGCGGCCACATGATCGCCGACGCGGTCGCGATCATCGGCACGCAGGACATCGTGTTCGGCGAAATTGACCGTTAGACATGCTATGAGCGCCCTACCCAGGTCCCCAGCTGTCCTCTCGGCCGAGTCGTGTCGCCGGATCGACCGCGAGATCGCAAAGTACCCGGCCGAACACAAGCAGTCGGCCGTGATGGCAGCGCTCGCCATTGCGCAGGACGAGTACGGCTGGCTGCCGGAGCAGGCCATCAACGCGGTGGCCGACTATCTGGAGATGACGCCGATTGCCGTCTACGAGGTCGCCTCGTTCTACAACATGTACAACCTGCAGCCGACCGGCCGCTGCAAGCTGACGCTTTGCACGAACCTGCCGTGCGCGCTGTCGGGTGCGAACCAGGCGGCGGCGCATCTGAAGCAGCGCCTGGGCATCGGCTTTGGAGAAACGACGGCCGATGGCGGGTTCACCCTCAAGGAAGGGGAGTGCCTGGGCGCGTGCGGCGATGCGCCGGTGCTGCTGGTGAACAACAAGCGCATGGAAAGCTTCATGAGCAACGAGCGGCTCGATGCGCTGCTTGAAGAGTTCAAGCGGCCCGACTGAGATGACGCTGCAGACCTGTTTCCACGGCCGTCACATCCAGCCCATGATCCTCGCCGGACTGGACGGGACGAACTGGCGCCTGAAGGACTACGTGCAGCGGGGCGGGTACGCAGCCCTGCGCAAGATCCTGACCGAACACGTTTCACCCGATGCAGTCATCGCGGAACTGAAGAAGTCGGCACTGCGTGGCCGCGGCGGTGCTGGCTTCCCGACGGGGCTCAAGTGGAGCTTCATGCCACGCCAGTTTCCGGGACAGAAGTACGTCGTCTGCAACTCCGACGAAGGCGAGCCCGGCACGTTTAAGGATCGCGACATCCTGCGCTACAACCCGCACATCGTCATCGAAGGCATGGCGATTGCGGCCTACGCGATGGGCGTCACCGTGGGTTACAACTACATCCACGGTGAAATCTGGGCTGACTACGAACGCTTCGAGGAAGCGCTCGACGAGGCGCGCGCGGCCGGCTATCTCGGCAAGGGCATCCTCGGCTCGTCGTTCAACTTCGAACTGCACGCGTCGCACGGGTTCGGCGCGTACATCTGCGGCGAGGAAACCGCCTTGCTCGAATCGCTCGAGGGCAAGAAGGGCCAGCCTCGCTTCAAGCCGCCATTCCCGGCGAGCTACGGTCTGTACGGCAAGCCGACCACCATTAACAACACCGAGACGTTCGCTGCGGTGCCCTTCATCATCAATCACGGCGGTGATGCGTTCCTGGCGCTCGGCAAGCCCAATAACGGTGGCACCAAGATCTTCTCGGTGTCCGGGGATGTGACGCAGCCCGGCAATTACGAGGTGCCGCTCGGTACACCCTTCGCCAAGTTGCTCGAACTCGCGGGTGGCATGCGGGCGGGGCGCAGGATCAAGGCGGTGATCCCGGGTGGCTCGTCGATGCCCGTGTTGCCTGGCGACGTGATGATGGCGACCGACATGGACTACGACTCGATCGCCAAGGCCGGGTCGATGCTGGGCTCGGGCGCGGTGATCGTGATGGACGAAACGCGCTGCATGGTGCGCTCGCTCGAGCGGCTGGCCTATTTCTACTACGAGGAAAGCTGTGGCCAGTGCACGCCGTGCCGCGAAGGCACCGGGTGGCTCTACCGCATGGTGCACCGGATCGAGCATGGTGAAGGACGTCCGGAGGATCTGGACCTGCTGAACTCGGTGGCCGACAACATCCAGGGCCGCACGATCTGCGCGCTGGGCGATGCCGCTGCCATGCCGGTGCGGGCCTTCATCAAGCACTTTCGCAGGGAGTTCGAGCATCACATCGAACACAAGAACTGTCTCGTGGCGGAGTACGCCTGATGGTTGAGCTGGAAATCGACGGCCGCAAGGTCGAGGTGCCGGAAGGCAGCATGGTGATGGAGGCCGCGAACCGGCTCGACATCTACGTGCCGCACTTCTGCTACCACAAGAAGCTGTCGATTGCGGCCAACTGTCGCATGTGCCTGGTCGAGGTCGAGAAGGCGCCTAAGCCGTTGCCGGCCTGCGCCACTCCGGTGACCCCGGGCATGATCGTTCGCACCCATTCCGAACGCGCGAAGAGCGCGCAGAAGTCGGTGATGGAGTTCCTGCTGATCAACCATCCGCTCGACTGTCCGATCTGCGACCAGGGCGGCGAGTGCCAGCTGCAGGACCTGGCCGTCGGCTATGGCGGCTCAGCCAGCCGCTACACGGAGCCCAAGCGGGTCGTGTTCCACAAGTCGATGGGCCCGCTGATCTCGGCTGAAGAGATGTCGCGCTGCATTCATTGCACGCGTTGTGTCCGCTTCGGTCAGGAAATTGCCGGCGTCATGGAACTCGGCATGGCCGGCCGCGGCGAGCACTCGGAGATCATGACCTTCGTCGGGAGTTCGGTGGATTCCGAGCTATCCGGCAACATGATCGACCTGTGCCCGGTCGGTGCGCTGACCAGCAAGCCGTTCCGTTACGAGGCGCGCGCCTGGGAATTGTCGCGGCGTCGCTCGATCAGCCCGCACGACGCGCTCGGTTCGAACCTGATCGTGCAGGTGAAGGACCAGCGCGTGATGCGCGTACTGCCGTTCGAGAATGAGGCC
This sequence comes from uncultured beta proteobacterium, assembly GCA_963754065.1. Classification (GTDB taxonomy): domain Bacteria; phylum Pseudomonadota; class Gammaproteobacteria; order Burkholderiales; family Burkholderiaceae_F; genus JALORV01. The sequence continues at coordinate 194 of CAVWFH010000022.1, read as the reverse complement.
GTCAACCAGTGCTGGTTGTCGGACCGCGATCGTTTTTCCTATGAGGGGCTGCATGCGGCGGATCGCCTGAGCCGGCCGCTACTGAAGCAGGACGGCGAGTGGCGCGAGGTCGACTGGACCGACGCGCTCGAGTACGTTCGCCATGCGATCACGCAGGTCAAGGCGCAGCACGGCGCCGACGCGATCGGTGCGCT
>CAVWFH010000021.1:0-10294 GCA_963754065.1 uncultured beta proteobacterium | reverse complement strand
GGCAGGACCGTGTCAAGGATGCCGCCGATACCTTCGGCGCCTTCGCGCAGCGTTCGCCGTCACACCCGGAGGCGCCGTGCTGCAGGCGCGCGTGATCGACATCTATGCGACGGGAGGTTTTCCCACGCAGGCGCTGGAAGCGAAGAAGCAGTACGTGACTCACTATGGTGTGGGCAGCGACTACCAGCGCAGCAATCCGGAGGGCTGGTCTCGGAATGCCGAGCCGCTGGTCAAGACCCACCTGGAGGAACTGGCACGCTTCCATCATGCCGGGGCGCAGAAGTCGAAGAAGAGCGAGGACTACCAGGAGGCGGTGCGCTGGTACCGCAGCTACCTGACCTCCTTCCCGCAGGACCCGCAGGCCGCGCAGAACAATTTCCTGCTGGCCGAGCTGTTGTACGAGGATGCGCGCTATTCCGAGGCCGCGGTCGAGTACGAGAAGTCCGCCTACGGCTATCCGCAGCACGTCAAGAGCGCCGATGCCGGATACGCCGCGCTGCTCGCCTACGCGCAGCAAAAAGCGCCCTGCGACGCCCGACGTGCAGAAGGTCCAGCTAGCTGCGGTCGACAGCGCGCTGCGGTTCTCAAAGTCGTTCCCGCAGGACCCCCGCGGCGCGCCGGTGCTGACCAACGCTGCCGAAAAGCTGTACGCGCTGAACGACGGTCAACGCGCCAACGCGGTCGCGCGCCAGGTCTCGCGCTGCAGCCGCCACCACCGGCGGATCAGCGGCGCGTGGCCTGGACCGTGGTGGCGCACACGTCATTCGAGAACGGTGCGTTCGTCGACGCCGAGCGTGCGTATGGCGAGGTGCTTGTGCTGACGCCGGAAAGGGATGCGGCGCGTGTGCATTGACCGAGCGTCTGGCTGCTTCGGTCTACAAACAGGGCGAGGCGGCGCGCGAAAATGGGCAGCTGCCCGAAGCGATCGGGCACTACACGCGGGTGGCGAGCGTGGCACCGGCCTCGCCGGTGCGTGCCACCGCACAGTACGACGCCGCGGCGGCGATGCTGGCGCTAAAAGGATTGGGACGGTGCTGCACGCCTGCTGGAGGATTTCCGCACCCGCTATCCGAAGCATCCGTTGCAGGCCGAAGTGTCCGGCAAGCTCGCCGTCGCCTACGTGGAGAAGGGCAGTTGGACGCAGGCCGCAGCGGAATTCGAACGACTTTCGGCCGCGAACACGAATCCGCAACTGGCGCGCGCGGGGCTCTGGCAGGCAGCCGAGATGTACGAGAAGGCCGGAGCGCGCGCGCCGGCGGCACGCGCCTACGAGCGCTATGTCAAGCAGTACCCCGAGCCGCTTGAGCCCGCGCTGGAGGCGCGCTATCGCCTGGCTCGCGTCGCGCGCGAAGACGGCAATGGAGCGCGCGAACAAGCGCTGATGAAGGAAGTGCAGCGGACCGACCTGACCGCCGGCGCTGCGCGCACCGACCGCACGCGCTACCTCGGCGGCATGGCCACGCTCGCGCTGGCACAGCCGCTGGTCGACGACTACCGCAAGGTTGCGCTGGTCGAGCCGCTGAAGCGTCAGTTGAAGGTCAAGAAAGACAAGATGGAGCTGGCGCTGAAGGCGTATGCGACGGCGGCGGACTACGGCATTGCCGAGGTGTCAACGGCGGCGACATACCAGACCGCCGAGCTGTATCGGGACTTCGGCAAGGCGCTGATGACCTCCCAGCGGCCGAAGGGTCTCAAGAAGGACGAGCTCGAGCAATACAACGTGCTGCTGGAGGAGCAGGCCTTCCCGTTCGAGGAAAAGGCAATCGAAGTGCACGAGGTCAACGCCAAGCGCACCACGATCGGCATCTACGATGTCTCGGTGCGCGACAGCATCACGGCGCTCGGGCAACTGCGGCCGGCCCGCTACAACAAGGTGGAACGTGCGGAGAGGACGGTCGATGCGATTCGCTGAAGGCCTGATTCGGACCGGCTGCCTCGTCGCGGCAAGCGCCGTGCTGTCGGCATGCGCGATGTTTGGCGACAAGTCCGCTACGCCCGACGCTGCGGCGCCTGTCGATGCAAAGGCTGTGCCGGCAACCAAGTCCGCCCAGGACACGGCCGCAACGGCTGCACCGAAACCCGAAGTGCCGGTCAGCCCGGCCGTGCAACGCGCCTTCGACAACGCGCGCCTGGCGCTTGCCGCCGGACGCGCAGCCGAGGCCGAGCGCGGATTTGTCGCGCTGACGAAGTCCAATCCGGAACTGGCCGGACCGTACGCCAACCTCGGTCTCATCCATCGCCAGGCCGGCAAGACACCGGACGCGGTTGCGGCACTCGAGAAAGCGGTCCAGCTGAGCCCGCAACGTGCCGAGCTGCATAACCAGCTGGGCATCACCTACCGTACAGCTGGGGACTTCGCCAAGGCGAAGGCCTCATACGAACAGGCGACCACGTTGGATGCCAACTACTCGCCGGCCGTGCTGAACCTCGGCATTTTGTATGACTTGTATCTGTGGGATGGCGTACGCGCGCTTGAACTCTACGATCGCTACCTGCAGTTGACGCCCGGCGGCGACGCCCAGGTGCAGCGCTGGATCAGCGACCTGAGGAATCGCACTACCCAGAAGAACACGCCTCAACGCAAGGAGCAGGGATGAAGCGGCGCTTCTTCGGGCATCGGAGCGATTCGTTGCGCGCGACCATGGCCCTCGTGGGCGCGCTGGTCGCGAGCGGGGCCGTGGCGCAGGACCGCGCGGAAATCGATCGAACGCAGATCATCGGAAATCGCGAGCTGCCGAAGGTCCTCTACATCGTGCCCTGGAAGAAGCCATTGCCGGGGGATCTTTCCAGTCGTCCGCTGGACAGTGTGCTTGACGAGGCGCTGGCGCCGGTCGATCGCGACGTGTTCCGCCGGCAGGTGCGCTTTGACGCTCTGATCCAGTCGCGCGCAGCAGAAGCAAACGGCCCGGCCACGCCCAGCGTGGCACCGGCGCCGGATAGGAAGTGAGTCAAGCAGTCATCGGAATGTTTTCGGAGATCGAGCCATGAATACCTTCAGTACCGTCGTCAAGTTCTTCCAGGACAGCGGGATGTTCATCTATCCCAGCATCCTGATCATGGCGCTCGGCGTCGCGGTCGCGATCGAACGATTCATCTTCCTGAACCGGGCGCGCTCGGAGAATCGCAAGATGTGGGACCAGATGCTGCCGTTGCTGCAGAACGGGAAGTTCGACAAGGCCCAGGCCGTGGCGGGCAGCGGTGACGTGGCGATCGGCAAGATCGTCACCTACGGCATCGAACGGCTGCGGACGCCGCACCGGCGCGAGGACATCGACGCCGCGATGGAGGAAGGCATGATGGAAATCGTGCCGCGACTGGAAAAGCGCACGCATTACATCGCGACCTTTGCCAATGTCATCACGCTGGTGGGTCTGCTCGGCACGATCATCGGCCTGATCAAGGCCTTCACCGCGGTGGCCAACGTCAACCCGGCCGAGAAGGCCGAGCTGCTGGCGGCGTCGATCTCGATCGCGATGAACAACACCGCGTTCGCCCTGATGGTCGCGATCCCGTTCCTGCTGATCCATGCATTCCTGCAGGCGCGAGCCACCGAGATCGTCGACAGTCTGGAGGCGGCGAAGATCAGCTTCCTGAACCTCGCGCAGCGCATGACCGCCGAAGTCCGGCGCGCGGCCGCCTAGTCGGGCGAGAGCCGAGGAGCACAGCATGCGCGTGCGTCGCCTGCGCCGCGAGCCCACCGGGCTCGACGTCACGGCGTTCATTAACCTGATCGTCGTGCTGGTGCCGTTCCTGCTCAGCACGGCGGTCTTCACGCACCTCTCGGTGCTCGACATGTCGTTGCCAGCACAGTCGACCGGCGCACTTGAGAAGCTCTCGGCCGACAAGCTCAACCTCGAGATCGTGATTCGTGCCGATGTGATCGAGGTCGGTGATCGCATCGGCGGCCTGATCCAGAGCATTCCCAGGACGTCGGCGGGTCAGCATGACATTGCGATGCTCGGCACGGTGGCGCGAACGATCAAGGAGCGCTTCCCCGACAAGACCGATGCCACGGTGCTGCCCGAGCCCAACGTTCCCTACGACGTGCTGGTGCAGGTGATGGACGCATTACGCGCCGGACGTCAGGTGCAGGGCGCCAAGGTGGTGGAAGTGGCGCTTTTCCCCGACATCTCGATCGGCGATGCGCCGATTCGGCAGGCGGCCGCGCGATGAAACAGAGCGGGATCCAGAGGCGCGCGGCGCGCCGCAATCGCAACACGTCGTCGGTTGACCTCAACCTTGTGTCGCTGATCGACATCTTCACGATCCTGATCTTCTTCCTGCTGTTCAACATGGGCGTCGCGGAGATCCTCCCCAATTCGAAGGCGATCAAACTGCCGGAGTCGACCGCAGAGAAGACGCCGCGCGAAACCGTGGTGGTGATGGTCAATCAGAGCGACATCATCGTCGATGGCCGCAAGGTCGCCGCGGTGAGCGACGTCCTCAATGCCGAAAGCGATCTCATTCCGACGTTGAAGGCCGAGCTGGACGTGCTGGCCAGTCGGCAGGTGATCCGCGCCGAGAACGAAGCGTCCAAGCGCGCGATCACGATCATGGGCGACAAGGAGATTCCGTACCGCCTGCTGCGCAAGGTGATGGTCACCTGCGCGCGTGCCGATTTCACCGATGTCTCGTTCGCCGTGCAGAAGAAGGGCGGCTGATGACTGCTGCAGCGACCTATCTGCACACGCCGATCCTGGCGTGGTCGGTTTCGGCCGAGGACGAGGAGCGCTTCAAACGCATCCTGAAGCAGGTGCTGGCGATCTGCTTGCTGATTGCGCTCGTGATGCCCTGGCTGCCCGTAAGTGAACCCGATCGTGCGGCGGTCGAACCGCTGCCACCGCGGCTGGCAAAGCTGTTGCTGGATCGTGAGGCGCCACCGCCGGTACCCTTGCCGAAGCTCGACAGGCCCGTGCCAAAGGACGAAGCCAAGGCTGCGACGCCTGATGTGCCGAAAGCTGCTCCGAAGGTCGCCATCGTCGAAGCGCGCCGGCCGGAGGCCAACAAACCGCCGGGCGAAAAGCTCGAGAACGCGAGGGCCCGCGCGTCCGGCGTGGGCCTGCTCGCGATGAAGAACGAACTCGCAGAAATGCATGCGGCTCCGGCCGCGGTGCAGATGAACAAGGACATCAAGCCAGGCCCGGGCGTGGGTTCCGGCGTCGGCCCGGGCGTTGGCTCCGGCGTCGGACCCGGCGTGCCGACCCGTTCGCTGATCACATCGAATGCAACCGGAGGAAGCGGCGGCATCAACACCGCGGCCTACAGCCGCGATACCGGCGGCGGCGGACTGGCCGGTCGCTCGACGACGCTGGTCGAAGGCGTCGCGGGCGGACGCGGTGGCGGCGGTCCCGGGGGCACGACGCAGGGCGCCGTCGGTCGTGGCGGCGCCGGGGGGAGTGGCGCGGGCGGCACGTTGCAACGAGGCGGGAGCGGCAAGGCATCGCGCTCGATCGAAGAGATCAAGCTCGTGTTCGAACGCAACAAGGGCGCGATCTACGCGATCTACAACCGTGCGCTGCGCGAGGAACCGTCACTGCAGGGCCGGGTCGTGCTCGAACTGAAGATCGCGCCCGAAGGGCAGGTGGTCGACCTGCGCGTCGTTTCGAGCGAGCTGAAGGCGGCGGACCTCGAGCGCAAGCTCCTGGCGCGCATCAAGCAGTTTGATTTCGGCGCGAAGGACGTGGACGCCATCACGGTCACTTGGCCGGTGGATTTCCTGCCTTCCTAGCAGCGCCGCTTTCGGCTTTCTCAGCCGTCCCTTGAAGCGTGTCGTGAGTCAGACTTCGTGCGACGCAAGCCGCAGCGGAAAATAGCAACGCGCCGATCGGCGCGTCACTCGACGATTAGGGCGGAGCAGTGAGTACCTGTCTAAACTTCCGTCAGAATCACTGAGTCCGTATACGACGCACCGCGCGCCGAGTAACCGCTTGCGGGGGTCGCCTATCGGCAGATCGCGACCCGTTGCGGCCATAGACGCCTCCGCGAAGCAGCCGTTTCCTTCAGCCCGATGCCGGACGTCAAGTCCTGACCACTCGCGTGAAAACGATTACAAGGCGAGCTGAACCGCGAATCTATTGAACAAAGCTTCAGTTCTGTTCGGCGTGACGCTCGCGTGACGCCCTGACTTCTACGTTTGCGCCGTGGAGACCCAATCCGAGGTCTCGAAGGTGGGCAAACCATGAAGGCGCAAAGCGCGAGAAGTGTTTCCCTCGGGCACGATCTCAGTGTGCTGTCCCTGGCGCTGGGCCGCTGCGGCGGCAACGACGGTCAGCCGCCCTCGGTGTCCACGCGAGCGGCCGCCCCTGTTCCAGCCGCGGCTCCGGCGCCCACTTCAAACCCGCCCACCACCACGCAGCGGTGGGCGCGGGCGACGCTGGCGGCGTGCGTGGCGCTATTGATGAGCGCGTGGCTGACCGCCTGCGGTGGCTCCGATGACCCTGCCGTGCCGCCGCCCGCGCCTCCGCCCAGCGAAGGCAGCGCGACGATCGGTGCAGCCGGCGGCTTCGTCGATGGTCCCGACGGCGTGCGGCTGGGGGTCCCGCCGGGCGCAGTCGACAGCGACGTCACTTTTCGCATTGCCCGCGACGGTAGTGGCGCGCCGCCGCTGCCCGGTGGCATCGATCTGCTGAGCGCTGTCTACGCAATCACGCCGCATGGACAGGTGTTCAACCAGCCGGTGGCCGTCCGCGTGCCGTCAGACGTCGCGCAGGCAGCAGGCCGACCGACGTTCCTGATGAAAGCCGAGCCCGGTGGCCGCTGGGCGGCGATCGGCACCAATAGCGGGGCCGTCGACGCGCTGACCGCGAGCATCGACTCGCTGTCGTACGTAGCGGTCGGCGCCTGCACCAACAACCTGCCGTCCAACTCGCCATTCGCGCAGAACTGTCCGACCTCCAACGTACTGCGCTTCGAATTGCTGACTGACAGCGGCGATCCGTTCCCGGTGTCGCAGGACACGACCTACAGTGCGATCCAGCCGGTACTGCTGGTCACCACGCCGACCGTGTTGACCGGGCGCATCACCTGGACCCGCGCGCCGTTCGCCGCTGCGCGCGTGGACACACTCGAAACCGGCTCGCGCTTCACCGGTACGGCCACCGGAGTGATCGTCCAACGGCAACTCGGCATCGCGTGGAGCGCCGAGGCGCCCAACGTCCGCGAAGTCACACAGAACTTCACCAGCACCTTCACGATCACGGTAACGCCCGCACAGGTCGCCAGCGCCCGCAACCCGAACGGCGTGGTGCGCCCGTTGTGGGCACAGGCCAGGGCCGGGGAGTGGGAGTACAACGCGGTGATCCCGATCCGCATCCGCGACGTCAGTGCGCCGACGCCTGCACCGGCACCGGCGCCGATGATCACCCAGCAGCCCGCCAATGCCGGCGTGGTGGAAGGCCAGCCCGCCAGCTTCAGTGTGGTGGCCAGCGTCACGCCTGCAGCGGCCCTGACCTACCAATGGTCCCGACGCGCCGACGCCAACGCCGCGTTTGCCCCGATCGCCGGCGCCACCGCCGCCACGTTCAACCTTGCCGCCACGGCGCTCTCCGACAACGGCTCGCAGTTCCAGGTGGCAGTGTGTGCAGCCCCGTCCCTCTGCGTGATCTCCAACCCGGCCACGCTCACAGTCACACAGGCACCGGTCGCGCCGAGCTTCACCCTGCAGCCAGCGAACATCGCCGTCGTGGCTGGCCAGACCGCGAGCTTCACCGTGACGGCCACCGGCAACCCGTTGCCGCGCATCGACTGGCAGTCGGCAACGGCCAGCGACCCGAACAACTTCACATCACTCTCGGTTGCGCCCAACTGCGTGCGCACCGATCCGCCAGCCAGCGGCACCAGTACCACCGCGACCTGTACGGTTGGGCCACTGGCCATCGCAGACAGCGGGCGGCGTTATCGCGCGGCGGCAACCAACGGCTTCACCACCACCAGCGCGGTGGCCACGCTCACGGTGAACGCCGCGCCAGTGGCGCCGGCCATCACGCAGCAGCCGCAGGCGCAGACCACGACGGTCGGTGGCAGTGCCACCTTCAGTGTCACGGCCACGGGCACTGCGCCGCTGAACTACACGTGGAGGCTGAACGGCACACCACTGCCTGCGATGACCGGGGGATTCGGCACGACCACCACCTGCAGCGGTACCGTCACGTACGGCAATGGCAACGCCACGATCACGCTGTCAGGGCTCAGCGCTGTATGCAATGGCGCGCTGGTCGACGTGACAGTGAGCAACGGTGTCAACCCGAGTGCCGTCAGCAACAGCGTCACTCTCACGGTGAACCAGGCGTCCACGTCCGGCGCCTGCTTTTCAGGCGCGAGTGGTTGGTGCTACGCCAACCCGTTGCCGCAGGCCGGCGACTTAGCTGGCCTGGTGTACAACCCTTCCACAGCCACGTTCACGGCTGTGGGTGCTGCAGGGGTAACGCTGCGCACAGCAGACCTGGGTGCCACCTGGCAGGTAGCTTTCGAAACCGGGCGCACCGATTTCACCGACCTGGCGAGTCCGTCGCTGGGTCTGCTGGTTGCAGCCGGCGCGCCCCCCCTTGGCTCCGGACAGAACACGGGCGTATTTACCAGCACCGACGGCGGACAGATCTGGAGCCGTCGTCTGGACGCTGGATCCCCGGGGAAGATAGCAGTCGCGAAGCTCGCCTTCGCCAACGCGTCGGTGGGTGTGGCCGCCGGCCCCCTGGGCCTGTGGCGCACTGTGGACGGCGGATCGAGTTGGGTCCCGGTGGCCAACGTGCCGGACGCCGTTGGCGTGGTCTTCACCGGCGGCGTCGTTTGGGCGGACTCCAACGTGGTCCTGATCTATGGCACCGGAGGCAAGATCCTGCGATCTGCCGATCAGGGCGTGACCTGGAGCGATGTCAGTCCTGCCGGGTTCGTGGACGACTGGAACGACATGGCTTTCAACACCGCGGGAGTTGGCATCGCGGTAGGCCCGACCGGTCAAGTGGCCCGCACGATCAACGGAGGCGCGAGCTGGCAGGCGGTTGTTACTCCCATGGTACGGGGCACCGGTATCGCGTTCGCGGACAACAACAAGGTCGTTGTGATGGGCGACCTAGGGCAGACGTTGCGCAGCACTGACGCGGGTGCGACCTGGACCGTCGGATTTGCGTTCAGCGCCAGCAGCTTCTATCGGCTGCGCTTTGCGAGTCCCACCGTCGGCCTGGCGGTCAGCGGTAGCGGCCTTACGCTGCGCACGACCGACGGTGGTGAGACATGGACCCGCGTCGGCGGCGGCACGATCGACGAGACCGTGACCGGCATGGCGGCATCTCCCAGCGGCACCGTGGTGCTGGCAGGGTCCCTCGGGCGCGACATGCTGCGCAGCACGGACGGCGGAGCCACATGGAGGCGCGCCGGCAGTTTCCCCGTCTTCGCCCAGTTCCAGAAGCCTTCGTTTGCCACCGAGCAACGCGTCATCGCCATCCGGCCGGAGGGACGTATCGCACTGTCGGACGATGCCGGCCAGACCTGGCGCATCGCATATGACCGACTCGGCCAGATCGGCCTGACGAACACAACGATGGCGTCGGCGACCCTTGGGCTCGTGGTCGGTGACAACGGGCTGATTCTTCGCACCACCGACGGCGGATCCAGTTGGGCGGCCGTCGTGAGCGGTACCACGCTGCCGCTTAAGTCCGTGGGTTGCCTCACGGCGATGGTGTGCCTCGCGGGCGGCTTCGACGGCGCGCTGCTCCGAAGTGTCGACGGCGGCGCGACGTGGTCGGTGACGAGATTGCCGGTGACGGCTGCTGGCAGTCAGATACGCACGATCGCTCGCTTCAACGACACCATCGCCGTCCTGGCTGTCGACGACGGACTATGGCGCAGTGTCGATGCGGGCGTCACGTGGGCGCGTGTGTATATCCCCACCGCCGGCAGCCAGCTCGGTGTGTCCTTCAACGCCGCAGGCATCGGCATTGCGACGGGCTACGACGGCATTCTGCGCAGCACCGATCAGGGAGTGACATGGACACAGCAGTCCGTGCCGATCTCCTTCAACTTGGCCGCCGCCACGTGGGTCACCGCCACCACGGTGCTGGTGGGCGGCGAGGGCGGGGCCATCTTGAGGAATCTGCAGGCGGGCGCGCCGTGAGGCCCGTCGCCACCGCCAGAGCCTCCACCCAAGCTCGCCTTCGGGAGATCTCAATGAAACGCTCTGCGCGTTACCTTGCACTGCTCACCGCAACGTTTGCCTTGGGTGCCGCGCACTCTGCCGCCGATGCCCAGTGGGCCATCGACTACACCGTCCGTTACGAGGCCGCCGGCCAGCAGGCCGGCA
>CAVWFH010000020.1:0-208126 GCA_963754065.1 uncultured beta proteobacterium | reverse complement strand
TGCACTCCATCCACTGGTCGCGCTCGCGCACACCGATGGAAAACGGCAGGTGCCGCGCCCGCAGCCGCGGGTGGCCAAAACGCTCGATGTACAGATCCGGGCCGCCCAGCCAGCCGCTCAAGAACCACGTGAGTTTGTCGCGCGCATTCGCGAGGTCATTGCCATGCACGCGCCGCAGATCTGCATACGACGGTTCGAGGTCCATCAGGTCGTAGAAGCGGTCGACCAACGCACGCACCGCGTCTGCGCCGCCGATCCGTTGATACGGCGTGACTGTCGCGCCGCTTTTCGTGACGTCATCCTCACTCATCGGCAATCCAACTCCTCAACCTCGTGACTCCTCGTCGAGTCCGACCGCCCTCAACTCCCTGAAGAACCGCGCCTGCTCTGTCGCCTGCGTGGCGAACCCGCGTTCCGTCGCAGCGCCCTTGGCGCGCATCCACGCGACCAACGCTCGGTGCTCTCCGTCGCTCCATGCGCGCAGATCGAGCAGCGCCGCATAGGGCGCCAGCCGCGCAAAGGCACGGCGCTCGTCGGCCGACCAGCGCGACAGAGTACGCACGTCGAGGTCTCTCGCGACAGCGCGTACGAGGAGACCCTCGCCTTCGTGGTGTGAACGAACCGCAAGGTCGGCGATACGTCGAGCGACCGCAGCACCCAGTCGCGCCAACAGGCGCTCTTCGAAGAAGTCGCGGGCGTCGAAGTCCTCCAGGTCCAGATGCAGGTCGCCACGGGCCAGCTGTCGCAACAATGCGGGTCGTGTTCGCTCGCCCGGATTGCCTCGCAGGCGCTCGGCTTCCGCGGCAGCGAGCGCGGCGTTTTCGGCCAGACTCGGGCGGAATCCAAGGCGGTAGTAGAACCAGTACGCGCCACTCGAAATCGCCTCGCTGTTACCCGCGCCGAACTGGTAGCCGTTGATGACAAAGCGTCGGGTGCCGAACATCGTGCGAAACACCCGCAGCATCTGTGCCCAGAGAAAGGCGGCCTCGCTGCCGCGGAACGGATCAAAGATGTTGATGCCGGTGTTGGCCTGCCGGAAGAGTGGCGACACGCCGCCATAGCCGATCGGCACGCCGTTGCCGATGAGCAGGTAGCCGTAGTTCCCCTCCAGCGTCAACCGCTGCGCCTGTGGCACGCCGATCACGGCCAGCTCGACGCCTTCGCCGAGGTCGGCCAAGTGCACGTCGGCTGCGTTCGGATAGTTCATCGCATGCACTTCGCGGGCGCGCGCCGCAAGTGCCGAACGCGCGAGATCGATGACCGGTGTCGCTTCGCGCCGCTTTAGGAGCCGAATGCCATCGAGCGGGCGCGCGACATGCCGGGCCACCGGCTCGGCCAGCCGCCGGAAACCGTTGCGCACCACCGGTCGACGCAGCGGCAGCCGTGCATGGGTGATCGACCGTGCCGAATCGCCCAGCGCCCAGCGCAGCGGCACTTCGGCGGCATCCCACGCCGCAGGGAACCCGGTCGACGGCCGGGCTGCCAGGCCACCGCGCACGAACCACTTCAATGCCGTTTCGCCCGGCGGCCGCGCCAGATCGACCCACGCTCGACCGGTGTACTCACCGCTGTCAAAGGCGTCCTGTTCCGCGGGGGATACCAGCTTCGTTATCAACAAGTCGAGCGCGGCAGGATTCTCGGCATTCCGCCAGTCGAGGTCGATGTCCTCGCCATTGAACAGCGCGCAGGCGAGCGGCCATGCCAGCAGCGGCCGCGAGATCGTCCCCGCCATGCCACTGTTTTCGGCCTCAGCCCTGATGGCCGCCGATACGCCGCGCCAGCGCCGGGAGAAACCTGCCAGTTCGGCGATTGCACTCCGCCGTGTGTCGATGTCGCCAGGAAACGCGTACAGGAAGAGCAGGTCCTCGTGATAGTCGACGAGGTGTCGCAACGTGATCAGGCGCCGCCTGGCAAGGCCGGCCAGCAACGAACGCTTGATCTTTTCGGCATCGGCACCGAAGTTCGAACGGACTAGACGCAGCTGCTTCAGCAACGAGTGCGCCGACGGCATCTACGCTTCACGCAGTGTCGCCAGCGGTGGCGTCTTCAAGACGCCCCGCAGCCCGAGATACCCGCCGGCCAATGCGCACAGCGCGCCGCCGCCGATGCCGAGCGCAAACACCCACGGCGAGATCGTGTAGTCGAACTCGAAGGCGAACCTCGCCAATGCCCAGCCGATCGCGCTCGCGCCGATCGCCGCCAGCAAGCCGGCCAGCGCACCGATGCACGCAAGCTCGGCCAGTTGTGCGCGCGACAGCTGTTGGCGCGAGGCGCCCAGCGCCCGCAGCAATCCCGCCTCGCGGACGCGCTCGTCGCGGCTCGACGCCAGCGCCGCGTACAGGACCAGCACGCCCGCGGCGAGCGTGAAGATGAAGAGGAACTCCACCGCCGCGATGACCTGGTCGAGTACCGCCTGGACCTGGCGGAACACCGCGCTGGTGTCGATCACGGTCAGGTTCGGGAACTCGCGCAGCAGGTCGCCCGTCAGTCCGCTCTGACGATCGGGCAGGTGAAAGGCGGTGATGAAGCTGGCCGGCTTGCCCGTCCAGCAGCGCGGGCGGCATCAGCACGAAGAAGTTGGCGCGCATCGAATCCCAGTTGACCTTGCGCAGGCTCGTGGCACGCGCGTTGACGGTCTGGCCGGCGATATCGAAGGTCAGCTCATCGCCGAGCTTGATGCCGAGGGTCTTCGCAATGCCCTCCTCGATCGACAGTTCCTCGCTGCCGTCCTTGAACCAGGTGCCAGCAGTAATCGGGTTGTGGCTGGGCGCTTCGGCGGTGTAGGAAATATTGAATTCTCGGTCGACCAGCCGCTGCGCGCGATCATCGGTGTAGTTCTCGGGACCGACCGGCTTGCCATTGAGCTTGACGAGCCGGCCTCGGATCATCGGATGCAGTTCGGCGTCGATGCCGCCGTCCTTCAGCCGTTGTGCGACACCGGCGACCTGGTCGGGCTGGACATTGATCACGAAGCGATTCGGCGCATCGGGCGGCGCCGCGTTGCGCCACGCGCTCACCAGATCGGTACGCGTCACGGTCAGCAGCAGCAGCGCCATCAGGCCGACCGCCAGCGACACCAGTTGCACGATGGTCGCCACCGGACGCCGCTGCACGGCGGCGATAGCAAAGCGCCACGAGATGCCAAGCCGCCCCGTGATCGATCGCAGCGGTGACAGCAGCTGCAGAACGCCCCACGCCGCGAGCGCAAACACGAGCAGTCCGCCTGCAAACCCTCCCGCAGTGACGGCGCCCACCTTGAGGTCGTTCGACGACCACAGCAGCAGCAACAGGAAACCGACCAGCCCAACCAGATAGCCGAGACTGCTGCGCCCGCTCGGCAGCCCGATGTCCTTGCGCAGCACGCGCAGCGGCGGTACTGCCCGCAGTTGTGCCAGCGGCGGCAGCGCAAAGCCCATCAACAACACCAGGCCCACCGCCCAGCCCTGCACCGCAGGCAGCGCGGACGGCAAGGGCAGCGAGGTCTTGATCAGCGATCCCAGTGCGTATAGGAGCGCGAAATGCGCCGCATAGCCGAGCAGCATGCCCACTGCGCACGCCGCGATACCGACAAACACGAACTCCAGTGCGAAGAGCCAGAAGATGTCGGACTGCGCCAGGCCCAGACATCGCATCATCGCGCATGAGTCGAGATGCCGCTGCGAAAAGCGCCGCGCCGCCGCCGCCACCGCGACGGCGGCGATCATTGCCGCCAGCAGTGCCACCAGGGCGAGAAAACGTTGCGCCCTTTCGAGCGTGCGCTGCATTTCCGGCCGGCCGGACTCGAGTGACTCGATCCGCTGCCCGCGCGGCAGGTCACGACCGAGCACCGTTGCGAAGGCGCGCACGGTCGTGCGTTCGCCCGCGGCCAGCAGGCGATAGGTCACGCGGCTGCCTGTGGTAATCAGTTCCGTGGCCGGCAGGTCGGCCAGATTGATCATTACGCGCGGCGCGAAGTTGATGAAGCCCGCGCCGCGATCAGGCTCGATGACGATCACGCGGTCGATGCGGAAGAACTTCTCTCCGAGCTTGAGGTTGTCACCGGGACGAGCACCGATCGCCTGCAGCAGTTGTGCGTCGACCCAGGCTGCACCCATGGGAGGCACTGCACGCGCTGCCGTTTCCTCGCCACCCGGCGCGTCGCTCAGCCGCAGCATGCCGCGCAGCGGATAGCCCTCGGAGACGGCCTTCACGGCGGCAAGCGCATTGCGGTCGGGGTCGCCCGCATTCAGGGCCATGCTCGGAAACGTGACCGTTTCCGCGGTCTGCAGGCCCGCGCCATGCGCACGTGCGCGCAGCGCTTCGGTAATAGGCTGGTCCGCACTCAGCACCAGGTCCGCGCCGAGCAACTGGGCCGCATCACGCTCCAGGCCGAGGCGGATGCGATCGACGAAGAATCCCACGCTCGTCACCGCAGCCACCGCAATCACCAGTGCCATAGCCAGCAGGCGCAGCTCGCCGGCGCGCCAGTCGCGGGCGGTCATGCGCAGGGATTGCCGAAGCAGGCGGGGCAGGTTCATCCGACAGGTGACTCTATGAGAGCAGGAATCATGGCGGCGGTGAGTATGACATTGCGCCCGGAGCCCCCGGCGGACACGCCGCACCGTGTTAACCCCATTCGACTGGCCCGCACGTTGACACACGGGTCCATCACGACAGGAGACCCCCGTGTCGACTCTCAGCCTGCTTGCCAAGTCCTCCGTGGCCGCCGCCGTGGCCGGCGCCAGCGTAGCCGGAACACCCGGTTCAGGCCTTCCGCCATCGCCTGGAACTGCGCTGACCATCTACAGCCACGCGGCCCCGGGCGCCGTATCGCCCGACCTCTATCGCACCCCGGGCCGGGGTGCGGTTCCGGGTTATGCCGTTATTCGCCAGGAGCGGGACCTCGACTTCAGCAAGGGACGCAACGCCGTGCGCTTCACGGACGTGGCGGCACTGATCGACCCGACCACCGTCGTGTTCGAGTCGCTCACGGACGGCAAAGGCACCACGGTACTCGAGCAGAACTACCAGTTCGATCTCGTCAGTTCCGACAAACTGCTGCAGAAGTACATCGACCGGCCGATCACGGTGGAGCAGGTGCGTGGGCAGGCGACCGAAACGTTCAATGGCACTCTGCTGTCAACGCAGGGCGGGCTCGTGTTGCGACGTGACGACGGGACCGTGCAGATGGTTCCGCACAATGCCGGCGTGAAGCTCCCCGCCCTGCCCGGCGGACTTATCACGCGGCCTACGCTGGTGTGGGACGTTGCCGCGCAGCGTTCCGGAACTCACCGCACGCGCGTGTCGTACCAGACGCAGGGCATGACCTGGTGGTCGGACTACAACGTCACCTACGCGGAAGGAGCGAATGCGAACGCCTGTCGCATGGACATCGGCGCGTGGGTCAGCATCATCAACCAGTCGGGCGCCGGTTACGCCGACGCCCGGCTCAAGCTGGTCGCTGGCGATGTGCATCGCGCCACCGCGGTCGGTGCGGCCCAGGTTCCGGCGTCGCTCAGCAAGTCACTGAGAAGCGAGGAGAAGTCCAACGGCTTCGTCGAGAAATCTTTCTTCGAGTACCACCTGTACACGCTGGGCCGCACCACCACCCTGCCCGACAACTCGACCAAGCAGATTGAGTTGTTCCCGGCCGCTCGCCGCGTGCCGTGCGAAAAGCTGTTGGTCTACTACGGCGCGCCGGGCGGCCAACACAGCTTCCTGTCGTCGCCCGCGACCGATCGCAACTACGGCGTGCAGAGCAACCGCAAGGTCGACGTCTACCTGCAGTTTGCCAACGCCGAAGCGAACGGCATGGGCATGCCGCTGCCGGCGGGGCGCGTGCGCGTGTCCAAGCTCGATTCCGCCGACCAGACGCTGGAGTTCATCGGGGAGGACGCAATCGACCACACGCCGCGCAACGAAAAGGTGCTGCTCAAGCTCGGCTCGGCCTTCGACGTCGTCGGCGAGCGCCGCCAGCTCGACTTCCGCGTCGACACGTCGCGCAGGACGATGACGGAAGAGATCGAGGTTCGCCTGCGCAACCAGAAGAAAGAGCGCGTCGAGGTGATGGTGAAGGAGAACCTCTACCGCTGGGTCAGCTGGAGCATCAGCTCGAAGTCGCACGAGTACCGCAAGGAGGACGCCCGCACGATTGTGTTTCCGGTCGCCGTGGCCCCGGAGGGCGAAGTGGTCGTGCGGTACACGGTGCAGTACACGTGGTAGATCTCGCGGCGGTCCCTGCCGGCCTGTCGTCGCTTCCGCGACGGCCGAGACCTTCTTGCCCTGCTTCCGCCCCGGTCACCCGGCGGCGTCGTAGGCCGTCTTCACCCAGGCGATCAGTTCTGCGTCCACCTGCGCGGGGTCGGTGAGCTTGACCCGGTAACTGCACATCTGCCCGGCCGGCAGCTCTTCCAGCCGCGCGGTGGACTTCACGCCCTTCATGTTGAGACCGACCTCGACCCGCGTATTGGTGGCAGGCCCGATTGTTGCGAACTGCTTCTTACGCCGATAACTGACGTAGGTCTTCTTCGGAGACTCCTCGAATTCCCCGAACTTGCGGATCGCCGCCATCAGCTTGTCGTGGATCGGTCGCAGCGTCACTTTCGGTCCGGTGTACAAGCCGTCGAGCACTTCGCCGACTGATGCGCCTTGTGCCGCACCCGGCCCGGCCGACTTGCGTACCGTGTGGACCAGCGTGTTGGCATCGCCGTGGCCCATGCCGAGCGTGGTCTTGAGCATCGTGACCAGCTCGCCGTGCTTTTCGATCCCGCTGCGCTTCACGATGGCAGCGAGTTCGGCCAACGACTTGCCGGTCCGCTTTTCGATATTCGCGAGTTGCGTGGCGATTGCCTTGTCGACGTCAGTCATTGGAGGGCTCCTTAACAGAAGACTTCGAACCGATGGATGTGCGGTGCCGGCCGGACGGCAGCCACTCGACGCTCTACGGCCGTGCCCGCGAGCACTCGACCTTCATCTCGCTGCACACGCGCAGCACGCTGTCGGACACCAGCGCGGCCGCATTGGGCTGCGAGCCTGCGTGCGCCGACGTGATCAGCATGTGCGACAGCTTGTCGCCGAGCGAACTGATCTTCATGCCGGCGATCTGCTGTCCGTTGGTGAACTGCACCAGCATTTCGGTGGTATCGACGCGCGTGACCGTGATGCCCTGGGCCTGCGCACGCTTCAGCGCGTCGACCGCCGTGGCAAAGACCTTCTGCGCCGGGGCTTCCAGCATCACTGCCGCGGAGTCATAGCTGGCACCGCTCGCCTGCGGGGACTGCTGCGACATGGTCTCGACGCGGCCGATGACCCGACGCGCGAGGAAGATCGCCGCCTGCGCCTCGGCCACGGTGGACATCAAGACGACAGCTGACAAGGCCGCCAGCCCGCCGCGGGACGCTGCACCCCACTTCAAACTCATCGCCTGCTTCATTCGTCGACTCTCCTGTCCAGTAAGAGGGTTTTACGGACGTTTCGCACTGTTTGCATCAACCACCGATGTCGGGACCGTCATGTCTTCGGCCAGCGTGACCCAGCCGCCGCCGAGCGATTGATAGACGCTGACCGCCGCGCTGAAGACCTGCGCCCGGTCCTGCGCCAGGGTCAGCTGGGCCGGAAACAGTTGCTGGTCCGCCTGCAGCACCGTCGAGAACGGCACATAGCCGCCGTCGAACTGCAGGCGTGCCAGACGGGAGTAATCGCTGAGTGCATTCACCAGGCCTTGCTGCGCTTCGAGTTTCTGGCGGGTCTTCTGCTGTGCGATCAGTGCGTTCTCGACATCCGCAAATGCGCCCTGCACCGTCTTCTCGTAGTTGTAGAGCGCTGCCTGCTGCGCGCCCTCGGCTTGCCTGACCTGCCCGGTCACCGCACCGCCGGTGAAAATGGGGCCGAGCAGGCTGCCGCCGTAGCTCCAGACGCGCGTTGGCCCGGTAAAGAGGTTCGACAGGTCCCCGCTGACACTGCCGAGCGCGCCCGTCAGCGAAATTGTCGGGAAGTAAAGCGCCTTGGCGGCACCGATCTGCGCATTCGCTGCCACGAGCTGCTGCTCCGCCTGCACGATGTCGGGCCGGCGCTCCAGCAACTGGGACGGCAGCTCTGACGGTGTCTGCGGTGTTTTCAGATCGGCGACGGCTTTGCCGCGTTCGATGCGCCCCGGATTGCGCCCGAGCAGGATGCAAAGGGCATTCTCGGTGTTGACGATCTGCTGCTCGATGGCCGGAATCTGCGCCGCCGCCGTCTGCGATTGCGATTTCGCCTGCGCCACGGTCATCTGTGACACAACCCCGTACTTGAACTGCAACTCGAAGAGCCTCAGCGATTCGTTGTAGGTGGCGAGTGTTTTCCGCGCAACCTCGAGTTGCTCGTCGAGGGCGCGCAGCGTCAGGTAATCGTTGGCGACCTGCGCCACCAGCGAAAGGATCACACCGCGTCGCGCCTCCTCGGTCGCCAGCAGATTCGCCTGTGCCGACTCGGTCTGGCGCCGGATGCGACCCCACAGGTCGATCTCCCAGCTGGCGCTGCCGACGACACTGTACGTCGACTGCGTGCGTGAGGTGCTCGACCGGTTCGGCAGGAAGTCGGTCGAGAACTGCTGGCGCGTGCCGCCCGCGTCATAGCCGACCTGCGGATAGAACTGCGATTGCGTTTCAGTGAGCAAGGCGGCGGCCTGCTGCACATTCGCGGCGGCCTGCTTGACGTTCCGGTTGTTGGCGAGCGCCTCCGCGATCAGCCGGTCCAGCACTGGATCCCCGAACTGCTGCCACCATGCGGTGTTGATCGTGTCGGCGACGTCCTTCGGCAGGTACTCGTAGGCCGCGGGAACCTGCACCTGCGGCCGGCGATAGTCCGGGCCCATCGCGCAGCCCGCCACCCCTGCAACGAGAAACAGCAGGGCGCGCTTCATTCGGATCCCCGCGCGTCGGTGACCGGCGGTCCGGCCACCGACGCGGCCGCGGCCTTCTCGCTGCGCTTCTCGTTCATCCGCGCGAACAGGTAGAAGAACAGCGGCACGTACAGCATCGCGAGCGTGGTCTCGCCCAGCATGCCGCCGATGATGCCGGTGCCGATCGAATGCCGCGCATTGGCCCCGGCACCGAGCGCCAGCGCCAGCGGCAGCACGCCGAATGCAAACGCGAGCGAGGTCATGATGATCGGGCGCAGCCGACGTTCGCCCGCCAGCATCGTCGCGTCGATGATCGACTTGCCCTCCTGGCGCAGTTCAACGGCCGCGGATACGCGTAGCACGGCATTCTTGGCACCGAGTCCGATCAGTACCAGCAGACCGATCTGGAAGTACACGTCGTTGTCGAGGCCGCGCATCCAGTTGAAGACCAGCGCGCCGAGCACGCCGAAAGGCACCGCCGTCATCACGGCGCCCGGCAGCGTCCACGACTCGTACTGCGCCGCGAGCACGAGGAACACGAAGATCAATCCAAACAGGAACGCGATCGTCGACGTGCCGCCCGCACGCTTCTCGTCGTACGCCAGGCCGGACCATGCGAACTGGTAGCCGTCCGGCAGCACCTGCTTTGCCACGTCCTCCATTGCCGCGATCGCCTGCCCGGAGCTGAACCCGGGCGCCTGGCTGCCGATGATCTTGGCGGCCGGCAGGCCGTTGAAATGCGGCATCAGGTCAGGGCCTGTGACGTAGCTCGTCGTGACCAGCGCCGTCAGGGGCACCATCTGTCCGTGCTGGTTGCGGGTGTAAAGCCTGGTGATGTCCTCCGGCGTCAACCGGTAGCGCGCGTCGGACTGCAGGATCACGAACCACGAGCGGCTGTACTGGTTGAACTGGCTGACGATCAGCGACCCGAACTGGGCCTGGATCGCGCTGTACACGTCCTGCACCTGTACGCCGAGCAGTGTGGCCTTGTCGCGATTGACATCGACCTTCAGTTGCCGGGTATTCGCGCGGAACGTGGTGTTGAGCCCGGTCAGCTCGGGCCGCGCCTTCGCCGCCTTCAGGAACTGCTGCGTGAGCGCGTCGAGCTGGCCGGGATCGCCGCCGCCGGTCGACTGGATCCAGAACTCGAAACCGCCGGTGGTGCCGATGCCGGGGATTGCCGGTGGCGCAATCGGAAGGACCAGGGCTTCATTGATGCCGAACGATTTCTTGTAGACGTCGATCAGGATCGTTCGCGGATTCTCGACGCGGGCGTTGGCGATCGACTTGTAACGTTCCTCGAAATCCTTCAGCGTGATGAACAGCGTCGAGGAGTTCGTCTTGAAGCCCTGGTCGATGATGCTGTAGCCGTTGATGACGCTGCGGTTGAGCACACCGGGCGTCTCCCCGAAGATCCGGTCGACTTCATCACCGATCTTCACCGTGCGATCGAGGCTGGCCGCGTCCGGCATGATGATCGCGGCCAGCACGTAGCCCTGGTCTTCCAGCGGCACGAAGCTGGTCGGCGTCGTCTTGAACAATGCGACGATCGCGCCGATGAACACCGCGAGCAACGCCAGTGCAATTCCCGCACGTCGGATCGTCAGCATCACGAGGCGCCCATAGGCGTCGGTGAGCTTCTGGAACTTGCGGTTGAACCAGCCGAAGAAGCCGGTCCTACGGAGCTCCTCCTTCTTCAGCATCAGTGCGCACATTGCCGGGGTCAGCGTCAGCGCGACAAAGCCGGAAATCGTGACGGAGACGACGATGGTGATCGCGAACTGCTTGTAGAGCTGTCCCGTGGTGCCGGGCAGAAATGCCGCCGGCACGAACACGGCGCACAGCACCAGCACGACGGCCACGACCGGTCCGGACACTTCCTCCATCGAGCGGATCGCCGCGTCCCTCGGCGACAGGCCGTGCTCGTGCATGTTGCGGTCGACGTTCTCGACGACGACGATCGCATCGTCGATCACCATGCCGATTGCCAGGATCAGTCCGAAGAGCGTCAGCAGGTTGAGTGAAAAGCCCAGCGCGTACATGCCGCTGAAGGCTCCCACCAGTGCCACGAACACGGCGATGATGCAGATGAAGGTCGCGCGGAAGCTCTGCAGGAAGAGATAGACGACCAGCACCACCAGCACCACGGCCTCGAACAGCGTCTTGATGACTTCCTTGATCGACAGCCGCACGAAGTCGGTCGTGTCGAGCGCGATGACCGCCTCGATGCCCGGCGGAAACGTCGGCTTCATCTGGTCGAGCGCAGCGCGCACACCGTCGGATACTTCCAGAGCGTTGGCACCGGACTGCTGGTAGACGGCGATGTAGGTCGCCGGCACCCCGTTGAGCTTGGAATCGACGATGTAGCTCTTGAGCCCCACCTCGGCGCGCGCAACATCCTTCAGGCGCACGATCGCGCTGCCCGGGCTGTTGGCACGCAGGATCATGTTCTCGTACTGCGACGGGCTCGGTGAACGGCCGTTGCGTCACCACCGGAAAACTGAGCTCGACCGGAGCCTGCGTCGGCTGCTGGCCGATCTGGCCCGCGCCGAAGAGCGCGTTCTGCGACTGCACCGCCTGCTGGATGTCGCTCGTCGTGATGCCAAGCGAGGCCATGCGGTCCGGGTTCATCCAGATGCGCATCGCCTGGTCCGGCACGCCGAGGATCTGCGCCTGGCCGGCACCCTGGACGCGCTTCAGCGCATCCAGCACATAGACGTTGGCGTAGTTGGCGATGTAGTCCGACGTGTAGCGTTCCGCCGGGCCCTTCACCGCGATCAGCATCATGATCGACGAGGACTTCTTCTGTACCTGCACGCCGTTCTGCTGGACCGCTGTGGGCAACTGGGGCAGCGCGAGGTTGACGCGATTCTGCACCTGCACCTGCGCGATATCCGGATCGGTGTCGAGCGAGAAGAAGACGGTCAGCGTCAGCTGCCCCGTCGATGAGCTGCTCGACGTCATGTACAGCATGTTGTCGACGCCGTTGATCTGCGCCTCGATCGGCGCAGCGACCGACTCGGCCACGGTCTGCGAATCGGCACCGGCATACATGGTGTTGACGGTCACCTGGACCGGCATGATCGTCGGGTACTGCTCGATAGGCAGCGCGCGCATGGCCACCAGGCCGGCGAGCACGATGATGATGGAAATGACGGCCGCGAACACCGGCCGCTCGATGAAGAAGCGCGAGAACATCAGCGTGCGGACAAGGCAACGTCGACGCGACGCGCCTGCGTCGGATCGGTGTGGCCGACGAGGCTGGCGGGCGGTACCAGGCGCAGCCGTTCCGACGGGACTCCGGTCGCGACCAGGGCATCGCGCACCGCCTTCGCGCGCAGCTCGGCCAAGGTCCGGTTCTTCGTTGCCGGGCCTTGCGCATCGACATAGCCCGTGATGTCGACGACGTAGGGCGTTCCCGTCAGCCCGTTGCCGATGCTGCGCAGCGCCTCGCGCGCGTTCGGATCCAGCGCTGCCGAGCCGGTCGCGAAATAGATGCGCGCCGGCAGTACGGATTGCTTCGGCGAGTCGGGCGCACGGGTCATCGCTGCCGCCGCAGGTGCTGCGGCCGGCGCGGTGGCCGGTGCAGCGGCCACCGCGGTGAGCGGCCGCGGCTTCACCGCGGCACCCGATGTGAGCGTCAGCGTGCCGTCGACCACGACGACGCTCGCCGCGTCGAGTCCCCCGGTAATCAGCCAATCCTCACCGATCCACGGGCCAACAGTCACCGGCCGCATGTCGACCGTGTTTTCCTTGCCGATCACCCAGACGAAGTGCCCCTTCGGGCCCTGCTGCACTGCGCGCAGCGGTACGACCTGGGCATTCGGTCGCGTGGCGCCTTTGAGCTTCACACGCACAAACTGGTTGGGCCGCAGCAGGCCCTGCGGATTGGCAACCTGCACACGTACGCTGAAGGTGCCGGTCTGGCTGTTGAAGCCTGGATCGCTGAACGTGATGCGGCCGGCTTCCGGAAACACCGTGCCGTCAGCCAGCACGATCTCGACCGTGTACTGCCCGCCGGCCGGCCGCTTCAGCGTGCCGCGTTCGATGTCCTCGCGATAGCGCAGTGCGTCGGCTTCGGACAGGCTGAACGTCACCCACATCGGCGACAGCGCGGCCACCGTCGTCAGCTGGCTATTCGACGAACTCACGTACGTGCCATCGGCAACGATTGCGTTGCCGGTGACCCCGGTGATCGGTGAGGTGATCGTCGCGTAGGAGAGATTCAGCTTCGCTGCTTCCAGGTTGGCTCGCGCTTGGTCGACGTTCGCCTTAGACGACAGGTACTGGCCGTTCGCGTCGTCCAGGTCTTTCTGCGACATCGCCTTCTGCTCGGACAACGGCTTGATGCGGTCGAGGTTGAATTTCGCAACATCGAGGGCAGCCTGCGCGTTGTTGAGTTGCGCCTGTGCCGCATCGGCCTGCGCCTGCAGCGGCTTGGGGTCCATCTGGAACAGGACCTGGCCCGCGCGGACCACATCGCCCTCGGTGTAGACGCGCTTGTCCAGGAAGCCGCTGACGCGCGCCTGGATATTGACCTGCTGCGAGCTTTGCGTCTGGGCCAGATACTCGAATGTCATCGGGACATCGCGTAGCGCTGCCGTGACCGTCGTCACCTCCGGTGTGGGACGAACGGGCGGTGCCGACGCATTGCGATTGCAGGCACCGAGCATGCCCAGGGCCATGACCATGGCGACCAGTGCCGAACGTCGATTCCCGCAGGCCATGCGTACCTTCCCCCTCGACGCCGCCGGCGTCGGTCGAAGTGACTTGATGTTCTTCTTGTCCGGCCGAGGGGCGAATATATCCACTCGATGCCCGCGGTGCCATCGTCGGCAACGACATTCGCCCTGCAAGTGCACTTGCGCCACATCAGAGCAGTGCTATCCAGAAATGACCCGGTAACGTGGACTGGTCTATAGTGGTATGGTGCGCTGCAATATCCGCGCCATCCCTGGCTGTAACTCGCACCTCCGACCCATGAACAACCACGCCAAGTACCAACGCCTGCTCGACGCCTGCAAGGGCCTGCCTCCCACCCCGACTGCGGTCGTACATCCCTGCGATGAGGCCTCCATCGAGGGTGCCATCGGCGCAGCCCGGCTGGGGCTGATCACGCCGATCCTGATCGGTCCGCAGGACAAGATCCGCGAGGCGGCTCGCAAGGCCGACATCGACATCTCTGCCTATCCGATCGTCGATGTGCCGCACAGCCATGCCGCGGCCGACAAAGCAGTCGAACTGGTGCTGAGTGGCCAGGCCGAGGCCATCATGAAAGGCAGCCTGCACACCGACGAGCTGATGGGCGCGGTCGTGCGCCGTGAAAATGGCCTGCGCACGTCGCGCCGCGTCAGCCACTGCTTCGTGATGGACGTCCCGGCCTACGAGGATCCGCTGATCATTTCGGACGCGGCCGTCAACATCATGCCCACACTGGAGGACAAGGTCGACATCGTGCAAAACGCGATCGACCTGGCGCACGCGCTGCAGTTCGCGGAAGTGCGCGTCGCAATCCTGTCGGCGATGGAAACGGTCAACCCAAAAGTGCCGTCGACGGTCGAGGCCGCTGCGTTGTGCAAAATGGCCGATCGCAAGCAGATCACCGGCGCCGTACTGGATGGTCCGCTGGCGCTCGACAACGCGATCAGCCTGGCCGCCGCGGAGATCAAGAAGATCGACTCGCCCGTCGCCGGTCGTGCCAACGTGCTGATCGTGCCGGACCTCGAGGCCGGCAACATGCTTGCCAAGAGCCTGTCGTTCCTCGCCGGCGCCGACGCCGCCGGTATCGTGCTCGGTGCCAGGGTGCCGATCATCCTGACAAGCCGTGCCGACTCGGAACTGACGCGGCAGGCGTCGTGCGCCGTGGCCGTGCTGGTGGCCCGCGCGCGCCGCGAAGCGCTGGCTAAGGCCGTGAGCTGAGAGCTGACATGTCGAAACAGGCCATCGTCGTACTCAACGCTGGCTCGTCGAGTGTCAAGTTCTCGGTGTTCTTCAAGGAAAGTGGAACGCTGGACCTGCGCCTTCGCGGTCAGGTCGAAGCACTGTTCAGCGAACCGCGCTTCACCGCAAAGGATGCAGCCGGTGACCGGGTCAGCGAGAATTCCTGGCCCGCGGGTACGAAGTTGGGCCATGAAGGCGCGCTCGCGCATCTGTTCGAGTTCCTGCGCGGGCGTGCAGACGGTGTGATGTTGATCGGCGTCGGACACCGCGTCGTGCATGGAGGCATGGAGTACACGCACCCGGTTCAGGTCGACGAAACGGTGCTGGCCGCACTCGACAAGTTTGTACCGTTGGCTCCGCTGCACCAGCCGCACAACCTCGCCGCGATACGCGCCGTGCTGCATCGTTCGCCCGACGTGCCGCAGGTCGCCTGCTTCGACACCGCGTTTCACCGCACTAATCCCGAGATCGCGCAGATGTTCGCGCTGCCCTACGAGCTGCACGAGCAAGGCGTTCGCCGCTATGGCTTCCACGGGCTGAGCTACGAATACATCGCCTCGGTGCTGCCGGGCATCGATGCGAATGCCGCGCAGGGCCGTACCGTCGTGCTGCACCTGGGCAACGGCGCCAGTATGTGTGCGCTCGATGGCGGAAAGAGCGTCGCTTCAACGATGGGCTTCACCGCCGTCGATGGCCTGCCGATGGGCACGCGTACCGGCAACCTCGACCCGGGCGTGGTGCTCTACCTGATGGACGAGCGCGGCATGGATGCTCGCGCGGTCGAAAAGCTGCTCTACCAGCAATCGGGACTGCTCGGAGTCTCGGGCGTTGCGAGCGACATGCGCACGCTGCTGGCCAGCCCGGAACCCCGCGCGAAACTCGCGGTCGACCTCTTTGTCTATCGCATCGGACGCGAACTGGGGTCGCTCGCCGCCGCGCTGGGCGGATTGGATGCGATCGTGTTCACGGCGGGTGTGGGCGAGAACTCCGCCGCGATCCGCGCGCGGATCTGCCGGGCAGCCGCCTGGCTCGGCGTCGAACTTGACGTCGCTGCGAACAAGGGCGGCGGACCGCGCATCTCGACGGCCGCGAGTCGAGTCGCAGCCTGGGCGATTCCGACCAACGAGGAACTGATGATCGCGCGCCACACGGAGCGACTGCTGGCGCACTGAAGGACGCAACGGCCATGACACTACGAATTCCCCAACCGGTGCTGAGTGGAACCAAGGCGCTCGTCGTCGGCATCGCCAACGAACACTCGATCGCCTGGGGCTGCGCCAAGGCGTTCCGCGAACTCGGTGCGGACGTTGCGGTGACCTATCTGAACGAGAAAGCGCGTCCGCACGTCGAGCCGCTGGCACGCGAACTCGGGTCGACGATCTTCCTGCCGCTCGATGTCAGCATTCCGGGACAGCTCGAAGGCGTGTTTGCGGCGATCGAACAGCAGTGGGGCAGACTCGACATCCTCGTGCACTCGATCGCATGGGCACCGAAGGATGACCTGCAGGGCGGACTGCTGAATTCGTCGGCAGAAGGCTTCGCCAAGTCGGTCGACATCTCGTGCCACTCGTTCATCCGCATGGCGCGCCTGGCCGTGCCGCTGATGAAAGACGGCGGCACGATGTTCGCAATGAGCTACTACGGCGCCAATCGGGTGGTGCCGAACTACAACGTAATGGGGCCGGTGAAGGCCGCGCTGGAGGCATCGTGCCGCTATCTGGCGTACGAGTTGGGGCCAAAGGGCATTCGCGTGCACGCGATGTCACCCGGTCCGCTGAAGACACGCGCGGCCTCTGGGCTCAAGGACTTCGACCTGCTGCTCACCGAGGCCGCGCAGAAGGCGCCGCTCGGTGAGTTGGTCGACATCATGGACGTCGGCTTCGCCTGCGCCTACCTCGCCACACCCTACGCGCGGCGCATCAGTGGCGAGACCGTCTACGTGGACGGCGGCGTCCACATCATGGCGTGAGTGTCACGCCTGAACGAATCAGCGAGGAAACCATGGAAACCGGAAAGAACCTGGCCAAATCGATGGACGTGTCATCCAAGGTCGCGCAGGTCTACCAGACGCGCGTGCGCAAGGCGATGGAGCACTACGACGAACGCGTCAAGAAAGTGCGCGACGACTACATCCAGGATCTTGCGACGGCTACTTCGCCGCTTGACGTCTGGCGGGACTGGAGCAGCTACGCCGTCGATTCAATGCAGCGCGGGATCCTGTTCCTGGACGCGATGCGCCAGCGCGGCAACCAGTACGTCGAGCACACACGCGCTGGAATGCCGCCGGTGCTCAGTTTCGACTACGAGATGGTGCTCGACGGACGCACGCTTGAGCGCGCCGTCAACTATGCGCTGGTGCGTATCGTGCCGCCGACCGGGGTGACGGTCGATCCGAAGCGCCGGCCGTACGTGATCATCGATCCGCGCGCCGGCCACGGGCCTGGCATCGGCGGCTTCAAGGACGACTCACAGGTCGGCGTCGCGCTGCGCGAAGGCCATCCGGTCTATTTCGTGATCTTCTTCCCGCAGCCCGAGCCGGGCCAAACCCTGCTCGACGTTTGCGCTGCCGAGCGCCGCTTTGTCGAGCGCGTGCGCGAGCTGCACCCGAAGAGTTCGAAGCCGGCGATTATCGGCAACTGCCAGGGTGGCTGGGCCGCGATGATGCTCGCCGCCTCACACCCCGAAGACACCGGCCCCATCGTCATCAACGGCGCGCCGATGTCCTACTGGGGCGGCAGCTGGGAAGACGGCCCGAGCGACAACCCGATGCGCTACGCCGGCGGCATGCTGGGCGGCACCTGGATGTCGTCGATGGCCTCGGACATGGGTGCAGGCCTCTTCGACGGCGCCTACCTGGTGCAGAACTTCGAGAACCTGAATCCGGCCAACACCTTCTGGGACAAGTACTACAAGGTCTACAGCAAGATCGACACCGAGGTTCCGCGATTTCTCGAGTTCGAGCGGTGGTGGGGTGGCTTTTACCTGATGAACCGCGAAGAGATCGAATGGATCACGCAGAACCTCTTCGTCGGCAACAAGCTGTGGAGTGGTGAGACGGCGGCGGGCGCGGGCAAGGTCTTCGACCTGCGCGAGATCCGCTCGCCGATCGTGCTGTTCGCTTCGATGGGCGACAACATCACGCCGCCGCAGCAGGCCTTCAACTGGGTCGCCGATGTCTACGGCTCCACCGACGAGATCAAGGCCCGCGGCCAGGTCATCGTTGGACTGCTGCACCAGAGTGCGGGTCACCTCGGCATCTTCGTATCAGGGGCCGTCGCGAAGAAGGAGCACGCCCAGATCGTCTCGGTGCTGAAGTCGATCGAGGCATTGGCTCCCGGGCTCTATGGCATGGCGATCAAGGATGTCGCCGGCAAGGGCGGCAAGCCCGCGTATGAAGTGGAGTTCCGAGAGCACCGGCTCGAGGAGATCGTCGAGCGCCTGAACCGCTTCAAGCGCAAGGACGAGGCTGCGTTCGAGGCCGTCGAGCGCGTGTCCGACTTCAACCAGAAGGCCTACGAGCTGATTGCACGTCCGCTTCTGCAGGCCACCTCGAACGAAGCCAGCGCCAAGCTGATGCGCGAAATGAACCCGCTGCGCGTCGAGCGCTGGTCACTTTCGGACCTCAACCCCTGGCTTGCTTGGCTCGGCCCCACCGCGGAGGCCGTGCGCGAGCAGCGCGCAGCGCTCGATAGCGAGTCGGTGCCGCGACAGACCGAGCAGGCCATATCGGAAATGATCAGCGCCACGCTGGATTGCTACCGCGCGGTGCGCGATGCGACCAGCGAGGCCCTGTTCTTCCAGACTTTCGGCTCGATGTTCGCGCTAACGATGTCCGAGGACCTGCGCGCGGCCTCAGCCGACGCCGCCGCGCGCGCCGGCGCGAGCCGGGAAGTGGTCAGCCAGGCACTGGCGTCGATCGAGCAAGGTGGGTATGCCGCTGCTGCCGTACGCATCGGTGCCCTGCTGGCGCGGCACGGCGAGCCCATGCCGCTCGAGCGACTCGCGCTGCGCAAGGAGTTGATGGCCGACTATGCCGGCCTGATGCCGGACCTGGATCCGGCTGCATGGCGCCGGCTGCGCGGCGAACAGGAAGTGATCGTCCGCCACGCGCCCGAGCAGGCGCTTGCGACGCTGCCGAAGCTGCTGGCGTCGCGGAACGATCGTGTTCGTCTGCTGCGCCTGGTCGACGGTCTGATGGACGATCCGCGCATTGAAGACTTCAAGCCGACCGCCGAGCAGCGCGCGATGGTCGATCTGCTGCGCGCAAGGTTGCAACGATCGACCGCGCGCGTCCCGGCCGCCCGTCGCTCGGCACGCCAGCGCAACGCGCCCGGCGCGCGCGGCCGCAAGACCGCCGCCTGAGGCAGGCACCTGCGCGAGTCAGGCCGGGGCGCGCAGGTAGGTGAGCACGTGGTGAGCCAGGAGGCCTGAGGACGCGCCGCGGCACTCGGCCGTTCCATACGCCGAGCGCCGACCGATCTTGAGAACGCGTGCCGTGCAGACGAAGTCTTCAGCGCGTGCGCTGCGCAAGAAAGCGGACTTCATATCCGAGGTGACCCAGTGCTCCCCGGTGCCGCGCAGCGTCATGATGGCGAGCCACATGGCCACGTCCGCTGCGCCCATGATCGTCATGCCACTGACGATACCGCCGGGGCGCTCCAGCGCCGGTGCGAACGGGACATGCACGCGGCACTCGCCTTCGCTCGCCTCCTGCACCCGGAAGCCATAGGGCTGCAGGAACGGCGTGGACGCCAGCACGCCATCGAGCTCCGCCGTCGTGGGGCGGGGCCCGGACGTGTCGGACGCTTCGCGTTGGCCACTCATTTGCCGCCGACCGGAACCTTGCCGACGACGCCCGTGACGTAGTAATCCATCTTGCCGAGTTGCTCGTCGCTGAGTGCACCGCTGGCAATGACGTCCTTGCCTTCATTCGTCTTCAGCGGTCCGGTGAAGGGATGGAAGGCGCCGGCGCGGATCTCGTCTTCGCGTTTCTTCACTTCGTCCACCAGCTCCTTCGGCAGCTTGTCCGACAGGCCCTCGAGCTTGATGAAGCCTTCCTTGATGCCACCCCAGGTCGGCGCAACCTTCCACGAGCCGTCCATCACCGCTTTTGCGCGCGCCGTGTAGTAGTCGCCCCAGTGGTGGGTCACCGCCGCGAGCTGGGCGTTGGGGCCGAACTTTCGCATGTCGGAGTGGTAGGCAATGGCCATCTTGCCCTTCTCCTCGGCCACCGCGACGGTCGCGGTCGAGTCGGTGTGGTGCGTGACGACGTCGGCGCCCTGCCCCATCAGTGTGTTGGCCGCATCGCGCTCCTTGCCGGGGTCGTACCAGCTGTTGACCCACACGACTCGCACCTGCGACTTCGGGTTCACCGTGCGCGCACCGAGCGCGAACGCGTTGATGCCCTGGAGAACCTCGGGAATCGGGAATGCAGCCACATAGCCGAGCGTGCCGGTCTTGCTCATCTTCCCGGCCACCATGCCGGCGAGATAGCGGCCTTCGTAGAAGCGCGCGTTGTAAGTGTTGACGTTGGGGGCCGTCTTGTAACCGGTGGCGTGCTCGAACTTCGTGCTCGGAAACTCCTCCGCGACCTTGATGGTCGGGTTCATGAAGCCGAACGAGGTTGTGAAGATCAGCGTGTTGCCCTGCTGTGCCAGGTCGCGGATCACGCGCTCGGCGTCGGCGCCTTCCGGCACCTTCTCGACATAGGCCGTCTTTACCTTGTCGCCGAGCGCCTTCTCCATCGCGAGCCGTCCGGCATTGTGCTGCGACGTCCAGCCGGCGTCACCGACCGGGCTGACGTAGACGAACCCCACCTTCAGCGGCTCGGCCGCCTTGGGCGCCTCCGCCTGCTTAGCGGCCTGGGCCGGCTCGGCCTTGGGAGTCGCGGGCTCGGGCTTACCGCACGCGGCGAGCAGCGCAACAGCGGCGACGACGGTGACCAAAGAGCGACGGTTCATCGGGACTTTCTCCGGGTGGATCGGCGGGGGGGGCGACTGGCGAAGCGAGGAATTCTACGCAATGCGGTGCGGTGCGAACCCTCGTGGGTAACCTGCACTCCTGCCTGCGCGTCGTGCGAAACTCCGGCGCCTTCCTTCGACATCAAGCCCCGATGACTGCGCGCGCGCTGGCCGCTCTCGAACTGCACCGAGACGAGTACACACCGGACGCGGCGGCGCGCAAGCTCGTCGCGCTGCACGCGCTGGCCCGCAGCCGCCTGCGCTCCGCCGATCAGGTCCGGCGATTGCATGAAGTGCTGTGTTTCATGCGTGCCTGGCCCGACAACGCGGCCGTGCTGCACGAGGTTGAACGCCTGCTCGCCGGCTTCGAGCGGCGCGCGGACCTGCGTGCCCACCGCGAGGCGCTGGTGTTCAGCGGCATCGCCGGCACCGTGATCTGGTTTCCGTTCTTCTATCCGACTGCGCGCTGGATCGCGCAGCGGTGGCCGGACGCGCTGCGGCTGGATCGAAACGACGCCGCAGCGGATGAATCGATCGGCAAGCTGCTGCCCGCGCTCGTGACGCCGCTCGAAGCGCACGCGTTGCGCGAGGCGCACCTGTCCGGCTACGCGGCGCTCGACCGTCTGCGTGGCGGGTCAACCGACGCCACCTTCCTGGTCGAGCAGGTCGCGGCCCTGCCGGGCAGCGACGAGACCCGGGAAGCTCTCTACGACCTGATCAACCCTAGCTGCGAACTGCATCCCGCCGCCGGCACGCCATCGCGCACCGATGCGCACTACCCGCGCGCGCCGTTTTACTGGCAGACGACTCCGCTGCGGCGCGGGCGTCCCGACCTGCGCGCCGAGCTGCAGCGTTTGCCGCGAACACTCCGCCGCGCTACTCGTGCGGAAGGCGAGAATGTTGTCACCCTGGCGCACGGCGCGATGATCACTCGCCAGCGCGACCTCGATACGATCGCCCACGGCAATGCGCGCGATGTCTGGCTTGCCGACAACGGCGAGGGTCTCGCGTTCGCGCTGATCGGCATGGTGCCGGAACGGCGCGCTGCACTGCCCGCGCTCTATGGCGGGCTAACGCTGAAAAATGGTGTGCCGATCGGCTACTGGCAGGCCGACTTCCTCGGACGCTCCGCGGCAGTGTCATTCAATACCTTCGAGACGTTTCGCGGCGGCGAATCCGCCCATGCCTTTGCGCGGCTGCTCGCCACGCTGCGCGCATTCTCGGGCGTCACATCATTCAGCATCGAGCCGTATCAGCTCGGGGTTGGCAACGACGAAGGCATCGAGTCCGGTGCATGGTGGTTCTACTTCAAGCTCGGCTTTCGTCCGAGGGCGCATGCCGCCGTGCAACTGGCGGCGGCCGAACTCCAGCGGCAGCGCGCACGTCCGCGGCACCGATCGACGCCGCAGACGCTGCGTATGCTGGCTGCGCACCATCTGCACTACGACCTGGATCCGCAACACCCAGCGCCGCTGCTGCTGCCGGCGCGAATCGGCCTGCGTGTCGGCGACCACCTCGCGTCGCTGGCGAATGATCGGGCAGTCGCGTTGGAGCGCGCACTGGCGGAAGCTCGACAGCGCTGTGGCCTCGCAGCGCCGGACGGTTTCACGCGCCATGAGCGGACGGCGTGGCGCGGACTCGCTCCGCTCATCGCCGCACTGCCGATGACGCGCTGGACTTCCAAGGAGCGCGCAGCGCTTGTCGAGCTCGCACGCGCGAAGGGCGCAGCGTCGGAACGCGGCTACTCGCAGCGCCTTGGCGCTCACCTGCGCCTGGAGGAATCACTCGCCAGGCTGTCGACTTGACGCTGTACTGCCGTCACGCCAGCAACTCGTCCGACCCCTGGGTAGCTGCAGCGTTGGCGCGTTGCGCCGGGCTACTCGCACTTTACTAGGGACGCAAACGGCGCGGGCTCAGCTTCCAAGACTGCGGATGTATGTAACCAGTTCGCCGTTCCATTGTGCGGGGTGGTTGAGAATCAGATGCCCGCTCAATCCAGATGCGCTCCGGCGCATCCCCCGCGCTACGCGTTCGGATTGAACGACTTGCCGAGCGATGCCGGCATATTCAGGCGAATCCAGCGCGGGTTTCGCGAGATCAGCGCCAGCACGACGATCGTGGCGAGATACGGCGACATCGCCAGCAGCTGGCTCGGAATCTCCGCACCGGTTCCCTGCAGGAAGAACTGCAGCATGGTCACGCCGCCGAAGAGATACGCACCAAGCAGCACGCGGCCGGGACGCCAGGTTGCGAAGGTCACCAGGGCCAGGGCGATCCAGCCGCGCCCGGCCACCATGCCCTCGGACCACAAGGGCGTGTACACGATCGACAGGTAGGCGCCTGCGAGGCCGGCACACCCTCCGCCAAACGCGAGCGCCGCGAAGCGGATGCGACGCACCGGATGGCCGAGTGCGTGGGCGGCCTCGGGTGACTCGCCGACAGCGCGCAGCACCAGTCCGGCGCGCGTGCGCCGCAGGAACCACGCAACTGCCAAGACCAGCAACAGCGCGAAGTACACGAGCCAGTGCTGCGCGAACAACGCCGGTCCGACAATCGGGAGGTCGCGCAGCAGAGGAATGCCATCGGGGCCGCGTGCGGACAGGCTCTCCCCCTGCAACGGCTGGCCGAGGAATGCAGACAGCCCCGCGCCGAATAGCGCCAGCGCCAGTCCGGTGGCGTACTGATTGGTCATCAGTCCGAGCGCCAGCGACGCGAACAGCAGTGCCAGGACTGCGCCGGCGAGCGCGCCGGCGGCGAAGCCGAGTTCCGGCAGGCCGGTCGCATGCGCAGCGCCAAAGCCCGCTACGGCTGCGACCAGCATGATCCCCTCGATGCCCAGATTGACTACACCGCTCTTCTCGCTGACGACGATGCCGATTGACGCCAGCAGCAACGGCGTGCCCGCGGCCAGGGTCGCAGCGACCAAAGCGGCGAGTTCGTTCATCGCGCCGCCGCCGGGGCGAGTCGCACGACACGATGCATGATCAGTGTGTCGCACGCGAGCAGGAAGAAGAGCAGCAGTCCCTGGTACACGCCCGTCAGCGCCGAGGGCAATCCGAGCCGCGACTGCGCCAGTTCCCCGCCGATGTAAAAGAGCGCCATCACGAACGACGCCAGCACGATGCCGACCGGATGCAGTCGTCCGACGAACGCAACGATGATGGCTGCAAAGCCGTAGCCGGGAGAGATCGTCGGCGTCAACTGTCCGACCGGCCCCGTGGCTTCGACTCCTCCTGCAATCCCCGCCAGTGCGCCGGAGAAGAGCAACGCAAACCACAGCAGGCGCCGTTCGGAGAATCCAGCGTAGCGCGCCGCCAGCGGAGCGAGTCCCGCGACCCTGAGCTGGAAGCCGATCACCAGGCGCCCAAGCATCAGCCACAGCGCCACGGCGGACAGCAGCGCCAGAACGAAACCGATGTTGAGTCGGGTACCGGGCAGCACGAGCGGCATTCGCGCCGCGGACTCGAACAGCCTGGATTGCGGAAAACCGAAACCTTCCGGATCCCTCCACACGCCGTGCACCAGCCACGCAAGCAGCAACTGGGCCACGTAGACCAGCATCAGGCTGACGAGGATCTCGTTCGCATTGAAGCGGTCGCGTAACCACGCGGTGATCGCCGCCCAGGCCGCACCGCCGAGTGCGGCGGCGACCAGGATCGCCGGCACCATCGTGCGCGTGCTGTCGCGTGTTGCCAGCAGCGCAATGCCGCCGCCGGCGATGGCGCCGGCGATCAGCTGTCCCTCGGCGCCGATGTTCCAGACGTTGGCGCGGAAGCAAACCGCGAGCCCGACCGCGCACAGGATCAGCGGCGTGGCCTTCAGCCCCAATTCGGACCAGCCGCGTTGCGTCGACAGCGGGTCCCACAGGAACACGCGCAGTCCCTGCAGCGGGTCCTGTCCCATCGATGCGAACAGCAGCGCGCCAGCAAGAAGCGTCAGCAGGATCGCGAGCAATGGCGACGCCCACATCATCGGGCCTGACGGCCGCGCGCGCGGCACCAGCGCGAACGGCAACGTCACGCGGCGACTCCCGCCTGCGCCGCATTCGGCCACAGGCCCGACATCCAGCGACCGATCTCCTGCACGCTGATGTCGCCCGGCTTCACGGCGGGCGAGAGTCGTCCCCGAGAGATGACAACCAGACGGTCGCTCAGCTCGAACAGCTCGTCGAGATCTTCAGAAACCACCAGGATGGCGCAACCGGACCTACGCAGTGCGATCAGTTCGTTGCGTATCGCCGCGGCCGCGCCGACGTCTACCCCCCAGGTCGGCTGGTTGACGAGCAGCACACGCGGCCCTGGCTCGATCTCTCGCCCGACGATGAACTTCTGCAGGTTGCCACCCGACAGGCTGGACGCGGTCGCGCCCGGCCCCGCCGTCCGCACGGCGAAGCGTTCGATCACGCGCGCGGCAGTCGCCCGCGCCTCGTGCCAGCGCACGACACCACGCGGCCGCAGGGCTTCGCGAGTCAGTACTAGGTTTTCCGTCAATGAGAGCGCCGCGACCGCTCCGTGGCCGAGCCGGTCTTCCGGCACATAACGCATTGCGTGTATGCGCCGCGCGGCCACCGCAGCCTTCGTGACATCCTCGCCGAACAAGCGAATCGTTCCGCGTGCCCCGGTCCACTCTCCTGACAGCACCGCCATCAGGGCTGCCTGGCCGTTACCTGACACCCCGGCGATGCCGACGATTTCCCCCTCGCGCACATCGAGATCGATCGAATGCAACCAGTGCTGCCGCTCGCCGACCTGTCCGGTGTCGAGTCCCCGCACTGAGAGCGCGACGCCCCCCGGGGGCGAGTCATGCGCGGCAATGGTGGGAGGGTCGGCGCCGATCATCAGACGGGCGAGACTGGCTTCGCTTTCGACCCGCGGATCGACGGTTGCCACCAGTTGACCGCTACGCAACACGATGCAGCGGTGCGTCAGGCGCCGGATCTCGTCGAGCTTGTGGCTGATGAACACCACGCTGACGCCGTCGGCAGCCAGCTGCTCGAGCGTGACGAACAGGCGCTCGATCGCCTGCGGCTTGAGCACCGAGGTCGGCTCGTCGAGGATCAGCAGCCTGGGTGACGACATCAGCGCGCGCAGGACCTCAACGCGCTGGCGCTCGCCCACCGACAGGTCGTCGACCCGTTCGTCCGGATCAACCTCGAGGTCGTAGCGCCGAGATAGTTCACGCAGCCGCGCACCGACTTCTGCCATCGGCGCAGGTCCGATGCCTAGCGCAACGTTCTCTGCGACCGTCAGCGTGTCGAACAGCACGAAGTGCTGGAACACCATCGCGATGCCGAGTGCGCGCGCGTGCGCCGGGCTATCGATGCGCACGTCGCGGCCATCGACGGCTACCTGCCCTTCGTCCGGGTGCACGATCCCGTAGATGATCTTCATCAGCGTGCTCTTGCCGGCCCCGTTCTCGCCGAGGATGGCAACGATCTCCCCCGGTGCCACGTCAAGCGAGATGCCGTCGTTGGCGACGACATCACCGTAGCGCTTGGTGATGTTGCGCAGGCTGAGGCGGGGAATCATGCGGAATGGGAGTTGGCGGAAGCGGTGAGATTCGAACTCACGAACGGGTTGCCCCGTTGCCGGTTTTCAAGACCGGTGCCTTCAACCGCTCGGCCACGCTTCCAGAGACCGGATTGTGCCGGGTTTGCCGGTTTTGTCTCCGGCCGCACGCTGCGCGCGCTTAACCTGCTGCGCAGGTTAGCCTTCAACGCAACGCGCCGCCTACGCGCCGCATTGTCAAGACCGGTGCCTTCAACCGCTCGGCCACGCTTCCAGGGGACGGATTCTGCCGGTTTTATTCGCGCCCCACTTGACCCGGGCCGAGCAAGTCGGCGGTCGCAGCTGGAGGCTCCAGGAAAGCCTCGGCCGAGGGCGCCTCGCTCAGTCGACCACGCGTCGTCGAAGTGCCTTCACCTGTCCCCGTTGCACTTTCGTTTCGACGCGCTTGCGTTTGGACGTCAAGGTCGGTCGCGTGGGCCGGCGCGTCCGCGGGATCTCGGCCGCGGCATCGAGCACGGCCCGCAGGCGCGCCAGTGCCTCCGCGCGATTCTTTTCCAGGCTGCGGTACGCCTGCGCCTTGATGACGATGACACCTTCGTCGCTGATCCGTTGGTCGCGCCGTGACAGCAGCCGCTGCTTGAGTTCGTCCGGCAGCGACGACGCGACTATGTCGAAGCGCAGATGGATCGCATTCGAGACCTTGTTGACGTTCTGCCCGCCGGCACCTTGCGCGCGTATCGCCTGCAGCTCGACTTCTTCTTCGGCGAGGGTGTAGGCGATCAGTGGCATGGAGGGTGCCAGGGGATCCGACGGCGCGGCAGCCGCTAGTGGCTGCCGTCACGCGCTGCGGTGACCTGGAGCGCGCCCTGATCATCGCGGAACTCGAGACGGCTACCCTCGACGCGCAGGGTTCTCACCGCTTCCAGCGCCTTCAGGAACGCCTGCTCCTGCTCCATCACGCCCGCACCAGGACACATCTTTCGTGTTGCCGCGGGCGCGCCGAAACGGAACTTTGAACCTTCGGCGTCGTAGCGGGTGGTGTACTGATTGCAGCCGGCCGATCCCGCGACCTTGCCGTCGGCCGCAAAGGCCATCGTCAAGGTCGTGCCGGCAAGCGTGCTGACGAGCGCGTTGCGGCCATTGTTGATCCCGGTGACCTTCCAGGTCGTGCCAGCCAGTAGCTTTGACTGGGCCGCAAGCGTAGCCACCACAGCGCCATCGGCGCCGAGCAGTTGCAACTGGCCCTCGGCAATGCGATAGGTCCTGGCGCTGCGCATGGCGGCCATGAAGGCCTCAGCCTGCTTCATCACGTCCGGCGGGCAGGCCATCTGCGTCGACATGCCGGTGCCGGACAGGTCGATCGTCGATCCCTTGGTCGTGTACGGCACGCCGAAGCGATTGCAGCCGTCGCTGCCCTGGGCACGCCCGGCCTCGAAGCTTAGCGTCGCGGCTGCGTCGGGCCGAAGCGTGCGGCCCGGCAATGCGGACAGCACCCACGCCGTGCCGTTCAGCGGGGCAACGTCAGGCGTCGGCGTCGCGGTGGCACAGCCGACCATCAGAGTGGCCAGTAACAGAGTAACGGAGGCGAAGCGGATCATCGTTGAGCGTCTCGTCGGGGTCGGGAGGCAAGTCCATGATTGGTGTCGGCTGACAATAGCCTGGCATGGAGAACGATACCAATCCGCGCCGGCGCCGGCGGTACCCGATGCGGTGACGCGCGAGTGCGAGTTGATGCGGACAGTCCAAGTCAATCCTCGACCAGCACCTGCCGATCGAGCACGCGCCGCAGAAACACCGGGCCATTGGCCGGCTTGAGGAAGTGCCGATAGGCCTGCACCCCGAAAAACATTGGATTGAGGAGGTAGGTGGTCAAGTTGATCTCGACGACTGCATCGAAGCCGCCGCCAGGAATCCTCTGCAGCACCTGCTCGCGCTGCTCCGCCGGCATCGTTGCGAACATCGTTACATACGCGAAGTACTCGTGCGCCACGGCGCTGAGCGGCTCGCGGCCAGCATTGGCCGTGACGATGCGATGCGCGACTTCGTGCACGACCAGTGCGCGGTGAAAGTTGCGATCGACCACGATGTCGTGCGGCAGCCGACGTGTGCGGCATTGCTCGAACGACAAGGCGTAGATCACTTGTTCCGATCGCACGTAGCAGCCAAGCACTGGCAGCCCGGCCACGATCTCCGGCATCACCTCGACGAAGCGGATCTCGATCGCATGGCTAGTATCGAGACCCTGCGTCGCGAGGAACGCCTGTGTATCCGCCACTGCGCGGCACGCAGACTGTGCATCCGCGGTGTCGCTAGCGTGGACGAGAGCTCCGGTGTCGGGGCAGCGCGTCTGCGCGCCTGCGTTGCCGGCCAGCGCCCAAGTCGCGAGGGCGAAGACGGCGCAGGCGATGTAGCTCACGCCCCGGGGGCGGCAGTTTCCAGCCTGGATTGCAGCACGTCGAGGCGCTCCTCGACCTTCTTCTGGCGCACACGATACTGTTGCACGGTTTCGCGCTCCGGCTTGCGGATGGATTTCAGCGCGCCGTCCCAGGCCACCATGTACTCGCTGAAGGCGGATTTCGCCTTGGGTGTTTCAGCACTCTTGACAGCCTCTTTGTACAGAGCGTTTCCGCGCAGTGAGGTCTGGTGTATGCAGTCGGATACGTCGGTGACCGTGGGCGGCGTGCCTTTGGGCTCGCGCTGGCCCTCGGTCATCAGCGCGTACAGCTCCCACTTCTCGAGATACGTCTTGTACTTCTCGCTGCAGGTGATGTAGCCCAGCCGTGTGCCCATCACGAACTTCGAGACCTCGGCCGTCGTCGTCGGCTCGCTGCGTGCGGTCTGGGCCAGCGAAGACAGGGGCAGCCCCAGCGAGAGCAGCAGAACGATGTATCCACGCAGCATGGCGACCTCCCCGTGCGAACACCGATACGGTAACGCAGGAACCGTCGTGTTTGACGAACTTTGCCGCGGCAGCCGCTCGGCGGCAGGCGTGGTCGGACCGCTGCTACCGTCCCAGCGACGATTGCGCCCGACTCAGCAGTGATTGCAGGTAGCTCTCGTAGAAGCCCGAGCGATCCAGTCCGACCAAGGGCTCGCCGATTGGCTTCCCGCGGCTGTCCAGTGCCATCACCACCGGCACCATGCGCACGCCGTAGCGTTCGGCGAGGTCCGCCTCCGTCGTCGCGCGGCCATCGAAGTCGA
Source organism: uncultured beta proteobacterium (assembly GCA_963754065.1). Classification (GTDB taxonomy): domain Bacteria; phylum Pseudomonadota; class Gammaproteobacteria; order Burkholderiales; family Burkholderiaceae_F; genus JALORV01. The sequence continues at coordinate 178,658 of CAVWFH010000020.1, read as the reverse complement.
TGACGCGCTCCCGGCTCGTGATGTCGATCTCGCGGATCAGGGATTGCGTGCCACCGCCCGCGAGCCGCGGTGCAAGGTAATTGCGCCGCACCTCGAGACAGTACGGGCAGCCCGGGGTACTGAACAGGATCACGATTGGAGCGTTCAGGCGAACGCTGTCAGCGCCGAGTTGCTTCAGGTTCGACGCCGCCGGCAGCGATTCTTCGCCGGCCGCCTGCACTGCCCTCCAGGGCAGCAGCAGAGCGGCGCACAAGAGGTGGCGCCGTCGCATGACGGGAACGTCAAGCCATGCCGGGGTTGCCCGCGACGCCCTTGATGACCGGCTGATTGAGACGTACCGGTGCAACGACCTTGCGGTCGCGCAGATAGCCGGCGACCACGTCCCAGATCGGCTCGCCCTTGGCGCCTTCAGCGACCGGCGCCCAGCCAGCCACCTTGTAGGTCTTGCCGGGCTCGATCGGTTTACCGTTGAGCTTCATGTCGCTGATGCGTCCGCCCATGGTCCCGGCGGGGTCGATCGTGTACTGCAGGCCGCCCACTCGCACCATGTCCCCGCCCTGCTGCAGGTAGGGGTCCGGATTGAACAGGTTGTCCGCGACGTCCTCGAGGACGGTCTTGATCATCTCGCCGCTCATGTCGGTGACCGTCGAGTACGGGTAGGTGACCGCGGTCTGGTCCATCAGGTGTTCCATCGTGATCGCCTGGCCGGGCAAGAGGCTGGTGCCCCAGCGGAATCCGGGCGAAAAACCGATCTCGGCGCCCTTCACGGCCAGCATCGCATCGAGGATCAGCTGATCGAACGTGCCGTTGAAATTGCCGCGGCGGTACAAGAGGCCCTCGGTCGTCGCGAGCTTCTCGCCGAGCTTGCCCTCGTAGGGCGCGCGCACCTTCTGGATGAAGGCGCTCATGTCTGCATCGGCGGGCAGGACGTTCGAGAATACCGGCAGCAGTTTGTAGCGGAAGTCCGCGACCTTGCCGCCCTTGACGTCGAAGTCGAGCACCGCGAGGAACTTGCCGTTGCTGCCGGCGTTGGTGACCAGCGTCGTGCCGCCGGAGTTCTTCACCATTGTCGGCTGGGGCACGCCGTCGTGCGTATGACCGCCGAGGATCGCATCGATGCCGCGCACGCGCGACGCCATCTTCAAGTCGACGTCCATGCCGTTGTGCGACAGGACGACGACCACCTGCGCGCCCTTGCCGCGCGCCTCGTCGACCATCTTCTGCATGTTCTCGTCCTGGATGCCGAAGCTCCATTCAGGAACGAAGTAACGCGGATTGGCGATCGGCGTGTACGGGAACGCCTGCCCGATGATGGCGACCTTCACGCCGTTCATCTCGCGCAGCGTGTACGGCGCAAAGACCTGGTCGCCGAAATCCGTCGTCTTGATGTTCTGCGCGACGAAGTCGATCTTGCCTTTGAAATCCTTCTCGACGATCTCCAGCACGCGTTTCTGGCCGTAGGTCATCTCCCAGTGCGCAGTCATCACATCGACACCGAGCAGCTTGCAGGCGTCGACCATGTCCTGCGCGTTCGTCCACAGCGATGTCGCCGATCCCTGCCAGGTATCGCCGCCGTCGAGCAGCAGCGCGCCCGGGCGCCCGGCCTTCATGCGCTTGACCAGGGTCGAGAGGTGAGCGAAACCGCCGACCTTGCCATAGGTCTTCGCCGCCTCGACAAAGTCGAGAAAGGTAAACGCGTGCGCTTCGGGCGTATCGCGCGCAATGCTGAAGTGCTTCAGCAGATGTTCGCCGACCAGGTGCGGTGGCTGGCCACGGGCGGGGCCGATGCCGAGGTTGACGCTCGGCTCGCGGAAGTAGATCGGCATCAGCTGCGCATGGCAGTCGGTGAAATGCAGCAGGTGCACGTTGCCAAAGCGCGGAAGCTCGTACATCTTCGCGCTGGCGGGCGTGGCGGCCAGTGCATCGCGTGCGCTGATCGGCATTCCGGCTGCGGCCGCGACGGCCAGCACCTGCAAGAACTCACGTCGGTCCATCGACATCGTGCGTACCTCTTCCTGTCTGCTCTCTGTTTTCTCGTCTGAACTACGGGGCCCTGGCGGCAAAACGCGCCAGCGCGGCGATGTCTTCCTCGAACATCTCGCCGATCTCGCTGAACACGATGCGGCCGGCAGGATCGACGACGTGAACCTCGGGCAGGCCGCGCCGACGGCCGAACCACGCCTCCGACTGCGGTCCCGCCATGGCGGCCGCGAAGGTGTAGTCGTGTTTGGCCAGGTAGTCGCGCGCCGCCTGCTCGGTCTTGTCGATCGTGAAGGTCAGCACACGCAGGCTGTCACCGCCCGCCTGGCGATGCAGCTTCTCGATGAAGGGGTTCTGCTTCATGCAGAACGGACACCAGCTGGCCCAGAACTCGACGACGACGGTGCGGTCCTGGAGTTCGCTCGCCTTGAGCGTGCGACCATCGACCAGCCGGATGTCGCTCCAGCGGATTGGCGTACGAACTTCGGCGCGCGAGGGAATCGCCGCACTGGCAAGCGTGGCAGCCAGCGCGGACAGGACAACACGGCGATGCATGGGGATCTCTAAAGGAGCCCGGCCGCCGCTGGCGGCCGGGCGCGGGGACCTACTTGTTGACAGGTGAGTTCGGATCCAGCAGCAGCGCCATCACATCTTTGATCTGCGCTTCGCTCAGGATTCCGGCATCTCCGTAACGCGGCATCTGCGAGCACAGGTTGAACGCGTGCGTGTTCCAGATCTTGCCCCACGTGTACTTCAGGGTCGCCTCGTTGTACCCGCGCAGCTTGCCGTACCCCAGCAGCGACGGGCCGATGTTCCCGAAGGACACTTCCGCCTGGGTCATCTGATGACAGGCATAGCAGTTGCCGCCGTTGACCGTCGTCGGACCGTCGCTCCATTGCAGACCCACACCGGACTGCGCGATGCGCTCGCCCTGCTTGTAGTCGCCCAGGAACTTGCCGTCGGCCGGATACTTGATCGTCGCCAGGACCTTCTTCTGCAACGCCTCGGCTTCGGCCTTCGGCACTTCCTTGCCCATGATCTGGGCATCGGAACAGACGGCCTGGATCTCGGTCTGGTTGAGCCGGTCAAGTTTGGCCGGCCCGCGCTCCTTGAACGATGACTTCACCGTCTGGACCGATTCTTCCTTCGTCGGCGCTACGTACGTGGCACAGCCCGCCAGAACCGCGAGGCCGGTGAGCGAGAAAATGACTTCTTTCTTCATAGTCGCTCCTCAGCGCTTGATGGCCGGCGCGTCCATCTTCGCGCCGTTGGCGTTGACGCCAAGGAAGGTGATCAGGTCGATCGAGGTCGGTGAAAGGAACACCAGCTCGGGCCAGCGCTGCTGCCGGAAGCAGTCATACAGGCGCCACTGCATCGAGCGCAGCGCCCCCTGCGACACGCGATAGGCCGGCCAGGTCGTGAACGCACGATCCGCGTCCTGTTTGTTGCTGGAGATGTTCGGCAGGTCCTGCAGGCGGATCCGCTGCCCCGTCACGCCGTGGCAGGTGGCGCAGGAAAAGTCGTACGGTCCACCGCGCATGTAGAAAGCCTGCTTGCCGCGATCGAACGACGCCCTCTCCTTGGGATGACTCTGCGAAATGTTGACCGGCATGCCGCGTGACATCTCGGCCCCGAACGCGGCCAGTGCCTCGATATCCGTCTGCCGCTGACCCGCACCAGAGTACGGGCTTTTGGTGATCGCTGCGCGATCCATGCCCTGCAGGTTGACCATGCACCAGACCACGCGGGATTCGAAATCCATCACCTGGTCGGCGTCCGCGAAGTAACGCGGCAGTTGCGCGTAGGCGCCCTTGATGACGCCCGGCCCGATGCCGAGGTCGCACTGCTCGAGCGACACGTTCTTCGGCCCGCGCTTGGCTTTCCAGATCTCTTCGCCACGTGCGACCGTGAGCTCGGCGGGATTGCCATCCTGCAGCATCTCGCGATAGCGCGCGATGCCCTCCGCGGCGCTCCCCTGGGCCAGTGCACTGGCGCACGCACCGCCCAGGACCACCGCCGCCACGATCGTGGCCAACGTCTGCTTCTTCATGTGTTTCTGCCTCCTGGCTGAAGTTGCTTCCGAAAGTCTCCTCTGCGGGAGCTCTGACTCCTTGAAATCACGGACCCGGCTAGGGCCGGATATAAACATACCCGCCGCGCGCCTGCAGGTTGGCAGCTTCGGCCACACCCGACGGCACGATCGTTGCCTCCGGGATCACCTTGGACTTGTCGATCTTGCGCGTCACCAGCGTGTTGTTGCAGACGCGAAAGTCGACACCCCTGGACTTCAGATCCTGCACCGTCGCATCGAACGGATTACCGTTGCGATCCTTGGCGCCATCGAGCAGGAACTCGATGCCGTTGCCGTTGGTGACCACGACGATCTTCGCGCTGGGGTCTGCCGACAGATGGTTGCGGATGTTGCCCATGCCTCGCTGGGCTTCGTCGAGGCCGTTGGTGAGGTGGTAGACCGCCTTGACGGGCGTCGTGGACGCAGCGCTCGTCGCATCGACCTTGTTTGCGCTGACCGACATGCAACCACCCAGCAGCGCGAACGCGCTGCCGAGTGTCCCCATGAGGACCGCAGTTCGCATCAATGACCTCCGACGCTCAGCCAATCGTCGCTTCGTCGGTGCGGGTTTCGCCCTTGTTGTCGACCCAGGTCACGGACAACTTGTCGCCCTTCTTGGCGCCTTTGAACTTGAACTGCAGGTACGGATTCTTCGACACCGCCGGGCCCCACTCGGCATTCAGCACGGGCTTGCCCGCAGACGTCACGGTCACCGTCTGGATGAAATGGGCCGGCACCAGGTTGCCCGCCGAATCGCGGCGCTGACCGGACTCCATTTCATGGCTCATCAATACACGCACGTCAACGCCGTCGGGCGTTTCGGTGGCGCGGATACGCATCGGATCTGGCATTTGGCTCTCCTCGAATCAGAAAATTGAATGTGCTAGCCGCCGCAGCCGCCGAGCGTGACCTTGACTTCCTTGGTGGCAACGTAGAACTTGTTGTCCGCCTTCACCACCGCGTGCACGTTCGACGTCTGACCCATCTTGATGCGGGTCGCGACATTGGCTTCGGTGCCCGCCGGGATCCCGAATCCTGCTGCCAGGGAATTCGGGTTCTTCTCGACCAGGATGTAGACCGCCTGCGTGTTCGGGATCTTGCTGGTCACACCGACCGGCACGACCGCGCCGTTTTCGGCGATGTCGGGCGCGTTGATCGAAATGTCACCACTTTGCGCGGCCGATGTGCCGCCGAGCGCCTTGACCGTGTCATCGAGGTTCTTGGCCTCGAATGCCGCCTTGTTCCACGCTGCCTGCTGTGCCTGCGCTTCCTTGGCGGTAAGCAAGCCCGCCGCCACCATCAAGCCCAGCACGCTGCCGGCCTTGACGAACTCTCTGCGTTGACCATCCATCTGAGTCTCCTGCTCCGAAGAAAATTGCCCGCTACTTTAAATGAAACGACCGGGTGTCATCCCGACGTCCCCCATTGCCGCTACCACTCACTTTGCGCCGGCCAGTATCCAGCGTGCCAGTGCCTTCGCCTCGTCTTCCTTGAGGCCGGGTTGCGCCGGCATCGGGACGCCACCCCACGCCCCCTGACCGCCTTCCTTGATCTTCTTGGCGAGATAGGTCTCCGCATCACCGCGTGCCTGGTACTTCGTACCCACCTCACGGAACGACGGCCCGACCACCTTGCTGTCGGTCGCGTGACACGCCGTGCAGGCATTGCGCGTCAAGAGATCCTTCACATTGGGACCCGCCGCGGCGGCCGCCGCCACGGGAACCGCAGCCGTCGCCACGGCCGCCGGCTTGCCGGCATCGTAGCGAGTGGTATCGATCCCACGGATCGGGCCGATCGGTCGCTTCTGCTCGGCCAGATTGCCGTGCTGGTTGCGCGCGAACTCGGGCAGTTCCGAGACAACTTTCACCGCAGGAACGCAGTCTTTCACGCAATTCGAGCCCTGGACATCGGGCTTGCCCCTGACCGACCACATGCCGTGATTCGTCGTCATGCCGCTGCGGTTGGGCATCTGGATCTTGGTCAGGTTCCCGTCGTTCAGTTCGAAGTCCGCGGGGACGATCTCGTTCAGGTGCAGCACATAGGCCGTTACGGCATAGACCTGGTCCGTCGTCAGTGACTGCGGGTTGGTCCAAGGCATGGCGCGATAGATGTAGTCCCACAGCGTGGTCGCCGCGTTCAGCTTGGTACCTACGGTTCGCATGCCGTCAGGCCGGGACAGTGCGCTGGCGCGGCCGGCGACGAGGTCCTCTTTCTTCACGCCACCGGCGATGGCCATGTAACGGTTACTTTCGCCGAAGGTGCCATGACAGCTGGCGCACTGCGCGTCGTAGACATCCTGCCCCTGTGCGACCGTGCCGCGACCCTTCTTGACGCCGTGGCCGTCGGGGCGCACGTCGATGTCCCAGCCCGCGATCTCCTGGGCAGTTGCCGGTCGACCGAAACCGAAGCGGGCTTCGTCAGAGCTTCCGGCCGTCTGCGCACTTGCGGCGGCCGCAGTCAGGCCCGCCAGCACGATGACGAAGCGCACGCGATCAACCCACCTGAACATTCCACACCTCCCCGTTCGGGTTGACCTGCCAAGTCTGGATCCCGTTGTTGTGATAAATCGATCGCGTCCCGCGAACCGCGCGCAGCTGCGGCAGGGTCGGCTGTATGTGCCCGGTCTCATCGACAGCGCGGCTCTGCAGCAGCGCCGGGCCGCCGTTCCAGGTCCAGTCGAAACGAAACCGCGTCAGCGCCTTGGTCAGCACCGGCTCCTGCAGGCGCGCCTGCGCCCAGTTGCGGCCGCCATCGGTCGACACGTCCACGCGTCGCACCTTGCCGCGTCCGCTCCACGCGAGCCCGTTGATTTCGTAGTAGCCCTTGCCCATCAGTTTCTGGCCACCCGACGGTGCCGTGATGACCGACTTCACTTCCTGCACGATCGAGTACTGGCGGTGTGTGCCATCGGGCAGCAGGTCGACGTAGTGCAGGGATTCCTCGCGCGCATTCCAGGGCTTGTCCCCGACTTCCAGGCGACGCAGCCACTTGACGCTCGACACACCCTGCACACCCGGCACGAGGAGTCGCAGCGGATAGCCGTTTTCGGGGCGCAGCATCTCGCCGTTCTGGCCGTAGACGACCATGACGTCGCTGAGCGCGAACTCCATCGGAATCGAACGCGTCAGCGCGGAGCCGTCGGCTCCCTCGGCCAGCACGAACTTTGCATTCTTCTTGTCGTATCCGACTTCCTCGAGCAGCGTCGACAACAGCACGCCGGTGAACTCGCTGCAGGCGAGCATGCCGTGCGTGTACTGCACCGTCGGCACGGCGACATTGGCCCACTCCATTCCGGAGTTGGCGCCGCACTCGATGAAGTGAATGCGCGACACGGACGGAAAGCGCAGGATGTCGTCCATCGTCAGGATGAGCGGTCGCTTGACCATGCCGTGGATCATCAGGCGGTGCTGCGCCGGATTGACGACCGGCATTCCGGAGTGGTGGCGCTCGAAGTGCACCCCACTCGGCGTGATGATGCCGAACAGGCTTTGCAGCGGCGTGAAGCTGATCGACGACTGCGGCTGCGGCGTCAGGCCGGGGCTCTGGCGTCGGACGACGCTGGCCTCGAACTCCGACGGCGAGCCGTACGGCGCGGCGACGACCGGCGCACCGAGTGATCGGGTCCACGACGGAATGCTGGGCGGCTCGAAGGCCGCCTTTTCCTGGGCCAAGGCTCGCCCCCCCGCCACCGCCGCAACCGCTCCGGCCAACGCAGCGCCGCCCTGCAGGAATCCACGTCGCGATCGCGTCGCGCCGCGCAGGATGTCGGCCGTGAGGTGGCTCTCGGGCGCAGCAATGATCCGCCCGGGCGCCGGGGCCCGTACTCCCTTGCTCATTTGCTCTCCTCTGCTCTTCTTCTGAATTCGACCTACCGGCGACCTCTACTTCGTCGCCGACATGAAACGCTTGAGCGTGCGGTTCGTGACCGGGTGATCGTCCTGCTGACCCGCAATGTGCACGCAGGCAGTGCGGCACAGCGTGACGACGTTTGGATCGCTGATCGAGTAGTACACCGTCGCTCCGTCTCGCCGGCGCTTCAGCACGCCGCGCCCGTACATCAGGTTCAAGTGGCGCGACACGTTCGTCTGGCTCGAACCCACCCGTTCGACGATGTCCGAAACGCTGCGCTCACCGTCACAAATCGTGTTCAGGATCTTCAACCGGGTCGGTTCGGCCAGCAGGCCGAAGTACCCGGACACCACCTCGAACAGCCGGTCCAGCTCGGGCTCCATGTCGCCTATGTCTATATGCGCAACGACGCATATGTTCCATGACGCATATAGAACTGTCAAGCCGCACCGCACCACGCCTCCGCAACAAGCAGAGGCGGACACTGAAAGCCAACCTCCAGAGCCGGCACCAGCCGTCCTGGAACCCCATCAACCCAACCCAGTTTGCCGCGATTCGGGTCCGACCCCTTGAGATGGGTCAAGTCACTGCAATATACCCTAGGGGGTATGGCATAATACGCTAGACTGCTCGGTCAAAGTGATCCCGGAGGCCCTTTCCGGAGTCACCTGTCCGGAACGGGGCCATCCAACCACTCACTTCTCACCTGAGGCCAAAAAATGACTGCCAACGTCGGAAATCTGGATCGCACCCTTCGCATCGTCGGCGGAATCGCGCTGATCGCCCTTGCCGCCACCGGCACGATCGGCGTCTGGGGCTATATCGGCGTTGTCCCGTTGCTGACGGGCCTGATCCGCACCTGCCCCACCTATTCCATCTTCGGCATCAACACCTGCCGCACCAAGTAGGCCGCGATTGCTGTCAGCCGCCATGCATCGCGTTCATCTCCCCGTTGGTCCTGAACTTTCCCGCCGCCGGGCCGGTCGGTCTGCATTGGCATTGATGCTGGCGTTGAGCGGCAGCACCGTGCTGGCCGATAACGGGACGCCGGCGGCGACGCCTGCGGCGACCGTCGAGGTCCGCATGAGGGACGTGGACGAGGTCTACGCGGCCGACGCGGTGATCGAGGCAGTGCGGCAAGCAATCGTCGCTTCCCAGTTGTCGGGGACCGTAACGCTGATCCTGGTCGACGCCGGCGACCGGGTGAAGAAGGGCCAGGTGCTGGCCCGTATCGACACGCGCGACACCGATGCACAAGTGGCCGCCGGACGGGCCAACGTCGCCCAGGCTGACGCCCAGCTCACGCAGGCCCGACTGAACCTCGAGCGGACACAGAGCCTGCTCGAGAAGAACTTCGTCAGTCGAGCCGCGCTCGACCAGGCCGAATCGAATCTCAAGGCGGCGCAGGCCGCCGCCGACGCCGCCCGGGCAGGCAACACGCAGGCCGATACCGCGCGCAGTCATGCAGAACTCAAGTCCCCGATCGATGGCGTGGTCACGCGCCGACTGATGGAGCCGGGCGAAGTCGCGGCCCCCGGTCGCGGAGTCGTCGCGGTGCACGACCCCGCCGCCTTGCGTGCCGTCGGCAACTTGCCTCAGTTCGTGCTGCCGAAGACGGCGGGCGCCACCCGGGCAACCATCGAGTTGCCGCAACTCGGGCGCACGATCAGCGCCACTCGGGTGACGATCCTTCCGGCGACGGATGCCAGGCTGTTATCCACACAGATTCGCGCCGATCTGCCCGTAGGCGACACACCGGGCGTCACGCCGGGCGCCGCCGCAAAGATCCTCGTACCGGTCGGACGCACACGCAAGCTGGTGCTGCCGCAGTCGGCACTGATCCGGCGCGGCGAGCTCACCGCAGTCAACGTCGTCGCGGCGGATGGGCGGCCGCAGCTCCGGCAGATTCGCGTCGGCAACACCGTCGCCGACGGCGGCATCGAAGTGCTTGCCGGTCTGGGCGATGGCGAGCGCGTCCTCCTGAATCCGCTCGCGGCTCGCTGAGTTCGGCGCCATGAACGACGCCGGTCCATCGCTCGGCATCTCCGGCCGCATAGCACGGAGCTTCCTGCAGTCCCAGCTGACTCCGTTGATCGCGCTTGTGCTGCTACTGCTGGGCGCGTTTGCCGTGATGGTGACGCCGAAGGAAGAAGAGCCGCAGATCAACGTGACGATGGCGAACGTCATCATCCCGTTCCCCGGCGCCTCGAGCGACGACGTGCACAACATGGTGACGGTGCCGGCCGAGCAGGTGCTCTCGCAGATCACCGGCATCGAGCACATCTTCTCGGTCACGCAGCCGGGCATGGCGGTGCTGACGGTGCAGTACAAGGTCGGTCAGCCGCGCATCGACTCGCTCGTCAAGCTGTACGACACCCTGATGTCGAACCGCGACTGGCTGCCGACCCATCTCGGTGCGCTCGAACCCGTGGTCAAGCCCAAAGGCATCGACGACGTACCGATCGTCACGCTGACGCTGCATTCGCAGCGCGCGGACGGCACCGCCGGCGACCTGCAGCGCGTCGCGCACGAGCTCGAGATCGAGCTAAAGCGCGTGCGGGGCACGCGCGAAGTGTCCACCCTCGGCGGCCCCGGCAACGTTGTGCGGGTGACGCTCGACCCCGAGCGCATGAATGCCCACCATGTCACCGTCACCGACATCGAGCGCGCGCTGCGCGCCACCAATTCGTCGCTGCCGTCCGGCCAATTGATCTCGGGCAACCGGACCGTGGAGGTGCGCACAGGACAGTTCCTTCGCAGCGCGGCCGACGTCGGCCAGCTCGTGGTCGGCCTCGCCGGACCGACTCGCGAACGTCGCCCGATCCTGCTGGCCGACGTGGCCGGCGTGACCGACGGCCCCGATACGCCCAGCCTGTATGTGTGGCACGGCGCGCCCGCCGCCGCCGGCGCGACCGGCACCGCGCGCGAATTCTTCGAATGGCCAGCAGTCACGATTCAGGTATCCAAGAAGCCCGGCGAAAACGCGGCCACGGTCGCGGACGCCGTGATGGAGCGCGTCGCCCGGCTGAAGGGGCAATTGATTCCCGCCGACGTGGTCGTTGCGGAGACTCGCAACTACGGCGCAACTGCCAGTGACAAGGCCAATCAGCTCATCAAGAAACTGATCTTCGCCACACTGTCGGTGGTGGCGCTGGTGTGGGCCACGCTCGGCCGACGAGAAGCAATCATCGTCGGCGCCGCCGTGGTGCTGACGCTGGCGAGCACTCTCTTTGCCTCATGGGCCTGGGGATTCACGCTCAATCGCGTGTCGCTCTTTGCACTGATCTTTTCGATAGGCATCCTCGTTGACGATGCCATCGTCGTCGTGGAGAACATCCACCGCCGTTCGTTGATCGATCACCTGCCGCTTTCGCAGGTCATCCCGCGTGCCGTTGACGAGGTCGGCGGCCCGACGATCCTCGCCACCTTCACCGTGATCGCTGCGCTGCTGCCGATGGCCTTCGTCTCCGGTCTGATGGGACCGTACATGGCGCCGATCCCGATCAACTCGTCCCTGGGCATGCTGCTGTCGCTGGCGATTGCGTTCGTGATCACGCCCTGGATGGCATTGCGCCTGCTACCTGCAGCCCACGGCGCGCCCACGGGTGGCGACAAACTGGGCGCACGACTCGCCGCCTTCTTCGAACGCGTGATGCGGCCGTTCCTGCGCGGCGATGCCGGCCGCGGACACCGTCGCTGGCTCGGATTCGGGATCGCCGCAGCGATCGCACTATCAGTGCTGCTGGTGCCGCTGAATCTCGTCGTGCTGAAGATGCTGCCGTTCGACAACAAGTCGGAGTTCCAGATCGTCGTCGACATGCCCACGGGAACCCCGGTCGAAGCGACCGCGGCGTTGCTGCGCGACCTGGCTGTGGAAGTCGCCAAGGTGCCCGAAGTGCTCGACTACCAGGCCTATGCGGGGCTGGCGGCGCCGATCAACTTCAACGGACTGGTTCGGCAGTACTACCTGCGCAGCGGCGGCGAGGTCGGGGACCTCCAGGTCAACCTCATCGACAAGCACCGGCGCGACCGCAAGAGCCACGAGATCGCCCAGGCCGTGCGTCCGGCGCTCGAAGCGATCGCCCGGCGTCATGGGGCTGACCTCAAGGTGGTCGAGGTGCCGCCAGGACCACCTGTGCTGTCGCCGATCGTCGCGGAGATCTACGGCCCCGACATCGACGCGCAGATGAAGCTCGCCAAGCAGGTGCGCGGCGTGTTCGAGAAGACGCCCGACATCACCGCGATCGACGACACGGTTCTCGACCCCGCCGAACGCGTCGTGCTGCGAGTGGACACGGCCAAGGCGGCCCAGTATGGAATCCCGGCGGTCGAGGTGGCGCGCATCGCGCGCATGGCGCTCGCGGGCGAAGACGTCACGCCGCTGCACGACGGATCGAGCAAGTACGCGGTACCGGTGCGCATCGGGCTGGCCGATGCGTCCAAAGGTTCCATGGAGGCGCTGCTGAAGCTCAAGGTCCGTGGCCCGGACACGGTTCGCGACGAGCAGACTGGCCTACCCTATGAGATCCCGCTGTCCGAACTGGTCCGGCCGACGACCCTGCCGCGCGAGCACGTGTTCCATCGCAAGGATCTGCAGCCGGTCGTCTATGTCACCGGAGATGTGGCGGGAGGTGCAGGCAAGACCGACTCGCCGCTCTATGGCATGTTCACAATGCGCGAGGGCCTCGCAAAGATCGCGGCGCCGGGCGGACTGCCACTGACAGAACGCTGGATCACGGCGCCCGAGGATCGCTATGCGTCATTCGCGCTCAAGTGGGACGGCGAATGGCAGATCACCTACGAGACGTTCCGCGACATGGGCATTGCCTATGCCGTCGGGCTGGTACTGATCTACCTGCTAGTCGTCGCGCAGTTCCACTCCTACCTGACGCCACTCGTCATCATGGCGCCAATTCCGCTGACCATCATCGGCGTGCTACCGGGTCATGCGCTGCTCGGCGCGCAGTTCACCGCGACGTCGATGATCGGGATGATCGCGCTGGCCGGGATCATCGTGCGCAACTCGATCCTGCTGGTGGATTTCATCCATCAGCGGCTCGCCGACGGCATCGACTTCGAGCAGGCCACGATCGAGGCCGCCGCCACCCGTGCCAAGCCGATCGTGCTGACGGCCGTGGCCGCGATGCTCGGCGCCGTGTTCATCCTGGACGATCCGATTTTCAACGGACTGGCCATCTCGCTGCTGTTCGGCATCTTCGTTTCGACCGCACTCACGCTGGTGCTGATTCCCGTCCTGTACTACGCCGTCAATTACCGCAAACCTAAGGCGGCCCCGGTTCCACACACACCTGATCCCGCCACTGCCACTACTTGAGGAGGCCTACATGACCGTTGATCGCTGGGTTCACATCTTCGCGGGGACCTTCATCCTGCTTTCGCTTGCGCTCGGCGCACCAGCCAGTCCGCTCTTCGTATCGCAGTTGTGGCTCGCCTTTACTGCATTTGTGGGCGCAAATCTGTTTCAATACGGCTTCACCAACTTCTGCCCGCTCGGCTGGATACTGAAGAAGGTGGGCGTCCCGGAGGCCAGACTTGTCAACGCGTAAGTCGACCATGAAGACCACGCTCGAAGACGATGCCGCGCGGGCTCGTCGCGAACTCATTCTGCGGCTGAAGCGCGTCGAAGGGCAGTTGCGCGGCATCCAGCGCATGATCGAGTCGGGCGAAGACTGCGAGCCGATCGCCCAGCAGCTTTCCGCCAGTCGCAAGGCCCTCGACAAGTCCTTTTTCGAACTGCTGGCCTGCGCGATCGAGCATCCGGAGTTCACGCTCGACGGGAAGGAAAGCAAGGACCGCCGGATTCAGCGCATGGCACGCGCGCTGGCACGGTTGGCCTGACGACCGCTGCAGCCTTCGCCGGACAACGCAATCGCCTGAGCGAACCGACCGGCAAGCAGCCCCGGGTTGGCCCTGCTACTTAAGGCTCTGCCACAAGCCCCGCGGATAGAGTCCGCTGCGCAACAGGTGCCCGGCCACCATGATGACGATCTGCGTGATGTCGGCCACCGGCCGGAAGTGACTGGCGCGGGCCGTGCCGTAAAGGGCCGGAATGCGGACCGCCAATGTCCCGCAGCCAAGTCGCCCACACTCGATCAGCAACTCGCTTTCCAGCACGAATCCCTTTCGGCGGCTGCCGGGAGTGACCGGATACCGGGACGCGAGCTTCGGCAGCACGGCTCGCAGGATGGTGGCCGGATAGAGGCGAAAGCCTGACTGGCTGTCTGTCACCCGATACCCCGATGCCCATGCAACCCAGAAGTTGGCGAACCGGTTGGCGCGGTAGCGCGCACTCGGAATGCTTTCCCGGTCCGCCAGGCGGGCACCGACGATGATGGTCTGTGAGTGGGAGTCCGCCGCTTCGATCAGGCGCGCGATGTCCTCGGGACGGTGCTGGCCGTCGCCATCCATCGTCAGGACTCGCTCTGCGCCGTGGGCAAGGCCCAGTTGCATCCCGTCGATCAGCGCTCGCGCTTTGCCTTCATTTCGTGCGTGTCGTAAAAGGTGGACGCGGGCATCGGGAGCTACCTGGGCGAGGCAATCATCGGACGAACCGTCGTCGACAACGATGACTTCGTCGATCAACCTCGGCTCCAGCCGAAGGACCGCCTGGACCAGTCCGCCCAAGGTGCCGCCTTCGTTGTAGGCCGGGATCACAAGCACGGTCTTCATCGTTGCCTCAGTCGGCGCCGGGCCGCTCCCAAGCCGACTTATCGCCCCCATGGGGGGCAGCGTACGAAGTGAGCGTGGGGGACGTCATCTCAGGTCAGGCCGCCGTCGATCGCAATGATCTGCCCGGTGATATAGCGCGCAGCGTCGCTGCAGAGGAACGCCACGCAGGCAGCAACGTCTGCAGGCTCTCCGGCGCGACCCATCGGTACCAGCTGCCTGATGCGTTCGGGACTGAACGTGTCCGCTGTCATGTCGCTGACAATGATTCCCGGCGCGACCGCGTTCACGGTGATGCCACGGGTAGCGACTTCGAGCGCGAGCGCACGCGTCGCGCCGATCAGTCCGGCCTTTGCCGCGGCGTAGTTCACCTGGCCGGCGTTGCCGCGGATAGCTGCGACCGACGACACGTTGACGATGCGGCCGCTGCGACTGCGGATCATCGGCAGCAATACGGGCCGCGTGACGTTGTAGAAACCATCAAGATTCACGGCGATCACACGCGACCACTTCTCCTGCGACATGCCGGCCAGCGGGGCATCGTCGTGGAATCCGGCACAGTTCACCAGGACCTGGATCGGTGCACGCTCGATCACCTTTGCGATCTCTCGCTCGCACGCCGCCGCATCGGTCACATCGAAGCTGATCGCCTCGGCCGTCCCGCCGCTGTCGCGAATCAGCCCGCAAAGCTGCTCCACCGACGCCGCATTGCGATGGGCATGCGCAATCACATGCAGGCCCTGCGAAGCCAGCGCGCGCGCGATGGCGGCACCGATCGCTCCACTCGCCCCCGTCACCAAAGCAAATCTCATTGTCATCGCATCACGTCAGTCTCAGCGTCAGTTCGCCGCGGGACACCAGGACGTCTCCAGCGCGTATCTCGAACACATAGCGCGCAGATTCGGAAGTCGCAATCATGCAGTGCGCCGAGATCCGCAATGGCTGTGCAACCCGGTCAAGGTAGTCGACGAAGACCTGCAGGTCTCTGATCTGGAGCAGCAGACCACCGGACACCGCTCCCTGCTCATGCCTGCGCGTGAGGCGGTGCAGTGCTGCCGCCTGGGCACCGTATTCGACACTGTGCAGCGCCGGCACGCCCTGCAACTCGCCGAGCGGGTGGCCTGTGGATCCGACATGGGCCGTGCAGACGATGCCGTCATCCGTGATTTCAAGCGCGGCATCGATCAGACACATTGCTCCCTTCTGCGGCAGCAGGCGCTCGATCGCTTCTCGGCTCAGCGCAGTCAGGGCGTCACCTGCGTAATCGTCAGCACCGCCGCCAGATGGCGGACGACGCGACTGCCAACCAGGCCATCCGCGCCGCGCGCACGCACCGCGGCCGCCAGCGAGCGATCGTCTGTTTGGCGCTGTTGCGTGTCACTTCGACACCACGCAGCGCCATCCAACCCCAGGATCCGCGGGCTCGCACCACGCAGCCAGGGCGAAGTCCTGAAGATCCGGACGTGCGCGCTCGAGCTCCGGTGGAAATCTTTGACCAGTCGCCAGCATGATCACCGGGCCGCGGCGCATCACCGCCTGAAGTCCAGCCTCCACCAGGGCCACCTCCACTGTGTCGTCGCCGGCGGCCAGCGCCGTCGTGGGCGCCTGCGATCCGAGCCCGATCGACCAGTAGCCCGCCGGCGCGTTATGTACGGAGTTGTGAAACTGCGTGGGTGAGACCGGCTGATGTCCGCGCAATGCGCTCAGCAGTCGCAGCAGCACGGTGCCGTCGCCGTCGCTGCTGCCGAACACCAGCGGCGTGGTCTTCAGCAGATCATGCGGACGACCGCCGACCAGCCGCTCTCCAGCCGCCAGCGCAAAACTCGTCAGCGGATTGAGGCGACGCCGCTCCGCAGGCGGAAGTTCAAGCACGGGCGCAGGGGAGTCACGAGCCTCGACGCCACCCGCGCAGCGCAGATCGGATGCCGATGTGCACCAGACCCAGTCCGCAACGCAAAAGGTCAGTGCACTCATCGCTGCAGCAAAGCCTCCCTGCCGAAAACAAGCGCGCAGTTGCTGCCACCGAAGCCGAATGAGTTGGAGAGCACGCGCTTGAGGGTCGAGTCGACAGCCACCGTTGCGAGCCCGATCCTCGGCTCGACTCCTGCGACCGTGGTCCCGACGTTTGCGGGAACGCACTGGTGCTCCAACGCCAGGTCGCAGATCAAGGCCTCCACTGCGCCGGCAGCGCCCAGACAGTGGCCGGTGGCGCCCTTGGTCGAGCTGCACGGCGTCGCACTGCCAAACACGCGCGCCACGGTGAGCGCCTCGACGTGGTCATTGGCCGGTGTTCCCGTGCCATGCAGGTTGATGTAGTCGATGTCGCGTGGCAGCAGCTGCGCGCTATCCAGCGCCTGGGAAATCGCCCGCTCGGCCCCGAGTCCCTGCGGATGCGGCGTCGACATGTGGTAACCGTCGCTCGACTCTCCTGCGCCCAGCAGTGCCGTCGCGCCGGCGCCATCGGGCATCAGCAACGCAAAGGCCGCGCCCTCACCGATCGAAATGCCCGAGCGGTCGCGCGCGAATGGCCGGGCCGGTTGCGAACTCAGTAGTTCCAGTGACGAAAATCCGTAGAGAGTCGTGTAGCAGAGCGAATCGACGCCGCCGACCACCGCCGCGTCGCAGAGTCCTGCGGCAATGTAGCGGGCTGCCACCGCGAATACCTTGGCGCTCGACGAGCAGGCGGTCGACACGCAGTGGCGCGGGCCATCGAGCCCCAGCGCCAGCGCAACGAAGTCGGCGACGGATCCCATGCTGTGACGTCGCTCGAAGCGGGAGGACTCGAGCCGCTCCTCGTGTCCGTAGCGGAACATGTCTTCCGTGTCGAGCATCCCCGAAGTGCTGCTGCCGACAAACACACCGATGCGCGTTCGACCAAAGCGGCGCGCGGCAGCCGTGACAGCGACGTCGAACCCGTCTTCGTGCAAGGCGATCCATGCCAGGCGATGGTTGCGGCAGTCCCATGCGGCGAGTCGTTCCGGCAGCATCGCTTGTTCGATCGCAGCGACACGGCCGACATAGGCGCGGATGTCCGCTGCCGAGTCGCCAAAGGTGTTGGGCGCGAGTCCGCACTGGCCGATCCGCAGCGCCGCGGCGATCTGAGCTCGGCCGCGACCGATGGCACAAGTGCCGGTGAATGCCTCGATCGACAACGGGTACAGGCGATTCCCCGCGTCGCGCTCAGCCTCGTACTTGCTCACGACAGATTCGATGAATGCACCCGGCTAGTTTGCTGCGCCGCCGGAGGCGGGCCCGCGCGTCGCAATGAGCCAGGCGAGCCCCGCAATGATACCGACGACGACCGTCTGGCCGACCGCCTCGACGACACCGATGCCGCTGAGCCCGAGCGCCCCGAACACCGCCAGTGTCGTCGCACTCGCGATGAGCAGCGAAAACACCAAGTGCGCCCGTCGATCACTTTCGTCCGACCCGGCCGGCGGCGAGTGTATGAACAGTGAGTAGTTGGTGATGACACCCAGCAACAGCATCAACGCCACGAGATTGAACACCGTCAGGGGTCCGAATCCCAGCCGCACGAGTGCCGCGGTCAGCAATAGCGCGGTGACCGCCGGAGTCATCACTCGCAGGCCGTGGACCAGCGAGCGCCGGTCGACCGCGATAACGAGAAACATTGCGACCACGCAGAGCAGCAGCAGCCCCAGCAGGCGTTCGCGCACCGCCGTCAGGAGCGCACCCAGGTGCGTCCGCGGCTCGAACCACACAACGCTGACCGGCCGATCCGCGATGGCCTTGCGGGCCGAGGCGAGCAAATCGTCGCGCGAGGCGCGCCCCGCAATCGGCACCAGTCCCAGCGACTGGCCGTTAATCTGCAGCAGCAGGCTCTCGACGCGTTGCCTGAACAAGCCGTCGGGCAGTGCCGACAGTGTCAGCGAGGTCGAACGCGCCTTCGAGGCGCTCTCGAGAAATGGCTGGAAGGCTTCCACATTGAAGGCGGTGCCCTGTACCGCCCTTTCTAGCAGTGGCGCCAGCACCGAGGCCTCGGGCACGGCAGCCAGACGCTGCTGCTGTGTCCTGAAACTCGGGAAATAGCGTGCGGCCAAGTCGAAGGTGTCCACCTCACCTCGAAGCTGCAATGCGCCGAGTGCCGGCAGCCATGCCTCCTGTGCCTGCAACACCGCTTCATCGTCGGCACCGGAAAACAGCAACACGCCTTGGTCGAGCGGGAGACCGGCGGCGTTGCGAAGCGCGCGATCTGCCGCGATGCGATCGGTCGGCAGCGGATTGATGGCCCCCACGCCATCGTCCCATGTCGGCTGCGCGACCGACAGCACGAGCAGCGCGCCAACAGCTGCGGCCAGTTGCACAATGCGCCCGCGCCGCCCCGCCGGCAGGCTCCAGCCGGACCAGGCCGGGACGCTGCGCGCGACCCGTGGCGGCGACCAGCTCGGCATCTGTGCGGGATTGAGCAGGTCCGGCAGCAACCATCGTGCCGCCGCGCCCGCGACCAACAGCCCGACGCCGCACAGCAGGCCGAGCTGCTGCAGGCCGCGGAACTGTGCCAGCAGCAGCACCGCGAAAGCAGCGGTACTGGTCAGTACCGCGAGTCGCAAGGTGGGCCAGATGCGGCGAGCTTCAGCACCCAGTGGCTGCCCGGGTCGCGCCTGCGTCAGCAGATAGGACGCGTAGTCGGAGCCTTCATCGACGAGGATGCACGCGAAGGCGACTGCCAGCACGTTGATTTCGCCGAAGATGAAGTCGGTCACGACGCCACCGGCCGTTATCCCCAGCGCCACCGGCAGCAGCGACAGCACGACCGGCAGCAGCCGCCGATATCCCAGGTAAAGAATGAACGTGACCAGCAGCGCGCTGACCCACCCCAGTCGCTCGACCCGCGCGCGTGTCGCGTCGCGCGCCTCGGCAGCCAGCAGTCCCAGGCCGGTGTACTTCAACTGCGGCACGCCGACAGCCGAGGCCGCCTGCCGGATGGCTGCTTCGACAGCCTTCTGCCCGACGGCATCGTCACCCGCAGCGCGCGTCGTCGCAATGATCATGGCGTCCGTGCCGCCGCGGGCAAACCAGACACCGTGCTGCATCGGCAATCGCGCGCCACCGCTCCACTGCTCTGCCAGATGCAGCGTTTCGAGCGTCGGATCGAGCGGAAGCAGCTGCGTCACGATCCAGGCGCGCGCATCGGCAAGCATGGCCTCGGCATCGCGCAGTCGCATACGAAGACCGTCTTCCGAGAACAACGCGGCATCGACGCGATCGCTGAGCACGTAGCGATACGCGATCAGCGGCTCGACCTCGGCGGCAAGCAGTCCCGTATCGCCGTTGTGCACCGTCGCAAACACGCCGGAGATTCGCAACGCCGTCACCATGCGGCGGCTGGCATCGGCGGCCGCTTTCGGTGGTCGACGCAGGAAGCGCGATCAGCACTGCCCGCCCCCCCATCCCGCGCTGCAGTGCGACTGACAAGTCGAGCTGTGCATCGGGCCTATCAGCCGATACGAAGCGGCTGAGATCAGCGTCGACATTCACCTGCGGAAGCGCGAACCCAAGCGCCACGGCCAGGATGCACCACAGCGCCAGACGGAGGGAGCGACCCACGCCGGCGTCCGGTCTAGCGCGAAAGCTGGGTGACGGTCTTGTCCCCGCTTCGCTCCAGCACTTCGATCTCCTCCACCGCCCCCCCGCTGCCAAGCAGCCGAATGCTGCGGATCACCGTGTCGCTCGTGCGCGGCTCCAGGTTCAGCGTCCATCGCTCGCTCGAGCCCTGCGCGCTCGCCAGGTAAAGCGCGTCGAGCTCGCGCATCTGGCCACTGAGCACCGCGCGCAGCGTCTGCACCATCGCTGCAGGGGGTGTTCCGCTGATCAGTGAGACCACCGTTTGCGAGCCGCCGCGATCGATCGTGACCTGCAGGTCCTCGATGACCACGAACTCCTGCACCGGTTTGCGCGTTTCTCTCTCGAGCCGGCTCGGCGGGGAATAGCGCAGCACACCGCTGGACACCAGCGGCGTCTTCAGCAGGCGCGTCGTCCGCACCTCCCTGAACCCCACTTCGGGGGCAACCGCGGCGGAAACACGCTGAAGTATCTCGGCGGGTGTGATGGGCTCCTGCGCCGCCGCTACTGACGACAGCATCATCGCGAGCGCAGCGACGCAGGCAGCGACGACAGTCACGGCGACGGCCCAGTCGCCCCGGGGGCCGAGGACTGCGACGAGCTCCCGGACCAGAAGTCGTAGAAGTTGAACCAGTTCAATGGATAGGCGCGCGCATGGTGTTCCAGATGGCGCGCAAAGCTGGCGACCTGTTCGACGATCCAGCGCTCGCGGGCGACGCGCGAGCCGCCTGAAGGAGGTTCGCCCATGGCTTCGAAGTAGATCTCGTAGCCCTTGCCACTCAATACCGCGCACGAGAACACGACCGGCACTCCGAGCAGCGCCGCAAGCCGGTAGGCGCCGACAGGGAACGGTGCCGGCTGGCCCATGAAGTCTGCAGCCATCGTTCGCTCGGCAAACGGCGAGCGATCCGCCAGGATCCCGACTATGTGGCCGTGCTCGATCGCCTCGCGAATTTCGAGCATCGTGCCCGTGCGGCCGGCAAAGATCACATCGCGTTTCAACTCCGGGTTGACCGCATCGAGCACCCGCTGAATCTTGGGCGCATTGGCGACATACATCAGCGGACGGATACGCCGGCCGCAGACACGCTCACCGGCGCCGCGCAGTGCCTCGAAGCTTCCGAGATGCGAACCGACCACGATGAGACCGGCCGCCCGCCGGGCCAGCGCCGCCTCGACCACCTCGGCCCCGTGCACTCGTACCGGAATGCCGTGCTCGGCGCGAGACAGCCAGTAGACGCGGTCAAGCACCATCCGCGCGAACGTCATGTAATGCGCGAACACTTCCGACCAGAGCGGTGGTCGGTTCCATACGCGCCCAAGGAAGTGACGCGACGCCGCGACTTGCCGCGGTGAGAAGGTGACAAAGTAGGCGACGATCGGATAAAGCAGCAGCGAGACCGGTTCACGCGGGAACCACCGTGCCAGGCGGACGATCAGTGCCAGCAAACCGGGACTTCCGCGCTCGGGCGCGCGAGTCCAGTCGCGGTAGGCACTCTTCACTCCTGCGAGGTGTGCCATAGGCCCCGGGCGACGATTCCACCATCGACCGCCATTTCCACCGAGCCACGACTGCTGCCGATCGGCATTATCGTGACGTCGATGTGTTCTCCCGGACGCACCGGTCGCAGGAACTTCATGCGCTCGATGCCCGTGAGCCGCTGTCCGGCACGCGCGAGCGTCAGCTCAACGAATCGAAGCAGCACGACCGCCGGAACGATCGGATCCCCGGGAAAGTGTCCCGCCAGCGCACGATGCCCCGCGTCGACACAGTACCGGGCCGATAGCGACTCAGCTGACATCGGAGCGCTGCACCTCGGTCGATCGTGGGGTCGTCTTGCGGCGAGCAGCGGCAGCCGACTGAACCAGCGGGTCAAGCCGCACTTTGCCATTGGCGTCGCGCGGCAAGCTGTCGACCAGTACCAGGGGGCGTGGGAGGAATGCGGCATCGATGCGAGCGGCCAGTGCCTCGCGTATCCGTTCGCTCGACAGTCCGGGCGCGACGACGATGGCCGCCAGACGCTTCTGTCCAATCGCAGCGCCGTCGATGAAGGCGCCATCTTCAACGCCCTGGATGCCACGGAGCACCGCCGTCAGCGCCTGCAGCGAAGTGCGCTTGCCGGCGACTTTCACGATATCGGTATCGCGACCACGCAGTTCGAACCCGTCGTCGCTCAGTACGATGCGGTCGCGCACTTCGAGCACGCCACCGACACGACGGCCGACCAGCACCACCTTGCCATCGTCCTTTACGGACAGTCGCAAGTCCTTGGCCAGACGCCATCCCAGGCCGGCAACGGGACGGCGCGTGGCGATGCAACCTGCCTCGGTACTGCCGTAGATCTCGTGCACCTGCGCACCGGTGCCGGCTTCGACCCTGGCAGCGAGCGCGGCATCCAGCGGCATGGTCGCAGCAACGATGCGTTGCAGTCCTGCAGGCAACGGGCCTGCCTCGACGAACAGGCCCAGGTGATACGGCGTCGTCACCAGCCACTTCTCGGGTGCATCCAACTCGGCAAACTGGGCCAGGTCGCTCGGAAAGACGATGCGCGATGCATAGACGACTCCCGGGCCGCGCAGCGCCTGCATCACCAGCATCTCGAAGCCGAACATGTGAGAGTGAACCACCGTTCCGCCGAGCAGCACCGCCGCATCATGCAACTGCAAGAGATCGCCCATCGCGTCGGCCGCTTCGACGAGCTGGCGCCAGGTCTTGGGCTGCGCCGTCGGCTGTCCGGTGCTGCCGGACGTGAAGAACACCGCGGCGACGTGCGACATCGGCAAGGCGATGCTGGTTGCCACGACCGGGCGTGCCTCAAGTGCACCGCGCAGAGCAGCGGCGTTGACGCGAAGCGTCGGCAGATCGGTCGTTCTGTCCTGCTCAGGCCGATCGGTGACGATGCAATCGTAATGGGATCCAGGCGAATCGCCCTGCGTGGGCTTGAGGTCGGGCGGCGGCATCACCACGGTGCGTCGGGCTGCCCAGACGGCGAGTACGGCCCAGAGGAACACCGCGCGGTCTTCGCACTCCACCAGCACGCGTCTGCCCGGCGGCAGCGACCGCGAAAGCTGGAGAGCGGCCGCCTGCAGGGCGCCCACTGAACACTGCGCGTCGCTCCAGACGATCAGCGCGCGGCTCTGGTCCGGCCGCAGGACGACCGGCTCGGCGCGACCAGGCATGTCTCCGCCCACCCGCGCAAGCTCTTCACGCATAACGCGTGTCGCGATTCGCCACTGCCGCGTCACGGGTCCGACCGATTGCGTTCCGAACATCACGCGTCGCACGCTGCGCTCGCCAAAAAAGAGCAGCGCTGCGAGCGCGAGAGGTGCGAAATAGCCAATCCCGGGCGGGAGCACTGCATCGCCGGCGGCGCGTCGTGCAACGATGTATGCGCCGGCGAGCAGGGTGGCTGCCCACAAGAGCGTCAGCCATCGCAGGTAACGCTGTGCGAGCGGCCGGACGGCGGTCGCCGGATCCTCAGCCAATGCGAATCGCGAGACCAGTGGCGTTGCTCCCGGCAGCAACGAGCGCGCGAACAGCCCACCTGCAAGCAACAGCCCCACAGCCCCGACGGAAGCCACCGCGGAAACGACGACTTCGAGCATCACCGACTACTTGCTACGGTGGCGACGCACATGCTCGGCGAGCGATCCGAGCGACCGGAAGATCTGTTCATTGAGAGGGTCGTCAGAACGCAGTTCGAAGCCGTAGCGCTTGGATACGACGAGCGCCACTTCGAGTATGTCGATCGAATCGAGCCCCATGCCCTCACCGTACAACGGCGTGTCCTTGCTCAGGTCTTCGATGCGCACGTCAGGCAGCACGAGCGCATCGACGATCGATTCAGCGATTTCACGTTCCAGTTGATCCATCTGCCGCCCTGCACACGTTACCCCCGACGGGGCGGTCGTCGCACCATTCCCGCCCGTCGGTCAACTCACCAACTGGCGTCGGATAGCCTGATCCAGGTTCTGCACCCATCCGTTGTAATTGCTGTGGATCATGTCACCTTGCTGGTCAAGGTTGACGCTGCTCCTGTAAAGGATGCTGTAAGACGTCGTGGAGAATGGGATCTCCACCACAGCCGTGTGCGTGCGCAGGTTCAGCGTGCCCACAATCAGTCCCGGCTTCTCGACCTTCATTTGCCAGCCGAGGCCGTTGCCGGCGCGAATGATCGCGCTCTCAACTGCAGCCATTGAGTCCTTTTGTCCGGCCGGCAGACTGATCGGCGCATCCTTGACGTTGTGGATGGGAACTGTGCGGCACCCGACCACCAGCAGTGCGGTGGCGGCGACGGCAACAGCGGCAAGCATCCGAAAACGCATAATCACCTCCCCCTTCGCAGACGAAACACGACAATTTCTAACTGATGCGCAATTGCTGCACTGCACAGTCTCGCAAGGACATGTGACTCATTCTCTTGCCCGGGCCGAAAATAATATTGATGGTCAGCAAGTGGCAAGAGGTAAATGCGAAGAATCTTACATTGCCGATGTCACTGTTGAAGTGTGTTGTATTCGGCAATACTGCCGACGTCGTGGCGTTTACGCTGCGATCCCATTTGGAGTGATGTGTCTACATTCAAGCGCACGTTGACGGCGACCGAGGCGCGCTTCGAGGCGCAACGCATTGCGTTCGCCCCGGTCATTTTCCAGGTGGTACAGGTGATGCGGCGGACCGGGCTGCTGCGCGCGCTGGTCAGCGCGCGCGACTGGTCGGACCAGGCCGAGCTCGAACGCGTTAGCGGGCTGTCGAGTTACGCGACCACTGTACTGCTGGAGTCGGCACTGTCCGCCGGAGTAGTAGAGCGCGACGAAGCCAGCGCCACTCAAGGTGCAGGAAAGATCCGTTGGCGCACCACCGCTGTCGGCCGCTTCATCGAGCGCGACCCGCTGGTTCGCATCAACATGGACTTCGTTGATGACGTCTGCTATCGCAGCCTCGATCACCTCGAGGCCGCACTGGTCGAGGGCCGCCCCGCCGGATTGAAGGAACTCGGTCCCTGGAAGACGTTTTACGAGGGCATGGCAGACATGCCCGAGCCTGCCCGGACCAGCTGGTTCACCTACGATCACTACTATTCCGACAGCGCATTTCCCGCTGCGCTTGACGTGCTGGCTACGAGAGACCTGCGACACGTGGCCGACGTTGGAGCCAATACCGGCAACTTTGCAGTTGCCTACCTGCTTCGCGTCGCTGATGGCACGGTCACGCTGTGCGACCTCCCGCAACAGTTGCAGCTGGCACGCTCGAACCTCGAACAACATGGACTGCTGGAACGGGCCAGATTCCATCCCTGCGACCTGCTGAACGAAACGAGCCGACTGCCGGAGGGCGAAGCCGCCCCGGATGCCTTCTGGATGAGCCAGTTTGTCTGCTGCTTTTCCGAAGCCCAGATTGTCGACATTCTCCGGCGCGCGGCCACTGCCGTTCGTGCCGGCGGATCGATATTCGTGCTGGACACGTTCTGGGACGACCAGCGCCACGACATTGCCGCGTATTGCCTGGTCAACACCTCGCCCTACTTCGCGACAGTGGCGAACGGCGACAGCCGGATGTACCGGCTCGACGTCTTTCTCGATCTTGCCAGTCAGGCCGGGCTCTGCGCAGAAAAGACCTGGAGCGATCTCGGCTGGTGCCACACGCTGATCGAACTCCGTCCGTTGCGCAGTGTCGACTGAGACCAGACTCGCCTCGTCAAGGAATGATCTCTTGACGCTTTACAACGAGGCCTCGGTGGATGGCGCGGACGCTGCTCGTGCCGCCGTGAGCGTCGGCGTACTGCCATCGCGCAACTCGCGCCGCAGGATCTTGCCGACGTTGGTCTTCGGCAGCGGCTCGCTGCGGAACTCGACGATGCGCGGAATCTTGTAGCCCGTCAGATGCTGCTTGCAGTGCGCGAGCACCTCGGCCTCCGTCAGCGTCGGGTCCTTGCGCACAACTATCACCTTGACCGCTTCGCCGGAGCGCTCATCGGGAACGCCAACGGCGGCGGCTTCGGTCACGCCGGGGTGCGCCGTCAGCACATCCTCGACTTCGTTGGGGAACACCTTGAATCCGGACACCACGATCATGTCTTTCTTCCGGTCCGTGAGACGGATCTCGCCGCGCTCGTCCATCACGCCCATGTCGCCGGTGCGAAGCCAGCCGTCGGGGGTGAACACCTTGGCGGTCTCGTCCGGCCGGTTCCAGTAGCCCTTCATCACCTGCGGACCCCGGAGGCAGATTTCGCCGATCTCGCCGAGTGCAAGTGCGTTGCCATCGTCGTCGAGGATCGCCGCGTCGGTACTGGGCAGCGGCACGCCGATCTGTCCGCTCCACTCCACAATGGTGACCGGGTTGGCGATCGCCACCGGCGCACTCTCCGTAAGACCATAGCCTTCGACCAGCGGCACGCCGGTCATCTGCTTCCAGCGATGCGCAACGATCTGCTGCACGGCCATGCCGCCGGCCACCGCGAGCTTCAGTCCACTCCAGTCGACGCTGGCGGAACCCGGCGCATCGAGCAGCGCGCGGAACAGCGTGTTGACGCCGATGATCGCCGTGAAGCGCGTCTGCCGGAGTGCCTTGATGAACGCTGGCAGGTCGCGCGGGTTCGCAATCAGCACCGTCTGAGTGCCGATGCTGAGGAAGGACAGACAGCCAGTCAGCGCGAAGACGTGATAAAGGGGCAGCGGGATGACGAGCGTTTCAACGCCGTCTTTCAGGTTGGGTGACATCCAGGCAGCCACCTGGAGCACGTTGGCCACCATATTGCCGTGCGTGAGCATCGCCCCCTTGGCCACGCCGGTCGTGCCACCGGTGTACTGCAGGAAGGCAAGGTCAGTGTGGTTCAGTGCCACGTCGTCGGGTGACTGCGTACGACCAGCGGCCAGCACGCGGTTGAAGTCCACCGCACCGCGCAGCCGCCAAGGCGGCACCAGCTTCTTCACATGCTTGACCACGGCGTTTGTCAGCAGCCGCTTGACCGGCGGCAGCAGATCTCCCACCTGGGTCGTAATGACGAAGCGCACAGGCGTGGAACTGACCACCTGCTCAAGCGTGTACGCGAAGTTTTCCAGCACCACGATGGCCGCGGCACCGGAGTCGTTCAACTGGTGTTCCAGCTCGCGCGGTGTGTAGAGTGGGTTGACATTGACCACCACCAGCCCGGCCCGCAGCACTCCGAACATCGCAACCGGGTACTGCAAGAGATTGGGCATCATCAGGGCGACACGATCGCCGCGCTTCAGCTTTGCGACCTTCTGGAGCCAGGCGGCAAACGCGCCGCTGGCTTCGTCGAGCTGCCGGAATGTCATCACCGTGCCCATCGAGCTGAACGCCGGCCGTTCGGCAAATCGCGTGCACGTGGTGGTCAGCACGTCCTTGAGCGACGGGAAGTCGTTGATGTCGATATCGGCCGGGACACCCGCGGGGTATTGATCGAGCCAGGGCTTGCGCATGCGGACCTCACCTGTCTTCGTGTGGGCGGCTGCACCACTCGCTGGAAGTTTGCCCGCCACAACGGGACAGGGTTCTGAGCGATGACAACGGAAGTTCCTCCGCCACGTCGCCACAGTCCAGAAGCTGCCAGACTTTTTATTGCGGCATAAACCGGACAAGGTGGCGATCGTCCGTGACACCGAGCGGCCCAGAGCGAAAGTCACTGGCTTGCAACGGCCGCGAAGGAACAGGTGCGGCAACCTGGTGATGGCAAGACTTCAAAAGAAAAAGGCCTGCAGCAATTGCAGGCCCTTCAGAAGGTGGCGCGCCCGGCAGGATTCGAACCCACGACCCCTTGGTTCGTAGCCAAGTACTCTATCCAACTGAGCTACGGGCGCGAGGTCGCGAGTTTACCATGCGGCCCCGCGACGAACTGCCGACGCGGCAGCGGATCTAGAAGCCGATCGTCACGCCAAAGCTGGCTACCGGGAAGTACTTGAAGTTCTTGATGCTGTCCTGCAGGTCGAGCGCTTCGGCTGCCGCGTTGGCTTGCAATTGGCTGCACTGCGCCGCGGGCAGCGACGGACCGCAGGTCGCTGTCAGGGTAGCTTTCGGATTGCCCTGGAACATCACGCCGAGGTCGAAGTAAAAGTTGACGCCGGCCCCCGATACGTTGCCGTAGCCGATGCCCAGATATGGTGCCGCCGAGTTGCCGGACTTGACCGTGCCCGACAAGCTGCCGACCGCGGCCGCTGGGTAGACCACCCCGTTCAGGGTGAAGGTGCCCCCGGTCGGCACGCCGGTGACATCCACCTTGTTGTCATTCAGGATCAGGCCTCCGGTGATGCGGAACGGTCCGAGAGGACTCCAGTCGAGGAACAGGTTTCCATTCGAAAGCTTCGGCTTGGCGTCGTACTCGACGTAGCTTGAATCGACCGAGGTGCTGAAGCTGAGGTAGGAGTAGCCGACCCGCGCCGAGAGCGTCGGCAGTACTTCGACTGCAACATCCGCGCCGATGCCGGTCGTGCCGGCACGGACCCCCACTCCCGCAGCCAATGCGCCATGGGCGGCAAGCAAGAACGCAACGGGCAGGATCAATTGCAACTTCTTCACGCGCATCTCCGGTCGAGTGTGATCTGGGCGGATTATTCAACGCGACGCATCGCGCAGGCGAGACTGCAGACGATCTAGCCGCGATGCGGTATCAGGAAATAAAAACGCCCCCGTGAAGGGGGCGTTGGTACTGGCGGAGACGGACGGATTCGAACCGTCGATGCACGTTTTTGCGCGCATGCTCCCTTAGCAGGGGAGTGCCTTCGACCTCTCGGCCACGTCTCCAAAAAGTTTGCGCGGGATCGAGCCCGCGCCGGAGCCGGATCTTATTCGTTCAAGCGGCTCGCAGCAACGTGCTCAGGCCGGCGCCAGCTCGAGTCCGAAGGCCTTGTGCAGGGCGCGCACTGCCAGCTCCATGTACTTGTCCTCGACCACGACCGAGATCTTGATTTCGCTGGTGGAGATCATCTGGATGTTGATCCCCTCTTCCGACAGGGTACGGAACATCAGGCTGGCGATGCCGACGTGCGAGCGCATTCCGATGCCGACGACCGAGACCTTGGCGATCTTCGGGTCGCCGACAATCTGCTTGGCGGCAACGTGATCCTTGACCTGGGTGTTGAGGACGTCGAGTGCCTTCTGGTACTCGTTGCGATGGACCGTGAACGAAAAGTCGGTCGTACCCTCGACGCTGATGTTCTGCACGATCATGTCGACGTCGATGTTGGCATCGGCGATCGCACCGAGGATCTGATAGGCGATGCCGGGGCGATCGGGAACACGTGTCAGGGTGATCTTGGCTTCGTCGCGCGAGAACGCGACACCGGAGATGACTGCCTTTTCCATCATGGAGGCTTCCTCGAAAGTGATCAGCGTGCCGGACGTGGCCTCCTGTGCCAGCGGCAGGTCGGGCTCCGTCAGGCTCGACAGCACGCGCAACGGCACCTTGTACTTTCCGGCGAACTCGACAGAGCGGATCTGCAGCACCTTGGACCCGAGGCTGGCCATCTCGAGCATCTCCTCGAAAGTGACCTTGTCCAGCCGACGTGCTTCCGGAACGATGCGCGGATCGGTCGTGTAGACGCCGTCGACGTCGGTGTAGATCAGGCACTCGTCGGCCTTCAACGCCGCAGCAAGAGCGACCGCCGATGTGTCGGAGCCACCGCGACCCAGCGTCGTGATGTTGCCGTACTCGTCGGCGCCCTGGAAGCCGGCGACGACGACGATGGCACCCTGCTCCAGATCGCGGCGTATGTTCTTCTCGTCGATCTCGAGTATGCGTGCCTTGGTGAATGCGCTGTCCGTCAGCACATGGACCTGCGGACCCGTGTAGCTCTTGGCCTGCAAACCGCGGTCCTTCAGGGCCATGGACAGCAACCCGATCGTGACCTGCTCACCGGTTGAGGCGACCACGTCGAGTTCGCGCGGGTCGGGGCTCGACTGGACTTCCTTGGCCAGGCCCAGGAGCCGGTTGGTCTCGCCGCTCATGGCCGATACGACCACGACGAGCTGGTGACCCGCTTTGTGCCACTTCTCAATGCGGCGCGCCACGTTCTTGATGCGGTCGACTGTGCCAACCGAGGTGCCGCCGTACTTGTGAACGATGAGTGCCATGGTCGCGCAGCCGCTGTTCGCTGCGGAATTTGATCAACTCGCGATTATAGGTGCGAAGGACATCGATTCCGACTGATCCGCGTCAGTCGCAGTACAGGGAGTGCGCCGCCCGCTCGAGCTGGGCAATTGCATCGAGTTGGACGGAACCTGCAGAGCCGACGCGAAAGCTCAACCAGCCCCGATCAGCGTGGCGTCGGGCTGCCACTCGATCGTGACTCGCTCACCGTCGCGATCCGTGAGCCTGACGTCGGCGCCGAGGCCGGCGACGAAGATCAGTTCCCCATCGCGCCACAGCAGCGGCAGGCGCGCACGGTCAAAGTCTGCGATGCCGGCGTCCTGGTACAGGCGCTTGAGTGTTCGCGACGGTCGGCCGGCGTAGGGCTTGAAGCGCTCACCGCCGGCGCGCGGACGCGCTTCGAGTGGCATCGCGGAAAGCCACGCGGGATCGAATCCCTCATCATCCTGCTTGCGCTGGAATCGCAGCACCCCGCCCCACCCGGGCAGCGCAATCTCGTCCTCGCCGTTCCAGCGAAATCCCTCGGCGTCGCGCGCTCCGGCGTCGCTGTCCTTGAGCAGCAGCAATCCGCGGTAGCGCCGGATCTCGCGCGCACCGATGCGCACGAGCAGCCGCGCATCGCTGCGCGCATCGCGGGCCTGCTCGAGCATCTCGACCAGCCGCGCCCGCGATAGGGCTTCCAGACCGTGCGACGCCAGCCATGCCCGCAAGGCCCAGGTCTGTCGCGCCGCGGGCAGCGTCGCCAGCACGTCGAGCCGCAGCATGCCCACGGGTGCGCCGTCCTGGCAGAGCGCCAGGTCGTCGTCGGCGACGCTGCGCAATGCCTCGGTGGCCTCGGCTACCAGGTCCACCGACCGCGCCGCCGCGGCGCGAAAGCCCGGCCGCAGAGCCTCAATGCGTGGCAGTACGTCCAGTCGCAATGCATTGCGAAGCAGGTTGCGGTCGTCGTTGCTGTCGTCTTCGATGTAGTCGAAACCATGTCGATCGACATAGCGTTCGATATCCGCCCGTGCAATGTCGATGAATGGCCGTACCAGTAACGGGCCGTCGGTATCGAAGCGACGCGAAGGGGGAAATGCCGCAAGTCCCTCGAGGCCGGCGCCGCGCATCCACTGGATCAGGAAGGTCTCGACGCGATCGTCACGATGATGTGCGCAGCAGACGACCTGTGCGCCGACGTCGAGCGCGACTTCGGCCAGCGCCTCGTACCGCGCCTCACGCGCCGCCGCCTCCAGTCCACGTCCCGACCGCTGCACGGTGACCCGGCGCCCGACGAATCGCAGGCCCAAAGCCAGGGCTCGGGCCTCGCAATGTGAAAACCACTCGTCAGCGTGCCGACTGATGCCGTGATGCACGTGCACTGCAACCACTTCGTGCAGGCCTGTGCCGCGCTGTCGCGCTAGCCCGGCCATGACCTGCAGCAATGCCGTGGAGTCGCGACCGCCGCTGTAGCCGATGACCGCAGTGATCGCCGGACGGCGCGTCGAACGCCGCCGCAACGCCTCGTCGCCGCTGCGATCGATGGCCTCGAGCCGCGCCTGCGCGCGTCGCAGCGACGCGCCGGCCGCGTTCACCAGCAGTTCGTCGCGCGGATCAGGTTTCTTCGGTCGTGTTCTTGAAGCGGCCATAGGCAAGGAGTCGCGCGTGGCGGGCCGCGACCAGTTCACGCGGCTTCATGCCGGTGAACTGGCGCAGGGCGTCCGCCAACGCACGCTTCAGCAAGGCCGACATCTGCTTGCTGTCGCGATGCGCGCCACCCAGCGGTTCGGTGACGATCTTGTCGATCAGGCCGAGTGCCTTCAGGCGGTGCGCCGTCAGCCCCAACGCCTCAGCCGCCTCCGGCGCCTTGTCGGCGCTCTTCCAGAGGATCGACGCGCAGCCTTCGGGCGAGATCACCGAATAGGTCGCGTACTGCAGCATCAATACCTGGTCGGCCACCGCGATCGCGAGCGCGCCGCCCGAGCCGCCTTCGCCGATGATCGTCGCAATGATCGGGACCTTGAGTTGCGACATCTCGAACAGATTGTGGCCGATCGCCTCGGACTGGCCGCGCTCCTCGGCGTCGATGCCCGGATACGCCCCTGGCGTGTCGACGAAAGTGAAGACCGGTAGGCCGAACTTTTCCGCGAGTTTCATCAGGCGCAGCGCCTTGCGATAACCCTCCGGTTTGCTCATGCCGAAGTTACGCAGCGCCCGCTCCTTCGTGTCGCGGCCCTTCTGGTGTCCGAGCACGAAAACGGCCTGCCCGTTGAAACGGGCCAGTCCGCCGATGATTGACAGATCGTCCGAAAAGGCACGGTCGCCGTGCAGCTCGTGAAAGTCGGTGAAGATGTCCTCGACGTAGTCGAGCGTGTAGGGCCGCTGCGGATGGCGCGCGATCTGCGACACCTGCCAGGGCGAGAGCTTGGCGTAGATGTCCTTCATCAGGCCCTGGCTCTTCTTCTGCAGCCGCTCGATCTCTTCGGAGATGTCGACCGCCGAGTCGTCCTGCACGAAGCGCAGTTCGTCGATCTTGGCTTCGAGCTCCGCGATTGGCTGCTCGAATTCGAGGAATGTGGTCTTTGCCATTTGGAATTTTCTTCGAAGTCCTCAGTACTCCACGGGAACCGGGTCCAGGCTGCGCCACAGATACCAGGTCGCCACGCTGCGCCACGGCTCCCAGGTCGCGGCCAGCGCGGCGACTTGCCCGCGCGCAGGTTTGCCGGTCATCGGCGCCCCATCGAAATAGTTGAGACTCACCGCTTTCAGCAGTCCCAGGTCATCCAGCGGCAGGACATTAGGCCGGAGCAGGTTGAAGATCAAGAACATCTCGGCGGTCCAGCGACCGATGCCCCGGATGTCAACCAGTTCGGCGATGATTTCCTCATCGCCCTGCTCCGCAAAGCGCGCCGGATCGACGCGACCGCTGACGATGTGCTGTGCCAGGTCGCGGATGTACTCGACCTTGCGATCCGAAAGCCCGCACGCGCGCAAGGTGGCGGCGCGACGACGCAACACGGCCTTCGGCGTGAGCTCGCCGCAGCAGCTCGAAAACCGGCCCCAGACTGCTTCCGCTGCCTTGACTGAAATCTGCTGACCGATGATCGAGCGCGCCAGCGTCGTGAACGGATCGCCGCGCGAACCGAGCGCCACACGCGGATGCGCGGCGATGATGCGTGCCATCGTGGCATCCCGACGCCCCAGCGTGCGCTTCGCGCGCGACCAGTACTCCGGGCGGGATTGTGTCGCCATCTACTGTCGGCGCCAAGTTGTGCCGGCTGCGCTGTCTTCGAGCACGATGCCTTCGGCCGTCAACTCGGCGCGGATGCGGTCGGCGGTCGCGAAGTCGCGCGCCTTCTTGGCTGCAGCGCGCTCGGCAATCAGCGCATCGATTCGAGCGCTGTCGTCTCCTGCCGCGCCGCGCAGGAACTCGTCCGGCGACCTTTGCAGCAGGCCGAGCACTCCACCCAGCGCTTTCAATTGCGCAGCCGCGCCCGTTGATCTACTGCGGTTGACCTCCCCCGCCAGCTCAAACAGCACCGACACCGCCAGCGCGGTGTTCAAGTCTTCATCCATCGCCGCGGCAAAGCGGAGAGCGTGCGGCTCGCTCCAGTCGACCTCTGCGACGGGCACGTCCAGGCCACGTAACGCCGTGTACAGGCGCGTCAGGCCGGCTCGGGCATCGTCGATCAACGACTCCGTGAAAGCGATCTGGCTGCGGTAGTGCGAGCGCACCAGGAAGAATCGCAGCACTTCGGCGTCGTGCTTGGCCAGTGCCGCACGAATGGTGAGGAAATTGCCGAGCGACTTCGACATTTTCTCTTCACCCACGCGCAGCGCGCCGCTGTGCATCCACAACCGGGCGAACGGCTGTTCGAACGCGCCTTCGCTCTGGGCGATTTCGTTCTCGTGGTGCGGGAACACCAGATCCGGGCCGCCGCCGTGAATGTCGAAGGTGTGACCGAGCGTATCGCTGGCCATCGCCGAGCACTCGATATGCCAGCCGGGCCGACCAGCGCCCCAGCGGGACTCCCACTGCGGCTCTCCGGGCTTGGCGTGCTTCCACAAGACGAAGTCGAGGGGGTCGCGCTTGCTGGCATCGACCGCCACGCGCTCGCCGGCACGCAAGTCGTCGAGCGATTTGCCGGACAACTTGCCGTAGCCCGGAAACCTGCGCACGGCATAGTTCACGTCGCCGTCGGTGTCTGACTGGTACGCAAGGCCCTTGCTCTCCAGCAGGCCGATCAGGTCGAGCATTTGCGGAATGTATTGAGTCGCGCGCGGCTCCAGGTCGGGCGGCAGCAAGTCCGAGCGCCGCGAAGTCCTCGTGCATCGTGCGAATGTTCTCTTCGGTCAGTTCGGACGGCGTTACACCACGCTCCGCCGCGCGCCGGATGATCTTGTCTTCGACATCGGTGATATTGCGGACGTAGGTGACCCGCAGGCCGCGCGCGCGCAGCCATCGCACCGCCAGATCGAACGCGATGAAAGTGCGGGCGTGGCCGAGATGGCAAAGGTCGTACACCGTCATGCCGCAGACATACATGCGGACATGGCCCGGTTCGAGCGGCACCAGCGGTTCGACGCGACGCGTCAGCGTGTTGTGGATCTCGATCGTCATGCGGGAACCCCTGTGAACATCCGGCGGGCGCCGGACGGAAGTGTGGCGTCGGACAAGGCAGGTACGAGCTCGTCAACAGCGCCGCAGAGTCATCTCAACGGGGTGGCGGTTGTAGAATTGCTGCAGTATATCAACGCCCATCCTGTGCCCTGCGAGCGATGCGCTCGCGCTCAACCCATGGTCTGCCGCCCTGCTTTTGCCTGTCTGCTCGCCCTGGCGCTGCCTGTATCGGCCGCTCTTGCCCAGGTGTCGACGGCGCTGCCACCGCAGACAATAGGCACGCTCGACACGGACAAGGAACTGCTCACCGAGCTGCAGCAGGTGCAGCAGCTGATGTCCGCGGGCCGGGCTCCGCAGGCCCTGGCTCGGGCCGATGCGCATCTCGTCAAGAATCCGCGCGACGCGCAGATGCGCTTCGTGCGCGGCGTGATCCTCACCGAAATGAAGAAGCCTGCCGAGGCCCGCGATGCGTTTGAACGCCTGACCGAGGACTACCCCGAACTGCCGGAGCCTTACAACAACCTCGCGGTACTGTATGCGAGCGAAGGGCAACTTGACAGCGCGCGCGCTGCGTTGGAAAAAGCGCTGGCGGCCGCGCCAAACTACGGCACCGCCTACGAAAACCTCGGCGACATCTACCTACAGATGGCCGCCGACGCCTACCAGCGCGCGTCCAAGCTCGACCCCGCGAATCGCCAGGCGAGTGCAAAACTGACCCTGTCCCGCGAACTGATCACGAAGTCGCGCAACGTTCGTTGAGCGCATGCCCGAAGGAATCCCGATGAAACTACTGACCCGACCCCTGAACCTGTTGTGCTGCCTTCTCCTGTCGCTGCCAGGAGCCGCCTGGGCGCAACGGGTGGCGCTCGACACCTCCCAGGGTGTGATCGTCATCGAACTGGCCGCCCAGGAAGCGCCGAAGACCGTCGCCAACTTTCTCGAGTACGTAAAGAGCGGCCACTACAACAACACAGTGTTCCATCGCGTCATGGGCACGTTCATGATCCAGGGTGGTGGCTACACGGCCGACCTGACGGAAAAGCCGACGCGCGCGCCCATTCCTCTCGAAAGCCAGAACGGCCTGAAGAACGTACGCGGCGCGGTTTCAATGGCACGCAGGGGCGATCCCAACTCCGCAACCTCGCAGTTCTTCATCAACGTCGTGGACAATCCACGACTGGACTATCCGAATCCCGATGGCAACGGCTACGCGGTCTTCGGCAAAGTGGTCGAGGGCATGGATGTCGTCGATAAGATCCGTGCGGTGCCCACGGGCGCCAGCGGGTCGCACCAGAGCGTGCCGACGACCCCGGTGGTGATCAAGTCCGCCCGTATCGTCAAGTAATCCTGCAGGAGCCCGCATGATCCGCATGTACACCAGCCTCGGCCCGTTCACAATCGAGCTCGACCACGAGCGCGCCCCCAAGACCGCCGAGAACTTCGAATCGTATGTCCGCAACGGCTTCTACGACGGCACGATCTTTCATCGCGTCATCAACGGCTTCATGGTCCAGGGCGGAGGCTTCGAGACCGGAATGCGGCAAAAGACGACCGAGGCTCCGATCGAGAACGAGGCGCGCAACGGACTGCGCAACGCGAAGTACACCCTCGCGATGGCGCGTACCGGTGACCCGCACTCGGCTACTGCGCAGTTCTTCATCAACGTCGCCGACAATGACTTCCTGAACCACACGGCGGCATCACCGCAAGGCTGGGGCTACTGCGTCTTCGGCAAGGTCATCGAGGGATTCGCGACCGTCGACAAGATCAAGGCCGTCCGCACCGGGCGCCGCGGCGGCCATGCCGATGTGCCGGAAGTCGATGTGCTGATCGAGCGTGCGGAAATCACCCAGTGAGCTCGCGTTGAGTTCCCCTGCGACCGCGACGCCTCCGGTGCTCGCGGTCGAGCGCACGATCGACCCGCTGGTCGATCCCATCATCATCTCCGACCTGCACCTGACGGCAGAGCGTCCGCGCACGGTCGAACGGTTCCTGCGCTTCATGCGTGAAGATGCGCCCGCACATCGGGAGCTGGTCATCCTCGGCGATCTGTTCGAGTTCTGGATCGGAGATGACGCAGGCGCGGCGGCGGCCCCAGTCATAGCCGCGCTGGCTGCCGCCTCGCACGCGGGCCAGCGCGTGCTGGTTATGCACGGCAATCGCGACCTGCTGCTGGGACGCGACTTTGCGCGCGCCACGGGCAGCGTACTGCTCGCCGATCCGATCACCATCGACATCGCGGGCACGCGCACGCTGCTGTCCCATGGCGACGCATGGTGCACGCTGGATGTCGCCTACCAGACGTTTCGCGCGATGGTCCGGCAGCCGGACTTTCAGCGCGAGTTTCTGGCGAAGCCGGTGGCCGAACGGATCGCGGTGGCGCGCAATGCCCGCACGCAGAGCGAGACCGAAAAGGCAGTCAAGGCGATGGACATCATGGACGTCACGCCCGCGGCCATCGTGGCTGCGCTAGCTGCCGCTGGCGTCCATCGGGTGATCCACGGCCATACGCACCGGCCGGCAGCGCATGTCATCGACGTCGAAGGCCGCACCGCCGAACGCTGGGTCCTGCCCGACTGGGACCTCGACGACGCCGAACCTCGCGGCGGCTTCATCGACTTCCTCGACAGCCGCCCGCGGCTGGTCTTCTTCGACGACTGACGTCGGCTGGGTCGAGGCCGCGGCCGCCGCCACGAGCGGTACGGCATGCCCTAGTATCGTTGCTCGCGCCTAGCGGCCGGCTGCTCGCTACTCGTCGACCAACCGGTTGAGCTGCTCCGGGTCGACCTTCGGCACCTCGCGCGTAACGTCATCGAGTGCAATGCCGTTGCGTTCCAGCGCCGCGACCAACCGATCAATTTCGCGCTGCTGCACGGTGGCGTGGTCGATCAGCCCGTGCAGTGCCTTGGAGAGCGGGTCGTCGCCTTCCTGCGTGATGCCGTAGGCCGAGAAGCCCAGCTGGTTCGCGGTCTGCTCGCGCTGGGCGTCAAGCTCGCGATGCAGGATGCGCGCGGGATTGCCTACTGCGGTGGCGCCCGCCGGCACGTCTTTGACCACGACGGCATTGGACCCGATCCGCGCGCCATCGCCGACCGTGAACCCGCCCAGCACCTTCGCACCCGCGCCCACGATGACATTACGGCCGAGCGTGGGATGGCGCTTGGCACCCTTGGTCAGCGAGGTGCCGCCGAGCGTGACGCCCTGGTAAATGGTCGTGCCGTCCCCGATCTCGGCGGTTTCGCCGATGACGATGCCCATGCCGTGATCGATGAATACGTAACGCCCGATCGTCGCGCCGGGGTGGATCTCGATGCCGGTCAGCCAGCGCGAAACATGTGACACGAAGCGAGCAAGCCAGCGCAGTCCGCCCTTCCAGCAGGCATGCGCCACCCGATGCATTGCCAGCGCGTGCAACCCGGGATAGCACGTCAGGACCTCCCAGCGCGAGCGCGCGGCAGGATCGCGTTCCAGGATGCAATCGATGTCTTCGCGCAGACGCGTGAACATGTCCGGGGTATCGAGCTTGGGTGACGAGTTATTGAGCGGCGATTGTACGGTCGCGACGCGGTGAGTCCGACACCGCAACTCACGCACATCGAAGTGAACGCGCCCGGTCAGGCGCGGCGCTTGCGTCCTGCCCGATCGGCGCGTGCCTCGATCACGGCGGCCAGCACGCCGCGCAGCAAGTCGACCTCGGTCTGCGTCGGCCGGGCACGATTGAGCATGCGTCGAAAGCGCGGCATCAGGGTCTTGGGTTCGGCCGGATCGTGGAATCCGACCAAGGTGGCCG
Organism: uncultured beta proteobacterium; assembly: GCA_963754065.1. GTDB lineage: Bacteria > Pseudomonadota > Gammaproteobacteria > Burkholderiales > Burkholderiaceae_F > JALORV01. The sequence continues at coordinate 139,992 of CAVWFH010000020.1, read as the reverse complement.
CTTGCTCAAAGTGCTCGTAGAGCTTTTCGAGCGCCTCGACGCTGGCCGGCGGATCGTCATCGTTGAAACGTCGCTGCCCCTGCTGGATCGCAGCGCTGGCACGCAGGGCCAGCTGGCACTCGTACGCCGCCACCTGCACCGACTGTGCGAGATTCAGCGAGGCGAACTCCGGATTGGCGGGAATGGCGCAACACACCTGGCAGCGCAGGATATCGGCGTTTTCCAGGCCGCTGCGCTCGGTGCCGAACACGAACGCGACATCGCCACTCGGCACCACGGCAAGCTGCTCGGAGGCCAGCGCCGCAACACTGCGCAGGTCCCGCAGCGGAGGTCCGAACTCGCGGTCGTAGCCCGTCATTGCAATGGCGTAACCGACGCCCTGCAATGCCTCGGTGAGCGTGACGGCGTTCGTACTCGCTGCCAGCACGTCCGCCGCACCCGTCGAGCGGGCAACGGCGTCGGCATCCGTTCGGAAGTTCGCATCGCGCGGGTTCACGACGACCAGGCGTGCGAAGCCCATAGTCTTGATCGCCCGCGCGGCCGCGCCGATGTTGGCCGCGAGCGTCGGCTCGACCAGCACGAAGCGGACTCGGTCAAACGGCACGGTCGGAGAATCGGGCACGGTCGGCGAACTGCGGTGATCGACTAAACTGCATGGTTCAGTCTAAACGCGACGGCGGTCCTGCCGCACGCGCCCCACCATGCATCCGATGCTCAACACGGCCGTGAAGGCCGCGCGCAAGGCCGGTTCGGTGATCAACCGCGCCAGCCTCGACCTTGAAGGCGTCCGTGTCGGCACCAAGGGCCGCAGCGACTTCGTCACCGAAGTCGACCACGCAGCCGAACGGGCCATCGTCGACACGCTGCTGAAAGCGTATCCGGACCATGCCATCCTGGCGGAGGAGTCCGGCGCCAGCGGGCAGTCCGAATACACCTGGATCATCGATCCGCTCGACGGCACGACCAACTTCATCCACGGTTTTCCGCAGTACGCCGTATCGATTGCCCTGCGGCACCGCGACCTGATCACCCAGGCGGTGGTCTACGACCCGACGCGCAACGAACTGTTCACTGCCACGCGCGGGCGCGGCGCCTTCCTCAACGAACGGCGCATCCGCGTCTCGCGGCGCGACCGCCTCGCCGAGAGCCTGATCGGCACCGGTTTTCCATTCCGCAGCTTCGATCATCTCGACGAGTACGTGCGGATGTTCAAGAGCATCACGGAACACACCGCCGGCATCCGTCGTCCCGGGGCTGCCGCGCTCGACCTTGCCTACGTCGCCGCGGGGAGACTCGACGGGTTCTGGGAAATCGGCCTGTCGCCCTGGGACATGGCCGCCGGCAGCCTGCTGATCCTCGAAGCCGGGGGACTGGTATCGAATTTCAACGGCGATCCCGGCTACCTCGAGGATGGCCACATCGTCTGCGGCGCCCCCAAGGTCTTCCCGCCGCTGCTGCACCTGGTGCGTCAGGTCCACAGCGGCCGCGCTGCCTGACCCACGCCGGCGCCACCCACTTCGCGCCCAGCGCGTCCGCACGCTCCTGACCGAACGATCATGACGGCGCGCGCAGACAGCAAGCAGCACACGCCCATGATGGCGCAGTACCTGCGCATCAAGGCGGACCATCCGGATGTGCTGCTGTTCTACCGGATGGGCGACTTCTACGAACTCTTCTACGACGACGCCGAACGCGCCGCGCGACTGCTCAACATCACACTGACCGCGCGCGGTGCTTCAGCCGGTACGCCAGTGAAAATGGCGGGTGTGCCGGTGGTGTCTGTCGAGCAGTACCTGGCGCGCCTGGTCCGGCTGGGCGAAAGCGTGGCGATCTGCGAACAGATCGGCGATCCCGCCACCAGCAAAGGGCCGGTCGAGCGCAAGGTCGTGCGCGTCGTCACGCCGGGTACATTGACCGACACTGGCCTGCTGCAGGACAAGGCTGACGCCCCGCTGCTGGCGGTGGCGCCACCATTGCAGCGCGGCGGGCCGTTCGGGCTCGCCTGGCTCGTGCTGTCGTCGGGCGAACTGCGCGCAGCGTCGATCACTCCGGCGCTCCTGTCATCTGAACTCGCGCGCATTGCTCCGTCCGAAGTGCTGCTGGCCGACGCCTGGTTGGACACCCTCGGCGCGACCGTGCGCAGCGTCGGTGCCATCACCCAGGCCCGGCCGGACTGGCACTTCGACGCGGTGCGTGGCGCCGAGTCCCTGCGGCAATTGCTGCAGGTTGCCACGCTCGATGCATTCGAAGTGGCTGACGCGCCCGAGATTCTCGCGGCGGCCTCGGCGCTGCTCGACTATGCGCGGTCTACACAGGGCGGACGTCTGCCGCACGTGGCCTCGCTTCACCGCGAAGCGCAGTCGGATTTCCTCCTGCTCGACGCCGTGACCCGCCGCAACCTGGAGATCACCGAAACGCTGCGCGGAGAGGACGGTCCGACCCTGTTTCGCCTGCTGGATCACTGCGAGACCGGCATGGGCAGCCGTCGGCTGCGCCATTGGCTGCACCACCCGCTTCAAAGTGCTGACGTGCCGCGTGCGCGACATCGTGCGATCTGCTCCCTGCTCGATGGGACGGCGCTGCACGACAGTCTCCGCCACGCGCTGCGCGGACTGCCCGACCTCGAGCGCATCAGCACGCGCATCACGCTGCGATCGGTGCGGCCGCGTGAACTTGCGGCACTGCGCGACTCGTTGCCGGCGATCGACCGGGTGGTCGAGCTGCTTGCAGCCGGCGACGCGCCGCTGCTGGCGGCACTGCGGGCGCAGTGCCGTGTTCCCGCCGACATCGCTGAACAGCTGACGAAAACGCTGCACGCCGAGCCCGCGCATGCCGTGCGTGATGGCGACGTGATCGGTTCCGGGCACGACGCCGAACTCGACGAACTGCGCGCCTTGCGCGACAACACGGGCCAGTTCCTCGTCGATCTCGAGCAGCGCGAGCGGTCCCGAACGGGCATTTCGAATCTGCGCGTCGAATACAACCGCGTGCACGGCTTCTACATCGAAGTCACGCACGGCCAGACCGCCAAGGTGCCCGACGACTATCGGCGGCGCCAGACGCTGAAAAACGCCGAGCGCTACATCACGCCCGAGCTCAAGTCGTTCGAGGACCGCGCGCTGTCCGCGCGAGAGCGCGCACTGGCACGCGAGAAGACGCTCTACGACGAACTGGTCGAGGACCTCGCGCGCCATGTACCTGCATTGCAGGCGGCCGCCGAGGCCGTTGCCGCACTCGATGCCCTGGCCGCGCTGGCACAGCATGCACGGCTGGCGCGCTGGGTCGAACCCGAACTCGTCGATCGCGCCGGCCTCGACATTCGCGGCGCGCGCCATGCGGTCGTCGAGCGCGAGATCGAAGCGTACGTTCCGAACGATTGCCTGCTGCACCCGGGCCGACGGCTGCTGGTCATCACCGGTCCCAACATGGGCGGCAAGTCGACCTACATGCGTTCCATTGCTCTGATCGCACTGCTCGCTTACGCCGGAAGTTTCGTACCCGCCGCAAGCGCGCGACTCGGTCCGGTCGATCGGATCCTGACCCGGATCGGGGCCGCCGACGACCTGGCGCGCGGTCGCTCGACCTTCATGGTGGAGATGACGGAAGCGGCCGCGATCCTCAACAGCGCGACCGAAGGCAGCCTGGTGCTGATGGACGAGATCGGTCGCGGCACGTCGACCTTCGACGGCATGGCGCTCGCCGCCGCGATCGCACGCGAACTGGTCGAGCGGAACCGTTGCCTGACGCTGTTCGCAACCCACTACTTCGAACTGACCCAGCTTGCCGAACAACATGCCGAGGTGGCGAACGTGCACGTCGCCGCCGCCGAGTCGAACGGACGCGTGGTGTTCCTGCACGAGGTGCGGGCCGGCCCGGCCAGCCAGAGCTACGGCTTGGCGGTGGCCCAGTTGGCGGGCGTGCCAGGTTCGGTCGTACGGCGCGCCCGCGGCTTGCTGACCCAGCTCGAGGAACGGGCGCTCGGTGGCCGTCCCCAGCTCGACATGTTCGCGGCAGCGCCGGAATCAACCGCGCCGCTGCCCGACCTCGACAGCCCGCTGCGCGCGCGCCTGCTCGGGCTCGATCTCGACGCGCTTTCGCCGCGCGAGGCGCACACGTTGCTGGACGAGTTGCAGCGCCAGGCACGCATCGACTGATTCAATGCAACGTCCGCGGCGGCTCGGGGACGCGCAGGAAATCCGGGACGCGGGGTGAATCGGCATCCGCCAGTTCCTGTTCGGTGGCCGCACGAACGTCGACCACGCGGATGTCGAAGCGCAGCGCGATTCCTGCCAGCGGATGGTTCGCATCGAGCACCGCCATCCCCTCGGCGATATCGGTGATCGTGAACACACACCGGTCTTCCCCGTTCGGCCCCGCCGCTTCGACCCGCAGGCCGACCGACAGATCGTCGCCGAGTTCCTCGACGCGGGTCAGCACAACCAGTTCGGGGTCGTACTCGCCGAAGGCTTCTTCGGGCTCCAGCTGCAGTTCGACCTTCGCGCCGACTTCCTTGCCAGCCAGCTCCTCCTCGATCCGCGGGAAGATGTCGTCGTGGCCATGCAGGTAGACGAGCGGTGCATCCGACTTCTCGAGCAGGTCGCCCTGCGCGTCGTACATCGTCACATCGAGGCTGACCAGTGCGCCGTCGGCGATCTTCATCGTCGTCTCCACGATGCGCCGATTATGCGCTGCCGCGCGTTCCTATAATTGGATCGATGACTAGCAAGGTACTGCGTCGACTGGGCGCGATGACCGTCACGCGCTTCATGCGCGAGGCCTGGCAGCGCAAGCCGCTCGTGCTGCGGGGTGCGCTGGCGAACTTCGAGCCGCCGGTCGAGCGCGATCGACTGCTCGCGCTCGCCCGTCAGCCGGAGGTGGAAGCGCGCCTGATCGAGCGGCTGAACGGCACCTGGAGATTGCGGCACGGACCCTTTGCCCGCCTGCCATCGCCCCGCCGACCGGGCTGGACACTGCTGGTGCAAGGTGTCGACCTGCTGGACGAGGCCGCGCACCGGCTGCTGCAGCGTTTCCGCTTCGTTCCGGATGCCCGACTCGACGACCTGATGATGAGTTACGCGACCGACGGCGGTGGCGTCGGTCCGCACATCGACTCCTACGATGTGTTTCTGTTGCAGGCGGTCGGTCGCCGCCGCTGGCGCATCAGCCGGCAGCGCGACCTGCGACGCGTGACCGGCCTGCCATTGCAGATCCTTGCGAATTTCCGGGCCACGGCCGAATTCGTGCTCGAGCCCGGCGACATGCTCTACCTCCCGCCCGGCGTCGCGCACGAGGGCACGGCCCTCGGTGAGTGCGTCACGTACTCGATCGGCTTTCGCGCTCCGACGCACCAGGAACTGCTCGAACCCTTCCTGTCGGACTTTGCCGCGCATGCGAAGGTTGCAGGCCAGTTCGAGGATCGCGGGCTGCGCGCGACGCGACATCCAGGTGCGCTGCCGGCCTCGATGGTTGCTCGCCTGCATGCTGTGCTGAGCGCGCAGCACCCACAACGCGCGGACTGCGCGCGCTTTTTGCTGGCCCACCTTTCGGAGCCCAAGGCGCAGGTCGTGTTCGATCGACCGCGACGTCCGCTGCGACCGCTGCCGTTTGCGCAGCGGGCACGTGAGCAGGGCGTCTTTCTCGATCGTCGTACGCGGTTCCTCTATTCACGCGGCTCCATCGGCGTGAACGGCGAGTTCTCGATCCTTGAGCTGGCACTCCGCGGTCCACTGCAGCGACTGTCCGATCGGCGCGAGCTGCAGCCGATTGATCTTTCCGATGCGGTACTCCGGCAGCTGCACTCGTGGTACCTCGCCGGCTGGCTGCACCTGACAGGATCCATGGCGAACCGATGAAACCCTCGGAGTTGACACTGACCCACGGCGCGCCGGAACGCGCGCTGATCACATCGCGCGCGGAGACACACGAAGGCGTCCTGATCGCGCTGGGTGTTGCCGAACGCACGATCCGGTGCCTGCACCGGGACCTCGCCCTGTTCGACCTCGGCAGCGTGGCGGCGCAAGAGCGGCTGCAACGGTTGCTGCTCTCGCACCGCTCGGCACGCGTGCGCTTGCTTGTCGACGACGCGACCTGGCTGGAGTCGCAGGCACCGAGGCTGCGCGCCCTGCAGCGCCGCTTTCCGCATGCGCTGGAAATGCGCGTCGCCGCCGCGGACGATCCAGTCGGCGACGACGCCGTTTTGCTGGCCGACGATCACGCGGTACTCGAACTGAAGCCGACCATCGTCGCGCGCGGCGACCTGTGGTTGCACAACAAACCGCATGCCCAGCCCTTGGCGGCAGCGTTCGAGCGTCGCTGGAATGCAGGTGGACACAACCTGGCCGTCGTCCCGCTGGGCCTCGGCTGAGCAGCCGGCTGCGCCGCAGGACGCGCGCGCGTTCACGCCTATAATGCCGGCCCTGGAACGTCGATGGCACGGCGACCGGCGCTCATCGTTTCCGCCTCGTCGCTTGCGGCACGGGTGCCGCGCCACTCAAAAGAATTCACTCACCACTTAGGAAGGTTGCACATGAACAAGTCATTACTGCTCGCTTCGATGATGGTTGTCGCGTTAGCGGCCTGTGGCAAGAAGGAAGCGCCGGCCCCAGCCCCGACGCCTGCCCCGGCCGCCGCTCCTGCGCCGGCGCCTGCGCCTGCGCCAGCCCCCGCACCGGCTGCTGACGCGGCCAAGCCGGCCGACGCAACGGCGGCCCCTGCCGCACCCGCAGGCGCTGCGGTGACTGGTGCTGCTCCGGCGGGTGAGTCGGGCACGTCGGCGATGCCGGGCCAGGACGCCGCCAAGGCGGAAGCCGCCGCTGCGGTCGACAAGGCCAACAAAGCGGCCACGCCGAAGAAGTAGTCCTCGCGCCAGCGCGATCGCAAGGGCCGGCACTGCCGGCCCTTGTTGTTTCTGCGATCTCAGCAGTAACCCAGGCAGCGCTCAGGCCACGCTCAAACCGAGCGCCAGTCCAGTCCCACGTCCTGGTCGGCAACGCCAATTTCGTCCGCTGCGCAGTCCAGCACGCTCGCCAGCGCCTGCCGTGCGAGGTCCGGCCGGTTGTTGCTGCGTGACAGGTGCGCAGCGGCGATCCAGACCAGCCGCGCGCGGTCGATGCGATCCAGGATGCCCGCGGCCTGCGCATTCGACAGGTGTCCGAAGGCGCCAGCAATACGCGCCTTCAGGAAGGGCGGATACGCGCCCTGTTGCAGCATCCGGGAGTCGTGATTGCACTCGAGTATCAGCGCGTGCAGGCCAGAGAGTGCTGCGATGATCGCGTCGGAACACTCGCCGGCGTCCGTCAGCAGCCCCACCCGGCGCGAACCGTCGGTGAATGTGTACTGAACCGGTTCGCTTGCATCGTGAGGTACCGCGTAGGGCTCGACCCTCAGGATGCCGATCTCGACGGGCTGTCCTGCTTCGACGCGCCGCCATTCAATGCGCCCCGCGTCGAACCTTGACGCGGAAGCCGTGCCCTCGGTGCAATAGACCGGCACGCCATGTCGTCGTACCAGTGTCGCGACGCCGCCGACATGATCCGAGTGCTCGTGCGTCACGAAGACCGCGTCGAGCGACCCGACCTCGAGCCCGGCCCGCTGCAGCCGCTGGCCGAGCTGGCGAAGATTGAATCCGTTGTCGACCAGGATGCGGCTCGTGTGCGGGCCGTCCCGCGCCTCGACCACCAGACCGTTGCCGCCGCTGCCCGAGCCAAGACTGCAAACGCGCAGCACGGGACGCCGCTCAGCGCAGCTGGTCTTTGAGCAGTGCCAGGATGCGGTCGCCGGCGGGAGAAAGCTCCGGCTTGCCCTCGCTGCCGTACACCCTCACCTGCGTGCCCGCGTCTCCGGCCGAAGTGAGCTGGACCCGATACTGGGGTGCCTGCACCGGCTTTTCGCGGCCCAGCAGCTTGGTCAGGAAGCCCTGCTCATCCTTCGCCTTGGCCTCGAAATCCGGATCGAGATACCGCACGAAATAAATGCCCTTGGCACGATCACGATCCTCGACAGTGAATCCGCCGCGATCGAGCGCCAGTCCGATGCGGCGCCAGGCACGATCGAACGGATCGTCGATGTCGAGGCGCTCGCTGCGGCCACCCGCACCCTTGACGATGAAGGCCCGCTCCGGCGCCGCCGCAGCAGTGCCGGCAGTTGCCGCAGCACCGGCGGGCCCGGCGGCCGCCGTGGCGGCCGGAGCCGCTTTCGCTGCCGAACTGTCGAAGCGCACCAGCAATCGCTGCAGCATCTCGGCCTCGAGCTCCGGGTCCGGCGGTCGCGGTTGCCAAGCCGTCCGGTCCTGCGCCGTCGACGTGAACACCTCGACCATGCCGCGGTGACTGATGAAGATTTCCGACGTGCCATCTCCCGTGCGCTCGAGGCGCGCGCGATAACGGTCCTGTTCGCCGGTCGAGTAGACGGAGCCGAGAAAGCGCCCGAGCGTCTGCCGGATGATTCCCTGGTCGAGCTTGGCCTTGTTCTCGGCCCAGACCGTTTCCATCACGCCGGCGGCCGGGTCAGACTTTTCGACGGCCAGTCCGACGCTCGGCCAGAAGTCCAGCAGGATCGGCCACGCCTTTTCCGGCGGCATGTTGACGACGAGCCAGCGATGATCGCCCTGGCGCTCCAGTCGTGCCAACGCCCCCGTCGGCGCCACGGTCCCGCCCGCGGCCGTTGCTGCACTCCCGGCCGGCGCGCCCGGGCGCCCGGCTGAAGCCGTGCCCGAAGCCGTGAACGACTGTGGCCGCTCGGGCACCGTGAATCGCTCTTCACGTGGCAGCTGGGACAGGTCCGGCGGCACCTCCAGCGGCGTCGAGCGTGTCTTCGCGTTCTGGTAATCGATCTTGTCCGAGAAGAGACTACCGCTCCAGGTGCAACCGGCGGACAGCGCCACGAGAGCACTCAGCAGCAGACCAGGTAATGACTTGCGAAATATCATCGAAACTCCTGCGGGCGCCTACAGCAGGCCCGCGTCCTTCATTGCGGCCAGCACGACCGGCTCTGCCGGCATCGACAGAGGCGTCAGGGGCAGTCGGATGCCGCCGGGAATGCGACCCATTTTCGCAAGCGCCCATTTGACCGGAATCGGGTTGGGCTCGACGAAAAGCTTCAGGTGCAAGGGCAGCAATTGATTGTTGATCTGCCGCGCCCGCGCAAGGTCGCCGGCCAGCGCCGACTTCGCGAGCTCGCTCATCAGCTTCGGAGCGACGTTGGCGGTGACGGAAATGACGCCATGCCCGCCGAGCAGCATCATCGCAAGGGCCGTGTCGTCATTGCCGCTGTACACGGCAAAGTGCGAGGGCAGCCGCTTCAGCAGATCGCTGGCGCGGGCGAGGTCGCCCGTCGCGTCCTTGATGCCGACGATGCCCGGCACATCGGACAGTCGCACGGTCGTGTCGTTGGCGAGATCCGCAACGGTGCGTCCCGGCACGTTGTAGAGGATGACCGGCAGGTCGACGGTTTCCGCGATCTTGCGGAAATGCTGGTACAGGCCTTCCTGCGTCGGCTTGTTGTAGTACGGCACGACCTGCAGCGTCGCTGCCGCACCGACCGCCTTGGCGTGGCGTGTCAGCTCGATCGCCTCGCGCGTCGAGTTGCCGCCGGTGCCGGCGATCACCGGTATGTGGCCCTTCACCGCTTCGACGGCGACTCGGATCAGTTCGCCGTGCTCGTCCGGATCCACGGTCGGCGACTCGCCCGTGGTACCGACAGCCACGATCGCATTCGTGCCCTCGGCCACGTGCCACTCGATCAGCCGCCGATACGCCTCGAAGTCGAGCGCGCCGTCGTCCCGCATGGGCGAAACGATGGCGACGATGCTGCCCTTGATCATGGTGTCTGCGGTCTCCCTGGCCGAAGCGCGGAATTCTACCGTGCAGCGCTCGGCCGCTGCCCGGTTCGACGCTGGCCACTGAGCACTACAGCGCCAGGGATTCGACCGGGCCGCTGGCCTGTGGTTCAAGTCCCACGGCGGCCAGCCGCTGGATCATGGCTGGCTGCGGCTCCGCGACGTAGCCATCCTCGAACGCGAGGACGCGAAGATCGCTGAACGCGTCGATCAGTTCGCGAGGGCGCAGCAGGAAGTCGGGATTGCGCGGCCGGCCGAACTGCTCGTTGCCACGTGCAAACGTCTCGTAGATCAGCAGGCCGCCCGGGGCCAGCGTTGCGGCCAGGCGCGGCAGCAAGGGCCGATGAAGATAGTGCACGACGATGACAGCGTCGTAGCTCCGTTCCGTGAACGGCCAGGGCTCGCTTTCGAGGTCGGTCTGTTGGAACTCGACTCCGGCAATGTCGGCCAGCGACGTTGCACACGTGGCGTCGACATCCACCGCCGTGACGAGGCAGCCACGACCGGCCAGGTGGCGCGCATGGCGCCCGTGGCCACAGGCGATATCGAGGACACGCGCGCCCGGCGCCAGTCGCGCCGCGAAGCGCACGACCCAGGGTGATGGTGCCCGTGCGAGCGGGTTGGAGGTCAATCGACCCTCCTCCGGCATCGACGCGCCTGGCTCGAGCCTAGTCGTAGGTGAGCCCCATGGCGCCACGGACTTCGCGCATGGTCTCCTGCGCCGTCGCACGGGCGCGGTCGCAGCCATCCGCGACGATGGATCGCAGCAGAGACGGATCATCCAGGTAGCGCTGCGCCCGTTCGCGCCAGGGCTGCTGCTCCCTGAGCATCGCGTCGATGACCGGCTGCTTGCAGTCGAGGCAGCCGATGCCCGCCGTGCGGCAGCCCTGCGCGGCCCAGGCCTGCGTCTCATCGGTCGAGTAAACCTTGTGCAGTTGCCACACTGGACAGCGCTCGGGCTCGCCCGGATCCGTGCGGCGTACGCGTGCCGGGTCGGTCGTCATGCGACGAATCTTTTCCGTCAGCGCCTTGGGCTCCTCGCGCATCAGGATCATGTTGCCGTAGCTCTTCGACATTTTCTGGCCATCGAGGCCGGGCAGCTTGGGCGTCTCGGTTAGCTTGGCGTCGGGCTCGACCAGGATCACGCGGCGCGATCCCTCAAGATAGCCGAACGCTCGCTCGCGGTCTCCCATCGACATGCTCTGCGCCTGCGACAGAAGCGCGCGCGCCTGTTCCAGCGCGTCATCGTCGCCCTGCTCCTGGAAGCGATTGCGCAGTTCGTGATACAGCTTCGCGCGCTTGGTACCCAGCTTCTTCACCGCTTCCCTGGCCTTGTCCTCGAAGCCGGGCTCGCGGCCGAAGAGGTTGTTGAAGCGGCGCGCAATCTCGCGCGTCATTTCGATGTGCGGCACCTGGTCCTCGCCGACCGGCACCATCGTGGCGCGGTAAATGAGGATATCGGCTGCCTGCATCAGCGGGTAGCCAAGGAAGCCGTACGTCGACAGGTCGCGATCCCTGATCTTGTCGATCTGGTCCTTGTACGTCGGTACGCGTTCGAGCCAGCCGAGCGGTGTCGACATCGACAGCAACAGGAAGAGCTCCGCATGTTCTGGCACACGCGACTGGATGAAGATGGTGGCTTTCTGGGGATCGAGGCCGGCGGCAAACCAGTCGATCACCATGTCCCAGACGCTGGCCTCGAGCACTTCCGGCGTTTCATAGTGGGTCGTCAGCGCATGCCAGTCGGCGACGAAGAAGAAGCACGGGTGCTCGTCTTGCAGCTTGACCCAGTTCTTCAGCGCACCATGGTAGTGGCCGATATGCAGTGCGCCCGTCGGGCGCATGCCGGAAAGCACGCGGTCAGGGAACATGGTTCAGACGAGCATTCAGACGAAGAGACGGACGATGGCGACGCCGAACTCGTAGAACGGCTGCAGGAAAAAGCCGATCGTGTTGGTCGCCAGCAGGAAAATCAGGATGAAGAATCCGTACGGCTCGACCCGCGACAGCGCGTACGCGAGCTTGTGGGGCAACAAGCCGACGAGAATGCGGCCGCCATCCAGCGGCGGCAACGGCAGCAGGTTGAGCGCCATCAGCCCGATGTTGACGAACACGCCCGCCTTGGCCATCTCGATGAAGAAGGTCTCCTCGATGCCCGACGACAGCAGGCCCCTTAGCAGCACGGCCCACGCAATCGCCATCAGCAGGTTGATGCCGGGGCCGGCCGCGGCGACCCAGATCATGTCGCGCTTGGGATGCCGAAGGTTGCCGAAGTTGACCGGCACCGGCTTGGCCCAGCCGAAGAGGAACCCCGCGCCGCCCGACAGCTTGGTGATCAATACGATTGCCAGCGGCACGACGATAGTGCCGACCGGGTCGATATGCTTGAGTGGATTCAGCGTCACGCGCCCGAGCATGTAGGCCGTCGAATCGCCGAACATGCGGGCGACATAGCCATGCGCCGCTTCATGCAGGGTGATGGCCAGCAGCACCGGGATCGCGTAGACGGTGATCGCCTGAATGATGCCGTCCATTGGATTCAGTCTAGCAGCCGTCCCACCGGAGTCGTTCAGAGACCGAGCGCAGCCAGATCGCCCTTGCCGGCCCGTACGACCACCGCGTGCGCGCCGGTGAGATCGACGACCGTGGTCGGCTCGACTCCGCAGGGTCCGGCGTCGAGCACGAAGTCGATCGCATAGTCGAGCCGCGCGCGGATGTCATCGACGTCGTTCAGCGGCAGTTCGTCCCCCGGTAGCTGCAGCGTCGTGCTGATCAGCGGCTGGCCCAGGACGTCGAGCAGCCCGAGGGCCACCGTGTTGTCTGGAATGCGCAGGCCGATCGTGCGACGCGACGGATGCGACAGCCGCCGCGGCACTTCGCGCGTCGCTTCCAGAATCAACGTGTAGGGTCCTGGCGTGACGTCCCGCAGCAGCCGGTAGGTTGCGTTGTCGACCTTGGCATAGGACGCGAGATCGGACAGGTCGCGGCACATCATCGTCAGCAGGTGCCGTTCATCGATGCGGCGGATTGCGCGAATGCGATCCACCGCCGCCTTGTCGTCCAGGTGACAGACCAGCGCGTAACACGAGTCGGTTGGGATCGCGCCGACGCCGCCGTGGTCGAGGATCTGCGCGGCCTGTCGCAACAGGCGTACCTGTGGATCGACCGGATGGACAACGAACAACTGCGCCATGGGTCAGTTGCGCGCAGCGACGGCCGCAATGCCCATGGAGTGCGGGACGATCGGCCTCACGTGAAGCGATGCCAGACCGGCGTCAGTCCCGGCGGCAAGGGCGGAACATGCCCGAGTTCGACGTTCTCGGCCTCCCCAGGCCCGTGAAAGTCACTGCCACGCGACGCCTCGAGTTCCATTTCGTCGGCCATGCGTGCGAATTTGCGCATCTGGTCCGGGGTGTGATTGCTGGTAACGACTTCGAGCGCCGTCCCGCCCGCCTCCTTGAATTCCTTCACGAGCTCGTGCAACTTCAGCTCGCCGATGCGGTAGCGCCCGGGATGGGCCAGCACGGCCACACCGCCGGCGGAGGCGATCCACTCCACTGCCTCGTCGAGGTGCGCCCACTCGTGCGGGACATAGCCCGGCTTGCCGTCCACGAGGTACCGCTTGAACACCTCGCGCACGTCACGGCAGTACCCCGATTCGACCAGGTGACGCGCAAAGTGCGTACGCGAAATCAGCTCGGGGTTTCGGACGAATCGAAGCGCACCTTCGTAGGCGTCATCGACGCCGGCAGCGGCGAGCCCATCGGCCATCTGCCGTGCGCGCGCCGTGCGCCCGCTGCGCACGTGCGCGAGCGCCAGTTGCAGTGGCCGGTGGTCAGGGTCGATGCCGAGCCCGACCACATGGATGGTCGTCGACGCCCAGGTGACGGAAACCTCGACGCCATGCACAAAATGGATGTGAACCGCGCGTGCAGTCGACTCGGCCTCGGCCAGGCCCGATACCTCGTCGTGGTCGGTCAGCGAGTAAAGCTCGACTCCGTGCGCCGCCGCACGCTCGACCACTTCGCGCGGCGTCAACAGGCCATCGGATACGGTGGAGTGGGAGTGAAGGTCTGCGTCAACCAGGCTCGCCGGATGTTCGTGCATCGACATCGCGGCATTCTAGCGGTCGGCTGCTGCGACCCGCCGTGCAAGGAAGTCGACAATGGCCCGCGCCACGCGCTCCGGCTGGTCGTGATGGACCATGTGGCCGGCGTCCTCGATGACGAGATTTTCGACGTCCGGGATCACGGCGCGGCGCCGTTCCACTTCTTCGACAGCCGCCGCCGGCGTTTCCGCGACGAAACGCAGCACATCGGTGGCCTCGGCGCGCACCCAGAGCACCGGACAGGCGATGCACTTCCAGCAGGCCAGCACTTCATCCAGGCGATACAGCGTCGGATTGACGATCCGGTGAGACGGGTCGCCCGCCACGGCCCAGCGGCCGTCGGCCTGCTCCTGCGCCCAATGCCGCGCGAGAAAGTCAGCGCGCCCGGCCGTCAAGCGCGGATTGTTCCGTTGCAGGCGCGCCGCGACGTCTTCCGCACTGGCGTAGTCGCGCAGCGAGGAGCCAGTCTGCAACTCGTCGAGCCATTGCGCATAGCGGCCCGGAGCCTGCGAGGCGTGCGTCTCGCGCAGTCCGAAGCCTTCGAGGTTGACAACCGCACGCACGCGCCCAGGCCGGATACCTGCATACAGCAGGGCCACATTGCCGCCCATGCTGTGCCCGACCAGCACGGCGGGATCCGGCGCGAAACTGTCGAGCACCCGCTCGAGGTCCGCGAGGTAATCGGGAAACCAGTAACAGTCGGCGCGCGCACGCTCGGTCAGGCCATAGCCACGCCAGTCCGGCGCGATCACCTGCCAGTCCGGTCCGAGCGCGTCGACGACGAACTGAAACGAGGCCGACACGTCCATCCAGCCGTGCAGCATGACCAGCGTGCGGCTGCCGTGCCGGGGCTCGCCCCAGCAACGCAAGTGATAGCGCAGGCCGCGGACGTCGACGAAGCGGGAGTGCGATGGCCGCAGCATGGCGATCAGTTGAGCTCCTGGAACACGAGCGTTTGCAGGGTTGATACGGTTCGGCGATTATAGGAACCGGCCCGTCCGAGACAGAGAGGATCACCATGCGCGACCACTATCGCGCGCTGTACGAGTCGTTCCGCTGGAACGTGCCGGCCGAATTCAACATCGCCGACGTCTGCTGCCGCCGTTGGGCCAACGAGTCGTCGCGCATCGCCCTGCACTGCGAGGACGATCAGGGGCGGCCGTCGTCTTACACCTATTCCGCCCTGCAGGCCGACGCCAACCGACTGTCGAATGTGCTGCGGGCGCTGGGCGTGTCGCGCGGCGACCGGGTCGCCATCGTGCTGCCGCAGCGAGCCGAAACGGCGATCGCGCACATCGCGATCTACCAGTTGGGCGCGGTCGCGATGCCACTGTCGCTGCTGTTCGGTCCCGACGCGCTGGAGTATCGCCTGCAGAACAGCGGTGCCGTCGCCGCGATCATCGATCCGGTTGCCGTTGCGTCGATCGAATCTGTGCGCGCGAGCTGTCCCGACCTGGCCCATCTGATCGTCGTGGGCGCACACGCATCCGACGCGCATGAGTGGAGCGAGCTGCTGTCCGCGGCTTCGGACCGGTTCGACTGCGTCTCGACGCGGGCCAGCGATCCCGCCGTGCTGATTTACACGAGTGGAACCACTGGACCGCCCAAGGGCGCGTTGATGCCGCACTCGGCGCTGATCGGCAACCTGCCTGGATTTGTCGCGTCGCAAGACTGGTTTCCACAGCCCGGCGATGTCTTCTGGTCGCCGGCCGACTGGGCCTGGACAGGCGGCCTGATGGATGCACTGCTGCCAACGATGTACTTCGGCTTCCCGATCGTCGGCACGCGCGGTCGGTTCGCGCCCGACCGCGCATTCGAACTGATGCAACGCTACGGCGTGACCAACTCGTTCCTGTTCCCGACTGCGCTGAAGATGATGATGAAGTCGGTCGACGACCCGCGCCGACGGTACGCGCTGCGCCTGCGGTCCATCATGAGTGCCGGCGAGGCGGTCGGCGAAACGGTGTTCGACTGGTGCCGCAAGGCGCTCGGCGTCACGGTCAACGAGATGTTCGGGCAGACGGAAATGAACTACATCGTCGGCAACTCGCACGAGAAGTGGCCGGCGCGACCGGGCAGCATGGGTCGCCCGTATCCGGGCCATCGCGTGGCGGTGCTCGACGACGACGGTCAGCAACTGCCCGCCGGAGTAACCGGCGAAGTTGCACTGAATCGTCGCGATATTCATGGCCATCCCGACCCCGTGTTCTTTATCGAGTACTGGCGCAATCCGGGCGCAACCCAGCGCAAGTTCAGCGGCGACTGGTGCCGCACCGGTGACCTTGCCAGCAGCGATGGCGACGGCTACCTGTGGTACCAGGGGCGCGCCGACGACGTCTTCAAGGCTGCCGGCTATCGCATCGGTCCCAGTGAAATCGAGAACTGCCTGATCAAGCACCCGGCGGTCGCCAACGTGGCGGTGGTGCCCCGGCCGGATGCGGAGCGCGGGGCCGTCGTCAAGGCGTTCGTGGTGCTGGCTGCCGGTCACAGCGGCTCGGCCGCGCTGGTGGCGGAGTTGCAGCAGCACGTGCGAGGCAAGCTCGCGCCCTACGAGTACCCGAAGGACATCGAATTCATCGACTCATTGCCGATGACAACGACCGGGAAGGTGCAGCGCCGCGTGCTGCGCGACCTGGAGGCAACGCGCGCTGCGGGGATGGTCAACAACGGACCGGCGTGATCGGCGCAATGCGTCGGCTGAGAGGTGAACCTAACGGTCGGAGACGAGCATCTTGCCGCGGGCGGTCGCGACCACTTCGCCTTTCTGATTGCGCGCCTCGCACTCGGCCACGACGATGCCCCCGCCACGATGCGGCTTTGGCACCAGCTCGACGACGCTCCATTCAATGGTCAGCGTGTCTCCGGGGCGTACCGCTGCGAGGAAGCGCGCGTTGTGTTCAAGGTATCCGAGTGCTGTGCCCGCGACCAGATTTCCGAACGGCGCGCTCATCAGCGCTGACGTCAGCACACCATGCAGGATGCGACCGCCGAAGCGCGATGATTGCGCGAACTCGTCGTCGACGTGCAGCGGGTTGAAGTCTCCGATCAGCTGCGCGCCGCGGTCGAGGTGGGCGGGGGTGATGTCGACCGTCGATCCGAACGTGTCGCCGACGTGAAACTCGCGGTAGCAGCGGCCGGCGATCGGGGACGTCCGCAGGCCCGCCATCGGCAAACTAGGGTCGGCCGCGGGTGTTGGTCCAGGCGCCGCGGCGCGCCGGCAGCGGCCGGACCGTGGCATTGGCTATCGCCGCCGCGAGCACGCGGTCGCGTTCTTCGACGGTCGAGTCGATCAGTCGGGTTACATAGGCGGCGGGAATATCGCGGTAGCGGCGGCGGTCGGGGCGGAACGTGATTTCGCGCCAGCCTTCCTTTACGAGCCAGCGCCACATGGCATCGGTCAGTCCTGCCTGCACGGTCATGCGCACGTCCTCACGGAAAAGGCGTGCACCGAGGGCCGGCTTGATACCGACCGACGGCAGCCCGCGGGACACGCGGATTTTCAGCAGCGTCCGAACACGGTCACGTACGGGTCCGACCAGATCCACTTCGGTGCAATCCTCCGAGCACGAACTTTATCGGCGCATGTCTCCGAACGTATCCCCCGAAAGGGCTAGTTCGTCGGGCTGCGCTCTGCCGACGCTTCGCGCTGGGGGCGCGTCGCCTCCCGGATCGCCAGCAGGAGAATCTTCTGCCGGTCGTCGGGTGCAACATCGTAAAGCCGGTTGACGAGCGAGGTCGACAGCGCACGATAGTGCAGGCGGTTTTCGCCAGTGCGCAATTCGCGCCAGCCCAGCGCGGCCAGCCACTGCCACATCTCGTCCGTCAGCCCCGCCTGAACCGTCATGCGCAAGCCGGCACAGCACAGCGTCGCTCCCATGCGCGGCTTCGGCGCGGCGGAAAGCCGGGGCGGGGGCGCGGGTTTCCTGCGGCCCAGCAACTCGCTCAGCGGGGTATTCAGTATCGAAGCCAGATTCATGCGTCCTCCGGGATGGCTAAGGACTGTATCGGCGCCGACCGTGGGATTCGATCCCACGTGGGTGCGATCGCGGCTGGAGGCTAGTCCGGAGAGGGTATCGCCCGGGCAGCCGCCTCCGGCCGATCGAGCAAGTCGATTTCCACTGCGGAAAAACCCGCAGCGCGCCGTGCGGCAAGGTTGAACGGCCCGCGGGGTCGCGGCACGCGATGACGCGCCGCAATGCGAGCATCCGTGGCGACCGGATCCAGCCTGCGGACGCTGCAGAGCCAGTTGAACCACCGATTGCCGATGGCAACGTGGCCGATCTCGTCCCGCAAAATGATGTCGAGAATCGCGGCGGCTTCCGCATCACCGGCCGCGACCAGCTTGGAACGGATCCCGGGGGAAACATCCAGTCCGCGGGCTTCGAGCCGGCGGGGCACGAGCGCCATGCGGTCGAGCACATCGCCGGCTGTGCGCGCCGCCATATCCCAAAGCCCATCGTGCGCATCGAAGTCACCATAGGCAACGCCAAGACTTGCGAGATGGGCACTGAGCAGTCGAAAGTGTCGCGTTTCCTCGTGGGCAACGCGCAGCCAGTCGAGGTAGTAAGCCGGCGGCAGTGCGGCGAAACGCCAGATCGCATCGAGCGCGAGACCGATCGCGTTGAACTCGATGTGCGCGATCGAGTGGAGCAAAGCCGCGTGCCCTTCTGACGTCCGCGGATTGCGTGCAGGGACATGCTGGATCGGCACCAGGCGCGGCCGGATCGGTCGGCCTGGCACCGGTCGGTCCGGCGCAAGCGACCGATCGGGCTCGAGGGGCAATGTTGCGGACAAGGCGTCCACCGCCCGGCAACGTGCATCCGCCTCATCCAACACGAGTGCCTGCAGCGCCAGAGTCCGCAGTTCACTCATGCGGATCGCCTCGATCGACCCGACGGCGGCCGCCGTCCGAGTCCCCGTAAACTGGAGCACCGTCTGCTTCGCACTTCCCACCTTGCAACCACAACGTTGATCGAGCACCCGCCATGAGCATCTACCAGCTCGGTGACCGCGTACCCGTCATCGACCCCACGGCGTTCGTTTATGAGACTGCCACCCTCATCGGCCACGTCATCCTGCACGCGCGCGTCAACATCTGGCCGTACGCGACGATACGCGGGGACAACGAGCCCATCATCATCGGCGAGGGCAGCAACGTGCAGGAGTGCTGCGTGCTGCACACGGACCCCGGGTATCCGCTGACCGTCGCTGCCAACGTCACGATCGGCCACCAGGCCGTGGTGCACGGCGCAACGATCGGCGAAGGATGCCTGATCGGCATCCAGGCGATCATCCTCAACGGCGCGAGGATCGGCCGCAACTGCCTGATCGGTGCCGGCGCGCTCGTCACCGAGGGCCGCGAGATTCCGGACAACTCCCTCGTCCTGGGTTCGCCGGGCAAGGTGGTGCGCACGCTCGATGAAGCAGCCATCGCGAACATGCACTCCAATACGGCGAACTACGTGCATCGCGGCCAGTATTACAAGGACGCGCTCAAGCGCGTCGGCTGACTGGACCGGGAGTCCATGTCCGATCGCCTCCTGAAGTTCCTGTTTCGCGGAGCACCCGTGCGCGGCGAACTCGTCCGCGTTGCAGACGCATGGCGCGAGATGACGGCGCACCACGACTATCCCGCCCCGGTCAAGCGCCTGCTCGGCGAGATGGTCGCTGCCGCTGCACTGCTGGCGAGCAACATCAAGTTCAACGGCGCACTCGTGATGCAGATCCACGGGGACGGCCCGGTGAAGCTGCTCGTCGTGGAGTGCCAGCCCGATCTGGCCCTGCGGGCGACCGCCAAGCTCGGCGACGAGTCCGTCGACGAGGAGGCGACGATGCGCGAGCTGATCAACCGCAGCGGCCGCGGGCGCTTCGCGATCACGCTCGATCCACGCGATCCTCTTCCGGGACAACGCCCGTACCAGGGCGTCGTCCCGCTCGACGGCGAATCGATGGCCGACGTGATCGAGGCCTACATGCGACAGTCTGAACAGCTGGACACCAAGCTGGTGCTGGCGGCGGACGACGAGGCCAGCGCTGGTCTGCTGCTCCAGCGCCTGCCCGATCATGGCGGATCCGAAACGGTCATCGACGAAGACGCATGGGACCGCGCAACGACACTCGGCGCCACCTTGCGCAGCGAGGAACTGCTGCGCCTCACTCCGGAGAACGTGGCGCGACGGCTCTATGGTCAGGAACAGCTCGACCACCAGGCCACGCTGGCACCGCGCTTTGCCTGCACGTGTTCGCGCGAACGGATCGGCCGCATGCTGAACTCCCTCGGGCGCGAGGAAGTCGATTCCATCATCGAGGAACTCGACACGGTGACGGTCACGTGCGACTTCTGTAACCGGCAATACTCCTTCGATGTCGTCGATGTGGCGCAGCTGTTTGCCAGCGGACAGACCAGCGAAGCCGACAAGTCCCAGCAGCATTGACTCATCGCGACTGCCGGACAAGTCGGGTTGACTCCGATTCAAGTGGTAACGCCGAACTCGGTTTTCTCCATCGTGCGGCGAAACTGGACCGCGGGTGCCGCCTCGTCGATTTCAACGTCGGTCCAGCGCACCGGCTGGCCGGCGGCCACGGCCCTATGCAGCCGCACGTGATGGGCGAGGCCGAGCGGCAACCCTTCCAGCCTGAGCGACTCGCCTGCGGGCATCACACGGCCGTACACGGTGGCGCCGCCCTCCCCGTCGAGCATCTCGCCGGGAGCGAGGTCGCGCTTGGCCGTTGCGACCACATCGGCGTTGAAGCCGATCGGCGCTCCCGTCGGCTCGCCGCGCAGGCCGACGCTTGCCACGCTGATGCCGAGCTCGAGGCCGATCAGGTGGAACGGCTTGTACAGCGCGGAATACTGCCCGCTCGGGTCGGTCACGAGGCCGTACTCCTTGAAGCAGCGCTCGACGTACTCACTGCCGCCCGAGAACACGACATACACGCCCCAGCGCAGGTCGCGCGATACCGGGCTGCCGTCGCGCCGCAGGCTCGAGATCACTTCGACTTGCCCGCGCTGGTGCAGCACTCCGCCTTCGCTCACCGGCCGAAGCACGGTCGGCAGTTCATCGACGCCGCACGGCGGGAAGCTCAGGCCTTCGGGCGCATGCAACCCGGTGGCATTGGCCACCGCGCACATCTCGATGGCGCTCTTCGTGCCGTCCAGGAACGAGTTGAACATCTGTGCGTTCAGGCCGCCGCGAAGGGCGTCCGCCTCGCTCAGCCCGTAGTACTTCCAGACCGTCGCGGGGGTCGAGGCGTGGTACTCGGGCAGGTACTTCGTGCCCTTGCCGGCGGCGACGACCTCGAAGCCACAGGCGCGCGCCCAGTCAACCATCTCGCAGATCAGAGCCGGCTGATCGCCGTAGGCCAGCGAATACACGATGCCAGCCTGCTGGGCGCGCAGCGCCAGCAGCGGCCCGGCCAGAGCATCGGCCTCAACATTGACCATGACGATGTGCTTGCCCCGCTCGCAGCATGCCAGCACGTGATCAATGCCGGCGGCCGGCGAGCCCGTGGCATCGATAACGATGTCGATGTCGGGCTCGTCGATCATGCGTCGCGCATCGTCGAAGTAGCGCAGCGCGGAAATTGACGATTCGGACCAGCCGACGTTCGTCAGCGCGTCACGCGCACGCTGCGGCGTCAGATCGGCAATCGCCACGACCCGCACGCCCGGCGTGTGGCGCACCTGGGAAAGGTACATCGATCCGAACTTGCCGGCGCCGATCAGTCCTACGCGAAGCGGCTCGCCGCGCTCCTCGCGTTGCTTGAGCAATCGATGAAGATTCACCCGGTTCCTCCGTATCCGGCGTCCCGGCGGTCAGCGCGGTGGTCCGCCGCCCGACGCAGCGGCCGGCGCGCGATCGACAAACTGGAAGAACACTTCTCCATCGCGGACCATGTTCAGCTGCGAGCGGGCGCGCTCCTCGATCGCTTCATTGCCTTCACGCAGACTGGAGACTTCAGCCGCTGCGGCCGTATTGCGCGCGGCAAGCGTGGAGTTGGTTTCGCGCTGCGCGGCGAGCTGGCGCTCCAGGTCCCGGGCGCGCAGCCAGCCGCCCTTGCCAAACCACAGCGGATACTGGATCGCTACCAGCAGGACGGCCAGCACGATGCCAAGTATCCGCATCGATCAGCGCAGGTTGTGCAGGTTGTAATAAGCGCCGCGTCCGGGATAGCTCGCGATGTCGCCGAGGTCCTCTTCGATGCGCAGCAGCTGGTTGTACTTCGCGATACGGTCCGAGCGGCTCATCGAGCCTGTCTTGATTTGCATCGCGTTGGTGCCGACCGCGATGTCGGCGATCGTCGCGTCCTCGGTCTCGCCGGACCGGTGGCTGACGACGGAGGTGTAGCCCGCGCACTTGGCCATCTCGATCGCAGCGAAAGTCTCGGTCAAGGTACCGATCTGGTTGATCTTGATGAGGATCGAATTGGCCACGCCCTTGCGGATGCCTTCGCGCAGGATCGCGGTGTTCGTCACGAACAGATCGTCGCCCACCAGCTGTACCTTGGTGCCGAGACGCTCGGTGAGCGTGGCCCATCCGTCCCAGTCGTTCTCCGCCATCCCGTCCTCGATCGAGAGGATCGGGTACTTGTCGCACCAGGTGGCGAGCATGTTGGTCCAGTCCGCCGCCGACAGCACCAGTCCCTCGCCGTCGAGTCGGTAGACGCCCTCCTTGTAGAACTCGCTGGCCGCGCAGTCGAGCGCGATCGCGATCTGCGAGCCGGCTGTGTAGCCGGCGGCATCGATCGCCTGCAGGATCAGCTGGATGGCCGCCTCGTGACTGGCGACACTGGGCGCGAACCCGCCTTCGTCACCGACCGCGGTACTCATGCCGGCCTTGTCAATCAGCTTCTTCAACGCGTGGAAGACCTCCGCGCCGTAACGCACCGCCTCGGAGAAGCTCGGCGCGCCGACCGGTACGATCATGAACTCCTGCAGGTCGAGGCTGTTGTTGGCGTGTGCCCCGCCGTTGATGACATTCATCATCGGCACCGGCATCGACATCGGGCCGCTGCCGCCGAAATACCGATACAGCGGCAGCCCGGCCTCCTCGGCGGCCGCCTTGGCGACCGCCATCGATACGGCGAGCATCGCGTTCGCTCCCAGCCGCGCCTTGTTCTCGGTACCGTCGAGTTCGATCAGCGTGCGATCGAGGAAGGCCTGCTCGTTGGCCTCGAGGCCCATCACGGCTTCGGAGATCTCGGTGTTGATGTTCTCGACCGCATGGAGCACGCCCTTGCCCAGGTAGCGGTTCTTGTCGCCGTCACGCAGTTCTATCGCCTCCCTCGATCCGGTTGACGCGCCGCTAGGCACGGCCGCGCGTCCCATGACGCCGGACTCGAGCAAGACGTCGCATTCGACGGTGGGGTTGCCGCGCGAATCGAGGATTTCACGGCCGATGATGTCAACGATGGAAGACATGGTCTGTTCTTGTGGGAGGTAACTGCGTAGGTTCAGGCGACCGGTGCGGCCACGCCTTCGACGAGGATCATGTTGAAGTACTCGGTCGCGCCGGCGCGCTTCACGCGCACGCTGCGATAGGTCCCCTCGTCATACCAGGCTTTCGCCTGTTCGTAGCTGGGGAACTTCAATATGGCCACGCGCGCCGGTTGCCAGTCGCCCTCGAGAGCCTCGTGCCGACCTCCTCGCACCAGGTACTCGCCGCCATAGGCGGCGATGGTCGCCGGAGCGGCCGCCATGTACTGCTTGTACTGCTCGGGGTCGGAGACCTTCATCTCGACGACAACGTAGGCAGCCGGCATGTCGATCTCCTTGCTCAGTGAAAGTCGGCTTCGAGAAAGCGGCGCTTTTTGGCGATGCGGTCGAGCTCGAGCAGTGTCTCGAGCAGCTCACGCATGCGATCGAGCGGCACCGCATTGGGCCCGTCACTCTTCGCCTCGGCCGGATTGGGATGCGTCTCCATGAAGATCCCCGCGACACCGACCGCCACCGCCGCGCGCGCCAACACCGGCACGAACTCGCGCTGGCCGCCGCTGGACGTGCCCTGCCCGCCCGGCAACTGCACCGAGTGCGTCGCGTCGAACACGACCGGCGCGCCGGTCTCGCGCATGATGGCCAGCGAGCGCATGTCCGATACGAGATTGTTGTAGCCAAAGGACACGCCGCGCTCACACGCCAGGAAGCGGTCTTCGCTCAGGCCGGCCTCGCGCGCGGCATCGCGCGCCTTGTCGATCACGTTCTTCATGTCGCCCGGCGCAAGGAACTGGCCCTTCTTGATGTTCACGGGCTTGCCGCTGACCGCGCACGCCCGGATGAAGTCGGTCTGGCGGCACAGGAATGCCGGGGTCTGCAGTACGTCGACCACGGCGGCGGCCGGCGTGATGTCGGCCTCGTCGTGTACGTCGGTCAGCACCGGCACGCCGACCCTCGACTTCACCTCCGACAGGATACGCAGCCCCGCGTCAATGCCCAGGCCGCGAAAACTCCGTCCCGAACTGCGGTTGGCCTTGTCAAAGCTCGACTTGTAGATGAACGGCACGCCGAGCGCGCGCGTGACGTCTTTGAGCACCCCAGCCGTATCGATCGCCATCTGCTCGGACTCGATCACGCAAGGTCCGGCGATCAGAAAGATCGGACGATCGAGCCCGACCTCGAATCCGGCGAGTTTCACGCGGCCGCCTTCGTCAATTCCGGCTCGCTCGCATCACGGTTCCGATGCGCAAGCGCTGCCTGGACGAAAGCAGCGAAAAGTGGATGCCCGCCGCGCGGCGTCGACGTGAACTCGGGGTGGAACTGCACTCCGATGAAGAACGGATGCGACGGCAGTTCCATGATCTCGGGCAGGTTCTCCGTCGGCGTGCGCGCCGAGACCCGGTAGCCTGCCGTCTCGAGTTGCGGCACATAGATGTTGTTTACTTCATAGCGATGCCGGTGGCGTTCATTGACCTCCGGACCGTAGATCCGGTGGGCCAGCGTGCCCGGCTGAACCGGACACTTCTGCGAACCCAGGCGCATCGTGCCGCCGAGATCGGACTTCGCGTCGCGTCGCTCGATGCGTCCGGTGCGGTCCATCCACTCGGTGATGAGCGCGACGACCGGATGGGGCGTGTCGGGATCGAACTCGGTCGAATTCGCATCAGTCAGGCCGCACACATTGCGGGCAAATTCGATCGTTGCCAGCTGCATGCCCAGGCAGATGCCCAGATACGGAATGCCGCGCTCGCGGGCAAACTGGATCGCCTTGATCTTGCCTTCGGTGCCGCGTTTGCCGAATCCCCCGGGCACGAGGATCGCGTCGAGCTGGGCGAGTGCGCCAGCACCATCGCGCTCGATCTGCTCCGAGTCGACGTAATCGATCACCACCCGGGTATGGGTGTGGATGCCGGCGTGCCTCAGTGCTTCGTTCAGGCTCTTGTACGAGTCCGACAGGTCGACGTACTTGCCGATCATGCCGATCCGCACCTCGTGCTTCGGGTTTTCGAGCGCAAAGACCAGCTTGTCCCACGCCGTCAGGTCGGCCGGACGCGACGGCATGCCGAGCGTGAAGCAGACGATCTCGTCGAGGCCCTGCTTGTGCAGCATCGAGGGGACCTTGTAGATCGAGTCGGCATCCCACACGGAGATGACTGCATTCATCGGCACGTTGGAAAAGAGCGAAATCTTCGCGCGTTCTTCCTCGGGAATCGGGCGGTCGGCGCGGCACAGCAGCACGTCGGGCGAAATGCCGATCTCGCGCAGCTTCTGCACGCTGTGCTGCGTGGGCTTGGTCTTGAGTTCACCGGCCATCGGTATGAACGGGACCAGGGTCAGGTGAACGAAGCAACACGAACCACGGCCGAGCCTCAGGCTCATCTGCCGTGCCGCCTCGACGAACGGCAGCGACTCGATGTCACCGACCGTGCCGCCGATCTCGACGATCGCGACATCGGCCTTGCCGCCCCAAGCCGCCGCAGCGCCACGCTCGACGAAGTCCTGGATCTCGTTGGTGATGTGCGGAATGACCTGCACGGTCTTGCCGAGATATTCCCCGCGCCGCTCTTTCTTGATCACCGACTCGTAGATCTGGCCCGTCGTGAAGTTGTTCACCTTCCGCATCCGGGCGGAGATGAAGCGCTCATAGTGGCCGAGGTCCAGATCGGTTTCGGCGCCGTCCTCGGTCACGAACACTTCGCCATGCTGGAACGGCGACATCGTGCCGGGATCGACGTTGATGTACGGATCCAGCTTGATGAGGGTGACTTTGAGGCCGCGCGATTCGAGGATCGCGGCGAGGGAGGCGGCGGCGATCCCCTTGCCCAGGGAGGAGACCACGCCACCGGTAACGAATACGTATTTCGTCATCGTCTGCGCGCTGCCCGGCTGCCTTCAGGGTTCACGCGATACCGGTAAAGCGGCAGTATACCGACCTGCGAATTGCTGGCCGCGACGAAATGTGCCGGCCGTCGGACATGTCGGTCGAGCGCACGAAGTTGCCGCGACGTGGGTGCTCTCGAGTTCCTCGGGTCAGTCGACGGCAATGCCCATGGACGCCAGCACCCGGCGCGCACGGTCGGGATAGTCGGTGATCAGGCCGTCGACTCCCAGGATTGCCAGGCGTTCGACTTCCACTGCGTCATTGACCGTCCAGGGCACGACCTTGAGACCCAGTTCGTGTGCCGTGGCGACCAGTTCCGCAGTGACGTTGCGCCAGAACGGCGACCACGTCGAACATCCCGCCGCCTTGACCAGCCGAAGCAGCGAGTTTCCGTGCTCAGCCGGCTTGAGTCCGGCGTGCCATGGAGAGGCGCCGTCCACGGCAACACGAACGGTGTTCATGCCACCCGACTCGATCGTGAGGCAGGAGGTGGCAATCTCGGGCGCGAGTCGCCGGATTTCGCGGACCGTGCGCCAGTCGAACGACTGAACGGTAACTCGGTCGACCATGCCGGCCGACCTGACTGCTTCAACGACCGCCCACGCAAAAGTCCCGCTGTCGGCCGTCGGGACCTCTGCTGCCCGGGGTGACCTTAGTCTCGATGTTCAAACGCACCGGGGCGCCTCCCGGCGAACGAGCCTCACGGACCAGTGCGAACAGCGATCCCAGCGTCGGAATTCGTTCCCCATCGAACGGCTTCTGATCCGGCCACTGAGACGCGTACTTGTTCGAAGGATTGAGTCGACCGACGTCGTAACGCCCCAGGTCCGCGGAGTCGAGTTGTACAAAGGGTGCTCCGTCTTCGGCCAGCCAAGTGCCATCCTGCCCGCGGGTCAGGGCCGAGGCCAGCCGAGGCTCATGTGACAGCACCAGTACACCGTCACGCGTCAACGCAAGGTCCGTTTCGAGCGTCGTGACGCCGACACCGAGCGCGATGCGAAAGCCGGCGAGTGTGTTCTCCGGTGCAAGTCCGCGAGCGCCACGGTGACCTTGCAGGTCGATCGCCTGCGCACAGTGGAGGCATACCACCATGCCACCACACAGCATCAACGGCCGCAGAAGGCGGCGACGGAGTCCGGCAGTGCGCCGCCCAAGGCGGTAGCCGCTACCCGGCAGCATGTCGAGTCGTTGAAGTCGGTGTCTCAGCGGTACACCAGCACCGGGATTGTCGAATGTGTCAGTACTTTGTGCGTTTCGCTGCCCAGCACGAGTCCTGTCAGCCCGCGTCGTCCGTGTGACGCCATGAAGATAAGGTCGCAATGCTGCGCGCGTGCCGCCTCGACGATCGAGTCGGCCGGGAACTCGCTGGTGACCGATACGCAGTTGACACTGACACCGGCCTCGCGCGCGGCCTTCTCGATCACCGCAAGGTAGTGTTTGCTTACCGTCTGAATGAATGCGGCGTGCTGGTCCGGGGGCATGTATCCGACCGGCATGAAGTCACCGTAAACAAGCGGCGTCGGTGCCGGCGCAGCAAAGAAGCCAGTGACCTTTGCTCCGAGCGCGCGCGCCATGTCGACTCCGGCCACGATTGCCTTTAAGGACAGCTCGGATCCGTCGGTCGGAAGCAGAATGTGTTTGAACATGTTCATTCCCGTTGTGCGCTACTTCGCGTAGGGCAGAACCCAGATCAGCATGCCGAGCAGATAGCAGACGAACGCGGCGACCAGCGTGAATGGAACACTCCATGAGAGAAATTCACGCAGCGATACCTTGCGACCTTCCTCGCGCTCGCAGATGTTGACGGCGGCGAAGAGCGCCGGTGCGCCGGCAATCGTCAGGTTGCTGCCCAGCGTGCCCGCCCACAGCAGCATCCACCAAAGCGGCCAGGCCGCGACGCCGTCGGCCTGCAGTTCCTTGATCGTATAGAGAAAGGTAAGGATGTAGGCATCGTGCTCGACTATGCCGACGATCGGCACTGTGAGCCAGTAGAGCAGCGTCGCTCCCAGGGCAAGGTTCTCGAGAAACAGCGGACGCAGCGCCACCGCCAGCTGGTCGAGTATGTGCATTTTCTCCAGTGCCCCGACCAGCGCGAACAGCGCGATGTAGAAGTAGATCGCGCGCCAGTCAAGTTCGCCGAGTATGTGCTCGAAGCTCGGCGCCTTCACCCGGTTGCCCAGCAGTTCCAGCAGCAACACGAGAGTCACCGCCCCTGTCATGGCGATGAATCCCAGCTTGACGCCCAGCGCCTGCCGGAACGCCATGCCGACGACTGTCAGCAGGAACCAGCCGACCACCACAGCTGCAAACAGCTTGTTCGGAATATGTGTCTCAATGCCGAGCGCATTGACGTCGACGGCCTGCCGCCCGCGCGCCCGAAACCCGTAGGCGTACATCGCCGCCAAAGTGATTGCGAAGGTCACCATGAGAATTGGAAACGAAGACGGGCGACCCTGCTGCCAGATGAAGTCCATGAACTCCGCACCCGAAACGCTGTGCATCATCTGCGGAGGCAAGTCGCCCAGCAGCAGCGCCGTTCCCATGAAATTGGCACTGAATCCGATCATCAGCACGACGGGCGTGATCGGCAGCTTCAGCGCCCGGGCGAGCGGCAATGCGACCGGCGCCATCATCAGGATGACGACGACATTGTCGACGAACATCGAAATCAGGCCAGAGAGCACCGAAAGGATGATGACGAGCAGACCAGGTCGCCCGCCCGACAGCCGCAGCGCCTGCACCGACAGCCAGCTGGGCACGCCGGTCTTTCCGAAGTAACTCGCGATGACCCAGATGCTCACCAGAATCGCCATCACGTTCCAGTCGACCAGCTGAAAGGCGTCGACCTCGGTCATCACGCCAAACCAGACCATCACGATGACACCGATCAGCGCCGCGACGGTGCCATCAACCACATTGGAGATCACGACGACGATGGCAATCGCGAACACGATCAGCGCGAACCAGGCCAGGGCAGTCATTGCGACACCACACGGTCACTCACTGCGGGCGTCGCGGAAGCGACGATCGGGCTCACTTGACCAGCACCACGGGAAGGCGCGTCGTATGCAGCACCCTGAGTGTGGTCGATCCCACCAACAGGTCTGCCAGCGCACTGCGGCCATGCGTTCCCATGACGATGTGGTCACAGTTGAGCGACTCGGCACGCTGAACGATGCGGTCGGCCACGGTCCCGACATCCTCATGCACTTCATACGGGATCCCGGCGGCATCCAGCAGGCTGCGCGCCGGCCGCAGGGAGTCTTCGCTCTTCTCGTGCTGGTAGCCCTTGATCTCGCCCGGCGCAACAAACTGGCTGACATCGCCTCGCATTGCGAACTGGACATTGAGTAGGTGAAGCCGCGGCTGCAAGCCTTCGGCGTAGGCGGCGATCAGGTAGTGCACGGCGCGCAGCGAGCACTCCGATCCATCGACCGGTACCAGGACAACCTTCATTTCCTCTCCCTAGGTGCTTGTCGTTATGAGTTCGCCCGGCACCATCGGGCCTGCCACCGCCGGATTATGCCGCCGGCGGAACAGCGCCGTCGGCTGATCAGCACCACGGCCACACGGCCGATGACGCTTGTATTGGCGCAAACCAATGCGGTCGCGCAGGGATGTTTCCGTGCGCACCCGACAACGGCTTTCGACACAGCCGTGCGATAGACTGGATTCGGGACGGACCACTACGCAATGCGCTACTGCTCGACCTGCGGAAATCCGATCACGCTGCGCGTGCCGGGCGGCGATACGCGACCGCGCGCCTGCTGCGACCAGTGCGGCGCGATCCATTACGTCAACCCGCGACCGGTCGTCGGCACCATACCGATCTGGGGCGACGAGATCCTGCTGTGCCGGCGTGCGATCGAGCCACGCTACGGCAAGTGGACGCTTCCGGCAGGTTTCATGGAGGTCGGTGAAACCACCGCCGACGGCGCGCTGCGTGAAACCATGGAAGAAGCCGGCGCACGGGTTGCGCTCGGCCCGCTCTTTTCCGTGATCGATGTACCGCACGTCGAGCAGGTCCACATCTTCTTTCAGGCACGGCTGCTCGACCTCAGTTTTGCGCCCGGTGAAGAAAGCCTCGAAGTGCAGTTGTTTGCCGAGCACGCCGTGCCTTGGCCGGATCTCGCGTTCCGCACGGTCACCAGCACACTCAGGCTCTACTTTGCCGACCGGGCACGCGGCACCTTCGGCGTCCACACGGAAGCCATCGCGCCCGGAGTGCCGCAGCCCCACGTTCCCGCCGCATGATTCCGTGGCTTGCCGACGGGCAGCCGTTTCCTGACGTCGACACGGCATTGCGCTCGCCCAACGGGCTGCTCGCCGCCAGCACGGACCTGACCGTCGAACGACTGATCGACGCCTATTCCAGGGGCATCTTTCCCTGGTACGCCGAAGGCGAACCCGTGCTGTGGTGGTCACCGGATCCGCGCATGGTGTTGTACTGCTCGGAGTTCCGCGTATCGCGATCGCTGCAGAAGGTTCTGCGACGTAGCGTGCACAACCGCAGCGTTGAGATCCGGATCGACCACGCCTTCGCAGAGGTGATGCGCGCGTGCGCATCGCCTCGATCGGACGAAGCCGGCACCTGGATCACTCCCGAGGTGATCCGGGCCTATGGCGCGCTGCATGCGCGCGGGCAGGCGCATTCGGTCGAGACCTGGATCGATGGACAACTGGTTGGCGGGCTGTACGGCGTCAGCTTGGGTCGGATGTTCTTCGGCGAATCCATGTTCGCCCGCGCGCCTGACGCCTCGAAACTCGCACTCGCCGTCTTGGTGCGAATCCTGCTTTCGGAGCACGTGCCGGTGATAGACTGCCAGCAGAACACGAGGCACCTGGCCTCGCTTGGGGGACGTGAGATCGCACGACACCAGTTCTGTTCGCATGTGCGCAAGGCCGTGCTGGAGGCGCCCATCGACTGGGGGCGATACCGGCACCGGCTGAACGAGCTCCTGGCGACGGCGTTCGAACGACCGGCGGACTGACGTGGCGAACCTCAAGGAGCTCCCATTCTCGGCGCTGCAGTTTTATGCCACGGCGCCCTATCCCTGCAGTTACCTCGAAGACCGACAGGCGCGTTCGCAGGTGGCCACGCCGGCGCACCTGATCAACGCCGATGTCTACAGCGAACTGGTCAAAATGGGGTTTCGCCGCAGCGGAATCTTCACCTATCGCCCGTATTGCGACGGATGCCGTGCCTGCGTGCCGGTTCGCGTACCTGTCGCGGAGTACCGACCCAGTCGCACCCAGCGTCGTGCGGGCCAGCGACACGCCGATCTCGCGTCGCACGTCGGCACACTTGCCTTTGACGCCGAGCACTACGACCTCTACCTCCGCTACCAGGCCAGCCGTCATGCCGGCGGCGGCATGGACAACGACAGCCGCGAGCAGTATTCGCAGTTCCTTCTGCAAAGCAAGGTGAACACACGGCTGGTCGAGTTCCGCGATCCCGTGGAGCCCGGCAGCCGCGGTCCCGGTACATTGCGCATGGTGTCGATCATCGACATGCTCAATGACGGACTCTCGTCCGTGTATACGTTCTTCGATCCGGACGTTCCGGCCGCGAGCTTCGGCACGTTCAACATCCTGTGGCAGATCGAGCAGTGCCGTGCGCTGAAACTGCCGTACCTGTATCTCGGCTACTGGATCGCCGAGAGTCCGAAAATGGCCTACAAGGCACGCTTCCGTCCGGTCGAGATCCTGCGCGGCGGTCGTTGGGAGCGGCTGCGCGAGCCCGCGCCCAAGGCGTAGCCGCGCGCGCACGCCGGTAAGATTACGGTGTGCTCTACCCGCTTGCACGTTCGGCTCTCTTCGCGCTCGACCCCGAGGTCGCGCACGAGCTGACTCTATCCAAGCTCGAACATGCGGCGGCCTTCGGGCTGATGCGCCTGATCGCGCACCGGGTTCACGACCTTCCCGTGCAGGCCATGGGACTGACATTCCGCAATCCGGTCGGCCTCGCCGCAGGCATGGACAAGAATGCGGCGCATATCGACGCGCTCGGAAGTTTCGGGTTCGGTCACATCGAGGCCGGCACGGTGACGCCGCGTCCCCAGCCGGGAAATCCCAAGCCGCGCCTGTTCCGCCTGATACCGGCGCAGGGCCTGATCAACCGCATGGGCTTCAACAACGACGGCGTCGAGCGCTTTGTCGCCAACGTGCGCGCGCAGCAGCGCTATCGCAAAGCGGGTGGCGTGCTGGGCCTGAATATCGGCAAGAACGCGACGACACCGATCGAGCGCGCAGTCGACGACTACGTCGCCTGCCTGCGCGTTGTCTACGAGCATGCGGACTATATTGCCGTCAACATTTCCTCGCCCAATACCAAGGACCTTCGTGCGCTGCAGGGCGAACGTGAACTCGTCGGCCTGATGCGGGCTCTGTCAGAAGAGCGCAGCCGGCTCGAGGACGAACAGGGTCGGCGCGTGCCGCTCGCGGTGAAAATCGCGCCAGACCTCGACAACGCTGCGATCGCACCGCTCGCCGACGTACTGGTCGCCCATGGGGTGGACGGCGTGATCGCCACCAACACCACGATCGCGCGCGACAAGGTGCAGGGACTCGCCCACGCAGATGAAGCGGGCGGCCTTTCCGGCCGCCCCCTGCGCGAGCGCGCAACGGATGTCGTGTATCGCCTTGCGAAGCACCTTAAGGGGACGTTGCCGATCATCGGCGTCGGCGGCATCCTGTCCGGGGGCGATGCGGTCGAGAAGGTCCAGGCCGGTGCCACGCTGGTGCAGCTCTATACCGGCTTCATCTACTCCGGGCCGGACCTCGTGGGAGATTGCGTCGAAGCGATACGCGCCGCAGGTGGCCAGCAAGCTTCCACCGGGCGCCGGTCCAGAGCACCGCTCACCCCCTGATGCGATGCTTTGTCGCAGCGTGGCCCGACGATGTGACGCGGGTTGCGATGGAGCCACTTCTTGAACACTTGAGGCCCCTCCTGCCGCAGGCACGACCAATGCAGTCGCGCAATTTGCACCTGACGCTCGCCTTCATCGGCGATATCGATCCCTCGACCGCGAATCGCGTGGCCGGGACATGCGACGCACTGGCGATCGACCCGTTCGACTGGTCGATCGAAAGTCTCGGCTGGTTTTCGCGGGCGCGCGTTGTGTGGGCCGGCGGCCAGCTCAACAGCTCACTCGTATCCGCCGTCGATCGCACGCGCGCGCGACTCGATGAACTCAGTGTCGCCTATGACCGCAAGGCATTGGTTCCCCACGTCACCCTGTTTCGTGACGCGCGCCGCTTCGATCGATCCGGACCGCTGGAGGCAGCGTTGCCCTGGCACACGGCGCATGTCGCGCTGTATGCCGCCGCACGTGATGAACGTGGGCCTTTGTATCGCCGCGTCGTGCCGGCGGAATGGCCGTCGGACTAGGCTGACGGGCCGCGGGCGCGGCTTTCGCGGTACATGTCGCGAAAGGTTCGCCCGCTGGGAGCCGGGAAGTCGCGGCTGGCGGTCCAGCCACCGCCGAGCGGAAGACTTCGGATACGGCCGTCGGCTCCGCCCATCCAGTTGAGCGCTCGCGCTGCGATGCGCGCTCCCAGCGCATAGAGCACGGGACGCGTGGCGGCAAACGCCCAGACAGCGACGCCGACCCGTTCGTACCAGGGGCGCAGGCCGCGCTCCCACTGCTTCTCACGCAGCCTGCGCAGCAGATCCGGCAGCGGGATCTTCACCGGGCACACCACGCTGCACTGGCCGCACAATGTCGCCGCGTGCGGCAAGTCGAGTGCATTTTCCAGACCGACGTAACTCGGCGTCAGCACGGACCCCATCGGCCCCGGATAGACCCAGCCATAGGCGTGCCCGCCGATCTTCTGATACACGGGACAGTGATTCATGCACGCGCCGCAGCGGATACACCGCAGCATTTCCTGGAACTCGCTGCCGAGCAGCCCCGTCCGGCCCGCGTCGAGCAGCACGTAGTACATGTGTTCCGGGCCGTCGGGCTCGCCCGGCCGGCGTGGCCCGGTGAGGATCGAGAAGTAATTCGAGATCGGCTGCCCGGTCGCCGAGCGCGGCAACAGTCGCATCAGCGTCGCCACATCCTCGAGCGTCGGCAGCACCTTCTCGATGCCGGTGAGCACCACATGGACCTTCGGCGGCATGATCGTGCACATGCCCTCGTTGCCTTCGTTGGTCACTATCGATACGGAGCCGGTCTCGGCGATCAGGAAGTTGGCTCCCGAGACCCCCATGTCGGCCGACAGGAAGTGACCGCGCAGCACTTCGCGCGCCTCGCGGGTCAGCTGTGTGATTTCGGTCTTGCGTTCGGTCGAATGCGCCTTCGCGAACAGCGCCGAGATTTCTTCCTTGTCCTTGTGGATGACGGGCGCAATGATGTGCGACGGCGCCTCGTTGTCGTTGATCTGCAGGATGTACTCGCCCAGGTCGGTCTCGACAGGCTGCACGCCTGCGGCGGTGAACGCGGCGTTCAGCTGGATCTCTTCTGAGACCATCGACTTGGATTTTGTGACCTTGCGAACGTCGTGCTTCTTCGCGATGTCGACGATCAGCCGTGTCGCTTCCTCAGGAGACTGCGCATAGAGAACGACGGCCCCTCTGGCGCGGGCGTTGCGCTCGAACGTCTCGAGCCAGACGTCCAGTCGCTCGAGAGCGCGGTTGCGTCGCTCGACCGCCGCGTTGCGTGTCGCCTCGAAGTCATCGATCTCGGTGATCGCTGCCGCGCGCGCCGTGACGAACTTCTCCGACAGCTTCTTCAGATTCTTCTGCAGCCGGGCGTCCGCCAGTTTCTGCCCTGCACGTGCCTTGAAGTGCATCGACTGCGTCTGCATCAGGCATCTCCCGCGAGGACCTGGGCGATGTGCAGTACGCGCGTGGTCGTATCGCCGGTCCGGCGCAGACGGCCTTCGATATTCAGCATGCACCCCAGGTCGCCCAGCACCACCGCATCGGCGCCGCTGGCACGCACATTCCCGCACTTTTCGTCGACGATCGCTCCTGAGATATCCCCGAACTTGATCGAGAACGTACCGCCGAAGCCGCAGCACTGTTCGCAATCCTTCATCTCGCTCACGCGCACACCAGGCAGCATCGCCAGCAGCGTCCGTGGCTGGCGCTTGACGCCCAGTTCGCGCAGCCCGCAACAGGAGTCGTGGTACGTGATGCTGCCGCTGAAGCTCGATGGAACACTGCTGACGTGCAGCACATTGACGAGAAAGTCGGTCAGCTCGTAGATGCGCCCGGCCAGCTTCTCGGCACGTGACTTCAGGTCCGGATGATCATGGAAGAGTTCGAGGTAATGCTGCTTGATCTGGCCACCGCAGGAGCCACTCGGTATCACGACGTACTCGAAGCCGTCGAACTCACGCAGCACTTTTTCGGCCAGGGTTCG
Organism: uncultured beta proteobacterium; assembly: GCA_963754065.1. Lineage (GTDB taxonomy): Bacteria > Pseudomonadota > Gammaproteobacteria > Burkholderiales > Burkholderiaceae_F > JALORV01. The sequence goes on along the minus strand of CAVWFH010000020.1, from coordinate 104,364 downwards.
TGCGGCGGCGCTGTCGCCGGAGTTGTAAGCCGGCTGGCCACAGCAGGTCTGCGATTCGGGAACCACCACTTCGCATCCCGCCGACTCCAGCAGCTTGATCGCCGAGAAACCGATTTCCGGGCGGACTGCGTCGACCAGGCAGGTCACGAAAAGTGCTACGCGCATGCAACTCCTCCCAGTCGACCCAGAAACAAAGGCGGATCTTGCCGCGTCGCAGCAAGGTCGACGAACGATTGCGCGTCGCGTTGCGGCCCCGCAAACCCTCGCCACGCAAAGGACTTGGCCGTCGTTTCGTATGGTGGTATAAATCCCACAATAACGATATTGCTCTGCACCATGTCCACGACCACGCGCGAAAAGACAGCCATTCAGGTCATCGAGCGAATGATGAAGCTGCTCGACACACTCGCGTCGCGATCGGATCCGGTCAGCCTGAAGGAACTCGCGGGGGCCACCGGCCTGCATCCATCCACAGCGCACCGGATCTTAAATGACATGGTCATCGGACGGTTCGTCGATCGCGCGGAAGCGCCGGGTTCGTACCGTCTCGGCATGCGCCTGCTCGAACTGGGAAACCTCGTCAAGGCGCGCCTTTCGGTGCGCGAGGCGGCGCTCGAGCCGATGCGGGAGCTGCATCGCAAGACCGGGCAGACCGTCAACCTGTCGGTGCGCCAGGGCGACGAGATCGTCTACATCGACCGCTCGTACAGCGAGCGCTCGGGCATGCAGGTGGTGCGCGCGATCGGCGGCCGCGCCCCGCTGCACCTTACGTCGAGCGGCAAGCTCTTCCTAGCTTCCGATGACCCGCGCCTTGTGCGTGCCTATGCAACGCGGACCGGGCTGGCCGGCCATACGCGCAACAGCATCACGGAACTGGTCAGGCTGGAGAAGGAACTGTCGGACGTCCGTGCGCGCGGTTATGCCCGCGACAACGAAGAACTCGAACTGGGCGTGCGGTGCATTGCCGCCGGGATACGCGACGATTCCGGACGCCTCGTAGCCGGACTCTCCGTATCTGCGCCCTCGGAGCGCATGCAGGACGATTGGCTAGCTGATCTGAAAACAACGGCCACGCGCATTTCGTCCGGACTTGGACATACGCTGCCGGCCGATTAAGCCGGCTAGATCGGTTTTGCAGCGCCGGAGACGTTGGCGACCGGCTTGACTGCCGGAGCGGTGCTTTCGCTGCGCAGCGCCTTGGATGCGAGCCAGTCGCGAATGCGCTGAGCGTCGCCAATGCGAGAGTACTTGCCGACGGAATCAAGCAGCACCATGACGACTCGCTGCCCTTCGACCACTGCCTGCATCACCAGGCAACGCCCCGCCGCCGAGATGTATCCGGTCTTCTGCAGCCCGATGTCCCAATCCGGGTTCGCAGTCAGCCGATTCGTGTTGCCATAGCGCACCATGCGCTTGCCGACCGGCAGTGCGAGTTCCCCGCTGATCGAGTGCTCGCGGATGACATCGTGCTCATACGCCGCCTTGACCAGCTTGACGAGGTCGTTCGCGCTCGAACGGTTGTCGGACGAGAGCCCCGTGGGATCGGCAAAGTGCGAGTCGCTCATGTCGAGCATGCGCGCCTTTGCATTCATCGCTTCGACGAAGGCGTCGAGCCCTCCCGGATAGGTGCGTCCGAGCAGTTGCGCAGCGCGATTCTCGGACGACATCAGCGCGAGGTGCAGCGCCGTGTCCCGCGACATCTTCATTCCCGGCCGCAGGTTCGAGCGCACGTTCGCATGCACGATTTCCGATTGCGACACGACGAGTTCTTCATCCAGCGGAAGATTGGACTCGACCGTCACGAGCGCGGTCATCAGCTTCGTGATCGATGCGATCGGCAGCACGGCATGAGTGTTCTTCTCGAACAGGACCTCGTCGGTGTCCTGGTTCACGACGAGCGCGACCGATGACTTGAGGTCGAGCGGATCATCGGCGCGGTGCAGGCCGGCAAGCTGGCCTTCGGACGGCCGGAACGGCTTGCGTGCGTAGGCGTTCTTCGAGCGGTTCGACTGGATTCTGGCCTTGCCTGCCGGGATGCTGCCTTGCACGCGACTACCGCCAGACGCAGTCGCCTTGGCGGCGGCACCGGTAACCTGGGCAGCAGCCGGCGTAACGGCCATGCCGGCCAACGCGAATCCCAAGGCACATACCGCAATCACTTGCCGCAATTCATCCTCCTGCTTCTCCCCCGGGTCACACCGCCTGCCGGGTACCGGTTGCCAGCACCAAGTTGACCTGACCCGGCAACGGCACGATCCCTCGTTTATCGGCGCAGACGCCCGCCTTCTTGATCGTCGAGCTCGACCTGTCGACCCCGCTCGACCTCCTTGTTGACAGCGCCGCGGGCGATTGTAACCACGCTTTCCGCAATGTGGTTAACTGACTGGGTTCCGTCCATTCGCATTAGCGTTTACCTCGTGCTCTTCAAGCAGAACTTGAAGTTGCGGGCCGGATTCTGCACGCACTTGGTCTGGACGTGTAATTGCGGGTCGGAATGACGAAAGGCCCGCAATGCGGGCCCTTCGGTTCAGCGCCTGCTTTTGGAGATTCAGCGCTTGGCGTTGTAGCGCCGGCTCAGCCTGGCCAGACCAAGGAGGCCGAGGCCGAGCAACGTCAGCGAACCCGGTTCGGGAACCTGCTGGGTTGGCTCGATCGCGCTGAAGATCGATACGTGCGAAATGCTTCCACCGTTCGGCCAGATCAGCGGATCGGAGATGAAGATCGACTCCATGCCGTCCCAGTCATAGCCGGTGGGTCCGAGGTTGAAGTAGATCTGGTTCGGCGTGTTATTGCCGTCCTTGACCAGCAGGATGCAAATGCCACAGTCGAAAAGGCTTGGGCCATCCCAGGAAACGGTAGCAGTCTCGTTGCCGCCGCCGAACACCGTTGTGTAGGCATCGGCCAGAGGCTTCTCTTCCGTGCCGCCCGCGTTCGCCTTGTAGTACTCGGTGACGGTGTAGCCGAGGATCGCGGACAGGCACGCTGCGTTGCAGTTGCTGGTCTGGCTGATCGTGCCCAGCGCATCAGCGGGGTTGATGACAAGAACCGCCTGCGCTGGCGCCGCAGCTATCCCCAACGCCATTACAGCCGATGCGGCCATCGTCTTAAAAACATTCACAAATTTCATTTCCATGTCCTCATCGTTGAACCGGAGATTTCAACCGCCGCACTCCGCTCAACGAAGTCAGCAAACGTCCCCACGAGCCTCTAAGCAGGTCCCGTGCCAATGGGAAAAAATCCCACGCCATCAAGGTATTGCGGTGCGGTAATCCGTCCGGTGAGGATGCATTTGTAAAGAAATCCGACGCGCCTTACAGGCTCTACCGACCTGCGAACGAGGTGACCTCGATGCGCCAACGACAGTCAACCGACCGAGCGCGATGCCGGGCTCGGTCGATGATCGCCCCAGACTCGTCGGGTACGATCCCCACCCGGGCGCAGGTCACTTGCCATTCACGTCGTCAGCCGGAGCATGAGCGGCAATCTGGTTCAGACCCTTGCGCCGACGCATTGAATCCCTACCGCGTGGATCTACTCGCTTGGTTCGATTCAACGCCGGATCAGGACTTACATCAGGAACTAACCAATGAGCAACTTCTGGGACTTGATGTGGCTGATTTTTTCGGCCTTCGTATTCATCGCCTACCTGGTCGTACTGTTCCAGATCGTGGTCGATCTCTTTCGCGATGCCGAGCTGGGCGGAGTATCGAAGGCCGCCTGGATCGTGGGCCTGCTGGTGTTGCCCTTCCTGACCGCTTTGCTCTATGTCGTTGTTCGCGGGCGAGGCATGGCGCAGCGGCAGAAGGCTGCGCTGCAGCAGGTAAGGACGGAAGCCGAGACGCAACTGCGTTCGCTGGCCGGGAAGTCGCCGGTCGAGCAGATCGCCGACGCCAAAACCCTGCTCGATGCAGGCACCATCAGCTCGGACGAGTTCGCGATACTCAAAGCCAAGGCCCTCGCCTGACAGACGCTCGCCCCGCGTTCTTCGGTAGAGCCCCCGTTCAGTGAGCCCGACGATTCATCGGCTGGCCCGGTTCGCTCCGGGGCTGCCGGCGCTTGCGGGCTACCGACGTACAGATTTCCAGCACGACCTGGCTGCGGGGTTCGCTGTCGCTGCGATGGCGATTCCCGGCAGTGTGGCCACAGCGCAACTGGTCGGCTTCTCGCCAGTCGTTGGCCTGTATGCCAGTACGTTGCCGATGATTGCCTATGCGCTGTTCGGCACCTCCCGCCAATTGATGGTCGGTCCAAGCGCTGCGACCGCAGCGATCGTTGCTGCGGCGGTGGCTCCGCTGGCCGGAGGGAACGAAGCCCAGGCACTGTCGCTCGCGATTGCGCTGACCTTCATCACGGGTGTCCTGCTGGTCGGCGCCAGTTTCATGCGGCTCGGCGCGGTCGCCGACTTTCTGTCGAAGCCGATTCTGGTCGGCTTCATGAACGGCGTCGCCATCAACGTCGTACTGAGTCAACTCGGCGTGCTGTTCGGCTTTCGCATGGAAGCGAGCGGCATCATGCCGCGCACTTTGGAGTTCATCGAACGGTTGACCGCGACTCACTGGCCGACGCTCGCGGTCGGACTCGCCACAATTGCGCTGTTGCTGCTGCTACCGCGTGTGAGCCGGCGTCTGCCTGCCACTCTCGTCGCATTGGTCACGGCCGGACTCGCGGTGCACTTTCTCGGACTCGAAGAGCACGGGGTGCGCACGATCGGCACCGTCCCGTCCGGCTTCCCGATACCGCGCATACCGGAAATTCCGCTCGCCGACCTGCCTATTCTTGTCGCGGAGGCTGCTGGCCTGGCACTGGTGATGTTTTCCACGACGATGCTGGCCGTTCGCAGCTTCGCCGACCGCAACCGCTACGAGATCGATGCCGACCGCGAAATCGCCGCGCTCGGGGCAGCCAACATCGCCGCGGCGTTCGCCCAGGGCTTCGTGGTCACGGGCACCAATTCCCGCACGGCCATCGGCGAGGTCGCGGGGGGCCGCACGCAAATGGCAGGCATCGTGACCGCTGTGGTGATCACCGCCGTGGTCGCTTTCTTCACCTGGCCGCTGCAGTACATCCCCGCCGTTTCGCTCGCTGCCTTGCTAGTCGTGGCGGGCGCGTCGCTGTTCAGCTGGTCCAATGTCGCGGCCATCGGGCGCATCGACCGTCGCGAATACTGGATCGCGATGACAGCTACCGTTGGCGTCATTGCGGTTGGCGTAATGAACGCGATTCTGCTGGCGGTCGTATTGGCGCTGCTCAGCTTTGTGCAACTCGCGGCACGGCCGAAAGTCGAGCTGCTCGGGTCTATCGAGGGAAAGAGCGGCTTTTATTCGCTCTCGCGGCATGCGGAAGCGGCTGCGCCTCAGGGGCTCGTGTTGTTCCGCTTCAACGGGGCGATTATCTTCTTCAGCGCCGGTCACTTTAAGCGCGAAGTGCTAAAAGCAGTCGGCGCAGCCGGCAACGTGCGCTGGTTCGTACTCGATCTGATGCCGGTCAACATGATCGATGCCACCGGGGTATTCACGATCAAGGAACTGTTCGAGGAACTGCGCGTACGCGGCATCACGACCTGTGCTGTAGGGCGCGAAACCGAGTGGACGGACTGGGCCGCAGCGCGTGGCCTGGAGGAGCGGCTCGCCAAGACCCGCTTTTTCCCCACACTGGCCCACGCGGCGAGCGCTTTCAACGCCGAAGAAGGCTCTATACGCTCGTCTCCTGCGCCGGCGGCAGACTGACGGCCACAACCTTCACTCCATTCACGCGATGGTTCGCCCGGAAGAATTCAACCGCCGCGCGAGTCCCGCTTGGCCTGGCTGCGGGCGTTGCGCGCCCGCACCCGAGCGGCCTGCGACGTTCGCTTCAACTGCACGGGGACTGACACGATGCCCACCAGTCCCGCCCGGCCTGCGCCGGCCGTGCCCTTTGCCCTGCCCGAGCCAGCCTTGCCTCCGGCCGTGGCCTGCGCGGAACGCTTGCGCGCCAGTGCGCCGGCCACAGCAGACTTGAGGTCCGACAGGCGCCGCTTCCCGTTCAGCTTTTCAAGCTTCGCCACGAAGCGCGCCAGTGTCTCATCGAAAAGTCGTGCCCTCTTTTCCGCCACTGCCATTGCCGTGACCTGTGTGCCGCTCTTGGCACCGGTAGCTACGCGGTTGGCACGCCGCATCTTCCGATGTCTGTCCCGATTCTTGTCGCGCAGCCTGCGCGTGCGCTCGATCTTTGCCTTGAGGGTCGAAGGCGTCCAGGCGACCTCACTGCCAGCGAAGCTTGCAGTGACCAAAGCGAATTCGGAGTCCGTGCACCACTTCCGTGCTGTGGCGATGGAGTAGCCCATGATGTCTTTCCTTTCGTCGACGATCGTGTGTCGTTTCGGTCCGCAGAGCAGCGTGGACCCGCCTTCACTGCGTAGCCTTCAGGACTTCGCGCGCATCAGCCAGTTCGGAGTCGGTTCGGCGACCTTGTGCATCCGGTTGCGGTCGGTGTGATGGAAGAGTTCGTCGCGGCCCAGGATTCTGAGCACCGTGTCCTGTTCGTACGACCAGGTGCCGTCCTCATGGATGTCGACCTTGATGCGGAACTCGAGCGTCTTCTTTGAGTGATCGAGGAACGGATTCGAGCAGGTGCCGTTGGTTGGTGATCCGAAGATGCACTCGAGCGCGAAGGACTTCGCATCCGCCGTCGCCTTGCCGATCGCCATCGCGACCTGCCCGCGCGGAATCGTGTGCGTCTGAATGATCATTCCGGTGGCGGGTTCCCACAGCCAGTAGCCCACCTGGTCATGGAAGGTTGCCGGCCGGTTCGGTCGCAACACATGCGTCCAGTAGCGCAACCCGTACAGCAGCTGGGGGCCATTCAGCTGCGGGTCGATTGGCTGCAGTTCGTAACGCTCGTAGAACGCATCCTTCTTCGATCCCTCCTCACCCAGGTGCACATCGAGTCCGCGCTGGCCCTCCCAGATGCCGGCAAGCGGCGCTAGCGGACCGAGGTTCTTCAGCGTGTCGAAATCGACCTCGTCGGGCTCAGTGAAGATATCGGCGGGAAACTTGGTCATCATTTCGAGTTGGAAGAACGGCAAGTGGAGAGACAGTTGTTCGACGCGGCGCAAGCGACCTCACGGTTTGCGGCGTTCCCGCAGGTAGGTGTGCACACGGCGCATACGTGCACCGAACCAGTTGAAGCGTTCCGACAGGAAGCGGTAGATCGACGCACCGACCAGTGTTCCGAGCGCGACCGAGGTCACGACGAACACGACGGTGATCAGCCCTTCGACACCGGCTGCGCGGTCGCTCAGCATGCGTGTCACCGACAGCAGCCCGAGCGACCCGGGCACGACCAGCCAAAAGCTCGGCAGCGAAGTCACCGTCGAGGGCGGACCGTTGAAGCGCAGGTGGATCAGATAACTCATCGGCATGGCGACAATCATGCCGAAAAAGCCGCTGATCTCGGCGCCGAACAGCGCAGCCGCCGCTCGCTGCGCCGCGATGGCCGCCAGTGCCACCAGCAGGATCCACGGCAAGGAGTTGCGCGGGGCCGAGAAATGCAGGAAGACACCAATGCAGAACACGGGCACACCCGCCCACGCCGCCCAGGGCACCTTGACGAACTGCGAACTCGAGTACACGAGGTTCTCGGGATGCGCCCCCAGCAGGGCGGCACCGGCCGCCAGGCCGAACGTCAGCAGTACCAGCTGCACGAAGCCGGTGATGAGGCGGCTCGAGCCACTCACCATGTCGCCATAGGCCAGCTCGACCATGCCAAGCGTCAGCATCCCGCCAGGCAGAAAGGTGACCAGGGGCGGCACCAGCATGTGCAGCGGATCGACCGGCAGGCCATAGGACGCGGCATAGAACACAGCAAAGGACACGAGGGTCGCCGCGACCACCGGCATGGGCACTGCGAACAAGGTTCGTTGCGGCACCAGCAGCTTCAGCACACCCACGATGAAGCCGAGGATGGCCGCGGCCGCGATGTTCGCAAGCGTTGGCATCAGCACCATCGACACGCCGATCGCCAGAATCGTGTGACCGACCAGTGCGCCGATGCGGCCGAAGCGCGGCTGCGTGCGCAGGATCTCGATCAACCGATCCAGGCCCTCGCGCGGCGTCAGCGTGGCGCGTTGCGCGGCATCGCCCAGCCGGTAGACCTCGGCGATCTGATCCAGCCGCAAGGCCTGAGAGGGACCTTCGGCCAGCGTGACGCGCTCGGACGTCTGGTCGTGCAGTGTGATGAAAATGGCGGTAGGTAACGCGATGACACGCGTCTGCCCCATGCCGTAGGCGAGCGCGACCCGGCGCAACAGCAGTTCGATCTCGGCCGTCTGTTCGCCGCAGGCGAGGTACGCCTGGCCGAGCCGAAACATGAACTCGAGCAGGACGCTGGAGTCGTGCGTCGGATTGGCCGTGGTCATGGCTGGCGCACTCCAGTCCCGTGCTCCGGTACCGCGCGCAGATCGACTGTCATGGGCCGCTTCGGAAGTTTGAGGCAGGACAGTGCGCGGCCGATGCCGGGCCGCGTACTCTCACTGCGATCCTTGTGTGCGATCAGGCCGCCTTGCCTTCGGCACGCGTCATCAGAAAGTCCGCAATCAATGGCACCGGCCGGCCGGTCGCGCCCTTCGCGTCGCCCCCCACCGATGCCGTGCCGGCAATGTCGATGTGCGCCCACTTGTACTTCTTCGCGAAGTGCGAAAGAAACAGCGCAGCGGTGATCGACCCCGCCGGCGGTCCGCCGAGGTTGCTCATGTCGGCAAAGTTGCTCTTCAGCTGGCCCTGGTAGTCATCCCACAGCGGCAGCTGCCACGCCCTGTCACCCGAGTTGATGCCCGCCTTCAGCAGTTCGGCCGCCAGTGCATCGTCGTTGGCAAACAGGCCGCTGGCATGCGCACCGAGGGCGATGACGCAGGCGCCAGTGAGCGTGGCCAGGTCGATCACGCAAGCCGGTTCGAAGCGCTCCGCATAGGTCATCGCGTCGCACAGCACGAGGCGCCCTTCCGCGTCGGTGTTCAGGATCTCGATGGTGATGCCGGCCATCGATTTGACGACATCGCCCGGGCGGCTGGCATTGCCGCCGGGCATGTTCTCGACCGCCATGACCAGCCCGACCAGGTTGATCGGCAGGCCCAGCTTTGCCACTGTCCTGAAGACGCCGATGACGCTGCCGCCGCCGCTCATGTCGTACTTCATCTCGTCGAGGTTGGCGCCCGGCTTCAGCGACACACCGCCCGTGTCGAACGTCATGCCCTTGCCGATCAGCACGATCGGCTTGGCGTTGCCGCCCTTGTTGTACTTCATCACGATGAACTTGCAGGGCGAGTACGACGCGCGGCCGACCGACAGCGCCGAATGCATGCCAAGTTTTTCCATGTCGGCGCGCTCGAGGATCTCGACTTCAAAGCCGAATTCCTTGCCGAGTTTCTGCGCCGTCTCGGCCATGTAGCCTGGCGTACAGACATTGCCGCCCAGATTGCCCAGGTCCTTCGTCAGCGCCATGCCTTCAGCGACCGCGAGTCCGGCCTTGATCGCGCCCTCGAGTTCCGCAGTCGGCCCGCTCGCAATCACAAGCGTGATTGCGCTCGCCCCGCGCGTCGGTGGCTGCTTTGCACGCGGCGCATCGAACTTGTACGCGCCATCGGCGAGCAGGCGGGCCGCCTGCTGCAGACGCCACGCCAGCGGCCGGTTCGGCAGATCGACGTCTGCGAGCGTGACCGCAGCGTCCTTCGCAACCCCGCCGGCCAGCAGTTTCGCAGCGGCCGCGACGGCGTCGCGGTAAGCCTTGTCGCTCAGTGCGGGCCTCGGCCCCAGGCTGACCAGCAGCACGCGTTCCGCCGCCACGCCGGGCAGGTCCGGGAACAGCAGCGTCGAACCGGCCTTCTCGTCCAGGTCACCTCGCTTGAGGGCCGCGGTGAGCTTGCCGCCGGCCGCCTGGTCGACCGCCTGCGCAGCGGGCAGCAGGGATCCATCGGCAAAGGCGCCGACGACCAGCACAGCGGACTTCAGCGTGGCCGGTGCCTCGTTTGAAAGGATGATCTTCATGGAGTCGCTCCGAAAAATATGGAAACCTGCAAACGCCGAGGGGCGCGGACTGCCGCGCCAATCGGACTCAGGGGAACTGTTCTAGATGCCCCAGGGCAGACCGACGAGCTGCCAGGCCACCAGCAGAATCAGCCAGACGATGGCAATCGCGATTACGTACGGCAGCATCAGCGCGATGACGGTGCCGACACCGGCATCCTTCACGTACTTCTGGCAGAACACGACGATCATCGCGAAATAGGCATTGAGTGGCGTGATCGAGTTCATCGGCGAGTCGCCAACACGATAGGCTGCAAGCACGGCATCGGGCGCCACGCCGAGCTTCATCAGCAGCGGCACGAAGATCGGCGCAAAGATCGCCCATTTCGGGATCGCCCCGGTAATGATCAGGTCGAGGATCAGTACCACGATCACGAAACCGATCATGAGCCAAACGGCATCGAGGTTGGCCTGCTGCAGGATGTTGGCCAGCGAGATGGCCGCCAGCGGCGCCATGTTGGTGTAGTTGAAGTAGGCGAGGAACTGGCTGATGATGAGCAGCAGGAAGATGAGGCCGCTCAGGCTGGCGATCGACTTCTGCACCGCGTTGATCACGTCGATCGAGGTCGACATCGTCTTCGCACCGATGCCGTAGCCAATGCCCGAGGCGAGGAAGACCAGCGCGATCGTCACGATCAGGCTGTTCATGAACGGCGAGTTGCCGATGATCGAACCGGTCTCGGGGTTGCGCAGCGGAGCCCCCGTCGGCAACAACAGCAGCAGGACGAAGCCGAGCGCAAGCGCCAGACCGATGCCGGCGTACTTCAGGCCGCGATACTCGTCCGGCGACAGTACATTTTCGCCCTCGACTACGTAATCGCCGGTGTACTTGCCGAGTCGAGGTTCGACGATGCGGTTGTTGACGATCACGACGACGACCATCATCGCGAGCACCGAGGCGATCGAGAACCAGAGGTTCGATGCCAGGTCGATCGACTTGTTGGCGTCGAGCAGATGGATCGCGTCATTGGTGATGCCGACCAGGATGCCGTCGACCGGCACGATCAGAATATTGACGAGGAACACGCTCGCGACCGATGCAAAGGCAAGTGCGAGGCCCGCCAGCGGATGCCGGCCGACGCTGATGAAAGCGGCTCCAGCCAGCGGGATCAGCACGAGATAACCCGCGTCGGCAGCGATACTCGAAATGATGCCGACGAATACCAGGATCCAGGTCAGCGCCCAGCTCGGCGAGATGATCACCAGCTTGCGGATCAACGCCTTGACCAGACCCGAGGCTTCGGCGACGCCGACGCCGACCATCGCGACGATGATCACGCCGACGGCATGGAAGTTCATGAAGTTCGTGACGACCCCGGTGAACATGAAGCGAATGCCGTCCGCCGTCAGCAGGCTGCGAGCCGCCGTCGTCGTGGTCTCGAGCTTGTGCGTTTCAGGATTGATGACTTGATAGCTGATCGCCACGCCCATCATGTAGAAGATGTGCGACAGCACGATCACGACAGCAATCAGGATCAGGAAGATCACGACCGGGTGCGGCACTTTGTTGCCGACGCGCTCGACGACATCGAGGATCTTCTGCATTCCTCCCTTCTTTGCTTCTTCAGCCTGAGTCATGCACAGTATCCTTTCGTTCTTCTTGTAGGACATCCAAGTCACTCGGCGCACGTTGTGGTCGCGCCGACCGCAACCCGCAGGTCGGAGATCCAACCGCAGCGAGCGGATCGATTATTTAAATCGACATCGGTGAATTCGGCAAGTCAATTCCGCGAGTCCACGCCTGCTGATATATCCTCCCGGATCGCGCAGCGTCGACGCGGCTGTCGGCAGACGTGAAAGAGCTGGAAGGGCGAGCCTTGTAATGGATCGGTCACAGACCGCATCCATGCTGGGTCCGACCGGCTTCATGCACTTCGGTCGTGATTTCTCTTGATCGAGACCCAGATACGAAAGAGGAGAAAAAACAGTGGCTAAGAAATCCCACCATCGTGCGGGTGTAAATCCTGTTCCGTCGCTCACGGAGTCTTCAAAGGCCAAGGTCAGCGTTGCCCGCACTGTGCCATCGAGCGCCACCGCGGTCGGTATCGCCGTCGGATCGAAGGGAGCGGTACCGCGACAGATCGGGCTCGATCGCGACGCGCTCGCAGCCGCGGGCTTCGAGGGCAAGCAGGGCCAGACCTTGGTGATTCCAAAGGAAGGAAAGTCGGTCGTGATTGCGGTAGGCGTCGGCGATGCCGGCCTCGATGTCGCCCAATTGCGTGATGCGGCCGCCGCCTTCGCGCGCGCCGCATCCAGGCAGTCGCATCTGGCCACCGGCCTCGCCGATGTCGCCAGCGGTGTCCCGCCCGCCGCGGCCGCACAGGCCGTCACGGAAGGTGTGCTGCTCGCGCGCTACCGCTACGAGCAGTTGAAGAGCAAGAAGATCTGGCGTACCCCTCGAGCAGCTCACTCTGGTGACGACCACCGAGCGCGCGAAAGCGGAAACGGCGGGCGCAAAGTCCGGCCAGACTATGGCCTCGGCGGCGATGCTCGCGCGCGACCTGGCCAACGCACCGGCCAAGGAACTGCCCGCCACACGCATGGCCGAGATCGCCGAGAGCGTGGCGCGCGACCGCGGCCTGCAGGTCGAAGTGTTCGGCAAGGCCGATCTCGAGAAGATGGGCTGCGGTGGCATCCTCGGTGTCAATGCCGGCAGCACCGAGCCGCCACGCATGGTCAAGCTCACCTACAAGCCGAAGGGCGGCAAGGGCAAGGGCGGGCACCTGGCGATGGTTGGCAAAGGCATCATGTACGACTCCGGCGGCATCAACCTGAAGCCCGCGCAGGGCATGCAGCTCTTCATGAAAATGGACATGGCCGGCGCTGCCGCCGTGCTCGGCGCGATGTCGGTGCTGCGCGATCTCGACTGCCCGAATGCCGTTACCGCGTTCCTGATGTGCACCGACAACATGCCGTCGGGTTCGGCGACCAAGATGGGCGACGTGCTGACCCAGCGCAACGGCAAGACGGTCGAGATCCACAACACCGACGCCGAAGGCCGCCTGATCCTTGCTGACGGGCTGGCGCTGGCGGCGGAGCTGAAGCCCGACGCGATCATCAACATCGGCACGCTGACCGGTGCGATCCTCGCAGCGCTCGGTGAACTTCTGACCGGCGTGTTCTCGAACAACGACAGCTTTGTCGGACAGGTGAAGGCCTCGGCCGCGCGCACCGACGAAACGATCTGGCAGATGCCGCTCGACCGGCGCTATCGCAAGCAGATCGATTCGGCCATCGCCGACTTGCGCAACCTGGGCGACGCGCAGCCGGGTTCGATCACCGCGGCGCTGTACCTGGAGGAGTTCGTCGACGGCATTCCATGGACTCACTTCGACATCTGCGGAACGATGAAGTCCGACACCGACGATTCATGGCGCTCAAAGGGAGCCACCGGCGTCGGCGCACGCCTGCTGGCGGACCTCGCAGTGAACTTCGCACCGCCGCGGCGCTGATGACGGTGCGCGCGCAGCACGCGCGGGCCGCGGCCCCGCGTGCGCGCCCTGTGTCGCCGAACATCGCGACAGAGTTACAGTCCAGCCATCACAAGTCACTAGAACAACAGGTGAACCCTTGAGCGATATCACCATTCTTTTCCTGATCATCGCGGTGGTGATCGTGCTGTTCATCACCGAGAAAGTCCCGGTGGTGATCGTCGCACTCGGCACGGCGCTCGCCCTGTACTTCACCGGCATCCTCGACTTCCGCCAGGCACTCGGCGGGCTAGGCGACCCGACGACCATCTTCATCGCGTCGCTGTTCGTCGTCAGCGCCGGGCTCGAGGTGACGGGAGTGACCGCATGGGCGGGACAGTTCCTCATCACCAAGGCCGGCGACAGCCGGGTCAGGCAATTGGTGCTGATCATGACGGCCTGCGCGCTGCTGACCGGCCTGATCAGCCTGAACGGCGCGGTCGCCGCTCTGCTGCCGGTCGTGGTGGTAATGGCGGTGCGCCTGAACCGCCCGCCGTCACAGCTGCTGATGCCGATGGTGTTCGCCTCGCATGCCGGTTCGATCCTCGCGCTGACCGGCTCGCCGGTGAACGTGCTGGTGTCCGAAGCAGCCGCCGACGCCGGCACCGGGAACTTCGGATTCTTCGAGTTCGCGATCGTCGGCGTGCCCTTGCTCATCGGCACGATGGCGATCCTGGTGTTCCTCGGAAATCGCCTGCTGCCGCACAAGAGCGGCGCGTCGATGCCGACCGACCTGTCCAAGCACGCCCGCACGCTGGTCGAGCAGTATCGGCTCGTGGGCAACGCGTTCCAGTTGCGCGTGCGGCCGAGTTCACCACTGATCGGCACGGCGCCCAACGCCATCGATCTCGCTGCTTACCCCGGGCTGAGCCTGATCGGCTCGCAGACCGGAGTCACGGGGCGGCCGCTGACGCGCGCGGCGATTGAAGAAGGCGACACCTTGCTTCTACGCGGCGAAGCCGACGCGGCGGCGAGCTTCGCGAGTGACCAGCACCTGGCCTTTGGTCCCGGCGAGGCCGAGGCCGGTGTGGCCGACACGCTGTTCAATCGCTCGTCCGGCCTCGCGGAAGTGGTCATTCCGCCACGATCCGCCATGGTCGGGCGCGAGGTCTTTCCCGGCATGGTGACCGAGAGCGGCGACCTGCTGATCCTGGCGGTGCAGCGGCGCGGCGAGGATATCGGTCCGGGCAAGGTGACACTCGAGGTCGGCGACTCAATGCTGCTGCAGGGCACGTGGACGGCACTCGACAAACGCCTCGCCGATCCGGAAGTGCTGGTTGTGCATTCGCCCGATCTCGTGCGCCGACAGGCCGTGCCGATGGGCGCGGGCGCGAAGGCAGCCATCGGCATCCTGATCGCGATGGTCCTCGCACTGGCACTCAACCTCGTGCCTTCGGCCGTTGCCGGACTGGTGGCCGCGGTGGCGATGGTGGTGATCGGCGTGCTCTCGGTCGATCAGGCCTATCGCTCGGTCAACTGGACCACGGTGATCCTGGTCGGCGCGATGACCCCGCTGTCGGCCGCGATGGCGGAAACCGGTGCGGCGCAACTGCTCGCCGACAAGCTGGTCGGCGTCGTCGGCGAGGCGGGCCCCTACGCGCTGCTGGCGGGACTCTTCCTGCTGACTGCGGTGCTCGGCCAGCTCATCAGCAATACCGCCACGGCGTTGATCATCATTCCGATTGCGGTCGCGGCCGCGCTCGAGCTCGGCATCTCGCCTCGTCCCGTCATGATGAGCGTCTGCGTCGCCGCCGCGGCATCGTTCCTCACGCCGGTGGCCACGCCGGTCAACCTGATGATCATGGGGCCGGGCGGCTACAAGTTCGGCGACTACTGGAAGATCGGCATCGTCTGCATGGCCTGGTTCTTCGTGATGGCGGTGTTCTTCGTGCCGATGGTCTGGGGCTTCTGAGGTCCACGCCCACCGCGAATGTCGAGGCGACATGAGCGCCATCGCCGCGACACAGCACTGGCTCGAACAAGCCGTCATCGGGCTGAATCTCTGCCCGTTTGCCAGGGCGGTGCACGTGAAGCAGCAGATTCGCTGGGTCGAAAGCCAGGCGCGCGACGCGCAGGCCCTGCTCGACGACCTGGTGAGTGAACTGCAGTTCCTGGCATCGGCCGATCCCGAGTTGGTGGACACGACACTGCTGATCCACCCGCACGCGTTGACCGACTTCCTCGATTACAACGACTTTCTCGATGTGGCCGACGCCGCCATTGAGGAACTGGGCTACGCCGGTGTCCTGCAGGTCGCGAGCTTCCACCCCGACTACCGATTCGAAGGCACGGCCGCTGACGATGCGAGCAACTTCAGCAATCGTTCGCCCTTCCCCATGCTCCACCTGCTGCGCGAAGACAGCATTGCACGCGCCGTCGCCGCATTTCCCGATGCCGCAGCCATCTATGAACGCAATGTCGAAACGCTGCACCGCCTCGGCGCCGATGGCTGGCACAGGTTGATGTCGAGCGTGGGACGTCGGCCTGAGGAATAGACGAATCCTTGCGCATATCGACAGTACGAGCCGGGTGCGACCGGACGGAAGTCGCGTACTAGCTCATTCGGCGCTGTTGGGAGTTGGCCCACGAGACGTTCCAGGAGACGCGCGTCCGAGGGAGCTCAGTCCGCACCGATCGGATTTGTGCACAGTGGGTTTTCCCTACTTGCCACGGATCTGCTGGTATCGTCGGCGCCCCGCCCGTTTTAACCCGATGGGTTACAGGGCGCGTCGCAACCGCCTGTCATCGCACTTGAGGTCAGGAAGTCCGTGGCAGTCCCATTCAGCGCGAAAGGTAGGTGGATATGAATCCGAAGCGTGCATTGATCACGCTCTTTGCGAGTTGTGCCACAGTGCTCTGCGCATTTGCACCCGCGTTGGCGCAGGCACCGGCGACGAAGCCGAACATCGTCGTCATCATGGGCGACGACATCGGCATGTGGAACATCGGCGCCTACCACCGCGGCATGATGGCGGGCCGGACACCGAACCTCGACAAGATCGCTGCCGAGGGCATGATATTCACCGACTACTACGCGGAGGCAAGCTGCACGGCGGGGCGCGCCAACTTCATCACCGGCGAGTTGCCGATCCGCACCGGCATGACCACGGTCGGCCAGGCGGGTTCGCCAATCGGAATTCCCGCGCAGGCGGTGACTATTGCGGCGGTGCTTAAGTCGATGGGCTATGCCACCGGTCAGTTCGGCAAGAACCACCTCGGCGACCTGAACCAGTTCCTGCCTACGGTCCACGGTTTCGACGAGTTCTATGGATACCTCTATCACCTGGACGCGATGGAGGATCCATGCCACCCGAACTACCCGCAGGATCTGCGGCCGAAAGTAGGCCCACGCAACATGGTTCACTCGTTTGCCACCAACACGGACGACGCGACGGTCGATCCGCGCTGGGGCAAAGTCGGCAAACAGAGAATTCAGGACGCCGGAGAATTGTGTCCGAAGCGCATGGAGACCGTCGATGACGAGATCCGCGACAAGGCCCTGGCATTCCTCGACAAGGCCAAGGCCGACGGCAAGCCATTCTTCCTGTGGCTCAACCCGACGCGCATGCACATCGTCACGCACCTGTCGGACAAGTACCAGAAGCTGCGCAACTCCAAGAACGGCTGGTCGATCCACGAAGCCGGCATGGCGCAGATGGACGACGACATCGGCATCGTGATGAAGAAGCTGAAGGACATGGGGGTGGACGAAAACACGATCGTCGTCTTCACTACCGACAACGGCACCGAACTCTTCACCTGGCCCGACGGTGGCATGACTCCGTTCGCGCAGAGCAAGGGAACCGTCCTGGAAGGCGGCTTCCGCGTGCCGGCCATCATTCGCTGGCCGGGCAAAGTGCCGGCGGGCAAAGTGGAGAACGGCCTCATTTCCGGGCTCGACTGGTTCCCGACTTTCGTGGCGGCGGCAGGCAACCCCAACATCGCCGAGGAATTGAAGAAGGGCAAGGCAATCGGCGGCACGAACTACAAGGTCCATCTCGATGGCTACAACCAGATGGACCTGATCACCGGCAAGGGCCTATCGAATCGCCATGAGATCTTCTACTTCGGCGAAAGCGAACTCGGCGCCGTCCGCATCGACGACTACAAGTATCGATTCATCGAACAGCCCGGTGGCTGGCTCGGCGACAAGACCAAGCCCGACGTGCCGTTCCTGACCAACCTCCGACTCGATCCGTTCGAGCGCGCCGGCTGGCCGAAGGATCTGACGAAAGAAGGGTCGCTCCAGTACTTCGATTGGTTCAAGTACGAGTTCTGGCGCTTCGTGTTTGTCCAGGAGCAGGTCGCAAAGCTCGCCATGACGGCCATCGAGTTTCCGCCGATGCAGAAGGGTGCGAGCTTCAACCTGGATGCGGTGAAGGCGAAGATCGAGGCAGCCCGAGCTGGTATGGGCAAGTAGCTGACTCTGGGATCCGTCGCCCTGCGGGCTAAACTACGCTCCACAGGGTGTAGTTCGGGAACGGGCGGCCGTGAAGCTGCCCGTTTCCACAAGAGCCAGGTCATGAGCACTCTTGTTCATCAACCTTTGGCCTCGACAACAACTCAAGGATTGAAATGACTTTCATCAAGTGCGGGATGCTTCTCGCCAGTGCGGCCTCCCTGCTTGCCCTTGCGGCGTGCAGTCCAAAACCTGCTGATCAGACTTCCAAGGGACCGGCGGCAGCCACGGTGAACGGAAAGCCGATCAGCCAGCGAACCGTCGACATGATCGTCAAGCAAAGCGCTAGTTCGGGCCGTCCGGATACACCTGAAGCGCGTAAAGGGATCATCGACCAGATTGCACTGCAAATGGTGGTCGCGGAGGAGGCAGTCAAGAAAGGACTGGACAAGACTCCCGAGGTCATCGAGCAGTTCGACACGATCAAACAATCCGTTCTGGCCAATGCCTACGTCGAGGACTTCATCAAGAACAATCCGGTCAGCGACGACATGGTGAAGGCGGAATACGAGCGCATCAAAGCGACAATCACGGGAACGGAATACAAGGCGCGCCACATCCTCGTGGAGAAGGAATCCGAAGCCAAGGACATCATCGCCAGACTCAAAAAGGATCCGGCCGCATTTGCGAAACTGGCGATGGAAAAGTCGAAGGACTCGGGCTCCAAGGCCCGGGGCGGTGAGCTGGGATGGTTCGATCCCAAAAGAATGGTTCCGGAATTCGGCACGGCCGTGAGCACGCTGGAAAAGGGCAAATTCACTGAAGCGCCGGTCAAGACCCAGTACGGGTATCACGTCATCCTGCTGGAAGACTCGAGGAAGATCGAGGCGCCCCCGCTGGAAGAGGTCAAAGCCTCAGATCAGCCAGCAGCTTCTGCAGCAAAACGTCAAGAAGCAACTGGACGCGCTCAAGGCGACGGCGAAGGTCGAAATTGTTGGCCCTCCTCCGGCACCGTCGACACCTGATGCTCCGGCAGCAAAGTGAACGGCCCGGTCTCGTGACCTGCTGAGTTCGTGAGAGTGGCTCAGTATCGAGTGGAACGCAGAGCCTGGCCGGCTTCGGCGCTTGCTGTCGACAGGGTACGGTCGACTGCCGTCATGAGTTGATCCGAAAGTCTGCCGCTCTGTTTACCCGAAGAGTTCGGGACCTCGTCGCTCAGAGCAATGCAGCGCCGAACAGGGCGGCAATCGCCAGCATCGACACGCCGGCCACGGCCCACTGGCGCAAGACAGTGTCAGTGCGCAGCAGAGCAGCACCCGCTCTCAGCGCGAGGCTTACGCCGCCATCGATGCCGACTGCGATGTCGCCTGCGGGGATGCGCGGTAAGCGCCCTCCCCAGCGAGCCAGCGCCCACGCGAGCGCGCCGCCGACGAGCACGGGCCATAGCGCGGCCCACAGCCCCTTCGGTTCGATCAGGTCTGACGCGGAGCCGAGCGGCAGTCCGAGATAGAGCGCCCACGGAACCAGGATCGACGCCAGCGCGGTGGCAACCCAGGGCCAGCGCAGCCCCGGCGCCGCCACTGCCGCAGGATCGGTTGCGCAGGTCGCCATTACCCGACGCAGGAAGTGCAGCATCAGCAAGGTCGTGCCAACCGCCGACGCATACGCGACCGTCCCCGCCCAGCCATCGCCCAGCGGTCCCTTGACCGCGAGCTTGGCCACGGCACCGCCGGTGAACGGCAAGCCGCCGAGCCCGACGGCGAGCACGGCGGCCAGCAGCAGGGTGCCTCGGAGATGCATCGCAGCTGTCGACGCGACCACGCCGACCAGCAGGAACATGGCGCCCTTCACGAGTATGTGATGGGTCGCGTAAAAGGCGGCCAGCACCGGGGCGGCGGCATCGACATTGGCGATGCCCATGCCGATGACCGCGACGGTGAATCCCATCTGGCTGACGCTCGAATACGCCAGCACGACCTTCGGATGCGACTGCGTGATGCCGATCAGCACCGCATACAGCGCGGTGAACATGCCGACGATCGCAAGCAAGTTGCCCCAGTCAGCCAATGCGGCATCGACCGGCAGAAAGCGGATCAGTCCGATGATCCCGGCCTTCACCACCACACCGCTCAGCACGGCCGAAGCCGGCATCGGTGCTGCCGAGTGCGCCAGCGGCATCCACACATGCAGCGGTACGAGGCCCGCCTTCAGGCCGAAGCCGATGACCAGCAGAGTGATGATCACATCGCGCTGCGGCGCCGAGGGCAACACGGCGGCCGCATCGCGCAGCAACAGGCTGCCGTCCGGTGTCAGCGCCGCGAGCTGGATCATCGCCACCAGCACCATCGTTTCACCGGCGAGCGCCAGGCCGAGGTAGATCGCCGCTGCGCGACGTGCGCCCGGACTCTCGTCGTGGAACACGAGGGCGCTGGCGCCGAACGTCATCATCGCCAGCATCAGGTACAGCATCGCCATGTCGGCCGCAATGAACACTCCAAGGCAGCCCGTCAGCGCCAGCAGCCAGCTCGCAGCAAAGCGCCCTGCGTTGGCCGCGTCGCGCTGGTACGCGGCGGCATACGCGCCGGCCGCGATCCACAGCAAGGCAGCTACGCCGAGCAGCAGCGCACCGGGCGCATCGAGGGTCAGCGTGGCGCGATAAAGGCCGCGCCCGGGACCTAGCGTGAGCACCGCGTTCGGCTCGAAAAGCAGTGCGGCGGCCAGCCCGGGAACGGGCGCCACCGCAAGCAGCGGCAGCATCCGTTCACGTGCACGCGTCCAGGCGCACGCAGCGAGCAGCGCCAGCGGCACTGCGAGGGTTGCGCCGAGCAGAAGCTGCGCGGCCGTCATCGGATGACCATGCCCGCGGCCGGGCGCCCGATCTGCACGAGATCGAGCGGCGCGAACGCCAGCAATCCCAGCAGCATCGACACGATCGCCAACGCCAGAACGACCGCCTCGCGCCCGCGCGTAACGGTGCCTGCCGCGGTCGGCATCGCGACGGTGGTCATCGCATGCGCCAGGACCTTGATCACATAGGCTGCCGTCAGCAGCCCGCCGATCGCGATCACGACGACCCACCACCACTGCGAGGAGTCGAGCGCGGACGACAGCAGCAGCCACTTCGCCAGGAAGCCGCCAGACGGCGGCAGGCCGATCAGGGCGATACCACCGAGCGCGAAGGCTGCCATCGTCATCGGCAGCACGCGTGCGACTCCGCGCAGGTCGGCGACGCGATCGTGTCCGAGTGTCGCGTAGATCAGCCCCGCCGCCATGAACATCGCCGCCTTGGCGGTCGCATGCGAAATCGCCTGCATGAGGCCGCCGGCCAATGCCGCGGAGCCCGTCGCGAGCGACGACGCACCCAGCACCAGCGGAAACATCAGGAAGAGATAACCGATCTGCGCGACGGTCGAGTAGGCGATCATCAGCTTCAGTCGTGCCTGCTGCAGCGCGACCGCACTGCCGAAGACGATCGCGCAGGCGCCCAGCGTGGCCAGCAGTTGCGCGGCCTCGGCGGTGACCACGCCGACGAAGGTATCGAGCCACAGCCGTATCACGATGAAGAACGAGCCCTTTACCACCAGCGACGACAGCAGCGCGCTCGCGGCCGCCGGAGCGCCGGCATGCGCCGGCGGCAGCCAAAGGTGCAGTGGGAAGAGCGCAGTCTTCGCCAGCAGTCCGACCGTCATCAAGGCAGTTGCGGCCAGCACGGCGGGCTCGGGCTCGACCACCGCGGCGAGCAGCGCGATGTCGAGCGTGCCGTAGACCCCGTACATCAGCGTGCCACCCAGCAGGTACAACACCGAGCCTGCAAGCGCAAAGAGCAAGTAGCGCAACGCCGCCTGCAGTGTCTCGGCGCGGCCATCGAGGCTCACCAGCGGGACCGCCGCGAATGACAGCAGTTCGAGCGCCACGTACAGCGTGAATAGATCGCCGGCGAGGAACACCACAATCAATCCAGCCCAGACCGCGAGCAGCATGATCCAGAACACGAAGGGTGCGCGCGCTTCGGTGCGCCCGGCCGGGGTGTCAAAGTCGGCCCGTGCGAACAGAGCAATTGCGATCAGCACCACTACGCTCATCGCCATCATCGCGACGGCGAGGCCATCGGCACGCAGCACGATGCCGAGCGGCGGGCTCCAGTTGCCCATCACGTACACCAGCGCAGCGCCGGTGCGCAGCAGCTCCATCACGATCGCCACCGTAATGGCGGCACCGCCCGCCAGTGCCACGAGCGCGATGCGCGCCGCGTTGCGACCACCGCTCAGGAATCCAAGCAGCAACGCGGCGACCGGGACGATCAGGGCCAACACCAGCAGGTCGCCGCCCGGCGTGGCGAGATCGAGCGGTGGCACGGCGGTCATCAATCAGGAACCCGGGTTCGACGTGCGGTCCGGGCCGGTGCGGTTCGGATCGGCCGGCGGGGGGATCGACGTCAGCGACACCGACCCGCTGACCGCGTACAGCCGCAGCAGCAACGCCACCGCGAGCGCAGTCGCGGAAAACGCGACGATCAGGCCGGTGATCACCAGGCCTTGCGGGATCGGGTCGCCGCCGAAGCCCGCGGCCGCGCCGCGCCGCGCGATAACCCCGAACAGCAGGAACACGCCGCTGCCCAGGATGTTGAAAGAGAGGATCTTGCGCAGCGGATGCGGATGCACGATGAGTCCATACAGGCCGGCACCGACCAGCACACAGGCCGCCATGGCAAAGAGCGTTGCCGAACTCATTCGCGACCCTCGCTGTGCGAGGCGGGATCGGGCCCGACTCGCTCCGGCGCGCCTGCCATCAGCAACCCGAGCGTGACGGCGACCGTGAGCAGCATCAGCACTTCGATCGCGACGATTACCGCCTTTTCATAGCCGGGCGGAAAGGCTAGAAAACCGTTGCCGAACCACAGTCCACCCAGCCCGACGAGCAGGAACATCGAGGGCCCCGCGATCAGCGCCAGTCGCAGCTGACGCCCGCCAATCGGCGGCGCGTCCGCGAGCCGCGCCATCATCGTCAGCAGCCACATCGCCGCCAGCACGGTGGCGCCCTGGAACGCGCCGCCCGGATGATCGGCGCTCACCCACAGCAGGTACACGCCGATGACGAATCCGATCGGGGGCAACAGCCGCGCGAAGAACGCGAGCATGCCCTTGGGGTCCGCTTCATGGCGCAGGCCGGGACGGCCACCCCACTTGTCATCGGCCGCGAGCGACCAGACACCGACGAGCGCCAGCAGCAGCACCACCTTCTCCAGAAAGGTGTCGGTGCCGCGGAACACCATCAACACGGCTGTCACGGGATTGCCGACGCCCGTCGCGCCGAGGTTGGCGCGAGCCTCGTGTGCGAGCGTCGGGGCGGGTTCCGGCAACGCAAGCACCGCCACCATCAGCGCCCCGGACACCGTCGCGGCGAGCAGTCCGGCAAAAACGCGAAGCAAGCGTCCGGGCCGCAGCAGCCCGGCGGTTTCAGTGCTGCGCAGGCGCGCAGCCGCGCCGAGCATCAGGACGCCGGTGAGACCGCCGCCGATCGCCGCCTCGGTCAGCGCCACGTCGACCGCGGCGATGCGCACCCACACCAGCGACAGCACCAGGCCGAACGCAATGAAGGCCAGCACGGCGGTGTAGCTGGCGCGCGCGCGCAGTGAGTACGCGGCAATCGCCAGCGCGAGCAACGCCAGTCCGCCGTCGACAGCGAGGACCGCCGTCACCGGCCCTGCTCCTCGCGCCGCGCGGCGCGACCGACCAGTTGTGACACCGTCGCACTCGCCAACATCACCAGCAGCCAGATAATCACGAGCTTGACGGCCGCAAGCCCGTCAGCGGTGCGCGGCAGCAGGCCTAGCACGATCAGCCCCAGGCCAAGGTTGTCGGCCTTGGTCAGTGCATGCAGTCGGGTCAGCGTGTCGGGAAATCGCAGCAGTCCGACGACACCCGCGACGAAGAAGATCACGCCGGTGGCAATCGCCGCCACACTGACGAACTGGAGGACAGGACTCACCGGCGCACCGAAGATTGGTCAACGCTGTCAGAACCGACGGACCGGTCCTGCGCCGCGGCGATCGCGTCGTCGTCCGCGTCATCGTCCATGACAGGAGCCAGCTCGCGGGTGGTGCCCTTCTTCACGAATGCAATCGACGCAAACGCCGAGAGCACCGCCAGCGTCAGGGCGACGTCGACCGCTCCATCCGTACCCGACGCAGTGCCGAACAACAGCAGCGCGGCCACGCCACCGGAGCCGAGTAACTGGGCAGCCATCATGCGTTTCGCATTGCTCGGTCCGCGCAGGATGCGCACCAGACCCAGCGCGACCGTCGCCAGAACCAGCACGGCCGAGACGAGCAGGAAATCAGGCACGCTGATCTTCCTTCGCCGGCGGGCCGAGCACCTGCGTCAGGCGACGCTCTTCCTCGGCCAGTTGCTCCGCGACCGGCTGGCGCACATCGAGGCAGTGAAAGACGATCTCGCCCTCCTCGTCGCCGCACGGCACCGTGCCGGGCAGCAGGCTCGTGTACGTCGTGAAGGCGTTGCGCCGGGCACCCGGAGCCAGTCGCGACGCGTAACGGATGAATCCGGGACGCACCGGCAGTCGCGGATCAAACGCGCGCCGAGCGACATCGACGCCGGCGACCACCGACTGCCACAGGAAGTGCGGAACCAGCAATAACAATGGTAGCGGCCGGATCGGCAACATGCCGACTGGCAGCAGTTGCAGGCTGATCCGCGCGGCAACGGCGGCTGTCAGGGCACCGACGACGACGTCGACGGGAGTGACGCCCATCAGCGCGCACCAAAGCAGGAAGAACACCGCCCCTCGTATCAGGAAGGACGATGCACCGCGCGGACGCGGCGCCGCGGAGTCGCGTTGAGTCATCGACTGCCCGCGGCCATGGCAAAGCCACCGCACCCTGCTGCCGCGACGCGCGCCCGCGCCGCGTCGCCCGAGCACGCGGCAGCATCAGTGGAAGAACGCTGCATGGCGTACGGACCGCAGTCCGCCGTCAGGCCGCGGCGGGCGAGGCGGCCGGCTTGGCCGGCACGTCGTCCTTGATGAAGGTGACGTACAGCGTCGGCAGGAACACCAGCGTCAGCAGCGTCGCCACCAGCAGCCCTCCCATGATCGCGAATGCCATCGGCCCCCAGAACACGGTCGGCGCGATCGGGATCAGGCCGAGCACGGTCGAAATCGCCGTCAGCATCATCGGTCGCAGGCGAGACGTGCTCGCCGACATGACGGCGTCGCGCACGCTGCGGCCCTCGGCACGATCGGACTCGATCTGCACGATCAGGATAACGGCGTTCTTGGCGATCATCCCCATCAACGAGAGGATGCCGAGGATCGCGACGAAGCCGAGCGGACGTCCAGACACCAGCAGTGCGCCCACGACGCCGATCAGGCCGAGCGGCAGCAGTGACACCACCATCCCGAGGCGCCGGAAGCTCACCAGCAGCACCATCATGATGGTCAGCATTAACACGATCATCAGCGGCACGACTGCGACCACCGAGGCCTGCGACGTCGCGCTTTCCTCGAAGATGCCGCCGGTGACCACCTTGTAGGGCTTGGGCAGCGAGTCATTCAGCTTCGCGAAAGCCGGCGCCAGCTTGCTGACGACCTCGTCGGGCAGCACGCCCGGAGTCACGTCCGCACGCACGGTCAGCGTCGGCACTCGGTCACGGCGCCACAACAGCGGGTATTCCTGGTCGTACTCGAAGGTCGCAAACTGGCTCAGCGGCACGGTGCGGCCATTGGGCAGAGGAATCTGCAGCACACGCAGCGCGCTGAGCGACACGCGCTGGTCCTCGATAGCGCGCGCGACCACGTTGATCAGGTAGATGTCGTCGCGCACCTGGGTCACGACCGAGCCCGACACAGCGGCATTGAGCACCGCCGCGATCGCCGACGACGTGACGCCAAGACGGCGCGCCTGGTCCTGGTCGATCTTCACGCGGACTTCGCGTCCCGGTTCCATCCAGTCGTAGTTGATCAGGCGTGCGCGGCTGTCGGTGGCAATCGTCTGTGCGACTTCGAGCGCTATGCGCCGGACTTCCTCGACGTCCGGACCGCTGACGCGGTACTGCAGCGGCCAGCCGACCGGCGGACCGAGTTCCAGCGGGTAGACGCGCGCCACGACGTTCGGGAAGTCCTCGGCGAGCAGTTTCTCCAGCTTGACCTGCAACCGGTCACGCGCGGGCACGTCCTTGGCCACGATCACGATCTGGGCGAAGAACGGGTTCGGCAACTGCACATTCAACGGCAGGTAAAAACGGATCGCACCGCGTCCGATATAGGTGCTCCAGCGATCGATGCCCTCGTCCTTCGCCAGCACTTCCTCGACCCGTTTCGCAGTCGTCTCGCTGGCGAAGATCGACGCGTTCTGCGGCAGTGTCAGGTCGACCAGCAGTTCCGGGCGATCGGAGGCCGGAAAGAACTGCGCCGGAACGAATCGCACCAGGAACACGGCTGCGACAAACGCCGCGACGGTCAGCGCGATGGTCAGCCACCGGGCGCGCATCGCCGCACTCAGGAACGCGCTGTAGGCACGCAGCACGCGGCCCGGCTTCTCTTCCTTCTGCTCCTTCGGCGGCTTCAGGATCGCCATGCCGAGCAGGGGCGCGAAGATGACGGCGACGAACCAGGAGACGATCAGCGCGATCGCCACCACCGCGAAGATCGAGAACGTGTACTCGCCTGCAGAACTGCGTGCGAAACCGATCGGCACGAAGCCGGCGATCGTCACCAGCGTGCCGATCAGCATCGGGGCGGCCAGCGTCTTGTAGGCAAACGTGGCCGCTTTTTCCATCGAGTCGCCGGCGCCGAGCCGGCGGATCATCGCGTCGATGGTCGTCATCGCGTCGTCGACGAGCAGCGTCAACGCAATGATCAGCGCGCCGAGCGAGATGCGGTGCAGGTCGATGCCGAAGATGCCCATGACCACGAACACGATCGCGAGCGTCAGCGGTATCGCCAGCGCCACCACCGAGCCCGGGCGCACGCCGAGCGCGACGAAGCTGGCCGCCAGGATGATCAGGATCGCCTGCCAAAGCGAGGTGATGAACTCGTTGATTGCGGTATCGACGGTCTCGGCCTGGTCGGCGACGAGGATCGGTTCGACGCCGAGCGGCAGCTGGGCCTTGATGTCCTGCATCTCCTTGCGGATGTTCTCGCCGAGGGCAAGGATGTCACCGGCATCGCGCATCGCAATGCCGAGTCCGATCGCCGGCGTGCCGTTGACGCGGAACAGCGGCTGCGGCGGATCGACGAATCCGCGTCGCACGGTCGCGATGTCGCCGAGGCGCACCATGCGGTCGCCGGCCAGGAAGTTGAACTCCTCGATCGCGCGCTCGTCCTCGAAGGACCCTGACACCCGCAGCGAGAGCCGTTCGTCGACGGTCTGGATCACACCCGACGGACGCACCAGGTTCTGCGCCTGCAAGGCGCGCGCGATGGCGGAGTAGTCGAGGCCCAGTCCGGCCAGTTTCTCGGTCGAGAACTCGAGGAAGATCTGCTCGTCCTGCGCGCCGATGATCTCGATCTTCGAGACGTCGGGCACCTGCAGCAGTCGCGAGCGCGCGTCTTCGACGTAATCGCGCAGCTCACGCTTCGAGAACCCGTCGGCGGTGAACCCGTAGATGATGCCGAAGGTGTTGCCGAAGTCGTCGTTGAAGCCCGGACCGACCACGCCCGCCGGCAACGTGCCGCGCATGTCGCCGATGTTCCGGCGCACCTCGTACCAGATATCCGGCACGCTCTCCGGCGGTGTCGACTGCTGCAGTTCGACGAAGATCGTCGTCACGCCGGGGCTGGTGTAGCTGCGCACCGTGTTGATGAAGCGCGTTTCCTGCAACCGCCGTTCGAGGCGCTCGGTGACCTGCTCCAGCGTGTCCTCGAGCGACGCGCCGGGCCAGGCGGCCTGCACGATCATCGTGCGGAACGTGAACACCGGATCCTCGGCGCGTCCCAGCTTGAGGAACGCGAAGGAGCCGGCGATGACCGCCACCAGCATCAGGAAGATCACGAATGAGCGACGGCTGATCGCCCATTCGGAGAGATTCGGGCCGATCACCGCTTGCTTTCGAGCAGTCGGACAGTCTGGCCGGGACGCAATGCCTGGATGCCCGCCGTGACGACGAGATCACCTTCCTTCAGGCCCTTGCCGATCACCACGCGTGCCGGGTCGTTGCGCAGCACTTCCACGACCCGCGGTGATACCGCCTTCGTCGTCGGATCGATGACCCAGACGGCCGGCTGGTTGGCGTCACGCGTCAGCGCCGAGACCGGGATGTTGATGCCGGCCTCGCCGCCGAGTTTGGTGCGACCGGTCACGGTCGAACCCAGGCGCATTCCGGCCGGCGGGTCGATCAGTCCGACGCGCACCGCAAAGGTGCCGGTGGCCGGATCGGCGCGCGGCGAAACCTCGCGCACGCGGCCTTCCGCGGTGACCTTGGGATCGGAGGTCAGTGCCACCGTGACTTCCGGATTCGCCGGCACGACGTCCTTGATGCGCGGCGGCACGCCGAACACCGCATCGCGCCCGCTTTCGCTGGCGATCTGCACGATCATGCGGCCTGCCTGCACGACCTCGCCGGGTTCGGCTCCCACTGCGGTGACCGTGCCCGGCGCATCGGCGACCAGGCGCGTATAGCCGAGGCGATTGGATGCGATGTCGAGCTGCGATTGCGCGGCAGTGACCTGCGACTGGGCCGCCCGGAACGTGGCCTCGACCTGATCGAAGCGCGCCTTCGAGATGAAGTTCTGCGCCAGCAGTTCCTTGTGCCGATCGTAGTTGTTGCGCGCCTCGACCAGCTGCGCGCGTGCCGCGGCCACGTTCGCGCGTGCACCCGCCACGCCGCTTTCCTCGTTCTCAGGATTGAGGACAGCAATCAGTTGCCCCGACTTGACCCTGGCCCCGACGTCGACGCGGCGTTCGACGACCCGGCCATCGATGCGGAACGAGAGATTGATTTCCGACTGCGCCTGCACCGTTCCGGTCAGCGAAATGGTTTCGCCGCCCGGGAACATCTCGACCTTCATGTAACGGACCGGACGGATGTCGGGCGCCGCGGCCTTCTGCTCAGGGCGGCAGCCGGCTAAAGCAACCAGCGCCAGTGTGGCGCCAATCAGGGGGACGTACCGGCGACCGAAGTGCCGCGCAGTTTCGAGTTGCATCGAGGACAAGGGTGTCTCCATGGCACTTCCGTACAGCGGCCGCTCGCCCCGGTCGCCAACCCGCGTCACGACCGACCCCGAATTGCGAGCGGTCACCACGGTGACGACACCTGCGAGGACGTAAAGGAGTTCGGTGCGCAAGCTTGCCGACCCGCTCCGAACGCTTGACTTCACGAACTTCGCGCAGGATTCTAGCTTCGAACACTTTGAAGTCAAACGCGCATCTTCGCTTTGACGACCGAGCCCCTGTCAACTCGCTTGCCGTTACGATCGCACAGGAAGGACGACTCCCAACGATGTGGCCTGAACCTGTCGATCGTGGCGCGCGCGCGGTCACCGATGGTGCATGCGCGGCCACGTCTTCGACCCGCACGCCTCGACGGTGACGCGTGAGGTCCGGCCCGGTCGGGCGCTGCTCGCACTGTTGATAGGCGTTACCGCGACCGTGACGGGCTGCGGCACGCTGATCCGCAATCCGGTCCCTCCCGAACTGACGACTACGGCCATCGTGCCCGGCATGCCGGATGTGCGTGCCTGGGCGGGTCACGCGAGCCCGGCGATGCAGGACGACATCGTGCTGTCATATAAGCAGGAGTCGCGCGCCGAGTTTCCTGTCGGCGCCGATGGGCGCGTCCAGTACTCGCATCTACTGCTTTCCGGTGGCGGCGCCAACGGAGCCTTCGGTTCCGGCCTGCTGAACGGCTGGACCAAGGCCGGTACCCGCCCCGTGTTCAAGATCGTTACCGGCGTTTCCACCGGGGCGCTGATGGCGCCTTACGCGTTCCTCGGGCCCAAGTACGACGAAGCCCTGCGCGATCTCTACACAACGACGCGGTCGCAGAACATCTTTGTCAGCGGATCGCTCTTCGGCATGATCTCGCAACTGTTCTTCGGCGAAGCCCTGACCGACACCGGCCCGCTCGCATCGATGATCGCCCAGCATGTCGACGAGCAATTCGTGCGCGAGGTGGCTGCGGCGCACTCGCAGGGCCGTCGACTCTACATCGGCACGGTCGAACTCGACGCCCAGCGCTTCGTCGTGTGGAACATGGGCCTGATCGCGCAGGCGGACTATCCGGACAAGGTCAGGCTGTTTCGCAAGGTGATGCTGGCCTCGGCATCGATCCCGGTGGTCTTCCCACCGGTGTTTTTCGACGTGGAGGCCGGCGGCAGGCTCTTTGACGAGATGCACGTCGATGGCGGCGTGGCAGCCATGGTCTTCTTCAATGCGGGCCTGTTCAGTCCTCTGGTCGCGCGGAATACCGTGGGTGCCGCGCCAGGCTACGACCGGATCTTCGTGATCCACAACGGTCAGCTGGCCCCGCCGACGCCGACACCGACACCGCGCACCGTCCGCGGGATTTCGAGCCGCGTCCTCGAAGCGGCCGGCCGTTCCGCCGTGATCGGCGACCTGTTCCGCATCTACACGATCGCGCAGCGCGAAGGAGCCGAGTACCGCTGGGTCACGATTCCGGACGACGTGAGCCTGCGGGGCGATGAGTTCTTCGACCCCGTGTTGATGACATCGCTCTACGAACTCGGCTTCAAACGCGGCCTTGCGGGCGGCGACTGGAATACGCGACTGCCCGGCGAACTCCACCACCTGCGCAGCCGGGCCGAGTAGCCGCGCTGGCCCTCGCGCCGATTCGCGAGGGCCAGACTCTCAGTGCACGATGCGGTCGAACACGAACTTGCCGTTCTTCACGTCGACCGGAATCACGTCCTTCGGTCCGAAGCGGCCCTCGAGCACCAGTCGGGCCACCGGGTTCTCGATCTCCTGCTGGATCGCGCGTTTCAGCGGTCGTGCGCCATAGAGCGGATCGAATCCGACCTTTGCCACCTCGGCCAGCGCCGCGTCGCTCACGTCGAGCTTCATCTCCTGGGCCGCCAGTCGCAACTCGAGCCGCTTCAGCTGGATCTTCGCGATCGCCTTGATCTGACGTGAGTCGAGCGCCTGGAACACGACGATCTCGTCGATGCGGTTCACGAACTCGGGCCGGAAGTGCTTGCGCACCTCGCCCATGACCGTCTCCTTGATCAGGTCGGCATCCTGTCCGGCCATGCGCTGGATCTCGTGCGAGCCCAGGTTCGACGTCATC
The DNA here is from genome assembly GCA_963754065.1 of uncultured beta proteobacterium. Lineage (GTDB taxonomy): Bacteria > Pseudomonadota > Gammaproteobacteria > Burkholderiales > Burkholderiaceae_F > JALORV01. Next base: position 73,181 of record CAVWFH010000020.1, on the reverse strand, counting down.
ACGATCACCGTGTTCTTGAAGTCGACCGTGCGGCCCTGACCGTCGGTCATACGACCATCGTCGAGCACCTGCAGCAGCACGTTGAAGACATCCGGGTGTGCCTTCTCGACTTCGTCGAACAGGATCACCGCATACGGCTTGCGCCGCACCGCCTCGGTGAGCGCGCCGCCCTCGTCATAACCGATATAGCCCGGCGGCGCACCGATCATGCGCGCGACGGAGTGCTTCTCCATGTACTCGCTCATGTCGATTCGGATCAGCGCGTCTTCGGTGTCGAACAGAAATTCGGCGAGCGCCTTCGTCAGTTCGGTCTTGCCCACACCGGTAGGGCCGAGGAACAGGAACGAACCGTAGGGACGATTCGGATCCGCGAGGCCCGCGCGCGAACGGCGGATCGCATCCGACACGAGTCGCACTGCTTCGTCCTGGCCGACGACCCGCCGGTGCAGGAACTCCTCCATTTTCAGCAGCTTCTCGCGCTCGCCCTGCATCATCTTGCTGACCGGAATGCCGGTCGCGCGTGACACCACCTCGGCGATTTCTTCGGCGCCGACCTGCGTACGCAGAAGGTGCGGTTTGCCCTTCGGCGCTTCAGCTTTTTCGGCGGCCTTCATCTGCTTCTCGAGTTTTGGAAGCTGCTCGTGCTGGATTCGCGCCGCTTCCTCGTACTTGCCGCTGCGCTGCAAAGCCGGCAACTGCGCCTTGAGCTTGTCGATTTCGGCCTTGATCGAGGCGGCGCCCTGCACAGCCGCCTTCTCCGCGCGCAACAGTTCGTCGAGGTCCGCGTACTCTTTCCCGAGCCGCTTGATCTCCTCCTCGATGAGCGCCAGCCGCTTCTTAGACGCTTCGTCGTGCTCCTTCTTCACCGCTTCGCGCTCGATCTTCAACTGGATCAGGCGCCGGTCGAGCTTGTCCATCGACTCGGGCTTGGAGTCGATTTCCATCTTGATGCGCGCAGCCGCCTCGTCGATCAGGTCGATCGCCTTGTCGGGCAGGAAGCGGTCGGTGATGTAGCGGTGCGAAAGCTCGGCAGCCGCGACGATGGCCGGGTCCGTGATCTCGACACCATGGTGCAGTTCGTAGCGCTCCTGCAGTCCGCGCAAGATTGCAATGGTCGCCTCGACGCTCGGTTCATCGACCAGTACCTTCTGAAAGCGGCGCTCCAGCGCTGCATCCTTCTCGATGTACTTGCGGTACTCGTTAAGCGTCGTGGCGCCGATGCAGTGCAATTCGCCGCGCGCCAGCGCGGGCTTCAGCATGTTGCCGGCGTCGATCGCGCCTTCGGCCTTGCCGGCGCCGACCATCGTGTGCATCTCGTCGATGAACAGAATGATGCGGCCCGCCTCGGCGGAGACTTCCTTCAGCACCGCCTTGAGCCGCTCCTCGAACTCGCCTCGGTACTTCGCCCCGGCCAGCAGCCCGGCCATGTCGAGCACGAGAACGCGCTTGCCCTTCAGCGTCTCCGGCACTTCCTCGTTGACGATGCGCTGCGCCAGTCCCTCGACGATCGCGGTCTTGCCGACGCCGGGCTCCCCGATGAGCACCGGGTTGTTCTTCGTGCGCCGCTGCAGGATCTGGATCGTCCTCCGGATCTCGTCGTCGCGGCCGATCACCGGGTCGAGCTTGCCCTGCTGGGCGCGCTCGGTCAGGTCGATCGTGTACTTCTTCAGCGCCTCGCGCTGGCCCTCGGCTTCGGCACTCTCGACCGGGGCACCGCCCCGCACGGCATCGATTGCCGCTTCAAGGGCCTTGCGGCTGACACCGTGCTCGCGCGCAAGGCGGCCCGCTTCCCCCTTGTCGTCAGCCACTGCCAGCAGGAACATCTCGCTCGCGATGTAGCTGTCACCGCGCTTCTGCGCTTCCTTGTCGGTGGCGTTCAGCAGACTGTTGAGGTCGCGGCCGACCTGGATCTGGCCGTCGCCGCCCTTGACCTGCGGCAGGCGCTTGATCGCGGCATCGAGCGCCGCCGTCAGCGCAGCGACGTTGGCACCGGCACGCTGCAGCAGCGAGCGTGCCGCGGCATCGCTCTGCCGCAGCATGGCCAGCAGCACGTGCACCGGCTCTATGTACGAATTGTCGTGCCCTGCGGCGATCGATTGGGCGTCGCCGAGAGCTTCCTGGAACTTGGTCGTCAGTTTGTCGATGCGCATGGATGTGCCTACCCCCGAAGCCTGTTTTCCCTATCGAAAGTGAGGCGAAGTCCCGGGTTTTCAAGGCGAAGTGTCGTTTCCCTTCGCTTTGCTAGCATCGGTCGCAGATGGAGGCTGCCTGCTCCCGTTGGGACCACCGTCCTTTCCGGCTGTCGCCGTCGATTCAGGACTGCACATTGCGCTTCGGACTGCTGGCATTGTTGGTCACCCTGCTCGGCCTGCCCATAGGCGCACAGGCGCAGCAAGCGGTCCCCGAAGACGACAGCGTTCGCCTGGTTACGGTGGCCGGAGTCACCGGCGCCGTGGCCACCGCCCTTGAGGACAGCCTGGCACGCTTCCGCCTCGCACCCGAAGCGGACGAAGCGGACGAAGAGCGCGAGCTCCGGCGCGCCGAACGGGCCGCGACCGAGGTCCTGGCCACCGAGGGCTACTTCAGTCCACGCGTCCGCTTCGAGCCGAACCCCGCCGGCATTCCCCGCTACCGACTGGTGGTCGAAACGGGACGACTGACCCGCGTCACCGCGGTCGAGATCAGCTTTCGCGGCGCATTGGGCGAGGCAGCCTTCGCCGAGCGCGCGGCCGCCCTGAAGCAGGGCTGGAGCCTGCCGATCGGCGCTCCATTCCGCAGCGCCGATTGGGAGACCGCCAAGAGTCGACTGCTGCTGGCCACGACGGCACGCGACTTCGCAGCCGCGACACTGGCCGGGTCGAACGCCGACGTCGACGCCGAAACCGGAGCAGCCGTTCTTCGCGTCGAAGTCGACAGCGGCCCCGCGTACCGCGTCGGATCGTTGCGGGTCGAGGGCCTCGAGCGACACGATGCCGCGCTGGTCGAGCGCTTCAATCCGTTCCAGCCCGGCCAGCCCTATGATCGCGCGCTGGCACTGCAATTCCAGCAGGCCCTGCAGGAAACACCCTTCTTTACGAGCGTCGTCGTCACGCTTGACCTCGATGCCGCCACCGCCGACAGCGCACCGTTGAAAGTGCTGGTGCGCGAGGCGCTGACCCGGCGCTTCTCCGCCGGCGTGGGTTTCGCGACCAACACCGGCGCCCACGTCGAAGCCGTCTACCGGCAATCCATCACTTTCGGTCGCCCTTACCTCTTGCAGACCGGCTTTCGCGTCGACCAAACCGGCCAGTTCGCCTATGCCGACCTGATCTTTCCGCCCCAGCCGGGCGGTGCCCGCGACAGCGTCGGCGTGCTGGTTGAAAACTCGGACATCGAGAACCTGCAGATCAACCGCTGGGGTATCGGCGCCGCGCGCTCGAAGCTGACGGGACCGCGCGACGGCCTCAATGTCGAGACGCAACTGGCCCTGAACTTCGAGCACGAGCGCCGCGAGACGCCGCTCGATCCACCCATCACGCTCGACGTGCTGTCGACAACCTACACCTGGACCCGCCGCGATGTCGACGACATCACCAATCCGCGACGCGGCAACCTGGTCCAGCTGCAGGGATCGGTGGGTCTGGGCGGATTGTCTGTCGACGAAGCATTCGTGCGCGGGTTCGGCAGCATCGTGCAGTACCTCCCGATCGCCCAGCGTGACGTGCTGATCCTGCGCGGTCAGGTCGGCGCAGTCGAGGCCGAGAGCACGAATGACGTGCCGAACAAGTTCCTGTTCCGCACCGGCGGTGCCCTGACAGTGCGCGGCTATGACTACGAGAGCCTCGGCGTCGAACAGGGCGGCGCCATCGTCGGGGGTCGAGCCCTGGCCGTCGCGTCGGTCGAGTACGTGAAGTGGCTCGAACGCTGGGACGGCAATTGGGGCGTGGCAGCGTTCGTCGATGCCGGTGATGCCGCGGGGCGCTTTCGAGACCTCGACCCCGCGCTGGGCTACGGCCTTGGGGTTCGCTGGCGCACTCCGGCGGGTCCGCTGGCGGTCGACGTGGCCTGGGGCGAACGATTCCAGCAGCTGCGTGTGCACTTCTCGGTTGCAATCGCGTTCTGAATTCCATGGATCCCGCGCCAACGCCCGCCCCAGCCCCACCGCGTCCGCGCCCATCCTGGGTCGGATCGGTGGCCGCGGTGCTCGGACCCGCGCTGGCGTCGGCCCTTGTACTTTCCGGCACCGTCTGGTGGATGGCGACGACGGCTCCCGGCCTGCGCCTGGCTGCAGCGCTGGTCAATGCGTTCGTTCCCGGCGTCACGCTCAACGGGGTCGACGGTTCGCTCACCGGTGGGCTGCGCGCAAGCTCGCTTGTCTACGAGCGCGAGTCTTGGTCGCTGCGGGTCGACGAGCTCGTGATCGAGCCGCGCGCTTGGACACTGTGGGACCGGCGCATCGATGCCGAGCGGGTGTCAGCGCGCCGCGTGCAGATTGAATGGGTTTCGAGCGAGGAGCCCGGGACGGTGCCCACATCGCTGGGCCTGCCGTTCGATCTCGTTGTGCGCCAGGGCAACATCCAGGAACTCGCGCTGGGTGCGCGCGGCGCTACACCTCTGGTCTTTCGACGCATCGATCTGGCCGGAACAATGGGATCGACGGGCATCGACATCACCCGTGTCATCGCCGAAGTCGACCGCACGCGTATCGCCGGACGAGCAAGCATCGGCGCCCTTCCGCCATTTGCGACGCAGGCCCAGGCCCGGCTTGAAGCCAGTGTGCAGGGACGCGCTGTGGTGGCCGACATCGCCGCTCGCGGTTCGCTGCAGGAAATGACTCTCGACCTGAGCGCGGACGACGACGCAGCCCGCGCGAAGGTCACGGCGAGCCTGCGGGTGTTCGACGTCGTGCCCCTCGGACGCCTGCAGGCCGAAGTGGACGCATTCGACCCCGCGCTGTGGTTCAACGAAGTGCCGACGATGCAGCTGCGTGCCCGCGCCGAGTTGCTTCCGGCCACCCGGGCCGATGGACGCTGGTCGGTGTCCGGACCCTTTTCAGTAGAGAACAGCATGGCAGGCCCGGTTGACACGAACCGGGTGCCCATCCGGTCGTTGCGCGGATCTCTCGACTGGGGCAACGACACGCTCGCGCTCGCTATCGAACGCGCCGAGGGCGTGCGCGGCACGGCACGCGGGACGCTCACGTGGTCCACTGCCGGCGGTCTCGCGGTGCAGGCGCAGTTCAATGGCATCGATGCGTCCACACTGCACAGCGGCGCCGTTGCCACCAACGCGAACGGCCAGGTGACGTATACGTTCAGCAAGGGCGAGCAGCGCTTTGACGGCAACGCGCGCAATGCAACCGGCCTGCCGCTCAGCGCGGACGTGGTCGCGTCGATACGCAATCAGGTGCTGGAACTTTCAACAGGCCGACTGCGGCTCGGTGTCGGGCGCGCGGATCTGCGTGGCCGACTTGAACTCGGCGGCGCACAGGCGCTGCAACTCACCGGCAACTTTGCGGATCTCGACCTCGCGTTGCTCGTGCGCGGCATCGACACGCGCCTGAACGGCACACTCGAAGTGGCAGGACGCCTGCGGGCTCCGTTCACCGGGCAGGGTCGATTCACGCTGGCCGACAGCCGCATCGCCGGACGCCCCATCACCGGCCGAGGATCCATCAACATGGCCGACCGCCGGTTCGACGCCGACGTTGACTTGCGCTCCGGCGATGCACGGCTGACAGCCCTCGGCGGACTCGGCGAAGGACGCGACCTTCAGGTCGAACTGATTGCGCCCGAAATCGAACCGCTGTTGCCGGGCTACGCGGGTCGGCTCGACGTTCACGCGACGATTGCGGGCGAGATCGAGGCGATCCGCCTGAGGGTCACGGCCGCAGCGACGAACCTGCGCGTACCGGGCGGACATCGGATTGCCAGCGTGGTCACGTCGTTTAACGGTGGAATGACGGCCGACGAACCGTTGGCGGTGACCGTGAAACTGAGTGGACACACGAGCCCCGGCGGGCCGGACAGTTCGCTGGCCGGCGCCACGCTAGTCGGACGCGGCACGACCACGAACGCGACTTTCGAGCTCAACGGAGCCACCGCCACGCAGCAGCCCATCCGGGTCATTGCGAGCGGCGGCGTGCGCGACGGTGCGTGGCGCGGATCGCTGGTCGCCGCAGAAGTGGGGGCGCCGCTGGATCTGCTGATGCGCGCGCCCGCTCCGTTGATGCTCTCGCTCGAGGCGATCGCTCTCGGTCCGATGGATTTCCAGATGCGGGGCGCGCGCTTCATGGCCGTCGAGATCAAGAGCGCGGACGGGCACTGGCGAACCTCTGGCAGCTTCGAGGGGATGCAGCCGCAGGCGCTCGATGCCGAAGCGCGAGCCCCGCGTCGCGTCGTACGCAGCGGCGCCGGGGACCGCGTGCCGCTTACGCTCGCCGGCCGCTGGGACCTCGCCTACACCGATGCCGTCAGTGGTATCGCAGTTATCGAGCGCACCGGCGGAGACATCTACAGCGGCGTCGATGCACTCAGTCCGATCGGTGTCAGCGACGTCGGCGCCGCGCTCAACGTGCACGACAACCGGGTCACCGGGAATGTTTACATGCGTGGACGCGCGCTCGGCAAGATCGACGCCGAGATCGATGCCTACGTCGACCCGACGATGTCCGGCGGCCGCCTCCTGGCACAGAACCGGCCGTTCCGCGTGGTCATCGATTCGACCCTGCCGGACCTCAGCTGGATCGGACCACTGATCGGTGACAACGTGCAGTTCGGTGGCAAGGCATCGATCAATGCGGCCATCGGCGGCACCCCGGCGGACCCGACCTCGATCGGCACGATGCGGGGCGAAGCACTGCGACTGGCCTGGGTCGACCAGGCGGTGAGACTCGACAATGGCAAGCTCGATGCGGTGCTGGAGGACGGCGTCCTGGTCCTCAACGAACTGCTGTTCTCCGGCGATCCGCGTGTGGCCCCGCTCGACAAGCGCGCGCTCGAGGGTCTCGACTCTGACCGACCGTTCGAGGTCCGAGCCGTTGGCCGCATCGCGTTGCGGTCGCTCGCCGGCAGTATCGGAGTGCAGGCCACGCAATTGCCCGTCCTGCAGCGGGCCGACCGGTGGATGGTCCTGTCAGGAACCGGCGGCATTACCTTGTCACCGCAGCGGGCGGACTTGTATGCCAAGCTGACGGTCGACGGCGCCTACATCAACTTCGACCACTTGCGAGCCGGCCGCAGCCTGCCGAACGACGTGGTGGTCACGCGCACAGGTGCGCAACGCAAGGCCACGACGACAGCGCCGGTCGACGTGTCCCTCGACATGCAAGGCAATCTCGGACGTCGCTTCTACATTGAGGGCGCCGGCCTCGAAGCGCGCCTGGCGGGCGAGGTCAACATCTCCGGACGGCCGTCCCAACTGCGCGCCGAAGGCAGCGTTCGGACCGTCGACGGCGTTTATGCCGGCTATGGACAACGCCTGCAGATCGAGCGAGGCATCGTCACTTTTCTGGGCCCGATCGACAACCCCGCCCTGAACGTGCTGGCGGTGCGCTCGGGCCTGCCGGTCGAGGTCGGCGTCGCCATCGGCGGCACGGCGCAGCGTCCCTTCATTCGACTGCATTCCGATCCGGCGATGTCGGACACCGAAAAGCTCAACTGGCTCGTGCTCGGACGCCCACCGGGCGCCAGCGACGGCAACGATCGGGCCATGCTGTCGGCGGCCGCTAGCGCACTTTTCGCCGGGCAGGCCGACAGCGCAAGCGCCGGATTGATGCGCAGCCTCGGCATCGATCAGATCACGCTGCAGCCCGGGCAGAGCAGCGGCTCCCTGTTGCCGCGCGAGACCGTGGCCGGCCGCCTGCGCAGCAGCGGTGTACCGACGTCGAGCGCGGGGTCGGCCGACTTCCTCGCGGTCGGCAAACGAATCAACGACGATCTGTTCCTCTCGTTTGAACAGGCGCTCAGCGGTGCCGAGTACTTCGTGGCGCTGAACTACCGCCTGACGCGACAGCTGTCCCTGATCGCCCGCGCCGGCAGTACCAACGCACTGGACCTGGTCTACTCGATCGCATTTGACTGAGCGCGTTGATGGCGTGCCGGTGGGGCAGCGCGGAAACGTCCGTCTCCGCACCTCGTTACTGCTAGGCGGAGCGTCGCTTGAAGAGATCCGCCAGGTAGCCGGCTACGCGGGCCGGCTGCAGCAACAGGCTGTAGCCGAACAGGTACACCACCAGGCCGCCGACGTTGCGTCGGATCTTCAGGCCGCGATCATGGAACATCGCGCGCATCGCGTAGAAGATCACGATGTTGAGCAGCAACGCGGCAGGCAGCAGCGCCAACGCCATCGGTCCCAGCAGCAGGTGACTGCTGTAGGCAACGGAAAGCACGACACCCGGAACGAAGGCGAGCGTGAAGGCGAGATCCGTCCACGGAAACAGCAGGTGCCAGGCGACGAACAGCAGGCTCGTGCGCCGGCGAATCAGTTCACCCGGCAGGTCGCGCAGCGCGCGCAGCGTCACGCGTGCATGGCGCGCGCGCTGGCGCAGCAGGGATTTGAGGTCGGCGGGAACGATGACGAAACAGCACGCGTCCTCGGCGAAACCGATGCGCCAACCCTTCTGCAGCAGGTCCCACGTGAGCAGCACGTCTTCCGCTTCGTCCGAGCGCCAGCCGCCGACTTCGTTCAGTGCCGCACGGTCGTAGATCGTGAACGCGGCTTCGGCGACCACGGTGCCCTGGTACTGCGACTGCATTCGCTTCATCGATGCCAGTCCGTGGAAGTAGTCCCACTCCTGGGCACGCGTCAGCCAGTTGTCGCGCGAATTGCGCACCAGCACGCAGCCGGCCACCGCTCGGACATCCGTCTCGGAAGCGACGTAGCGCTCGACCATGCTCCACAGCGCATCGCCGAACAGGATGGCGTCCGCGTCGAGCGTGACGATGAGTTCGTGCTGCGCGCTCTCGAGTGCGCGGTTCAGTGCCGCGGCCTTGCCGCGGTTGCGGCTCTGGCGCAGCACCTTGATCCAGCGGTACCCCATGTCGTGCACGATCTGCGCGGTGCGATCGGACGACGCATCGTCGATCAGGATCACCTCGAAGGGGCCCGGGTACTCCTGGCGGCGAATGCTTTCGATGGTCTGCGCGATCGACTGCGCCTGATCCCGCACGTACATCAGCACCGACAGTGCCGGATAGCGGGCGAGTGCGCGTCGTGGTGGGCGCCGGTCCATCAGCAGCCCGGCAACGACGAACATGTTCATCGCACTCGGAACCAGAGCCAGTCCGCCGATAGTGAAGATCGCGGCAGCCAGTCCGATGGCATCGGCCAGCGCATTGAACCAGAAGGACGACGCCCAGACAGTGAAGGCGAACCACGCCACCGTGATGAGACTCACCACGAGCAGCCGGCGCCGCTGTGCGGGCTCGACGTTTCGCAGCCTCGGCAGGTCGACCAGCGACGCACGCGCGGGTGCCGGGGCGGTCGGGGCCGCCGAGACCGCCGGGGCATTGGCCTGCGGTGCACGCGAAGCGGACGAACGAGTCATGGACTTACGCAGGCGTCAACGGCGCAGTGGGCCTACCGCGACGCATCGGCGGTTGGGCGCGATGAAAACTCGCGCTTCGCCTTCACGTACTCGTTGACGCACTCCACCGTTGCGGCCGAAGGATCCCGGCAGTTCTCCGACGGCTTGTAGAAGCGCTTCCACGCCTCTTCGCTTTCCGTCGCACTCCGGCGCGCTTCGTCGATGGCCGCCTGCCGACGCGTCGCCTCATCGCGCTCGGCGCGCGCGCGCGCCTCGCTCACGCTGTCGGCCGTAACGATTTCCTTGCGCGCCCGCTCGGCTGCTTCTTTAGCCGCCAGACGCTCCTGCTCGGCGCGGGCGACTGCCTCGCGCTCCCGGGCCTTCTGCAGGCGAATCGCGGCCGCCCTCGACGCTGCGGCATCAGGCGACTCGGTCATGACGACCGGTCCCGGCTCCAGTGTCTGTATGAAGCCACCGACCAGCATCAGCGCTATTCCGCAGGCGATGCAGACGGCCGAACTGACCGGGAGGCGCCGGCCCGGCGATGTCATCGCGACTACCGTTGATCCCATTGTCGAGAAACCTGCGATTCCGGTGTTACTGCCCTGAATCGGCAAATCGGAACAGGTCTGCAGCAGGCAATCCAGTCAATTGGCCGTCTCTGCCGCGTGACTTCGACGCTGGGGGCATGCTCTCAGCCACTTGGACGACCGCGGTTCCGAGGTCGACCGAAGGTAACTGGGCCAGGTTGGCGGCCACCCACCCGATGCAAGCGGTTAGCGGAACCAAGCGGATCCACTCGAGCGGGCAGGGCCCAGCCGTGTTGCCCCCCTGCTCAGGCCGACTGCGCTGCAGCCAACGGCGCAGGAGCCATTTGCGCGCCGGACCGACGAACGCGGAACCAGGCCGCATAGAGCGCCGGCAGGAACAGCAGCGTCAGCACCGTGGCCACGATCAGCCCGCCCATGATGGCGATCGCCATCGGCCCCCAGAACACGCTGCGCGACAGCGGGATCATCGCAAGCACCGCCGCCGCTGCGGTCAACGCGATTGGCCGCAGTCGGCGCACAGCCGCCTCGATGATCGCGTCCCATGCCGGCATTCCCTCCTGCTGATTGCGCTCGATCTGATCGACCAGGATCACCGAGTTGCGGATGATCATCCCGAACAGCGCGATGACGCCGAGCTGGGCCACGAAACCGAACGGAGCGCGGAGCACCAGCAGGGCCATAGCCGCACCGATCAGGCCAAGCGGCCCGGTGAGGAACACCAGCATCGAACGCGAGAACGAATGCAGCTGCAGCATCAGCAGCGTGAAAACGATGAACAGCATCAGCGGGATGTTGGCGGCGATCGCGCCACCGGCCTTGGATGACTCCTCGGCGGCCCCGGCCACGGCGATCTGGTAGCCGGCCGGCAAGCGGCTACGCAGCTGCGCGATGCGCGGGTCGGCCGCGACCTGGGCCGACACGGTCGGCCCCTGGATGCCTGGTCGGACATCGCTTTGCACGGTGATCGCGTAGTCGCGATCCTGACGCCAGATGATGCCGGGCTCCCAGCCGAACTCGATCCTGACCAGCTGTGAAAGCGGCACGGCCCGGCCTGAGGCCGTCGTGATGTTGGCCTCGGCAAGACGCGAGATCACGGCGCGCTCGTCGAGCGGCTGGCGCAGCACGATGTCGATCAGCTGGTCCCCCTCGCGAAACTGGCCGATCGTGCTGCCGGAAAGTATCGTCTGCGCGGCGCGTGCCAGCGCCTGCGTCGAGATGCCGAGCGCGCGAGCGCGGTCCTGGTCGAGTTCAAGACTCAGGCGCTTGACGCTCTCGTTCCAGTTGTCATTCACACCCCGCGCATTCGCATTGGCGCGCATCACCTCCTTCACTTCGTCGGCGATGGCGCGCACGGTCCGGGCGTCGGGCCCCTGCACCCGGAATTGCACCGGATAAGGGACCGGAGGCCCGTTGGGCAGCAGCTTCACGCGCCCGCGCAGATTCGGAAAATCATCGCGGAACAGCTCCGTGATCCTGGATTGCAGCGCGTTGCGCGCCTTGAGATCCTTGGGCGTGATGACGATCTCCGCCAGATTGGTGTTGCCGAACTGCTGGTCCTGCGGCAGGTAAAAGCGCGGTGCACCGGTACCGACGTAGCTGACGTACCAGTCCAGTTCCGGCTGCCGCTCCAGCCAGCGCTCGAATGCACGCGTTTCCTGCTCGGTCGCCTGCAGGCTCGAGCCCTCGGGCAGCCATAGGTTGACCACCAGTTCAAGGCGGCTCGAGTCAGGGAAGAACTGCTGCTCGATGAAGCGGAACCCGCCGATTCCGAGCCCGAGCGCTGCAATCGTGATCGCGATCACGGTCTTGCGCCACTCGACGCACCAGTCGACCAGTCGCCGGAAGCGCCGGTAAAACGGCGTGTCGAACAGTTCATCGTCACTGTGCACGCCGACCTTCGGCTTGACCTTCAGCAGCCACACGCCGAGCAGCGGAACGAAAAGAACCGCAACGAACCAGGAGATCACCAGTGCCAGCGCAGTAACCTGGAAGATCGACATCGTGTACTCGCCGGCCACCGACTTCGCCAGCGCGATCGGCAGGAACCCGACCGCCGTGATCAGCGTGCCCGTCAGCATCGGCATCGCGGTCGTTTCGTACATCGCAGTGACTGCAACGGTCTTGCTGGCGCCCTCCTCGAGCTTGCGCACCATCATTTCCACCGCAATGATGGCGTCGTCGACGAGCAGGCCCAGTGCGATGATCAGTGCACCGAGCGAAATCTTGTGCAAATTGATGCCGAGCAGCCACATGCCCAGCATCGTGATAGCCAGCACCAGCGGAATCGTGGCCAGAACGACCAGTCCGGGGCCCGGATCGACGCGCAGCGGCTTCGTGTGCAGGCCCAGGCTGAGGAACGACACGGCCAGCACGATCGCGAGCGCTTCCACCAGCACGCGCAGGAACTCGTTGACCGAGGTCGCCACCGCGCGCGGCTGATCCGCCACCTTGGTCATGTCGATGCCGACTGGCAACGACGCCTCGATACGGCGTTCGGCCGCAGCGAGTTCCTTGCCGAGCTCGATGATGTCGCCGCCCTTCGTCATCGACACACCGAGACCGATGACTTCACGCCCCGCGCCGCCTGCGAAGCCCGCTCGCATCTTGTCGCGCGGTGGATCGGTGTAAGCGCGCGTGATCGTCGCGATGTCGGCCAGTCGGTACGTCAGGCTGTTGGCGCGAATCGGCAGTTGTCGCAGGTCCTCGAGCGAACGGAACTCACCGGTGATGCGCACCTGCAAGTTGTCGGTCGGCAGCACCAGCACCCCGGAGCCCTCGACTGCGTTCTGCGCGCCGATCTGCGCTGCCAGCTGCGGAATGTCCAGCCCAATTTGCGCCAGCTTGCGATGCGAGATCTCGATGTAGATCTTCTCGTCCTGCACCCCGAACAGATCCACCTTGGCGACGTTCGGCACCTTCAGCAGTTGTTGCCGGACCGCCTCGACGTAGTCCTTCAACTCGCGATAGTTGAAGCCGTCGGTCGAGAACGCGAACATCACGCCGTAGACATCGCCGAACTCGTCGTTGAAAAAAGGCCCCTGGACGTTGGGCGGCAGCGTGCCGCGGATGTCACTGACCTTCTTGCGGACCTGGTACCAGGCATCGGCCACGTCGCGGCCCCGCGTCGCCTCGTTCACCTGTACGAAGATCAGCGTCTCGCCCGGCTTGCTGTACGAGCGAATCTTGTCGACGCCGGGCGTTTCCTGCAGTTTCTTCTCGAGCTTGTCGGTCACTTGCTCGGCCATCTGCGTGGCCGTTGCGCCGGGCCAGTACGCACGCACGACCATGGCGCGAAACGTGAACGGCGGATCCTCGTCCTGGCCAAGACTGACGAAGGCGAAGAGCCCCCCAACGAGCAGGACCACCATCAGGTACCGCAACAGGGGCGCGTGGTCGATGGCCCATGCGGACAGGTTAAATGGCTCGCTGCGCGACACCGGTTCAGCCTTTCTTCAACGCATCCGGCTTGACGGTCGTCGGAGCCGTTGGAGCGAGCTGAGTTGCTTCGGACAGCAGGCGCACTTTCTGCCCTTCCTTCAGCTGGTGCACCCCCGCAGTGACGACGACGTCGCCTGCCTTGAGGCCGTCGCCGATGACGATTTCGTTGCCAGCCACATTGACGATCTGCACGCGGGTGCGTCGGACCGTCTGGGTGCCTGGGTCGAATAGCCACGTATGGGTGACGCCGCCCTCGGCCTGCAGTGCCTGCAGCGGTACCGTAATGATCGGCTGGGCGATCGGCGTCGCAAAGGCCACCGTTGCTGTCATTCCGAGTGCCACGGAAGCCGGCGGGTTCACAAGCGTGATGCGCGCAGGGAATGTACGGGTCGCCGCATCAGCGACCGGCGCGAGTTCGCGCAGGCGTCCTTCAATGGGCGGGCCGCCGACCCACAGCCGCACCTGGATGTCGCTCGCGGCCTTGAGCAACGCGAGCTGCTGTTCGGGAATACCGATCAGCACTTCCTTTTCTCCCGTGCGTGCGAGCCGAATCACCGACTGGCCGGCGGAAACGACCTGCCCGACTTCCGCATCCACTCCGATCACGACGGCATCGTGGGGCGCGCGCAGTACCGAATAGCCGGCCTGGTTGCCGCTGGATCGGGCGCTCGCCTCGGCTTGCAGGTACCTGGCTTCGGCCGCATCGAGCGAGGCCTTGCGACGATCCAGGTCGGCCTGGCTGATGAAGCCCTTGCCCTGCAGTTCTTCGAAACGTCGATAGTCGGCGCGTTGCTGGTCGCGGTCGACCTTGGCCGCGCTGAGTCCGGCGTCGGCTGCCTCAGCGGCGAGTCGATAGTCCTGGGCATCGAGGGTGGCCAGGGTCTGGCCTGACTTGACGGCCTGGCCGACTTCAACCAGGCGCTGCGTCACTCGACCCGGAACCTGGAAGCCTGCGCGCGTTTCTACGCGCGGCCGAACTTCGCCCGAGAACTCGGCCATGGCTGCGGACGACTTGGGGGAGACTGTCATCGTCCGCACCGGTCGCACATCGTCCGACGGCGGGACCGGCCGTTGGCACGCCGCGAGGACACTGATCAGTGAGACGGCCAGCAGAGCGGAGCGCATGGAAAATCCAGTAAATAACTGACTGGTCAGTAATATAACGAGCGTTGGGTTGGGTGGTCAACTCCTATTGCGTTGCACCAACGCCAAGCTATCCGATCGCCCGATAGGTGGCGATCCCAGCAACGGTCGCCAGAAGGGAGCCTGCAAGATGCGCAACGACGTGGGTTGCTGCCGCCCTCCAGTGCTCACCCTGCAACAGCACGACACTTTCGGCCGAGAAGGTCGAAAACGTCGTCAGCCCGCCGAGAAACCCAGTAATCAGCGCCAACCGCCAGAACGGCGAAATCGACGGGTGCGCTGCAAAGGCGGCGACGGCGACTCCGATCAGGTATCCACCGATGAGGTTGGCCGCAAGCGTTCCGAGCGGCAGGTGGACAACGCGCGGGTTCAGCCAGTACGACAGCGCCCATCGCAGCCACGCGCCCAGCACCGCGCCGATCGCGACGGCCCCGAGCACGGTCAACAACGGTCCGTCACGCGTGATCATTCCGTCGCACCCTGCTCCCAACGCTCGCGCGCGGCGTCGTCGCTCTCGCGAGCGTCGACCCAGCGCTCGCCCGCGGGCGTCGCCTCTTTCTTCCAGAATGGCGCATCCGTCTTCAGATAGTCCATGACGAACTCGCACGCGGCAAAGGCGGAGCCGCGATGGGCGCTAGTCACGACCACCAGCACGATCGGGTCGGTCGGACGCAATTCACCGACACGGTGGACGATCAGGATGTCGTACAGGTTCCAGCGTGCGCGCGCTCGTGCGACGATTTCACCGAGCGCCTTTTCAGTCATGCCCGGATAGTGCTCGAGCGTCATCGACGCAACCGCAGCACCCTCGCTGAGGTCGCGCACGACGCCGATGAAGCAGGCGATTGCGCCGATGCGCGGATTGGACGCCCGCAGTCGCGCGATCTCCGCGTTGACATCGAACTCCTCGTGCTGCACGCGGATCATCTTCGAGCCTCCATCGTCTTGCCAGCCCGCTATCCGCCCGTCACCGGCGGGAAGAACGCGACCTCGGCACGATCGTGGATCCGGGTGTCATCGCGCGCCATCGTCTGGTCGACAGCCGTGCGAACGCGCGGCAACTCACCAAAGGCCTCCGACCAGGGCGATCCGCGTGCCACGAGCCAGTCGCGCAGCGCGCCCACGGTGTTCACGCCGGACGGCAACTCGCACTCCTCGCGCGCACAGCCGATGCGTTCGCGCAGTGCGGCGAAGTACATGACCGTGACATTCATCGGGACGGCACCTTCAGGCGAGGAGATCGGAAAACGACAGGTAACGCACGCTGTCACCTCGGGCTATCGTCGCGCCCGCCGGATGGTCGACGAGTCCATCGGCCCAGGCAGTCGAGTTCAGCACCGCCGAATTCTGGGTGGAAAACAGTTCCACTCCGTCGTCGGCATTGCGACGCACGCGCAGGAACTCGCGCCGCTTGTCCGGCTTCGGCCAGTCGAAATCCGCGCGCAGCCTGAAGGCCCGGACTGCACTCGACCGCGCGCCTTGACGATGAAGGACGAATGGACGACCGAACAGCAGGAACGTCACGAAGCTCGAGACCGGATTGCCCGGCAGTCCGATGAAGGGAACGTCGCGGACCCGGCCGAAGGCCACCGGCTTGCCCGGCTTCATCGCGATCTGCCACAGCTCGAGCGCACCCTCCGCTTCGACCGCCGGCTTCACATGATCTTCTTCGCCGACCGACACCCCGCCCGACGTAATGATCAGGTCGGCGCGTGCAGCGGCCTCCACAAAGGCAGCCCGGGTTCGTGCGCGATCGTCCGGAATGATGCCAAGGTCGATCACTTCGCATCCGAGGCGGTCGAGCAGCGCCCGCAGGACGAATCGATTGGAGTTATAGATGCGTCCGGCCGCCAGCGGCTCACCTGGCATCGCCAGTTCGTCGCCGGTAAAGAACACCGCAACACGCAGTCGCCGGTGCACTGTGATCCGCTCAGCGCCGACAGCGGCGATGAGACCGACATCCTGGGGCCGCAGCCGCGCTCCCGCGGCGACCACCGTATCGCCCGCAGCGATGTCGATACCAGCGCGACGTACCCACGCGCCACGTTGCGGCACGTCATTGAGGGTGACGCGATCGCCCTCGACGGTGCAGGACTCCTGCATGACGATGGCATCGGCACCTGCCGGAACCGGCGCGCCGGTAAAGATGCGAGCTGCGGTGCCTGGCTCCAGAGGCACGCCGACGTGACCGGCGGCAATACGCTGGCTCACGCGCAGCGTCGTCCCTGCCGCAGGCACGTCGAGCGTGCGCACTGCGTAGCCATCCATCTGGGAGTTGTCGAGCGGAGGCACTGCGAGCGCCGAGATGACGTCGGCTGCGAGGACGCGGCCGTGCGCCTCCAGCGTCGGTACGGTTTCGACTTCGACGGGATCTGCACGCTGCAACATGCGCGCGAGTGCGTCTTCCACCGTAAGCATCAGGCGAGTTCCAGGTGCGTCAAGATGAACTCGGCAATCTTAGCGGGAGCGTTCAGGTCAAGCACTGGAAGCCCGGTGTCGATCGGGCCGTCGGCGGCAACGGCCACGACGTTCGCGTCGTGCGGAAAGATGGCAGGGTCCGCCTGGCCAGCGCGGCGCACTTCGATGCGTGGGATCTGGCCCTCGCTCTTGAAGCCTTCGATGATCACCAGGTCGCACGGGGCCAGCAGCGCCAGCAGTTCATCGAGCCTCGCCGGTTGCTGCGGCGTCTCGGTCAGCAAGGCCCAGCGTAGAGCCGTGGCAATCAGCACCTGGCCGGCACCGGCTTCGCGGTACCGGAACGAGTCCTTGCCCGGGCGGTCCATGTCGAAGCCGTGATGCGCGTTCTTGATCGCCGACACCGCCAGGCCGCGTGCGCGGAAGATCGGAATCAGCTTCTGGATGAGTGTGGTCTTGCCGCTGTTCGAGTAGCCGATGACACCGATTGCTTTCATGACCGCTCAGACACCCGCGGCCGCGATACGTGCCTTGATGAGTTGCGGATCTGCACCGATGACTTCGACCCGCTGCGGTAGCGCCTCGATGCCGGCGAAGGCGGCCGGTCGGTCCGGGGCGCGTCCGAGCGCTTCGACGATGGTCTCCGCAAACTTTGCCGGCAGCGCTGTTTCGAGGCAGATCATCGGCACGGAAGCGTCGATATGTTCCAGTGCAACCTTGACACCGTCCGCGGTATGCGGATCGATCACCACACCGTTGCGCTGCTCGATGAGCCGGATCGTGCGCAGGCGATCGATATGGTTGCTGCGTCCCGACACCATGCCGCACGAGCGGATGACGTCGAAAAATGGAGTTCCCGCCAGATGGAATTCGCCGCGCGTATCGATCTCCCACCACAGTTCACGAACGACCTCCGGGTCGCGCCCGACGATGTCGAACATGAAGCGCTCGAAGTTGGATGCCTTGCTGATATCCATCGACGGGCTGCTCGTCGTGTGGGTCTCGCCCCCGCCCCGCACGCGGTAGCGCCCGGTGCGGAAGAACTCGTCGAGTACGTCGTTCTCGTTGGTGGCGAGCACGAGCTTGTCGATCGGCAGTCCCATTTGGCGGGCGATCCAGCCGGAAAGGATGTTGCCGAAATTGCCTGACGGCACCGCGAACGAGACGCGCTCGTCCGAGCGGCTCGTCGCCGCGAGGTAGCCGCGAAAGTAGTAAACGACCTGGGCGACGATGCGACCCCAGTTGATCGAGTTGACACTGCCGATGTGCCAGCGCGCCTTGAACTCGAGGTCGCCCGCAACGGCTTTCACCAGGTCCTGGCAGTCGTCGAACGTGCCCGCGACAGACAGGTTGTGGATGTTCGCGTCCTGCAGCGAGTACATCTGCGCGCGCTGAAATTCGCTCATGCGCCCCTGCGGCGACAACATGAACACATTGATGCCCGATCGCCCGCGCAATGCGTACTCGGCCGCCGAACCCGTGTCGCCCGACGTCGCACCGAGAATGTTCAGCCGTCCGCCTCGCTCCGCGAGCAGATGCTCGAACAGCGCACCGAGCAGTTGCATCGCCATGTCCTTGAAAGCCAATGTCGGCCCGTTGGACAGTTCGAGCAGGGCAAGCCCGGGCTCCAGCCAGCGCAGCGGCGTGATGTCGCCCGCATCACTCCCAGGCCGGGCGTTGCCGTAGACCGCTGCCGAATACGTGGCCTGGCACATCTGCGCCAGGCGCGCCGGCACGATATCGGTCGCATACCGGCCGATGACCTCGGCCGCAAGCTCCGCGTAGGTCAGCGTGCGCCAGACATCCAGCTCGGCGCGGGTCACTTGTGGGTAATACGATGGGACATACAGACCGCCGTCGTCCGCGAGACCCGACAGCACGATGTCGGTGAATCCACGCTCCGGGGCGCGGCCGCGCGTCGAGACGTAGCGCATGCCCGCCGCCACTACAGCAGCTCTTCCTGGCGAATGCGGATCACCGGCGCAAGCACGGTCGGCAGGGCCTCGATGCGACGTATCGCGGCATTGACTTCGCGCTCCACGGCATCGTGCGTCAGCATGATGATGTCGGTCTGGTTTTCGCCTTCCGACGGCTCACGTTGGAACAGCGCGTCGATCGAGATGCGGCCATCGGCCAGGATGCGTGTGATGTCCGCCAGCACGCCCGGCTGGTCCGCGACACGCATGCGGAAGTAGTACGACGTGATCGTGTCCTCGATCGTGAGCCACGGCACCGTTGCCATCGCATCGGCCTGGAATGCCAGGTGCGGGACATGATTCTCCGGGTCCGCGGTCAGCATGCGCGTCACGTCGACCAGATCGGCAATCACGGCGGACGCCGTCGGCTCGGAACCGGCCCCCGCTCCGTAGTACAGCGTCGTGCCCACCGCGTCGCCCTTGACGAGGATGGCGTTCATCGCCCCTTCGACGCTGGCGATCAGGCGCTGCTTGGGTACCAGCGTCGGATGGACGCGCAGTTCGATGCCTTGCGCCGTTCGCTTTGCAATGCCGAGCAGCTTGATGCGGTAACCGAGCTGTTCGGCGTACTTGATATCGGTCGCGGCGAGTCGCGAAATACCTTCGGTCGAGGCGGCCTCGAAGTTGATCGGCACGCCGAAGGCAATCGCCGCCAGCAGTGTCAGCTTGTGGGCGGCATCGATTCCCTCGATGTCGAACGTGGGATCGGCTTCTGCATATCCGAGCCGCTGCGCTTCGGCGAGCACGACCTCGAAAGGCTGCCCGCGCGAACGCATTTCCGAGAGGATGAAATTGCTGGTGCCGTTGATGATGCCGGCGAGCCACTCGATGCGGTTGGCGGTCAGGCCTTCGCGCAGGGCCTTGATGATCGGGATGCCGCCCGCCACCGCGGCCTCGAAGGCGACCATCACGCCGCGCGCCCGCGCCGCCTCGAAGATCTCGTTGCCATGGCGCGCAAGCAGTGCCTTGTTCGCCGTGACGACGTGCTTGCCGAGGGCGATCGCCTCCAGAACCAGTGAGCGCGCCGGCTCGTAACCGCCAATCAGTTCCACCACGATGTCGATGTCTGGTCGCCGGACCACGTCGAGGGGATCCGTCGTGATCGGCAGATCCTCGCCGAGGAAGACACGTGCCTTGGCAGCATCGCGCACAGCCACGGCTGCGATCTCGATTCCCCGTCCGGCGCGACGGGTGATCTCATGCTGGTTGCGCCGAAGCACGCTGTACGTGCCGCGGCCAACGGTGCCCAGTCCAAGCAGACCGACCTTGATCGGATTCATCGTAATGTGGCCAGGCGACGCACGCAGGCGCCGGAGGGTTCAGGATTCGGCTTACGCCGCAGCCTTGTCGGGAACGCGCGGAACCAGCAGGCCGTCCTTGCGCAACATGTCCTTGATGCCACGCACCGCCTGCTTGATGCGGTGTTCATTTTCTATCAAGGCAAAGCGCACATGGGTGTCACCATAGTCGCCGAAGCCGATACCGGGTGACACGGCCACCTTGGCGTCGGCCAGCACCTTCTTGGCAAATTCGAGCGATCCCATCGCGCAATACGGTTCCGGGATCTTCGCCCAGATGTACATCGAGGCCTTCGGCACATCGACCATCCATCCGGCCTCATGCAGTCCACGCACGAGCACGTCGCGACGCCGCTGGTACTCACGCCGGATCTCCTCGACGCAGTCCTGCGGACCCTCGAGTGCGGCGATCGATGCGACCTGGATCGGCGTGAAGGTGCCGTAGTCGTGATAGCTCTTGATCCGCGCGAGCGCCGACACGAGGTCCTTGTTGCCGACCATGTAGCCGATGCGCCAACCGGCCATGTTGTAGCTCTTGCTCATTGTGAAGAACTCGACCGCCACCTCGCGGGCGCCGTCGACCTCCATGATGGAAGGGGCGCGGAAGCCGTCGAAGGTGATGTCGGCATAGGCCAGGTCGTGCACGACGTAGATGCCGTGCTCGCGCGCCAGGGCAATCACGCGGCGAAAGAACTCGAGGTCGACGCACTGCGCGGTCGGGTTGCTTGGAAAGCCGAGGATCATCATCTTCGGCTTGGGCAATGACTCCCGGATCGCCCGCTCGAGTTCGGCGAAGAAGTCGACGCCGCCGTCCATGCGCACGGAGCGGATGTCGGCGCCGGCGATGATCGCGCCGTAGATATGGATCGGGTAGCTCGGGTTCGGTACCAGCACGGTGTCGCCGCGATCGAGTGTGGCGAGCATCAGGTGTGCCAGGCCCTCCTTCGAACCGATCGTGACGATCGCCTCGGCGTCGGGATCGAACTCGATGCCGTAACGCGTCTGGTACCAGTTCGTAATGGCGCGCCGAAGCCGGGGAATGCCCTTGGACACCGAGTATCCATGGGTATCCTGCCGCTGTGCGGCTTCGACCAGTTTGTCGACGATATGCTTGGGCGTGGGTCCATCCGGATTACCCATGCTCATGTCGATGATGTCTTCGCCGCGACGACGCGCGGCCATCTTCAGCTCACCGGTGATGTTGAAGACATACGGCGGCAGGCGCTTGATGCGCGGAAACTCGACCATCTCCCCGGACCTCGGACACTGTGTTGCAAAGGCGCCGCAAATCGAACACGCCGGTGCGATTTCCTGTCAGTAAGCTCTCGCTTGTGCGGCGCAACGTGTGCCTATAATGTACCCGAACTGTTCTCGCATCGATCCGCTGCCAGCGGTCGGTCGCAAGGAAGCCCGGAGCGAATTGAAACTGCACGCGGACTCACCGACAGCGCTCAACACGGTTACCGCCTACGGCTCCGGCTTCATTGAAGTCAACCAGATTCGCCACTCATGCCCGCTGCTCATCGCACCCGACCGGCCGGTCGAGCCGTGGGATGTTGCAGGCTTCGATTCCCTGACCGCAGACGACTTTGCCCGTCTGCGTGACCGCGCCCCCGAGCTTGTGCTGCTCGGCACCGGAACGAACCAGCGCTTTCCGCACCCGCGGCTGCTGCGGCCGCTCACGGATGCACGTATCGGCTGCGAGTCGATGAACTCGCAGGCGGCCTGCCGGACCTACAACATCCTGATGGGCGAGGGCCGCAAGGTGCTGGCGGCCCTGCTCCTCGACGACTGAGGCAACCGTGACCATCGCTCTCGACAAGAAGGTACCCGACTTCAAGGCGATGTCCACCGCCGGCGAGATGCGTCTGGCTGCCCTCAAGGGAAGCATCGTGGTCCTCTACTTCTACCCGAAGGACAACACGCCGGGATGCACCACCGAGGGTGTCGACTTCGCTGCCAGTCACGCAAAGTTCAAGCGGGCCGGGGCCGTCGTGCTGGGTGTTTCGCGCGACAGCGTGAAGTCGCATGACGGCTTCAAGGCGAAAATGGGCTTCCCCTTTGAACTGATCTCCGACCCCGACGAAACGCTGTGCCAGCAATTCGGCGTCATGAAGATGAAGAACATGTACGGCAAGCAGGTGCGGGGCATCGAGCGCAGCACGTTCGTGATCGACGCCGCCGGCGTGCTGAGGCGCGAATGGCGCGGCGTAAAGGTGCCGAACCATGTCGCCGATGTGCTCGCCTTCGTCCAGTCGATCGCTTGACCGCTTTGCCGCAATCACTGACCCGATTCCCCCTCACGGCTCTGCCGCCCCTCTGATGCCCCTGCCGAAAGCTCCGACCAAGCCCGCCACTGTTCTCGTCGCCATTCCCTCCGAAGCGGCCCGCCCCGAGCGGACCGCCAGCCTGCCGGTCCCAGCCGCCCGCAGACCTGAACCGTCTGCCACAACACGCCCCACCCTCGCGACCCGGCTGGCGGTCGTCGAATCGAAGCCGCGCGGCACCGGGAAGAAAGCACGGACGAACGAGCGCCCGAAGCTCTTCGTGGTCGATACCAATGTGCTGATGCACGACTCCACCAGCCTGTTCCGGTTCGAGGAGCACGACGTCTTCCTGCCGATGATGACGTTGGAGGAACTCGACTCGCACAAGAAAGGGATGTCGGAAGTTGCGCGCAGCGCCCGCCAGGTCTCGCGCACGCTCGATTCACTGGTGGCGTCATGCAAGACGCCGATCGAGGACGGCATTCCGCTGAGCGCGCTCGGCAACAAGGACGCGTCGGGGAGACTGTTCTTCCAGACCCAGGCGGTCATCGCGGAGCTGCCGGCCAGCCTTCCGGCCGGCAAGGCCGACAACCAGATCCTCGGAGTCGTGAGCGCGCTCAAGCACCAGCATCTCGAGCGCGATGTGGTGCTGGTGTCGAAAGACATCAACATGCGCATCAAGGCGCGCGCGCTCGGGCTGCCGGCGGAGGACTACTACAACGACAAGGTGCTGGAGGACACCGACATCCTCTACACCGGGATCGCCCAGCTGCCGGCGAACTTCTGGGAAAAGAACGGCAAGGGAATGGAGTCGTGGCAGTCCGGCGGCTTCACCTACTACCGCATTTCAGGCCCGATCGTCGGCGATCTGCTGGTGAATCAGTTCGTCTTTCTCGAGAACGGGACCAGTTTCTATGCCCAGGTGCGCGAGATCCGCGGCAAGACGGCTGTGCTGCGCGTACTGCGTGACTACACCCATGCGAAGAACGCGGTCTGGGGCGTGACAGCCCGCAATCGCGAGCAGAGTTTTGCTCTCAACCTGTTGATGGATCCGGAGTGCGACTTCATCACGTTGATCGGGCAGGCCGGCACCGGCAAGACGCTGCTGGCGCTGGCCGCCGGCCTGTCGCAGACGCTCGAGACCAAACGCTTTGCCGAGATCATCGTCACCCGCGCCACAGTGCCGGTCGGCGAGGACATCGGATTCCTGCCCGGCACCGAGGAAGAAAAAATGGCGCCATGGATGGGCGCGCTCGAAGACAACCTCGAGGTGCTGAACAAGACCGACGACGCAGCCGGCGAGTGGGGCCGTGCCGCCACCAACGACCTGATCCGCACGCGCATCCGCATCAAGTCGCTCAACTTCATGCGTGGCCGCACCTTTATCAACAAGTACCTGATCATCGACGAGGCGCAGAACCTGACGCCCAAACAGATGAAGACACTGGTCACGCGTGCCGGCCCGGGCACCAAGGTCGTCTGCCTCGGCAATATTGCACAGATCGACACGCCTTACCTCACCGAGGGCTCGTCCGGCCTCACCTATGTGGTCGATCGCTTCAAGGGATGGCTGCACTCGGGCCACGTCACCTTGCAGCGGGGCGAACGCTCGCGGCTGGCCGATCACGCAGCGGAGGTGTTGTAACGCCCGTGGCGGTCGCGACCGCTGCGCGGGCACACGAGTACTCGCGCTACTGCGCTCCCATCACGCGACCGTAGCCAGGCGGACGGGTTTCCCAGCGCGGTCCGTCGCGTGCCATGCGATAACCCAGCGCAAAGAGCTCCTGCATCCTGGCGGGATCGAACAGTTCGTCGCCGCGCACTTCGACGCCGTCGGGCATCGTGACCCAGTGGAATCCGGCATCCTCGGCGCTGGTGGCCAGGTAGATGCGGAAGAGATCTCCCGACGTCGCTCCCAGCGACAGCGCGCGCAGCGTGCGGCGGCCGATGTCCCGTAGCGTGCGGTCCGTGTGCTCGGCCTGCGGCGACAGCTGGCCGTTGTGGATGATGTAAACGTCCTCATAGGTGAGTTGCGGCAGCTCGCGCTGGCGCACGATGGACGTGCGGAACAGCCCACCGTTGTAGAACACACGGAAGCCGACGGCGCCGTCGACGTGCATCTCGTCATAGCGCTTGCCATCGACGTCGACCTCGAACAGCACCGGCTGCACCGCCAGTGGCACCGATGCCGATGCGAGCACCACATCGCGGAAGAGTTGCAGCGCCTGCGGCGTGCCCGCCTGCGCGATCAGCCCCATGTTCCAGATGACAAACCGCTGCGCATCCAGGTCGACTGTGCCGATGTAAAGCCGCCGCCCTTCGGCATGTGCCGCCGCGATCCGATTCAACATCGCCATGTCGGTATCGTTGGCGATGAGCCGCGCAAGCGGCGCGGAGTCGGCGACAGATTCGCCGCGCAGTACCTGCACGACCACGGAACGCGGCATCGAGAACACATCCTGCGTGGCCGTGGTCGTATAGAAGTGCTTCATCCGGTCGTCGAATTCCGCACCGAGGAACGCGAAGGGCGCCATCATGGCGCCCGTCGACACGCCGGTGACGATCTTGAAGACCGGCCGCTTGCCGCTTTCCGACCAGCCCTTGAGGAACCCGGCACCGAAGGCACCATTGGGGCCACCGCCCGACAGTGCAAGCTGCGGATAAACGACCCGGCCATCCGCGCGGCGCGGAAAGGTGCCCGGCTTTTCCTGCTTGAACGACAGCGCGAAGTCGCGCTCCATCGCCTCGCTGGGCACGGCAGCCCAACCGCGCACGACCGGCATGTCGGGAATCGTGGCGCGCGCGCCATCGGCCAGCGGAACGGGATTGCGCGTCAGCCCCGCACATCCGGCCAGGGCCAGCAAGGTCCATAGCAGCGTCAGCAAGCGCGGCACGGTCGTCCTGGCAACAAGCGGTTGTTCGGGTGAGCCGGCACGTCAGATCAGCAACGCCGCGACCGCAACACCGATCATCGTGAACGCTACCGCGATCTTGACTGCGGTTCCGATCAGCAGGCCGAACCAGGTCGCGATGCCCACCTTGCCGGCACGCAGCGCGTTTTGATGTGCAAGATACTCGCCGATGGCCGCGCCAACCAGAGGCATGAACAGCAGGCCCCAGAGCCCGGTGAAGACACCCGCCACGGTGCCGATGGCCGCGCCGACGATGCCCTGTCGGCTCGCGCCGACGCGGCGCGCAGACAGTGCGGCGGCGACGTAGTCGACGGCGATGCCGATCACGGCCAGCACGGCCAGCACGCCGATGACCCAGCCCGGGATGCGCTGGAAGTCATCGATCCATGCCGCCAGCAACACGCCGCCGAAAATCAGTGGGATGCCCGGCAACGCCGGCAACAGGGTGCCGGCCACTCCGACGACGATCAGCACGACAGCCAGTATCCACAGCGTGGTGGTCACAGTCCGCCTGCCCTATCGCAACGCCAGCGCCTGGACCTCGGCTGCCGCGTTCTTGCACTTGTCCGTGAGTTCCTCGAGCAACTCGTAGATCGCCTTGAGCTTGACCAGTTGACGCGTGTCGGGCTCCTCGCGAAACAGCCGCGACATGGCGGCACGAAACACATGATCGGCTTGCGCTTCGAGGGACATCACTTCCTCGCACAGCGCGAGCACAACGCTCCCATCGCCCGGAGACTCCAGGTCGGCCACCGCGCGCTCGAGCGCCCCAGCGCTTTGCACTGCAAGCTCCGCCAGCCGGCGGCCCTCTGTGGTCATCGCTGTCACGTGATACAGGTGCAGTGACTGCGCGACGTCTTCCGCCAGGTCCAGGATGTCGTCCAGGCGGTTGATGAGCGCGTGGATCGCCAGACGCGGAAACGGAGGCAGCCACGAGCGGTGCAGCAACGCCAGGGTCTCGGCCACGACCCCGTCGCCGCGCTTCTCGATGGCTTCGACGTCACGCACCCGGCCATGCGGATCGCGCACGTCCGCCAGTAGATCCGACAGCGCGGTCAGGCCTTCGACGCACAATTGCGCCTGGCGTTTGAACAGGGGATAGAAGCGGCGATCGCGAGGGATGAGCCGACGCAGCATCGTGCCGCGCGGCCCGCGGCGTCCCGGTCGATCCTGGACAAAACGTGATGTCATGCGAACTGCGCCGTGCGCGCGAGATTCTCGAACTTGGTGAACTGCCCGTCGAAGCGCAGGTTGACCCGCCCGATCGGACCATTGCGCTGCTTGCCGATGATGATTTCGGCAATGTTCTTGTCGTTGGTGTCCGGGTTGTAGACCTCGTCGCGATAGATGAACAGGATCACGTCCGCATCCTGCTCGATCGCACCCGACTCGCGCAGGTCCGACATCACCGGTCGTTTGTCGGTGCGCTGTTCCACGGTGCGGTTCAGCTGCGAAAGCGCCACCACCGGCACGGCGAGTTCCTTGGCCAGGGCCTTCAGGCCGCGCGAAATCTCGGAGATTTCGGTCGCGCGGTTCTCGCCCTGCCCGCTCGCGCTCATCAACTGCAGGTAATCGACGATGATGAGGCCGAGCTTGCCGCAGGTGCGTGACAGCCGCCGCGCGCGCGCGCGCAGGTCGATGGCGGTCAGCGCCGGCGTTTCGTCGATGTACAGCGGCGCCTCGTGCATCTTCTGAATTGCCGTCGTCAGGCGCGGCCAGTCGTCGTCGAGGAGCCGCCCCGTCCTCAGTCGCTGCTGGTCGAGCCGGCCGACCGAGCTCAGCATGCGCAGCGCCAGCTGCGACGCCCCCATCTCCATCGAGAACACCGCCACCGGCATGCCCTGATCGAGCGCAACGTGCTCGCCGATGTTGAGCGCAAGTGCCGTCTTGCCCATCGACGGGCGTCCCGCGATGATGATCAGGTCGCCCGGCTGGAAGCCCGAGGTCTTGGAGTCGAGATCCGTGAATCCGGTCGGCGCGCCGGTGACGTCCGAGGGATTCGCGCGCTCAAAGAGTTCCTGGATTCGCTCGACCACCTTCGTCAGCAGCGGCTGGATCTCGATGAAGCCCTGCCGGCCGCGCGCGCCCTCCTCTGCGATGCGAAACACCCTGCTTTCCGCATCGTCGAGTATCTGCTTGGTGTCGCGTCCCGCAGGATTCAGAGCGCTGGTGGCGATCTCGTCACCCGCGGTAACAAGTCGTCGCAGGACCGAGCGTTCGCGCACGATTTCGGCATAGCGGCGGATGTTGGCCGCGGACGGCGTGTTTTGCGCCAGCGTGTTGAGATAGGCAAGGCCGCCGGCTTCATCCGCCTTGTTCGCGTTGCGCAGGGCCTCGAATACGGTGACCGCGTCGGCCGGCTTGCCGGCGTCGATCAGCCGGCTGATGGACGCGAAGATGAGTCGATGGTCGTTGCGGTAAAAGTCGTCGGTGCCGACCAGGTCGGCGATCCGGTCCCAGGCCGTGTTGTCCAGCAGGAGTCCGCCGAGCACCGATTGTTCGGCCTCGATGGAGTGCGGCGGTGTACGCACCGCGGCAAGCTGAGGATCGGAAACCGGCTGGTTCACGGAACGCGGATTGCGGAGAGGGAAACGATCGCGGACGGTCGTCCGCGCAGCGCAAACACTATAGCAACGGCACCCGCGTCAACGGCAGGCTCGCCGGGAATAAAAAGGGCGGCCTGAGGCCGCCCTGAGTTGGCGCAACGCGGCTTTCTCAGGCCTGTTCGCCCACGACCGTCACGTTGACCTCCGCCGTCACGTCCGAATGCAGGGCAACGGTGATCGGATGATCGCCCACCAGCTTGAGCGGGCCTTGGGGCATCCGGATCTGCGCCTTGTTGACCTCGAAGCCCTGCTTCGTCAGCGCCTCGGCGATGTCGTAGTTCGTGATCGACCCGAAGAGCCGCCCATCGACGCCGGCCTTGGCCGTCACCTGGACCTTGGTCCCGCTCAGGCGCGCCTGAACCGCCTGCGCGGCGGCCAGCTTGTCAGCCTGCGCCTTCTCAAGATCCGCACGGCGGGTCTCGAACTCCTTGATCGCGGTTTCGGTCGCGCGGCGCGCCTTGCCCTGCGGAATCAGGAAGTTGCGCGCGTAGCCTTCCTTGACCTTGACGACGTCACCCAGCTGGCCGAGGTTGACGACCTTTTCGAGCAGTATGACTTGCATGTGGGTCGCCCTCGCTTAGTGTGTATCGGTGTACGGCAGCAGTGCGAGGAAACGCGCACGCTTGATCGCCGTGTCGAGCTGGCGCTGATAGTGCGCCTTGGTGCCAGTGAGACGGGCAGGAGTGATCTTGCCGTTCTCGCCGACGAAGTCACGCAGCGTGTCGACGTCCTTGTAGTCGATCTGGTCGACCTTCTCGGCCGTGAAGCGGCAGAACTTCTTGCGCTTGAACAGCGCATTCTGCTGTGACGGACGCCGCTTGCCCTTGTCATTCTTGCCCTTGCCTTTGCCCTTGCCTCGCATCGAGGTTGCCATCTGGTGCTCCTGTGTTCCTGAATTTCTGTGGTGTATCCGACGATATCTTTACTGTCTGGCGTATTCGGTGATGTGCACAACCAGTCGGTTCGAACGGCGCGTCTTCGGAGCGATGAAGCCGGAGATCGTCAGCGGTTGCCCAAGCGGTTCCCGATCGAGCCCGAGAGCCACGGGACCCAAGGCGATCGCGGCAAACTCGAAGTCCAGCGTTCGTTCCGTACCTGCCTCGATCAACGCGCCACCGTGGCGGAAGCTGCCCTCTGTCACTGCCACTCCGGCTGGCGTGTAGCGCAGTGCGCTACGGGCAACCGGGGTGGCGGAGATTCGCAGTTCGTTCACCGCTGCCTTGGCCACAGTTCATGCCGCTGTTCGCTGGCTCGTTCGCCGACGTCCCGTCAACATCCGCGAGGATCGCCGACCGACCTCGGCCCGCTTAGGCCGCGACCGGCGCCGCCGCTGCCGACTGCTCGGCGGCTGCCTTGCGTGCTTCCTCGCGCTCGACCACTTTC
Source organism: uncultured beta proteobacterium (assembly GCA_963754065.1). Lineage (GTDB taxonomy): Bacteria > Pseudomonadota > Gammaproteobacteria > Burkholderiales > Burkholderiaceae_F > JALORV01. The sequence continues at coordinate 43,687 of CAVWFH010000020.1, read as the reverse complement.
ATCATCGGCGAGGCCGCAGTCTCGGCCTTCTTCATCTTGATGGTGAGGTGGCGGAGCACCGCATCGTTGTAGCGGAAGGCATGCTCGAGCTCATCGAGCGTCTTGTTGTCGCACTCGATGTTCATGAGTACGTAGTGCGCTTTCACTAGTTTTTCGATCGGATAGGCCAGCTGCCGACGGCCCCAATCTTCGATCCGATGCAGCGCGCCGTTGCCGGCCGTGATCATCGCCTTGTAGCGATCGATCATCGCGGGCACCTGCTCGCTCTGATCGGGATGCACGATGAAACAGATTTCGTAATGACGCATCGTTACTCCTTGTGGATAGTCCGGTATCCCTGGCACATTGCGCTCGCGCTTCACTCCATTGCGCTCGTGCATTGCTCCAGCGATTTCGGTGGGTGAGCCGCCCGGAAGCGTCTTTCCGGTGCAGCAAGGTAGCCCGCAAAGGCTTGAAAAGCCTGCGATTCTAGCCGAATTGCGCCGCGCCGCACAAGGCCGGCTTCAGCGGGCCAGCAGGCGCGGCAGCGCGGTGGCCGCGGTGGCCCGGACGACAATCTGGGCGACTGAGTCGAGTTCACTGTCCGACGGGTTGATGACGATCACCTGCGCCCCGGCGCGTTGCGCCGTCAGAGGCAACCCGGCGGCCGGATACACGAGGCCGGATGTCCCGACGACCAGCATCACGTCGCAGTCCGCCGAGGCGGCCTCGGCCGCCGCCAGTCGAGCCGGATCGAGCATTTCGCCGAACCAGACGACACCCGGGCGCAACCAGTCGCCACAGCGAGGGCAGCGCGGCGGTTCGCCCCGTGGCAAACCCGCCGGATCATTTTCAACAAAGCCGCACTTCGCAAGGCAGATCGTCTGCGTAATCGAGCCATGAATCTCGATGACGTTTCGCGATCCGGCCCGGCGATGCAGTCCGTCGACATTCTGCGTGACGATCGAGAATCGGTCGTAGCGCTGCTCTGCCATGGCCAGTGCCACATGGCCGGCATTCGGCTCGGCGCACGCGACGGCGTCGCGGCGTCCCGCATACCAGCGCCAGACCAGGGCCGGATCCGCGCGGAACCCTGGTTCCGACGCCAGCTGCATGGGGTCGAATCGAGACCAGAGGCCGGTCTGTGCGTCGCGGAAAGTCGGCACGCCGCTTTCGGCCGACATTCCGGCGCCCGTCAGAACGGCGATGCGACGGGCCTCGCGCACCCAGCCGCGCGCATCCTCGATCGGTTCGAGCTTCACCGGGGGTCCTGAGGATCGACTAGGCAATCGCCGGCAGGCGCGGGTCCATCGCGGCAAACCACAAGGGCGGGACGAGCGCCAGGACCACCATGGCCGGATACCCGGCCGGCAACTGCGGTGCATCGTCCACGGTGCGCAGCTGCTCATAGGGTCGCCGCATGTGCGCGTGATGATCCGAATGCAGTTGCAGGTTGAAGAGAATCCAGTTGCTGACGATGAAGTCGGCGTTCCACGAATGCGTCTCGCGCACCGGCTCGTAGTGCCCTTCAATCCGGCGTCGCTGCAGGCCGTAATGCTCGATGTAATTGATGATCTCGAGCAGCACAACGGCAACGGCCGACTGCAGCACGAACAGCAGCAACCCGCTCGCCCCTCCAAGCCAGGTCGACACTGCCATCAGCACCAACGACATCAGGCTGCCGGTGAACACCCAGTTGGAGCGATGCCACGGACTGCGCCCACGTTGAGCCAGCCTCATTGCCTCGAGTCGCCACGCGTGCATCAGACTGCCGACCACGGAACGCACGATGAAGCGGTAGACGTTCATGCCGCGCGGCGCCGTGGCCGGATCGTCCGGTGTCGCGACCCGCACGTGGTGTCCGCGAACGTGTTCGACGAAGAAGTGCCCGTAGCACACGCTGACCAGCAGTGCCTTGGCGATCACGCGGTCGATCGTGGCCGCACGGTGCCCAAGCTCGTGCGCGATCGTGATGCCGAGACCCCCGGTGACGGTGCCGACGGCCAGGCCGAAGAACACGAGCTGCCAAGGCTCCAGCGTCGGTGCGATCAACACGGCCTGCACCAGCAGCACGGCTTGCAACGGGAGTTGCAGACGCGGGATCCAGCGCGCAAAGGCAGGTCCGTTAGGCTGCGCCGATGGAGAGGGCCTCCCCACTGCGGCATCGAGCAGCGGGATCAGCACGAAGGTGATCACGAGGGTGAGCCACGGCATGCCCAGTTCGACCCAGCGCAGCGGGCTGAGCGCGAAGAAGACGAGGAAGACAGTCCCGAAAAATGCGGCCAGCATGCCGCGATGCTGCGCGCTTGCGCTAGGCATTTCAAGCCTGACCGGAGACTCGCGATCCCAACGCGGCGCGCTGGCGCACGGTCTCGAACAGGCAGATCCCGGTCGCCACCGACACGTTGAGGCTTTCCACATGTCCCAGCAACGGAATACGGGCTAGGGTCTCGCAACGTTCGCGTGTCAGGCGGCGCAAGCCGCTGCCTTCGGCACCCAGCACCCAGGCCACCGGACCTCGCAGGTCCAGGTCGAAGAGCGACTGCTCGGCCTCGCCGGCGGCACCGACCGTTCGCACCCCGGCGTCGTTGACGGCGTCCAGCGCCCGTGCCAGGTTGGTCACTGCTATCAGCGCGACTGACTCGGCCGCACCGGCCGCCGCCTTCAGGGCCGCAGGCGTCATCCCGGCCGAGCGATCGCGCGGCACGAGGACCGCATTCACACCGGCGGCATCGGCCACGCGCAGGCATGCTCCGAGATTGCGCGGATCCGTCACGCTGTCGAGTGCAAGCAAAAGCATGTCGTCCGTGACGGCCGCCAGCAAGTCGTCGAGCGTCAGCACCTGCGCGATCTCGGCTGCCAACGCGATCACACCCTGATGCGGTGCGTCGCCACAGAGGCTGCGAAGCCGGTCCGGATCGACCGGAGTCACGCTAACGCCGCACTCCCGCGCTCGCTGCTGCAACTGCTGCATGCGGCCGTCGCGCCGGCGCGCGTCGACGTAGATGGTGTCGATGGAGTCCGGCGCGGCGCGCAGTCGCGCCATCACCGCGTGAAATCCTGCCAGGACTCGCGGGGTCGTTCGGGCTGCCCCTTCCTCGCGCCGCAGTTTCATCGTCCGCGCTTGCGCGCCTTGGTGTCGCGCGCGCCGCCCACGCCCTTCTTGCCGATCTTGTGCAATTGTCCGCGCCGTGCCTGCCGACGCGCGTCGACCTTCGCGTGGCGTTCCCGCCGCTCCTCGACGGACTCGCCGCGCTTGCGTTCACGCTCCTTTGGCTCCGGTGCATGCGCCGCCAAAATGGCCTTGCGCGTATCACCCCGTACGAGGCGGAACTCGATCCGGCGCGCTTCGAGATCGACTCGCGCCACTTGCACGGTCACCCGGTCGCCCAGCCGATAGCGCAGGCCGGTGCGTTCTCCGCGCAGTTCGTGGAGCGCCTCGTTGAACAGGAAGTACTCGGACCCGAGTTCCGAAACGTGCACCAGGCCCTCGACATACAGATCATCGAGCACGACGAAGACGCCGAACGGCACCACCGAGCTGACCGTCCCGCTGTAGGTCTCGCCGACGCGTTCGCGCATGTAATAGCTCTTGAGCCAGGCCTCGACATCACGCGATGCATCGTCGGCGCGACGCTCGTTCGCCGAGCACATCAGGCCCAGCTTTTCCCACACGCCGACATCGGCGCTCCCTGGCGCCCTGCGTTCGCGCGTTTGCCTGAGCGCCGTGCGCGCGGCCAGCGGTGCCACAGACGCATCCGGCGACCCGCTAAGGACCGGCACGTATGGCTTCTTGCCGAGGCACGCCTTGATGGCACGATGGACCAGCAGGTCCGGATAGCGACGGATCGGCGATGTGAAGTGCGCGTAGGCCTCGTACGCGAGCCCGAAGTGACCGGAGTTGTGCGGGCTGTAGATCGCCTGCTGCATCGAGCGCAGCAGAACTGTCTGCAGCAGCTGTGCGTCCGGGCGAGGCCGGATCTTCTTCAGCACCAGCGCATAGTCGGACGGCTGCGGGTCGTCGCCGCCCTCCAGGTGCAGTCCCAGCGTCTTCAGCATTGCACGCACATTGGCCAGCCGCTCGGGCGTCGGTCCCTCGTGGACGCGGTAAAGCGCCGCATGTTTGCTGCGGGCGAGAAAGTCCGCCGCACAGACGTTTGCTGCCAGCATGCATTCCTCGATCAGCTTGTGCGCATCGTTGCGAACCCGTGGCACGATCTTCTCGATGCGACCGTTGACGTCGCAGACGATGTAGGTCTCGGTCGTCTCGAGGTCGATCGCTCCGCGCACCTCGCGCGCCGACGCCAGCGTCTCGAAGAGCGCGTACAGGTTCTGCAGATGCGGCAGCAGGTCGACGAGCCGATGTGCGGAGCGACTGCCAGGCACGGACAGCGCCTCCCACACCTCGTCGTACGTGAGGCGCCCATGCGAGTGCATGACGGCCGGATAGAACTGGTACGCATCGAGCGCACCCTGTGCGCTGATCACGCAGTCGCAGACCATCACCAGGCGATCGACCGCCGGATTCAGCGAGCACAGCCCGTTGGACAGCTTTTCCGGCAGCATCGGGATGACACGGCGCGGGAAGTACACCGACGTGGATCGATTCTGGGCTTCGGTGTCGAGCGCGTCGCCCGACTTCACGTAGTGACTGACATCGGCGATGGCGACGATCAGCCGCCACCCCTTCCTGCGGCCCGCGATCGGTTCGCAGTACACGGCGTCGTCGAAGTCGCGCGCGTCCTCGCCGTCGATCGTCACCAGCGGCACGTCGCGCAGATCAACGCGGCCACGCAGGTCGCGCGGCTGCACGCCATCCGGCAGGCTGTCTGCAAGCGCGAGGGTCTCGGCGGAAAACTCGTGCGGCACCGAAAACTTACGCACGGCGATCTCGATTTCCATGCCGGGGTCGTCGATCGCGCCCAGCACCTCGATAACGCGCCCAACCGGCTGCACATAGCGCTGCGGTTGCTGCAGGATCTCGACCACGACAACCTGGCCGGGTTCTGCGGCCATCGACGCGCCGGGCGGCACGAGGATGTCATGCTGGATGCGCTGATCCTCCGGCACGACGATCGTCACACCGCGCTCGTTGAGCAACCGTCCAACAAGCTTGTTGGTGCGGCTTTCGATAACCTCGACGATCTCGCCTTCGGGACGACCGCGGCGATCTGTGCCGGACACGCGCGCCAGCACGCGGTCACCGTGCAGCACCTTGCTCATTTCGTGCTCGGACAGCACGAGGTCCTGTCCCGCGTCGTCGCGGATCAGGAAGCCAAAGCCGTCGCGATGGCCCTGCACCTGGCCCGAAATGAGGTTGGCGCGTGTAGCGACCAGGAGCAGGCCGGCGCGGTTGCGCACGACGCGCCCGGCGCGCTCGAGTTCCTCGAGTTCGGCGTTGAAAGCGGGCCGGGCATCGTCGATGACGTGCAGTCGGTCCGCGAGTTCCTGCGGAGTCAGGGGTGCCCGCGCTGCGGTGAGCGCCTGTAAGAGCGCATCGCCGTCAGTGGGTATGGATTTGGAAGTCAATCAGTTCCTTGTTGTGTTGTTAGTCGCACGCGCCCCGGCTCGATATCGAGCCAGCGTAGCGCATTTGACATGGCGTTCACCGCCGCTAGAATCGCGCGCTCACCTGTGCCCAGGTGGCGGAATTGGTAGACGCACTAGTTTCAGGTACTAGCGCCGCAAGGTGTGGAGGTTCGAGTCCTCTCCTGGGCACCAGAGTATTCGAAAGGCCGGCATCGCCGGCCTTTTGCATTTCCGGGTCGATGGTCAGCCTGATGCCGCACTTCGCAGCCGCGCCGCGAGATTCTGTGGCCCCATCGCGTCGTAGACCTCGAAAGGCTGATGGATCCACGGATTGGTCGGCAGGTATTCGACGTGGTAGTCCGGCTTGAACGTCGAGCAGGCCTTGTACCAGATCACCGCCGTGCGAACTTCGTCCAGTGCGGGAAAACGTTCCTTCAGATGCTCGACCACCCGGCCCAGCGTGATGCCGGAGTCGACGAGGTCGTCGACCAGCAGCAACCGACCCTGCAGTGTTCCCTGCGTCATCGTGATGTACTTGCCGATATCAAGCTCGCCCTGTGAACGGCCCGCCGCCTCGCGGTAGGAACTGGCGGCAAGGATCGCCAACGGCATGTCATAGATGCGCGAAATGATGTCGCCGACGCGCAGTCCTCCACGGGCCAGACACAGCAGCGAGTCGAACTGCCACCCCGACTCGTGGATCGCGAGGCTCAGTCGCTCGATGAGACGGTGGTACTCGTCCCAGGTGACGTACAGATCCTTCACGACGGGTGGATCACTCTTGCGGGCCGCTTCAATGGAACGGATGACGCAATACGATCGTCTGCTCGCGGTCCGGGCCTGTGGAGACCAGATCGATCGGCACGCCGAGGACATCGGCCAGGCGCTCGAGATATCGCCGCGCATTGACCGGCAGTTCATCCCAGGAGCGCAGGCCGAAGGTCGAGTCGGTCCAACCGGCGAACTCTTCGTAGATCGGTTCGCAACGTCCGACCGCGTCCGCTCCATACGGCAGGATGTCGACCTCGCGACCGTCAAAGCGGTAACCGACACCGAGCCTGACGACCGGCAATCCATCGAGGACATCCAGCTTCGTGATGCACAGCCCCGTGGTGCCGTTGAGCTGCACCGCCCGACGCAATCCGGCCGCGTCGAACCATCCGCACCGACGCGGCCGGCCCGTCACCGAGCCGAACTCCTGTCCACGATCGCGCAGGTATTCGCCGGTGCCATCCGACAGTTCGGTCGGGAACGGTCCCGATCCAACCCGTGTCGAGTAGGCCTTCGTGATGCCGAGCACGTAGTCGAGCCGCTGGGGTGCGACGCCCGCACCGGCGGCCGCAGCTCCGGCGACCGTGTTGCTCGACGTGACATACGGATAGGTCCCATGGTCGACGTCGAGCAGCGTTCCTTGCGCGCCCTCGAACAGCAATCGATGACCACGCGCCATCACGCTGTTGAGCCGATGCGACACGTCCGTGATCAGAGGCTTCAACCGGCCCGCCAGCGCCAGCGTGTCGTCGATCACCCTGGACGCATCGACCGCCGGCGCCTTGAAATAGTGTTCAAGAACGAAGTTGTGAAAGTCGAGCGCCTCGCGTACACCGTCACCAAAGCGACCGGCGTCGAAGAGATCCTGTGCGCGAACGGCGCGGCGCGCCACCTTGTCCTCGTAAGCCGGACCGATCCCGCGTCCGGTGGTGCCGATCTTCGAATCGCCGCGCTTCGCTTCGCGCGCCTTGTCGAGCGCGACGTGGTATTCGAGGATCAACGGGCAATTGCCGCTGATGGCAAGCCGTGAGGCTACGTCGACGCCCGCGGCCTGCAATTCGTCGACCTCAGTCAGCAGCGCGGGCGGCGACAACACGACCCCGTTGCCGATGTAACAGGCTGTCTTCGGCCGCAGAATGCCGGACGGTATGAGCCGCAGGATGGTCTTCTTGCCCGCGATCACCAGCGTATGACCGGCGTTGTGTCCGCCCTGGAACCGGACGACGCCGTCGACGTCCTCGGTGAGCCAGTCGACGATCTTGCCTTTGCCTTCGTCGCCCCATTGGGTGCCGACGACGACCACGTTTTTTGCCATGCCGAGTCCTATTTCACGAGGGGCACACTGCTGCGTGCGGCCACCTGCCACAACGAGTCCGCGCGTCGCAACTCGCGGTCAAAGACGAAATCACCGGGGTCGATATCGCCCGTCTCCTCGGCGAGGCGCTGTACCACGATCTCGCCGGCCGCTCTCAACGCCCGAATCGCCTCACGCAGTCCAGCATCATCGTCGGCCGGCGCCAGTATCGCGCGCGGTGTGTCCGATCCGAGCAATCCGACCAGATCGCGCAGGTAGATCGAAAACCCGACTGCGGGCCGCGCACGCCCGAAGGCCTTGCCGATGCCGTCGTAGCGTCCGCCCCGCAGCAATGCGCTAGGCAGCTCCGGTGCATGCACGGCAAAGGTCACGCCGTTGTGGTACCGATAACCGTGCAGGTCGGCCAGGTCCACGGACACCTCATCAGCGCCGCAACGCGTCGACAGAGCCTCGAGATCGTCGAGCGCCGAGCGGATTCCCGGCTCGACCGGAAGCACCTTGCGAGCCTCGTCGAGAGTGTCGAGCCCGCCGCCGAGATGTCCCAGCGCGAGCAGGCCGTCGCGTACCGTAGCCGGCAGATGGCTGACCGTCTGCTGCAGCGCTGGCGTGTCCTTGGTGCTGAGGGCCGACAGGATCTCGTCTTCCACATCGGCCGACTGGCGTGCCAGATCGAGCAGACCGCGCACCACGCCGGTGTGGCCCAGGTCGATACCGACCCGGCCTAGGCCGGCAGCGCGCAACGAAGCGACGGCGAGTTCGAGGACCTCGGAATCCGCCGCCCTGCCGACGGCTCCGTACAGTTCGGCACCGACCTGCAGCGGCTCCCGCACCGCCAACGGATGCAGGGGCCGCGCATGCAGAACACTGCCCGCGTAGCACAGGCGCGCGACACCGGCCCGATTGAGTATGTGCGCGTCGATCCGCGCCACCTGCGGGGTCGTGTCGGCACGCAGGCCCAGCATGCGACCGCTGGCCTGGTCCACCAGCTTGAAGGTGCGCAGGTCGACATCGCCGCCGGTTCCCGTCAGCAGAGAGTCGATGTACTCGATCAGTGGCGGAATCACCAGCTCATAGCCGTAGCTCGCGTACAGATCGAGCAGCGACCGCCGGACCTCCTCCACGCGTCGTGCTTCACGCGGGAGGACGTCGGAGATGTTTTCAGGAAGCAGCCAGCGCAGCATGACGGACGCAAAGGGCGAGGGCGTGGCGGTGCTGCGGCAGTGCCGCGGCTCGGGGAATCCGGTTCAGCTCAGAAACCAGAACAATAGCGCGCCACCGGCGACAGCCAGCAGCCCGAAGAACCGGATCTGCCCGTCGTTGAGTTCGGTGACACGCTGGAACATCTGGCGCCAGGCGGCCGGCGCCAGCAGCGGCAGCAGGCCTTCCAGCACCAGCATCAGCCCGAATGCCAGCGCAAGTGACTCGAGCATCAGCGCCGCGGAGCCGGCGCTGCGTCCGGCGACTTCATGTACTTGAAGAATTCCGACGACGGATCGACGACCATCACGTCGTTGCGGTTGCGGAAGCTCGAACGGTACGCCTCGAGGCTGCGGTAGAAACGCGCGAACTCGGGATTCTGGCCGAACGACTGTGCGTAGAGTGCCGACGCCTTTGCATCGCCATCACCACGGAGCTTCTGCGCATCGCGATACGCCTCCGACAGCAGCACTTCCTTCTGGCGGTCGGCGTCGGCACGGATCTTTTCGCTCTCGGCAGCGCCGATCGAGCGCTGCTCGTTGGCCACGCGCTTACGTTCAGCTTCCATGCGCCGGTACACCGACTCACTGATTTCAGGGACGAAGTCGACCCGCTTGAGTCGCACATCGACGATCTCGACGCCGAAACTCTTGGTGCGTTCCTGCACCGCGACGCGGATCTCCTCCATCGCCTTATCTCGTTCGCGCGAGGTGATCTCGTTGACGGTGCGCTTGTTGACCGCCTGGTTCAGCGCATCGCGCACCAGAGTTCCGATGCGATCCTCAGCCGCGCGCTCGCCCGACGGGAAACTGACGCGAAACAGGCGCGGATCGACGATGCGCCATTTGACGAATGAGTCGACCAGCAGGTTCTTCTTCTCGGAAGTCTGGACGCGATCCGTCACCGGCGTGTCGAGCGTCAGGATGCGTCTGTCCTGATACTCGACGTTTTGCAGCAGCGGCACGCGGAAGTACAGGCCCGGCTCCGTCACTACGCGCGTGATCTGGCCGAGCTGATAGACGATCGCTGACTGGCGCTGGTCAACGATGAACGTGCTCGCGCGCACGACGAACGCTGCGATCACCAGACCGACGACGACGGCAAGAATTCGGTTCATGGCTCCTCCTCAGCGTGCTTCGCGGTCGCGACTGCGCAGCGAATCCCGGGTGCGCCCGTCACTCGCAGGTGTCGCTGGCTCCAGCGGTGGCGGCGTGACCGTCGCGGCGCGCGGTGCCATCGCGTCCTGAGTCACCTGCTGCATCAGCTTGTCGAACGGCAGATACAGGAGCTGGTTGCCGGTACGAGAGTCCACCATGACCTTGGTGGTGTTCGCAAAGACCTGCTGCATCGTGTCGAGGTACATGCGGTCGCGCGTCACGGCCGGTGCCTTCTGGTATTCCGTCAGGATCTGGCGGAAGCGCGAGGCATCGCCCTCGGCTGTCTGCACGATCCGGGTCCGGTACCCCTCGGCTTCCTGCATGAGGCGCGACGCCGCGCCGCGCGCCTTCGGCACGACGTCGTTGGCATACGCCTGACCCTCGTTGATCTGCCGCTCGCGGTCCTGGCCGGCCTTGACTGCATCGTCGAATGCGGCCTGCACCTGCTCCGGAGGTTGCGCATTCTGGATCGCAACGGCCGAAACCAGGATGCCGGTGCCATAGCGGTCCAGCATTTCCTGCATGCGGTTGCGAACCTCGTCTGCAATCTGCTGCCTTGATTCGTACAACACCGAGTCCATCGTCTTGCGACCCACGACTTCACGCATGGCAGACTCTGCAGCCTGTATCACGGCGGACGTCGGATTCTTGCTGTTGAAAAGATAGTCGCGCGCGCCTTCGTCCTTGATACGGAACTGGACTTCGAACTGGATGTCGACAATGTTCTCGTCGTCGGACAGCATCAGCGCCTCTTTCAGGCGCTCGGGGCGTCCGCGCGTGCCGACCTCGACCTTGCGCAACGAAAGGATGTCGACGAGTTCGTTCGACTGCACCGGCCACGGCATGCGCCAGCGGAATCCCGGCGCGGTCGTCTCAGAGTAGCGTCCAAAGGTGGTCACCACGCCGACCTGGCCTTCCGGCACGATGTAAAAGCCGCTGCCGACCCAGATCAGGCCCAACACCCCAAGCAGGGCCGCAAAGCCGATACCGGTGCCGCGTGGACTGGTGCCGAGGTTGCCGAAGCCGCCACCGCCGCCACGCGAGCCAGAGCCCTTCTTGCCGAAGAGGCCATTGAGCCGGCGGTTGAAGTCGCGCCAGAGTTCCTCGAGATCAGGCGGGCCATCGCCGTTCGGGCGCTGCGGACGGCGCGGCGCTTCGCGCTCGCCATCATCGTTTGAGCCACCGGAACCGCCACCTCGGCCCCATTGGGGGTCGTTGAGCGACATGCGTGTCCTAGCAAAAAGTGGGTTGGAGCATAACGATCATCAATGCAGTGCGGCCGCGATGCTAGACCACGGCGGCAGGGGACCAGGCAGGGATGCTTTCGGGAGGTGGGGCCTCGCGGGTCTGCTGCGCTAACTCGACGATCGCATCGCGCAGCAGGTCGAGTCCCAGGCCGGTCTTAGCGCTGACCGAAACGGCGGTGATCCTACCATAGGGGTCACGCTCGACCGACGGCTCGCGACCCGACGCGTCGATCTTGTTGAAGACGAGCAGCCGCGGCACCGACGCGGCGCCAATCTCGTCGAGCACGCGCTCGACTTCGGCCATCTGGTCTGTGCGCGCCGGTGAAGCACTGTCGACGACATGCAGCAGCAGGTCCGCCTCGGCGGTCTCGTCGAGCGTGGACTTGAATGCCTCGACGAGCTGATGCGGCAGGCCGCGGATGAACCCGACCGTGTCCGAAATGACCACGGTCTGGCCGGCACCGAGATAGAGGCGACGCGCGGTCGTATCGAGGGTGGCAAAGAGCTGGTCAGCCGCAAAAGCGTCCGCGCGTGTCAGCGCGTTGAACAGCGTCGACTTGCCAGCGTTCGTGTATCCGACCAGGGAAACCGAGAGCACGTCCCGACGCCCACGCGCCCGGCGACGCGTTTTCCGCTGGCGTTCGAGTTGCTTGAGCCGCTCGCGCAGTTGCTTGACCCGCACACCGATCATGCGGCGGTCCAGCTCGATCTGCTTTTCACCCGGTCCGCCGGTCTTGCCGAGCCCGCCGCGCTGGCGCTCCAGGTGCGACCAGCCACGGACCAGCCGCGTCGACAGGTGCTGCAGCTGAGCCAGTTCGACCTGCAGCTTGCCCTCGCGACTGCGCGCCCGCTGCGAAAAGATGTCGAGTATCAACGCGGTCCGGTCCAGCACCCATAGCCCGAGCGTGCGTTCCAGATTGCGCTGCTGCGCCGGGGACAGCGCCACGTCGAAGACCACCAGACCCGCATCGCCCGATTCAGCAAGCGACTTGATTTCCTCGACCTTGCCGGCGCCGACATAATGGGCGGGATCGGGCCGGTCGCGCCGCACGGCGATATGGCCGGCAGGCATGAGGCCTGCTGACGTCACCAGTTGCGTCAATTCCTCGACCGCATCCGGATCGTCGCGTCTTCCCCGGGCAACGCTCACCAGCAACGCGCGCTCCGACCGACCTGCGCGCTCGCTTTCAACCTGGAAGACGGTCAGGAGTCGGACTCCGCGCTGAGGTTGACTGGACGCGCCGGCACGACGGTGGAAATCGCATGTTTGTAAACCATTTGCGTCACCGTGTTCCGAAGCAGCACGACGTATTGATCGAACGACTCGATCTGGCCCTGCAGCTTGATTCCGTTCACCAGGTAAATCGAGACCGGAATGTGTTCCTTGCGCAGCGCGTTAAGAAACGGGTCTTGTAGTAACTGCCCTTTGTTGCTCATGTTGTTGGCTCCAGCGCTTTGACGCCGCTTGTTGTATTCGGTTCACGGAGGAGTTGAACCGACCGTCACAGCTTGCTAAATGGGGACGGAACCACGCGGTTCAATGTATAGCAAAAGCAGGCACTTGGCCACCAACGTACTCAGCTGACATAGGGGTTGCGCCCGGTCCTGAATTCGACTCGCAGCGGCGTGCCGGCCAGTTCGAACTCGGCTCGGAAATAGCCCTCCAGGTAGCGCCGGTAGCTGTCAGGGACATGGTTCAGCGAGTTGCCGTGGATCACGATGACCGGCGGGTTCATGCCGCCCTGGTGCGCGTAGCGCATCTTGGGGCGCAGCGAGCCGGCGCGCGGCGGCATCTGGCGCGTGACCGCCGCCATCAGAGCGCGCGTCAGCTTTGGCGTCGGCAGCTTTGCGAACGCCGCCGCGTGCGCTTCGGTGACCGAGCGCATGACTGCAGACAGTCCGGTGCGCTTGAGAGCCGAAATGGTATGCACCTTGGCCCAGCGCAGGAAGTGGAGCTTGCGATCGATCTCGCGCTTGATACGGTCGCGCTGGTACTCGTCGAGCCCGTCCCACTTGTTGATGGCGATGACCAGTGCCCGACCGCTCTCGAGTACATAGCCGGCGATGTGCGCATCCTGGTCGGAGATCTCGGCCGACGCGTCGAGCAGCAGGATCACGACGTTGGCGTCCGCGATCGCCTGCAGTGTCTTGACCACGGAGAATTTTTCGACAGCTTCGAAGACCTTGCCGCGTCGGCGCAGCCCGGCCGTATCGATCAGTGTGTATGGCCGACGGTCGTACTCGAACTCGACCTCGATGGCATCACGCGTCGTGCCCGGCTGATCGAAGGCGATCAGCCGTTCCTCGCCGAGCAAGGCATTGATCATCGTGGACTTGCCGACATTGGGGCGCCCGACAACCGCGACGCGAATGCGCCGTTCACCCGCCGGCGTCGCGGTGTCGTCGATAACCTCCGCTTCCGCCGCGACAAAGGGGTCGAGGGCGAGGTCCATCAGGTCGCGTACCCCCTCCCCGTGCGCTGCGGAGATCGCGCGCGGCTCACCGAGTCCGAGTTCGTAAAACTCCGCGGTCGCTTCAGGGGCCAGTCCTTCGGCCTTGTTAACGGCCAACAGCACCGGACGGCCGGTCAAACGCAGACGCTCACCGATGCGCCGGTCTTGTGCCGTCACGCCCTCGCGCGCATCGAGCACGAAGACGATCGCGTCGCTTTCGGCGATCGCCTGCTCGGCCTGAGCCGCCATTTCGCGCGCGATGCCTTCGGCATTCAGCGGTTCGAACCCGCCGGTGTCGATGACGATGTAGTCGCGCGGCCCGATGCGGCCATCCCCGTAGTGACGGTCTCGCGTCAGCCCGGGAAAGTCCGCGACCAGGGCAGCGCGCGAGCGCGTCAGTCGATTGAACAGCGTCGACTTGCCGACATTCGGGCGCCCGACGAGCGCGATGACCGGCTTCATCGGATGGAATTCATGGGTGGGGTCGGCTCGTGCTGCTGGACGGCTTCACTCGACCGTCAGCAGAGCGATGGTTCCGTCCTGGGTCTGTACGATCGCCCCGCCCCCGAACGCCCGTGGCGTCGCGTTGATCTCACTGCCCAGGGAAACACGTGCAAGGAAAGCGCCATCGTCCGGAGAAAGAAAGTGGACGTATCCGGCAAAGTCACCCACCACCACCGCGCGCCGCAGCGCCAACGGCGTGGTCAGGTCCCGGTTCAGCAGCTTTTCTTGCCGCCATGCATTCGCACCGGTCGCGGACGAGAAGGCAACGACGTTTGACTTCGCGTCGACTGCGTAGATCCGGCGGGTGTCGCCGCCGACTCCGGCGCCGGCCGACAGGTCGCGCGCCCAGCGCAAATTGCCGTTGCTCGCCTCGAAACACGCGACCCGTCCCTGAAAGGATGCAGCGCAGACGTCGCCGCCAATCACCAAGGGTGCGCCGATGACATCGGTCAGGCGCTCGACTTCGGACGAACCGCGCGGTTCCGCCACTGGAACGTCCCAGCGCACTGTGCCGTTCGCCGCCGCCAGCATGACCAGGCGTCCGCTCGGAAAGCCCGCCGCAACCAGGTCCCCCGCAAAAGCCATCTGGGTGATCGACTGAAGCGTCAGCGCCGGCGTCGTGCGCTGATAGTTCCAGCGACGCTTGCCGGTGGTCGCGTCAAACGCCGTAATCCGATGATCGGACGCGCGCACGAGGACAAGTCCTCGACCCACTAATGGCGGCGATTGCACCACTCCGCTGACCTGGGCACGCCACAATTCCTTGCCGTCCGCCCCAAGGGTAATCACTTCGCCGCGCGAACTGCCGACCGCGACCACGAATCCGTCACTGCCAACGCCGCCGGAGATCGCAACTCCGGTCTCGGTACGCCAAACAACTTCACCGTTCGGTCCGATCCGGACCACCGTGCCGCTCGCGCTCGCGGCGTAGACGGCGTTTTCGAGCACCGCCGGTTGCAGGACCGCGCCGCGCGACGATCCGACGTTGGTGCGCCAGGCTACCTGCGGCGTCAGCGAGGGTGAGAACTCGACCAGCGGTGCGGGCACCGCCGACTTGCTCGGCGAGCCGCCCAGCCACGACGGTGTCCACGACGGCAGATAGGAACAACCGACCAGTGACAGGCAAACAAGCGATGCCGACAGCGCTCGACCTGCGTTCGCGGCGAACCGCCGCTGCAGCGAAAGGCGCGCCACCACGGTCACGATGCCGCCGGCGGCAACGCGTCGAGCTTGAGCTGGATGATCGCGCGCAGCGGATGCTGGGCATCCGCCTTGGCAAGCGCTTCTGTATAGGCGGCCCGTGCCTCTGCGTTCTTGTTCTGGGCTGCCAGCACGTCACCGCGTCGATCCAGCACCGTCGGCAGGTAAGCCGCGGGCGCATTGAAACTCAGCGTCTGCAGCGCCTGGTCGTACTTCTTTTCGTCGAGCAGGACGCCGGCCAGCCGCACGCGCGCAATCATCGTCAGTTCGTCATGTCCCGATTTGTCGATGACCCAGCGCAACTGCTCGGCGGCCTTCGGCAGATCGCCGCTCTCCGCATTCAGCTTTGCGGCTTGCAGGGCGCCCAGGACAGCGTAAATCGAGCGTCCGTAATGCTCCACGATCGAACTGGCCAGTGTCTGCACCTTGGCGGCATCGCGCGCCTGCACGGCCTGCTCGAGTTGACCGTAAATGCCTGCCGCCGATCTCGCCTGTTCGCGCTCGTACCAGCGCCATCCGTTGTAGGCCGCGAAAGCCAGCAGCACGGCAGTCACTGCGGTCAGCACGAGGTTGCCGTACTTCTGCCACCAGGCCTTCAACTCGGCCAGCTGCTCCTGCTCTTCAAGGTCGTACGCCATCGGTTTCCTGTTCGTTGTCGTTGCGTGTCAGCGCGTCCACCAGCGCCTCGGGAATCTGGTCGAGCGGCACGATACGCTGCTCGGCGAATGGCTCGGTCGGACCTGCGGCGCGCAGTGCCTTCACGGTTGCCGCGCCGGCCGCTGCCTCGGCCTCGCCGACGATCACGGCGTACTCCGCGCCGCTCGCATCGGCCTTCTTCATCTGCGATTTCAAGCTGGCATCGCCCGCATGCAGGATCACGTCCAAGCCGGCGTCGCGCAGCCGCTCGGCAAGCAGGAATGCTGACTGCCGCGTCGCGCCGCCCTGATGCAAGACATAGGCGTCGGTGCCTGCATCGGGGTTGACCGAGGCGTTTTCACGGATGAGCTCGATCACCCGCTCGATGCCCATACCGAATCCGATGCCTGGGGTCGGTTTGCCGCCCAGCCGCTCGATCAGCGGGTCATAACGCCCGCCACCGCACAGGGTCCCCTGGGCACCGAGCGCATCCGTGATCCACTCGAACACCGTGAGGTTGTAGTAGTCGAGCCCGCGCACCATGCGCGGGTTGACGCTGAAATCAATGCCCGCTGCCCGCAGCAGCGACTGCAGGCCATCGAAGTGCGTGCGCGACGCCTCCCCGAGGTAGTCGGTGATGCGAGGTGCGCGGGCTACCACTTCCGCCAGGTCCGGATTCTTGCTGTCCAGGATGCGCAGCGGGTTGGTGTGCAGTCGGCGCCGGGCATCGGCGTCGAGCCGGGACTCGTACTGCGACAGAAACGCAATCAGATCGGCGCGATGCCGCGCCCGCTCATCGGCCTGCCCGAGGCAGTTGAGCTCGAGCCGCACGCGGCCGACGCGGTCGACGCCGAGGATTGTCCAGAGCCGCGCCAGCATGACGATCAGCTCGGCATCGATATCCGGGCCGGCGAAGCCGACCGCCTCCACGTTGACCTGGTAGAACTGCCGATAGCGCCCGCGCTGCGGCCGCTCGTGGCGGAACACAGGTCCCATCGACCAGATCCGCTTCGGTGCGTCGTAGGTGAGGTTGTGCTCGACCACGGCGCGGATCACGCCAGCGGTGAACTCGGGCCTCAACGTCAGATTCTCGCCGTTCAGCCGGTCCTCGAAGGAGTACATCTCCTTCTCGACTATGTCGGTCACCTCGCCGATGCCGCGCACGAAAAGCTCCGTGTATTCGACGATCGGCGTTCGGATCTGCTGATAGCCGTAGCTTTTCAGCCAGTCGGCGACGCGCGCCTCGAACCACTCCCACAGCGCGGACTCGGCCGGCAACAGGTCGTTCATGCCGCGCACACCGGCAAGCTTGCGAGTGGCCATGATTGGTCAGGCCGGAGTCGTCGTGCGCGCGTACTTCCGGCGCACGTAGTCGTCGACGATCGCCTGGAATTCCTCGGCGATGTGCTCGCCCTTGAGCGTCACGGTGCGAATGCCGTCGACGAACACCGGCGCCACCGGCGCCTCCCCGGAGCCGGGCAGGCTGATACCGATGTTGGCGTGCTTGCTTTCGCCTGGCCCATTCACCACGCATCCCATGACCGCGACGCTCATCGACTCCACGCCGGGGTGATCGCGGCGCCAGACCGGCATCTGACCGCGCAGCCAGGTCTGGATCGAGTCAGCCAGTTCCTGGAAGAACGTGCTTGTCGTGCGACCACAACCAGGGCAGGCCACGACCAGCGGCGTGAACGCGCGCAGGCCCACGGTCTGAAGAATTTCCTGCGCTACCTGCACTTCGCGCGTGCGTGCTTCGCCGGGCGCCGGCGTCAGTGACACCCGGATCGTGTCTCCGATGCCCTCCTGCAACAGCACCGCCAATGCAGCGGTCGAGGCCACGATGCCCTTGCTGCCCATGCCGGCCTCGGTCAGACCAAGATGCAGTGGGTAGTTGCAGCGCTGTGACAGCGAGCGATACACGGCAATCAGGTCCTGCACACCGCTGACCTTGGCCGAAAGACAGATCTTGTCGCCCGGGAGTCCGAGCTCTTCGGCGCGCTCGGCATTTTCGATCGCTGAACGCACCAGCGCCTCGCGCAGGACGGCACCGGCATCCCACGGCACGGCGCGCGTGGCATTCTCGTCCATCATGCGGGCCAGCAGTTCCTGGTCGAGCGAGCCCCAGTTGACACCGATGCGCACGGGCTTGTCGTTGCGGCAGGCCACGTCGATCATCTGTGCAAAGTTGTCTTCGCGGCGAACGCCCTTGCCCACGTTGCCCGGATTGATGCGGTACTTCGACAGCGCCTGCGCACACCCCGGATACTGCGTGAGCAGCTTGTGGCCGTTGTAATGGAAGTCGCCGATCAAAGGCACGTCGATGCCCATGCGATCTAGCTGCTCGCGGATCGCAGCCACTTCAGCCGCTGCCTCGGGAGAATTCACCGTGATGCGCACGGCCTCGGACCCGGCCTGGGCCAGTTCCTTGACCTGGATGGCCGTCGCGATCGCGTCTGCGGTGTCGGTGTTGGTCATCGACTGGACCAGCACCGGAGCGTCCGCCCCAATTTTCACGACACGCGCGCGCCAGCGCAGTTCGACTTGACGAGTCGGCCGCCGGCGGGCCGGGCGAGCCGCCGCCGGCAGACACTCGAGGGGTTCGATCGGCTGATTCATCCCGAGCTCAGTTGATCGTGAACCGTGCCACGTTCTGCCGAGTCTGTGGCGCCATGTCGTAGGTCTCGCCACGTACTTCGACCGTCGCCTTGGTGGTGTCACCAATGACCACATAGAACGGCGGCGTGCCCTCGATGACGAATTCGGCCCCGGCCACGTTGTGCTGTGAGTGCAGCACTTTGCCTTCGGCGTCCTTGACCTCGGCCCACGACGGTCCGGTGAAACGCAGCTTCAAGAGCGGCGGCGGTGCAACCGGCTCCATGACGGCCGAGCTGTCACCGGCCGAAGCCGTCGCGACCGGCGCCGCACTCGCCACGGGTGCAGACTCGACCACGGGGGCGGCGCTCGGCAAACTCGTCGCGACGGGCGGCACTGCGTTCGTCGCCGGCACCGACGCAGCGGCAACTTTCTCCGCCTGCTGCCTCGTCGCGTACCAGCCCAACGCGCCGAGCACAATCAGCATGAGCATCGCCCCGAGCACCACGAATCGGCGCGACGCCTGTTCCTGGGCGGCGGCCCGGACCGGCGAGTAGTCCCTCGGCTGGGACATCGCGTCGACCACCGATCCTGCGGCCGGAGCGATCTTCGTCGACAGATCGTCAAGCAGCGGCGCAGGGTCCGCATTGAGGATACGGGCGTAGCTGCGCACGAAGCCGCGCACATACGCCGCCTCGGGCAGCGCAGTGAGCGACTCCTGCTCGAGCGCCCGGATCTGGTTCGGATGCAGACGCAGGCGCGCAGCAACGTCTGTGACTCCCAGTCCAGCCTGCTCGCGCTCCCATTTCAGGCGAGCGCCGAACGACGTCGGCGGCAGCGCATCGGCAGCCGTGGACCCCTGGGCGTCCGTGCTGACGGCAGCCGTGTCGATGTCATCACTCATCGAATGCCCCGCGGGCCAGCATGCCGGCTTCCTTGGAACCGGGGAACCGGGTGCGTAGTTCGGTGGCCAGTCGCGTCTCAGTGCGCAGATCACCCTGTGCGCGCGCCACCTTCAGTCCGAGCCAGACGGTCTCCGGCGAAGCCTCGGCGGATTTCACCAGCAGCCCGTAGTAGAACGAGGCGCGATCCGTCTGCCCGGTCGCCAGGTACAGACGTGCGAGCTCATACTTGGTGGTGACGCTGGCGGCATCGAGCTCGAACGATCGGCGCAGGTACGGCTCGGCGCCGGAGTAATCCTTGACACGAAGTAGGCAGTGTCCCGCGTTGAAATTCGCGCGCGCGGGGGTGGGGTACAGGGGATCCCGTAACGAGCGCTGGAAATACGCGATCGATTCGCGCTCGCGGCCCGTCTGGCACAGGAACCATCCATAGTTGTTGTTCAGGTCCGAGTTCGACGGATCGAGTTGCAGCGCACGCTGAAAGTTCTCCTCTGCCGCGCTTCGATTTTCGAGCTCCATGTAGATCAGGCCGAGCAAACCATAGGCATCCGCAAAAGTCGGGTCGATCTGGACGGCGCGCTTGGCTTCCTCGAGCGCTACGGCCATCTGCCCGTTGCGGAAGTAGCCCGCGGCCAGTTCCACCCGCGCGCGCGCTCGGCTCTTCGTGACGGCAGGCGATGCGCCTGCGCCGCCTGACTGCGTCGTCGACACCACCTCGCCCCCGGATGTCGTGACCGTGGTGGTCGTACACGCCGCCATGATGCCGACGCCGACGACAACGAGCAGCCGATTGAACAGTGCGCCTCGCATGCCTAGCCTTTCCGGGAATCCGTTATCGGCCATCGGCGACAGCGATGGGTATTGCACGCTCACGCGTCACGCGCCGGGTGCGGTCCTGCACCTCACCCGCGAGTTGGCCACAGGCCGCATCGATGTCGTCACCGCGGGTACGACGCACTGTGGTTACGAGGCCGGCATCCGCCAATCGCTGCGCGAAGGAGCGCACACGCTGGGCCGGGGACCGCGCGAGTCCGGCGTTCGGGAAGGAATTGAACGGAATCAGATTGAACTTGCACGGCACATCCCGAACCAGCGCGACCAGTTCATCGGCGTGTGCCTCCGTGTCATTCACGCCGTCGAGCATCACATATTCGAACGTGATGAAGTCGCGCGGCGCAACCCGCAAGTAACGTCGGCAGGCGGCCATCAGTTCGCGCAGGGGGTACTTGCGGTTGAGCGGCACCAGGTCGTCGCGCAGCGTGTCATTCGGCGCGTGCAGCGATACGGCCAGCGCGACCGGGCAATCGGCGCCGAGGCGGTCGATCTGCGGCACCATCCCGGATGTCGACACCGTCACGCGTCGACGCGACAGGCCATAGGCGTTGTCGTCGAGCATCAGCCGCAGCGCTGGCAGCAGGGCCTCGTAGTTCTGCAGCGGCTCGCCCATGCCCATCATGACCACGTTGCTGATGACACGCTCACCTTCGGCTTCCAGCCCCAAGGAGCGCCGCAGCGCATGCTCTGCAAGCCACAACTGGCCGACGATCTCGGCCGTCGTCAGGTTGCGATTGAAGCCCTGGCGCCCGGTCGAGCAGAAGACACAGTTGACTGCACAGCCGGCCTGCGAAGACACACACAAGGTGCCGCGGTCATCCTCGGGAATGAAGACGGTTTCGATGGCATTGCCGGCGCCGACGTCGAGCAGCCACTTGCGCGTGCCGTCGGCCGAGGTCGAATCACGCACCACCGCCGGCGCCACGATCGCCGCTTGCTCTGCGAGCTTCGCCCGGAGTGACTTGGCCAGGTCCGACATCGCGTCGAAACTTCCGGCGCCGCGTCGATGGATCCAGCGCGCGAGCTGGCGCGCGCGGAACGGCTTCTCGCCGAGCGCCTCGGTGTATCCCGTCAGCGCCGCAACATCGAGGCCGAGAAGATTGACGCGTTCCATCAACGGTTCGTTCAGCGCGAGTACACCGCCATTTGCGGGAAGAAGTACCCGATCTCGACGCGCGCAGTGTCCTCGCCGTCGGAACCGTGCACCGCGTTGGCATCGATGCTCTCCGCGAAGTCCGCACGGATCGTGCCCGCTGCCGCCTTTTTCGGGTCCGTCGCCCCCATCAGTTCCCGGTTCTTTGCGATCGCGCTTTCGCCCTCGAGCACCTGGATCATGACCGGCCCCGACACCATGAAGTCGACCAGGTCCTTGAAGAACGGTCGCTCGCGGTGGACCGCATAGAAACCTTCGGCTTCGCTGCGCGACAGCCGCGCCATGCGGGCCGCAACGACCTTGAGCCCGTTCGTCTCGAACCGCGAGTAGATTTTCCCGATGACATTCTTCGCGACAGCATCGGGTTTGATGATCGACAGAGTGCGTTCCACCGCCATGACTTCAGCCCTTAGTTTTCTCAGACGTTTACTTGATCGGACAATTCCGGCAGCCGTGACAGACGGCGAGATGCCGCGGAGGGTGTCCGGACGACCAATCCATCCGGGCAGCCAAACCGAAAACCTCGATAAATGAAACACTTGCAACATCGAAGTTAGCCGGAAATTTTAACATGTGACGGCTCGCCCGCGACGATTCGGACGCACTGGCAGTTCAAGCGGGCTCAGGGACGAGCAGGGCCGGGTTCCAGCACGGCGATCGACTCGACGTGGGATGTGTGCGGGAACATGTTGACTATGCCCGCCGCCCGCAGGATCCACGATCCCTCGTGAACCAGGACGGCGCAGTCGCGCGCCAGCGTCGCGGCATTGCACGAGACATAAACGACTCTTGACGGCGGCCGCTCGGTCGTCGCCAGCACCTGCGCGATGGCTAGCGCGCCTTCGCGGGGCGGATCGATCAAGACCTTGTCGACCCCGCCACACCGGGCGACGGCCGCTTTCCAGTCAGTTTCGCTCCATTCGAACAGGTTGCGTGCCTCGAAGGACGTGCAGCTGCCCAGCGCGTTGGCCTCCGCCGCCGAGCGGGCTCGCTCCACCAGACTCGAACTGCCTTCGTATCCCAGCACATGCCGAGCCTGGGTCGCGAGCGGCAAGGTGAAATTTCCCAGTCCACAAAAGAAGTCCATCACGCCTTCCTGCGACGTCGGCGCGAGGAGGCGGACGGCGCGGCTGACCAGTGCTTCATTGACGCGATGGTTCACCTGCGTAAAGTCGGTTGGACTGAACGGCAGCGTCACACCGAACTCCGGCAACACGAGCCGCAATGTCGACGGTTGCCGCACCGAAAGCGGCACCGCCGTCTGCGGTCCGCCCGGCTGCAGCCAGAACTCCACGTCATGCCGATCCGCAAACTGCCCCAGCCGCTCCCGGTCGTCCGCCGTGGGCTCCTGCAGCACACGCAGCACCAGCACGATCTGCAGTCCACCGGCCCGATCGGCTGCGGCCAGTTCGATCTGCGGCAACCGGTCACGCAGCGACAGGGACTCGACCAGGCGGCGCAATGGCACGAGAAGATCGCTGACGCGCTGGGGCAGGACTTCACAGCGGGTCATGTCGGCAACAAAGCTGCTGGCTCGCTCGTGAAATCCGACCAGTACACAGCCCTTCTTGGCGACGTCACGAACGGTCAGCCGGGCCCGATACCGATAACTCCACGTCGGACCCGCAATGGGCCGCAGCATGCGCTCCGCACGCAGGCGTCCGATATGCCACAAGCTGTCTTCGAGTACACGCTGCTTGATCGCGACCTGAGCACGTGCGTCGAGGTGTTGCATCGAGCAACCGCCGCACGAACCGGCGCCCAGCCCGAAGTGGGGACAACGGGGCGTCGCGCGGAGCGAGGAGGTTCGCTCGATGGCAACGGTCCGGCCGACCTCGTAGCTGGCCTTGTTGCGCCGTCGTTCATAGCTCGCGCGTTCGCCCGGCAGCGCGCCTTCGACGAATACGGCCTTGCCTTCGCGATGCCCGACGCCGCGGCCCTCCTGGTCGAGGGACTCGATCTCGACCTGGAAGATCTCCCCAGACTTCATGTCAGGCTCGTCCCCAGGCTGCCAGGTATTCCTTCCAGTGGGGTTGCCCAAGCGCGGCGAGCGCGGCGTGCACTCTGGCTTCTTCTTCGGCGAAACCGCCGTCATCGAGTATTCCTCGCATGCGCTGGAAGCGCGCGAACAAAAGGTAGGTATTGACGACGTCGGTCTCGCAGTACGCGCGGATCTGCTCGATGCCTCCGGCCTGGTACGCCGTCCAGACTTGGCTGCCGTCCATGCCCAGTTTGCCGGCGAAACCGCACAGCTTCGCAAGGTCGTCGAGCGGAGCCGAGGCGCGCGGCTGATACATCGCCATCAGATCCATCAGGTCGATGTGGCGTGTGTGGTATCGGCCGATGTAGTTGTTGTAGCGGAATTCGCGATCGTCGTCCCCGAGTTCCCAGTAACGCGCCGCGTGCACGCCCTGGATGAGGCCACGATAGTGCAGAACCGGCAGGTCGAACCCACCGCCATTCCAGCTGACAAGCTGTGGCGTATAGCGATCGATCGTTGCGTAGAAGGCCTGGATCAGTTTCCCCTCGTCGTCCTCGGGTTGCCCGATCGAGCGGACACGAAAGCCGGAGTCATCACGGAACACGCAGGCAATCGCGACCACGCGATGCAGGTGCAATGGCAGGAAGTCGTTGCCCGTCTTCTCCCGGCGCTCATCGAATAGCCGCTGGGCCACATCGGCATCGCTCAGCCCGGAAAACTGGGCGCGCAGCCGGCGGGCGCCGACAACGTCAGGAACAGTCTCGATGTCGAAAACGAGAATGGGCGTCATCAATCAAAGGGCATCGCGACGCTGCCGCCTAGAGCACGGCGTCGCGACCCACGTGCTCGGCAGCGAGCGTCTGACGCAGCTGCTTCAGGGCCTCGAGCTGCATCTGCCGCACGCGTTCGCGCGTCAGACCCAGCTCGTCTGCGAGTTCGTCCAGTGTTGCATAGGCTTGGCTCTCGAGAGCAAAACGTCGTTCGATGACGTGGCGATGCCGTTCGTCGAGGCGTTCCAGCCAGACATGCACGCGCCGCTCCAGTTCGTGCCGCGTCGCTGTCGCTTCAGGCACCTCGGATGCCACGTCGGACAGAAGATCGCCCAGCGTGGAGTCCGGATCGGCATCGAGCGGCGCATCCAGCGAGGCCGGCCAGGCGCCCAGTTGCAGCACATCGTGAACAACCTCGACCGGCCGACCTGTCAGGTGGGCGATGTCTTCGACGCGCACTTCGGCGCCGGACTCGGATTCCGCCTCGAGATGACGCCGTGCGTACGTCATGTGTCTGAGTTCGCGCAGCACATGGACAGGCAAGCGGATCGTGCGGGCCTGATTCATGACGGCGCGCTCGACTGCCTGCCGTATCCACCAGGTTGCATAGGTCGAGAAGCGGAAGCCGCGTTCGGGCTCGAACTTCTCCAGCGCATGGATAAGCCCGAGGTTGCCTTCCTCGATCAGGTCGAGCAGGGGCAGGCCACGATGTGCATAGCGCTTTGCGATGGACACGACGAGCCGCAGGTTGCGCTCGATCATCTTCTGTCGTGCGGCAAAGTCGCCGGCCCTTACGCGCTCGGCCGTGGCGCGTTCGTCCTCGGCCGACATCAGCGGATGCGTTCCGATGTCGGCAAGGTAGCGCTGCACGTTGTCCGGCTCGTAGTCGTCGTCCGCACTGTCGGACTCCGCGCCGTTCACGGCGCGATGGTCGTCCTCGCTGTCACCTGACACGTCCTGCTCGATGGCGTCACGCTCCGCGGCGCTCGCGTCGTCCGGTTCGCCGGCCGGCGTGTCTGGGATCTCGCTGATACCGGACATGATTACTCAGCGCACAGGCAGGTAGCGGAGCGGATCGACCGGCTTGCCGTGACGCCGTATCTCGAAGTGAAGCTTGATCCGGTCGGCATCGCTGCGGCCGAACTCGGCAACTCGCTGTCCGCGCTTTACCGCCTGGCCCTGCTTGACGAGGATCTGGCGGTTGTGTGCATAAGCAGAGATGAACTCGTCGTTGTGCTTGACGATGACCAGGTTGCCGTACCCGCGCAGCGCGCTGCCAACGTAGACAACCTCCCCGTCGCCGGCCGCTACCACCGGGTCGCCGTCATTGCCGGCAATATCGAGACCCTTGTTGCGCGTCTCATCGAAGTTCTCGATCACCTTTCCCGGCGCCGGCCACTGCCACTGCACTGAGCTTTCAAGCGGAGGCTTGGCGGTTTCCGGCGGTACCGCGGCCGCGCCCGGCACCGCGGGCGGAGGCTGCGTCGAAGGCATCGCCGGAGTTATCGGCGCCGCCGGTGGCAACGCTGCGCTGGGTGATGGCACGACCGGTGGTGACGCGTCGGCGCCCGGCAAAGGCCGGACCTCCGCGGACCCCACCGGGGCCACCGGCGTGACGGTGGCGGCGGTCGCCGGGGGTGCAGTGACCCGCACTGTCTGACCGACGGACAGTGATGCCGAATCGCCCAGGTTGTTCCAACGCGCGAGCTCTCGGACGTCGACGCCGAAAGATGTGGCGATGCTGTACAGGGTGTCTCCGCGCTGTACGGTATAGATACCTTCCTTGGCGACTCGCTGTGTGGAGGGCGCCGAAGCTGCGGCAGCCGCATCGGGACGAACCCCGGTCGGACCGGAACGATCGACCACGGGCGCCGGACGCTGCGTCCCGCACGCCGCCAGTATCAATGCGATGCCGAAAAAAACACTCCCACCGAACCACCGCCTCATCCGTTACCTCCTAAGCCACACCACCACGCAGCGGCACGAAGCGGACTGCCTCCTTGCCGCTGCGGATCAGTTTGCCGCTGTCGTCCTTCTGAGCCACAACAAGTTGCTGCTCGTCCGAGCCGACCGGCGCGACGATGCGCCCGCCGGGCTTCAACTGCTCGACCCAGGCAGACGGTATCGCATCCCCCGCGGCCGCGGCGACGATCGCATCGTAGGGAGCGCCCTGCTCCACGCCACGCGACCCATCGCCGAAGACCAGACGGAGGTTCGGCAGACGCATGGCTCGAAGGTTGTCACGCGCGCGCTCGTGCAGGGCGCGAATCCGCTCGATGCTGACGACCTCCCCGACCAGTTGCGCAAGCACCGCGGCGGCGTAGCCGCATCCCGTTCCGACCTCGAGCACGCGCGCGTGGCGGGGATCCGCAATTCCGTCGAGCGCCAGTTCGACCGTGCGCGCGACGATGTATGGCTGCGAAATCGTCTGGCCCTGCCCGATCGGCAGCGCAGTATCTTCGTAAGCGCGGCTCGCGAGTGCTTCGTCGACGAATAGATGCCTCGGAACGGCCCGCATCGCATCCAGCACCCTGCTGTCGCGCACACCGAGCTCGCGTACCCGCTCGACCATGCGATCGCGTACCTTTGCCGACGCCAGACCGGCGTGTACCTGGAGTGCCTCGCTCGCCGGCGATGCAGGCCGACGCATCTCAGGCACGCTCCAGCCAAGCGCGCACGCCATCCAGCTGCTCGACGTGAGTCAGGTCAATTTGCAGCGGTGTCACCGATACGTAGCCGGCGGAAGTCGCATGGAAGTCGGTCCCAGGCCCACCTTCCTTGGCTCCTCCGGCAGGGCCGATCCAGTAAATCGGCTCGCCGCGGGGATTGACGGCGCGCACCACCGGTTCCGACGGGTGCCGCTTGCCCAATCGGGTTGCAACGATTCCGCGAATGTCGGCCACCGGCCGGTTCGGCAGGTTCACGTTCAGTAAGAAGGCGCCGGGCAAGGGTTGCGCAATGTGCCGACGCACGACCTCGGCTGCCATCTCGGCTGCCGCGTCCAGGTGCGCGTAACCCTTGTCCACCAGCGAGAACGCTATGGCCGGAATGCCGAAGAGGTAACCCTCCATCGCAGCGGCAACAGTGCCGGAGTAAATGGTGTCGTCACCCATGTTCTGCCCGTTGTTGATGCCGGAGACGATCAGATCCGGACGTTCATCGAGCAAACCCGTCAAAGCGATATGGACGCAGTCACTCGGCGTGCCATTGATATAGGTAACTCCGTTGGACGCCGTACTGACCGTAAGGGGCCGTGACAACGTGAGGGAGTTGCTGGCGCCACTGCTGTTCTGCTCGGGTGCGACGACGGTGACTGTGCCGAACGATCGCATCGCCTCAGCGAGTGCAGCCAGGCCAGGAGCCAGATAGCCATCGTCGTTGGAAACCAGGATGCGCATAAAGAAATAGCCGGTCGCGGTATCGCGCCGGCTACCTCGGCAAGCAGTGGTCGGGGCGGCGGGATTCGAACTCGCGACCCCTTGCACCCCATGCAAGTGCGCTACCAGGCTGCGCTACGCCCCGAAGGCGCGGATTATAGCCGCGACTGCGACCCGCCACGAGAAACAAACCGAATTCAGTCGCCAGCGAGCAGCCTGCGGATAGATGCAAGTTCGTCACGCAAATCCACTGCGTCGAGTGGTATCTGCGAGCCGTTGCCGTTCTTGCCATCGTGTCGCGACGGACGTTCACCCTCTTCGAGACGGTTGCGAGCGCCGCTGATGGTGAAGCCCTGCTCGTACAGCAGTTCGCGGATACGACGAATCAGCAGGACTTCATGGTGCTGGTAGTAACGCCGATTGCCGCGCCGCTTGACGGGCCGCAACTGCGTGAACTCCTGCTCCCAGTAGCGCAGCACGTGGGGTTTGACGCCGCACAGCTCGCTTACTTCACCAATCGTGAAGTAGCGCTTCGCCGGGATCGGCGGCAGCAGTTGCGATGTCTCGTGGCGTTGCATCGCGCTGGTCGGGAAGTCCGCTACTCAGCCCGGCGCTCGCGGCCCTAATGGGAACCCGCGATACGGGCCACCGCCGCTTTAAGCTTCTGGCTGGCATGGAACGTCACCACGCGACGCGCCGTGATCGCGATTTCTTCGCCGGTCTTTGGATTGCGGCCCGGCCGCGTCGGCTTGTCGCGCAACTGAAAATTGCCGAATCCCGAAAGCTTCACGGATTCTCCCCGCTCGAGCGCCTGCCGGATTTCGTCGAAGAATCCGTCCACCATGTCCTTGGCTTCGCGCTTGTTCAGACCCAGCCGGTCAAAAAGGGCTTCGGCCAGTTCGGCCTTGGTCATCGTCTTGGCGCCGCGATCGCTCGCGTGGTTGCTTGCCGTCGCAGGCGGCAACTCCGGAAACTTGAAGCCCGTCGTCATCTGGGAATCGTCTCGCATTGTTTTCACTGTCGTAGACGGGCGCCGAACCGCCGGGCCAGTTCCTCGACGACTGCGGTAACCGCTGCATCGGCATCAGTATCGCTAAGCGGCCTGTCAGTATCTTGCAGAACAATCCGGATAGCAAGGCTTTTTTCTTTATTTAACAATGCGTTAGCGCCCACTACTGCGGCTGCTTCCGAAGTTGGCCGAGGACGATACACGTCGAACAGTCGGACATCCGCCAGGGCCGACAATCGGTCATCGGCGCGCGACAGGTTGTCGATTGCGGCCTCGATGGAGGCGTAGGCGACCGCCTCGTCGACGATGACGGCGATGTCGCGCTGCAGCGGCTGGAACTTCGGTACCTCGTTCACGCTGGGAAGTTCACGTTCGAGCAAGGGCTCAAGTTCAATCTGGAAGACCACGGCGCCCTTCGGCAATTCGTAGGCCTGCTGCAGCCGTGGGTGCAACTCCCCAAGAAAGCCGACCCTACGGCCGTCGAATTCGATGCGCGCACTGCGTCCTGGATGCAGCGCAGGATGGGCCGCCGACTCGAAGCGGATCGTGCGCGGCGCAAACAGGCGTTCAACATCTCCCTTGACGTCGAAGTAGTCGACGTCACGCGCTGCGCTCGCCCACTGATCGTCGTCCGCCGTTCCGTACGCGAGTCCGGCGACACAGGTCGGCTGGGCAATTCCCTGCACTTCCAGCGGCCCGTCAACGACTTGCGCGTCTCGCCAGAACACGCGCCCGATCTCGAAGACTCGAACGCGTCCGACCTTCCGGTTCAGGTTGTAGCCAAGCACGGACACCAGGCCGCCGAGCAGTGAGCTGCGCATCACCGACATCTGAGCGGAGATCGGATTGAGCACGGCGATGGGCTCGTCGTTTGCGGCGAAGTCATGCTCCCAGCGGGCGTCGACGAACGAATAATTGATGAGTTCCTGGTAGCCGAGCTGGGCGAGAAGTGCGCGAACAGCATGCGGCGACCGCCGCGTTTCCGGGCGCGCACGCATGCGCGCCGGCGCCAAGGGCGCGTGCGCCGGAATGCGCGCGTAGCCGTGCATGCGCGCCACCTCCTCGATCAGGTCCTCCTCGCTTTCAAGATCGAACCGGTAGCTCGGCGGCGTCACAATGAACGCGGTCTCGGAGCGGTGGTAAGGAAGTCGCAGGCGCTCGAACGCGTTTGCCATGTCGTCGGCGCCGAGCGGAATTCCGAGCACCTTGCGGCAACGCTCCACTCGCATGCCGACCGGCGCGCGTTGCGGCAACCCGACGATCGTGTCATCGATCGGACCCGCTTTGCCACCGCACACATCGAGGATCAGGCGAGTGATGTATTCGACGTGATCCGTGGTCGTCGCAAAGTCGACGCCACGTTCGAAGCGATGCGCCGCATCGGTTGAAAAATTGAAACGACGGGCACGCCCGCGGATCGCATCCGGCCACCAGAATGCCGCCTCGACGTAGATGTTGCGCGTATCGAGCGAAACGGCGGTGGCCTGTCCGCCCATGATCCCCGCCAGTGCCTCGACGCCGCTGTCATCCGCAATCACGCCGACCTCGCCGTCGACCGTCACGGTCTGACCATTCAGCAGTTCCACGGTTTCGCCGGGGCGGCCCCAGCGTACGCAAAGCCGACCCTTCACCTTGTCGAGGTCGAACACATGCGACGGGCGTCCGAGCTCCAGCATTACGTAGTTCGATATATCGACCAGTGCCGAAATCGGTCGCTGACCGCTGCGCAGCAGCCTCTGCTTCATCCACTCGGGCGTGTCCGCATGCGCATCGACGTCGCGGATCACTCGGCCGGAAAATCGTCCGCATAGGTCAGCAGCCTCTACCGAAACAGGCAGCCGATCGTCCAGCGCAGGCGCGATCGGCCGAATCGCGGGCGCGGTCAGTTTGGCTCCGGTAATCGCGGCGACTTCCCTCGCAACGCCGACAACGCTGAGGCAATCGGCCCGGTTCGGCGTCAGCTTGATCGTGAGGATCTGATCGTCCAGGTCAAGCACGTCGCGCACGTCGGAACCCGGTGCGGCGTCGTCGGCCAGCAGCATCAAGCCCGTGTGGTCGTCCGACAGTCCGAGTTCACGCGCCGAGCACAGCATGCCGTGCGATTCGACTCCTCGCATTGTGGTTGTCTTGATGACCAACTCGCCGGGCAACATGGCGCCCGGCAGCGCACACGGCACACGGATTCCCGGCGCAACATTGGGTGCACCGCAGACGATGGTCAGCGGTGCTGCCTGTCCGACATCCACCTCGCAGACAGTCAGCTTGTCAGCGTTCGGGTGTCGGTCGACGGTGCGTACCCGGCCGACAACCACCCCGCCAAACGGCGGGGCGACAGCGCGGCGGTCTTCGACCTCCAGACCCGCCATGGTGAGTTCGTCCGCAAGCGCTGCGCCGTCGATCGACGGATCCGCGTAGCTCCGCAGCCACCTTTCTGAGATATCCATCGCGTGTCAGTTGAATTGCCGCAGAAAGCGGAGGTCACCTTCGAAGAAAACCCGCAGATCGTCGACTCCGTAGCGCAACATGGTCAGTCGCTCGAGTCCGGAACCGAACGCGAAGCCGATGTACTTCTCGGGATCCAGGCCGAAATTGCGCACGACCGTCGGGTGCACCTGACCGGAGCCCGAGATCTCCAGCCAGTTTCCCTTGCGCGGCCCGCTGGTGAACATCATGTCAATTTCGGCCGACGGTTCGGTGAAAGGGAAGTAGGACGGGCGAAAACGCACGACCAGTTCATCGGTCTCGAAGAAGCATCGCAGAAAATCGGTGTAGACCGCCTTGAGATCGGCAAAGCTCACGTTTTCGTCGATCCAGAGGCCCTCGACCTGCTGGAACATCGGCGAATGCGTCGCATCGCTGTCGACACGGTACGTGCGCCCGAGTGCGATGACCTTGATGGGTGGCGGGTGCATGCGCGCATAGCGCACCTGCATCGGGCTCGTGTGGGTTCTCAACAGCAGGGGCTTGCCGAGCCGGTCACGGGCGTCGACGTAGAACGTGTCCTGCATCGAACGGGCCGGATGGTTCTCCGGACTATTGAGGGCAGTGAAGTTATGCCAGTCGGTTTCGATCTCCGGCCCGTCCGCGACATCGAAACCGATGGAAGCAAAGATCTCTTCGACGCGCATCCAGGTCCGCATCACCGGATGGATTCCTCCGGCGCTGCGCACGCGACCCGGCAGCGTGACGTCGATGGCTTCCTGGGCCAGGCGCTCGTTGAGTTGCGCATCCGCCAGTTCCCGCCGGCGGGCGTCGAGCAAGGCCTCGATCGCTTCCTTCGCCCGATTGATGCGTGCGCCCTGCTCGCGCTTGTCTTCCGCGGAGAGACGTGCAAGCGACTTCAGCCGCTCGGTGATTGCCCCCGACTTGCCAAGAAAGCGCGCCTTCTCGTTCTCGAGCGCCGCTGGCTGCATCGCTGCAGCGAAGGCGTCGCGCGCCTCTTCCACGAGTTGTTCGAGTTCCATATTCGATGAACCCAAAAAAACGGGGCCTAGCAGTGAGGCCCCGTTCCTGATTCCGCCGATCGCAGTCGACCGGCAACTTGCGATTAGGCGGCGAGCGAAGCCTTGACCTTGTCGACGACCGCGGCAAAACCCGGCTTGTCGAGCACCGCCATGTCGGCCAGCACCTTGCGGTCGATCCCGATCTCGGCCTTGCCGAGTCCGTTGATGAACGCGCTGTAGGTGATGCCGTGTTCGCGTACCGCTGCATTGATCCGTGCGATCCACAACGAACGGAACACGCGCTTCTTCGTACGACGATCCCGGTAGGCATACTGCCCTGCCTTCATCACCGCCTGCTTGGCGACGCGGAACACGTTGTTGCGCCGGCGCGTGAACCCCGCGGCCTGGGCCAGGACCTTTTTGTGCCGCGCGCGGGCGGTCACACCACGTTTTACTCGAGGCATGTCAGTCTCCCTTACGCGTACGGCATCATGCGACGCACGGATTTGACGTCGGCATCGCTGATCTGCACCGCGCCGCGCAAATGGCGCTTTGCCTTGGTGGTTTTCTTGGTGAGGATGTGGCGCTTGAACGCCTGTCCCCGCTTGATCGAGCCGCTCGCGCGGATCTCGAAGCGCTTTGACGCGCTCTTTTTCGTCTTCATCTTCGGCATCTTGGCCGTCCTTTCTTTGATGGCGTCGGGCGCTCTTGCGAGACTTTGAGCCTGTTGCCACTTGTTAGGCCACCCTGCGGCAGCCGGCTTAACTTCCTGCCGCTTTCGCGACAGGGTCGAACACTACTTCTTCTTCTTCGGCGTCAGGATCATCACCATCTGCCGCCCCTCGAGCCGGGGCATCGACTCGACCTGGGCCAGGGCTACCAGGTCGTCTCGCACTCGCTCCAGGAGCTTGTATCCGAACTCCTGGTGGGCCATTTCACGACCACGGAAGCGCAACGTGATCTTGGCCTTGTCACCTTCCTCCAGGAAGCGCGTCAGATTGCGCAGCTTGGTCAGGTAGTCGTTCTCGTCCGTCTGCGGCCGGAACTTCACTTCCTTGACCACCACCTGCTTCTGCTTGAGCTTGGCCTCGTGGGCCTTCTTCTGCTCCTGGTACTTGAACTTGCCGTAGTCCATCAACCTGCAGACGGGTGGCACGGCGGTGGGAGCAATTTCCACCAGATCGACTTGGGCTTCCTCGGCCATGCGAAATGCATCGGCCAGCTTCACGACTCCGAGGGCTTCGCCTTCAATTCCGGTTAGGCGGACTTCCGGGGCGCTGATTTCACCGTTGATCCGGTGCGCACGTTCCTGAGCGATGGTTGGCTTCTCCTGGTTTCAATGATCAAGCCGCGCTGCCCACGTTGCGACGCTGCGCGACGTCGTCCTGCAGACGTTGCGCAAAGGCCGACAACGGCATCACGCCGAGGTCGGCCCCGCCGCGGGCACGCACGGCCACCCGCATTTCCTCTGGCCCGGATAGCTTCTCCTTGTCCCCGACGACGAGGACATAGGGAATCTTCTGCAGGCTGAGCTGGCGGATTTTATAGGTGATCTTTTCGTTGCGCAAATCGCTGTCAACTCTAAATCCTTGTTTTTTCAGCGTTTGCGCAACAGCCTCGGCGTAGGCGGCCTGCCCTTCGGAGATATTGGCGATCGCCACCTGGACCGGCGCCAGCCACGGCGGCATCGCGCCGGCGTAGTTCTCGATCAGCATTCCGATAAATCGTTCGAGGGAGCCGACGATAGCCCGGTGCAGCATGACTGGCGTCTTGCGGCTGTTGTCCTCGGCCACATATTCGGCGCCGAGACGGCCCGGCATCTGGAAGTCGACCTGCATCGTGCCGCACTGCCACTCGCGACCGATCGCGTCCTTCAGCGTGTATTCGATCTTCGGCCCGTAAAACGCCCCGTCGCCCGGCGAGATCCCGAACTCGACACCGGACTGCTTCAGCGACTCCATCAGCGCGCGTTCGGCCTTGTCCCAGCTCTCATCCGAGCCGATGCGCTGCGCCGGCCGCGTCGAGACCTTGTAGAGGATGTGCTCGAAACCGAAGTCGCGGTAGACCTTCTGCAGCAACGTCGTATAAGCGACGCACTCGTCGAGGATCTGCTCCTCGGTGCAGAAGATGTGGCCGTCGTCCTGTGTGAAGCCGCGCACCCGCATCATTCCGTGCAACGCGCCGGAAGGCTCGTTGCGGTGGCAGGCGCCGAATTCGCCGTAGCGCAGCGGCAACTCGCGGTAGCTGTGCAGATTGGCGTTGTAGATCTGGATGTGGCCCGGGCAGTTCATCGGTTTCAGCGCGTAATAGCGGTTCTCCGACTCCGTCGTGAACATGTTCTCGCGATACTTCTCCCAGTGGCCGGACTTCTCCCACAGCGAGCGATCGAGGATCTGCGGCGCCTTCACCTCCTGGTAGCCGTTGTCGCGGTAGACGCCGCGCATGTACTGCTCGACGGCCTGCCAGATCGCCCATCCCTTCGGGTGCCAGAAGATCAGGCCCGGCGCTTCTTCCTGAAAATGGAACAGATCCAGTTCGCGCCCGAGCTTGCGGTGATCGCGCTTCTCGGCTTCCTCGAGCATCTTCAGGTACGCGTCCTGGTCGTCCTTCTTCGCCCAGGCCGTTCCGTAGATGCGCTGCAACTGCTCGTTGGCGCTATTGCCACGCCAGTAGGCACCGGCGACTTTCATCAGCTTGAAGACTTTCAGCTTCCCCGTCGAAGGCACGTGCGGGCCTCGACACAGGTCGATGAAGTTTCCTTCGCGGTAAAGCGAGATGTCCTCGTTGGCCGGGATCGAAGCGATGATCTCCGCCTTGTACTTCTCGCCGATCGACTCGAAGAACTTGACGGCGTCATCGCGCTTCCAGACTTCGCGAACGACCGACTCGTCCTTCTTCGCCAGCTCGGCCATCTTGTTCTCGATGGCATCGAGATCTTCGGGCGTAAAGCCGCGCGCGAAGGCAAAGTCGTAGTAAAAACCGTTGTCGATTACCGGTCCGATCGTAACCTGCGCCTCAGGAAACAGTTCCTTGACCGCATAGGCCAGGAGGTGGGCCGTCGAGTGGCGAAGCACCTCGAGACCGTCGGCATCCCGCTCGGTAACGATCGCGACTTCGGCATCACGCTCGATCACGTGAGACAGATCGACGAGCTTGCCGTCGACCCGACCGGCGAGTGCAGCCTTGGCAAGTCCCGGCCCTATGGCCGTCGCCAAGTCCGCCACGCGAACAGGACCATCGAAGGATCGTTGCGAGCCGTCCGGCAATCGAATCGAAATCATCAGCATTCTCCACGCGAAAAAAAAGTGCGGTCGAGCCGCACTTTTCCGTCGAAAGGCGTACTCGTCCCGGGGTCAGCCATCCGTGAATCGAGTTCGAAGCATCTCTCCGTACCTTTCGTCTGCTGTAGGGCCTGGTAGGCGCGATTGGACTCGAACCAACGACCCCCACCATGTCAAGGTGGTGCTCTAACCAGCTGAGCTACGCGCCTCCAAGAAGGCGAAGTATATCAGCGCATCCCGGAGATACGGTCACGCGGGTCGACGGCGACGCATTGACAGGGCCACCGCCGCTCCCCGAACATGACGTTGAGTGAACGCGTTCAATCCGTTCACTTTCGTGTCATTGAGGCAACTTACTGTCGGCCCCGTTTTTCCATTGGTACAGGGTCCCATGGCGAGATCGAACGGCACTACACGCGCAGGAATCGAGACGGCCGGTTCGTCGGAACCGCGGCTGGCCGTGTCGCTGACGCGCTCGCCCGCGGACATCGAGGATGCACAGCGACTGCGCTACAAGGTGTTCGTCGAGGAGATGGGCGCCAGGGTTGGCGATGCGTCCACCGGCATCGACGCGGACGACTTCGACCCCTACTGCGACCATCTGATTGTCCGTGACCTCGACACCCTGCGGATCGTCGGCACTTATCGCATCTTGGCGCCCCACCGGGCCCGTGAACTTGGGCGGCTCTACTCGGAAGGCGAGTTCGACCTGTCACGCCTGCAGCACATCACGCCGACCATGGTCGAGGTCGGCCGTTCCTGCGTTCATCGCGACTACCGCTCCGGCAGCACGATATTGCTGCTGTGGGCCGGTATGGCGCACTACATGAGGGCCGGCGGATACAACCACCTGATCGGCTGCGCCAGCGTTCCGCTGGCCGATGGCGGACGCGTGGCCGCGCGCGTGAGGCTCGATCTGCAGAAGTACCTGACCGATCCCGAGTACCGGGTGTTTCCGCACCTGCCATTTCCGCACGCACAGTTCGAGCC
Source organism: uncultured beta proteobacterium (assembly GCA_963754065.1). Lineage (GTDB taxonomy): Bacteria > Pseudomonadota > Gammaproteobacteria > Burkholderiales > Burkholderiaceae_F > JALORV01. Next base: position 7,367 of record CAVWFH010000020.1, on the reverse strand, counting down.
TGCCGCAGAGGGAGACATGCCGCCTCTGTTGAAAGGCTACCTGCGTGTCGGCGCGAAGATCTGTGGCGAGCCCGCGTGGGACCCTGACTTCAACACCGCCGACTTCCTCGTGTGGCTGTCGCTCAGCAACCTGCACCCGCGCTATGCACGTCACTTCGAGCTACTCGCGGCGCAGGGCAACGCTGCCGAGAAGGCCTCGTCCCACTCCTGACGCCGGGCCGCGGTTCAGCGACGGCGTACTGCGATCACGCCGGACACGTCGCGCAACAGCGCAGATACACGCGCGATGTCACCCGCGTCACGGACTTCGACCGTGAATCCCATGCGCGCCTCGCCACGCTGGCTTTGCGTGCCAACGCCGATGACATTGAGCTTTTCACGCGCGAAGACTTCCGAGATGTCCCGCAGCAGTCCCTGGCGGTCCTGCGCAATGACCAGGAGTTCGACCGGGTAAACCGCGTCGGCCTGCCGGCCCCAGCCAACCTCGACGATGCGCTCGGGCTGCCGTTGGGTCAGGGCCAACAGATTCGAGCAGTTCGCGCGGTGTATCGACACCCCCTGGCCACGGGTCACATAGCCGCCAATGTCGTCCGGCGGCGCGGGCCGGCAACAGCGTGCCAGCTGGGTCAGCAGTGAATCGACCCCGACGACCAGAACCTTGCCCTTGCCGGCCGGGGCTTCGCGCGGCTTGCCGGCCAGCAGATGCGGCGGCAGTTCTTCCGCCGGCTGCACGGGCGCGATGGCCTGCTCGATTGAACGCAGGCTGAATTCTTCCTTCGTCGCCGCGGCACACAGCTCGTCGACCTTGTCGAATCCCAGCCGCCGGGCCAGCTCTTCGAGCCGGACGGCGGTCTTGCCCAGTCGCTGCAGTTCCTTCTCGACGATGTCGCGCCCGGCTGCCACCGACTGCTCGAACTCGAGGGCGTTGAACCATTGACGCACCTTGGCGCGCGAGCGCGCGCTGTGCAGGTATCCCAGTTCCGGATTGAGCCAGTCGCGGCTCGGCCCGCCCGTTTTAGCCGACACGATTTCCACCGTCTGCCCTGTGGCGAGCGGTGTGCTCAGTGGGACCATGACCCCGTTGACGCGCGCACCGCGGCAGCGATGACCCAGCTCGGAGTGGATGTGATACGCAAAGTCGATCGGCGTGCCGCCCGCCGGCAACTCGATCACGCGCGCCTGCGGCGTCAGGACATAGATGCGCTCCTCGCGCGCCGGTCCGCTCGCGAGAGGCGCGTCGACCTCGGCCCGCCAGGCGAGCAGCTGGCGCAACCAGGCCACGCGCAATTCGTCGTCGTCGCGCCCCTTGCCGCCTTCCTTGTAGCGCCAATGGGCCGCCACACCGAGCTCGGCGTGCTCGTGCATGCGCCGTGTCCTGATCTGGACCTCGAGCGTGCGGCCGGCGTCATCGCCGACCACCGTGTGCAGCGACTGATAGCCATTGGGCTTGGGTCGGGCGATGTAGTCGTCGTATTCACTCTCGACCGGATTCCACTCCGAGTGCACGAGCGCCAGCACCTGATAGCACTGGGCGAGCTCGTCGACGATGACGCGCAGGCCCCGCACGTCGTAGACCTGCTCGAAGGCCAGCTCCTTGGTGCGCATCTTGTTCCAGATGCTGTAAATGTGCTTGGGCCGGCCGCTGATCTCGGCGCGAAGTCCCGCGTCGGCCACCATCGCGCGCAAGCGGGCAAGCGCGGAATCGATGAAGGACTCGCGCTCGGCACGCTTCTCGTCGAGCATCCGCGCAACCGCCTTGTAGGTTTCCGGCTCGAGAAAGCGGAACGACAGGTCCTCGAGTTCCCACTTGAGCTGCCAGATGCCGAGCCGGTTGGCCAGCGGCGCATAAAGCTCGAGTGTTTCGCGCGCGAAAGGCTCCGCGCCGGTGTGCTTTGTGAGCGCGTAGTAGCGCAGCGTCTGCAGGCGTGACGCGAGCCGCAGCAGGACCACGCGCAAGTCATTGGCCATCGCCAACAGCATTCGCCGCAGCGCTTCGGCCTGATCGCCGGGATCACGGCCGCGCGCTTCTTCCCGCGCACGCGTCAGCTCGGACAACCGCATCAGCTGCCGCAGATCGGCGACGAGCTGCGCGACGGTCGCGCCGAAGCGGCTGCGCAGCCAGTCGTCCGGATCGCGCAGCACATCGTAGATGCCGAACAGCTGTGCCGCCGAAATGAGATCGGGGTCGGGCCGGAGTGTCGCGACGATGGACGCGATACCGTCGGCATGGTCGATGAACGGCTCGCCGGTCCGCAGGGACTTGCCTGCATAGAGCGGCTCGACCAACGCGCGTGTGCTGCCCGCATCCTGCGTTGCGGTGCCGCCGGGGGCGGTCTGGTCCGGTTCGAGCTGTCCAACGGTCATCACGGTTCGATTATCCCGCCTCGGCCCACCGACCGTTGCGGCACAATTCCGCGATGTTCCGCGCGATGATCGATCGGATCTCCCGACCCCAGGTTGCGGTTCCCGACGCACTGTGGGAAGCAACCCTCGCGTCGATGCCGTTCCTCGCCCGCTTGACGATCGAGGAAAAGGATCGCCTGCGTGCACTGACCGGCCAGTTCCTTGCCGATAAGGAGATGGCTAGTGCCGCCGGCCTGGAGCTGACCTCTGAAATACAAGTGAACATTGCGGCGCAGGCCTGCCTGCCGGTCCTGCACTTGGGACTCGACTGGTACCAAGGCTGGCGCAGCATCGTCGTCTACCCGGGCGAATTTCTGGTTCCGCGCAGTGTCACGGACGATGCGGGCGTGGTGCACGAATACACCGAACCGATCGCGGGTGAGGCGTGGGACGGCGGCCCGGTACTGATTTCCTGGGAGGACGCGCAGCGCGCCTCGACCGAGAACGGCGCGGCCTACTCCGTCGTCATTCACGAGTTCACCCACAAGATCGATCTTCTGAACGGCGATGCAGACGGCGTTCCGCCGTTTTCGTCGTCGTTGCACGCTGGACTCCAGGCGAGGGAATGGCAGGCAGCACTGGACGATGCATTCCAACGCTTCGTTGCCGAACTGGAACTGGTCGAAGGCGACCTCCCGCCTTCGATCGATCCTGAATCCAGCGACGCGGATCCCTACTACGCGCACCTGCCACTCGACGCGTACGCCGCACAAGACGAAGGCGAGTTCTTCGCTGTGTCCTCCGAGGCGTTTTTTGTCGAGCCGGAACGACTTCAGAAGGCATTCCCGACGTGGTACGCACTGCTCGCCGCGTTCTTCCGCCGGGATCCGCTGGCTGCGTCGTGAAGCAGTTCCTGATCGTCTTCCACTCGATGACCGGAGCCGCCGAGCAACTCGCAGGCGCCGCAGCCGCCGGGGCGCGTGACGAAACAGAGGTGGAAACACGGCTCGTCACCGCGGCAGGCGCCGGTGTCGACGACATGCTCCAGGCGGACGGTTACCTGTTTGCCACGCCCGAGAACCTGGCGACGATGGCCGGGTTGATGAAGGACTTCTTCGACCGTGTGTACTACCCGGTCCTCGATCGCATCAATGGCCGCCCCTATGCGACGATCATCGCCGCAGGCACCGATGGAACGGGGGCCGCTCGTCAGGTACAGCGCATCGCCACGGGCCTGCGACTGCGCGAGGTCGCTCCCCCACTCGTTATCCGCAACGGGGCCCAGACTCCTGAAGCGATCCTCGCACCGAAAGTCGTCCCGGCCGCTGACCTCGCGCGCGCACGCGAGCTTGGCGCCGGACTCGCCGCCGGCCTAGCCAGCGGAATTTTCTAGAAAGTAGCCGCGTACAGGTTCCCGGAATACTGTGAACGGATGCTTTCGGTCTCAGACGGGAGCTCGAAACTTCAATGAGAACCGCCCCGGCACTTTTCTCAAAGCATCTGCACATTTCCAAGTTTTCGCGATCGCTTTCTGGCTCGACGAAGGGCTCAGGTCGACCCTTAGCCGCCGACCACAGTTTCCGAAAGCGGCCGGCGATTTCACACCGAAAGCCGACATCGGTCTGATCGGCTTGACGCGACCCACAGCGGGCGTAGCGGGCTTCAGAAAGCCGTCGTTCAACGCGTTGTTGCGGCGAATCGCGCCGCCGCACGGTCCACTGCACCGGGTGTCAGCGGGCCAAGCGGATCCTACTTGCCCCCCATGCTCGCCTCGATCTGCTTCTGGATCTTTTCGAGATTGAACGAGCCAGGGGTCGCGCTCGGCGGATAGTCCTTCATGCTCAGCAGAAAATTTCCCGCCATGACGTTGAGCGGCGCAAGAATGAACACCCGGTCGAGGAACCAGTCGTCATAGGTCGTCGCATTGTGCTGAGCCTTCTCGAAGGGGTCTCGACGCAGGTTGAACAGCAACGGCACGCGCAACTCGGTGAAGGGCTCGCGCCACACGCCGAAGCCCTGGCCGCGGTTCTCCAGAAACACCGACTTCCAGTCCTGGTAGCGCAGGGCGACGATCTGGCCGTCGTCGTTGACGTAGAAGAACTCGTTGCGCGGCGACGTCTTGACCTTGCCGGTCAGATAGTCGAGCTGGTTGTAGCCGTCGAGGTGAGCTCGGTACTTGCGGCCATTGATCGTTGTTCCCTTAAGCAGCCGTTCCTTCACGTCGGTGTCACCGGCGATGGCCGCAAAGGTGGTCAGCCAGTCTTCATGCGCGACGATGCCGTTGAGCGTAGTGCCTGCGGGGATTTGCCCCGGCCAGCGCACGAAGGCCGGGACCCGGTACGCGCCTTCCCAGTTGGAGTTCTTCTCGCTGCGAAACGGCGTAGTGCCGGCATCGGGCCAGGTGTTGTAGTGCGGGCCGTTGTCGGTCGAGTACATCACGACGGTGTTGTCGGCGATGCCCAGTTCGTCCAGCTTCTTCAGCAGCGCGCCAACCATCGCATCGTGCTCCACCATGCCGTCGCCGTACTCGTCCTGGCCGGACTTTCCGCGATTCTCCGACTTGACGTGGGTGCGAAAGTGCATGCGCGTGGCGTTCCACCACACGAAGAAAGGCTTGCCCGCCTTGTGTTGCTGCTCGATGAAGCCTATTGCCGCTTTCGAGGTTTCCTCGTCCACGGTCTCCATTCGCTTCTTGGTCAGCGGCCCGGTGTCCTCGATCTTCTGCCCGCCCTTGCCGTCGGCCCACGAATGGATCACTCCACGCGGTCCGAACTTCTTGCGAAACTCGGGGTTCTTCGGATAGTCCAGGTTCTCCGGCTCTTCCTCGGCATTGAGGTGGTAGAGATTGCCGAAGAACTCATCAAAGCCGTGCATCGTCGGCAGGTGCTCGTCGCGGTCGCCCTGGTGGTTCTTGCCGAACTGCCCGGTGGCATAGCCCTGGCCCTTGAGCACCGTGGCCATCGTGACATCGACCGCTTTCCAGCCTTCCTTGGCTCCGGGAATGCCAACCTTGGTCATGCCGCTGCGCACCGGCACCGAGCCGCCTATGAACGCGGCGCGGCCGGCGGTGCAGCTCTGCTGTGCGTAGTAGTCGGTGAAGCCCACGCCTTCGCGGGCGATGCGGTCGATGTTGGGCGTCTGGTAGCCCATCATGCCGCGGTTGTTGTGGCTGATGTTCCAGGTGCCGATGTCGTCGCCCCAGATGACGAGGATGTTTGGCCGCTTGGCGGTCTGGGCTATGGCGATGTTGGCAAGCAGGGCGGCAGCAAGGCAGGCGCAACCGGCCAGAGACTTCAGCGCGTTACGTGGGCTCATCGGTGGAACTCTCCTCTAAATCGCTCACGCACACGGCGTTCAGCGTCATGGCAGCGAAAAGCCCGGCACTGTTTCATCGATGCGGCGATGTGTCCAATGTCGCGGACGAGACCTAGTGATACGATTTTCGTATCGTGAATGATCTCCGACTCATCCGCCTCGCGATTGCGCTCGGGCGCCACGGCAACTTCGCGCGCGCAGCCGAAGAGATGAATATTTCGCAGCCGAGCCTTACCCGCGGGATTGCTACGCTGGAACGCTCGCTCGAAGTGCGGCTGTTCGATCGCACGCGCAAGGGTGCAATACCGACGGCCTTTGGCCGCGTACTGCTCGAACGCGGCGAATCGATGCTCAAAAGTGACGACGATCTGCGGCGGGAGATTAGGCTCCTCGCCGGGCTCGAAGTGGGATCGCTGGCGATCGGTGCAGGCCCATTCGCTGCCGAGATCTCCGTCGCCAAGGCCGTCGCCCGCGTCGTCGGCGCCTATCCGCGCCTGCAGATCAAGTTCACCGTTGCCGAACCGGAGCAAGTTGCTCAGGACGTTTTGGCCGGACGCATTGACGTCGGCGTCGCCTCGATTGTTGGGCTTGAAAAGGACGTCAGGCTTGTGGCTGAACCCCTTCCACCGTTGCGCGTCTATCTTGCATGCAGGCCTGGGCACCCGTTGGCCAAGGAGACACGGCCGACTCTAGCGCGGGCGCTTGAGTATCCCTTGGCGACAACTTCGCTTCGTGGTGCCCAGGCGCTGCTTGCCTCCAGCGCTGGTGCCGCGAGACTTCGTGACGGTCCTGGCGTCACAAATTTCATTCCGCAGATCCTGGTCAATTCGCTGGCACACGCCCGGCTTATCGCGCATGACAGCGACGCGCTCTTCACGGGCACCGCTGCGCTGCTTGCCGAGGACATGGCGGCGGGACGCCTCGTCAAGTTGGACTGTCATGTGCCGGAAATGCGGACGACTTACGGCGTGCTCTATCTTCGTGGCCGGACCTTGGCGCCAGCCGCAAAGTTGTTCATCGAGACCTTGCGCGCGGTCGAGGTCGAGTCGGCGCTGGCCGATGTCACCTCGACTCCGGCAGCAAAGGCAGCGACAAAGCATCATCGCCGCGCCGGCGCTCGCCGCTGAACCCTGCCGGCGCGAAATCACGCCGGCGTGACCGCATTGGAGAACGCGGCGCTAAGGCCGATGTTGGCCGTCAGTACAAGTTCATCTGGCGCAGGCCCACATACCGGGGCTCAGTCCGGCCCGCCGCTTTATCGTCCCAATAGTCATCGAGCAGCATTGGCGGGAAGACGGTCTTGTCCACCAACTCCTCGCGCGCCAGCCACGCCGCCTCGACGATGTGCTCGCTCCTCGCCTCGGGCGCGCCGCAGTCCAAGGTCCCGCCAACGAGGCGGGCCGCGAACCAGACCTTGCAATGCCTCTTGCCGGGCTGAACGAACTCTTCGATGTACAACATGCGGTCTGGCTCAATGTGCAGGCCGCACTCCTCGAAGGCTTCACGCTTCGCTGTTGCCGGTAAATCTTCATCGCCAAGCGCGCCGCCGCCAGGTGCCACCCAGAAGTCGTACTCGCCAGGCTTCAGATGACGCACAAGGAGAATCTTGCTGTCGTTTCCAAGATGACGCCGGCTGAGATTCGGTGCTCCACTGCCAGGCCCCTTAACGTCCGCTCGCAGGCGATTCTGGCTGAGGACGCTCAGGTCAG
>CAVWFH010000019.1:0-79852 GCA_963754065.1 uncultured beta proteobacterium | reverse complement strand
ATGTCGGCCTCGTCGTCGCCGACGATCTGGTACTTGACCACCTCGCCCGACTGCTGGTCCTCGAGTTCGACGGTCGCGCCGAAGACGATGCGTCCGGCCGCGTCGACCTTGGTCGGGTCGATGATCTGCAGGCTCGAAACCTTGCCTTCGAGTTCCTGGATCCGACCTTCGATGAAGCCCTGGCGTTCGCGTGCAGCGTCGTACTCGGCGTTCTCCGACAGATCGCCTTTTTCGCGCGCGTCCTTGATCGCCTGAATGACCGTCGGCCGATCGACAGCCTTCAGTCGCTGCAGTTCGGCCTTCAGCTTTTCGGCGCCACGCGCCGTAATGGGTATGGGCATTGCTCGCAGGAACTCGTGGGAAAAACAAAGCCCCGGCAATGCCGGGGCCGCTGGGTCACTCTAGCCAAAGCGCCGCCTTAGCGCAACCCGCCGCGCGGAAGCCAGCCTCAGGAATGCAGGCGACGATGCAGACCTTGCAGGTCGTAGACCTCGAGATGATCGAGGTGCTTCATTCCTTCGATCGCCGCGCGCCCACCCGCCATGGTCGTGTAGTACGTCACGCGCTGCGCCAGCGCCGTCGTGCGGATCGACCGCGAATCGGCGATCTGGCTGCGCACTTCGCTCACTGTCGTGATCACGAGCTGGATGTCGCCATTTTTCAGCAGATCGACCACGTGCGGCCGCCCGTCCTTGACCTTGTTCACGGTCTTTACCGGGATGCCGGCCTGCTCGACGGCCTGGGCGGTACCGCGCGTGGCCACCAGTTCGTAGCCCATGTCGTGCAGCAGCTGCGCCACCGCGACCACCTTGGCCTTGTCCTGGTCCTTGACGCTCAGGAACACGGCGCCCTTGTCCGGCAGCGACGCGCCGGCACCGAGCTGCGACTTGAACAGCGCCTCGCCGAAGGTCTCGCCGACGCCCATCACCTCGCCGGTCGAGCGCATCTCGGGCCCCAGCAGCGGATCGACGCCCTGGAACTTGGCGAACGGGAACACCGCTTCCTTGACCGAGAAGTACGGCGGCACGATCTCGCGCACCGACCCCTGCGTCTCGAAGGAGATCCCGACCATCGCGAGTGCCGCAATCTTCGCCAGCGGCATGCCGGTCGCCTTCGAGACGAACGGCACGGTGCGCGAAGCACGCGGATTGACCTCCAGCACGTAAATCGTGCCCTGCCCGTCGTCGCCGCCCGCCTGGATCGCAAACTGCACGTTCATCAGCCCGACGACGTTCAGCGCCCGCGCCATCTGCTCGGTCTGGCGCTTGAGCTCCGCGATCGTCTCGGGCGTGAGCGAGTACGGCGGCAGGGAGCACGCCGAGTCGCCCGAATGAACTCCGGCCTGCTCGATGTGCTCCATCACGCCGCCGATCAGCACGCGTTCGCCATCGGCGAGGCAGTCGACATCGACCTCGATCGCGTCGTCGAGAAAGTGGTCGAGCAGCACCGGCGAGTCGTTGCTGACCTTGACGGCCTCGCGCATGTAGCGCTCGAGGTCGCGCGGCTCGTGCACGATGTCCATCGCGCGGCCGCCCAGCACGTAGCTGGGACGCACCACCAGCGGATAGCCGATCTCTTCCGCGAGCCGCAGCGCGTCGGCCTCGGTGCGGGCCGTGCGATTCGGCGGCTGCTTCAGTCCGAGCTTCACCAGCAGTTGCTGGAAGCGTTCGCGGTCCTCGGCGATGTCGATCGAGTCCGGACTCGTGCCGACGATCGGCACGCCGTTGGCCTCGAGGTCGCGCGCGAGCTTCAGCGGCGTCTGGCCACCGTACTGCACGATCACGCCGAGCGGCTTTTCCTTGTCCACGATCTCGAGCACGTCCTCGAGCGTCAGCGGCTCGAAGTAGAGCCGGTCACTGGTGTCGTAGTCGGTCGATACGGTTTCCGGGTTGCAGTTGACCATGATGGTCTCGAACCCGTGGTCACGCAGCGCGAACGCCGCGTGCACGCAGCAGTAGTCGAACTCGATGCCCTGTCCGATCCGGTTCGGTCCGCCTCCCAGCACGATGACCTTTTTCGCGTCGGTCGGCGCGGCTTCGCATTCGTCCTCGTAGGTCGAATACATGTAGGCCGTGGTCGTCGCGAACTCGGCCGCGCAGGTATCGACACGTTTGTACACGGGGCGCACGCCGTGTTGCAGGCGCGCTGCCCGCACCGCCGCCGGGGTGGCCGCCAGCAATTTCGCCAGGCGACGGTCGGAGTAGCCCTTGCGCTTCAGGTAGCGCAGCTCTTCGGCGGTCAGCTGCTCCAGCGCACGGCCCTTCAGCCGGCCTTCGATCTGCACCAGCTCCTCGATCTGCGCGAGGAACCACGGATCGATGGCGGTTTCCTCGAACACTTCCGACAATGTCATGCCGATGCGGAAGGCATCGCCGACAAACCAGATGCGGTCCGGTCCGGGCTCGCCAAGCTCCTCGACGATCTCGTCGCGATCGGTCGAATGCTCGTCCAGGCCGTCGGATCCCACCTCGAGGCCGCGCAGCGCCTTCTGGAACGACTCCTGGAACGTGCGGCCAATCGCCATCACCTCGCCCACCGACTTCATCTGCGTCGTCAGGTGGTTGTCGGCCTGCGGGAACTTCTCGAAGGCAAAGCGCGGGATCTTCGTGACCACGTAGTCGATCGTCGGCTCGAACGACGCCGGTGTCGCGCCGCCGGTGATCTCGTTGCGCAGTTCATCGAGCGTGTAGCCCACGGCCAGCTTGGCCGCGACCTTGGCGATCGGAAACCCTGTCGCCTTCGACGCCAGTGCCGACGAACGGCTGACGCGCGGATTCATCTCGATCACGATCATCCGCCCGTCCTTCGGATTGATCGCGAACTGGACATTCGAGCCGCCGGTGTCGACCCCGATCTCGCGCAGGATCGCGATGCTGGCATCGCGCAGCAGCTGGTATTCCTTGTCTGTCAGCGTCTGCGCCGGCGCCACCGTGATCGAATCGCCGGTATGAATGCCCATCGGGTCGAGGTTCTCGATCGAGCAGATGATGATGCAGTTGTCCGCCCGGTCGCGGACCACTTCCATCTCGAATTCCTTCCAGCCGATCAGCGATTCCTCGATCAGCAGTTCGCGCGTCGGCGAAAGATCCAGGCCGCGCGTGCAGATCGCGTTGAACTCCTCCATGTTCCAGGCGATGCCGCCGCCGCTGCCGCCTAAAGTGAAGCTGGGCCGCACGACGACAGGGAAGCCCATCAGCTTCTGCACAGTCAGCGCTTCGTCGATCGTGTGGGCAATACCCGAGCGCGCCGAGGCCAGACCGATACTGGTCATCGCCTCCTTGAACTTGAGGCGATCCTCGGCCTTCTCGATCGCACCCGGCGAGGCGCCGATCAGCTCGACGTCGTACTTGTGCAGCACGCCGTTCTTGTACAGATCCATCGCGCAGTTGAGTGCGGTCTGGCCGCCCATGGTCGGCAGGATCGCGTCCGGCTTTTCCTTGGCGATGATCCGTTCGACGACCTGCCAGGTGATCGGCTCGATGTAGGTGACATCGGCAGTCTCCGGGTCGGTCATGATCGTCGCCGGATTGCTGTTGACCAGGATGACCCGGAACCCTTCCTGCTTCAGCGCTTTGCACGCCTGCGCACCGGAGTAGTCGAATTCGCAGGCCTGGCCGATGACGATCGGCCCGGCGCCGATGATCAGGATGCTCTTGAGGTCACTGCGGCGCGGCATGCTGGGCCCGGTAGTTGTCCGGCGCCAGCCGGCGCTCGACAAGTTCAATGAGGATGTGGATCACCTTGATATGCAGTTCCTGCACGCGGTCCGCGTACTTGCCGCCCGGCGTGACGATCGCGATGTCGGCAAGTTCGGTGATCGGCGTGCCTGCGCGGCCGGTCAGGGCAATGACCTTCATGCCGAGCCGCTTCGCAGCCTGGGCCGCCGCGATCACGTTGCGGCTCGTCCCACTGGTCGTGATGGCGAGCAGCACGTCGCCCGTGCGTCCGTGTGCCTCGATGAAGCGCGCAAACACCTGTTCGTAGCCGTAGTCGTTGCCGACGCAGCTCAGATGCCCGGGATCGCTGATCGCCAGCGCCGCGTAGCCGGGACGATTGTCACGGAAGCGCCCGGTGAGTTCTTCCGCAAAGTGCATCGCATCGCACATCGAGCCGCCGTTGCCGCAGGAGTACGCCTTGCCGCCGGCGGCAAAGGTGTCTGCCAGCAGGTTTCCGGCCTGCGCGATGCGGTCGAGCGTCGCGACTTCCCCCTGCAGGCGCGACAGGCTGTCGGCAGCTTCCTGCAGCGCGGTGCTCACCAGGTCGCGATCACTCACGTCGTTGCCCCGCATAGCTCACTTCGCCTCCATCGCCGCGATGAAGCGGTCGAAGAGATCCTGGATGTCGTGCGGACCCGGGCTCGCTTCCGGGTGCCCCTGGAAACAGAATGCGGGCGCATCGCTGAGCGCGAAACCCTGCAGCGATCCGTCGAAGAGCGACACATGCGTGACGCGCGCGTTGGCGGGAAGTGAGCTCCCATCGACGGCGAAGCCGTGGTTCTGGCTAGTGATGTAGACCTTCTTCGTCTCGACATCGAGCACCGGGTGGTTCGCACCATGGTGTCCGAATTTCATCTTCAGCGTACGACCGCCGACCGCCAGTCCCATGATCTGGTGCCCGAGGCAAATGCCGAAGGTCGGCAACTTGCGAGCAATGAACTCGCGCGTTGCCTCGATCGCGTAGTTACAGGGCTCCGGGTCGCCCGGGCCATTGGACAGGAAGATGCCGTCGGGTGCGAGTTTCAGCGCGTCGGCGGCCGGCGTCTGCGCCGGCACGACGGTGATGCGACAGCCCCGGTCGGCCATCAGGCGCAGGATGTTGCGCTTGACGCCGAAGTCATAGGCGACGACGTGAAAGCGGGTCGCTGCCGGCGTGACGTGCCCGGGTGTGCCGTCGGCGCGCGCAAGGCACCAGCTGCCCTCGGTCCATTCATAGGGAGAAGCCGTCGATACGACTTTGGCGAGATCCTGCCCCGCCATGCCCGGGTAGGTCCGGGCGCGAGCGCGGGCGGACGTGATCACTGCATCGTCCAGTGCCGTGCCTTCGGTCGCCGCCACGATGCAGCCGGCCTGCGCTCCCTTTTCACGCAGGATGCGGGTCAGCCGACGCGTGTCGATGTCGGCAATGCCGACGATGCCGTGATCGCGCAGGTAGGTCGACAGGTCGCGCTGCATGCGGAAGTTGGAGGCGCGCTGCGGCACGTCGCGCACGATCAGTCCGGCGGCAAAGATGCGTCCGGCTTCCTCGTCGTCGTCGTTGACGCCGGTATTGCCGATGTGGGGATAAGTCAGCGTGACGATCTGCCCGGCGTAGGACGGGTCGGTCAGGATTTCCTGATACCCGGTCATCGCGGTGTTGAATACCACCTCACCGAGCGATTCGCCGGGAGCGCCGATGGAGCGGCCGCGAAAGACCGTTCCGTCGGCCAGCACGAGGGCCGCGACGGGGCGCGAGTCGACGATCAGGGGGGGCAAAACAACTCCTCTTGTCGCCACCGCCGGCCGTCCGAGGCGACTGCCGGCGTCTGGCCTGCGATATGCGGGTTGGAAACCACCCAACCCCGGCGCTACCGCAAATGGGCTACAGATAAACTTGTCGATTATATCTTGCGCGCGCGCCTCGATCACCTCGCTCTGTCGATGACCTCACTCCTTGAGGGCCTGAAGCGCCACACCACGATTGTCGCCGACACCGGCGACCTGACGGCGATCGAACGCCTGCGGCCGCGCGACGCCACGACGAATCCGTCCCTGATCCTGAAGGCGGCACAGCAGCCACCGTATCGCCCGCTGGTTGCCGCGGCGGTCCGCGAGGCGTCTTCCGAAAGCCTTGCGCACAGGCTTGACCACGTGCTGGTCGCCTTTGGCACGAAGATTCTGCAACTGGTCGACGGCCGCGTCTCCACCGAGGTGGATGCCCGCCTGTCGTTCGACACGCGCGCGACCATCGAGCGGGCACGTCGCCTGATCGACCTTTACAGGCGACGCGGCGCCGACCCCGCACGCGTGCTGATCAAGATCGCAGCGACCTGGGAGGGCATACGCGCCGCGGAGGTCCTCGAGCGAGAGGGTGTTCACTGCAACATCACGCTGCTGTTTTCGACTGCGCAGGCCGTGGCCGCGGCACAGGCCGGAGCAACACTGATTTCCCCGTTTGTCGGCCGCATTTACGACTGGCACAAGAAGTCCGCCGGTCCGGGCTGGGACGAAACCGCGATGCGTGGCGACGGCGACCCGGGCGTCCGGTCGGTGCGGACGATCCATGCGCGACTGAAAAGTGGCGGGTACCCTACCGAAATCATGGGCGCGAGTTTCCGCAATGTCGGACAGATCCTGGCACTTTCGGGCTGCGATCTGCTGACGATCAGCCCGGAGCTGCTCGACGAGCTCGCCTCCGCGCACGGTGATGTCGAGCGCAGGCTCGCCGCGCCGGCTGCGTCCGGTCGCGAGCCCGCCCTGCAAGAGAGCGAATTCCGCTTTGCCCTGAATGACGACGCGATGGCGGCCGAGAAGCTCGCCGAGGGCATACGGATCTTCGCCGCTGACACGCGACGGCTCGAGGCACTGATCGAAGCGATGGACTGATCAATGCTGATCCTTCCATACCAGACCCGCTTCACCGCCAAGTCGTTGCCGGTGGTGACGCTTGCGCTCGTGGTCGTCAACCTGCTCGTCTACCTGATACTGCAGTCGGGCGACAACGCGGCCTACCAGCGCGCCGCCGACTACTACTTCAGCACCACGTTGCCTCAGGTCGAGATGCCGCGCTACGCGGCTTATCTCGAACGGCGCAACGACCGCAAGGCGATGCAGGTGCTGCGTGCGATCCGTTCCGGACCGAGCGATGACGATGCGCGCGCCGTGCTGGTGGTCATGCAGCACGATCGCGAGTTCATGAAGGATCTGAAGGCCGGCCTGGTGGTCCGCACCGACGAACCCGGCTACGCGGCCTGGCGCGAGTATCGCGATCGATTCCAGGGCCTGATGTCGCAGGTATTCACGCAACGGTTCGCGCTCGAACCAGGCTCCGCGGACCTGGTGCGCCTCTTTACCTACCAGTTCCTGCATGGCGACGCGATGCACCTGCTGGGCAACATGGCGGTACTGCTGCTGGCCGGTCCGTTCGCCGAAGCAGCCCTGGGACGCGCGCGCTTCCTTCTCGCGTATCTTGGCAGCGGCATGATCGCCGGCGCAGTGCACCTGCTGGTCAGCGACCAGGGCCTGATCGGCGCGTCCGGCGCCATAGCGGGCACGATGGCGATGGTCGCCGTCCTTTACGGCACCCGCAAGGTGCCCGTCTTCTATTGGCTGTTCGTCTACTTCAACACCGCACGCATCCCGGCGCTGGCGCTGCTGCCGGTATGGCTGGTGATCGAGGCGGTCCAGTGGGCACTCTCGTCCGGGGCGCGGGTGGCGTACGACGCCCACATCGCCGGCTTCATCGCAGGTGCCATCATCGCGTGGTTGCTGAAGCCCGCAGACGACACCAAGGTCGACCGCATCCTCGATGAGCAGTACGCCGAGGCACCGGCGGAACGCAAGTCGACGCTGCTGACCGAAGCCCGCCAGGCGGCTGCCAAGCTCGACACGCGGCGCGCGGCGCGCGCCTATTCAGAACTGCTGCAGGAAGATCCGACCAACACGCAGTACGCCACCGCGTACTTCAACATGGCCTTGCTGGGTCGCGACAAGGACACGCTGGCCGACGCGGCGTTGCGCGCGCTCTGGATCCGTACGCGGCATGCGCGCACCGAGCTGCGGGCGGTGTACACGCAGATGAGCCAGCCGCACGTGCTGGCCGTGCTCCCGGTCGACGAGCAGCTGCGGCTGGCGCGGCGTCTCGTTGCCACGCGCGAGGATGCCGCCGCGCTGCGTGTACTGGATGGATTGCTGGGTCACGACACCACCAAGAACCTGTACGGGCGGCAACTGGCGGACTGCCTGCTCGGACTGTTCACGACGTATTCGCGGCACGGGCTGCGCCAGCAGGCAGAGCAGGTCCGGCAGCGCCTGTCGCAGTACTTCCCGTCGCCCGGGACGCTGGGGGGACTGGCGCCGAATCGAGAACCGCCGATGACGATCCGTGGGACCACGACGCGCGGCGTCGGGCCTCGCGGCAATCCCGCCACTGTTCCGGCGTCCGATCTCGAGCTCGACCTCGACACGCGCCTGCACACGCGCTGGGGGCCGGACTAACCGGCACTCCCCGCTGACGCGGTCGCGTCAGTGCTAGCGCGCGCCCTCTGCGATTCGGTTCATCACTTCCAGATAGCGCCCTGCTTCGGCGGCGACCGGATCGCTGCCATAGCGCTGCAGCAGATGCTTCAGGATGCGACGCGCCTCGTCAGGCCTGTGTGCAGATTCGGCCATCAATTGCGCGCCGACGAAGTAGATCTGTGGAACATCCGGATGATTCGGATACTTCTTGTCGAAGCCCCGGATCAGCGTGCCCGCGAGCTGCGGTCTTCCCTTCTGCAGCGCCGCGCGCGCCAGGGGGGCAATGACGTCGACCTGGCGCGGCGTCCAGTCCGCGCGCCGTGCGATGGCTTCCTCCACCAGGTCGAGCGCTTCGCGCCAGTTCAGCGACTTGACCAGCAG
The DNA here is from genome assembly GCA_963754065.1 of uncultured beta proteobacterium. Taxonomy (GTDB): domain Bacteria; phylum Pseudomonadota; class Gammaproteobacteria; order Burkholderiales; family Burkholderiaceae_F; genus JALORV01. The sequence continues at coordinate 71,258 of CAVWFH010000019.1, read as the reverse complement.
CGCAATGTACTTTTCAGTGTGGTCCTCGACCTTGGGTGTGTAGTTCTCCGCCAGCAGCAGCGTGTGAAGCCGGGCGTGGAGCGACAGGTCGTGCGGTCGCTCACGCAGATCGTCCTGCAACAGGTCGATGGCTTCCTTGATTTCGCCCGCGCTCACCATCTGACCGATCAGAGCGTCGCGCGTGCGTGACTTGACGTCGGCGTGCCGCCCGGTCGAACTCATCAACCGCTCTTCGCCCGGGCCGACGACCGAAATCTCGAGACGGTCTGCATACTGGTACATCGCATAACCGATCAGCGCGCAGATGACGTAGCTGAAGTACCAGAAGGCGACCGACAGCAGGAAGACCAGCATCACCGCGAGGACTCCCATTCCGGCCGCGCCGCCCGCTCCGACACCGGCGGCGCCGGCCAGAAACACAATCCCCCAGGAGCGCGACAGGTCGGCAAAGAACACGAACGCGCACAGCGCCGCGTAGGGCTTGCCGACGCGCTGGATCAGGTTGACCAGTTCGGTGGGATTGAGCGCGCCACGCAGGCTGCCGGTCATCACTAGCCGCATGGTGGCGGCCGGCATCAGGACCACGAAAAAAAAGCCCCAGATCAGGATGCCCAGGAATTCATGCCCACCGAGAATCGTGATGAAGACGCCGGCAAGCGCGGCGAAAACTACGTTCATCGCCACGTACTTGTACGGCAGGTACGGGCCAACCAGGTCCTCGTCGGTCAGCGGGTAGTCGGAGGGTACGAGATAGCCCTTGGACGACCGTTCGATGATCTTGAAGCCGTAGCGCGCGCCCACCACGAGCAGCGCGAAGGCGGCCGCGGCGATAAGTACCATGCCGAACGGACCGAAGAGCAGCAGGACCAGCGAGACGACCAGCGCCGCCGACAGCCCGGCGATGCGAAGCAGCACGGCCCGGTCGAGCGGTAACAGAAAGAATTTCTGGATGCGCTGCCAGAAAGGCTCTGCGGCCTGCTGGTTGGCGTATTCGTAAATAGCTTCCATCCCCGCGTGGACCGAATACGAAAGTCTAACGAGGGTAAACCCCGCATTCGACGGCAATCGCCAGGCTTCGGCAGGAAAACTACAGCTTTTCAGTCTCTCCCGCGCGCGGCTGCCACTTCATCAGGTGCCTTTCGACTCTCCCGACGATCCCATCGAGCACCAGTGCGAAGCCCGTCAGCACCAGGATGCCGGCCATCACGGTGTTGATGTCGAAAGTGCCCTCGGCCTGCAGGATCAGGTAGCCCACGCCCCGCGAGGAGCCGAGGTACTCACCCTACCACGGCGCCGACGAACGCCAGCCCCACCGACGTGTGCAGCGAGGAAAACACCCAGCTGGTGGCGCTCGGAAGGTAGACGTGGCGCAACAGCTGCCGGCGCGAAGCCCCGAGCATCCGTGCGTTGGCGAGCACCGTCGGGCTGACTTCCTTCACGCCCTGGTAGACGTTGAAGAAGACGATGAAGAACACCAGCGTGAAGCCGAGCGCGACCTTCGAAGCAATGCCGAGTCCGAACCACACAGCAAAGATCGGCGCAAGGATCACACGGGGCATCGAGTTCATCGCCTTGATGTATGGGTCGAGGATGGCGGCGGCCACCGGCGACAGCGCCAGCCACATGCCCATCACCAGTCCGGAGACGGTGCCGATCAGGAAGGCCAGCACCGTCTCGACGAGCGTTACCCACAAGTGTTGGTAGATGTCGCGGTCGACGACAAACCAGGCCCAGATGCGCGCGAGGATCTTGACCGGCTCGCCAAAGAAGAACTTGGCATCGTTCTCGCTATCGAAAAACAGCGGTGGCAGCAGTCCGGGCTTGGTCAGGACGTGCCAAAGCAGGAACAGGACGACCAGCACGCCCACCTGCCAGAAGCGCAGATTCTTCGTGTTGGGACGGATCGCGTTCCACATGGACGTCGGCTCACGCGGCCTGCTTCTGCTGCGCGTAGCCCTTCAGGACTTCCTCGCGCAGCACATCCCAGATCGCCTTGTGCAGATCGATGAAGCGCGGTGTCACGCGCACTTCGGCCACGTCGCGCGGGCGCGCCAGGTCGATCACGAACTCGCCGATCGGATGCGATGCCGGACCCGCCGACAGCACGACCACACGGTCGCTCATCGCAATCGCTTCGTCGAGGTCGTGAGTGATGAAGAGGACTGCCTTGCGCTTTGCTGCCCAGAGTTCCAGGACCTCATTTTCCATCAGCTGGCGCGTCTGGATGTCGAGTGCCGAAAACGGTTCGTCCATCAGAATGATGTCGGGATCGAGCACCAGCGTCTGGGCCAGCGCCGTGCGCTTGCGCATGCCGCCGGACAACTGGTGCGGATAACGATCCCCGAAGCCGCCGAGTCCCACACGCTGCAGCCAGTCGTCGGCCACGGCCGACGCCTCCGACTCGGCCATCCCGCGGAACTGCAGCCCGGCCAGCACGTTGTCGCGTGCCGTGCGCCACGGCATCAGCGCCTCGGTCTGGAACATGTAGCCGGCGCGCCGGTTGATGCCGGCCAGCGGTTCGCCGAACACGTGCACGGTGCCGCTGCTCGGCTCCAGCAGACCGGCCGCCACGTTAAGCAGCGTGCTCTTGCCGCAGCCGGTCGGACCGACGACGCTGACGAACTCGCCCGGCGCGATGTCGAGCGACACGTCGCGCACGGCTGTGTAGCGCTGCGAACGGTTGTCGCGGCTGACGAACGTGCAGGTGATGCCCTGCAATGACACTGCCGAGATCAAGCGAACTCCTCGCACCCGACCGGTCGACGGCATGGCTGCCGCGCCGCGCCAGAATCGGCAGCCATGCGCCGGTTCGCGCAGTCGGTCACTTCGGATACTTGGCGTTGGCTTTCTTCACGAACTCGTTCGTGTAGACGGACTTGAGGTCGATCTTGGCGCTCGCCATCGCCGGATCGATGCTGGACAAGGCGCGCAGCGCGGTGGCCGGACCCTGTTCGGGAATCATGCCGTCCGGTGAGAGCGCCGGTTTCGCCTTGAGGAAGGCGTCGATGTACACCGCGCGATCGCCGAGCAGAAAGCTCTCGGGCACTGTCTTCACGATGTCGGACGGCCCGGCCTGCTGAATCCACTTGTTGGCACGCACGATCGCATTGGTCAGGGCCTGCACGGTGTTCGGGTTCTTCTCGATGAACGCGACCGGCGAGTACAGCGTCGCGGCCGGCATCGGCCCGCCGAAGACCTTGTCGGCTTCCGCCACGTCGCGCGTATCCGAAATGATCCTGATGTCGTTGTTGCGAGCCAGCATCGTGATGACGGGATCCAGGTTGGAAATCGCGTCGATCTGCCCGGACCGCAGCGCGGCCACCGCACCCTGCGATGCGCCTACGCCCACGTAGGACACGTCCGTTCCCTTCAGGCCGCTCTTTGCCAGCACGAAGTTCGTCATGATGTTGGTCGAGGAGCCCGGTGCGGTCACGCCGATCTTCTTGCCCTTCAGGTCCGCCACCGACTTGAAGTTCGGCATCGTCTTGTTGCTGACCGCCAGCACGATCTGCGGCGCCCTTCCCTGCAGCACGAAGGCACGCATCGGCTGGCCCTTGGCCTGCATATTGATGTTGTGCTCGAACGCGCCTGATACGACATCGGCGCTGCCACCGACCACGGCCTGCAGCGCACGCGCGCCGCCGGCAAAGTCGACGATTTCGACTTCAAGGCCCTCGTCCTTGAAGAAGCCCTTCTGCTCCGCCACGGTCAGCGGCAGGTAGTACAGAAGGTTCTTGCCACCCACGGCGATGGTGACCTTCTTCTTTTCAAGTGCCTGCGCCGACAGCAGTGCAGGAAACAGCAACGTGGCAATCCCGGCGGCAAGCACCGAGCGTCGGGTGGCGCGAACGGACATGGGTGTCTCCTCGGATTTCGTGTTGGGGCGCTGACCGCCTCTGCGGCGATCTTAAATCACGCCGTCCCGGCGCAGCGCGTCGATCGCGGCCGGGTCATGGCCCAGGCGCGTCAGTATTTCCTCGGTGTGCTCGCCGAGGCGAGGCCCGAGCCACGCCGTTCCGCCAGGCGTTGCGGACAGCTTGGGCACCACGGCGGGCACCTTGAGCGGTGTTCCATCGGGCAATTGCTGCTGCTCGATCATGTTGCGCGCGGCAAACTGGCCATCCTCGACCATGTCGGCGACGCTGTAGATGCGCGATGCCGGGACATCGGCGCCCTGCAGGATCGACAGGGCATCGTCGATGGACCGCTCGCCGCACCACGCCTGGATCGCGTCGTCAATCTCCTGCGTCCTTCGGACACGACCCTCGTTGCGCGCGAGCGCCGGGTCTTCGGCAAGGTCCGGCCGGCCGATGGCGTGCATCAGTCGCTTGAAAATGGCGTCGCCATTGCCGGCGACCACAATTGCCGCATCGTTCGCGCAGGTGTACGTGTTCGACGGAACGATGCCGGGCAAGGCCCCGCCCGTGCGCGCCCGCACGACGCCATAGCGATCGAACTCCGGCACGGTGCTCTCCATCATGTTGAACACCGCCTCGTACAGCGCGACGTCGACGAACTGCCCGACGCCCCGCCCCCGTCCGCCGGTCGCGTCACGATGACGCAGTGCCATCAATGCTCCGATCACGCCGTGCAGAGCCGCGATCGAGTCGCCGATCGAGATGCCGATCCGCACCGGAGGACGGTCCGGATGTCCGGACACGAAGCGGATGCCTCCCATCGATTCACCGATCGCACCAAAGCCGGGTCGGTCACGCATCGGCCCGGTCTGTCCGTAGCCCGAAATGCGCACCATGATGGTCGCCGCGTTGGACGCACGGAGCTGCTCGTAGCCCAGGCCCCATTTCTCAAGAACGCCCGGCCGGTAGTTCTCGATGACGACATCGGCGTCGAGCGCGAGTGCTCTGGCAATCGCCTGCGCGCGCGTGTCCTTCAGATTGAGTGCGATCGACTTCTTGTTGCGCGCCTGCACATACCACCAGAGCGACGTGCCCTCGTGCAAATAGCGCCAGTTGCGGATCGGGTCGCCGCTGGCCGGATCCTCGACCTTGATCACCTCGGCTCCGAACTCGGCGAACATGCGCGCGGCGAACGGCCCCGCAATCAGCGTGCCGAGTTCGAGGACCTTGATGCCCTCGAGTGGTCCGGCCATCGCTCAGGCTCCGAGCAGGAAAATCGTCAGGCAGGCGAGCCAGCCGATCAGCCACACGAGCGATCGCGCCGCCTGCCAGTCCGCCAGGTAGCAGCCGAGGTAACCCAGCCGCGCCACGATGAAGATGATGGCAAGGATGTCGACCCGCTCCTGCGGTGCGTGGGTCAGGTGAGCGATGATGACTGCGGCCGCGAAGAACGGAAATGCCTCGAAGGCATTGAGCTGCGCGTTGTTGGCACGCTTGCTGAGCCCCTTCTGCCGCTCGAGCCAAGATCGCGGATCGCGGTTGTTGTAGCGCTCCCCGTTGGTCTTCGCGATGACCGTCGCGAGCATTGGGAGCAGCGCGGCGATCAGTACGCACCAGAACGCAATCGTCATCGAGTTCATCTCCGGAACATGGGAACCGCTACAGCCGATCGGCGATCACTAGGCCGCGCGTCGGTCCAGCATCGCCTGCGCGATCGTGTTGACATCGGTGTATTCGAGCTCGGCCCCTGCCGGCACCCCGCGCGCCAGGCGCGTGATCTTAAGGTCCGGGTTCCGCGAGCGCAGCAATTCACCGATGTAGTGCGCGGTGGCATCGCCTTCCGGAGTGAATGAGGTGGCAACGATCAGCTCCCGTACGACACCGTCGGTGGCGCGCGCCAGCAGCCGCTCCATCTGAATTTCGCGCGGACCGATGCCGTCAAGCGGGGACAGCCGGCCGAGCAGCACGAAGTACAGGCCGCCGTAGGACATCGACTGCTCGATCATCAATTGGTCTGCCGGGGACTCGACCACGCACAGCATTTGCGCGTCACGCTTGGCGCTGGCGCAGGTCTCGCAGACCTCGAGCTCGGTGAGCGTATTGCAGCGCGCGCAGTGGCGGATCGACTGCACCGCAGCAAGCAGCGACTCGCCGAGGCGTACAGCAGACTCCCGGTCATGCTGCAGCAGGTGGAATGCAATGCGCTGTGCCGAGCGCGGCCCGATGCCGGGCAGATGCTTCAGGGCATCGACGAGCTTGTCGAGCGTCGGGCCGAGTTTCATGATGTCGAAGCGGATGTACGCGGCCTCACGGGCCGCACGTGCACCCGCTTCGCCAGATAGTGTGCAGCGGACTTCGGGCGACCGGGCGGCCGCTGCAAGCTCAACAGCACCGAGGAATCAGGCCGCATTGCCGCGGCGTCGCCTAGAACGGCAGCTTCATGCCCGGCGGCAGCGGCATGCCGGCGGTGATTGATGACATCTTTTCCTGCGACACGGCTTCTGCGCGGCGCACGGCATCGTTGAACGCCGCGGCCACGAGATCCTCGAGCATCTCCTTGTCGTCGCCGACGAGGGTGGGATCGATCGCCACACGGCGCACGTCGTGCTTGCAGGTCATCACGACCTTCACCATGCCGGCGCCCGACTGGCCTTCGACTTCGGTGTTCGCGAGTTCTTCCTGCAGGCGCTTGACGCCTTCCTGCATCTTCTGCGCCTGTTGCATCAATCCGGCAAGCTGGCCTTTCATCATCGCTGCGTTCCCGTGTCGTTGGAATCGCGCGGCCGGATCGATGCAGGATCGACTGCCGCGCCGAAGTTGTCGATCAATTCTCGCACGAAGGGATCACCGTAGATCGACTCCTCGGCCTGCCGTTGCCGCTCGGCACTCGCCTGTGCCGCCACTCCGGCCGCGGTCGGCCCCGTCGTGCTGCCGATTTCTGCCGTGACACGGACCGGGCGACCCATCGCCACGGCAAGCGCGGCCTTCAACTTGTCCACCGTACCCGCTTCGACCAGAGTCTTGAGCGGCGCGCGCAGTCGAAAGTGATCACCCTGCACGGACACGAGTTCACTGCGCTGTGCGAGTTCCTTCACAAGGCCGCTGACCTTGAGCCGCGACACCAGCGCCGGCCAGTCGCCATCGAATTCGATGGGAGCAAGCGTCGAGGCCGCCTGCGAAACGACCGCCGCCGGCGTCGCCGTCTCGGTCACGCGGCCCGGCGCCGGGCTACTGGCCCGCGCGGGCCGGCCGGCTGCCAGCGGCGCCGGCCGCGGTGCTGGTGCCTCTGTCGTGGCGGTGCCGGGCGCGAACGCCAGCATGCGCAGAAGCGTCATCGTGAAACCCGCGTATTCATCCGGCGCAAGGTGCAGGTCGTTGCGCCCGTGCAGCGCGATCTGGTAGTAAAGCTGCACTTCGTCCGGCGCGAGCGCGCGCGCCAGGCGCTGCACATCGGCCGCATCCACTTCGTCATCGGTGCCGCCTTCGACCTGCTGCGCCATGGCGACGCGATGCAGCAGACTTGCCAGGTCACGCAACGCCTGCCCGAAAGACAGACTGGCGCCGTTCATTTCATCGGCCAGCGCCAGGACGCCTTTCGCATCGCGAGCAACGACGGCTTCCAGCACGCGCACAAGCGTCGTCTCGTCGATCGCGCCGAGCATGCCGCGCACCGCATCGAGCGAGACCTGGCCTGCCGCATAGGCAATAGCCTGGTCCAGCAGCGACAGGCCATCGCGCATGCTGCCGCGTGCCGCGTGCGCCAGCATGCGCAATGCCGCGTCCTCGGCCGGGATGCCCTCCTGCAGCAGTATTTCGCGCATGCGCTCGGTAATACCGGCCGGCGTCATCTGCTTGAGATTGAACTGCAGGCAACGCGACAGCACGGTGACCGGCACCTTCTGTGGATCGGTGGTCGCCAGGATGAACTTGACGTACTCGGGCGGCTCTTCGAGCGTCTTCAGCATCGCATTGAACGCGTGCGCCGAAAGCTGGTGCACCTCGTCGATCATGTAGACCTTGAAGCGCGCGCTGCTCGGCGCGTACATCGCGCGCTCGAGCAGCTGCACCATCTCGTCGACGCCCCGGTTGCTGGCCGCATCCATTTCAATGTAGTCGACGAATCGGCCGGCATCGATTGCCGTGCAGGCGTCGCAGACCCCGCAGGGTGTGGGCGTAATGCCGCCGGTGCCGTCGGCGCCGACGCAGTTCAGCGCCTTGGCCAGGATGCGCGACAGCGTCGTCTTGCCGACACCACGCGTCCCGGTGAAAAGATAGGCGTGGTGCAGCCGGTTGGCGCTGAGCGCGTGCGTCAGTGCGCGCACCACGTGCTCCTGGCCGACGAGCGTCGAGAAATCACGCGGACGCCACTTGCGGGCCAGGACCTGGTACGACATGTGCGGATTCTACGGGGCCGTCGGCCGTGCGAAGCGTGTGAGCGCGTCCCCGGTCATCCGGCAGATGCGCCAGTCCGGCATCACGACGGCACCGATCGACTCGTAGAACTCGATGGCCGGCGTGTTCCAGTCCAGCACAGCCCACTCGTAACGTCCGCAATCGCGCTCGACGGCAATCCGCGCTCCATGGCGGATCAGCGACTTGCCGATGCCCCGTCCGCGCGCCTCGGGCACGACGAACAGGTCCTCGAGATACAGGCCGCGGCGTGTCAGGAAGGTCGAAAAATTGTGAAAGAAAAGTGCAAAACCAAGCGCCTGCTCGCCCTCCCAGGCAACCACGGCCTCGATGACCGGACGCTCGCAGAACAACTCCTGCCGCAGATCGTCGGCCGAACCCACGACGTGATCCGTGAGCTTTTCGTACTCCGCCAGCGCGCAGATCAGTGCAAAAACCGCATCACAGTCTTCCGGCCGCGCAGAGGCAATGCGAATTTCTGAGGGCACAGCAAAACCATGTAGGAAACGTCAGGGGGAGGTCCAGGAGGGGCACAGCCCCTCTTGCGCTTTCAGCTGAGCCAACGGCTCGCCTCACTCGCGAAGCGAGTGAGGCGAGCCTTGTCCTCGGCACTGAAGGCACTCCGCTGTGGCTGCTTCGTTCCCGACCTGACCAGATTCACGGCACCTCCATGCGAGGGGGCCCGCCGGAACGAATGGTATCAGCGCAGGCGCCGACGCCCGGTGATCACCCTACTTCGCCGCGAAGCAATAGAACGCTCCCTCGCCGCCGGTGCTGTTCAGTTTCTCGATGTTGCACCCGAGCGAGGGATGCGAGGAGTTCCAGGAGGTCGCCCAGGTCGAGGTCATCATCGGGCCTGCACGATCGTGATGTCCAAGCATGGCCGAGCCATCGGGCCCGCCCTTGGTCCAGTTGCCGCAGGTCATGTCGGGAAACGGCGTTCCCGGAAATGCGGTGCCGTCGGAGCGTGAGCCGGTCAGTATGTCGTGCCGGTTGGGTTTGTCCACAGTGCCATTGACGACTTGTCCGCGTTCAGTGAGCGCCGTCTGCTTGGTCAGGTTGCTGGAGGGTGAATGCAAGTCGTCGACACTCGTCGCGACCGTCACGCCCATGACGTTCTGCCACGGTCCGGAACCGATACGGTCGCGCGCATTGATGAAATTCGTATCCCTTAATCCCGGCGCCTGCGTGCTGAGGTAGGCGCGCCAGGTGCGATCGGGTGCGCCAGCGGCCTTCGCGAGCTTGGCGCAATGCTGATCGGCGCCCTCGAGTCCGCCGAGATCGGCTCCCTTGCCCGGTCCGACGCTGGTCACGAAGAAGGTCATGTCCCTGGGATTCGGCTGTGTCGGGGTGCTTTGGCAACCCCACAGTGCCATCAGGCCGACTGTCGCCAAACCCGCATATCGAAGCGTCGAGTGCATTGCAATCTCCTGTCGACTCAAGTGAAGCTCCCCGCGTACTGCAACGGCGAGCCCCGCGGCCCGGTGCAGCCACCGGCGGCCATTCTTCCGGCTGGGTTCGTCCAAGTCAACGCTCGCAGACCCTGCCCGACGTTCAGGACATCACCTCGATCAGGTCGCCGGCCGCCGTGACCAGGCCCATGCGCACAGGCCGGTCACTCCGCAGGGAGCGCAACACATGGGCATAGCGACGGACCTGTGTTTCATACGCCGGGCGCTCCGTTTCGGTCACCTGCCACTTGAAGTCGATGATCCATAAGGCATCGTCGAACTCGACCAGTCGATCGACCCGCAGCAACTCGCCGTTGTCGGCGACCAGCTCGAGTTCCGCCTCGCCGTGCGCTCCGAAAAGGCCCCGATGAGCGGTCCGTACCTGTGCTGCCGCAGCGACGACGGTGTCGCGCTGCTCCGGCGTCAATGCATGCGCACGCGCAATCGAGTCGACCGGGGCGCCGCTGCCGTGCTCAAGCAGGGCATGCCATGCACGTCCGAGTCGCATGGCGTCGGAGTCTTCGGCGGCCTCCAGCCGTCCTCCGGTCGGAATCGGCTCCGGATGGAAATCGCGCACGGCGCGCAGCCGCGACGTGCCCGGGTGCGCGACTGCCGCGGACGCGCCTGATGAAAGATCCTCCGCGCACTGCAGGCGCGAGTACCAGCTGTCCTCCAGCGTGCCGCGCAGGGGTGCGCTGCCCGAGACGATCAGTATCTGCTGTGCGCGCGTAGCGGCGACGTACAGCAGATTCCAGTCCTCCTGGATGCGCTGTTCTTCGTCGTGCACGAACCAGTTGCGGCGCGCATCGTCGCGCGCTTCCTCACCACGGGCGACCAGCGAAAAGTGCTCGGGCGCCGGCGCTTGCGGTGGCCAGACGACGAGCGCCTCTTCGGTATCCGAAGGCGCGCGGGCGTGGGCGTCGGCCAGCGCAACAATGGCGGCCTCGAGTCCCTTGGCCCCGTGGATCGTCATCACGCGCACGGCATCGTCGGTCCCGGTCGAGCCCTCGTCCGGCGCTTCGTCGGTCGCGTGCCGTCGCAGCCCCGCCAGTTCATCGATGAAGCGCGGCAGGCTGGGATAGCGACCGGCATCGATCGCCAGGGCCAGTTCGATGAACGCATCGAGGTTGGCCTGCACCTGCGCGTGCAGGGCATCCGGCGCGGCCGCGGCATAGCGCCTGCGCAGATCGCCCTCGAAGTAGATGCGGTCCAGCAGATCGTGCACCGGCAGGACCCCCGCCAGGTCGAGCCACCAGAGCAGCAGTTCGCGCGCGCGCGCCAGTGGCGCGGACACCGGGTCCGGCAGGTGCTGCAGACGGTCCCACCAGCTTTCTCCGGTGGCGGCAGCGAGTTGCATCAGGTCGTCGTCACTGCAGCCGCCGATGGGCGAGCGCAGCGCGTGCGCCAGCTGAAGATCCGAAAACGGCGCAGTGAGGAATCCGAGCAGCGCGGTCAGGTCGTCGGCTTCGAGCGTCGCAAGCAGGCCGCCCCGGCGGTCGCTGATGTACGGAACGCCGGCATCGCGCAAGGCCCGCTCGTAGTCGGCCAGGTGCGTCCGTCGGCGCACCAGCACGAGGACATCCGACCAGCGCGCCGGACGAAGGGTGCCCTCGTCTGCGACCTGCAGGCCCTGCTTCCACGACGCGATCTCATTGGCGAGCACGCGTCCCTCGCGATAGCGCGTATCCGTTTCGCGCTCGACCCGAGGCGTCGTCAGCACATCGCGCAGCGCCGTCCTGTCTCCCGCGTCCTCGACCGCCGGCTGGGGCGCTTCCAGCGGCAGCAGCACGAAGGCGCCTCGTCCGACCGTGACCGGGGCCCGGGTGGTTTGCGACTGATACAGCGGGTTGCCGGGCAGCATGGTCCGATTGAGCACATCGATCACCGCCTGCGCGTTGCGCCGCGTGACGTTCGTGCGCAAGTGGCACGCGGCGTAGTCGCGGCACAGCAGTTCGAGGGCGGCGTCGAAGACTCGGGGCTCGGCCCGCCGGAAGCGGTAGATCGACTGCTTCGGGTCACCGACGACAAACACCGTCGGCCGATCCGGCTCGGCAGCAGAACCTGCGTCGTCGTCCTGCGCACCATAGGCAGCCAGCCACGACTGCAGGACCTGCCATTGCAGCGGATTGGTGTCCTGGAACTCATCCAGCAGGACGTGCCGGTAGCGAGCGTCCAGGCGGGCGTGCATATACGACGCGTTGTCAATGTCGGACAGCAACCGGTAGGTGTGCCATTCGAGGTCCGTGAAATCGATTGCCTGGTGCTGCTGCTTCAACCCCTGGTAGGTATCGATCAGCAGCCGTCCGCAGGTCAGGGCAGCGCGGTTGAGCCGGTAAGCGCGCCAGGTCCGGCGCGCCGCCATCAGGTGCTGCAGCCTCGTGACGACGGCAGCATGTGCGTCGGCGTAGCTGCGCGCCTGCCCGTCGGACGCGAAGCGGGCCGCCATGCGTTCCGGCGTCAGCAGCATGATCGGCGTCGACTCGCCCTTCGTGAGGACGACGAGACCGGCCTCACGCAGGTCCCGGGCGCCATTGCCTACCGGCGCGACGAGCCATGCGCTTGCACGCCCGATGGCCAGGTCGAGGGTCTTCAAAGTCGGCCGGACCGATTGCCAATGCGCGACCAGGCGACGCAGGTCCTCGATGAAGTCCGGCGCGCGCACTTCCGTAGCCGGGTCCGCGTCACCGAATACCCTCAGCGGCGCCAGCGCACGGTCGACAGCAGCCTGCTCATCGCCGGCCGCAAAGCTCCACCACTCCGCGCGCTTGTGGAGGAACTGCTGCAGCAGCATCCTGGCCGAGACCTCGCCGACTTCACCGATCAGTTCTTCCCAGGCAGCGCGCTCGGCCGCATGCTCGGGCCGGATCAGCGCAGCCGTGAAGTGCAGCCAGGCATCCGCGCGCACGCGCTCGGAGCCCTCGAGCAGGACCGGAGCAAACGGCACACCCGCGCCCAACGGAGCGCGTGCAATGAGCTGCCAGAACCACCCGTGAAAGGTTTCGACCGTCAACGGGACCCGCGCGGTGACGACACGCTCGTAAAGCTTGCGTGCCTCGTCTATCGCGGCGACCGCCTGCGCGCGCGGCAGTCCCGCGCTGGCACAGGCTCGCAACGACCCTGTCGTCGGTCGCGCTCGCGAGATCCCGGAGATCGCGCAGCAGGCGCACCTTCATTTCCTGCGCGGCGCGCCGAGTGAAGGTGATGGCGAGGATCTCGCCGGGCGTGGCGCCGTCGAGCAACAGTCGCACGATGCGGCTGACGAGCAGCCAGGTCTTGCCGCTGCCTGCGCATGCCTCGACGACAACGCTCGATCGCGGGTCGCACGCTCGGCGCGTGAACTCGTCCTCGTCGACCGGACTCTCGTCAGCGAGGTAGTCACTCATTCGAATGCATCCTCCGCGTCCGGATCGCCGCGCAGCTCCCAATAGTCGCGGCGGCACAGGCCGCGCATCTCGCAGTTGCTGCAAACGGATTCGGCACCGATGGCCGGAAGCGATGCGCCATCGGCGATGCGCTGCAGGTCGGTCGCCAGCCGGGCCTCGACGGCGTCGATCAACTCGTCGAACGCTTCCGGCGGTGCGACCGATTGCACACCGGAGGCGTCGTCCCGCACACGATCGAAGCTGACGTACTGGCCCGAATCGGGCCGCTGCGGCAGAAGCAGGCCGTAGAACGGCAGCTGGATGTCCTCGCCCGGCGAGTTCAAGCCGCGCCTGAGCACATCGGCGGCGCGCGCCTTGTAATCCAGCACGCGCAAACGGCCGTCCGCCTGCTGGTCAACGCGATCGACACGACCAACCAGTTCGACTTCGCGGCCTGCACTCAGAGTCATCGGCCGGCGATGGCTCTCTTCTCCGCCGGTCCAGACCCAGCCAGCGCTTGCGTGCAACTGCAGCCAGGCGATGTAGCCCTCGAACCAGGCCATCGAAACGCCGCTCGAAGGCAAGAAGTCCCGGAGTGCGCTCGATTTGCGGCGCGAAGACCGCGTGCGCGTGCTGGCGCAGACTCGTAATCAATTCTTCGGACGCGACACCGCTGAAGTCGACAGCGCCCCATGTTCGGTGAAAACGACTCAGCACCTCATGCAACGCGATGCCGAACTCCCGCTTCTCCGGAAGCTCGATCACGTCGTCAGGTGCACGTCAGTCCGAGCATGCGGCGCGCGTAGAACTGGTAGGGACAGTCGACGAGGCTTTGTGCCTGGCTGGCACTGATGCGTCCGGGCAGCAGTTGCGGCGCCTGGGGCGCGGGGCGGGTCACAACGTTCGCCTCGACCTCGTCAGTCTCAAGCACCGTAGGCCGCGACAGATCGTCATCGAGGACCCGCTGCGCGACAAATCGCAGCCTTTCGAGCAACGGAGACAGCGGACTGGGCTCGTCGCCGCGGCATGTGCGCCACGTCGCCATGACCTGAGTGCAGGTCGCCAGCAGCGCGGCGAGCTGTGCGGTCTGTTCGAGCACTACGCTTTCAGTGGTCGTCAGCCCGAGCTCTGCGCGTACGGCATTCGACATGAACAGGAGCTCGGGGGGCAACGTGGGAAGGTGCTGCGCATCGGCACCGATCAGCACCACAGCGTCGAATGTTCGCAGTGCGGCGGAGGCGAGCGACACCATGACGACCGGTGATTCGATCCGTCGATCGACAAAGGCGACCTCCTCGAAGCGCGTTGCCAGCAGCGCCCGGAAATCGGCGAGCGACGCGCGGCCGGCGACGGTGGCAAGCTCCGCTTCGAGCGCTTCGACTTCGATCAGCACGGCCTGACCGACCGGATCGGCAGCCAGCGCGGCACGCATCCCGAGCGCGTCCAGAGCCTGCCGCAACGCCTGAACGTGTGCATGCAAGGTCGGCGCCGCTCGGCGCGTGGCCTGGGCCTGGGACTCGACCAGACCGACCATCTCCAGAGCCCCGGCAACGTGATCGCGCGACGCGTCCAGCGCGAGATCCGCCACCGCGCGCCGTATGGACTTCGCGCCTTGCAGCGCTCCGGCGGCCCGGATAGCCCGCTCGATCCGATCCACCTCGCGTGACTTGTCGGCCCGTCCCGAGAACGTGAAGCTTGACTTCAGCCAGTCCAGCAGATCACGCCAGTAAAGGTCATCGGCCACCAGGTCGTACCACCGCATGATCGCCGCCGCGGCACTGGTCGTGGAGAGTTTCCAGCCCGTCTCATCGCGCACGCTGACTTGCGCCCGTTCCAGCAAGGCGCGCACCCGGCGTGCCGTCAGACGGTCCAGCGCGACCAGAGCAATCGACCCCACGCCGGCTCGCCGCCAGTCGATAACCTGCTGCGCGACAGCGATGGCCTCTTCTTCCAGGGTGACGGCCGTTACGATCGCGAGTGGCAACGCCGGGCGGGGTACAGCGCCGACGGCATCGGCGCGCGCGGCAATGGCCGTTTCCGGGTCGCTGCCGCCGAGTTCCGGCCACGCGGCGGCCAGCAGCGGTTGATGTGAAAGTGCTGCGGTCACGTCGGGGACAAGCAACAGCACTGGCGCCCCCTCGGCAGTGCGATCGACGAATGCGCGCTCCCACGTCGCGAGTCCCGCCCCTTTGCCGGTGCCAAGACCTGCACCGAGATACACCAGCGGCTGCATGGTTCGCGTTGCGCGCTCGGCGAGTTCCCTCAAGGCCCGCGCGGCGCCGTCGTCGGCCGTTCGACGGGCGCGCCAAAGCTGAATGACCAGTTGTGACTGTGCCTGCAGCGCTTGCGCCGCGCGGCGATGGAAGTGGCGCCGCAGGCTGGCCTGCAGCCGGCCGTCGAAGTCTTCGGCGCCCTCGACCGCGGCAAGCGTCAGTTCATCGCACAGGCGCGCCACGTCCCGCGCGAGCGCCCACAGGGTCGCAGGTTGCGATCCGAACGCTTCGCGCACCCATCGATTCGCACGCAATGCCGTGAATAGTTCCACCCGCGCCGCCGTGCCGGTGGTCATCGGATGGCCGAGCCATGCCATGAGGGGCACGATGCGCGGTGGAATGAATGCGCGCCCTCCCAGTTCGAAGCGCAGCGCGGCGCGCGCGAGTTCGGCATGGGTACCGCCGGGAAGGAGCCATGTCACCGACTGGAGCTGCCGCTCGGGTGCACCGTGGCGCATCGCAAGGTCGGTCACGGCGCGGGCAGCGGCCGGCCAGAACCGGGCATCGGCCGGAAGAAAGAGGCGATCGAGCGGCATGAAGCGATTGTAGGAAGTCGGCGGTCGGAGAAATTCGGCGGCAAAACGGGCCGCACTTCGATGTCACGCAGAACCGGCTTGCGGTGCTACCATTCGGTTCGAACTTGCCAGCCACCCTGATCCCGGGGTTGTGCCCCGGCCCGAGCATCCCCACTTTCCCATCCTTGTGAATGCGCGCTGTCCCCGGCGCCAGAAGGACTCAAATGAGTGAAATCAAGTACGTCAGCGACTCCAGCTTCGAGCAGGATGTCCTCAAGTCCGACACACCCGTCCTGGTGGACTACTGGGCCGAGTGGTGCGGACCCTGCCGGATGATCGCCCCGATCCTGGACGAAGTTTCCAAGGAATATGGCGGCAAGGTCGCGGTGGCCAAGCTCAACGTCGACGAAAACCAGTCGACCCCGGCGAAGTACGGCATCCGCGGCATCCCGACGCTGATGCTGTTCAAAAATGGCGCGGTGGTCGGCACCAAGGTCGGCGCACTGTCCAAGTCGCAACTCACGGCATTCATCGACAGCAACATCTGATCGTCACCCGGGCCGGCGCTTGCCGGCCCGCCCGCCCCGCGGGCGCCCGGAACAGTCAAAGGGCGTCCCACTACTCCTCCGGTTGTCCCCATGCACCTCTCAGAACTCAAAGCCCTGCACGTATCCCAGTTGCTCGAAATGGCCCTCGGCCTCGAGATCGACAACGCCAACCGGTTGCGCAAGCAGGAACTGATGTTTGCGATCCTGAAAAAGCGCGCCAAGGGCGGCGAGCAGATATTTGGCGACGGCACGCTCGAAGTGCTGCCGGACGGCTTCGGTTTCCTGCGCTCGCCCGAGACGTCCTACCTTGCCAGCACGGACGACATCTACATTTCGCCGTCGCAGATCCGGCGCTTCAACCTGCACACCGGCGACTCGATCGAAGGCGAGGTGCGCACACCGAAGGACGGCGAGCGCTATTTCGCGCTGGTCAAGGTCGACAAGGTCAACGGCGTCGCACCGGAAGCGACCAAGCACCGCATCCTGTTCGAGAACCTGACGCCGCTGTTCCCCAACCAGCCGCTGATCCTCGAGCGCGACATGAAGGGCGAGGAAAACATCACGGGCCGGCTGATCGACATCATTGCACCGATCGGCAAGGGCCAGCGCGGGCTGCTGGTCGCGAGCCCCAAGAGCGGCAAGACCGTGCTGATGCAGCACATCGCACATGCGATCGCCGCCAACCATCCGGACGTCGTGCTTATCGTGCTGCTGATCGACGAGCGGCCGGAAGAAGTGACGGAAATGCAGCGCTCGGTCCGCGGTGAAGTCGTCGCCTCGACGTTCGACGAACCGGCCACACGCCACGTGCAGGTCGCCGAGATGGTCATCGAGAAGGCCAAGCGGCTGGCGGAGTCGAAGAAGGATGTGGTCATCCTGCTCGACTCGATCACGCGCCTCGCGCGCGCCTACAACACTGTCGTGCCGGCGTCGGGCAAGGTACTGACCGGCGGTGTCGACGCCAACGCGCTGCAGCGGCCCAAGCGCTTCTTCGGTGCGGCGCGCAACATCGAGGAAGGCGGATCGCTCACGATCATTGCGACCGCACTGATCGATACCGGCTCGCGTATGGACGACGTGATCTACGAAGAGTTCAAAGGCACGGGCAACATGGAGATCCACATGGAGCGCCGCCTCGCCGAAAAGCGCGTGTACCCGGCGCTCAACGTCAACCGCTCCGGCACACGCAAGGAAGAACAACTGCTCAAGCCCGACATCCTGCAGAAGGTCTGGATCCTGCGGAAGCTGCTCTACGGCATGGACGAGATCGAGGCGATGGAGTTCCTGCTCGACAAGATGAAGGCGACCAAGAGCAACGCCGAGTTCTTCGACATGATGCGGCGGGGAGGCTGACGTCTTACGCACGATCCACACTGGCTTCTGCTCGCCGTGAAATGTGGGACATTGCAGAACGAGTCGGGCGATCGTATTGAAAACAAGGGCTTGCGCGACCCTCCAGTTGCTCGCGGAGCCGAATTCCCGGATAATGCGCGGTTCCCGAAAAACCAGGGACCGTGGTCGAGGCAGATTGGGCGGACAATTCCAGTCACCCCTCGACCGGGCGGCCCACGACGAAGCAAGAAGGCTTTCATGAAATCAGGCATCCACCCCGAATACCGCGAAGTCGTTTTCCAGGACATGCAGAACGACTTCAAGTTCATTACGCGTTCCACGCTGCAGACGCGCGATACGATCGAGTTCGAAGGCAAGACTTATCCGCTGTTCAAGTTGGATACGTCGTCGGAGTCGCACCCGTTCTATACCGGGGCACAGACCCGCATCGTCGAGACCGGTCGCGTCGAGAAGTTCCGCCAGAAATTCGCGGCCAAGAGCGAAGCGGTCAATGCGGCCGCCGCCCAGGCCAACGCTGCCAAGGCTCGGCGCAGGTAAGGAGCCATCGGGGCGAATGACGACAAGGGCAGCCTCGGCTGCCCTTTTTGTTGCCCTCGGCACCTCTTCCCCCGGACCACCCCGTGCACGCATGAGCTTCGAACACCGACCGTCGCCTTCGCGCGTGACCGAGGCCGCCGCGGCCACATTTCCGCGCTGGCTGCTGTTTGCGCTGCTGGCCGTCTACATCGTGCCGGGTCTCTTCGGACGTGCACCCTGGAGTCCGGAGGACGCCAGCGCCTTTGGCGTCGCCTGGAGCATGGCGGCGGGTTCGAGTCTCGACTGGTGGCTGCCGGCGGTCGCTGGCGAACCGCTGCCTGAGGAGGGACCCCTGCCGTTCTGGATCGGCGCGCTCTTCGTCCGGTTGCTCGGTCCCTGGCTCGGGGACGTCACCTCAGCGCGTCTCGTCACCGTACTCTGGTTCGGCATCGGCACCTGGGCGCTCTGGTACGCCACCTACCGGCTCGCACGCCGTGACGAGGCGCAGCCCGTAGCCCTGGCCTTTGGAGGCGAAGCTTCACCGCGCAACTACGGCCGCATGCTGGCTGATGTGGCCGTGCTTCTCTTGACGGCCACGTTCGGCGTGCTGGTGCGCATCCACGAAACCGGCGCCGAGCCGGCCCTGCTGGCGCTGGTATGTGTGCTGCTCTTCGGTCTCGCTTACTCACTCGACGATCCGTGGAAGGGAACGACGGTCGCCGGCGCTGCCCTTGGCGCCATCGCGCTGACGCGCGGGTGGTTGCCCGCCGGCGTGCTGCTGCTGGCTGCGATCGCCTTCACCGGCGTCTACGGCGAGCGCCGCATCGAGCGCGCGACACTGATCGCGCTGCTCGCAATCCTGGTCTTCTCTGTCTGGCCGACCGGCGCTCGCCTGGCTCATCCGCAACAGGCCGAGACGTATCTTGCCGACTGGTGGCGCTGGAACAGTGCCAGTGTCGGCATCCCTCGGGGCGAGGGCCTGCTGTGGCTCGCCCGCAATGTCGGCTGGTACGCCTGGCCCTTGTGGCCATTTGCCCTCTGGACGATTTACTCCTGGCGCCATTTTCTGCGGCGCCCGCACATGGCCCTGCCGCTGCTCGTCGTCGCAGCCGGGCTCGTCGCGGTGCTGCTGTCCACGGCGCCAAGTGACCGCGAGTTCCTGATCACGGTACCGGCGCTGGTCGTCCTCGCGGCCTTCGGTGTGTCGTCGCTGAAGCGGACGGCCGAAGATGCGATCGACTGGTTTTCACTGGCACTCTTCAGTCTCGCCCTGTGCGCGCTGTGGCTCTACTTTGTCGCGTGGAACACCGGCGTGCCGCCGAAGATGTCGGCATCGATCGTGCGGCTGACCCCGGGATTCGAGCCCGAGGTGCAGGTGGCAACCGCGCTGCTGGCCGCCGCCGCAACTGCGCTCTGGATCGTGATCGTGGTCTGGCGCGTGCGCGTCCGTCCGCCGATGATGTGGACCGGTCCGTTCATCGCCGCCACCGGCCTGTCCCTGCTGTGGCTGGCGGCCGTCGCGCTCTTCGCACCCGCCATCGACTACGCCCGCTCCTACGCTTCGCTGGCGCCGGTGCTGGCGCAGCAGATCGAGCGCGTCGGGGGTGACTCCTGCGTGCAGGCCGTCGGTTTGCCGACCGGAACGCGCGCGATGCTCGCCTACCACGGCGCCATCCGCTTCGAGCAACCCGCCGACGCTGGTCTGTGCCGCGTCGCCCTGCAGCGCGACAGTCAACGAACGACCGTCGATGACGCGCCGCCGGCGGGTCGATGGAAACTCGCCTACGACGTCACCCGGCGCGCCCGCTTCGACGAAGCGTTCCGCGTCTGGGTGCGACAGCCCGACTGACGACCGGGACATCGGCCGTCACGCTCCATGTCCACGATTCACCGGCCGGCGGCGCCGGACGCCTCCACGTCGGCGGTCCTGAGGCTCGCCTGGCCGCTGTATTTCGCCAACCTCGCGGTCGTCGGCAATGGAACGATCGATGCAGTCATGGCGGGGCGCCTGTCTGCCGAGGACATGGCCGGCGTAGCGGTGGCGTCCAGCATCTATGTCACCGTCTACATCGGCTTCATGGCCGTTCTGCAGGCCCTGTCACCGATTGCTGGTCACCACTACGGCGCGCAACGCTGGCGTGACATTGGCGACGACCTGCAACAGGCACTGTGGCTATCGGCACTGCTGTTGATCTTTGCTCTGCCGTGCGTGCTCGCCACCGGCTTCTGGAACGGCATCGCCAGCGTCGACACACGGGTTGCAGGCATCACGACGAGTTACCTGCATGCGGTGGCCTTTGGCCTGCCGGCCGGCCTGGCAACGCGCGTCTTCGTTGCGCTCAATGCCGCGGTTTCCCGTCCGATGGTCACGATGGTCATCAACCTCACCGTGCTGGGGCTGAAGGCACCGCTGAATGCGGTATTCATGTACGGCTGGGGCCCTTTCGATGCCATGGGAGGTGCCGGCGCGGGTGTCGCGACCGCGTTGCTCGCCTGGCTCGCGCTGGGAATGAGCGTGGCCATCTGGCGACTGGACCGCTTCTACGACCGGTTTCGCAGCGCAACGGTTCACGGACCGCGCTGGTCGCGCCTGCGTGAATTGCTGCGGCTTGGATTGCCGATCGGGCTGTCGACGTTGTTCGAGGTGACCAGCTTTACGTTCATGGCCGTGCTCATTGCGCGCCTCGGTGCCACGTCGGTCGCCGGTCACCAGATCGTCGCCAACCTGGTCGCGATTCTGTTCATGGTCCCGCTGTCGCTGGGCATCGCTACGAGTGTCCTGGTGGCCCAGTCATTGGGCAGCGGTTCCCCGCGCACGGCCCGCTTGGCGGCCTTGCGCGGTTTTCGACTGGCACTTGGTGTGGCACTGGTCGCGGCTTTGCTGCTGTGGGTTTTCCGGGGTCCGATCGTTCGCCTGTACACCAGTGATCCGGACGTCGTCCGCATGGCGCTGTCGTTGCTTGGGCTGGCCGCGCTGTTTCATGTGTTCGACGCGGTCCAGGGGATGGGAAGTTTCGTGCTGCGCGGCTACCGTCAGACTTTCTGGCCGATGGTCATCTATGGCGTGGCACTGTGGGGTCTCGGCCTGGGCGGCGGCGCCTGGCTTGCCTACAACCCGAGCCCGCTCGGACCGCCCCGGGGCGCAGCCGGCTTCTGGGAAGCCGCGACACTCGCCCTTGGCATCACGGCGGCGGCTCTGGCCTGGCTCGCCGCATTCGAGTCCCGTCGGCAGGTCACCGATCGCTGAAGTCAGGAAACGCCGGAGCTAGTCGGACCAGTTGCGCTCCAGCGCCCGCTCGGTGGCGGCCAGTTGATGCGCGTGCTCTTCGGCCCGAACGCGTGATAGAGCCGATGCCATCAGGCCCGAAGGCACGGCGATCACACCAAGCCCGCACACCAGGACGATGAACGTGAACAGGCGACCGCCTGCTGTTACCGGGAAGATGTCGCCGTAGCCCACGGTCGTCAGCGTCGCGACGGCCCACCACAGGCTGTCGAACACGGAGGAGAAACGCTCCGGCTGCGCCTCGTGCTCGAAGTGGTAGATGCCGATCGCGGAGAGGTACAACACGATCAGGGCAATCACGCCGAACAGCACGAGATCGTCGCGAGCGATGACGAAGGCCCGGTGGAAACGATGCACGGCGTTCGTGTAGCGGACGAGCTTGAACAACCGCAGGAGCCGCAGCAGGCGGAATGCCCGCACGGCCTGCAGGTTGAAGGCCACCATCAGGTAGAACGGCGCGATCGCCAGCAGGTCGATGATTCCGTAGAACGACGTGATGTACTTCCAGCGGGGCCGGGCAAGGTAGAGCCGCACGCCATACTCGACGGTGTAGACCGCGGCGCAGAAGACCTCGAAGCTCCAGAAGGCCTGCCGCCAGGCCGGTGTGAGGTCGGGCAGCGTTTCGAATGCCAGCGCAATGAGGTTGGCGACGACCAGCAGTTCGATCGGCAATTCCCACCGACCCAGCGAGACGTGGTGTCTGGGTGCGCCTGTAAGCACGGTTGCCTCCGCAGAAACGGGGATTCTTACCCGAAATCCGCGCAGCGCCCGAGCCGGTGGTCAAAAAAACGGCCGGGGAGTTCCCGGCCGTCCGAATTCAGCGAGCAGACCTGTCAGCGCGTGGCCTGCAAGGCCGCAATCCGCTGCTCGATCGGGGGATGGCTGGAAAAGAGCGCCATCATTCCGCCCGGCGCCGAAATGCCCATCGTCTGCACCGCCTGCGGCAGCTGGCCCGGCTCCATGCCACCCAGCCGCGCCAGCGCGTTGATCATCGGCCGGTTCGAGCCCATCAGCGCAACCGCACCGGCATCGGCACGGAACTCGCGACGACGCGAGAACCAGGCAACGATGATGGCGGCAAGGAACCCGAGTGCGATGTCCAGCACGATGGTCGTCACGAAGAAGCCGATTCCCGGCCGGTCACCTTCGTTTCGCAGCAGGACCCGGTCGACGAAGAATCCGATCACGCGCGACAGGAAGACAACGAACGTGTTCATCACTCCCTGCAGCAGCGTCATCGTCACCATGTCGCCGTTGGACACGTGCGAGATCTCGTGCGCAAGCACGGCTTCGACCTCTTCCTTGCTCATCGACTGCAGCAGGCCGGTCGACACCGCCACCAGGGCCGAGTTCTTGAACGCGCCCGTCGCGAATGCATTTGGCTCGCCGTCGTAGACCGCGACTTCGGGCATGCCGATGCCTGCCTTGTCGGCGTGCCGGCGAACCGTGTCGACCAGCCACGACTCCATCGCGTTGGCCGGCTGGCGGATCACCTGCGCACCGGTGCTCCACTTGGCCATCGGCTTGGACATCAGCAGCGAAATGAAGGCACCGGTGAAACCGACCACCAGCGAGAAGATCGCCAGGGCCCCGACGTTCAGCGAACGACCGCCGATGTTGAAGTTGATCCCGAACACCGACGACAGCACGGTGAGGAACAGCATCAGCACGATCATGATCGCAAGGTTCGTCAAAACGAACAGAGCGATACGTTTCATAGAATCTCCAGATAGGTTGGTCAGTCAAAGCCGCGCGAGAGTCTAGCCAATCGGCGGATCAGTACACCATACACGTTTGTCCCCAGCGCTACATCGCGACACCCCTCGAATACCCTTTGCGAATCAAGGCGTTGGACCGGAGTCCCGGCAAACGTTCCGCATTTGGAGGCGATTGTCCACAACTCAAGGCACCCCACCGAACACATGTGCAGTGATCGCTAGAATCCAGCGCCTTGAACGACGAGAACCCGACCATGTCCCTGCCAAGCGCCGACGCCGCCAATGTCCGACCGATCCCATTGGTCCCGCGGCTGATCTTTGCCAGTCGCTGGCTGCAGTTGCCGCTCTACATCGGGCTGATCGTCGCCCAGGTCGTCTATGTCTTTCACTTCTGGGTGGAACTGGTGCACTTGGTCGAGGCGGCCTTCGGCAGCCAGACGGCCTTGCAGCAACTGGTTACCAGTATCGGCTACAAGTCGGACGGGCTGCCCTCCGGACTGAACGAAACGATCATCATGCTGGTCGTGCTGGCGCTGATCGACGTGGTGATGATCTCCAACCTGCTCATCATGGTCATTGTCGGCGGCTACGAGACCTTTGTCTCGCGCATGTACCTTGAAAAGCACCCGGATCAGCCGGAGTGGCTGTCGCATGTGAACGCAAGTGTGCTCAAGGTCAAACTGGCCACTGCCATCATCGGGATAAGCTCGATCCACCTGCTGAAGACTTTCATCAACGCGGCCAACTATTCGGACAAGGTGCTGATCGCACAGACGGCGATCCACATCACGTTCCTGTTGTCGGCGATGGCGATTGCGGCGACGGATCGCATCATGTTCCCCGCCGACAAGTTGAAGTCCAAGGACAGCCGCACCCACGACCACTAGGCTTCCACCATGACAACGATCCGCCAGGCCGACCTTATCGAGAGCGTCGCGGCCGCGCTGCAATTCATCAGCTATTACCACCCGGCGGACTTCATCAGCCACCTGGCGCGCGCGTACGAAGCCGAGCAGAGCCCGGCGGCTAAGGATGCGATCGCGCAGATCCTGACCAATTCCCGTATGTGCGCCGAAGGCCACCGGCCGATCTGCCAGGACACGGGCATCGTCAACGTCTTCCTGAAGGTCGGCATGGACGTGCGCTGGGACGGATTCACCGGTTCATTCGAAGACGCGATCAACGAGGGTGTGCGACGCGGCTATCTGAATTCGGACAATGTGCTGCGGGCGTCGGTCGTAAGTCCGCCGGAATTCGGCCGCAAGAACACCAAGGACAACACGCCGGCGGTCATCAACGTGCAGATCGTGCCGGGCGACAAGGTCGACGTGATGGTCGCCGCCAAGGGCGGCGGCTCGGAGAACAAGAGCAAGTTCGTCATGCTGAATCCGAGCGACTCGATCGTCGACTGGGTCATGAAGACCGTGCCGACGATGGGCGCCGGATGGTGCCCGCCGGGAATGCTCGGCATCGGCATCGGCGGCACCGCCGAGAAGGCGATGACCATGGCGAAGGAAGCGCTGATGGACGACATCGACATGTCGGACCTGCTGAAGCGCGGACCGCAGACCGACGTCGAGAAGCTGCGCGTCGAGCTCTACGACAAGGTCAACGCGCTGGGCATCGGCGCCCAGGGCCTGGGCGGCTTGTCCACCGTGCTCGACGTCAAGATCAAGATGTATCCGACCCACGCCGCCGGCAAACCGGTAGCGATGATCCCCAACTGCGCAGCAACGCGGCACGCGCACTTTGTGCTCGATGGCTCAGGCCCCACCTACCTCGAGCCACCATCGCTCGACTCATGGCCCGATGTGAACTGGCAGCCGGACGCGAAAAAGAGCACACGCGTCAATCTCGACACGCTGTCCAAGGCCGAGGTGGCGCAGTGGAAACCCGGCCAGACGCTGCTGCTCAACGGCAAGATGCTGACCGGACGGGATGCGGCACACAAGCGCATCCAGGACATGCTGGCCAAGGGCGAGAAGCTGCCCGTGGACTTCACCAACCGCGTGATCTATTACGTCGGTCCGGTCGATCCGGTGCGCGACGAGGTCATGGGGCCCGCCGGTCCGACCACAGCCACGCGCATGGACAAGTTCACCGAGATGATGCTGGCGCAGACCGGGTTGATCGCGATGATCGGCAAGGCCGAGCGCGGTCCGGTGGCGATCGAGGCGATCCGCAAGCACAAGAGTGCCTACCTGATGGCAGTCGGCGGAGCTGCCTACCTTGTCGCCAAGGCGATCAAGGGATCGAAAGTCGTCGGCTTCAGCGATCTCGGCATGGAGGCCATCTACGAGTTCGACGTGAAGGACATGCCGGTCACCGTCGCGGTCAGTGCCGATGGCACGTCGGTACACCAGACCGGTCCGAAGGAATGGCAGACGAAGATCGGCAAGATTCCGGTGGCTGCGGCCTGAACACGCGCCGATTGAGCCACGGTGGGACGAGCCGCCTTTCCGCGCGCGTGGTGTGACGAGGCCGTCCGCCGCATCGAGGCGGACTACACGCGGTCGGCCGACACGCACCTGCTGCGCGTGGACATTCCGGGCGTTCCGGACTGCCCGCTGTATCTGAAGGACGAATCGGTCCACCCGACCGGCAGCCTGAAGCACCGGCTGGCGCGTTCACTGTTCCTCTATGGGCTCTGCAATGGCCTGATAGGGCCGCGCACCACGATCGTCGAAGCGTCGTCCGGTTCCACCGCGGTCTCCGAGGCCTACTTCGCGCGGCTGATCGGCGTGCCCTTCATCGCCGTGATGCCGCGCGCGACCTCGCCTGAAAAGATTGCGCTGATCGAATTCCACGGCGGACGGTGCCATCTCGTCGACGAGCCGGCGGCGGTCTATGCCGAAGCCGCGGCTCTTGCACGACGGACGGACGGCCACTACATGGACCAGTTCACGTACGCGGAGCGTGCAACCGACTGGCGCGGCAACAACAACATCGCCGAGTCGATCTTCATGCAGATGGCCCATGAGCCATTCCCCGTCCCGGCGTGGATCGTGGTCGGTGCCGGCACCGGCGGCACCAGTTCCACTCTCGGTCGCTACGCGAGGTATTGCCGGCACCCGACACGGATCTGCCTGGCCGATCCCGAGAACTCGGTGTTCCACGATTACTGCGCGAGCGGCGATGCATCGCTCACGGTGGCCGTCGCTTCGCGCATCGAAGGCATCGGCCGACCGCGCGTCGAACCGAGCTTCAACCGCCATGTCATCGACCGGTCGATCCGCGTCGCCGATGCGGACTCGTTCGCGGCCGCGCGTTTCCTTGAGCATGTGCTCGGACGCCGCGTCGGGCCGTCGACGGGAACGGCCCTGATCGCCTGCGTGGAATTGCTCTCCGAGATGCGACAGGCCGACGAAAAGGGTGCGGTGGTCACGTTGCTTTGCGACGGCGGCGAGCGCTATCTCGGCACGTGCTATGACGACGGCTGGCTGCGACGTCAGGCGCTGGACACCGCACCTGCACTCAGGGCGCTGGACGGCTTCTGGTCAAGCGGGCGCTGGACCGCGCCGCGCTGACACCGCCGATCGCGCACTCAGACGCCGAACAGGCCCGTGCTGAGGTAGCGGTCACCGCGGTCGCAGACGACGAAGACGATGGTCGCATTTTCGACTTCGGCAGCGATCCGCAGCGCGATCAGGCATGCCCCGGCCGCCGACGGACCGCAGCTGATGCCCTCCTCCGCGGCCAGTCGACGTGCCATCGATTCCGCGTCCGCCTGCGTCACGAACTCGAGGCGGTCGACCCCGGACGGGTCATAGATACGCGGCAAATACGCCTCGGGCCACTTGCGGATTCCGGGAATCTGCGAGCCTTCCGCCGGCTGTGCGCCAATGATCTGTATTGCCGTGTTGCGTTCCTTCAGGTAGCGACCCACGCCCATGATCGTTCCTGTCGTGCCCATCGCGCTGACAAAGTGCGTGATGCGGCCCGCGGTGTCGCGCCAGATCTCGGGCCCGGTCGTTTCGTAGTGCGAGCGCGGATTGTCCTGATTGGCAAACTGGTCGAGTACCCTGCCCTTGCCTTCGGCCTGCATCTGCATCGCCAGGTCGCGCGCGTACTCCATGCCTCCCTTGCTCGCCGGCGTCAGGATCAGCTCGGCACCGTAGGCCGCCATGCTCGCGCGCCGCTCGGTGCTCAGGTTGTCCGGCATGATCAGCGTCATGCGATAGCCCTTCATCGCGGCGATCATCGCCAGCGCAATGCCGGTGTTTCCGCTGGTCGCTTCGACCAGCCGGTCGCCCGGGCGGATTTCTCCGCGCTCCTCGGCGCGCGTGATCATCGATAGCGCCGGCCGGTCCTTGACCGAACCGCCCGGGTTGTTGCCTTCGAGCTTGCCGAGAATCACATTGACACGGCGCGCGTTGTCGACACCGGGCAGGCGCTGCAGCCGCACCAGCGGGGTATTGCCGATCG
Source organism: uncultured beta proteobacterium (assembly GCA_963754065.1). GTDB lineage: Bacteria > Pseudomonadota > Gammaproteobacteria > Burkholderiales > Burkholderiaceae_F > JALORV01. The sequence goes on along the minus strand of CAVWFH010000019.1, from coordinate 43,544 downwards.
TCTGGTCTATCGTCGGGTGGGGCATGGCCGGAAGGTCAACGTTGCGGGGGCGAGGGTCGTGTCTGCTGGACGGCCGTCATCCGTGACGCAGGACAATCCTTCGCCGACCCGGATCAGGCGGCATCGATTTCCTCGATGCGGCGGGGCGGATAGCTGTCCCAGTGGCTGCAGCCCGGACAGTTCCAGTGATACTCGCGTGCACGAAACCCGCATTTGCTGCAACGGTAACGTGCCAGCTTGCGCGCATGGCCCTTGAGCAGCGTGCTCATCGAGGCCAGTTCCTCGTCACCCGGATTGAGCGCGAGCCGCGCCTCGGCCAGACGTTCGAAGCCGAGCAGCGATGGATGTCGCTTCAACTCATCTGCGACCAGTGCTTCGGCGGCCTCGGCACCGTCCCAGTCCCGGGCGCGAACGTACGCGGTATCGAGCAGGTCGATCGACGGCGCGTCGAGCAGCGCGCGCCGCAGCCAGTTCAGCGCCTCCGTGCGGCGCCCGAGCTGGTCGAGTGTCGCGCTCACCTTGCCTGCGATCAGCGGCACGTGCTCGCGAGAAGCGCCTTCGACGCGCTGCCACAGTCGCAGGGCCCCTTCCGCATCCCCTCGGCGTGCTGCCAGGTCACCCGCCAGAATCAGCGCACGCACCGACTTGCGGTCCGTCGTCAGCGCGTCGTCGACGGCGCGCTGCGCGTCGTCGATCAGACCGCCGGCGACGGCGGCCTCAGCCAGCTCACAGTGAAAGTGCGCGATGGCGACCTGGTGATTCTCGCCGGCTTCGCGTTCGAGCAGGCGCGCGCAGTCGATCGCCTTCATCCATTCGCGCTCCATCTGGAAGATCCGCAGCAGCGAACGCAGGGCATCGAAGCGATGGTCACGATCTTCCAGCAGCCGGGTGAAGGCATCTTCGGCACGGTCGAGCAGCCCTCCCTTCAGGTAGTCCTGGCCCAGCTCGGCCAGCGCCTGCGAACGCTGGCGCGCCGGCAGATCGGCCCGGTTGAGCAGATGCGTATGAATTCGGACGGCGCGATCGAACTCGCCGCGGCGACGAAAGAGGTTGCCCAGCGCATGGTGCAGCTCGATCGTCTCCGGATCGAGCTTGACGACCTCGATGAAGGCGTCGATCGCCTTGTCGTGCTGGTCGTTCAACAGCAGGTTGAGGCCGCGAAAGTACGACCGCGGAAGCGCTGCGTTGTCCGTCGCGCGCGCACGGGACTCGAAGCCACGACCGAACCAGCCCGCGGCAAAGACGAGCGGCAGCGCGACGAGAAACCAGAGCTCGAACTCCATCAACGACGCTCCGGCCCGCCTGCCACCTCGACCACCGCGCCTGACTGCCGCGCTGCCGATGCCATCCGGTCCGCGGCCGTCTCGGCGGTCGCAGCCTCCGGGGCCTGCTGCCGCAGGTTGGTCATCTCACGCCGCATCCGGTAGATCGGCAGCGCCAGTGCCAGCGCGCCGAGCAGCGCACCGACTGCAATGCAGGCCAGCATCACGACGATGAGCGGGACGTGCTCCCAGGTGATGGTCGAGGTCAGTCGCACCGGCACCGGCGTCGTGTTCTTCAGTGCGAACCAGAGTACGAGCAGGAAAAAGCCGACCTTGACGATCCATGCCAGCAGTCTCATCTGCGCCTCCGACACCACTGCTTCCGCAAAGCCGGCATTGTAGGGAACCGGTGTCCTGTCCGTGTGGGCGAAAAAAAGCCGCGCAGCGCGCGGCCTTTCAGGAGTATCGAGGTTCAGGCGGCGCTGCCGCCGGACGAGGTGGAATCCTCCTCGCCATCGACGCGCTCGCGCAGTTCCTTGCCGGCCTTGAAGTGGGGCACGTATTTGGCCGGAACCTGCACGCGATCGCCCGACTTCGGATTGCGTCCGACGCGTGGCGGGCGGTAATTCAGCGCAAAGCTGCCGAAGCCGCGAATCTCGATGCGCTGGCCACTGGCCAACGCATCGGTCATCGCTTCCAGCATCGTATTGACGGCTTCATCGGCGTCGCGCGCGACCAGGCGGGGATTACGCTCCGCCAGCCGAGCGATCAGCTCGGACTTCGTCATCGTCTTCAACGAACGGCTCCCGCTGCTTCGTCTGACCGATTACTTGGTCTGCGTATCCAGCTTGGCCTTCAGCAGCGCGCCGAGATTCGTCGTCCCGGTCTGTGCTTCGGCCTGCATGCGCTCCATCGTCGCTGACGTCTCGGCGGTGTCCTTCGCCTTGATCGACAGGTTGATGTTGCGGTTCTTGCGGTCGACATTGATGATCATCGCATTGACGGCGTCACCTTCCTTCAGGTGATTGCGCGCATCCTCGACGCGGTCAGCAGCGATCTCCGAGGCGCGCAGGAAGCCCTCGATGTCGCCGCCGAGATCGATCACCGCACCCTTGGCATCGACGGACTTGACCGTCCCGTTGACCATCGAACCCTTCTCGTGGCCCGCGGCGAAATTGGTGAACGGATCACCCGACATCTGCTTGACGCCCAGCGAAATGCGCTCGCGCTCGGTGTCGATCGCCAGCACCATGGCCTCGATCTCGTCGCCCTTCTTGTACTTGCGGACCGCGTCCTCGCCGGTTTCGCTCCACGACAGATCCGACAGGTGCACCAGGCCATCGATGCCGCCGTTCAGGCCGATGAAGACACCGAAGTCGGTGATCGACTTGATCTGGCCCTTCACCTTGTCGCCCTTCTTGTGCGACAGCGCGAAGTCGTCCCACGGATTGGGCTTGCACTGCTTCATGCCGAGGCTGATGCGGCGACGCTCCTCGTCGATCTCGAGGACCATGACCTCGACTTCGTCGCCGAGCTGCACGATCTTCTTCGGGTCGACGTTCTTGTTGGTCCAGTCCATCTCCGACACGTGCACCAGGCCCTCGATGCCGGCCTCGATCTCGACGAACGCACCGTAGTCGGTGATGTTGGTGACCTTGCCGAACAGGCGCGTACCCTGCGGATAGCGGCGCGCGAGACCCACCCAGGGATCCTCGCCGAGCTGCTTGACGCCCAGCGAGACGCGGTTCTTTTCCTGGTCGAACTTCAGGATCTTTGCAGTGATCTCCTGGCCGACCTGCACCACTTCGCTCGGGTGACGCACGCGGCGCCATGCGAGGTCGGTGATGTGCAGCAGGCCGTCGATGCCGCCGAGGTCAACAAACGCACCGTAGTCGGTGATGTTCTTGACCGTGCCCTTGACGATCGCGCCTTCCTTGAGGTTCTCGAGCAGCTTGGCGCGCTCCTCGCCCATGCTGGCCTCGACCACCGCACGGCGGGAGACCACGACGTTGTTGCGCTTGCGGTCGAGCTTGATGACCTTGAACTCGAGGGTCTTGCCTTCGTACGGCGTGGTGTCCTTGACGGGACGCGTGTCGACCAGCGAACCCGGCAGGAACGCGCGGATGCCGTTGGTCATGACCGTCAGGCCGCCCTTGACCTTGCCGGTGATGGTGCCGGCCACCAGTTCGCCGCTGTCCAGCGCCTTTTCCAGATTCATCCAGGCGGCCAGGCGCTTGGCCTTGTCACGCGACAGGATCGTGTCGCCGTAACCGTTCTCGAGCGACTCGATCGCGACCGATACGAAATCACCCGGATTGACGCTCAACTGGCCGTTGTCGTCCTTGAATTCCTCGAGCGGGATGTAGGCCTCGGACTTCAGGCCGGCGTTGACCACGACAAAGTTGTAGTCGACGCGGATCACCTCGGCGGTGATCACTTCGCCCTGCTTCATTTCCTGGCGATTCAGGCTTTCTTCGAAGAGGGCGGCAAAACTTTCAGGCATGTTGCTGCTGGTGCTGCTGTGAGTTGCGACAGATGACATGGTGGGACCCAATGATTACCAACGATTACCAATCTCGCTTCGGCGTTGCGCCTCGGCGGAGTTGATGACACGCAGCGGGACTACCTGAACGGGGCTGGCGCCCTCAAACAAAGACGTTCCTGCTGCACCCGGTACTGCAAACAACGAACTGCTCCAATTGCTACGCGCTACCTACGACTTACATCCTGCCAGTTTCAGCGAATTCGAGTGATCAACAAATCGGCCGACCGCCACCGACCCGAACCACGCTACTACCACCCTACCGACCGGCGCTCCCCGGCCCTGGGGCTGGAGGCTGACGGCCCGCGTACCAGTCCAGGATCTGGGCGACGACCTCGTCGATCGTGAGCCCGGAGGAGTCGAGCTGGTAGGCCTCTTCGGCGGGCCTCAGCGGCGCGGCAGACCGTTCTGCATCGCGCCGGTCACGCGCTTCGAGATCCTGCGAAAGGTCGGAGATATTAGTTGAAAAGCCTTTTTCGATCAACTGCTTATGGCGCCGCTCGGCGCGCGCCGCCACGCTCGCCGTCAGATAAACCTTGAGCGTCGCATCAGGGAATACGACGGTGCCCATGTCGCGCCCGTCGGCGACCAGGCCGGGCGCGGCGCGGCATCGGCGCTGCAGATCGAGAAGCGCCCGGCGTACCGCCGGATGCACCGCGACCCGCGACGCGGACTGGCTGATGGCTTCGGCCCGGATCGCGTCGGTAACGTCTTCGCCGTCGAGCAGAATCCGGCCCGCCTCGAAACGGGGCTGCAGCGTGCTTGCGAGGCCGGTCAGTCCGCCCTCATCGCCGGCGTCGACTCCGCGCCGCAAGGCTCGCCATGCCAGCAGTCGGTAGAGTGCCCCGCTGTCCAGATAGTGAAACCCCAGCCGCCCGGCGATCCGCTGCGCGATGGTCCCCTTGCCCGAGGCCGTCGGTCCATCGATCGCAATGACAGGGGGCTGCGAACTCACGTTGAAACTATCGACGCGATCGGAACGATCAAATGGACCGGCGGGCGAACCATTGCGTAGCTTCTCTGCCAACGCATCAGGGAGCACGTCATGCGCATGCCACTTCGACTGAGCCTCGCGAAAACCGCCAGCTTCGCTGTACTGCACTTTGCCGTCGCCTTCGGAATCGCCTATCTGCTGACCGGCAGCATCGGCATCGCCAGCGCACTGGCGCTGATCGAACCGCTCGCCAACACCGTCGCTTTCTTCTTTCACGAGCGCGCCTGGTCGCGGATTGCCGTTTCGCCGCCGGGACCGGGCGTGACCAGCGTCGCGAGCGTCGTGAAGTAGTCAGGAAAGGTCTTCGCCACGCACTGCGGGTCGCGGATGTGCACCGGCACGCCACCGGCCGCCGCCAGCGACAGGCACATCGCCATCCGGTGGTCGTCGTAAGTGTCGATCGTTGCCTCGCGCCATTGACGCAGAGGCTGGACGCGCAGCCAGTCCGCGCCCTCCTCGACGACCGCACCCAGCTTGCGCAGTTCGGTGGCCATCGCGGCGATGCGGTCCGTCTCCTTGACGCGCCATGAGCCGATGTTGCGAAGTGTGCTCGGACCGTCGGCAAAGAGCGCCGCCACCGCGAGCGTCATCGCAGCATCCGGAATGTGATTCAGGTCCATGTCGATGCCGTGCAGGCGGCCCGACAGTGGCGCCGACGCTTCGATGAAGTCATCGCCCAGCGTGACGCGGGCACCCATCGCGGCGATCGCTTCTGCGAATCGGACATCGCCCTGGACGCTGTCGCGGCCCACGCCCTGAACCCGCACCGGTCCGCCGGCGATCGCGCCGAGCGCGAGAAAGTAGGAAGCGCCCGAGGCATCGCCCTCGACGGAGAAACGGCCCGGCGAGCGATAGCCGGTTCGCGGGACGACGAACTTGTCGGCGTCGCGCGCGACGTCGACCCCGAAGCGCTGCATCAGGGCGAGTGTCATCTCAACGTACGGACGCGAAATCAGCGCACCGGCGACGGTGATCTGCAGTCCCTGCGAAGGCGCCACGAGCGGCGCGGCCATCAGCAGTCCGGTCAGGAACTGGCTCGACACGTCACCGCGCACCGAAACGTGGTCCGAATTGAGGACGGTCGCCGGCTCGATCTGCAACGGTGGGAACCCGGTGACGCCGCCGTAGACAATGTTCGCCCCGAGCTGGTTGAGCGCCTCCACGAGATCCCCGATCGGCCGCTCTCGCATGCGCGCCACCCCGTCGAGCCGATAGCGCCCGCCGGAAAACGCCAGCGCCGCCGTCAGCGAGCGAAACGCCGTGCCGGCATTGCCGAGAAACAACTCGGCATCGTGTTTCGGAAAGACGCCGGAGCACCCGGACACCCGGACAGTGTCTTTCGCTCCATCGTGGATGGACACACCCAGGGCCATCAGCGCGTCGAGCATCACGCGCGTGTCGTCAGCCTCCAGCAAGCCCTCGATCGTGGTCTCGCCCGACGCCAATGCGGCGAGCAGCAACACACGGTTGGAGATGCTTTTTGAGCCCGGCAATCGCACCGCGCCATTGGCGCGGTGAATCGGGTCAATCGTGAGGACGGCGGGCCACGGAGTCACGTGGCGATGATGCCATGGGTCCCGGTGGGAGCCTGGGGCCGATCAGCGACCCCAGCAGAGATTCATGTCGGCGGTGCCGGTGCGGTCGCGGACACCCAGGTTGCTGAGCCTCAAATTGCCGCATGCATCGCCGGCCATGCTGCCGACCGGCGTCGCCTCGAGCGTGTAGGCCGCGGCATTCGTGTTGATCAAGCCAATGTTGTACCGCACCGTACCGGTGGGCGGAGACACCGTTACCGGAAGCGGCGGCAAATTTGCGCCGTTCAGATAAGAGCCGCGTTCCGTTCTCCAGCGCTCCATCCACTGCGCCGCGGCCAGCAGCGACGCCGCGAGCCTCGCTGCGATGCCCGCGGACGATGTATTGCGTGTAAGCAGGAATGGCGATCGCCGCCAGGATGGCGACGATCACCATGACGACCACGACCTCGATCAGGGTGAAACCGGCGCCGCTCACGGGGCACCGGTCAGCTCTCGCTGAAGCTGCGTGCAGCATGGTCGCGTCGTCCGTCACTAACGGATCGGTCTCCACGTCCGCACCGGGAAGGCGTAATTGCAGGTCTTGTCGATCAGACCCGCCTGGACGTTGACCTGGTTGTACATCATCCAGCACTGCAAGGCCGGGTTGGTGACGGTTACGTTGCCGTTGGCGTCCCGCGTCCGGCCAGCATCGTTCAGCCCGGCGCTTGCTTCGTTGGTATTCAGCGTCGTGTCGAACTGCCCGGAAACCGTCGTCTCGTTGGTCATCGGATACACGGAGCTGACGACGCCGCTGATCTGCGTCGCGCTGACCGCGCCCAGCGACGGCATCCATGGGAATGGCGTAGAAGTACGAGGTGCCGCCGCCTTCGCATGGATTGCCCGCCGTCGTGGGCTGGAATGACGTCATGTAAAGCACGCCCCGCTGCACGACTCCGATCGGCGATCACTCGTTCGCCAACCGGGTTCTGATTGTTGGCGACAAGATCGACATACCAGCCCCGCTTGGTCCGCCACGAGAACCCGCCGTGCCGGTCAGCGTGCGGGTGACGACGTTATTCTGGGTCGATTCGGCCAAGCCGAGGGCCTGCAGGTCCGTCTTGGCGATCGGCGCCTTGTCCCCGGGCTTCAGCCACAGACCGTAAATCGACTGAACGTTCGGTACTCGACTGATCCGAGTACTCGAAGAACTTGCCGGTACCGAAGACCACGTAGGTACCACCGAACGGGTGGGTGCTGGCCCGAGGCGACGCAACGATCGGCTGCCGCTGATTGGCTCCGTTGACCGCAGTGAACAGCGGCGCCGGCGTGTTGCCGGATTGGTCGCCCGGATCCTCGGTCACGATCCTCCAGTTATTGGAGTCGCTCGAGCTCAGGTCGAATCGCCAGAGGTTGCCCTGGTAATCGCCGGCGAAGGCTCCCACCACATTCCGGCTTGCATCGTAGATCACGCTCACGTTGGCCAGACCGTTCAGTTCGCCGGCGGCACAGCGTCCGCCCTGGTCGTTGGCGGCAAAAGGCGAGCCATCGTTCTTCTTGCAGGTGTCGATCTTCTTCAGCGTCTGTCCTGTCGCCATGTCAATGATCAGCAGGACGGCTCGGTTGTTTGCGCTTTCGTATCCGTTGGGAACGATGGCAACCCACTTGCCGGCATTCTGGCCGTACTTGACGCTGCCGATGTAGCCGTATCCCATCACGCGGCCGAGATCCGGTTCTTCCGCGGGAGTGATGTCCCACAACACCTTCGACTGATCGAAGTTCTCGGGAGTGGTCACATCGAGCGCGAACAATCCTGCGGGACCCGCACCGGTGGAACCCATGACAACCGTCTTCCATGCGCCGTTGAGGTAAATATCCCCTTCGGTCACGGGACCGTCGACGTAGTACCGATGAACGTACTCGACGTTGGTGAGTTCCTTCAGGTACGGATAGACACTGCGCGGGACATAGGAAAACAGTTCCTGTCCTCCGCCGACATTCGGGTCCCGTCGGGCATCGAACGCATGGAACATGCCTGCATTGGCGCCGACGAACACGGTCGGCCTCCGGTTCGCAAGATTGCTCGCAACGAACGCCGGATAGTCGTTTCCACCGCCTGCCGCTGGATTCAGTGCATAGCCGAAATTCGACGACTTGGAGTAGCGCGGGCTCGACGACACGATGCTGCCCAGCGGTGTCGTGCGGTCGCGGAATCCCAGTGTCACGTTATTCAGCGGGCTGCTGACTTCGAGACCGAGTTTCTTCCCGCGGACGTAATCAAGCACGTCCTGGGATGTCAGGTCGGTCTGCTGCGTCGCAGACAGACTTGCATAGGTATCGAACGTGGTCGCAGCGTTCGGACCCGTCGACGTATAGATCCTGCGCTGGTCCCAGGCCGGGAAGCTGGCGTTCCACAGCGCGGCCGGCTCAGCCTGCTGATTCTTGGCCGCCGTTGCCAATGCCATCGCGTCGTACGCAGCGAGTTCACCCGTCCAGGTCTGCGTCGTGAAGGAAGCCCGGTACAGCGTTGAACCGACGGTCAGCTGAGCACTCGTCGCGCCCAATCCGGTTCCGGAGAAGGCCTGCTGCGCAATCGCGCGGAACACGCCGCGAATCCGACCGCGCATCTGGTCCGGATCGTTCGCCGAATAGAAGTCTCCTCGGGTCGCGAGGGCGGCACGCATCGTGTCGTTGATCCGCTCACCTCCCGTGGTCAGCGCAGGCGAGATGTCGACCACTGGCCAGTTGACCGCCTGTCCTGCGGCAACTCTGTGCCCCGGACCGCAGGCGTGTCCATCGACGCATTCAAGCCATAGCCGACCACGAAGGTTGTCATGTTCTGCCAGAACGAGTCGTCCGGCCGGTTGGTGCGCTTCTGCACCGCGTTCGGCACGCCCGGCCGAAGGTCTCGGTTCCACCAATACAGCGCGACATCCGTCAGCGTCTGCGTGACTCCGCCGTTGCCGGTGGAGTACTGCACCTCGACGGACGGGTCATAGGTGTAGGTCTGTGTTCTGGTAAAGGCCCGTCGCCGGCGATCTGCGGACCCGTCGTGGCAAGTGCCGCCGTCACGGTCCCGTTACCGGCACCCACGGGGTCTGCCGGGCCGTGTTGTGATCAGCGGCTGCGCCGGCGGTACCGGTGGGTTCTCCGGAATGGCCGTCCACTCGCCGTCGGTCGCCAGGATCGCGAAACTCCGACGGCACGAAGCGTGCTGGTCGCCACTGCGCCCGCCGCCTTGGCCCGGATTGTCGGACCATGGTCCGAAATCGCCGCCCGCTGGTAGTACGTCCCGATCGAGTCGAGTGCCTCCCGGTTCGGAGTCGAGCCGATCCAGTTCAACGAGAAGAGTCCAATCGAAGAATTGCTGGCGTGCTGCATTCCCGGGGACATCAGTGAAGTCGCGCACACCACGCACGACGGCACCCGGATGCGGCGGCGGCTGCGGGTCGTTGTCCAGATCCGGGAAGTTGTTGCTGTTCAGGCGCGCGCCATACGGATTCCACGGATCGGGACCGTTGTGCGAATAATTGATACGGCCATAGCCCAGCCGGATGGCCGAGAGGTCTCCCTTGAGGTCTGCCGCGGCCTGCGACGTGACGGCAATCGCCGCGAACAGGCGGTGGCGGTAGTAGGTGTACCAGTTGGCATAGTTCTGCATTTCCTCCAGCCGGGTGCAACTCGTCTGGGCGGACACAGTCGTCGCGCGTGCGCGCCAGCGCCCGTACGCGGGTCAACCGGCACCGGGAAGTTCACATTGACCGCACGATCGATCTCGACCAGCCGGTAGTTCGAGATGAGGGCCAGGTCGTCGTCGGTGGCCGGAACCGATCCTTCGTAGCGGTAGTAGCGCGCCGGCGTCAGGTTGTCCGCCGTGATGTTCGCCGGCGGGCACACCCAGTTCGGGTCGAACACCGCGCAGGTCGTCTGGGTCTGCACCTGCTGCCACTGCACGCACTGGTCCGTAAACACCGGGACTGTGCTCCACGAATTGCACACCTGTGTCGTCCCGGTCTGCTGGTTCTGCCACTGCACGCACTGCTGGGCGAACACCGGGACCTGGTCATACGCGGTGCAGACCTGCGCGAAGACAGGGATCTGGTCATACGCCGTGCATTGCTGGATGTCGCCGATATAGACCTGCCTGACACTGCTGCACCTGGCGGTAACCCGTCTCCGACGTGGGATCGACGACGGTGACGATCGAGCACTGCTGCTGGTACTGCGGGATCGTCGCCCAGGTGTTGCATGCACCATTTGTCCAGCCGGTTTGCTGCTGCTGCCAGGTGTTGCACGCACCGTTTGTCCAGCCAGTCTGCACCTGCTGGTACTGCGTGCAGACATTGCCGAACACCGGCACCGTAGAGTAGGAATCGCACTGCTGCGTCGTGCCTGTCTGGACCGACTGGGTCTGCACACACTGGTTCGTGGTCGCGAAGTTCCACTGGATGCACGGCGGGGTCGCGTTGCAGACCTGCGGCGGGTTCGTAAAGAGGTCCGCTGCCTGGGAACCTTCCGACGGAAGCGGCAGATAGATGGCCGTGCCGGCCGGGTTGGCGATCGCCTGCTCCCAGCGGAGGTTGGTCGCATGCCAGGTCCACTTGTCATTGGCTACGGCGCCTGTCACGTAGGTGCCGTTGCTGCCGACGGTTCCGCGTGCGGTCGTCACCCAGGTGCGCGCGGCATTCGGATTGGCATTGGCAAAGCCACGGAAGCGCATATCGCGCTCGGTGAAGCGCCCGGCCGTCGCAACGGCGCCCGCGCCACCGATGTCAGCCGGCGGAAAGTTCTCGGCGCGCGTTGGCCGCGTGCCCTGCGCCGCGAGCGGCTTGTCGTTGTCGTTCCAGGGCGTGTAGGTGATCGACGGGTCGTAGGCCAGCGGGTTGTGGATGCTCGACCGCAGCGTGAACTCGTCGTGTGCCGCGACGGTCCGGGTTCCGGCACCGTACTTCACCGTTACGTTGCCGGGCGCCGGCCAGCGGTTGTTGATGGAGAAGAACTGCGGCGGCGGCAGACGGTAGTCGTTCATCGACCAGGAGTCGTCGATCATGAACACGGCGTTCGGATACACCGGATTGATCGTGAACAACGGCTGCTGGGCGACGTTCCAGTTTGCGGCGAATGCGGCCGGTTGCAGCACGATGGCCTGCGCCAGGAGGAAAACGAGCGCCCGCGCCAGCGTACTCGCGCGCTTCGGATGCCAGGAATGTTCAGCGGTTTTCATTGTTGATACTCCATCTGCCGTCCATCCGGCCCCCTGGATGTCCCTGCGCAATTCCCTTTGAATTCAGATCGGTCAAGGGATAAGAAATCGAACTTCGCTCTGTGCCCGGTAGGTCACGTTGCCGAACACGGTCGCGTCTGAGAAGGTAGTCGCTACCGTGATCCGGTATTTCCACAAATAAGGGTCAACTGCCCCGCTACCCGGGTTCTTGGACTCCTCATAGACGCCACCCAGCAGTTCGGACGTCGCGTCTTCGATGACGCACCGCGCCGAAGTGGCTCCCGGCGGCAGGAGATTGGCGGCAATCGTGATGTACTGGTTGGCATTCAGATTGCTCGACCAAGCTGCCGACTGGAAGTTTTCGGACATCAGACGGTTGGGGTCCTGCTTGAAGAATCTGGCCTGCTCGAAACCGTTCGCGAACAGCCGAGCTTCGCAGTACCTGACCAGCGACTCGGCCGCCGATTGGCCGGAGATCGCGCGGCTCCAGTTGCCGGCCAGGCGTTCGTCGACCGTGGCCCTCCGGACCTGCGTCAGCACCAGCGTCGTAACGACCATCATCACGACGAGCACTATCGGCAACACCACTCCGGACTGGTACAAGCTTCCTTGGCGAGATGTCATGTTCGTCACCTAGAACTGGGACCCCGTGTCGGCCTGGGTGCGCGCCCGGATCGTGAAGACCTGCGTATAGCTGCGCCTTGCAAAGCCGTCGTTGACCGAAATCTCCGCCGTGCCGGTGGCCGCCTCGGTTTCGTCAACCGGACAAGGTTGATACCTGGAAACGCCATCCGGCGTTGTTCCGACCTCGGTCGTCCGGAGTTGCACACAGACGTACACCGCAACCACGTGATTCCACGGGTTGCCGAGCGAATCCGGCGTGTCACCGGGTCCCGCACCCGGCAACGCATTGATCTGTGCCGCCGTCCGCAGCGCCGAGGGCACGGCCTGTCGCAACTGGAGGCCGGCTTCACCGAATAGGTAGCCCTGTGTGTCCAGCGCGAAGTAAACCTTGAAGTCCTCGACATCGCGTATCAGGCTCTGGCGTGCGACGGCCGCGCCCCCCCGGCAGCCGAACTCGAGCGCCCCATTGGCGGTCGTTTCAACCGAGTAAACATTGAAGACGACTGGAACAGGATTGACTTCATAGGTGACGCCAACCGGGTTCTGTCCGATGCAGTCGCGCATAGCCTGCCCACCCACCCCCTGCGGCGCCGCCGTGGACGCTTCGGCCTGGTAGCCGATGAACAACTGGTCGCCAGGAGCGCCGTTCTGCGCGGGTACGCAGGTGAAGTCGTTGTTGAGAGGATCGGCAAAGCGGCTGTTTGAACAGGCCCGCAAGTGCGTGCCCTTGAACGACAGCACCTGCGTGCGCCCGGCACCGGAAAGCTCGCCCGAGTTGATGTTGCCGTAGCCCGCGAGCGCTATGGGTTCGCCAACGAAATGCAGCGCCAGACGTCCGCGTTCCTCGGCGGTGCTCAACTGCTCGGATACGCGGGACGACTGGCTGGTGAAGTAGTACAGGCTACCGACCGCAGCGACGATCATCAGGCTGAGCGCCATTGCGATCACCAGCTCGATCAAGGTGCGTCCGCCTTCGGTGGCATGCGCAACCGGCCCACCGCGCAAGAGTGATGAAGACCTAGTCATGGATGCAGCAACCACTGCAGGCAGCGGAAATTGGGATCATTGATCCCTTGTTGAGCACAGATCTGATCCACAACATTTAGCTCCGTTTGCTGGCCTTCCTGCCAGGCCAGCGTCAGCGAGATCGCCAGCGACCCTGCCGGCGCAACAAGATAGGCCCCGGATACCGGCAATCGGCGACGTAGGTCGATCTGCCACATTGCCAGGTCCCGGTTGGCAACCTCCTGCGGCGAGCAATTGTTCGGGTCCTGGCAGGCTGGAATGTTTGCGGGCACCTGGGCATTCCAGGCAAACGTATTGTTGTAGTGCCCTTGCCGGTAGCCGTCATAGTTGGCCCGTACCCGCTCGCCGAGTTGCGCCGCCATCTCCACGGCCGTCTTGCGATCGATCGAATCCTTCTGAAAGGACATCGAACGTGCCTGCAGGCCCGCCAGGCCAAGCAGGCCGAATGCGACGATCGTCAGCGAGACCAGCACCTCGATCATGGACAGGCCGCGTTGGGAAAAGTGATGAGTACTCATGCGAGTCACGCTGCAGGACAGACGTTGTTGACAACTCGGGCCGCGCGAGCCCGGCCGGCACTGTTCAGTGCGATACATCGCGCCATATTCGTCGGAATCAGGACCTGGGGATCGCGAAAGTCGATGACCAACGTGACCCCGAGTGGACCGGCATTGAGGGCCAATCCACGAGAGTCGAAGTTCCGAAACTGGTTGGCCACCGACGACTCCATGATCAGTCGTTGCTGCCCCCCCGGGGGCTGCAAAGCCGCCTGCTGTTGAATGATCTCGTCGCCGTTCTGCAGGTTGCCCGTGACCGGGTTGGCCGGGTTCACCGCGAACACGATCCAGCCGGCGGCCCAGTCATTGCCGGCATAATTTCCGAAGAGGGCATCGCTGCAGGTCGGATTCGCCGTTTCGGCATTGACGCTGCGACAAATCGTGACGTTGCCATTGCGGCGCACCGCCTCAGAGCGGGCCATCTGGATCGACGACAGGAGCTCGTTGGTGCTTCCGCTGATCCGATTCGACTGGATCAGCGCCTGCATGGCAGGCACTGCCGCGGCAAGCAGGATGGCCGAAATGGTCATGACGACCAGAATCTCGACCAAAGTGAAGCCGCGCTCAGTCATGTTGTTGGCGGAGGTTTCCATTTGCTGAACGAAGCTTATCCACAGGCGCAAGCCATTGCGCGTGGTCACCGCTCAGTGGAACCGAAGCCGCGACGAGCGGAAGGACTTGCAGGCCAAAGGCCGAAGGATTTGAACGTCAGCGCGAATTGGCTACGGCGAGTGGCTGAATTCGCGGGATCAGTGGCTGATCGACCGCAAGCCGCACGCTAGTCCGACCGGACGAAGCTCGACGCGAGTCAGGTGTCCAGAACGGTGCAGGAACCGGTGCCGTCGGACCCTCGCTTGGCTGCCGAGGCCGCGCTGAACACTGCAAGCAAGGCTGCGCCGTCACCTGCATCGATCGCGACCTGAAGCGCGGCGAGTCGATCGCGATACGCGCGCAGTTCAGCTGCAAGCGGCTCGCGGTTGGCCAGGCAGACATCGCGCCACATCTCGGGACTGGATGCAGCAATGCGGGTGAAGTCACGGAAGCCGGCACCGGCATGCGCGAACTTGGTGGCGGCGTCCGGCGCCCGCGCAATCATCTCGACCAGCGCAAAGGCGAGCACATGCGGCAGGTGGCTGACCGCGGCAAAGACGCGGTCGTGGACGTCCGGCGCGAGGCGTTCGAGGCGAGCGCCGGTGCTGCGCCACAGGCGCTCGACCGTCGCCAGCGCGGCCGGGTCCGTGACTGCGGTCGGCGTGGTGATCACCAGCCGATCGAGAAACAGGCGCGCATCGGCGTGCTGCACGCCAGGGCGCTCACCGCCGGCGATCGGGTGTGCCGGCACGAAGCGCGTCAATGCCGCGCCGAGCGTGGCCGCTGCGTCGTCGATCACGCTGCCCTTGGTGCTGCCGACGTCCGTGACGATCGCGTGCGCCGGCAACGTTGCCGCGATGCTGGCCAGCGTTGCGCGCAACGCGCCCACCGGGGTTGCGACGACCACGAGGTCGGCACCACTCACCGCTTCCGCCGCACTGGCCGCCGCGCGTCGTGACGATCCCGCGATCGACCCCTGCCGCGACGGCAAGCGGATCGATGTCGAAGCCGATGACCTCCTCGACTTCGCCGGCGGCACGCAACGCCGCCGCGAACGACCCGCCGATCAGGCCGACGCCGATCAGCGCCAGTTTCACGAGCGGCCTGCGGCGAGCGCGTCCGGCAGCGCGCGCAGGAAGGCCGCGTTCTCCTCCGGGCAGGCCGACCGTGATGCGCAGCCATTCCGGCAGGCCGTAGTTGGCGACGGGACGCACGATGACGCCGCGCTTCAGCAGTTCCTGATAGACGCGACCCGCAGGCCCGACCTTGACCAGCACGAAGTTGCCGACGCTGGGCACGTACTCGAGCCCGAGCCCGCGAAAGGCCTCGGTCAGCTGCTGCATGCCACGCAGGTTCAGCTCGTAGCTGCGCGCCAGGAAGTCCTCGTCCGCCAGCGCCGCAACCGCGGCCGCCTGCGCGACGCTGTTCACGTTGAACGGCTGGCGCACGCGATTCATCAGGTCGGTGAGTTCGCGCTGGGCGATGCCATAGCCGACCCGCAGCCCGGCGAGCCCGAAGGCCTTCGAGAACGTGCGCGACACGATGACGTTCGGGAACTTGCGCACCCAGGCCGTGCTGTCGACCCGCAGTTCGGGCGGCAGGTATTCGTTGTAGGCCTCGTCCAGCACGACCACGACGCGCGCCGGAACCCGGGCGAGAAACGCGTCGATCGCCCCGGCCTTCAGGTGCGTGCCGGTCGGGTTGTTCGGATTCGCCACGTAGACGAGCGCCGTGTCGGCCGCGATCGCCGCCAGCATCGCGTCGAGGTCGTGACCGAGCTGCCGCGCCGGCACCACGATGGCGCGGCCGCCGCGCGCCTGCGTGGCGAGCGCATAGACGGCAAACGAATGCTGCGCATAGACGCAGCTGCGACCCGGCGTCAGGGTGGCCGCGGCGGCCAGTTCGAGGATGTCGTTGCTGCCGTTGCCGAGCGTGATCCAGTCCATCGGCACGCCATAGCGTGCCGCCAGCGCGGCCTTCAGCTCGAAACCGTTGGAATCCGGGTAACGACCGAGGTCCTCGACCGCGGCGGCCATGGCCTTCTTCGCCGACTCGGGTGCGCCCAGCGGATTCTCGTTCGACGCAAGCTTCACGATCGACGCCGGATCGAGCCCGAATTCGCGCGCAAGTTCCTCGATCGGCTTGCCCGCCTGGTACGGCGCGATGGCGCGCACATGCTCGAGCGTGCCGAGCGCCGTCGTCGATTCAGTCGGTACCGCCGCCATGGTCACCCTTCGAATGGTCAATGCTCGGCCGGATAGGAACCGAGGCACTTGTAGAACGCACAGGCCTGCTGCAGCTCGCTCAGCGCCGTGGCGACCTTCGGATCGGCCTGGTGCCCTTCGACATCGACGTAGAAGTAGTACTCCCACGTGCCGACGCGCGCGGGACGCGATTCGAATCGCGTCATCGACACTCCGTGCCGCGACAAAGGCTCGAGCATGTGGAACACCGCACCGGCCTTGTTGGGCACCGACAGGATCAGCGACGTCTTGTCGCGTCCGGGCGCCATCGATGGCCGCGTCGCCTGCTGTCCCAGTACCGCAAAGCGCGTGCGATTGTTGGGGTCGTCCTGGATGTGCGTTGCGACCGCCACCAGTTGGTAGCGCTCCGCGGCGCGATCACCGGCGATGGCGGCCATCGTCGGACTTTCCGCCGCAAGGCGCGCGCCTTCGGCATTGCTGGCGACGGCGCGCCGCTCGATGGTCGGGTAATGCTGCGCCAGCCAACCGGCGCACTGTGCAAGCGCCTGCGAGTGCGCGCAGATGCACTGGATCCCGTCCATCGTCCCGCTGCGTGTCAGCAGGTTGTGGTCGACGGCCACCGACCGCTCGGCCAGCAGTTTCAGCGGCGTAGCGAGCAAGAGATCGAGCGTGCGGCTGACGGCACCTTCGGACGAATTCTCCAGTGGCACGATGCCGACATCTGCACTGCCGGCCTCGGTCGCGCGGAAGACTTCATCGAGCGTCGCACACGGCAACCCGGTGACGCTGGCGCCGAACTGGCGGTGCATCGCCGTCTCGGAAAAAGTCCCGGCGGGCCCGAGGAAAGCCACCGTCAAAGGACGCTCGAGCGCGCGGCATGCCGACATGATTTCGCGAAACACGTTGGCCAGCGGCGCGTCCGTCAATGGGCCCTTCGACAGCGCGCCCACCTTGCGCAGGACTTCCGCCTCGCGCTCAGTGCGCAGCACCGGCGCTTCGACTTCGCCCTTGACGCGGCCCACTTCGCTGGCCAACCTGGCGCGCTCGTTGAGGAGCTCGACGAGTCGCGCGTCGACACCGTCAATGGCGTCGCGCAGCGGCTTCAGTCGCCGGTCGATCGAATCAACCATGGCGCACCGCAGGTCCAGACGAGGTGTTGTAGACGCGGGACAAGGTACGGCTTCCGCTCAGCCCTCGGTCGCCGGCGTATCGGGCGTATCGGTCTCGGACACGGGCTCGACGCTAGCCTCGTGGCCATTGGCTCCCTCGCTGTCGCGCTCGACCACCCTCTGCAGCCCGGTCAGCGTCGTGCCGTCGTCCAGCGCGATCAGAGTCACGCCCTGCGTGGCGCGGCCCATCTCCCGGATCTCGGCCACGCGGGTGCGGATCAACACCCCGCCGGTCGTAATCAGCATGACTTCATCGTCGCCGCGCACCAGCGTGGCCGCAACGACCTTGCCATTGCGCTCGCTGGTGGCGATGGCGATCATGCCCTTCGTGCCGCGACCGTGGCGCGTGTACTCGACAATCGAGGTGCGCTTGCCATAGCCGTTCTCGGTCGCGGTCAGCACGCTCTGCTCTTCATCCTCGGCCACCAGCATGGCAATGACCTGCTGGCCGTAATCCAGCTGCATGCCGCGTACCCCACGTGCGGTGCGGCCCATCGGCCGCACGTCGTTCTCGTCGAAACGCACAGCCTTGCCGGCGTCGGAGAACAGCATCACGTCGTGCTGTCCATCGGTGATCGCAGCGCCGATCAGGTAATCGCCCGGATCGAGGTCGACCGCGATGATCCCGGCCTTGCGCGGATTGCTGAAGTCCGTGAGCGCCGTCTTCTTGACCGTCCCCATGGCCGTGGCCATGAAGACGAAGTGCTGCCCGTCGTACTCCGAGATCGGCAGAACGACCGTGATCTTCTCGTCCTCGGCCAGCGGGAACATGTTGACGATCGGCTTGCCGCGCGCGGTACGTGCACCCTGTGGCACCTCCCACACCTTGAGCCAGTAGAGCCGCCCGCGGTTCGAGAAGCACAGGATCGTGTCGTGCGTGTTGGCGATGAAGAGCTGGTCGATCCAGTCGTCCTCGCGCATCGCCGCCGCCTGCTTGCCGCGGCCTCCGCGCTTCTGCGCGCGGTAATCCGCCAGCGGCTGACTCTTGATGTAGCCCGTGTGCGAGAGGGTAACGACCATGTCCTCGCGCGCGATCAGGTCCTCGGTCATCAGGTCCTGCGCGCTGCGCACGATCTCGGACCGCCGCGCGTCGCCGAACTCGCTCTTCAGCGCAAGCAGCTCGTCAGCAATGATGTCGGTGATGCGCGAGGGCTTGGCGAGGATGTCGAGCAGGTCGGTGATGGTTTCCATCACTTCGCGGTACTCGTTGACGATCTTGTCCTGCTCCAGTCCCGTCAGCCGCTGCAGGCGCATCTGCAGGATCTGCTCGGCCTGCTCCTCCGACAAACGATAGAGCCCGTCATCCTGCAGGCCATAGCGCACGTCGAGACCGTCCGGGCGATACGACGCCATGTCCTTGCCCGAACGCGTCAGCATTTCGCGCACCAGCGACGAATCCCAGGCACGGGCCATCAGCGCGGTCTTGGCCACCGGCGGCGTTGGTGCCGCCTTGATGATGGCGATGAATTCGTCAATGTTGGCGAGCGCCACGGCGAGGCCTTCCAGCACGTGGCCGCGCTTGCGCGCCTCCTTGAGCTCGAACACAGTGCGCCGCGTGACCACCTCGCGCCGATGCGACAGGAACGCGTCCAGCATCTGCTTGAGGTTGAGCAGCCGCGGCTGTCCATCGACCAGCGCCACCATGTTGACGCCGAAGGTGTCCTGCAGCTGCGTCTGCTTGTAGAGGTTGTTGAGCACGACCTCCGGCACTTCGTTGCGCTTGAGCTCGAATACGACGCGCATGCCCGACTTGTCCGACTCGTCGCGGATATCCGATATGCCTTCGAGGCGCTTGTCGTTGACCATTTCGGCGATGCGCTCGAGCAGCACGCGCTTGTTCACCTGATAGGGCAGCTCATCGACGATGATCGCGCTGCGCGCGCCCTTGTCGATTTCCTCGAAGTGCGTCTTGGCGCGCATGACGACACGGCCGCGCCCGGTGCGATAGCCTTCGCGCACTCCATCGAGGCCGTAGATGATCCCGGCAGTCGGGAAGTCCGGCGCGGGAATGAGTTCGATGAGTTCGTCGACCGTCGTTTCGGGCCGGCGCAGCAGCGCCAGGCAGCCGTCGATCACCTCCGAGAGGTTGTGCGGCGGCACGTTGGTCGCCATGCCGACCGCGATGCCGGCCGACCCATTGATCAGCAGGTTCGGAATCTTCGACGGCAGGACGGACGGCTCGCTCTCCTTGCCGTCGTAGTTCGGGACGAAGTTGACCGTTTCCTTGTCGATGTCCGCCAGCAGTTCGGCCGCAATCTTGTCGAGCCGGCACTCCGTGTAGCGCATCGCTGCCGCGTTGTCGCCGTCGATCGAGCCGAAGTTGCCCTGGCCGTCGATCAGCGTGTAGCGCAGCGAGAAGTCCTGCGCCATGCGCACCAGCGTGTCGTAAATGGCGTTGTCGCCGTGCGGGTGATACTTGCCCATCACCTCGCCGACCACGCGAGCGCACTTCACGTAAGAGCGGTTCCAGTGGTTGTTCGCCTCGTGCATCGCGAACAGAACTCGACGGTGCACCGGCTTCAGGCCGTCGCGCACATCGGGCAGCGCACGCCCGACGATCACGCTCATCGCGTAATCCAGATACGAACGCCGCATCTCCTCTTCAAGCGAGATCGGCAGGGTTTCCTTGGCGAATGGGTCCATCAGGGGCGGGGCCGTCGGTTCGAGCGGAACAGGCCTGTTCGCTCTGAAATGCAATCGCAAATTCTACCAGCGCGAAGGTCCGATTTCGCCCGACCCGGGTCGCGTTCGCGGCCGGAGTCGCCTTGAGGACGAGGCGGCGCCGCATCAACCGACTCGCCAATCGGCGCGCGATGTGCTTTGATCCGCCGCCACACTTCGAACCGCCTGCCTCAACATGGAATCCGTCGATCTGGTGATCGAGGCGCGCTGGGTCGTGCCTGTCGTGCCGCGTGCCGCGGTACTGGAGGATCAAGCCGTTGTCGTTCACGAGGGCCGCATCCTCGCGTTGCTGCCCCGGGACACGGCACAAGCGCGCTACGCGCCAGCGGAGCGCGTGATGCTTTCGACCCACGTGCTTACTCCCGGGCTCGTCAATCTTCACACTCATGCCGCGATGGCGCTGTTTCGCGGCATCGGCGACGATCTGCCGCTGATGCAATGGCTGCAGCGGCGCATCTGGCCGCTCGAAAAGGCCCTCGTGTCGCCGGAATTCGTCTACGACGGCACGCGCATCGCAGCGCTGGAGATGCTGCGCTCAGGCACGACCTGTTGCTCCGACATGTACTTCTATCCCGAAGCCGCGGTGCGCGCGCTGCGCGGTGTAGGCATGCGCGCAGTGGCCGGAATCATCGCGATCGAATTCCCCACGGCCTACGCCTCGGACGCCGAGGACTATTTGCGCAAGGGCCTCGCAACCCGCGATGGCTGTCGCGACGATGCGCTGGTGAGCTTCACGCTCGCGCCGCATGCCCCGTACACGGTCGAGGACGTGACACTGGCGAAGATCGCCGTCCTTGCTGAAGAGCTCGACCTGCCGGTGCACATTCATCTGCACGAGACAGCCGACGAAGTCGCGGAATCGGTACGCCGCCATGGCGAACGCCCGCTCGCACGCCTGGACCGGCTGGGACTGGTGACAGAACGACTGATCGCCGTTCATGCGGTCCACCTCGAAGCGACCGAGATCGCGCTGCTGGCCCAGCGGGGCGCCTCGGTGGCCCACTGCCCGGCGTCGAATCTCAAGCTCGGCAGCGGTATCGCGCCGGTGGCAGAACTGCTGGCTGCCGGGGTCAATGTCGGCCTCGGCACTGACGGCGCCGCCAGCAACGACCGCCTCGACATGGTGTCGGAAATGCGCCTGGCCGCCCTGCTTGCGAAGGGGGCAAGTCGGGACCCGAGCGTGCTGCCCGCGCCGGCGGTCCTGGAAGCCGCCACGCTCGGGGGGGCAAGGGCACTGGGGCTGGAGCGCCGCATCGGCTCGATCGAGGTTGGCAAGGAAGCCGATCTCGCCGCCTTTGATTTGTCCGAAATCGAGACCCAACCGGTCTTCAATCCCCTGTCACAGCTGGTCTATTCCGCGGGACGCGAGCATGCGACCGATGTGTGGGTGGCCGGCCAGTCTGTTGTCAGAACGAGACAGGTCCTTGCCGAAGCGCAAGGAGGGGCGTCGGGGTCGCCCGCCGCCACCCTGCTCGCGTGGCAGAATCGCTGTCGGCAGGTTCTGCAGACGGCGGGGTTGGCGTGAAGCTTCATGCGCCATCATCGGCCGATGCGGTGCCGGCCATATCCGGCCGAGTTGGTACCCCGGCCGGTCTCCGCAATCTCGAGTGAGGAGTTATATGAAGAAATCCATCAAGCTGGGCCTCCTGGCTACGGCACTGATGGCCATCACTGGGACCGTTTCGGCCCAGATGAAGGACGTCACTGTTGTTGATACCAAGGAAAGCCCGTATGTGATCGACGCGCGTGGCGTCATCGTCCGCGATCCGTTCGGCCTGTGCTGGCGTACGGGTTCGTGGAGTGTCGACCGCGCCGCGAAAACGGTGATCAAGGACGCGCCGTTCCCCAACTGGACGGCAGGCTGCGAGTGCGACAAAGACCTGATGGTCAAGCCGGTCTGCGAACCGCCTCCGCCGCCCCCGCCGCCACCCGCTCCGACGCCGCCACCGCCCCCGCCACCGCCCGCTCCGACGAGCGAGAAGGTGACGTTCGCGGCTGACGCCCTGTTCGATTTCGACAAGGCGGTTCTGCGTCCGGAAGGCAAGGCCAAGCTCGACGATCTCGTGTCGAAACTGGCCGGCGTGAGCCTCGAGGTCATCATTGCAGTCGGCTACACCGACCGCATCGGCCCCCTGGCGCACAACCAGAAACTGTCGGTTGCGCGTGCTCAGGCCGTGAAGGACTACCTGGTGAGCAAGGGTATCGAGCCGAACCGTGTCTACACGGAAGGCAAGGGCCCGGCGAACCCGGTCAAGCAGTGTCCGGATCCGTCGCCGAAGGGCGAGGTCAAGAACTTCAAGCAGCTGGTCGAGTGCTTGCAGCCGAATCGTCGCGTCGAGGTCGAAGTCGTGGGCACCCGCCCCGTCAAGCGCTAGACGCAACTCTCGCTGCTCAAAGCCCCGCTTCGGCGGGGCTTTTTTTTGCCTGGCGCGTGGGCCAGTAACATTCGAACGATGAATGCCAACGTCGATCCGGCCGAGCTGCGCAAGTTCAGCGATATCGCTGCCCGCTGGTGGGATCCGAATGGCCCCATGCGGCCGTTGCACGAAATCAATCCGTTGCGGCTGGCGTGGATAGACCGTCTCGTGCCACTGGCAGGCAAGCGAGTACTCGATGTCGGCTGCGGTGCCGGTGTACTGGCCGAGTCGATGGCCGGACGCGGTGCGCAGGTCACCGGCATCGACCTGGCCGGCAAGCCGCTCAAGGTCGCGCAGCTGCATGCGCTGGAATCGGGGGCGGACGTGAACTACGAGGAAGGTGCAGCCGAGTCCTGGGCGGAACACCAGCCGGCCAGCTTCGACGTAGTGACCTGCATGGAAATGCTCGAGCACGTGCCCGATCCCGCCCGGAGCGTGCAGGCCTGTGCCGCCCTGGCAAAACCGGGGGGCTGGGTGTTCTTCTCGACGATCAACCGCAATTCCAAGTCGTTCCTGCTGGCGATCGTCGGCGTCGAGTACGTCCTCAACATCCTGCCTCGCGGCACGCACGAGTACGCCAAGTTCATCCGGCCGAGCGAGCTGACCCAGTACGCACGGACTGCCGGACTGGCGCTGCACGAACTGGTGGGCATGACCTACAACCCGTTCACGAAGTCCGCCGCGCTGGGTCGCGATACCGACGTGAACTACCTGATGGCCTTCCGCAAGTCTGTCGTGAGCAAGAAACCGGCACGTGCCGGATGCACGCGTCACTGCGACGGGATCGCATCCAATCCGACGACTCACTGATGAATTCGATCCAACTGGTGCTGTTCGACCTCGACGGGACACTGGCCGATACCGCGCCGGACCTGGCCGGGGCCGTCAACCGCATGCTGTCCAACCGCGGGCGGGCGCCGGTTCCGCTCGACGCGCTGCGGCCACTCGCCTCGCACGGAGCGCGCGGGCTCATCGGGCGTGCATTCGGCCTGACCCCCGCGGACGACGGTTACGAGGAACTGCGGCAGGAATTCTTCCGCGAATACGAATCGGCCCTGTGCGAGGCCAGCGTGTTGTTCCCGACGATGGCCGAAACCTTGGCTGCACTCGATGCCGACGGCGTACTGTGGGGGATCGTCACCAACAAGATGGCGCGCTTCACCGACCCGCTGGTCCGTGCCCTGGGGCTGGCGACGCGTGCCGCGTGTGTCGTCAGCGGTGATACGACCCCCCATGCCAAACCTCACCCGGCGCCGCTGCTGCACGCGCTCCAGAGCGCCGGCAGAAGGGGTGATGAATCTCTTTACGTGGGTGACGACCTGCGCGACGTGCAGGCGGGCCGGGCTGCCGGATTGCGCACGGTGGCTGCCGCGTATGGCTATCTCGGCGACGCCGATCCGATAGAACACTGGGGCGCCGATCACATCATCCATGCCCCGGATGAACTGCTCCGTCTGGTCCGGCAATAGCGAACGCCGCGACGCATAATTGTCCTGATCTGCAGGGTCACCGAGCGGGGTCAGTGGAACGATGAGTCGATGGGTACCGGCACTACGCAAGACGGCCATCGGCGCGGCCATTGCATTCCTGCTGTTCGGTGTCGTCGGTTACTTTGCGATCCCGAAACTCGCGCGCTGGGGGGTGGAGACCGTCGCGTCGCGCGAGCTCGGCCGCACCGTGCGGGTCGAATCGATCAGTGCGAATCCATACACGCTGCGAGTGACACTGCGCGGACTGGTCGTCGAAGGCAGCGGGGAACCCGCGCCACTGCTGACCGTGCGCGAGATCACGGCCAATGCGTCGGTCGGATCGATCCTGCGCCTTGCGCCAGTGCTGGACGCGCTGACCGTCGATGGTTTGACCGCGAACATCGTCCGGCTCGAACCACACCGCTTCAACTTCAGCGATATCGTCGACCGCATCCGCGACAAGCCCAGGACCAGCGACGAGCCGGCGCGTTTCGCGCTCTACAACATCGAGGTCACCGACAGCACGATCAACTTTGACGATCGACCGATCGGGCGGAAGCATCTGCTCAGTGAACTCAGGATCGGCATCCCGTTCATTTCCAACCTGCCGACGGACGCCGAGATCAAGGTCCAGCCCGCGTTCTTCGCGCGCCTCAATGGCTCGCCGATCGACATCAAGGGGGAGACACGGCCGTTTCACGAGACGCTCGAGTCATCGATTGATCTCAAGTTCGACGGGGTGGACATTCCCACGTATGTGGCTTACTTGCCGGTACGACTGAACTTCGCCATTCCGCGTGGCACGCTGAGCACCGATCTGCGCGTTGCGTTCCGGCGTGCGGCCCCGGCACAGCGTGAACAGCCTGCACGGCCGGAGCAGACCCTGGTCACCGGGTCGTTCGATGTCAGTGACTTTGCGTTGGTCGCACCGGCCATCAGTCCACAGCCGATGCTGGCGTGGAAGTCGCTGCGCGTGACCCTCGACGAGGTGGAGCCCTTAGCACGCCGCGCGGTGATCGGGGACATTGCGCTTGTAGCGCCGACCGTCGAGGTCGTTCGGGACGCTGCCGGCGCGATCAACTGGGTGCGGTTAGGCAAGCAGCCGCTGCAGGAGATGCCCGGTCCGGCCGCCACCGCCGCGTCGTCCGCTGAAGCAGCCCCACCACCCGCAAGCGCACCCGTGCCCCCGCCCTTTGCCCTGACACTCAAGCATGCGGCCGTCAGCGAAGGAACGATCAACGTCGCCGATGACTCTGCGGGTCGCTTCCGTCTGCAGGTCATTCACCTGGCCGCGGACGCGAGCGGCCTGACGAACACGTCGAGCGTGCGCGGCAAACTCACGGTCGCAGGCGACATTGCCGATGACGCCGGTTCGGTGAAACTCGACGGCGAAGTCGGGCTGGTGCCTGTTGGGGGGCGACTTGCGCTCGCCGCCCAGAACGTCAAGATGCGCACAGCCGCGCGCTACCTCGCCCATGTCGTCAATGCAACGCTCGATGGCAGTAGCGACGTCAACGCAATCCTCGAATTCGCCGCGGCGGATCCCGCCATGAAGATCGCACTGCGCGAAATCGCGATGCGCAGCAAGGACATCCGAGTCCGGGGCCCGGCCGGCAGCGGTGCCAGCTTCGATATCGATGCGATGTCGATCGACGGCGCCGAACTGGATCTGACGGCACGACAGATGACAGTCGCCAGGCTCTCGGTCGATGGTCCAAGAGCCATGGTGCGACGCATGGCCGACGGCCAGATCAACTGGCTGACGGTCTTCCGCGCCAAGCCCGGCGCGCCCCCGGGGACGACCGAGAAGCAGGATGATGCGGCCGCGGCGCAGCCATGGAAGGTCCTCCTCAAGGAGGCGGCGATCACGCGCGGAGACCTGCAGTTCGAGGACCAGTCAGTCGATCCGAACGTGAAGCTGCGCGCCGCGGCGATCACCGGCACCGTCAGCAATGTCGTCAGCGACGGTACGCAGCGCGCGGAGATCGCGTTGCGCACGCGCTTCGGCAGCGGCGGCACGCTCGCCGTCAACGGCGGCGCACGGTGGAACCCCGTGGCTTCGGATCTGCGCGTCGATGCGCGCAGCCTCGATATCGCCGTAGTGCGCCCGTACCTCGCGGCACGGCTGAACGCAGTGCTGGCCAATGCCCTGCTTTCAGCGCGCGGCAATGTCGCGGTCAGTCAGGCGGCAACCGGAGCGCCAATGAAGGTGGCTTACAAGGGCAGCGCCCGGCTCGCGAACCTGCACGTACTCGACGCGCGCGGCGAGGACGATCTGCTCAAGTGGCAGGTACTCGACCTGGAGCAGATCGACGCGAAGGGCGGCGAGCTGCCACCGGAAGTGACGGTCGGCAAGGTCGCGCTTTCGGACTTCTACGCGCGCGTCATCGTATCGGCACAGGGACGACTGAACCTGGCCGACCTTGTCAAGCGCGAAGGGCAAGTTGAAAGCACAACGTCTCCAACAACGAAGGCCAAGATCTGAAGCAGCAACCACCCCGGCCCAGGCCTCGATGCCGGTCGATCGAGAACTCGCCGGCAACGACGTCGCGAAGCCGGCTGCACCGGGCCGCACGGCGGAGGCGGCGGTGACACCGCAAGGCGCGGATCCGGCGGCCCCTCGACCGGTGATTCGCATCGGCCAGATCGAGATCACGCGCGGCAACGTCAACTTCACCGACAACTTCATCAAGCCGAATTACACGGCCAACATGACGGGGCTCGGCGGCACGGTCACGGCGCTCGCGTCGGACAGCACGGATCCGGCAACGCTGGCGTTGGCGGGCAAGATCGACGACGACGCGCCGGTCGACATCAGCGGTCGTCTCAATCCGCTTGCGCCCAAGCTTTTCCTGGACATCGAGGGACGCACGAAAGGGGTCGACCTGCCGCGCCTCACGCCCTACTCCGTCAAGTACGCCGGTTATCCGATCGTCAAGGGCAAGCTGTCGATGGAAGTGAAGTACAAGGTCGAGGACGAGAAGCTCACCGCGAACAATCACCTGTTCCTCGACCAGCTGACCTTTGGGGAGAAGGTGGACAGTCCAACTGCGACCAAGCTGCCGGTACTGCTGGCCGTCTCGCTGCTGACCAACAGCCGCGGCGAAATCGACATCAATTTGCCGATCAGCGGCACGCTGAACGATCCGAAGTTCTCGGTCGGCGGCATCATCATTCAGGTCATCATCAACCTGCTGACCAAGGTGGTGACCGCGCCCTTCTCGCTGCTGGCGGCGGCGTTCGGCGGCGGCGAGGAACTCGGCGTCGTGGAGTTCACCGCGGGCTCTTCAGCGCTCGCTCCGGAACAGGCCAAGCGCGTCGACACTCTGGCAAAGGCACTCAACGATCGTCCCGCGCTCAAGCTCGACATCATCGGGCGGGTCGATCCGGCGCTCGACACCGACGGAGTGAAGCGGGCCAAGTACGACAGCAAACTGCGGGCGGCCAAGGTGCGACAGCGCGTGCGCGCCGGTGGCGAATCGATCGATCCGTCTGCAGTCACGATCACGAGCGAAGAACGCCCGGCGCTGATCGCCTCCGTCTACTCCGACGAGGACATTCCGGACAAGCCGCGCAACGTCATCGGGATCGCCAGAACCATCCCTGCGCCGGAAATGGAGGTGCTGATCCTCGCCCATTTGTCCGTCACGCCCGAAGATCTGCGTGCGCTGGCGAACCAGCGGGCGACCGCAGTACGCAACCGCCTCGAAATCGACGGCAAGGTCGCCCGCGAGCGGCTTTTCCTGGTCGAACCCAAGCTCACGCCGGCCGGAATCCAGGACAAGGGAGCCACCACGCGGGTTGATTTCTCGCTGAAGTGACCCACATTGAACGTAGAATCACTTTTCTTGGGGGCGACCTGGCTTCGACACGGGTCGTGAAGGATCTCAGGGCATGCCGAGGACCAGTGACCTCGTAAATCCATCTGGAACACTACAAACGCCAACGAAGACGCGTTTGCTCTAGCCGCTTAATACCGGCCAGACGCTGCACTGGTTCGCTTCCGGGCCAGGTCGGGTAACCGACAGCAGCGCCACTTACGGAAGCTGGATGCCGGTGGAGTCACGACGGCGGCATCGAGACCCAGTGACTGGCTGCGTACCGGCCTGCCGATCGGCTAAGTACGCGGCGAGACAAAAATAGACCGGCTACGCATGTAGAACTGGATCTGGATCACTCGTGGACGCGGGTTCAATTCCCGCCGCCTCCACCAAACACCGAGGGCCGCTGCAAGCGGCCCATTGCCCTTGGACGACGACGCTTCGGCGATTCGCCAGCACTGACTCAACTCTTGCGACGATTCGATGGCAGCGACCGGAACTTCATTCATGATGAAGCGCAGGTCGCTGTTGTTGGGGGCCACGGGATTCAGCGGATTGACACTGTTTGGATGCGGCGGATCCGGCGCACCGACCCCATCCGCTCCTGCGCTGCTGAACGCAACCGCCGATGTGTGGGACCTGACCCCCTGGATGTGGTTCGTCGCGGGACAGAACCGGGTCATCGACCTCGCCCTGACGCTGCCGCCCGACGTGGTCCGCGGTGGCGCCTTCGGACTCGCCAGCGGCAGTGCACCCCTGCCGCCGGGTTTCACACTTCAGCCTTCAGGACTGCTGACCGTCGTGAATCCAGCCCTCGGTCAGACCGCGAACGTGCAGTTCACGTACGCAGAACCGGGAACTTGACAGCCCGGCCGCGATACCGCCCTTTCCCGATCAC
This sequence comes from uncultured beta proteobacterium, assembly GCA_963754065.1. Taxonomy (GTDB): domain Bacteria; phylum Pseudomonadota; class Gammaproteobacteria; order Burkholderiales; family Burkholderiaceae_F; genus JALORV01. The sequence goes on along the minus strand of CAVWFH010000019.1, from coordinate 14,553 downwards.
GAGGCCAAACAGCGCCGCAGCAAGTAGCGCCAGCGACGTTGGCTCGGGCACAGGAGTCGTGACCGGTTGCTCGGCGATCGGAAGGGGAAGCGAGCTATCGACCACCGGCGGCACGGTGTCAACAACCGGCGGAAGCGGCGTGTCCACGGGCGGCGGCTGGAACTTCAACAACTCTTCCTTGGCCGACTGTCCGTCGAGGCAGGAACCGTCGACATCGCTGCGCGAACATAATTGCTTGCGCATCAGCGAATCGTTCATCGTCGCAAGCTTGGGTTTCTGCGCGACGTCGACCCAACTGTAGAAGACCTCCGCCTGGGCGGGAGCAACTGCAGCCAGTCCGGCCCCGGCAACGAGTACAGCGATACAGCGTTTCATCGACAGCCCCTTTGCGCCGACCTGCCGGCGCACACCTGATTTCTACATCCCCAAATTACAATGGTCGAGTCGCTAAATCGATCGTCTATGCAGACGATCAATGTTGTGCCGTATTGCGGCCGCGTACTTGTCAAGTTTTTCGACACTTTGGAGTTGTTCGGCGTGACCGGGCACCTTTCATCGACACTGTTCTCGTCACGCATGCAATGTGGTAACCAATATGGCCGATAGCACCGATATCCCTACGCTGCGCCGCCTGCTGCACGACTGTCGTCGAATTGCGGTCGTGGGCATCTCTTCGGAATGGCATCGCCCGAGCTACTTCGTCGGCAAGTACCTGCTCGAGCATGGCTACACGATGATCCCGGTGAATCCGAAGTACCCCGAGGTTCTGGGACAGCCCTGCTTTCCCGATGTGCGCACGGCCGCCCAGGCAGCCGGCCCGATCGACATGGTGGACTGTTTCAGGCGTTCCGATGACATCGGGCCATTGACCGACGATGCGATCGCCGTCGGCGCCCGTTGCCTGTGGATGCAACTCGGCGTGACCAACTCCGCCGCCGCCGAACGAGCGCGCGCCGCCGGACTCGACGTGGTTCAGGACCGCTGCGTAAAGATCGAGCACGGGCGCCTGTTTGGCGGACTGAACTGGGCCGGCGTGAATACGCGCGTGATTTCCAGCAAGCGCCCGCGGCAGCTGCCGTACTGAGGAGACCTCCATGGCAGACCGCGCCTACGGCATCGAGACCCTGTGCCTGCACGCCGGACAGATTCCGGATCCTGTGACGGGCAGTCGCGCAGCGCCCATCTACCAGACGACGTCGTACGTGTTCGACTCCGCCGACCATGCAGCGAGCTTGTTCAACCTGCAGACCTTCGGCAACGTCTATTCACGCATCAGCAATCCGACCGTGGCGGTTCTGGAGGAACGCGTCGCCGCGCTGGAAAATGGCCGCGCGGCACTCGCTACTGCGAGCGGCATGTCGGCGCAGATGACCGGCATTCTCGCCATCGTGCAGCCGGGCGAACACATCGTGGCCTCATCGCTGCTGTACGGCGGCACGTATTCGCAGTTCGACATCACGCTGCGCAAGATGGGCATCGAGACGACCTTCGTCGACCCCGACACACCGGAGAACTTCCGCGCCGCACTGCGCGATTCGACCCGGCTGGTCTACGCCGAGACGCTGGGGAACCCCAAGATCAACGTGCTCGACATCGAGCCCATTGCAGCAATAGCGCATGCGGCCGGCGTGCCGCTGATGATCGACAACACGATGGCCTCGCCCTACCTGTGCCGGCCGTTCGACTGGGGCGCGGACATCGTGGTCCACTCCGCGACCAAGTACCTCGGCGGGCACGGCACCACCCTGGGAGGTGTGCTGGTCGAGCGCGGCCAATTCGACTGGGGCAACGGCAAGTTCCAGGACATGGTATTGCCGTCGAAGGGCTATCACGGCGTCAAGTTCTGGGAGACATTTGGCGATTTCGCCTACACGATGAAGGCACGCATGGAAGTGATGCGCGTGCACGGCGCCGCACTCGCCCCGCTGTCGGCTTTCCTGCTGCTGCAGGGAATCGAGACACTGCATCTGCGCATGGAGCGGCACTGCCAGAACGCGCGTCGCGTCGCCGAGTTCCTCAACTCACACCCGCGCGTTGCTTGGGTCAACTGGCCCGGCCTGCCATCGAACCCGTACTACTCACTGGCGCGCAAGTACCTGCGAGCGGTCGACGGCGAACCCGGGGCCGCGGGGGTGATGACCTTCGGCATCAAGGGCGGCGCAGCCGCCGGCGAGAAGTTCATCGACGCATTGCAGTTCCTCTCGCACCTGGCCAACATCGGCGACGCCAAGTCGCTCGTCATTCACCCGGCGTCGACGACGCATCGGCAACTGTCGGAGGCCGATCAGTTCAAGGCGGGCGTCACACCGGACATGGTGCGGTTGTCGATCGGCATCGAGTCGATCGACGACATCCTGTGGGACCTCGAACAGGCGCTCGACGGGAGCCGATGACGCGCGCGTGGACGGCACTGCGACCGCAGCGATAATCCGCGGATGGACGAACAGTCGGCCCGCGATGTCGTGCTCGTGCGTGCGATCGAAACCACCGATGCGTCGGGGTCGATCTTCACGGCCGACGACCGGCGCTACGCGAGCCGCGCGGCCGGTGAACTGGCGCACTGGCAGGCAGCAGAGCAACGCAGCGCAGCGACCGCCGAACAGTTTCTGACAAAGCGCGCCGGACTGGCGCTCGACAAGCTCTCTGCACGAGCGCCGATCCTGCGTGGCTTGCGCAATGTTCGCTGGCGCCCGTGGATCGGCGTGGTATTGCCGATGGCGGCGTTTGCCCTGGGCGCACTGACCGAGCACATCGCCGACCGCCAGCACGTCAACGTGCTGGCGTTTCCGTTGCTCGGCATCCTGGCCTGGAACGTCGCCGTCTATGGCTTTCTGCTCCTGCGTCCGCTGCTCGGACGACCGCTCGGCCCATTGCGTCGCTGGATCGCCGGTGCAGCCCGCTTCCCGCGCACGACCTCCAACGAAGTGACCACCGCGGCCGCGGTGCGCTTCGCCACCGACTGGACCGACCTCAGCCGACGGTTGCTCGACGCGCGCGCGGGTCGCGTGCTGCATCTTTCCGCAGCTCTGTTCGCACTGGGTGCGTTGCTGGGTCTGTACCTGCGCGCCGTGGCGTTCGAATACCGCATCGGCTGGGAAAGCACCTTCCTGCAGCCCGCAGCGGTCCACGCGTTTCTGGCCGCGCTGCTCGGTCCGGCCGCGAAGCTGCTCGGCATGACGTTCCCCTCGGTCGATGCCATCGAGGCGATGCGCATCAGCGGCGGAGTTGGCGGTACGAACGCCGGACCCTGGATCCATCTGTACGCCGTCACGGTTGGCGTTGCAGTCGTCCTGCCCCGATTGGCCCTCTTTGCCTGGGCCGCGTGGCGCGAACGAATGCTCGCGGGTGCCTTCAGCTTCGATTTCGGTACGCCCTACTTTCGCCGGGTGCTGGCCTCGTTTGCGCCCAGCAGTGCGCGCGTTCGCGTCGTGCCGTACAGCTACACACTCGACGAGTCGGCGGTGGCCGGCCTGCACGGGCTCGCACGGCATCTGTTCGGCGACGCCACGCAACTTGCGTTGCGACCCAGCGTGGACTTCGGCGCCGAGTCCAGCGCGGCCGAAGGACTGGCGCGACGCGAGGACGACCTGCCACTGACGCTTGCGGTCTTCAACGCGGCGGCCACGCCCGAGAATGAAAACCACGGACGGTTTCTCGACACGCTGAAGTCCGCACTCGATACGCCCCTGGCCGTCGTCGTCGACACGGCACCGTACCGACTGCGCCTCGGCGGGCAATCCGGTGCCAATGCGCGGGTGGACGAACGTTGCCATGCCTGGAACGGATTCGCTGTCCAGCGCGGCCTCCCGATCGCTTGCATCGACTTCACTGTGCCTGATCTGGGTCGGGCCGAGTCAGACCTGGCCGCAGCACTTGGGGGCCTGCAGTGAACAACAGCACCGGCACGCCGGTCACGGTCGAACTCGCCCTCGTTTCTCATACGAACAGCGGCAAGACGACTTTGGTGCGCACCCTGCTCGGCCGCGACGTCGGCGACGTGCGAGACGCGCCGCATGTCACCGAACTCGCCGAGCCGTACCTGCTGCTGGAAACCCCGTCGGGCGATGCGCTGCGGCTGTGGGACACGCCCGGCTTCGGCGACTCCGCGCGACTGGTACAGCGCCTGCGGATGGACGGCAACCCGATCGGCTGGTTGCTGCGCGAAGTCTGGGACCGCCACCGTGACCGCCCCTTCTGGTGCAGCCAGCAGGCGGTGCGCGCGGCGCGTTCCTCCTCGGACGTCGTCCTGTACCTCGTGAACGCCGCGGAGCAGCCGCGCGATGCCGGTTACGTTGCGTCCGAGATCCAGGTCCTCCGTTGGATCGACAAGCCGGTCCTCGTCCTGCTCAACCAGACGGGTCCGCCTCGGACACATGCAGACGACGCAGCAGAACAGCAACGATGGCGCAGTCATGTTGCAGGACTCGGCCTGGCGTGCGATGTGTTGACGCTCGACGCGTTCGCGCGCTGCTGGGTGCAGGAGGGCACGCTGCTTGCGGCCGTTTCGACCCGCCTGCCGCTTGAAAAGCGCGAAGGATTTGCGCGTATGCAGTCGGAGTGGACCGCTCGCAATATCGGGCGCTTCGAATCCTGCATGCAGGTACTGGCCGAGCAGATGGCCGCGGCCGCCCACGACGCGGAGACGATCGACGAGCCTGCCGCCTCGATCGGCTCGCGCATGCTCGTCACTCTGGGCCTGCGCAAGGATGGCGATGCGCGCAGCCGCGCAATGGCCGCGTTGGCCGCTCGAATCGACGCCAGTGTGAAAGCGGCGACCGACCGCATGATCGCGATCAGCGGCCTCGACGGCCGCACGACCGAGACCATCCTGAAGCGCGTGCAGGAAGCGTATGCGACCCAGGAGCCCATCGCGGAGGGTCGCGCGGCACTCTTCGGTGGCGTGCTGACCGGCGCCCTTACCGGCCTGAAGGCGGATCTCGCGACCGGTGGACTGTCCATGGGCGCGGGTCTGCTCGTCGGCGCGGTCCTCGGTGGGCTGGGTGGCGCAGGCCTCGCGCGCGGGATCAACAAGTTGACGGGCACGGAACGTGCCCGACTGAGTTGGCCCGATGACTTCCTCGACGGACTGGTGCGTGCCAGCGTCCTGCGCTACCTGGCCGTTGCCCACTACGGCCGGGGCCGAGGCCAGTTCGTCGAAGGCGAATCGCCCGCCCACTGGCACCACGAGGTGCAGGCGCAGCTGGCGTCGCGCCGAGACACGCTGCACGGCATCTGGAGCGGCGCTCGAGCCGACAGTCAACTCGACGCGACGGTGAAAGCCGTGCTGTACGAACTGCGAACGTTGACAAGCGGTGTCCTGGCGCAGCTGTATCCGGACGCTGTCCCTTCACAGCTCAAGGCCCCGTCACCGCCCTCCTTGACGGAGTACGCAGCGAAGGCACATGACAAGCCGCCGCGCGCGATGTAGCGCGATTCCCGCGTAAGCTAACGACCAATTCCAGGAGCCGAAGATGAAGACACCCAGCAAAGCTGTGATCCTTGGCGCAGTTGTCCTGCCCGCCGGCCTGCTCGTCGCGTGTTCGACCGCCACGCCGCCGGCAACGACAGATGCTCGTATCCCGGTCGCGCAGAACTACGATGTGAAGATCCAGCCTGCGCGAATCTCGCCCAATCCGCAGGGCGCGTTTGCACTGTCGAGCACCACGGGCTGCGACGTCATCTACATCGCCAGGGCACCCGCACCGGACACAGTGACTTACGCCGTGCGGCCGACCAGCCGCATTCCCGATGCCAAGCAATGCATCGAAATGCTGAAGGAACAGCCCGGGGTCGAGGCGATCGTCGCGGCGCGTTGAAGCACGGCAACGTCGACATCGGTCCGCATCGATAACGGTCAAGGCGCCGCAACCAGGCAGCCTGCAGCACGACACGCCAGACCTGACGCGCGGTATCCGCTCAGCCTGACTTGTGGTCGTACATCAGGCGGTCAGCGCGCCGCATCAGGGTCTCGACGGTATCTTCGGGCCGCGCGGCCGTCACGCCGATGCTCATCGTGACAGTCAATCCATCCGAGAGATGGTCCCAGTCGTGTGCAGCGATCACCTTGCGGATCCGGTCGCAGGCCGCGCTCGCGTCGGCCACGGAAGCATTGCCGAAAAGCACCACCAGTTCGTCACCGCCGGTGCGTGCCGCGAAGTCCGCACTGCGCAGGGTTGCCCGCAGCACGTCGCCGAGCGATCGCAGCACGGCATCGCCGACGACATGGGAGTGCCGGTCGTTGATGTTCTTGAACTGATCGATATCCAGTACCGCCAGTGCGCACGGCCGGCCTCGCGCACGCAGGTCGGCCAAGGCATCCTGTACCAGCGGATCCAGCGCGCGGCGATTGGCCAGCCCGGTCAGCGGGTCCTGCAATGACAGTTCACGGAACGAGCTTGCCTCGGCGGTCAGTGTGTCGAGCTGCTCGCGCTGCTTGAGTGATTCGCGCCAGCGCTCGATGCGCACGCGATTCTCGCTGCGAAGCCGCAGGATCTCGCGCGTGACCTGCATGTGCCGGCGCAGTGCCTTGACGGCGGTCTCACTGTCGCCCGCGGCCTCGGCACAGCGGGAAAGCGCGTCGTGCGCCTTGCCTTCGACCACCAGGAGATCGAGTCGCTGGGCCATCTCGATTCCACGTCGCGCACTTTCCACGCCGCGTGCGGCCTCACCTTCGAGCAGGAGTACATCGGCCTCCACGACGGCGCCTTCGGCCAGGCCGTGTGAATACCCCAGTTGAGCCGAGTCCCGTATGACGGAATCGATCGATGCGCGAGCCGGCCCGACATTCCCAAGAGCCACGTGGATCTGCGCGAGAACGGCATTGTGCGCAACTCGCTCGCGCAACTGCATCTCGGGCGTCGCGTCGGAGTGCTGTTGCAGCAGATGCTCGGCCCAGGCCTGCAGCATGGTGAGGTGCTCACGATCGGGTGCAGAGGCATGCAGGGCGGCCGGATCGGTCAGCCATCCAATGTTCACGATCAACCAGTCGGTCCGGGCCGTACGTTCCCACGTGGCCAGGATTGCCTCGCGCGCAATGTCGATCATGCGCGCGAACAGCTGCAGCCCTTCTTCGTAGGAGCCGGCGGCCGCATGCGCGGCACCGAGGGCGCGGGTCGCCATCAGGCGCAACTCGGGTCGCGAGCCCTGCGGGGCAACGTCATGGGCCGCGAAGGCGGCGGCATAGGCATCGTCATAGCGGCGCAGCTGGGCACAGGCCAGCACGGCATAGGTCAGCGAAGCCACCTGTCCCGCCGCGTCACCTTCAGCGGCATACAACTTTGCGGCCTGGATCGCGTGGGCATCGGCCGCCGAGTACTCGCCCCCCCGCAACTCCAGCACCGCGAGGCGACTGAGCAGGCGCGCCTGCAGAGCATGATCAGCGGCACCGCGCGCCCGTTCGACCCCTTCGATGAGCACTGTTCGGGCAGCATCAGTCCGTCCGTCCAGCACCGCGGCGCTGACTTGCTCCAGTTCAGTAGACGGCGATGCAGACATGGATCGGGCACTCATGCCGGTCGAGAGCCGCGGAACCGACAGCTCGAATCGCCCAAGCGTAGCCGCCCTGTGTAAGCCATCTAACTGGAAAAGCCGGGTATTTGGGGTTGAAACTCCATTGCCTGGCCGTTGCACAGTCACCGGCAGCCGGATCCGTCGGGCATGCAGTCCATCCCAACGAGCAAGGGATTTCAACGCTGCGCGGAGGTCGCCGCTTGCAGTTGCACGTCGCCGGTTGTGCCGGCTGGCTACAGGTCGTGGCGCGGCAGAAGATGCTCTAGGAGCGCCAGCGTGATCGGCAAGACAAGCGTCTCGTTGTTGTGGCGAATTGCCACTTCCGCGCTTGGCAGGCACTCGAACACCTGCACGATTCTGCCCTGGGCGCCCGCCGGCAGTTCACGCCCCTCCGCAAAAACGGGCCGCGTCAAGCGGACGGTATCGCCTTTGCCCATGGCTCTAGCGTGAAACTCTCGGATGCTGCGTGGATCGGACGGTCGACACAGCAAAGCATGGCGCAACCTGCGGCTATTTGCCTCGACTTTCTGGCTGCCATCCCGTTTTTCCGCGACTGGGGCTCGATTCGGAGAGAAGCATCCCGCCATGCGCATCGCCGGAGGGCAACCCCACCCAACTCATGATCCGTGGCGCAACAGCCGTTCACGTGCCGCATCAAGTCGGCGGTCATATTCTGTGCTGCGTTCTGTCTGACCGGCGACCCCCACCGAAGGCCCGAACATCAACGCGGCGCGCAGGCGACTTGTCTCCTGGCGCGTGGCAAGCAATTGCTTCAGCTCGTCTCTGATCCTGTCGGCGCCATCCTTGTTGCCCACGGCCTCCTGCACCGAGACCATTGCAGAGAGCACGTCGGGAAGCGTCGAGGTGACAAGCTTGGCCTTCTCGCGAGCCGTGACGATGCGCGAAAGGCCGAGATCCCGCTGACCCTCAACCACCTCAAGCATGCCGCGGGCGCAGGCGTAATCAATTCGCGCGCGGACGGTCCCTGCCTTGGCGGCATAGGCTGCCATGGCCTCGAGTACCGGCCGCGCCTCGGCGCCCCGCTTGAGAGCGACGAGCGTGCGCAGGTGCGTGTACTCCAGGATCGTGCGGTTGCCGGCGCCGTGTGCATCGGTGGGTTCCTTGGCCGTAGCGCGGGCCGCACCGATCGTCTGCAGCGCTTCCTCGTACTCGCCGAGGAAGAGGTAGCACTGGGCAATGTTGCCGAGCACGATCCACAGGATGTCCTCACCTTCCGGGCAGCGATCAATGATCGTCAGGCCGTTGCGCAGCAAGTCGAGCGCGTACTCGTAGTGACCGACGTTGAGCAGGAACGCCGCCGCGTTGATCACGGTCCTGAGTTCGCCCAGTGGGGAGCCGATCTCGATCGCCACCTCGCGTGCCGAAGCGCAGCTTTCCAGTGCCTCGATGTGGTTGTCCAGCTGTGAGGCGACGACCGCCTGCATCAGCAGCCCGTTCAGCAGCTCGGGCTTGCGCCCGGTGGCGCGCGCGACGCGTGTCACCCCGGCCGCCGCCTCCATCGCAAACGGCAGATCCTGGTCCTTGCCAAGGAAGAACCGGCAGACCGCCTGCAAGGCCTCCAGTTGACCGTCCGAGCCGATCGTGGACGGAATATCCCGCAGCCGAGCGGCCACCTTCGTCAAGAAGGCTCGGTCGGCGTGCTCCGGGACACTGATCGCGGATCGGACGGCTGCAACGATTTCTCCGACCGTGGTCAGGTCCCGATCCCCGGCTTCCGCGGGAAAAACGGTTGCGTCAATCAATCTTTGAATATCGCTCACTGGTTTGTGGGAGCGCGGACATGAAGTTTTTCACGCTAGGCTAGCCAGGCGCGTATGTCAAACGTCGCTCACACAACAAATCAATCAACTCGGAGGGAATGCCATGGAAGCCACTATCACACTCGAAATCGTCGACGAGCGCAGCGTCGAGGTCCTGCTGGACATCGACACCCTGACTGACGAGCAACTGGCCATGGTTGGCGGCGGCCAGGGCATGACCGTCCTGTAGTCGAAGTTAAGCCGATTCAGATCAGAACTCCCGCGGAGAGAAAAGATGAACGACCTGAACACGCTCGAACTCGAGACCACAGAAGCCGATCTGTTGGCAGACCTCGACGATCTGACCGACGAGCAACTCGCCATGGTAGGTGGCGGACAAGGCATGACCGTTCTGTAAGTCGCATTGCCCAGCGAGGACTCGGGCGCGTACCCGCGCCTCCGTGTCTCGGGGCTCTTAAGTCAGGCGGCACATTCGTCGCTCAGTCATACCCGTCCTGACTCCGAAAGCCGCCTTGCGCAGCTCCAACTCGAAAGTCGGCAGGCTGACAACGCGGCCCACATCAAGCGGCTCGATGCGAGCCGCATTTCATGTGGGCATCGGCGCCGAGGGCCGCGAGTTCTATTCGGCGCGCAGGGATTCGACCGGATCGAGCCGCGAGGCGCGACGCGCCGGCAGCACGCCCGCCGCCAGGCCGATCAGCGACGCCAGCACGACCGCCAGCACCGCATAAAGGACGGGTGTGTGCACCGGCAACGCCGGCACAATGAGGTGGATCAACTGGGCCAGGCCGACCCCGAGCACGAGTCCGGCGAAGCCACCGAGCGCAGCAAGCACCACGGCTTCGGCTAGGAAGAGACCGAGGATCGTGCCACGGCGCGCGCCGAGCGCGAGCATCAGGCCGACCTCGCCAGTGCGTTCGGCCACCGCGATCGTCATGATGGTCACGATGCCGACGCCGCCCACCAGCAGCGAGATGCTCCCCAGCGCGCCGACCGCCATCGTCAGGATGTCGAGGATGTTGGCAAGCGTGCGCAGCATGTCCTCCTGCGTGGTGAGCGTGAAGTCCTCGCGGCCGTGACGTGCGGCCAGCCGTTCGCGGACCGCAACTGCGACTTTGCTGGCCTCCGCGCCCTCGGAATACGACACATGGATCTCCGTCAGGCCTTCCTTGTTGAAGAGTTCCATGGCGCGCGCCGTCGGGACGAACGCGGTGTCGTCGAGGTCAATGCCGAGGAACTGGCCTTTGGGCGCCAGCACGCCGATCACGCGAAACTGCAGCCCGCCTGTGCGCAGCCGTGCGCCGAGCGCGTTGGCGGAGCCGAAGAGTTCGTTCTTCAAGGTACTGCCGAGTACGACGAGAGCGCGTGCGCTTTCCCACTCGTCCGGTGGCAGGAACTGGCCGGTGGCCACCCTCATGTTGAAGACCTGCAGCGCGTCCTCGTTGACTCCGTACACCGTCGTGCGGCGCGTGCGGCCATTGCCCTCGATTTCCGCATTGCCATAGACGATGGGACCGATGCCGGTCACGTTCGGCAACTTGCGCAGGGCGCGGGCGTCGTCGAAGGTCAGCAGTTTGACCGCGGTCGGCAAGCCCGACGGAGCGGCGCCGCCCGTCTTCACGCGTCCCGGCGAGACGCCGATGATGTTGGTTCCGAACTGCGAGAACTCCGCCAGCACGAAGCGGTGAATGCCTTCGCCGATCGACGTCAAGAGGATGACCGCGGCGATGCCGACTGCAATGCCGAGCAGGGTCAGACCGCTGCGCATGCGATGCGCGGTGATGGCGCGCATCGCCAGAAAGACGCCGTCGCGCAGGATCATCGTTTCGCCAGCGCGGTGACGGGATCGAGCGCCGCGGCGCGTTTCGCGGGCAGCGCTCCGAACAGCACCCCGGTGACCAGCGCGGTGCCGAGCGCTGCGATGACCGCCCATTGCGGCGGGTACGCCGGCAGGGTCGGGTACAGCGTCCGGATCACCCACGCGCCGAGCAGGCCCAGCCCGTAGCCGATCAGCGCACCGGCGGACGACAGCATCGCGGCCTCGGTCAGGAACGCGCTGCGCACCGCAGCCTCGGTCGCGCCGAGCGCCTTCAGCAGGCCGATCTCGGACGTTCGCTGTGACACCGAGACCAGCATCACATTCATGACCAGGATGCCGGCGACCGCCAGGCTGATCGCCGCAATGCCGGCCACGCCAAGCGTCAGCGTGCCCAGCAGGCGGTCGAAGGTCGCCAGCACGGCGTCCTGCGTGATCGTGGTGACGTCTTCCTCGCCACCGTGACGGGCCTTGATCGCCTCGCGCACCTGTTCTTTCGCGATCGGGATCGCTTCGCGGTTGCGGGCTTCGACGATGACGCGGAACAGCGTGTTGGTGTTGTACATCTGCAGTGCGGTGGCCACCGGGACAAAGGCGAGCTCGTCGGTGTTCATGCCCAGGCCCATGCCGCTCGAGCCAAGCACGCCGATCACGCGAAAGCGTCGATCGCCGATCCGCACGAACTGTCCCAGCGCCGGCGTGCTGCCGAAGAGTTCGGAGCGCACCTTCGATCCGACCACAATCACCGCAGAGCCGCGCGTCCAGTCCTCTTCGGGGAGGAAGCGACCCTGCGCCATCGTGAAGTTGCGCATTGCGTAGTAGTCCGCCACGGTGCCGACGACAAGCGTCTCGCGCAGGCGGCCGGCGCCGCTGATCTCTGACGTGCCGACCACGACCGGCGCCACGCGCCGCACCGCGCTCGCGCGCCGGACGGCCATCGCGTCCTCGACGGTCAGGTCGCGCGGCGTTCCGGTGATGACGTTCTGCGGCGAAAAGCCGCCGGTCTGCGTGCGCCCCGGCAGCACGATCACGAGGTTGGTGCCGAGCGACGAGAACTCGTTGATGACATAGCGCCGGGCGCCGTCGCCCAGTGATGTCAGCATCACCACGGCAGCCACGCCGATCGACATCGCCAGCATCAGCAGCACCGTCCGGAGCCGGTTGCCGTTCGCGGCCCCGACCGCGAAGCGCGCGGTGTCGACGGGTGTCATTCCGCTGCGGCCTCGGTCCGCGTGTCGGCGCGGACCATGCCGTCCTCCATGTCGATGCGGCGGCGCGCGCGCGCACCGAGCGCGGCGTCGTGCGTGACGACGATCAGCGTGACGCCGTGCGCGTTGAGTCCCTCGAGCAGGCGCACGACTTCGTCGCCGGTGGCGCGATCGAGGTTGCCGGTGGGCTCGTCGGCGAGGATCAGCGCCGGCTGCATGACGGTGGCGCGGGCGATCGCCACTCGCTGCCGCTGTCCGCCGGAGAGCTGGTCGGGACGGTGATCGGCGCGATCCTTCAGCCCGTAGTCGCCCAGCGCCTGCGCGACCCGCTTGCTGCGCTCGGCGGCCGGTATGCCGGCCAGCATCATCGGCAGCGCGATGTTCTCCGCGGCGGTCAGGCGCGGCACGAGGTGAAAGCTCTGGAACACGAAGCCGATGCGGGTGCTGCGGACATGAGCTTGTTCGACGCTGGAGAGCGTGGTGACGTCGCGCCCTTCCAGGTGATAGGTGCCTGCGGTCGGGCGGTCGAGCAGTCCGATCAGGTTCAGCAGCGTCGACTTGCCGGAGCCCGACGGCCCCATCACGGCGACGTACTCGCCGGCGTCGATTCGCAGGTCCAGTTCGTGCAGCGCGTGAACTTCGCTGTCGCCGAGCAGAAACACGCGCTCGATGCCGGCGAGCCGGATCAGCGCGGTCGGTGCGGTAGTCATCGGCGGGCCGTCGCGGCGACCGTCACTGCGCGGATTTGTCTTCCAGCGTGACGCGCGCGCCGGCCTTCACGCCGGCGCGGTCGAGCGAGGTGACGACCCGGTCGCCCTGCGCCAGTCCCTCGACGACCTCGGTGTACTCCCAGTTGGCAAGGCCCGTCTTCAGCTTGCGCTCGACGAGGTTGCTGTCGGCGTCGACAACCAGCACGCGCCCGCCTTCGAGCAGGGCCGAAGTCGGCAAGCGCAGCACGTCCTTTCGCGTATCGAGCACGACCTCGACGTCGGCGCTGTAGCCGACCAGAAGCCGTCCAGCCTCTTCAGGATGGTCGAAGACCGCTTCGATGTCGACGGTGCGCGCCTGTTTCTCGACGGCGGAGACGTAGGGCGCCACCCGACGCACCTTGCCGGAGAACGCCTTGCCGGGCATTGCGTCGAGCGTGATACGGGCAAACTGGCCTTCGCGGATCTTTGGCGCGTCGACCTCGTCCATCGGCGCCTTCACGTAGACGCACGACTCGTCGATCAGGTCGATCGCAGGCGGCGTCGGTACCCCGGGCGGCGAGGGAGTCGAGTACTCGCCGACCTCGCCGACGATCTTCGCCACGGTGCCGTCGAACGGCGCGATGAGCGTCGTGCGTCCTTGCTGCACGTGCGCGACCCGCACGCTCGCTTCCGCCTGCGCGATGTCCGCCTTCGCCGTTGCACAGGACGCCGCGCGCGCGTCGGCCGCCGACTGCGCCGTATCAATCGCATTCGCGGAGATGAAGCCCTGGCGATGCAGTTCCTTCTGGCGTTTGACTTCGCGTTCGGCGCTGTCCGCGAGCGTGCAGGCCTCGACGACCCGCTTGCGCGACGTTGCCACCGCTGCTTCCGCCAATCGTTGCTGCGCTTTGATGTCGTCGTTCCAGATCTGCATCAGCAGCTGGCCTTTCTTGACGTGGTCGCCTTCCTTGACGGCAAGGATCTCGATGCGGCCGCCGATGATCGTCGACATCCTGGTGCGCTGGCAGCTTTCGATTGTGCCGGCGCGCGTGTTGGCAATCGACGCCTCGACCGTGCCGCGCTGGACCTCGGTGACGAGCACGGAAATCGGCTTCGCCCTGCCGAACCAGAAGACGGCCAGCGCGATGGCGAGAATCACGGCCAACGCGATGGCGGCCCGGCGCAGCGCGGTGGCGGTCGTGGGGTTCATTCAGAGCAGGATTCGGTACACAACCCGGCGAGATTAGCCTACGCGCCTGGCCGTCCATCCCGGTGGCGTCAACGCCTCCGCACAAAGGGCCGTCCGTCCGGTCGACGACTTCAACAACTAGTGGCGCGGCGGCAAGTTTCACTGGCACGCGAACATCGAGCGAGGTCAGCGGCGAGGCCTTCGCAATTGTCTCTTGAGCGGCGCCAATGCGCCGTGAAGCATAGTGCTGGAGGAGAGTGGGATTGCTCGGCCGCTGCGCTGCCTCGTCCTCGGCTTCGCCTCGGACCACCGTCGCTTCGCTCCGGTGTCCTTCGCGCCGAAAATCGGCGCTCGTCGAACC
>CAVWFH010000018.1:0-84013 GCA_963754065.1 uncultured beta proteobacterium | reverse complement strand
CGCTCAGCCGCAACCTTAGCCAGAAAACAAGATTAAGTCGGCGCTCAGAGGCACCTGTTCCTTTTTCCCAATCGCCTTCACGTCACAGCCGCCTGCCGGTGCCACACCGCCCTTGGTATTGACTCGCTGCAAGCTGGTGATCTTTGCGAAGCGTCCTTCTGCACCCGTAGATTTAGTTGATACGAGCAACCACGGCGCGGCCCCCGCCTCCGGCGCGTCAGCCCGCGCCTTTTGCGTGCCGGCGAACTTGCTACCGTCTGGCGCTTCCCAGACCGGTGGGGGGAAGGTGTGGCGCCCTGCCGGCTTGTCATTTGCGTCGCGGAGTTCCAGCGCCGCCGCGACATAAACCCAGGCCGCACGGGACGCGTCACCGGGTGTGGCTCGGCATTCGTAAGTTTGTAGGCCACGCGCTGAGAGGCGCTCCACTTGCCGTTCACCCGTGGGGACAAGGTTCGCGGGAACAGCCGTTTGAAGCGGCGGGCTCGCGCAGGCCGTAAGCGCGAGAAAGGGCAAGCTGTAACGAAAGGCGCCCTGTGAGTTCATTTAGTTTTCCTTAACGGCGAGGCGATCGGATGGTCGATGAGACGTCCGTCAAGTCAGTGTGACCTTTTCTCACCCTTTGTCCAGAGAAAGCGTGCTCAGAGTAGAAGATGCGGGAGCGTCCGCTTCTTTAATCGGGCGTTGTTGTCAACGGTCGCGCTCCTGGGTTGTTCACGTCAAGGGTTTCGTTGTGGTGTGGGTCACGCTTCTTTACGCAGTCGGGCGCGGTGGATCTGGCGCGCTGCAGGCATGGGTCGGAACGGGAAGGAAAGCCTTGCTCATGGCCGCGCTCGAGGCGCAGCAGACACCTGCGGCTCATGGCCGGGTCGAGCCTTGCGCGTAGTGGGCTTGACGCGACCCGATGGTGATTTCCTAACGGTGTGCAATCCGCGGCTCAGACGAGGCTGGCCAGCACCACGCCGAAAGCTACACCGCCTTGCCTTTTACGACCCAGGCGGTTGCGGCGTAGGACCGTGCACCATCCCCCTCGCCGTCCAAGTAGGCAAGCTGAACCATGTCCCGGAGCTTCGCCCTAGCTTTCATATCCAAACTGGCAACATAGTCCGCAACCGGCCCATCCTTGCCTTCAGCGGGCGTCCAGAAATCCGCGAACGACGCAAAGTCCATGCGGATCGTCAGCATGTCCTGCGTGACATCCTTCAAATCCGCCTCGCGCCACGCCCGTGCCAAATCCCCTGGGCGGCTCATCGGCCGGGTGTACGCCTGAGCTCGGCGTTCCTGCCCGTTCCGATCCAGCATGGCCGCCGTATCAAAGATGATTCGATAGGCAACGAGCCCCCCGCGCGAGTCCCACGTGGCTGCAGCGACGGTGCCGCCCGGCCGCGTGACGCGGCACATCTCGCGCACTGCGAGTTCGGGCCGCGGAATGAATTGCAGGACCAGCATCGAGAGGCAGTGGTCGAACGATGCATTCGGAAACGGCAACGCGCAGGCATCGCCTACCTGGAACTCGAGCCGGGGATCACGAACGCGCCTTCTCGCGTGCTCAATATAGGCGGGAGTGAGGTCGATGCCCTGGATGGCATCAAAGCGTGTCTGCCGAGCCAACTCGAACGTCAGGCTGCCGGTTCCGCACCCAACATCCAGGACGCGTTGCCCGCTGGCAATCCCGGCGAATTGAATGAAGAGGGGCGCGAGGCGTCGGCTCCAACGACGCCATCTGCAGCTCGTAGCCATCGCCGTCCGCGGCACTGAATGTCGACGACAGGGCCATGTATCGGTTCAACGTGGAACCGGTAACCACAGTGAGCAGTAGGTCACTCCGGCTTCAATCCGAGTGCCTTGACCAGCGCCGCATTGATCGCGATTTCCTTCTCGACATAAGCATCCATCTCGGCTGGGGACATGAGCAACGGATCAACCCCGAGTTTCTCCAACCTGTCCCTCACCTTGGGCTCTCGCAACGCCTTAAGCGTCTCGCGATGGAGCTTGTCGATGATCTCGCGAGGGGTTCCTGCAGGCAGGAAGAGGCCGAACCACGTTGGATACTCGGCATTGCTGAATCCGGCCTCCCGAATGGTTGGCACTTCAGGCAACGCGGCTGACCGCGCGGCGCCATTTACCGCGAGCGCTGACAACTTTCCATTCCTGATGTGCGGCAGGGCGGCACCGAGCGCGACGAAGAAAAAGTCGATCCGGCCTGCGATCACTTCGGTCATTGCCTCTGCACCGCCTTTGAATGGAACGTGCACGGCCTGCACGCCGGAGCTCGTCAGGAAGCGTTCCGCACTTAGATGCGATGCAGTCCCAACGCCGGGCGAGGCAAAGTTGAACGCACCGGGCTTCGCGTTAGCCGCAGCGACAAGATCACGGGTTGTTTTGAAGCCGCTCGCTGGCGAAACCACCAGGACGAATGGCGAGGTGCCGAGCGCTGCGACAGCGGCAAATTCTCGCGCCGGCTGATAGCTCAAGTTGGGATAAAGCGCTGGCGCGATCGCGTGCGCGGACGAGGTGGCGAGCATGGTGTAGCCATCCGGTTCAGCCTTAGCGACGATGTTGGAACCGATCGTCATTCCCGCGCCGGGACGGTTTTCCACGATGATGCTCTGACCGAGTTGCGTGGAGAGCTGCTCGAAAACCACGCGGGGGACGATGTCGATGACGCTGCCCGCCGCGATGGGTACGATGACCTTCAACGGCTTCGTCGGCCAAGACTCCGCACGAGCCTCCAAGGTCGCAAGCCCTAACCCGAGCGCGGACAGCAGTATCAGGCAACGGAGCTTCATGACGTCCTCGCTTTCCACTTCGGCGCCTCGGGTATGGCATGTGCTTTCGCAAGAAAGCTTGGTACAGTCGCCGCAGACTGTCCAATACATAACTTCTCTCGTCAGTAATGCCCATTTGGCATAAGGAGAGTCATGGATTTGCGGCACGTTCGAACCTTCGTCACCGTGGCAGAGCTGGGTACGGTCTCCAAGGCGGCGGAGCGCCTGCACATTGCTCAGCCTGCTCTTTCCCGGCAGATCAGCAATCTCGAGCAGGAGCTGGGGCTCAAGCTATTCGATCGTGTGGGACGTCGCCTCGTGCTGACCGGCGAAGGCGAGCAGTTGCTCGGCGATTGCCGCGGACTCTTGAACTACGCTACCGCGCTCGGCGAGCGCGCTCAGCTGCTCCGGCGCGGCGACACGGGCACGCTAAAAGTGGCGGCCTCCCCTCAGTTCATTGAAGGCACCATTTCCGGTTTCCTGCACCGATTCGCGCGACGTTTCCCCAACGTGCAGGTGAAGCTGATCGAGGCCATTGCTTGGTCCGACACCCTTGGCATGCTCGAGCGCGGCGAGATTCACCTTGGCCAAAATCTCCTTCGCGCGGTTCCGCGCAGCGATCCGCGCTTCGCGAGCGCTTCACTGGAGGCAATAGACCTGCTCGCCGCCTGTCATGCACCGATCATGCTCGGCAAGAGCGGAGGAGTGGAGATTGCCCACCTCGCGGCCCATCCGCTACTCATGCTCGACACCAGCTTCTTGTCCCGCCGTACCTTCGACGCCACCTGCCGCCTGGCAGGCATCGAGGCCAATGTCGCCTTCGAGAGCCGGACACCGCATACGCTGCTGGCGATGGCCGAGCGGGGCCACGGCGTAGCAATCGTTCCCTCCGCGGTGCGAATAGATCGGTATCGGCTGCGCGTGATCCGGGTGACCTACCGTGGCAAACCGCTGCACGAGCCCCTGGCCATCTTTTGGGACAAGCGACGTCCCCTGCCGTCCTACGCCACCGCCTTTTGCGCGATGCTGGCGCTATACGTGCGCGAGGTTTTCCCGATCTCGCGGCCATCCGTAGCGAAACGTGAAACCAGGGAGAAGCGTCCTACGGCACGACGGACGCGAGAAAACCGCGCGCGATGATGGCCGCTTTCAGGCATTTTGGCGCAGCCCCAAGTTCGTCCGGTTGTGGCCGAAAGCGCTCTGCCTCCTTCATCGTCTTGAGAAGAGAGTCTTCGCTGCTAGAGCGATGCCCACGACCCCCAGCGACCCACCGATGAACCACAGAATCAGGATGGCAACGATCGTCCCTGGCGATCCCGGTGTCTCAGGGACATAGTGCGGAGCCACCAGCCCGACCAGGCCCGCGACGACCAGCAGAGCGATCGACTTGCGCCAACCTTCTTTTGTGTCTTTCATCGTCATGCCGTCTCGAGTCCGGCGACCAATCGCGGCCGCTTACGCAAAGTCTGACAAGCTGCAGCCGCGGCAGCAACTGGCCGATTGAGCCCTCCAGCAACGGGTTAGACGCCAATGCTTCATTTCTCAAACTCGCTTCTCAAGGGATTCGCTCGGGAAGTCTGCTGCCCGAGCTCTTGGGCGAGCCCGATGAGAATTCCTTCGGGGCCCCGGATGTAGCAGAGCCGATACGTGTCTTCGTACTGGACCACTTCGCCGACGAGCTCCGCGCCGCGTTTGCCGAGCCGGGCGAGCGTATCGTCGATGTCCTCCACGGTGAACATGACGCGTAGGTAACCGAGAGCGTTCACCGGGGCGCTGCGGTGATCGGCGACCACAGGCGGCGCGAGGAATCGGGACAACTCGAGCCGGCTGTGACCGTCCGGCGTACGCATCATGGCAATCTCGACGCGCATGTCGCGCAATCCAGTGACGCCATCTGCCCAGTCTCCTTCGATTGGGGCGCGCCCCTCGAGCTCGAGGCCAAGTTCGGTGAAGAACTCAATGGCGGCATCGATGTCTTCGACCACGATGCCGACGTTGTCCATACGCTTGACCGTCATGATGTCTCCTTGGCGCCTAAGGGAGGCGTTCCTCCTCTGGGCTCGAATGTCCGCTCACGGCGATCGGAGTGGATCGCATTGCGTCCGCTCGTGACCGAGATGGCATCCCGCCTGTCACGGCCGGTTGGGTCAGCAGGCTCGCTTGCACGTCAGTGTGCGCACGACGGGAGTGCCGTCCGAAGCCGCGGTGGGAACTCGAATTACCAGCTGGTCACCTTCCACGGCCATCTCGCGTGTGAGAACCATCCCGACGTTCTCGCGCGAGAGGGCAGCGGTGAGCGTTAGCGTCACCAGGTTCCCCTTGTCGTCTACTTTGTACGTTCCAAAGTAGGCGTCGTATCCGTTTACCGCCCGGCTGTTGTTCGGTGCTGCGCGACCAAGCGGTGAAGTCTCCGCGACCGTGACGGCGGATCTCCTCATGAATTGCGCCGCGAATCGACCGCTCGCGTCAAATATGATGAGCGCGACGGGATCTGTGCCGAGTGAAGGCTCTTCGACTTCGGTCCCGTCCTGCGTCCGATCAATGCGGGTTACGACTTCCCAAGTACCAACAATCAGATTTGAAAGCACAGTGCCTCACAGATCAGTCGTTCGACCCCAACCTCGCTCGACCGGACAACCGAAGATGACGCGACGACCTCGTTCGGGCAATTGTCAAACAGAACTCTGAGGTTTACTTCTGGCCGATCGAGGGCGAGGTACCACTACGCGACTCAGTGTCGAAGGATCTTGTCGATATCCTTTCCTTTGGCGAGTTCATCGACAAGCTTGTCCAGCTGGCGAATCCTCTGCATCAGCGGATCCTCGACTTCTTCCACGCGGACGCCACAGACCACGCCTTTGATCAGCGAACGGTTCGGATGCATCGCTGGCGCTCGAGCAAAGAAAGTTTCGAAGTCAGTCCTCTGTTCGATTTCACGTAGCAGACCAGCTTGGTCATAGCCCGTGAGCCAGCAGATGACACGGTCAACCTCATCCTTTGTTCGGCCCTTGCGCTTGGCCTTTTCGACGTACATTGGATACACCGCCGCGAAAGGTGTCGTGAAGATTCGATGTCCTGGCACTCTGGTGACTCTGGCTTTGCCGTGTTTAGCTGGGTTCAACGCGAGATGTCAGCTTTAAAGCGATTCTGACGGCACCGCCGACTTGCTGCAATCGGCCTAACGTCCCCTCGCCGGTGAGCTTCTGCTCGCTTGGTCTTCAGCGCGGAATCGGTTCCGGCTTCATGATCAGGCGCATCAGATCCACGCCGCGCTCAATTGCTGTCAGCTGGTGGTGCAGCGTGACGTCGAGTTCGTCCTGACTGCATAGGTAGTCGTCGATCGTGCCGTAGAACGTCTAACGGTACCGATTGAAGCCGTCCTCGGGCGAGCCCGGCCGGACAGCCGCGGTTCTTCGCGGAACCGTTGTTCAAGTACGCGACCTGCGCGAAGTCGTATTGCCGACATCATCACCGCAGAAGTCCGCGGGCGGCCTGTCTCACGTCGGGCGAGGAGAAGCGAAACACTGCCCGATCCAGCACATAGTGAATAAATGCGGTTGCAAAGCCCAGGGCCAGCAGAGCCGGCACGAAGGGTGAGGAGCGCAGCCACCACGCGGCCTCGCCGAAGATGCGGTCGGCGTAGACGTATTCGTCGGTAACGGCTTCCACTTCCAGCAGCGGCAGCAGCAATGCGGAGGCAGCGGCGAGCACAAGCAGCACGGCCCAACCGCGCCGATTGATGGGCGCCAAGAGCCGCAGCCAGCGCGTTGAAGGCTCCTGGCCTCCGCCGGACGCTGCGAGTGAGGCGAGTCCCATCGCGGCGCTCCAGTGCTGCACGCTCCACAACACAATGAATAGGAAGGGGTCGCGCGCCAGGAAGGAGAACAGCACCATGGCCGCAACGTTGACGACGTAGGCGACACGCGGCAACGATGGTCGCTTCGAACGCAGTTCGACGCTCAGCACGAGGACGGACAAGAGCACGACGAGAACAATGCCGCCATCGTGCAGCGTACGGGCGAACCGGTCGGCCCCGACCGTTCCCAGCAGCGGATCGATCCAGCGCTCCTGGAAAGCGATCGATCCGGCCAGGGCCTCTGCCACTACGACAAAGCCACCGCCCACGACCAGTGCGAACCACCGATCGAGCTTCCGCGTGGACGCTTCCGACGCTCGCCCGGAGCGCGCACGGTAGAGGCAGAGCAGCCCGAAGTGCTGCGCGGCAAAGTGGTAACTCACCAGCAGGTAGTTCAAGACCGCGAGCCAGACCACACGTTCAGTCAGAGGCATCGGCAGAATGCTCTCGGGGGCGAGCAGCACAGCGAAGCAGGCCACGACGATGGCCAGCGGGGCGACGACGAATCGCAGCCATTGCGTGGCGAGCAGGGGGCGGTACGCCGGGGTTGCGTAGGCCAGCCAGGCCGACGCGACCCGGTGACCAAACCACAGCGGCACCGCTAGAGTGAAGAACAGCACGTCGACCGGACTGGCGCGCACGTCGCCATGCCCCCGCGCCAGCAGAAGAACCAGCGGAGCCAACCACAGCCCGTTCAGGATCCAAACAAGATCCCACGCGGGACTCTTGATCCAACCCGTGTGGAAGGAGTGAGACGCCTCGGTCCCGCTCGATGCTTTGCTGGCCGGTGTTTCGGCTCGGCTCGACGCGAACGTCTGAACTACCGACATAGCTGCGTTATGGCGAATGGCCCAACCTTCCTCATTGGCGCCTACTGGCCACTACCGGCCTGGTCACACCCTTGGGACTTATGCACGCGCTCGGTCGACGCTGGGAAGCGGTCTAGCTTGGCCGCTGGTCGGCGTGGCCTCGGTACCAGCTCGCCGCCGCAGTTCGGACAGACGCCTTTAAGCGCTGTGTCCGCACAGGGTGCGCAAAATGTGCACTCGAAGGAGCAGATCCTGGCCACCTCGGAGTCCGGTGGCAGGTCGCGATCACAACATTCGCAGTTCGGGCGGAGCTTGAGCACAGTGGTTGCAAGAGAATGAACGAAGCTGCTTCGGGGGGATTCTCCCCTCGCAGTCCCGGGACTGCAATCGGCCGGCCTTAGCCATTGCGCACATTGCCAGACGATCTCGCGCCTTAGCCAATTGACGGCTCCCGGCCGTCATATTCCGCAGTTGTCGGGAGTCCGGCATCGGTCAACATTCTGTTGTCCCTCGCCCATTTGACCGTGATGCGCAACCACGTCTCGACGCCCGAAGCAACGACCGCGGACGATCCCTCGCCGACTTGGGTCTGGAAGAAGGCCCAGGACGGTGTGATCCGATACGTCCATAAGCCGCCGCAGTAAGCGCCAGTTACCCGCTGTCCGAACCTTCTGTGATTGGCGGATTCGGAACAGGCCGGGTCGTTGCGGCGCGGCCGTGTTCGCCCAACGCCTCGGACACATCAGTTTCCGCTGCTCGTGATGGCGATCGCACCGTACTAGCCGACAGCGACCGTGCGGCGGCTACTTCGATGCCGACGGTGCAGGCCGGGGCGTCTGTTCCGCGGCGACGCGTTTGTAGACCGGGCCCCAGAGGGGATGCCCGACCTCCGCTTCGGCGAGTCTGAAGTTCGGGTCGGCGACGAAGGCAGCGCGGAACGCCTGCTCGCAGTCCGCCGGCCGGTTGTAGGCGCACGCGATGAAGGCAAGGTGCTTCTGTGCTACTGCGACGTCATAGGGGTCACGCAGGCCCTCGGCCAGTGAGCGCTTGATGAGCGTCTCGGCGCGCTCGTACTGACCCTCTTCGTAATAGCGCAGGCCGCTGATGAAGGCGCGCTCCGCCGGTTGGTCATACAGGCGGGCAATGCTGATGGTCGGCGGCGGCGCAGGCGGCGGAGGCGGTGGCGGAGCAAATGCCGCACAGCCACTGAGGACGGTGAAGGCCAGCGGCGCGGTGCACCGGAGCAGTGTGTGAGCCGTCAGGTCGTTCATTGGAATCGATGCCGGATCTGCTGCGGACGCTCAGGAGTGACATCCACCTGTGCAATGTACGGTGTGCGCTCGCCGTTGCGAATCTCGATTGTGTAGCGGCCTGCGGGCAAGGTCAGTTGTGTTAGCGGCGGGGTCGTGCCGCGCGCATCCCCGTTGACATAGACCGTACCCCAAGGGGCGACTGCGAGCGCAATAACGCCCAGGGCTCCCTGGACCACCGCAGCGCGCGCGGGGGCCGGGCGCGTCGGCGAAGTGCGCAGGGCGCCCTGCGCGATGTCTGCTGTCCCGGTGCCCGGAATAGCGCCGAGTTCCTCGCCTCCGACCGGTGCGCTGGTCGCCGCGAGCGTAGTCGAAGATGCGGAGTCCATCGCCGATACCGGGCTCGCGACCGGCACGCTCACCGTCGTGTCGCGCGCTGAACTTGTCGTTACGGTTCGACCGCCGAATAGGTTCCCCTGCATTCCGATGCCGGCAATGGCGGCAATGGCCACGACACCGACCAGACCAGCCACCGCGTGCCTGCGCCACCGGCTGGGACTGTCTCGCGTTGGTCCGGAGCGTGCCGGCGTGGCGACCAGCGTTGCCACGGTCATCGTCGCGGCCCGCTGCGGTATCACGGTCGAGTCGGGCCGGCATGCCGGTGATCGTTGCCGAACCCGGCAGCGGCATGTCACCGCGGTTGCCCCAGAGATAGGTTGTCAGCGCGTTGCGCACCTGCGCGGCGGTGGCGAACACCCGCGTTCCGCCCAGCTCCAGCGCCTGCTCGGCAATCTCGGCGAGCGCGAGCGGCGCATTGGGCTTGAGCTGCAGGATCGGACTTTCGCTCATCTTGCCCTGCGCACGCAGGGTCTTCACATCAGGGCGTGTGCCGGTCAGCAGCAGGAAGAGCAGCGCGCCGAGCGCGCGGATGTCCTTGCGGCGTGCCTCTCCCGACAATTCGTCGCCGAAGTACGGAAGCAGGCGGTCCGTGCCGTGCAGCTCGAAATCTCCGGTCATTCCGCTGTCGATCCAGCCACCGAATCCCATCACCTTGGGCGTGCGTTCCGGCCCCTGCAGATAAATGCGGGACGGTGACAGGTGGCCATGCGGAATGGCGCGCGCATGCGCGAACTCGACAGCGTCGGCAACCCGCGCGACGATGTCGGCCGCCTGCAGGAATCCCGGCCGGTAGCCCTCGGTGAGCAGCTCATCGAGCATCTTGCCGTCGACTTTCTCGAGCGCGATGTAGCCAATGCGATTGACATGACCGGCATCGAAGACGGTGACGATGTGCGGATGGTGCAGGCGGCCGGCGGCCTGCGCCTGCCGCATGAAAGCCTGTTCGACGCGCTCATGGGCTGCGCGGTCCTGAGCGCTGGCCGGATGCAACTGCACCGACTTCACCACGAGTTCGCGGTTCAGAACGGGATCGAAGGCGAGATAGACGGTGGTGTAACGATCGCGGCGCAGTTCGCGCAGCACCGAATAGCGACCGACCAGCTTGGGGTTGGGCGACAGGGTCGGCGACTTCGATGCAACGGTCTGCGACATCAGCCTGCGCCCACGGTCGGTGCAGCGCGCAGCAAACGCGCGCGATCCGAGTCGGCGGTCCGATTCATGGCCTGTCGAGGCTAGCCGATGCGCGCGATGGACTCAACCGGCGCAAACGAAGGAAAAGGGGGTCAATCGTCGTCCCAATGAAGGCTCGAACCGAGCAGCATTGCTCGGCGACCTGTCGTGTCATCGGGCTGCCATGCGTCGCTGCATGGGCTAGAAGCGATGCTGCAGGGAAATCGCCTCGCCGGAGCGAAGTTCGATGCGAACGGAAAGTGGCGGTGCCGAACTGTTGCGGATTTCGATCGTGTGGGCACCGGGCGACAAGGACAGCTGCGTCAGGGGCGGCGACACCCCGCGGGCGACGCCGTCGACAAACACTTCGCCCCAGGGCGTGACCGCAAGGTTGACGGTGCCGTCGCGCACGGGAACCGCCGCGGTCGCCGACTCGGTCCGCCGCCGCATCCCCGCCTTGGTCTCTGCGGGCTTTGGATCCTCAAGCGGAGCGGCGGTTTCGGATGGCGTCTCCACCGCTGGCGGTGGAGCGGGTGTCACCGGTACCGGGACCGCATTGACCACCGGAGGTGGCGGCGCAGGTTGCGGGCGCAGCGCGATGAAGATCACGACAATCGCCGCGAGCAGTGCGGCACCGCTGACCAGGACCTTGAGACCGATGCGCGCCGCCGGCGGGGGCGTGAAGTCCGCCGGTCGTGTCGCTGCCGACAGATCGGCGCCCGGAGCGCGCGAACCGTCGACGAAGTCGGCCAGTGCGTTGCGAAAGTCCGAGGCCTTCTGGTAACGATTCGCCGGATCGCGCTCCATCGCCTTGCGCACGATGGCCACCAGCGGCTCCGGCGTCTCGGGCCGAATCTTGTCGACGGCGCGCGGGCGCGCGCCGAGGACCTGTTCGAGCGTCTCGTCGATGGTGCGGCCGTCGAAGGCGCGGCGGCCTGCCAGCAGCTCGTACAGGATGGTGCCAAGCGAGAAGATGTCGCTGCGTGCATCGAGCGGCTCGCCCTTGGCCTGCTCGGGCGACATGTAATTCGGCGTGCCCACCAGCTGGCGCGTGCCTTTGTCCTTGGCGTCGCGCGGGGTGGGAGCCAGCGCGGTACCGAAGTCGAGCAGCTTGGGCTTGAGGTCGCGCGACAGGAAAATGTTCGACGGCTTGATATCGCGATGGACCAGGCCGCGCTTGTTGGCGTAATGGATGGCATCGGCCAGACGCATCATCATCGACGCTGCCTGCCGCGGGCTCATGCGGTTGCCGCTCGCCAGGTACTCGTGCAGGTCCTGCCCGTGCAGCCGCTCCATCGCGATGTAGGCGAAGGCATCGGTCTTGCCGGCGTCGTAGATCGTGACGATGCTGGGATGGCTCATCCCGCCGGCGGACTTTGCCTCGCGCAGGAAGTTGGCTTCGATCTGCGTCCTGAACTCCGCCTCGCGCGCGAGCGGGATGACCTTGATCGCGACCTCGCGGGCCAGCACGGGATCCTGCGCCGCCCAGACGACGCCATAGGAACCGCGACCGATCTCGTTGAGGATCGTGAAGCGCCCGATCGTCTTCGGCATCGGCACGGACGACGGTCCCGTGGCGACCTGGGGCTCGGTGGCGGTCATCGGCTCGGACATCGGAGCGCGATTATCGCACCCGAGCGGTCCCGTAATCGCCGGAATTGACGCTGCCCGAGGACCGAACTGCGATCTGTCGGGGGTCTTCCATGTGCGGAAGGCGCTGCCCCGGGCCCCAGACCTGCCGGCCGGCGCGTCCGACATCGGCTGCGCGGCCCGGCACCCGGAGGCGCGAATTACCTGGAGAAGACAATGCGCTCGTCGCGCAGCAGTCGCGCCTGCAAGAGCAGCGCCGCGGCGGTGACCGCGAGTGCAATGGCCGACGGCAGCACGATGTCCGTGGTCGAGACGACTTCGCCGCGCAGCGCACGCATCAGCACGGTCTGCTGACCCAGCGCCGGCACGAGGAGCTGCCACGGCGCATCGCGGATCGTCAGGAACAGCGGCAGGATCGGCACGAAGTTCACCAGCATCGTGATATAGCTCGCGTAGGTCTGTGCCTCCTTGTGGCTGCGTCCATAGGTTGCTGCCAGCATGTTGAGCGAGCCCACCATGGCCGAAAATGGCAGCAGCAGCACGATGAACAGCGCCACCTCAGGCAGGCCGAACTGCATCAGTGCCGCCAGGTTCTCGCTGCGGACAAACTGCAGCGCTGCGGTGAAGCCGGCGAGCGTGAGCAGCACGACGGCGGCCGAGCAGGTCGCGGCCACTGCCCACTTGCCGAGCACGAGCGAGCCGGTCGCCACCGGATTCATCAGCAGCGGCTCGAGTGAGCCGCGCTCGCGCTCTCCGGCCGTCACGTCGATGGCGACGCTGATCGCACCGACGACCGCTCCCACCAAGGCGAGCCAGGGCACCAGGAACAGCAGCTGAGCGCCGCGTGCGCGGCTGCCGGCGAGGTTGACTTCCTCGACCTGCAGTGGCTTCAACACTTGCGGACTGACGCCGCGGGCGAGCAGGCGCTGTGTACCGAGTTCACCGTTGAAGCCCTGCAACAGTGCCATCGTCGTTCGCACCGCCGTCTGCGCGCGGTTTGCGGTTTCGTCGAACACGACGTCGAGGCGGATGGTTTCGCCAGCCGCCAGGCGCTGGCCGAAGTCGTCGGGAATCACGACCACGGCGTTCTGCAGGCGGCCGGAACGCAACTGTTCGCGGAAGTCCGCGGGTGCGTCACGGATCGTCGCCCCGTTGCGTTGGAGGAAGTTGACGAGGGTCGGCGCGGCGGCGGCATTGGCAATGACCACTTCGCGCCGTGCGGCGCTTTCCTCCGCACTCGACACGAAACTGGCGATCAGCAGCAGCGAGACGGGACCGGCCAGCAGCGAGCTCAGCAGCACCACGATCCAGGTGCGCCGGTCGCGCAGCGCATCCCTGAGTTCCTTGGCGAAGACGACGGCGGCGGCTCTCATCGCGGCGCTGCCCCGGCCTGCGCTGCCTCATTGCCATACGCCAGCGCGACGAAGGCATCCTCCAGAGTGGCTGCGCCGGCCTGGCGCCGGATCTCGTCACCACTGCCCTGCGCGATGCTGCGCCCGTGCGCAACGATGACGATGCGGTCGGCGAGTTGCTCGACTTCCGGCATGATGTGCGAGGACAGCACGATGCACTTGCCCTGCGAGCGAAGGTGGACCAGCAGCCGTCGCAAGGCGCGTGTCGACATCACGTCCAGCCCACTGGTCGGCTCGTCGAGGATCAGGTGTTGCGGATCGTGGATCAGCGCGCGTGCCAGGGCGACCTTCATGCGCTCGCCGGTGCTGAAGCCCTCGGTTCGGCGGTCGAGCAGTGGCGCCATGTCGAGCAGTTCCGACAGCATCGCCAGCCGTTCCTCCAGCGCCGCGCGTCCGATGCCGCGCAGATCTCCGTAGTAGGCGATGTTCTCTCGGGCCGTGAGCCGCGCATACAGGCCGCGCGCATCGGACAGCATGCCCAGCTGTGCCCGGATGCCGCGTGCATTGCGACGCACGTCGAGTCCGCCGACGGTAATGCTGCCGGCGTCGGCTTCGACCAGCGTGCCGACCATGCGCAGTGTGGTGGTCTTGCCGGCCCCGTTGGGTCCCAGCAGCGCGGTGATCGTGCCGTCCGGGGCGTCGAAACTGACGTCGACCACGGCAGCGACCTGCGTGCGGCGGCGCTGCACGCGAGCGGTGAACGATTTGGCGAGGTGGCGTGCCTCGATCATTGCGCCTTCTTGGAGGACGGTGCTTCGATCGGCTCGAAGAAGCTCGCGGGCGGCAGCTTCTCGAGGCAGGCAGCGTCGAGTTCCACGAAGTCGCCTGCGCGGATGAAACGGGTAATCAGACGAGGGGCGCATGCCTGCCCGCTGAGTCCGTGGCCGAGATGAGGAGAGACCACATGACGCGCATTGCCGAGGCGCTCGGCAACCGAGCTGCCGTGGCGCGGCGGCGTGGCAGGGTCCAGGCCGCCGGACAGAATGAGCACCGGCACCTCTGAACGCGGGACCTGATAGAAGCCCTCGGGGACGGGGCGCGTCGCAATCGCGGTGCACGCGTCCGCGTACATGTCCGCAAAGGTGGTTCCAAAGCGCGTGGCGGCAGCGACCTTGCGGTGCGTGGGACCGAGCCGCGGCAGATCCTCCGCGCAGATGACGGCGAAGTGCATGCCGAGCGCAAAGTTTTCGCTGACGCGACCGCTCACGGCAACCGTCAGTGCGACGAGTGCAGTGAAGTCGCCTCCTCCGGCCGCGGCCAGTGCCTGAGGCAGCACCGCACCCAGGGTGGGCAGGTACAAAGGCACGCGCAGCAGTGATGCGAGCAGCGGCCGGTCCACCTGCAGCGTCTGCGGCCGGCCGGTCAGCGGATCGGCCACGGTGATCTCGAAGCCGGTGTCGGCGCGCTCGAGGAGCGCACCGATGCGCGCATCGAAATCGGGAAAGCGGGCTCGGCAGCGTTCGTCGGACCGGCAGGCGGCGGACAAGCCGGCCAGCGCTGCTTCCGCGTCCAGTGAAAAGGCTGCGGGCAGCGTCATGTCCGGCGGCGCCACGCCGTCCAGCACCGCCGTTCGCACATGCTGCGGGTAGCGCCGCAGGTATTCGAGTGCCGCACGCGTTCCGTACGATCCTCCCCAGAGATTGATGCGCGCTGCGCCGAGCTTCATGCGCACCGCGTCGAAGTCGTCCACCGCAATCCAGGTGGCGTACTGCCGCGTGTCGGCGCGCAGTTCACGCAGGCAGCGTCGCAGTCGTTCGAGTTGGTGCGACGGATCGAGTGTGGCCGCCAGCGAGGGCTGGTCATCCGGGCAGTCGAGCGGGCTCGACTTTCCCGTGCCACGCTGGTCGATGAACACGATGTCGCGGCGGGCATTCAGTTCCGCGAAGATCGGCATCGTGATGCCGATCACGCGGGTCGCCGCCTGGCCCGGCCCACCGGCGAACACGAACACCGGGTCCGGCTGCTTGTTGCGCGCCACGGCGGGCACGACCGCGAAGTGAATGTCGATCTTTCGGCCGCCCGGCGCGTCTGGATCTTCGGGCATCGATACCGCGCCGCACAGGATTTCGCGTTCGACCCCGGGAAGGCGACACGGCTCGAGTCCGTCGGCGCGCGGGCCCGTGCCGGGCCGGCATGCCGCCAGCGCCAGTAA
Source organism: uncultured beta proteobacterium (assembly GCA_963754065.1). Classification (GTDB taxonomy): domain Bacteria; phylum Pseudomonadota; class Gammaproteobacteria; order Burkholderiales; family Burkholderiaceae_F; genus JALORV01. The sequence goes on along the minus strand of CAVWFH010000018.1, from coordinate 68,610 downwards.
GGCGACAAGTACAAGTGCGGAAGTGAACGGACGCATGATCGTCATATGAGGCGGCGCGCAGCATAACAACGCCACGCGGCGTGTCCCTTCAGGAGCGATGGCCCGACGCCCGGACGGCGCAGAACGCTGCGCCAAAGGAGCGAACGGTGCCGGGCGTGCGGGTTCAGTGATCGGACACGATCTTGAGTCCCACCACGCCACCCACGATCAGCAGCAGGCAGATCACCCGCGCGATCGTTGCTGGCTCGCGGAACAGGAGCATGCCGAACACCGCTGCGCCGGCCGCGCCGATACCGACCCAGACCGCGTACGCCGTGCCCACGGGCAGTGCCTTCATGGCCAGCGCCAGCAGCCAGAAAGACAGCATCGCGGTGGTCAGAACAATGGCGCTCGGTCCCGCCCGTGAAAAACCGTCCGTGTACTTCATGCCGACGGCCCAGCCAATTTCGAGCAACCCAGCGAGGACGAGCAGAATCCATGCTTGGGCGGGCGTCGGCTGTGTCCAGGACATGGCGGTCAAGCGTGAGCGTGTACAGGGGGTGGCGCACATCTTAAGTGCGACGGGCCTCCCTGTGCTGCACAGGGAGCAGCGACGTGAGCGCGGTTCGGCCCTGTCGAATGGCAATCGGAAGGAATGCAATGGAACGACGCTTCTTTGCGCTGGGTTCAGTGTCCGCACTGATTGGCGTGGCGGCCGGTGCGTTCGGCGCGCATGCGCTGAAGGCGCGACTGGCGCCGGAACTGCTCATCACTTTCGAGACCGGTGTGCGGTACCAGCTGGTGCACTCCCTCGCGCTGCTGGCGGTCGCGTGGGCGGTGGTGCGTTGGCCAGGACGCGCCACCACGTCCGCCGGCGTGCTCTTTCTCACCGGCATCGTGCTTTTCAGCGGCAGCCTGTACGCGCTGGCGTTGACCGGTACGCGTACGCTGGGGATCGTCACTCCGTTCGGTGGGGCGGCGTTCATCGCAGGCTGGGCCTGCCTGGCGTGGGGCGCATGGCGAACGCAGTCGCGCGCATGAAGCGCCCAGGCGCCTCCGTAGAATGCGCCGGTGTCCCACTCCGCGCGCCGCCTGTTTCTGATCGGACTCGCGCTGGCCGTCGTCGGCAGCGTGCTGTTTTCGGCCAAGGCGATCGTCGTCAAGCTCGCCTACCGGCACGGCGTCGATGCCGCCACGCTGATTGCCCTGCGCATGGCTTTCTCGGTGCCGTTCTTTGTCGCGGCGTATCTGTGGAGCAGCCGCGGCGCACCGGCCCTGACGGCGCGGGATCACCGGCACCTGATCGTCATCGGCCTGCTCGGCTACTATGCCGCGAGCTATCTCGACTTCCTCGGGCTGCAGTTCATCACCGCAGCACTCGAACGCCTGATCCTGTACCTCAACCCGACCATCGTCCTGTTGATGTCGGCACTTTTTCTCGGCAAGCGATTCAACCGGCGCGATGTCTCCGCACTTGCACTCGCCTATGGCGGCATCCTGCTGGTGTTCCTGCACGATGTCAGCCTCGAAGGTGAGGGCGTCCCGCTCGGCGCCATGCTGGTGTTCGGGAGCGCCGTCTGCTATGCCGTGTATCTCGTGATGTCGGGGGAGCTGGTGCGGCGTGTTGGTGCAATCCGCCTGACGTCCTACGCGATGTGTGTATCGACCGTCGCCGTGTTCGTGCAGTTCGCGCTGCTCAATCCGCTGACTGCGTTGCAGCAGCCGGCGCCGGTGTACTGGCTGTCGCTGGTCAACGGACTGTTGTGCACCGTATTGCCGGTGTTCGCCACGATGATGGCGGTCGAACGAATCGGTGCCGGCCGCACGTCGCTCGCGGCCATGGTGGGACCGGTGGCCACGATTGCACTGGCTTATGTGTTTCTCGGCGAGACCGTGGGTGGCTGGCAGATGGCCGGCACCGCACTCGTGCTCGCCGGTGTCTATGTGTTGTCCAGACCATCGACGGCGCCCGCCCAGTCGGGCAGCGCCAACAGGGAGACCCCATGAAATCCAAGTCCATCGTTGTCCGCACACACGGCGGTGCGGACGTACTCGAACTCACCGAACTCGACGTGCCGGACCCCGGACCGGACGAGGTGCGCATCCGGCAGCACGCGATCGGGCTCAACTACATCGACGTGTACTACCGCACGGGGCTCTACAGTGGGGCGTTGCCGCACGGACTCGGCTTCGAAGGCGCGGGTGTGGTCGAGGCTGTCGGCAGCAATGTAAAGTTCCTGAAGTCGGGCGACCGCGTGGCTTATCCGCAGGGACCGCTGGGCGCCTATTCCGAGGCGCGGACGATGCCTGCGGCCACCGTGGTCCGACTGCCGAAGCAGATTTCCTTCGAGCAGGGCGCAGCCGTGATGCTGAAGGGCCTGACGGTGCAGTACCTGTTCCGCCAGACCTATCGCCTGCAGGGTCATGAAACGATCCTCTTTCACGCAGCCGCGGGCGGCGTGGGACTGATTGCCTGCCAGTGGGCGCGTGCACTCGGGGTAAAACTGATCGGCACCGTGAGTTCGCCGGAGAAGGCGACGCTGGCGAAAAGGGCAGGCGCCTGGCAGACGATCGACTACAGCAAGGAAAACTTCGTCGAGCGCGTGCTGCAACTCACCGGAGGAAAGAAACTGCCGGTCGTCTATGACGGTGTCGGCAAGTCGACCTGGGAAGGGTCACTCGACTGCATCGAGCCGCGCGGCCTGATGGTGAGCTTCGGCAATGCCTCGGGCGCGGTGACCGGCGTTGCCATCGGCATCCTGGCGCAGAAGGGATCGCTTTTCCTGACGCGGCCGACGCTGGCGACGCACATCGTGCCGCGTGCCCGCCTTGAGGCCTCGTCAGAGGAACTCTTCGGCCTGATGATCGCCGGCAAGATCAAGGTGGACATCGAGCAGCGCTATCCGCTCGCAGAGGCGGCCCGCGCGCACCGCGACCTCGAGGCGCGCAAGACCGTTGGATCGACGGTATTGCTGCCGGGGTAGCGACAATTGACGCATGCCGGCAATGCACGCAAGCGGCAGTCTCGGTGTTAGCCTAGCCACGCAGCGGCCTGGCGCGCGGTCGCAATGCGCTGAATGACATGACATCGACTGGGAGACCCATCATGAGCTCGATCCCGAATCAACTCGCCATGGCCGTAACCGCATTGGGTGCCGTCGTCTTGACCGGCTGCGCCAGCATGAACGCGCCACCCTCGGCACAGGCCGAACTGAAGCCGACGCAGGGCAACACCACGAGTGGCTGGGTGCGCTTCGAGCAGCGCGGCAGCGGCGTGCTGGTGACCGCGGAGGTGCGCGGGCTGAAGCCGAACACCGAACACGGCTTCCACGTGCATGAAAAGGGCGATTGTTCGGCGCCCGACGCGACCAGCGCCGGCGGACACTTCAATCCGGGCAGCAGCCCGCATGCGCATTACATGCAGGACGCGAGGCATGCGGGTGACATGACGAACCTGATGGCAGACTCGAGCGGTGTCGCCCGGTACAGCTACACCAGCGACATGCTGAGCGTGGCAGGCGGCGCAGCCAATGGTGTGATCGGGCGTGCCGTGGTCGTGCATCGCGATCCGGACGACTACAGGAGCCAGCCCGCCGGCAACTCAGGACCGCGCATCGCCTGCGGCGTCGTCGCCGCCCGCTGATCGCTGTCAGGTCCCGAGCGGCGCGATCACGCCGGTGACCGGTGATACCCGGTCACTCGATCGACTTCGTTTTTCGAACCAAGGAACACCGCGACGCGCTCATGCAGCTTCGTCGGCTCGATGTCGAGGATGCGCTGGTGCCCGTTGGTCGCGGCGCCGCCAGCCTCCTCGACCAGAAAGGCCATCGGGTTGCCTTCGTACATCAGACGCAGCTTGCCGGGCTTGTCGGGTTCGCGCGCGTCGCGCGGGTACATGAAGATGCCGCCTCGCGACATGATGCGATGCACGTCGGCCACCATGGAAGCGACCCAGCGCATGTTGAAGTCCTTGCCCCGCGGCCCGGTCGTGCCAGCCAGCATCTCGTCGACATAGCGCTTCACCGGAGGCTCCCAGTGCCGCACGTTCGACATGTTGATCGCGAATTCCCGCGTGTCGGCGGGAATGCGGACGTTCTCCTGTGTCAGGACGAACGAGCCGGTGTCGCGCGCCAGCGTGAAGATCTGCACGCCGTAGCCCACGGACAGCACCAGCAGCGTCTGCGGTCCGTAAACCGTGTAACCGGCACACACCTGGCGCGAGCCCGGCTGCAGGAACGAATGCTCGTCCGGTTCGGCGTCGCTTGAAGGTGCCCGCAGCACCGAAAATATGGTGCCGATCGAGACATTGACGTCAATGTTGCTCGATCCGTCGAGGGGATCGAAAAGCAGCAGGTACTTGCCCCGCGGATAGGCCACCGGGATGCCGAGCGGGTTGTCCATTTCCTCCGAGGCCATGCCGGCCAGGTAGCCACCCCAGCTGTTGGCCTCGACCAGGATCTCGTTCGACAGCACGTCGAGCTTCTTCTGCGCTTCGCCCTGAACATTGGTGGTTCCCGCCCCGCCCAGCACGCCGCCGAGTGCGCCCAATCCCACGGCGTGGCTGATCGTCTTGCAGGCCCGGGCCACGGTTTCGAGCAGCAGGCGCAACTCCGAGTCGAGCCCATGCTTGCGCTCGCAGCGGATCAGGTAATGCGTCAGCGACAGGTTCGCCATCAGTTCTCCAGCGATTTGGTGACGATCTCGCGGACATCGCGAGAAAGTTGTCCGGCAGCGGCCACGCGTTCGAGCACGCGGCGCATTCCCGTCTGACGGTCCGGAGTGAACTTGCGCCAGCGGTCGAGCGACCGCGCTATTCGCGACGCGACGGTCGGATTGATGCGGTCGAGCATCAGCACCTGCTCGGCCCAGAAGTCATAGCCGGCCGTGCCGCGCCGGTGGAACTCCGCTTCGTTCGCCATGCAGAACGACCAGATCAACGCAAATACGTTGTTGGGATTGGAAAGCGAAAAGCCCGGGTGGCGCAGCAGCCGCTGCACGCGCTCGAGGACCGGCGGTTCGCCGGGCAGCGCCATCGACGTGGCCTGCAACTGGTACCACTTGTTCATCAGCAAGGGCTCGTTCTGCCACTCGCGCGCGAGGCGGACCAGGATGGCGGCCTTCGCGGTCGACGGGCTGTTGATGATCACCCCGAGCGCCGCCTGGCGATCTGTCATGTTGGTGGCATTCGCCAGTTGTTGCTCGGCGAGTTCCACCGCACCGGCAACCCGGCCTTCGGCCAGGTACGCAAGGGCAAGGTTCTTCAGTGCCCGCCGGCCGGCCGGGCCGGGCTGCGGGGGAATAGCCGCCTGGCGTCGCATGGATCGCATACGCATGCTGCCATGCCTCGGCGAGCCGACGTCCGATCTCGCCGAGCATGTAGCGGCGCGCCGCACGTATCGCTTCAGGATCCACGACAGCACGCTGCTCGCCGATGAATCCTTCAGCGGGCAGCGTCAGTGCCTGCTCCTTGAAGGCCGGCGAGAGCGCGTCGTCGCCCAGGACAGCCCGCAGCGTGTCGGTGAATGTGTCATCGAGTTCGAGCGCGCGGCCGGCCTCCACCGCATCGGTCAGGCGCATGAGTTGCGTCATTGCGAGGCGTTGTCCTGCCTCCCAACGATTGAAGGCATCGGTGTCGCGCGAGGACAGGAATGCCAGTTCGCGGTCCGTATAACGGAAGTCGACGATCACCGGCGCGGAAAAGCCGCGCAACAGCGACGGCACCGGACGCTCCGGCACATTGACGAAGACAAACTGCTGCGACGGCTGCGTCAGTTCGACGACCCGAGTGCCGGGTCCGGGGCGCGATTCGCCGGCGAGCTGAAGCGCGAACTCGCCGCCATCAGCGGACAGCAGGCCGACGGCAAACGGAATGTGGAACGGCTCCTTGGTCGGTTGCCCGGGCGTGGGCGGTGTTGACTGCGTAAGCGTCAACGCATAAGTGCGCCGGATCGGGTCGTACACGCCCGTGGCCGCCACGTGCGGCGTGCCCGCCTGCGCATACCAGCGCCTGAACTGGTTCAGGTCGCGCGCATTGGCATCGCCGATGGCAGCAACGAAGTCGTCACAGGTCACTGCCTTGCCATCGTGGCGCTTGAAGTACAGGTCCATGCCACGACGAAAGCCATCGACGCCGACCAGGGTCTGCAGCATGCGCACGACCTCGGCGCCCTTCTCGTATATGGTCGACGTGTAGAAGTTGCTGATCTCCTGGTACGACTCCGGCCTGACCGGATGCGCCATCGGACCTGCATCTTCCGGAAACTGCGTGGCGCGCAGGTTGCGCACATCGTCGATGCGCTTGACGGCACGGCTCGACGGATCGCCCATCATGTCCGCCGAGAACTCCTGGTCGCGGAAAACCGTGAGTCCTTCCTTCAACGACAGCTGGAACCAGTCGCGGCAGGTCACGCGGTTGCCGGTCCAGTTGTGGAAGTACTCGTGTCCGACGATGGATTCGATGCTGGCGTAGTCGATGTCGGTCGCGACTGTCGGATTGGCGAGGACATACTTGGCGTTGAAGATGTTCAGGCCCTTGTTCTCCATCGCGCCCAGGTTGAAGTCGTTGGATGCCACGACCATGAAGCGGTCGAGATCGAGTTCCAGGCCGTAGCGGTGCTCGTCCCACGCGATGGCGCGCTTCAGGCTCGACATCGCGTGTTCCGTCTTGTCGAGATTGCCGGCTTCGACCCAGACCTGCAGCAACGCGTCGCGTCCGCCGGCACGGCGCCAGCGATCCTCCTGCGCGACGAATCGGCCGGCGACCAGTGCAAACAGATAGCTTGGCTTTGCGTGCGGATCGTCCCAGACGGCTTCATGGCGGCCATCGTCCAGCGAGCGCTCCTCGACCAGGTTGCCGTTGGACAGCAACACCGGATAGCGGGACTTGTCGGCTCGCACGGCGACGCGGTAGCGCGTCATCACATCCGGTCGGTCGGGAAAGTACGTGATGCGGCGAAAACCCTCGGCCTCACACTGCGTGAAGAAGCTGCTGTTCGAGACATACAGTCCCATCAGTCCGGTGTTGGCGGCAGGGCGTATGCGGTTGACAATCTGCAGCGAGAACGGCGCTCGCGGCGCGCGCACTGCCAGGCCGGTCTCGAGCCGCTCGTAGTCCCGCGGGCCAAGCGGCCTGTCGTCGACAGCCAGTGAGACGAGTTCCAGGTCCTCGCCATCGAGCCACAGCGGCTCGTCCGACGAGGCGGCATCGTCAGACCGTCGGACAGTGAGGTGGCTGGACACCGTCGTCACCTCCGGATCGAGGTCGAAGGTGAGTTCGACGCGATCGATCACGAAAATTGGCGCGCGATAGTCGCTGCGCCGGAAGGTGACCACCGGGTCGTTACGCATCGGCATCGAAGGCAATGGTCTAGCCGCGGTCGCGACGGTGGCAGGGCGAGGCCGGGGATTGTAGCGAGTGCCTATGCCTCGGCGGGCGAAGGCGGGCGCGGGTCGGGCCGGCTCGCCAGGTGTATGCCGGCCACGATCAAACCGCCGCCGATCACGTGATAGATGCCGATCGGCTCGCCCAGGATGAAGAACGACAGCAACCCGGCAAATACCGGTGTCAGGTTGACAAAGTACATCGGTACGATGGCGCCTGCGCGCGCGACGCCCCGGTCCCAGCAGAAGTAAGCCACCAGCGAGGGCAGCAGCGCCACGTACAACAGTGCGGCCAGGTTGGACGGCGTCGGCGCGGCCATCTTGCCGGTCCACAGGTACTCCGCGATCGCGAACGGCAGGATCATCAGTGCGCCCAGCGCGATCTGCAGCGCGAGGAAGGCCGTCGCGGGCACGCTCGGTCGTCGCGTTCGCAGCAGCCATGTGTACAGGCTCCACGTCAGAGTGGCAACGAGCATGATGAGGTCGCCGCGATCCAGTTGCAGGCGGGCAAGATTCAGTGTGTCGCCGCGCGCGATGACCAGCAGCACGCCCAGCAGCGACAGCGCGGCGCCGACCCATTGCCGGCGCCGCACGGGTGTTGCAAAGAATGCCGCACCGACGATCAGTGTGAGAACCGGTGCCGAGGCGCCGATCAGCGTCGCGTTGACAGCAGTCGACGTCTGCAATGCGACGTATTGCAGCGAGTTATAGCAACCGACACCGAGGGCGCTGAGTGCGAACATGAGTCGCCACTGGCCGCGGAGCTGCGGCCAGGCAGCCTGCAGTCCGCGCAGTGCGAACGGCAGCACGAGCAGCAGGGCGAGCGCCCAGCGTGCGAAGGACAGTGCAAGCGGCGGAAAGTCGCCGACCAGGGCGCGCGCAACAACCGCGTTGCCGGCCCAGAACAGCGGCGGGGCGACGAGCAGCGCCGCCGTGGAAGCAGAAATGCGTCGGGTCATCGGCCCGCGATGCTACGCGGGCCGTGACACCGGGCCAGGCGAATCTAGAACTCGAGTTCGTCCTTGATGGCGGCGATGCCGGCCTTGGCACAGGCGTCGTCGGCCTCACCCGTCGGTGCGCCCGACACACCGATCGCGCCGACGGTTGTCCCGCCCGAGGCGATGTTCACGCCGCCACCGACGGCGACGACATTGGCGATCGAACGAACGCCGGAGCTTGCAGTGCCCGACTGCGTCAGTTTCGCGAATTCGAGCGTGTCGGTGCGGAAGCTGATCGCCGTGTAACCCTTGTTGATGGCGGTCTGCACCGTATGCGGTCCGGCAAACCGGTCGCGCATCAGCGCCTGTGCCACTCCGGCGCGATCGACCACTGCCACCGCCACCTGATAGCCGCGCTTGCGGCAGTCTTCAAGCGCGGCGCGCACGGCCTTGGCCGCGGCCTCCGGTGTCATTTGCTTGACCTGGAAGGTGCCCGATTGGGCAAATGCCGGGGCTGCGCTCAGCGCGCAGGCGAACAGCAGGCCGGCAGTCTTGATCGTGACGGGTCGCATCGAGTCTCCCTGGAGAGGTGTATCGGGCGGTGCACTGTATCGCGACTCGGATCAAAGCGAGTTCGCGGTGCGTGACCGGAATTTCGGCTGATGCCGCCAGACTAGCGATGCTGTCGGACCGGCGATTGACCCTGCGCAACGGACGCGGCCGCCTGCCGTTGGCACTCCGGACTGTGCAGAGTAGGTCAGGTTGTTGACGCTTTCGTTGTTTCCGACGGCAAGCTGGCGATCCTCGGGCGCGGCTTGACACGGGTCAACGGCGGTTGAGATCCCCGATGCAACACTGCCTGCGCTTTCCAATCGGCGTGCTCCGGCACGCGGAGCCCCACCATGCAAGCCCTTAGGAGTTCCCGGCATTGGCCGGTCCTGGTCGCCCTGGCGACCGCCCTGTTTTGTATGTCGGCGCCGGTCCAGGCCGCTGACGCGACTCCGGCCCCGAACGATGCCTGCCTGATGTGCCACGGTGACGCCGGCGCCAAGAACGCTGCCGGCAAGTCGATTGGGGTCGATGCGAAGTCTTTTGCTGGTTCGGTACATGGCCAGATGAACTTCAAGTGCACTGACTGCCATAGCGACGTGTCGGCAGAAAAGCTGCCGCACGAACCGAAGCTCAAGCCGGCCAACTGTGGTTCTTGCCACGAAGCGGCGGTGAAGGAGTATTTGTCAACCGCTCACGCCAAGGCTCGCGCGGGCGGCAACATGGTCGCCGCGACCTGCAGCAACTGCCACGGCAACCACGACATCCAGAAGTCGAGTGAACCGGCTTCGCGCACTCACGTTGCCCGGGTCGAGAGCACCTGCGCTTCGTGTCACGGCAACGAAGCCCTGATCGCCAAGGCGAAACTGCCCGGCGGCAACATCGTCAGCCAGTACCACGACAGCATTCACGGGCAGAAGACCAACGGCAAGGGGGCCGGGGCCGAGAAAGCGCCGACCTGCACCGGGTGCCATGGATCGCACAAGATTCTCAGCAAGAACGATCCCGCCAGCCGCGTGAACCGGGAGCACATCGCGCTGATGTGCGGCAGTTGCCACCAGCAGGTCTACAGCCGGTTCAGCGGCAGCCAACACGGCCAGTTGCGGCAGGCGGGAAATTCAGCCGCGCCGACCTGCATTGACTGTCACAGCGCGCACCAGATCCAGCTGCACGGCACGAACAAGTGGCAGGTTGAGGTCATCAAGGAGTGCGGCAATTGCCACCAGGACTTCATCAAGAGCTACCGCGACACTTACCACGGCCAGGTGACTCAACTCGGCGGCCTGGCCCGCATGGCCACCTGCAACAGCTGTCATGGAGCGCACGAGGTGCTGCCGGCCTCGAATTCGAAATCCATGATCTCGCCGGAGAACCGGGTCACGACGTGTCGAACCTGCCACCCGGGCGCCAACGCCAACTTCGCCGCGTACAAGCCGCACGGCAATCCACATGACCGGCAGGGCGATCCGATTCTGTATTACACGCGTCTGTTTATGCAGTTGCTGCTCGCTGGCGTGTTCGGATTTTTCGGCATTCACACGCTACTGTGGCTGTTGCGTTCGCTGAAGGATGTCCGCAGCGGCCGCGGCGGACGTAACGGCCACTGATGAGGACGGAACCATGTCTGCCACCACGATGACCCCAGCCCGTGCAATGGGAACCGCCCCGGGACGCTATTACCGGCGGTTCGGACCGACCGAGAGCGTGATGCATGCCTTTCTGATGCTGACATTCATCGGTTGCGCGATCACCGGCGTGCCGCTGCTGTTTGCCGATCATGACTGGGCCACGACGCTCATGAACCTGCTCGGCGGATACCAGGGAGCGGCGTTGATCCACCGCATCTGCGGCGGGATCATGACCGTGGTCTTTGTCGGCCACGTGCTCCGCGTATTCTTCCGTGCATTCCTTGCGGAAGACTGGCTCTCTTACTTCTGGGGGTCGAACACGATGGTGCCGAACCTGAAGGACGGCCAGGACATCGTCGGCATGTTCAAGTGGTTCTTCGGCAAGGGCCCAAGGCCGCAGTTCGACCGCTACACGTACTGGGAGAAGTTCGACTACTGGGCAGTCTTCTGGGGGATGTTCATCATCGGTGGCTCGGGCTTCATGCTCTGGTTTCCGACGTTCTTCTCGAAGTTCCTGCCCGGTTGGGTGTTCAACGTCGCGACGATCGTGCACGGAGAGGAAGCCCTGCTTGCCGTGGGCTTCATCTTCACGATCCACTTCTTCAACGGCCATCTGCGCCCCGAGAAGTTCCCGATGGACCTGGTGATCTTCACCGGGCGCCTGCCGGAACATGAACTCAAGGACGAGCGTTCGATCGAGTTCGAGCGGCTCGTGCAGCAGGGCGGATTGAAGGCGCTTGAAGTCCCTGCGCCGTCGCCCCAAGCGATCCTGTTCAGTCGAATCCTGGGCAGTGTCGGCCTGATCCTGGGGGTGCTTACGATCCTGATGATCATCTACAGCGCGCTGGTCTGAAGTAGCATCGAAGTGACGCGGGCTCCGTCCGGGGACGGAGCCCGTGGCTTAACCGGGAGGGGCACAGGAACATGAAGATGCACTTCGGTCGCAAGACCATGATGGGAGCCATCGGCACGCTGGTGGCCGTCGGCATCGGCCTTGCCCTCGTGGGCGCGGTTGGTATCGCGGGTGGGAGTACACCAACAGCGACGAGTTCTGCGCAGTGATGTGCCACTCGGTGCATCCCGAGAAGAGCGCGTCGCACAACACCGCGGCGCATGCCCGCGTGCGCTGCGTCGAATGCCATATGGGTCGCAATTCGACGCTGAAGCTGATAGCGATGAAGCCGACCCACTTCAAGGAACTGTGGGGCATGATCGTCGGCTACGAACGGCCGCTGCACGCCTCCGCAACCCTGCGCCCGGCGCGCGAGACTGCGAGAGCTGCCACTGGCCGCGGACGGAGCACCACGACAGCCTCACGGTCAAGAAGCGCTACGCAACCGATCCGAAGAGCAGCGAGAATCGACTACGCGCTGACGCTGCACACGGGACGGCGATGCCGAGCGCGAGATCCAGGAAGTCAAGGGCATCCACTGGCACATCGAAAACGATGTCGTGTTCAAGACGTCCGTGACGCGCAGGAGCGCGAGATTCCATGGGTGCAGGTCACAGGGCCAAGACGGCAAGGTGACCTATGCGATCCGACCTCCAAGACTCCCAGGGAGGAACTCGCCAAGCTCGAGTCACGCCGCATGGAGTGCTTCAACTGCCACAACGCGGTCGGGCATCCATTCCCCAATCCAGCCGATCGCGTCGACGAGGCGCTCGTCCGCGGGCCAGATCGACCGCAGCCTGCCAGCGCCAAGTCGCGTGCCGTGGCGCTGATAATGCGGCCGGCGACCTCAGCGGTCCGACGGCGGAGCGGACTGCAGCCGTCGACAAGCTGATCGCTGCGACGCCGCGAAAGCTGCGGTGGCGCCCGACCTGACCAGGACAAGGAAACTGCAGTTCGCCGACGAGAATGAAGCACATCCTGCTGTCGACCTCCTTCGAGGAAAAGGGCATGACGTGGAAGTCGTTCCCGAGTCATACCGGCCATCGCGATTCCCCGGGCTGCTTCCGCTGCCACGACGGCAAGCACCTGAACGAGAAGGGCGAGGCGATACGGCTGCAATGCACGCTATGCCACGACCTGCCGCAGGTGACGCTCGAAAGCGGCAAAGGCTCGGTGCCCGACAGTCATCGTCGCGGGAGTCTGACGCCCGCCGAGCCAGCCACAACGAGCCGAACTTCATGCACGATCACCGCATCAAGCTCGACGACACCTGCACGATGTGCCACGGCAAGATCGAGTTCGGGCGCGAAGGTGGCGGCTTCTGCTCCAACCCGGCCTGTCACGGTCGCAGCTGGCCGGCGGTCAACCTGAACGTCGAGTTCAAGTCGCCAGAGGCGTGGCGCCGCGCCCGCTGCTGAGACCACCGTGAAGTCCGCGCCGAAGGCTGCGCCTTCAAAGGCTGCCCCGACGAAATCGTCGAAGTAAAGCTGCTGCGACAGGACGACGGCCGCTGCGGCGGCCGTTTTCTTTGGGCGACCGGCCGATACACTGGATGCTTCCTGAACCCGGGAGCCGCCGATGAACCTTGCTGACCTGAATCGCTTCATTGCCGACAAGTGGGATCGCGACCTGGTCCCCCGCCTGGTCGACTATGTCCGGGTGCCGGCCAAGTCGCCGGCATTCGATGCCAGCTGGGCGGCCCATGGGTACCTGCAGCAAGTGGTCAAGGATGCCGAAGCGTGGTGTCGCTCGCAGGCGATCGCTGGATTGACGATCGAACTGGTGGCGATCGAGGGCAGGACACCATGCTTGCTCTTCGACGTGCCGGCGACCCACGGGCTGGGCAACGACCGCACGGTGCTCTTCTACGGTCACCTGGACAAGCAACCGGAGATGGTCGGATGGCGCGACGACCTCGGCCCATGGAAGCCCGTGATCGAGGATGGCAAGCTGTACGGTCGCGGCAGTGCGGACGACGGCTATGCGATCTATGCAGCGCTGACGACGATCGCGGCGATCGACGCACAGGGAGTGCCGCGGCCCCGCTGTGTCGGCATCATCGAAACCTGCGAGGAGAGTGGCAGCCCCGATCTGCCCGACTACCTCGAACTGCTGACGCCACGCTTTGGCGACGTGCAACTCGTCGTCGGCCTCGACTCGGGTTGCCGCAGCTACGAGCAGCTGTGGGTGACGACCTCGCTGCGCGGACTGGTCGGCGGCGTGCTGACCGTAGAGATCCTGTCGGAGGGCGTGCATTCTGGGCACGCCAGCGGCATCGTGCCTTCGTCGTTCCGCATTGCGCGGCAACTGCTGAACCGGCTCGACGATCCGGCCACCGGACGGGTGCTCCTGCCTGAACTGCACGCCGAGATTCCGGACGAGCGCCTGCAACAGGCGCGGGCGGCGGGCGCGATCCTGGGCGACTCGGTGTGGCAGGAGTATCCGTGGGTCAGCTGCACGCATGGACCGGACGGCCATATGCACGCTCAACCGACCACGACCGATCCGGTCGAGGCGATCCTGAATCGCACGTGGCGTCCGGCGCTTGCGGTGACCGGAGCCGCAGGATTCCCGGCGATCGACTCGGCAGGCAATGTGCTGCGGCCCAAGACGACGTTCAAGCTGAGCATGCGAATCCCGCCGACCGTCGACGGCGAAGAGGCGACGCGGGCGATGCAGCGTGCGCTGACCGATGCTCCACCCTACAACGCCAAGGTCAGCTTCACACCGGACTGGGGCGCCACCGGCTGGAACGCGCCGGTCACCGCGCCGTGGCTGAAGCGAACGCTCGACGAGGCATCGCGCCGTGTCTATGGGAAGGAAGCGGCCTGGGTCGGGGAGGGCGGGACGATTCCGTTCATGAACATGCTCGGTGAGCGCTTTCCGCAAGCCCAGTTTGTGATCACCGGCGTGCTGGGACCCCATTCGAATGCGCACGGACCCAACGAGTTTCTTCACATTCCTTATGCGAAGCAACTGACGGCGGCCGTGGCGAGCGTCGTCGCGGCCGTGCGCTAACTGCTGTGCGCTAGACGCGACGCAGATCGCGCCCGCTGTGCCAGTGGTCGGACCAGGCCGCTGTGGCGCTGCGCAGGAAATGCGCAACCGTCGTAGCGCGGATGCGCGGCAACCCGAGATGGTGAGCGGCGCGTTCGAGTTCACCGAGCGCGTCCCGCCGGTCGACGGCGCGCGCACCGGTCTGCTTCGACAGCTTGCCGCCGCGTTCGTTGACCACCAGTGGAACGTGCAGGTAGCGCGGCGTCGGCACGTCGAGTGTCCGCTGCAAAACCAGCTGGCGCGGAGTGTTGTCCAGTAAATCGGCGCCGCGCACGATGTCGGTGATGCGTTGGGCGGCATCGTCGACGACGACGGCGAGCTGATAGGCCCACAGGCCGTCGGCCCGACGCACGACGAAGTCGCCCACGTCCCGGTCAAGGTACTGCCCGAAGCGGCCGGCGGCGCGATCTTCAAACTCCACCCACTCTGCCGGCACCCGGAGGCGCCACGCGCGCACCGTGCGGCCGCTGGAACCGTTACGGCACGTGCCGGGATAGACACCGGCCGACCGGCCTTCGCGCGCAGCCGCCAGTTCGACTTCCGTGCGGCTGCACGCGCAACCGTAGACCCATCCCTGATCCTGCAGACGGTCGAACGCGTCCGTGTAGTGCTGGCTGCGTTCGCTCTGTAACACGACCGGCTCGTCGGAGGTCATACCGCAGGCCGACAGCGTGGCGACGATGTCGGCCGTGGCACCCGGGACTTCGCGCGGCGGATCCAGATCTTCGATGCGCACCAGCCACGTGCCGCCGTGCGCCCGTGCGTCCAGCCAGCTCGCCAGCGCCGCGACCAGCGATCCCGCGTGCAACGGCCCGGTCGGAGAAGGTGCGAATCGGCCCCGGTATTCGGACGTTTGCGCGGGAGCCTGGGGACTTGAGGTCTGCATGATGCCGATTACCGATGTAACCACCGCGCATATCGCGGCTCAGGCGAAGCCCTGTTGCGGCGATTATCCCGCCACGCCAACCTCCCTCCGAGCCGCGCCCTGCCGGCGCTGTCGACGCAGATTCTGAACCCGTGGCACGACGCGCCGTTACCGCCGAACTCTTCAAGATCGCCGTCGGACTCGGACGCAACACGTGGTTCGCGAGCCTTGCCTTCGGCCTGCTGGCGGTGCTCCTGCTGGCACGCGAAGACCGGATTCCCGCAGCCTCCATCTGGTGGGTCGCACTCGCGTGCGCGGTGCTCGCACGCACGGCGTTTTGCCAGAGCGCACTGAATCAGCTTGCCGCGCACCCGCGCAAGCTGCCGCCGCGCGCCGAGTGGTACGCGCTGCTGGCCGCAACCGAGGGAATCGTTTGGGCGATGCTGCTGGTGCTGCTGCCGTCGACTACGGACTTCGGTCTGCGGTTCCAGTTCGGCCTGTCCTTGCTGGTCGCGCTGGGCGTGCTGCTGCCCTTCGCGCCGGCCGGCCTGCCATGGATGGCGTTCGCAATTCCGGTCGGCTTTGCACAGCTCGTCGCGCTGCTGTCGCGCGACATGCCGCACCACGAACTGGTCTTGCTGACCTGGACGATGACGATGATCGGCGGTGCGCTGACTGCGCAATGGCTGAAGCGGGCGCTGTCGAACAACCTGTCGATGCGCCATCGCGCCGATCTGTCGGCGCGCACCCAGGAGCAAGCCAACGCCGAGCTCAACCGGAGCCGCGAGCAACTGCGCCTGGCGCTCGATGCGATCGATGCCGGCATTGCCGATACCAACCTGTTGACCGGCGAACGATTCTTCTCGGCGCGCTACTTCAGCATTCTGGGTTACGACGATCGGGACACTTTCCTCAAGGACCATCGATTCTCCGACGCCCTGCATCCCGACGACCGCAACCGTGTTCTTGCGGCGCGCAGGAAGCACACCGAAACCGGCGCGCCACTGCGCGAAGAGTGCAGGCTGCGGCGCGCGGATGGCGGCTACGTGTGGGTCACCCTGCGGGGCGAGTCGGTTCGCGGCAGCGATGGCAAGCCGACGCGGCTGGTGCTGTCGATCGTCGACAACACCGAGCACCGCATTGCGCAGCACCGTCTTGTCGACAGCGAGCGTCGCTACCGCGCGCTGGTCGAGGCGTCACCTTCGCTGATCTGGGTATCCGACGAGAAGGGGCGGCTGACGTTTGTTTCGGATCGTGCCTGCCGCGACATGTTCGGAGTCGAGCCGCGCGAGCTGATGGGACGCCATGTGGCCGACTTCAACGGGCCGGGATTTACGCGGCGCGAGTTCCTGCGCCGCTTTTCGCCGGCCATGCACGGGCGGTCGGTGTTCGGCATGGAGGCCGTGCTGCGCAACCGCCAGGGCGACGCCGTGCATGTCAACGTCAGCGCGATGCCTATCCTCAACGAGGCCGGTCAGGTCGAATCAGTGACCGGTGTCTGCGCCGACATCACGGCGATGAAGCAGCGCGAGCGCGAACTGAACATCGCGATGCGCAATCAGCAGGCGGTGTTCGACGCGGCAGGCGAGGGCATCGTGTTCGTGCGCAATGCGCGCATCGAAGGCCCGAACCGCGCGCTGGCGCGCATGCTGGGGGTGACGCGCGAGGCGCTGGTCGGCCAGCCCGTCGAAGAGATCCTCGCTGCCCGTTCCGACTGGGAAACGATCGACCAGGCCACGCGCGCGGCCGCCGTACGCGGCGAGGCAGCGATCCATGAAGTGATGCTGCGCGCCAACGACGGCCGCAATGTCTGGTGCCAGCTGACGTCGCGGCAGGCCGGCGATGGCGGTGCCTACATCCTGGTGCTGACCGACATCACCTCGCTGAAGCGGCGCGAGGAACTGGCCTGGCATCAGGCCAACCACGACGATCTCACCGGCCTGCCGAATCGCCGGCAGCTGGGCGAGCACGCCCGCCGCCTGCTGTCGGTCGCGCTGCAGAAGCGGCGGCTCGCGGCCGTGCTCGTGCTGGACCTGGATGGGTTCAAGGAGATCAATGATCTCTTTGGCCACTCCTATGGCGACAACCTGCTGAAGCGTGTCGCATTGCGCCTGTCGGGCGTGCTGCGTGACTACGACGTGGTCGCACGCACCGGGGGCGACGAGTTCGTGGTGCTGCTGCCGGAAATCGAGCAGCCGTCGATCGCGATGGTCGTGGCCGAGAAGCTGATTGCCGCAGCGAGCGAGAACGTCGAGAACCATGGACGCTCCCTGCGGCTGCATGCGAGTGTCGGTGTGGCCATGTTTCCCGGTGACGGGCACGACTTCGACACGCTGCTGGCTGCAGCCGATGGCGCGATGTACGCCGCCAAGGCGGGTGGCAAGAACCGCTACCAACTTGCCAGCGAACTTGCCAAGACTGCGGTTGCGCCCAGCCGGGTCAACTGAGCCCGTGCGGCGCGACCGCGCACTCATCGTCCGTTCGGACTAACCTTCGGCCGGCCGACTGCCGGCAATTGCCGTGCCTTTCACGTGACCGCTAGCATGGCTCCCCAGCGCCCGGCGATGTGATATCGCGCAGTCGGGTGCATTGCTTTTGCGGAGTTCGCGATCGATACGAAGGGACTGACCCGGGGACTCAGTGCGTTGCGACGCGCCACATCAGCGCGGTCGCCCGAGGTACGGTTCGACCTTCGCGTGCCGTTCGCGGTCGAGCGCAGGCTGCTGCCGGTACTGCTGCTGGTGGGTCTGGTCGCTGCTGCCAGCGCCATGGCAGCGGACGCACCGGCGCTCGTCTGGGGCTGGTTTGCGTTGTACGCCGTCAACTCGGCAGCGCGTTATCTGCTGGCCACGACCTATGGCGATGCGCGCCAGCCGATACCTGTCGACGCGCGCTGCGCGCGCCAGTACCTCGCCTGCGCCGTGGCCGATGTGCTGCTCTGGGCCGTGCTGTTCGCATGGGTGCCGAAGCCGGTTGCGTTCGTTGCGGGGCCGGGCGCGTTCGCGGCCGCCGGTGGAGTGCTGCTGTCGGCCTTGAGCTTCGGCGGCTGGCCGCGCGTCTGGACCTTTTATGTCGCCGCCTGGGTCGGCGTGCTCGCTGTCATCGCGGCGCGAACGAGCGACACGCTGACCAGTTTCTCCCTAGCGTTCCCGCTGTGGTTGCTGGCGGTCTGGTGGCTCGGTCGGCAGCAACCCCTCGGTCGCCACGCCGACCGCCGCGTGGCACCGACGCTGATCAGCAATCCGACCAAGTTCGGCTGGCAGGCCGCCATCCATGCGATGCCCACGCCGGTGATCGTCGCTCGCAACGGTCGCATCATCGAGGTCAATCGCTCGGCCTGCGAGTTCATCGGCCGCAGCGAACGCTCGATCCTCGGCTGCACGCTCGATGAATGCCTGATCGCCGAACCGCCGGAGGCCCTGCAGCCCGAAAAGCACCGTTCCGAGTCGAGCGCTTCGGTCGATGTGCGGCCCGCCGATCGGACGTTCGACGGCGCGCTCTGGTCCGGGCGCGTGCGCTACATGGAGCCGGGGCGAGTCTCGTCGATCATGGTCATTGCGCTGACCAAGGCAGCCCAGGAGCCGTTCGGGCCTGCGCGGCTCCTGGAAGACGCGCGTCGCTTCGCCGAGTGGATCGGCGGCCTGCAGGGATTGCCGTGGTATCGCGACGAGCGTGGTGTGCTGGTCGTGCCGCGCGAGTTCCCGGCGCCGGAGGAAGGTCAGCGTGCGAGCGATGCGGCTGCGTTTCCTCTGGCCTACCTGCTCGCTGCCGAGGATCGCGATCGCGTGCATGCGCTGTACCGCGAGTTCCTGCGCTCGGGAACGGTGTTCGATGAACGCATGGCCCTGCGTGACACGCAGGGAGTGCCGCGCGAAGTGCGCGTCGTCTGCGTCGTCCGGCCGACCGGAGCGGAGAGCCTCGCGCCGGTGATCGGCACGATTGCGGCTGCGCGTCCCGAGGCGCCGCGCGTGCCGGCCGAGCCGGTCGCGGACCTGCTATCGCGGCTGCCGGTGGTCGTCTGGCTCGTCGATACGTCCGGGCGCGTCGTCCATGCGACAGGCACAGACCCGCGGCGCTGGGGCATGGTGGCCGAGGCGCGCACGCGTCCGGAGTGGCATGCCGCGTTCGCCTTCAAGCCGGAGTCCTTGCCCGTCGTTCAGGAAGCGCTGCAGAAAGCGCTGCGTGGCAAGCCGAGTTTCGACGTCCGCAATGCGCGCACCAGCCGCTCCGGCGGGCGCCTGAGCCTGCGCAGCCACTTCGTGCCGTATGAAGGCAAGCGCATGCAGGCCGTGCTCGTGATGGACACGATCGCTTCGCCGTTCGAGTTGCTCGAGATCGACCGTCTCAAGCGCAGCAAGGGCCAGTACAAGTCGCTGGTGGAAGCGTCAGCGAGCCTGATCTGGGCCTGCGATGAGCATTTCACGCTGACCTTTGCGAGCCGGCGCGCGGCGCGCGACATCTACGGCTATGAAACGCGGGAACTGCTCGGCAAGCCGGCGTCGGTCCTGCTGCCGACCGATGCCGAGCAACCGGCGGTGCGGCGCGCCTTCGAGGGACTGCGCGAGGGCCGTTCGATCCGGGACCTGGAGGCGGTTCACATCACGCAGGAAGGACGCCGCGTCATCGTGTCCATCAGCGCCGTGCCACTGCGCCATCCGGGCGGCCGCTTCGCCGGTGCGATCGGCATGAACGCCGACCTCACCGCACTGAAGTCGCGCGAAACGCGCTTGTCCGAAGCGCTGCGGGTCGAACGTACCGTGCTGGACTCCGCCGGACAGGCGATTGCGGTCGTCAAGCAGGGCCTGGTGCAGCGCTGCAATGACGCATTCCTGCGCCTGGCCGGACTGCCGCCCGAGCAACTCGCGCGCGTACCGCTCAGCGAATGCCTGCTCGAACGCGAGGACTGGGATGAACTGACGCAGGCGTCGGACGAGGCACGCAGCCGTGACCAGGCCGTGGTGCGCGAGCTGCGAGTGCAGCGCGGTGCCCGTCTCGGCCATGGCGAAGGCGCCGCCTGGTGCCAGATCACTGCGCGTTCGATCGCCGCGGGCGAATTCGTGCTGGTCATTGCCGATATCGACATGATCAAGCGCCGCGAGGCGAGCGCTCTGCACGAAGCGCAGCACGACGACCTGACCGGACTGCCGAACCGTCGTCTGCTGGCCGAACGCGCTGCTGCGGCACTGGCAACCTCGGAACTGCGCAAGGTCAGCTGCGCGGTGCTGGCTATCGATCTCGACGGGTTCAAGGAAGTCAACGACCGCTACGGCCACGAAGTCGGTGACGACATGCTGCGCGAGATCGCGGCGAGGCTGACACGCGTGATGCGGCCGCAGGACACGGTCGCGCGCCGCGGCGGTGACGAGTTCGCCGTGCTGGTGCCTGACGTCGGCTCCGTCCTTGAAGTCGAACGCATTGCCACGCGGCTGTTGCAGGCGATCGAGCAGCCGGTCGCCCAGCAGCAAGGCCGACCGCCGCTCAGCGTGTCGGCCAGCATCGGCGTGTCGCTCGCTCCCGAGCAGGGGCGGGATCTCGAGCGACTGCTGCAGCTCGCCGATCTGGCGATGTACGACGCCAAGCTCAAGGGCAAGAACCGCTTCGCGTTCGCGCAGGGCGCCGGCCTGCCCTCCAACGTCACGCCACTAGTGCCGCGCGTGTCGCGGACGTCCTGAGCTTTTCCAGCCACCACGCGACCGCCTTGCCGCGGGCGTCGTTGCGCCACGCCATGTGCATCGTGCTGTCGCCGCGCTCCTGGTCCGTCGTCTTCACGATCAGTTCGCCGCGCGCCAGTGCGTCGCGCACCAGATGCGCCGGCAGGAACCCGCAGCCGAGCCCGGCCTTCTGCGCGGCGATCTTCGCAGCCAGAGTCGGTACTGTGAGCACGTCGGCCAGTCCCAGCAGTCCGGCTGCCCGGGGGGCCATGCGCTGAGACGTGTCGGCGACGACAACTTGCCGGTACTTGCGCAATTCGCCGGCGGGTAGCGGAGATCCGACCGCGGCCAGTGGGTGGCTTGGCGCCACGGCAAACACGAAACTCACGCTGCCGAGCGGTTCGGCCCGATAGCCGGCACCGAGGCGCGACGGTTCCGGGCCTTCCTGGATCGCACCGATTGCGAGGTCGGCGCGGCCCGACATCAGCGCGTCCCAGGTTCCGCCCAGGACTTCGTCGGTGATCTTCAGCTGCGTCGGCGCGACGCGCATGAATTCATCGAGCAGCGGGATCAGCCGGGCGAACGGAATGAGGTTGTCGAGTGCCAGCGTGAGTTCCTGTTCCCAGCCCGACGCCACACGCCGCACGCGCTGCGCCAGTTCATCGGCGGCGGCCAGCAGGTGGCGACCCTCGCGCAACAGTTCCTCGCCAGCGGGCGTCAGGCGGGCGCGATAGCCGCGCCGGTCGAACAGCAATACGTCGAGATCGCCCTCGAGCCGGCGCACCGCGTAGGTGACCGCCGACGGGACGCGGCCGAGTTCTTCGGCCGCCCCGGCGAAGCTGCCGCGCCGCGCGATGGCATCGATCAGCTGAAGTGCGTCCAGGGTCAAGGCGGGCATGATGTTGAACAGATTCGAACGACTTCGTCAGTCTAATCCCGATGTAATTGCTCGGGTATCCGATCAGAATTCGATCTGCCTTTCCGGTCAGTGACGGAACCACTCGAATGAAAGGAGCGAATTCAATGATGTCGCTACGAGCAGGCAACGAGCGCGGCTACGCCGATCATGGCTGGCTCAAGTCCTTCCACAGCTTCTCATTCGCTGAATATCATGATCCGGACCACGTCGCCTTTGGGCCGCTGCGGGTCATCAACGAAGACCGGGTCGCGCCCGGCATGGGATTCGGCACGCATGGCCATCGAGACATGGAGATCATCAGCTATGTGCTGGACGGCGAACTCGCCCACAAGGACAGCATGGGCAACGGTTCGGTGATCCGTCCCGGAGACGTGCAGCGCATGAGTGCCGGTCGTGGCGTGATGCACTCGGAGTTCAACCATTCGAACTCGCAGACGACGCACTTCCTGCAGATCTGGATCATCCCGAACGTCACCGGGATCGCGCCGAGTTACGAAGAGAAGCGCTTCGAAGTGGCCGACAAGCGTGGACGCCTGCGACTGGTCGCATCACCCGATGGCGCCGAAGGTTCGCTGACGATTCACCAGGATGCGCGGGTGTATGCGGGTCTGTTCGACGGTGCCGAGTCCGCGACGCTCGACATCGCACAGGGGCGGCGCGCGTACGTTCATGTGGCACGAGGCAGCGTGCGGGTAAACGGTAAGTTGCTCACTGCAGGCGACGCCGCGAAGATCACTGAAATCGATCGGCTCGAACTGTCGCAGGGCGAGAGTGCCGAGGTCCTGGTGTTCGACCTTCCGTAGAATTTTTTTCGTCGGTCCCAGCCCGCTCCGGCCGGGTACTGACAACTCACTGGAGAAGTTGCATGACCATGAATCAGAACGCGACCGCGCTGGTAGGACGGGTCCTGCTGGCGCTGATGTTTCTCATCGCAGGTATCGGCAAGATCGGTGCCGGCTTTGCGGGTACGGTCGGCTACATCAGCTCAGTTGGACTGCCTCTGCCGCAAGTCGCCGCGATCGGCGCGATCATCGTGGAGATTGGCGCTGCAGTGGCGTTGATCGTTGGCTGGAAAACACGCTGGGCGGCCCTGGCGCTGGCGCTATTCACCGTGGCTGCCGCGCTGCTGTTCCACAACTATTGGGCCATGCCCGCGAACCAGCAGATGATGCAGCAGATCATCTTCATGAAGAACCTCGCTGTCGCCGGTGGCCTGCTGATGCTGGCTGTTGCCGGTCCGGGCGCCTGGAGTGTCGACCGCCGCTGAGCGTTCGGCGCCGTCAGGCGAGGACCCGCTTGAGGAAGCTGGCGATCTGCCGGATTTCCTCCTCGCAGACGGAGTGCGGCATCTCGTACTCGTGCCATTCAACCTCATAGCCGGCCGCCTTGAGCTGATCGCGCGACGTCGTCGCGCGAACCAGCGGGATGACCGGATCACTGCGGCCGTGCGCCATGAAGATCGGAACACCGCGACTCGCCGCCGTACGTTCGGCGTCGAACGCCGATGCGAGCGGCAGGTAAGTCGATAGCGCGAGCAAGCCGGCCAGCGGTTCGTCCTGGCGCAGCCCGGTTTGCAACGTGATTGCTCCGCCCTGCGAGAAACCGGCAAGAACGATGCGCGAACGCGGTGTGCCGCGCGCCGTCTCGCGTGCCATCAGCGCTTCGACGCGCTGCTGCGAGTCGCGGATTCCGCCTTCATCCTCGCGCCGCACGAGATCGGTACCGAGGATGTCGTACCACGCGCGCATGACGTAGCCGCCGTTGATCGTGACCGGACGCGTCGGCGCGTGCGGAAATACGTAGCGTGCCGGCGGCACGCCGAGGTTCTCGAGTTCGCGCACGACCGGCACGAAGTCATATCCGTCGGCGCCCAGCCCGTGCAGCCAGATCACGCTCGCGGTAGGCGCCGGGTGCGTCTGCAACTCAAGGGCCTGCAGCAGTTCCGTGGTCATGCGTTTGCCTTGCGGATGGCGCTCTTCGGACGAAAGGCCTTGCTGACCTCGTCCCGGGTTTCGATGTAAGGACCTCCGATCAGGTCGATGCAGTACGGCACCGCGGCGAAGATGCCGTGCGCGCGTGGCGTTCCATCGGGGTCCTTGAGTCCTTCGAGGGTTTCGGCGATCGCTTTCGGCTGACCCGGAAGGTTGAGGATCAGTGCGGCGTGACTGGTCGTCTCGCGTACCACGCCGACCTGGCGCGACAGGATCGCGGTGGGCACGAACTCCAGTGAGATTCGTCGCATCTGCTCTCCGAAACCGGGCATCTCGCGGGTGGCGATCGCAAGCGTGGCCTCGGGGGTGACATCACGACGTGCCGGTCCCGTGCCGCCGGTGGTCAGTACGAGATCGCAGCCGACTTCGTCGACGAGTTCGATCAGTGCCTGCTCGATGGCGGCACGCTCGTCCGGTATCAGGCGTTCGTGCGTTTGCCATGGCGACGTCAACGCGCGCTCGAACCACGCTTTCAGCGCCGGCAGTCCCTGGTCGGCATACACGCCCTGCGAGGCACGGTCGGATATCGAGACCAGGCCGAGGATCAGCTCATCCGGATGGCGGCGTTCAGCCTTCATGGGTGGTCTGGGGAGTCGAGTTGGTCATGCAGCCAGCGATACAGTTCACGCGCATGCCGCGGTCCCTGCTGGGCCGAGATCTCGCGCCGCGCTGCTCGTATCGTCGCACGCAGCCACTGGACGTCCGACGCCGGGTGGGCGGCGACGAAATCCGTGAGCGCCGCGTCGTCCTCGAGCAGGCGGTCACGCCAGCGCTCGGCCAGATGCATCAGCGCGACTGCCGCGCGCGACTCGCCGGTGGCGTTGTCGATCGCGGCGCGGATCGAGTCGGCATCGACCTGGCGCATCAGCTTCCCGAGGTACTGCATGTGGCGGCGACGGCCCTCGTGGCTGGTGACGCGATGCGCGAACTCGACCGCCTCACGCAGCTCGTCCGGCAGCTCGATCCGCTGCAGCTGGTCGCGACGCAGTTCCACCAGCTCGGCCCCGAGCGCCTGCAATGCATGCATGTCTCTCTTGCGCTGCGACTTGCTGGGCGCCGCGGCCTCGTCGCTTGCGGTCGCGTCGCCTCGTCGTAGGGTCTGAACGTTCCCTGATCATCGTTGTTTATGATACCGAGCACGCTGCATGATTCGGATGCGGCAGCATTCGGGCAGGATTCGAGCAGCATCCGCGCGGCATTCGCCGTCGCGGCACATCCAGGGGGCATCGCAACGGCATGACCGTATTTTCGATTTCCGATGACCGGCTGCGCGAACTGGCACAGGATGCGCTCGGCCACGCGCGAACACTCGGAGCTTCCGATGCCTCGTGCGAGGCCAGCGAATCGACCGGTTTGTCGGTCAGTGTGCGCAAGCGCAAGGTCGAGACGATCGAACACACGCGCGACAAGGGCCTGGGCGTGACGGTGTACCTTGGGCAGCGTCGCGGACATGCGTCGACATCGGATTTCTCGGCGACGGCCGTACGCCAGGCGGTCGAGGCGGCGCACAACATCGCGCGCTTCACGGCGGAGGACGACGCGGCCGGACTGCCGGATGAAGATACCTTCGAGCGGCGACCGCGCGACGTGGATCTGTTCCACCCGTGGCTGCTCGATACGGAAGAGGCGATCCGTCTCGCGCAGCGCTGCGAGGCGGCAGCCTTCGACGTCAGTCCGCGCGTCGTGAACTCGGAAGGCGCCAACGTGTACACGTCATCGGGTCACTTTGTGCTCGCGAACACGCGCGACTTCATGGCGGGCTACCCGTACTCGCGCCACTCGATCTCGGTGTCGCCGATTGCGCGGGACGCAGCGGGCATGCAGCGCGACGACTGGTTTTCCTCGTCGCGCCTGCACGCCGAGCTGGCATCACCTGAAGCGATCGGGGACTATGCCGCGCGGCGCGCGCTGGCCCGGCTCGGTGCACGCAAGCTGGGAACACGTCAATGCCCGGTGCTGTTCGAGGCTCCGCTCGCGTGCGGGCTGCTCGGCAATTTCGTGCAGGCGGCCAGTGGCGGCGCGCTGTACCGGAAGTCGACCTTCCTGGTCGACTCGCTGGGCAAGCAGGTCTTCGCGCCACACATCACCATAGAAGAAGATCCGTATCTGCCGCGCGGGCCGGGATCGAGCCCGTTCGACGAGGAAGGCGTGCGCGGAATGACCCGAAAGGTGGTCAGCAAAGGTCGCCTCGAGGGTTACTTCCTGTCGACGTATTCGGCGCGCAAGCTGGGCATGAAGTCGACCGGCAATGCCGGAGGCTCCTACAACCTGACGTTGCGCTCCAGCAACACGGACGACGAGGACGACTTCGAGGTCATGCTGCGCCGTCTCGGCACCGGGCTGTTCGTGACCGAACTGATCGGGCAGGGCGTGAACTACGTCACCGGCGACTATTCGCGCGGCGCCAGCGGCTACTGGGTCCAGAACGGACAGATCCGGCATCCGGTCGAAGAAATCACGATCGCCGGGAACCTGCAGCAGATGTTCTCCGGTATCGCGGCCGTGGGCACCGACGAAGTCGTCCGCGGCAGCAAGATCTCCGGATCCGTCCTGATCGATGGCATGACGGTCGCCGGCTCCTGAGACCGCGACGCTGCCGGGAAACAACGGCGTTGCCATGCCGGCGCCAGTGGATACAATGCCCCGGCGTTGGATAGGCGGCCGCGGCCTTGCCTCGCCCCACTTCGCTGTGACTCCACAAGTTCAATTAGGAGACTTTCATGCAACGTCGTAAATTCCTGGCCCGCGCGACTGCGGGCGCCGCAGCGGCCGCGGCAGTCACTGCGCCTGCGATCGTTCAGGCCCAGGCCACCGTGCGCTGGCGCCTGGCGTCGAGCTTCCCCAAGTCGCTCGACACGATCTACGGGGCGGCCGAGGTGTTCTCCAAGCAGGTGTCGGCAGCGACCGGGGGTAAGTTCACGGTCAGCGTGCACGCCGCCGGTGAACTGATGCCGGCCTTCGGCGTCCTCGATGGTGTGCAGAACGGCACCGTGGAAGCCGCACACACCGCGCCGTATTACTTCTTCGGCAAGGATCCGACCTTCGCGATGGACTGCGCGATCCCGTTCGGCTTCAACTCGCGCCAGATGACGGCCTGGATGTACGAGGGCAACGGCATGAAGTTGTTCCGCGAGTTCTACCGCGGATTCAACATCGTCAATTTCCCGATGGGCAATACCGGCGCGCAGATGGGCGGCTGGTATCGCAAGGAGATCAAGTCCCTTGCGGACATGAAGGGCCTGAAGATGCGCATCGGCGGCTTCGGCGGCAAGGTGCTCGAGCGCATCGGCTCGTGCCGCAGAACATCCCGGGCGGCGAGATCTACACGGCGCTCGAAAAGGGCACGATCGATGCGGCTGAATGGGTCGGACCCTACGATGACCTGAAGCTCGGTTTCTTCAAGGTCGCACCCAACTACTACTACCCCGGCTGGTGGGAAGGCGGCCCGCAACTGACGCTCTTCGTCAACACCAAGGCGTGGGACGCGCTGACGCCGGAGTACAAGGGCATCGTCGAAGCATGCGCCTCGCACGCGCACGTGATCATGCAGGCGACCTACGATGCCAAGAATCCGGGCGCGCTGAAGCAACTGGTGGCCGGCGGGACCAAGCTGCACCGCTTCCCGAAGGACGTGATGGACGCATCGTTCAAGGCTGCCTGGGAAGTCTATGGCGAACTGAGTGCCTCCAACCCTGCCTGGAAGAAGATCTATTCGGACTACGACACCTTCCGCCGCGACGAGAACCTCTGGTTCCGCTTTGCCGAAGCCGGGTTCGACGACTTCATGCAGTCGCAGAAGCTGTAGTCGCCCGCTGTTCGACGGCTCGAGAAAAAGGCCCGCAACTGCGGGCCTTTTTCTTTGCGGTAGGAACCGCTGAAGCGCAGCGGCGCGAGGGCTACTTCTTCGCCTCGTTCTGCAATGAGCGCTTGACCGCCTCCATCGGGTCTTCCTCGGCCGGTGCGGCCTTGGGTGCATCGGCCGGTGCGGCGCTCCCGGGCGTCTGGAAAGCCTTGCATCGGATCGGTCGGCTCGTCGCTGTAGCCCCCCTGCGGCGCATTGAGCTCGATCTTGTCGAGGTCGACGGCCGCCTTGGTCGCCGTATCGATGGCGAGCCCGGGGAAGACCACCACCGCGACCACCATGATGAGCTGGATGACGATGAAGGCGATTGCCCCCTTGTAGATCTGCGCGGTGGTGACCGCCGGAATCGTCTCGCCGGTCAGGCGATCCTTGTAGTCGTTGCGGGCCGCGACACTGCGCAGGTAGAAGAGCGCAAAGCCGAACGGCGGCGTCAGGAACGAGGTCTGCAGGTTCATCGCGATGATGACGCCGAACCAGATCAGCACCGCGTCCGCCGAAGTGCCTGCCGGCAGCAGTGCCGGCAGGATCTTCTCGGCCACCGGCGCGATCATCGGGATCACGATGAAGGCGATCTCGAAGAAGTCGATGAAGCATCCGAGGATGAACACCAGGATGTTCACGACGATCAGGAAGCCGAGCGCCCCGCCGGGCATGTTGGCGAACAGATGCTCGACCCAGACGTGACCTTCGGCCGCATTGAAGGTGAAGCTGAACACTGTCGAACCGATCAGGATGAAAAGCACGAAGCACGACAGCTTCGTCGTGTTCTCGAGCGCCTGCTTCAGCAGGTCCAGGCTCAGCTTGCGCCGTGATGTGGCCATCACGAGTGCGCCGATCGCACCGAGCGCACCGCCCTCGGTCGGCGTTGCGATACCGAGAAAGATCGTGCCCAGCACCAGGAAGATCAGGATCAGCGGCGGAATCAGTACGAACGTCACCTGCTCCGACAGCTTCGACAACTGGCCGAGCTTCAACAGGCGATTGGCCAGTGCCAGACCGAGCGCGGTGAACGAGGCGATCGTCATCGACATGATCAGGATTTCGTCCGGCGCCGCCGGCAGCTGACGGTCGATCATCGGGTTGATGATCTGCTCGTGCACCTGCCCCCAGGCAAAGCCGGCGGCTGCTGAAATCGCGAGCAGGACAAACAACGATCGATGGCCGCTGGAGCCGTTCGCTTCCCTGTAGATGCGCGCCTCGGCCGGCAGCGCCGGCACCCAGGATGGCTTGATCACCGCAACGATCAGGACGAAGGTCGCGTACAGGCCGACCAGCAGCAGGCCCGGCACGATCGCCGCGGCGTACATGTCGCCGACCGAGCGTCCCAGCTGGTCGGCGAGCACGATCAGCACCAGTGACGGCGGGATCGCCTGCGCCAGCGTGCCCGAAGCGGTGA
Organism: uncultured beta proteobacterium; assembly: GCA_963754065.1. GTDB lineage: Bacteria > Pseudomonadota > Gammaproteobacteria > Burkholderiales > Burkholderiaceae_F > JALORV01. The sequence continues at coordinate 39,503 of CAVWFH010000018.1, read as the reverse complement.
TGACGCCGGTGGCGATCGTGCGGTTGTAGCCGAAGCGCAGCATGATCGGCAGCGAGATCAGGCCCATCGAGATCACGGCCGCGGCGACGACACCGGTCGTCGCCGCGAGCAGGGCGCCGACAAAGATCACTGCCAGCGCGAGACCGCCGCGCACCGGGCCGAACACCTGGCCGATCGTCTCGAGCAGGTCTTCGGCCATGCCGCTCTTTTCGAGAATGATCCCCATCAGCGTGAAAAATGGGATCGCCAGCAGCGTGTCGTTCTGCATGATGCCGAAGATGCGCAGCGGCAGCGCCTGGAAAAGCGTCGCCGGGAAGATTCCCGCCTCCATGCCGATGAAGCCGAACAGCAGGCCACAGGCCGCCAGCGAGAAGGCGACCGGAAAGCCGGTCAGCAGGAAGATGAACAGTCCCGCGAACAGCAGCGGGACGAACTGCTGGGCGATGAAGGCGCTCATTTCGAGCCCTCCAGCAGTTCGGCCGTTTCCTCGCCGTGCTTCTGTCCGGGCGCCTCATGAGCGAGCGGGTCAGGGATCAGTCCGCGCAAAAAGGCAATCCGCTTGATCAGTTCCGAGATCGCCTGCACCAGCAGCAGGAACATGCCGGCGGGAATCAGCAGCATGACCGGCCAGCGCACCAGCCCGCCGGCGTTCTGCGACATCTCGCCCGTGGTCCACGCATTGACGAACAGCGGCCACGACAGGTTGATCAGCAGCAGGCAAAGCGGAGCCAGGAACACGACGATGCCGACGATGTCGATCCAGTTGCGGGTCTGCGGCGACAGCTTGGTCGAGATGAAATCGATGCGCACATGGGCGTTGCGCAGGAAGGCGTAGCCGGCGCCGAGCATGAAGACCGCGGCAAAGAGATACCACTGCGCCTCGAGCCAGGCGTTTGAGCCGATGTTGAAGACCTTGCGCAGGATGGCGTTGCCGCCGCTGATGATGACCGCAACCAGGATCAACCACTTCAGCAGGCCGCCGAGATGACCGTTGAAATAGTCGATGGAGCGCGAGAGCGCCAGCCAGGGCTTCATGTCCGTGTCTCCTCCGTACCCGACCGGCCGGAGTCCGGCAGACCTGGGCACCCAACCTTGTGTCGGCGGATTCTAGGCGAAGGTCCGCGCCGGGAGGTCAACTGCCCAGAAGTTCTTTCCAACGTGCGATCTGACGGCGCACCTGGGCCGGCGCGGTGCCGCCCGGGTGGTCGCGCGCCGCGACCGAGCCGTCGAGCGTCAGTGCGTGCCGGACGTCGTCGTCGATCAATCCGGAGAACGACTTCAGCTCGGCGGCCGTGAGTGCCGCCAACTCGACACCGCGTCCGGCGGCCAGTCTTACCGCGCGTGCCACGGCTTCGTGCGCCTCGCGGAACGGCATGCCCTTGCGCACCAGGTAGTCGGCCAGGTCGGTCGCCGTCGAATAGCCTTCCGCGGCGGCTTGCCGCATCGCGGCGGCATTGACTTCGATTCCCGGCACCATCTCGGCGAAGGCACGCAAGGTGTCCAGCACTGTATCGACCGTGTCGAACAGCGGCTCCTTGTCCTCCTGGTTGTCCTTGTTGTAGGCGAGAGGCTGCCCCTTCATCAGCACCAGCAGGGCCATCAGGTGGCCGACGACGCGCCCGCTCTTGCCGCGCGCCAGTTCCGCAACGTCCGGATTTTTCTTCTGCGGCATGATCGACGAGCCGGTCGTGAAGCGATCCGGCAGGCGGACGAAGCCGTAGCGCGGGCTCATCCACAGCACCAGTTCCTCGGCCAGCCGGGAGACGTGCACCATCAGCAGCGCGGCGGCGGCACTGAACTCGATCGCGAAGTCACGGTCGCTGACGGCGTCGAGCGAGTTTTCCGCGATCGCCTCGAAGCCCAGCCGTTCGGCGACGAAGGCGCGATCGATCGGGAACGTCGTGCCGGCCAGCGCCGCCGCCCCCAGTGGCAGGCGATTGACCCGGCGGCGAGCATCCTGCAGCCGCTCATGGTCGCGCTCGAGCATTTCGACATAGGCCAGCAGGTGATGGCCGAAGGTCACCGGCTGCGCCACCTGCAGGTGTGTGAAGCCGGGCATGACGGTATCGGCGTGACGGTCGGCCTGTGCCACGAGCACCCGTTGCAGCGCACGCACCATTGCAACGATGCGGTCGATCTCGCCACGCAGCCACAGTCGCAGGTCGGTGGCGACCTGGTCGTTGCGCGAGCGACCGGTGTGCAGGCGCTTGCCGGCATCGCCGACCAGGTCGGTCAGTCGCTTCTCGATGTTCAGGTGCACGTCTTCGAGGTCCAGTCGCCAAGCGAACTCGCCGCGCTCGATCTCGCCGCGGATCTGCGCCAGTCCCCGCTCGATAGCGGCGAGGTCGTCGGCGGAGAGGATCTTCTGCTTCGCCAGCATCGCTGCGTGGGCCAGCGAGCCGTCGATGTCGACCATGGCCAGGCGCTGGTCAAAGCCCACCGAGGCCGTGTAGCGCAGCACGAAATCCGCCACCGGTTCCTCGAAACGGCCGGACCAGGCGCTGCTTTTCGAGCCTAGGGGATTGGAGGAGTTCGCGGGGGGCTCTGACATAATCATCCGGAGAGGAAGGTGGCCTGTTGCCACGGGGAGGGCGACCTTGTGCCTTGCACCGAGGCCTGTCGCATCTGTCTGCGGTCGCCGATTATAGGTTTGTGAAGCCGTCGCCACCTGCATTAAAGGGTCCGCTGGCCCGCGCGGAAACGGCGATCCCGACGCCGCGCCGATTGATTCCCGACGGCTGCAACATGGGCGTGCTGCTGCGGGTCATCGGCATCGTGGTGGCCCTTTCGCTGACCGCCGCCGTGGCCGACGCCGACGGGCCGGCTGAATTCGTTGGGCAGTTCCTGCGCATCTCATCGATCGCCGCCCCGGCGACACTGACGACGCTGATGCTCTGGTGCGCGCAGCGGCGTGCACTACCGATCCTCGGTGTCTCGGTACAACGGGCGATTGCGTGGCTGACTCCGGCGCTCGTCACCTATGTGCTGTCGGTGCTGTTCCGCGAAACCGGCACACCTTGGACGCCGTTCGGGCATGCGCTGGCTGCGTTGGCACTCGGTGCCGGTGTCCAGCACTACTATGAACTGCGCGAACGCGCCTTCTCGCCCGCCGTGGCCGAGGCGAAGTACCAGGCGCTGCAGTCGCGCATCCGACCGCACTTCCTGTTCAACAGCCTGAACGCGGTGCTGGCGGTCATCCGAACGGAGCCCGCCAAGGCCGAGCGCATGCTGGAAAGCATCGCCGAATTGTTCCGCGCAGTGATGGCGGACACCCGCAAGCTGGTGCCGCTGGCACAGGAAATCGAGCTGTGTCGCAACTATGTGGAAATCGAGCAGACCCGGCTCGGAAATAGGCTGGCGGTTGACTGGCAAATCGGGGCATACCACCCCCGGGCAAAGGTGCCACAGTTGCTACTGCAGCCGGTGATTGAAAACGCGATCCGCTATGGGGCCGAAACCCTGCCAGGACGCGCCGATATCATCGTCCGCGTGAAGCAGCACGGTTTCACGCTGGAAATTTATGTGAGCAATCCGATCGCGCCCGAACGTCCCCAGCGCGAAGGCAACCAGATCGGACTGGCGAACATCCGCGGGAGACTGGCTTTGATTTATGACCTCGAAGCGCGCATCGAAACCCAGGTCAGGCGCGACCGCTTCGAGCTGACAATGACCTTGCCGGTCGAGAAAAGCGCCTGAAGGGCCAGTCATGTTGAACGTGATGATCGTGGACGACGAACCTCCGGCGCGAGCGCGCCTGGGGCAAGTCCTGCGCGACTGTTCGGAGCAGGTGTCTCTCCAGCTAGTCGGCGAGGCTGGCGGCGGTATCCGCGGGCTGGAAGAAGTCGACCGCCTCAATCCGGATGTCGTTCTGCTCGACGTGCACATGCCGGACATGAATGGCATCGAAGTCGCGCGCCATCTGGCGCAACGAACCAATCCGCCGGCGGTGATCTTCGTCACCGCCTACGACGAGCACGCACTCGAAGCGTTCGAGGTGCGGGCGCTCGATTACCTGATGAAGCCCGTTCGAGCCGAGCGCCTGGTCGCTGCACTGGCCCGCGCCGAAAGATTTCGCACGCACGAGCCGCGCATCGAGGATCTCGCCAAGACCATCGGCTCGATCCGCTCGCACGTGACCGTGTCCGAGCGCGGCCGCATGATCCTCGTGCCGGTCGAGGACATCGTCTATCTGCGCGCCGAACTGAAGTACGTGACGATCCGTACGGTCGCGCGCGAACACCTGACCGAGGAATCGCTGACCTCGCTCGAAACCGAGTTCGGCGAGCGCTTCGTCCGCATCCACCGCAATGCACTGGTGGCGCGCAAGGCCATCCTCGGTTTCCAGCGCGTGCGCGGCAGCATCGACGAGGACGGTGAGTCGTCCGAAGGCCACTGGGAAGTCCTGCTGAAGGACGTTCCCGAGCGCCTGCCGATCAGCCGCCGGCAATGGCCGACGGTGAAGGCGGCGGCAAAGAGCTAAGCGTCGCTCGCTGTACGCGATCGGCTACGCCGATCGCACGTGCAGCTCGCGGCGGTTACGGTTCTCGCGTTCGCGAGAACCGCTCAAGACTGGTCAGTCGGCTGCGCTCCGGAGCGGCCGCGCGCTCCGCCGAAGTGGCAACGCCCACGCACTCCTCCCCGCGACGCACCTCGTAGGGCGCCGAATTGCCGCTTCCCTCCGTCGCCGGGCGAGGAGGGTCGCAGGGAGGAGTGCACTCGTCTCCTCCCGCTTGGCGGGAGGGTCAGGGTGGGTGCCGTGCAGTTGATGGTCGGCGGAGCGCGCGGCCGCTCCGGAGCGCAGCCGACTGACCAATGTTGTGCGCGCACGTAGTGCGCGTGACCGGAGCGAGTGCACGTGCGACCCGCAGGGTCGCGTACACGAGCGACGCCGCTATCCCGTATTTCGCAGTCCCGCCGAAATGCCGTTGATAGTCAGGTGAATGCCGCGCTTGATGCGCTCATCGGTCACACCGGCCCGGTAGCGCTTGATCAATTCGACCTGCAGGTGGTTGAGCGGATCGATGTACGGCAGGCGGTGCCTGAGGGCCTGCTGCAGGTCGGGGCTGTTTTCCAGCAGGTGCTTCTGACCGGTGATCGCGAGCAGATGCTTCGTGCTGAGTTTCCACTCGCTGCGGATGGCGGCGAGGATCGTGGCGCCGCGCCGCCGATGATGGGCGAGTTGCGCGTAGCGGCCGCCGATCGCGAGGTCGGCCTTCGCGAGCACCATTTCCATGTTGGACAGCAGCGTTCGGAAAAATGGCCACTCGCGCGCCATTTTCGCCAGCAGCGCCACGCGTTGCCGCCGTGTCCGGCCATCGCCGTCGGCCAGCCAGGCGGCGACCCCGCTGCCGAATCCGTACCAGCCCGGCAGCAGGATGCGGCACTGCGCCCATGAGAACACCCACGGAATGGCGCGCAGGTCCTCGATGCGACCGGTGAAACGGCGCGCGGCCGGCCGGCTGCCGATGTTGAGCTCCATGATCTCGGCGATCGGCGTGGCACTGAAGAAGTACTCGGCGAAGCCTTCGGTCTCGTAGACGAGCGCGCGATAGGCGCGGTGCGAATGGCATGCGATGTCCTCCATCGCCGCTTCGAACGCACGCTCCTGGTCGTTGTTGAGTGCGGGCGACGCGAGGCTCGCTTCGAGCAGCGCCGCGACCAGCGTTTCCAGATGGCTACGACCGAGGCGCGCATCGGCGTAGCGAGCCTGTATGACTTCGCCCTGTTCCGTCAGTCGCAACTGGCCGCGCACGCTGCCGGGAGGCTGCGCCAGGATCGCCTCGTAACTCGGTCCGCCGCCGCGACCGACCGTTCCGCCGCGGCCATGAAAGAGGCGAAGGCGCACGCGCTGCTCGTCGGCGACCTGCGTCAGGCGCTGCGTCGTGCGATACAGCTGCCAGGTCGACATCAGGAAACCGCCGTCCTTGTTGCTGTCCGAATAGCCCAGCATCACTTCCTGCAGCGGCTCGCGTGCGGCCGGTGCAAGCAGCAGGCTGCGCAGGCCCGGATGTGCCCACAGTTCGCGCATGATCGCCGGCGCGCGGTCGAGGTCATCGATCGTTTCGAAGAGCGGCACCACCATCAACCGGCAGTAGCGCTGCTCGACGCCGCCGAGCAAGCCGCTTTCCTTCTGCAGCAGTGCGACTTCGAGCAGATCGGACAGGGTCTCGGTGTGCGAGACGATATGGCGCTCGATGGCGCGCGGACCGAACGACGCACGCAGTGACCGTGCGGCATCGAACACGGCCAGTTCGGCCCGGGTCCGGTCGCTGTAGTCGAGGTGTGTCGAGACCAGCGGCCGCGCGTGGGCGAGCTCGCGTGACAGCAGCCGGATGCGTTCGCTCTCGCCCAATTTTCGATAGTCGGAGCAGACCTCGGCCGCGGTCAGCAGTTCGGCCACCACGGATTCGATCACATCGGAACTCTGGCGCAGATCGAGCGTGGCGCCGTGAAAGCCGAAGACTTCGATGGTTCGCAACAGCGGAACAACGCGCAGGCGCGCGATGCGTTCGCTGCCGTGGCGGGACAGTGAGTCGGCCACGATGGCGAGGTTGCCGCGGAACTCGTCGGCCGCCACGTACGGTTGTGCGGCCGCGACCGCCGGCCGCGCGTGCAGGTCGAGTCCCAGGTGAGCGGCGGTCGCCAGCAGGCGCGCATAGACGCCGGTCAACGCGCGGCGATACGGTTCGTCAGTGCGCTGGCGCGATGGATCCGGGCTGGCTTGCGCAAGCTCAGCGAGCGATGGACTCACGGGCGTCAGCAACTGCGACATCGACAGGTCGGCACCGAGCGCATGCACTGCCGAGGCGTAGTGGTCGAACACCGTCTCCGCCTGCGCCCTTACGGCGGCGCGCATCGTGTCGGCGGTCACATGCGGGTGCCCATCGCGATCGCCGCCGATCCAGCTGCCAAGCGCAAGGAACGGCGGGATCGGCTCGGTCAGGTGCGCCGCACGTTCCAGGTCGGCATACAGCGCCGGGATCTCGCGCAGGAACGTGGTGCGCCAGTACGCGAGCGCGTTGTCGATCTCGTCATAGACGCTGAGCTTCTCGGGCCGCAGCATTCGCGTCTGCCAGAGCGTCGAAATGCCTGCCAGAAGCTCCTCATCGATCGCCGCGTGGCGATCATCGGGTACGGCGTCACGCGCTTCTATCAGTGCGGCAATCGATCGTTCGGCATCGAGGATGCTCTTGCGCCGCACCTCGGTCGGGTGCGCGGTCAACACCGGCATCAGGCAGGCGTCGGAGAGCAGGGACGACAGCCGTCGGGGACCGACGCCGCGTGCGTGCAACGCCGCCATCGCGTGCGCCAGCGAACCGGGCCGCATCGATACATTGGCTTGCTGGCGACGCACGAGATGACGGTCCTCGGCGATGTTGGCGAGGTGAGAGAAGTAACTGAACGCGCGGACGACGTCGATCGTGTCGTCGCGCGAGAGCCGGCGCAGCAGCGTATCGAGACGGCGGGCCGCCGCCGGCTCCTCGTCGCGGCGGAATCGCAGCGCGGTCTGACGTATTTCCTCGACCGCCGCGTACATCGCATCGCCCTCGTGGGCACGCAGCACGTCGCCAAGCAACTGGCCCAGCAGTCGGATGTCCTTGCGCAGTGCCTGGTCGATCCCGGTTGTCATCAGCGACTTTCCATACACGTACATGATGCATGAAGCGAGAGGAGCCGATGCTAGACTCGCCGCGCCTTTTTACGTGGGTTCCGCAGTGAGAGAAGCAGTGAGAGAAGCGCGCCGATGAATGCTCAGGCGCACGTCGTCATCGCCACGCGCGAAAGTCCGTTGGCACTGTGGCAGGCCGAGCACGTGCGCGATCTGCTGGCGAGCCGCAACCCGGGCACACACGTCGAACTGCTCGGCATGACGACCCGGGGCGACCAGATCCTCGACCGGACGCTGTCCAAGGTCGGCGGCAAGGGATTGTTCGTCAAGGAACTCGAGGTTGCCCTGCTGGAGCGGCGTGCTCATCTGGCCGTGCATTCATTGAAGGACGTGCCGATGGAACTCGCGCCCGAGTTCGCGCTGGCCGCCGTGATGAAGCGCGAGGACCCGCGCGATTGCCTCGTCTCGAACCGCTACGCGACGCTCGATGAGCTTCCGCCAGGTGCACGTGTCGGCACCTCGAGCCTGCGCCGCGAACTGATGCTGCGCGCACGCTTTCCCCGGCTGCGGGTCGAGGCGATACGCGGCAACGTCAACACGCGACTGGCCAAACTCGACCGCGGCGACTTCGATGCGCTCGTGATGGCGGCTGCAGGGCTGAAGCGCCTTGGCATGGCGGCCCGCATACGCCAGGTCATACCGACGGCGGTGTCACTGCCGGCGCCGGGACAAGGTGCGCTGGGCATCGAAGTCCTCAGCGACGACCGGGCGACGGCGGAACTGCTGCTTCCCCTCAACGACGCCGCGACGCGCGCAGCCACGGCGGCCGAGCGCGGAGTCTCGCGCGGGCTCGGCGGCAGCTGCCAGGTACCGCTCGCGGCCTATGCGGAAGTCGAAGGAAATCGGCTCCGGCTGCGCGCGCTGGTCGGCAATGCGGCGACCGGTGAGTACGTCGAAACTGAGTTTTCCGGTGAGTTGGCGGACGCCGACGCTCTGGCGGCCGAGGCCGTTGCGCACCTGAAGGAGCGCGGTGCACTGCGCTTGCTGGGTCTGGCCTGAGTCCTGATCCAGATTCGGGCCGTGAAGCAGCTAGTCATCGTCACGCGCCCGGCCGAGGCCGGTGCGCGTCTGCTCGAGCGCCTGCGCACAGCCGGCAGAGACGCACTCGGGTGGCCCGTCTTTGAAATCGGTCCGGCGCCTGATCCGGCCCATGCGCGACGCATGCTGGACCGCCTGGCCGACTTCGACCTTGCCCTGTTTGTCAGCCCGGCGGCCGTGCGCGCCGCAGCCGTGTTGCTCGCCCGGCCCTGGCCGAGCACCACCCAAATCGGGGCAGTCGGTGCCGCGACCGGCGTCGCGGTTGTGGAGGACCTGAAGCCACCAGCCGGCACGCTCGTCATCGTGCCTGCGACGGATGGCGCGGCCGGATCCGAGGCGTTCTGGGCCGAATGGGAGCGGCGTGGCTGCTTCGCGCGTCGCGTGCTGATCCTGCGGGCGCAGCACGGCCGCGAATGGCTGGCCGAGCGCTTTCGCGCCGCCGGCGCCGCGGTCGAGGTGCTGGCGGTGTACACGCGCACGGATCCCGCGACCGATCTAGCGGTGCAGCGTGAGTTGCAGCAGGCGATGGCGTCGTCCGTGCCAGCGATCGTCGTCTTTTCCAGCACCGAGGCCGTCGAAGCGCTCGACCGGCAGGTGGCCGACATCGCCGGTGCACGAGGGTGGTTGCGGCAGGGTACGGCGATCGCCACGCACGAACGCATTCGCGAACGTCTGTTGGGTGCGGGCTACACGCAAGTTGAATTGTCGGCCCCCGACGACGACGCGCTGATCGCAAGGCTAGAATCGCTCTAGCTCTCGCGCTTCGCGGAGGCTCGCGCGGCGGCTTGCGCCGCAGTCCACGCGGTCTGCCGATCGCGTCCCTACGATCGCTGCCTTGACGAACCAGCCGCTGCCCAGCGAATCTGCATCGCCGCCCACCATGCCGGAACCGGCGGTTGCGGTGGGCCTTGCGCCTGCCGCTGTTGCTCCATCGACACGCGGGTCCGCTTCCGCATGGATCACCGTCGTCGTGGTCGTCATTGCCCTGCTGGCGGCGCTGTATGCCCACGTACAGCTCGCCAGCCTGCGCAAGGAGTCCGCGCGCCGCCTGACCGATCTGGAGCAGGCCACGACCCGAGCTGTCGACATTGCGAATCGCGCCGATGCCGAGGCACGCTCCACCCGTGAGCGGGCCGCGTTGCTCGAGGCACGCCTGGCCGAAGAGCAGGGGCAGCGCGAGTCGCTCGAGCAGCTTTACGCCGACCTCTCGCGCGGGCGCGATGAAGCAGTCCTGGTCGAGGTCGAACGTCTGGTTGCGGTGGCAGGGCAGGAACTGGCGATCAGCGGCAACGTGAGCACCGCGCTGGCGGCGCTGCAGACCGCGGATGCCCGGCTCGCGCGCGCGGACAGCGCGCGCTTTCTGCCGCTGCGGCGTGTCATCGCGCGCGATATCGAGCGTCTGAAAGTGGCCCCGTCAGTGGACGTCACCGGCATGGCATTGAAGCTCGACCAGCTGGCGGCAGGTGCCGAACTCTGGCCGCTGATATCCGACCCGCGTCCGGCACCCCAGGTGACGCCTCCCGGCAAGGCAGTGGAGCTGCAGGCACCTTCGCCGGGTTCGCGTTGGTGGGAACGCTGGTTCGAACGTTTGCAGTCCGAACTCGGCGAGTACCGCGACCTGGTTCGCCTGCGTCAGGTCGAAGCACCGGATTCGCTGCTGTTGCAACCGCAGCAGCAGCAGCTGGTGCGGTTGCAGATCAAGCTGCGATTGCTCAATGCCCGCCAGGCGCTGCTCGGACGCAATGACAGGTTGTTCCGCGCGGATCTCGCCGAGACACAGGCGCTGATGACCCGCTATGTCGATACGCGCCAGCCGAATGCGGCCGCCGCGCTCGGATTGCTCAAGCAACTGGGTACAACGGCATTGTCGGTGGATGTACCGCAGATCAATGACAGCCTGGCCGCCGTTCGCGCGGCGCGCACGACACCGGGGCGTTGATGCGCTGGCTCACCTGGGCGCTCGTTCTTTCGCTGCTGGCGGCTGCGGTGGCGATGGTCCTGCAGGTGAACGCCGGCAACGTGGCCTTCCTCGTGCCGCCCTACCGCCTCGATGTTTCGCTGAACCTGTTCCTGCTGCTGCTGGCCGCGATACTGCTGATGGCCTACTGGGGCGGGCGCGCGTTGCAGCGGATGATCGATTTTCCCGAGCAGGTTCGACTGTATCGCGCGCGCCGCGAGGAGGTCGGCGGTCAGCAGGCCCTCGTGGAGGCGGTGCGTAGCCTGTTGGAAGGACGCTTTGCCCGAGCCGAGAAGGCGGCACGTGCGGCGCAGTCTTCCTCCGCGACAGCGGGCGTGGCCGCGCTGATCGGGGCCCGAGCAGCACACCGTATGCAGGAATACGGCCGCCGCGATGACTGGCTCACGAGCGCCGAGGACAGCCGCGACGTCGACACGGCACGCCTCGTCGCCAGTGCGGAAATGTGGACCGAGCAGCGCGAAAACGATGCGGCGCTCGGTGCGATCGATCGGCTCCAGGGCGCAGGTGCGCGCCATATCCATGCGATGCGCATTGCGCTGAATGCGAATCTTCAGTCCGGCCGCTGGGATGAAGCACTCAAGGCGATGCGCGCACTCGAGAAACGCAATGCGCTGCATCCAGTGCTCGCGCGCAAACTGAAATTTGCAGCCTATGGCGAGCTGCTGCTCGCTCAACGCTACGACCCGGCCTCGCTCGAAGAGGCCTGGAAGGCGATCCCGGCCGCCGATCGGGTGCTGCCCGAGGTGGCTCTGGAGGCAGCGCGACTGCTCAACGTGGCCGGACGCGGCGGCCGCGCGGCCGAGGCGATCGAACAGGCGCTGAGGCTGCCGCGCTCCGAATGGGACGAAACCTGCGAACGGCTGCTCGACGAGTACGCGCGGGCACAGTCGTTCCCGGCGCGGGACCAGTTGGAACGCGTCGAGCGCTGGCTCGCCGATTCACCGCGCGAGGACTCGATCCGCGCGGTATTGCTGCGCACCGCCGGCGTGCTCTGCCTGCGCGAGCAATTGTGGGGCAAGTCCGGCAGCTACCTCAACGAAAGCCTGCAGATCAGCAAGCATCCCGCGACACTCGTAGCGCTCGCGCGCCTGGCGGAAGCTGTCGGCGACGACGCCGAGGCCGCACGGCACTATCGCGAGGCGGCCCTGGGTTTCGTGCAGCCCGCGTCGACCGGCGCGGACGGCGCGCGTCACGTCCTGCGCGAACACACGGTCTGAACGTTCGCGGGTTTGTCGTCAAAGGCCGGCGCGCATGACGCGCCGATTGAGACACCGCGCACCGTACCGTGGGCCGATGCCCGGGTCGTGATCAAATCGCGGCATGGACGTGCTCAACCAGACCCTTCTGATCGCCGGTCTGCTCTGTTTCGTGGCGATTGCGCTGTCCGCCGCTTCGCAGAAGATCGGCGTGCCATCGCTGCTCGTTTTCCTCGCAGTGGGCCTCTTCGCTACCGAGCTGCCGCAGGTGCGATGGGTTCACATCGAACTGGAAACAGCCGTGCTGGTCGGTAATCTAGCGCTGGCGGTGATCCTGCTCGATGGCGGCCTGCGGACGCGGCTGGCGACCTTCCGCATGGTCGCGGCCCCATCGCTGACGCTGGCAACCCTGGGTGTGATCCTGACCGCGGCGCTCGTCGGCGTGGCGGGCGCCTGGCTGCTGGACCTCGACTGGCGCTACGGACTGCTGCTGGGTTCGATTGTCGGCTCGACCGACGCGGCAGCGACGTTTGCACTGCTGGGCAACAGCGGATTGCGCCTCAACGAACGTGTCGAATCGACACTCGAGGTCGAATCCGGCATCAACGATCCGATGGCGGTGTTCCTGACCCTGGGCGTCATCGAACTCATACGGTCGCCCGCGCAGTCGATCGCGGATCTGTTGCCGATGTTCCTGCAACAACTTGGCGTCGGCGTGCTGGTGGGTGTCGTGCTGGGTTATCTGCTCTCATTGGCCGTCGCTCGCGTGCGCCTCGAAGAGGGCCTGTATGCGCTGCTGATCCAGTCCGGCGGACTGGCCACGTTTGCCCTGACCAATCTGCTGGGCGGCAGCGGATTCCTCGCGATCTACCTGGCCGGCATGCTGATAGCACACCGCCGCGCTCATGTCGGCGAGGATGTGCTGCGTGTCAGTGACGGATTTGCCTGGCTGGCCCAGGCTGGCATGTTTCTCGTGCTCGGCATCATCACCGATGCGCGCGGCCTGCTCGACGTCGCGGGTCCGGCCCTGCTGGTCGCAGCCGTGCTGCTCTTCATAGCGCGACCGCTCGCAGTTGCAGTCTGCCTGCTGCCGTTCAGGTATCCGGCGCGGGAGATCGCGTTCATCGGCTGGATCGGCATGCGCGGTGCCGTCCCGATCGTGCTCGGACTGTTCCCTCTGGTGGCCGGGATACCGCAGGCGCAGCTGCTGTTCCACATCGCATTTTTCATCGTCCTGTTGTCGTTGCTGCTGCAGGGCGGGTCGCTGCCGGTCGCGGCACGGTTGGCGCGAGTGCGCGCGGGACGTCCGCGCGCTGCGCTGGCGACTGCGCCACTCGATGGCGGCGCCCATGTGCGCGAGGTGGTGCAGTTTGTCGTCGCCGAAGGAGCGCCCGCGACGCGGCGTGCGCTCGACGATCTCGACTGGCCGGAGGGCGCGCGCCTGATCGAACTCGAACGTGCCGGCCGCATCGTCGAGCCCACCGAGCTGCGCAGTGGCGATCTCGTGGCCGTGGTAGCGCCGGCGGAGCAGGTCGGCGCGCTGGAGGAGATCTTTGCGCCCGCCGCGGTGGACGGTGAGCTGACGCTGGCGGCCTCGGCCACGCTGGGTGACCTGCAGGACTACTACGGTGCCGAGGTTCCGCACGGCCTGCAGCGCGAAACGACGCTCGGTATCTACGCCGCACGGCTGCTTCGGGGACGCGCGGCAAGCGGAGACACCATCACGCTCGGCGGCCTGCGCCTGCGGGTGCGTGAGTCGAGTGCCGGTGTCGTGCGTTCGTTCAGCCTGCTGCTGAAACGGCGCTAAACACAAAGACAGACGCAACGCTAAACGCAGCGGCCACCGTCGACCTCGAGGCACGTTCCCGTGATGAAGCGAGCTTCATCCGAGGCCAAATAGAGGCACGCGCCGGCAACATCGTCCGGGGTCGAGTAACGGCCGAGCGGTATCGTCGCCAGGAATTTCTTGCGATTCTCCGGCGTATCAGGCATGCCCATGAACTCTTCGACCAGACCGGTCGCGCCGATCACTGGGTTGACGCAGTTGACGCGGATGTTGTCCGGCCCGAGCTCGGCGGCCATCGACTTGCTTGTCGTGATGACCGCCCCCTTGCTGCCGTTGTACCAGGTAAGCCCTGGGCGCGGACGCACGCCCGCGGTCGAGGCGATATTGACGAAGCAGCCGCCGCCGCGCGTCCTGAAGTACGGAACCATGTGCATCGCGGTCCAGTAGATCGACTTCACGTTGACGGCAAAGACGCGGTCGAACTCGGCTTCGCTGACGCCGAGCAGGGGTTGGTTTCGATGCGTGGTGCCGGCGTTGTTGACGACGATGTCGAGCTGGCCGAAGGACGACAGCGCGGCCTCGAGCAGCGCCTTGACGTCATTCGAGCGCGACACGTCGCCGTGTGCGTATCGGGATCGACCACCGGCAGCGGTGATGTCATCGACAACGCGCTGGCCCGCCGCGTCGCTGATGTCGGCCACGATGACCGCGCAGCCCTCCTGTGCAAAGCGTAGTGCAATGCCTGCGCCGAAACCCGACGCCGCTCCGGTGACGATCGCCACCTTTCCCGCCAGACGTCCGCTCACGTCAGTTTCCTCCTGAAGAAGAGCAACGCGCTCTGTTTCGGTAAAGCCCAGAGCGCGATGCAGTGCATGCGATTCGTGGTTCCCGTTCAGCGCCTCAGCCATGCTTGATCGCGATCGTCTTGAGTGTCGTGAAGCCGAGCAGGGCCTCGAAGCCCTTCTCGCGTCCGTAGCCGCTAGCCTTGACGCCGCCGAACGGCAGTTCGACGCCGCCACCGGCGCCGTAGTTGTTGATGAAGACCTGGCCGCAGCGCAACTTGCGTGCGATGCGCATCTGGCGTGCACCATCGCGCGTCCAGACGCCGGCCACGAGTCCGAACGGTGTCCCGTTGGCAAGCCGCACCGCCTCGTCCTCGGAGTCGAAGGGCATGGCGGCCAGCACCGGTCCGAAGATCTCCTCCTGCGCGAGTCGATGCATCGGCGGCACGTCGCGCAGCAGGGTGGGCGCCTGGTAGAAGCCGGACTGCGGCGCATCATCGACGACCGAGCCATGCGCTGCCAGCGGAATGCCATCGTGTTCGGCGAGACTGAGGAAGTCCCAGACCTTTTGCAGCTGACTTTGCCGGATCAGCGGCCCGGCGTCGAGGTCGGCCAGTGCCGGACCGACGCGCAGTCGCGTGATCGCCTCGCCGGCGCGCGCGACCAGTTCCTCGTAGACGGCGCGCTCGACCAGCAATCGACTTCCCGCCGAACAGGTTTGCCCGCAGTTCTGCACGATCGCGTTGATGACGACCGGCAGGACATCGTCGAGATTCGCATCCGCGAAGACGATCTGCGGCGACTTGCCACCGAGTTCGAGCGTTACGGGGCAGTGGTGTCGTGCGGCGGCCTGCGCCACCGCTGAGCCCGTGACCGGAGATCCGGTAAATGAAATGTGATCGATCGCGCTGTGCGCCGCCAGCGCGGCTCCGGCCTCGGCGCCGTAGCCGGTGACGATGTTCAGTGCGCCTTCAGGAAACCCGACCTCGGCTGCCAGTTCCGCGACGCGCAGCAGCGACAAACAGGCATCTTCCGCCGGCTTGATCACGCAGGCATTGCCGGCTGCGAGCGCCGCACCGACGCTGCGACCGAAGATCTGCATCGGATAATTCCAGGGAATGATGTGCCCGGTGACGCCGTGCGGCTCGCGGATTGTCAGCACCGTCATGCCGGACTGGTAAGGGATCGTCTCGCCGTGCAGCTTGTCGGCGGCGCCGGCGTAGTACTCGAAGTAGCGCGCCAGCGCGGTCGCGTCGCCGCGGCCCTGCTTCAGAGGCTTGCCGGTGGTGCGCGATTCCAGCCGCGCCAGTTCCTCGTGATGTTCCAGCACCGCAAGCGACAGCTTCATCAGCAGGCGGCCGCGCTCGGTCGCCGTCATCCGGCCCCAGTCACCATCGAACGACTCGCCGACCGCCTGGCGCGCACTGAGTTGGGCCCGATCGATGTCCGCGGCCGTGCCGCGCGCGATCTTTGCGAAAGGGTGGCCGTCGGATGGATCGACGACATCGATTGTCTGTCCGGTCGACGATGCGACCCACCGGTTGCCGATGAAGTGGTGCGAACCTGCCGCGGCTGTCCAGCTGCCGTCCATCATGCCCCCTTGTGACCCAACTTCGTACACAGTCGAAGCTTCTAGCGGACGATTATTCAGCAAAACGCCCGTCATCCTCAATCGACCGCGCGGCGCGGGTCGTTGCTTTGTAGAATCAGGCCGGTCCATCACGGAAGCATCCATGAGCCTCGATCGAGTTCCTGCGGGTCGCAACGTTCCTGACGAGTTCAACGTCATCATCGAGATCCCCGCGCACGCGGATCCGATCAAGTACGAAGTGGACAAGGAAACCGGGGCGGTGTTCGTCGATCGCTTCATCGGCACGGCGATGCACTACCCGTGCAACTATGGCTATGTGCCCAAGTCCCTCGCCGACGATGGTGATCCGCTCGATGTGCTGGTGATCACGCCATTCCCACTGCAGCCGGGTGTCGTCGTGCGCTGCCGGCCGCTGGGCGTGCTGAAGATGGAAGACGAGGCAGGCGGCGACTCCAAGCTGCTGGCCGTGCCGATCGACAAGGTCCTGCCCTGGTACAAGCACTGGCAGAAGTGGTCCGACATTGCGCCGGAGCGGCTGGCGCAGATCCAGCACTTCTTCGAGCACTACAAGGACCTCGAGCAGGGCAAATGGGTCAAGGTGCTCGGCTGGGAAGGGCCTGATTCCGCGCGCAAGGACATCATCGACGCTGTGGCGGCCTACAAGGCGGCCTCACCCCAGCCTGCGTTCTAGTGCTGCGAGGCACTGCGGCCAAGCAAGGCGAGGGATGGATCAGACACTGCTCAAGCGACATCGCTACCTGATACTCGTCGTGGCTCTGATCGCGGCGCTGGTGCTGCAGATGGGCCGTGTGCCGAATGCCTATGTACGCGAGTCGGCGCTGTCGGTGGCGCTGATACTTGTCTTCCTGATCGTGTTCGATCGACGCACGTATCGCACCGTCTCGCTGCTGGCGGGACTGGCGGTGATCGGTGCGCTGTGGATGCTTAGGCTGCTACCTGACATCCCGCGCCACGCACTGGAAATGGTGATCCACGTCGGTGCCGTGCTGTTCCTGGGTTTGGCCGTAGGTGTGATCCTGCGCCACCTTTTCGAGCGACGCGCGGTCAGCATCGACGACATACTCGGAACGATCTGCGGCTACCTGCTGGCGGCCATTGCGTGGGCCAATCTGTACTCCGCGATCGAACTCAATTCCCCGGGGGCATTCCAGATCATCGATCCGATACGCTCGCTACTTGCGAACTGGTATGAAAGGGAGTCGCTGTTCACCTACTTCAGCCTGTCGACCTTGACGACGATCGGCTATGGCGATATCACCCCGGTCGCTCCGGCAGCGCGCAGTGCCGCGGTCCTGCAAGGCGTGTTCGGCCTGTTCTACATCGCGGTCGTTGTGGCCCAGCTGGTCGGGTCGAAGCTAGCCGAGGCGGGGTCACGCGACAACGGCGGGCGTCGTTAGCGTCAGCGGCGCCGGGTCGCCAGTACGTTCAGGCCAAGCCCGGACAGCACCAGCGCGGCGCCTGCGAGTTTCCACCACGTCACCGGCTCGTCGAGCAGCCAGACAGCGCATGTCATACCGACCACCGGCACCAGCAGCGTAAACGGCGCGACCAGCGCGGCCGGATGCTGGCGCAGCAGCCAGGCCCAGATGCCGAACGCCACGAGCGTCGTCGGCCAGGCCTGAAACGCGATGCCGAGCCAGTTGGCGGCGGACATGCTGCCGACAACCTGGGCGCTGCGAGCGAAGCCTTCTGTCGCAAACACTGCGATGGCCAGCGGGATCACGGCAGCCGCACTGCCCCAGACGACAACCGACAACGGCGCATCACCCGGTACGCGCTTGACGATGATGTTTGCGATGGCCCAGGAAAGCGCTGCCGCAACGACCAGAGCGAATCCCAGCGCGGTGCCCGATGGCAGGTGAAGCGCCACCAGCACAAGGCCGGCGCCGGCCACCAGGGCTCCTGCCAATTGCGGCGGCCGTGGCCGTTCGTGCATCAGCAGCGCCACCAGTCCGATCGTGAAAAACGCTTGAACCTGGATCACCAGAGAAGAGAGTCCGGTCGGCATCCCGGCCGCCATGCCGGCAAACAGAAAACTGAACTGCAGAGTGAAAGCGAACAGCCCGTATCCCGCGATCAAGCGCCACGGCGCCTTCGGTCGCGCCACGAACAGCATCGCCGGGAACGCCGCAAGCACGAAACGCAACAGCGTCAGCAACAGCGGTGGGATGTCATTCAGGCCCCAGCGGATCACGACGAAGTTAAATCCCCAGATCGTGACCATCAGCAGGGCCGCGGCGAAGTGCAAAGGTGTCATCGCAGCGACGCCCCGCGCACGACTGAGGGGATTTGCCCGGACTCCCCGCAGGGGCGTGCGCGCAGCGCGTCGCCCCATATCGTGACCACGAGGAGGGCCGCAGCAAGGTGCAGGGGTGTCATCCTGGCCCCACAGGCGCGCGAAAGGCGGAACGCTCGTTCAGTTCATCGACATACGCTTCGATGCCTCCGCTTTCGCGCTCGAGATAGCGCTCGACGGCCTGCGCAAAGGCGGGATGCCGGAGCCAGTGACACGACACGGTCTTCACGGGTTCGAAACCGCGCGCCAGCTTGTGCTCTCCCTGTGCTCCCCCTTCGATGACCTGCAGCCGACGCTCGATCGCGAACTCGATCAGCTGGTAGTAGCTGAGCTCGAAGTGCAGGCATGGCACCGGGGCCAGAGCACCCCAGTAGCGCCCGTACAACCGAGTCGTGTCGAACAGCGCGAGTGCGGCTGCGATGTCGTCGCCCCCGCGTGAAGCGATGACCAACAGCAGCTTGTCAGGCATCGTGGTCGCGAGCCGGCTGAAGAAGCGGGGGTTCAGGTAAGGCGTCGAGTGATGCGCCGCATAGGTGTTCCGATAGCAGCGCGCGAAGAGCGACCAGTCGGCATCGGTGATTTCGGCGCCGACCAGGCGGCGCACACTCACGCGTTCGCTCGCGACCTTGCGGCGTTCGGCGCGGACCTTCTTGCGCTTGGGCTGGGCGAGCTGGTCAAGGAAGTCATCAAACGTGGAGTATTCGCGATTGAACCAGTGAAACTGGACGGTCTGCCTCGACAGCGCGCCCAGGTCCGTCAGGCAACGCGCCTCCTCTTCGCCGGGGAACAGCACGTGCAGCGACGACAGTCCCGAATCCTGTGCGAGCCGCATCAGTGCCCGCGCGGCCTGGTCCCGCGCTTCGGCGTCGATGGCGATCAGTCGTGGACCGGGAACCGGAGTGAAGGGCACGGCCGAGAGCCACTTCGGGTAGTACTCGAGTCCGTGTCGCTGGTGTGCTTCGGCCCACGCCCAGTCGAAGACGTACTCGCCATAGGAATGGTGCTTGCGGTACAGCGGCACGGCGGCACACAGGCGTCCGCCGCGTTCCAGCGTCAAATAGTGCGGCTCCCAGCCCGTGCGTGCACTGGCGCAGCCGGTTTCGTGCAGGGCGTGCAGGAATTCGAAGCTGACGAACGGATTTTCAGACGACGCGGCGCGCAGCAGGGCGTTCCAGTCAACGCTCCCGACCTCGCTCAGGTCGTGCACGATGCGCATGCAATAATGATCCGAACCTGCTGCATTCATTCATGAACTCGAACGTCAAAGTCGCGGTAGCGCAGATCAATTGCTCGGTGGGCGACTTCGAGGGCAACAGCAGGAAGATCGTCGAGGCCGCTGCCCGCGCCGTGGCGGGCGGTGCCGATCTTCTGGTCACGCCGGAGCTTTCGCTGACCGGTTATCCGCCCGAGGACCTGCTGCTGCGTCGTGCATTTTACGCAGCGTGTGACACGGCGCTGCAGCGACTCGCGGGGCAGCTGCTGCGGTTTCCCGAACTGTGCGTGGTGGTCGGCCATCCGATGGCTCGCGAGGGTCAGCGCTTCAACGCGGCCTCGGTGCTGCAGGGAGGCATGGTCCTGGGAACGTACTTCAAGCACGACCTGCCCAACTACGACGTCTTCGACGAGCAACGCTACTTCACTCCCGACAACCGTCCGTTCGTGTTCGACGTCAAGGGCACGGCATTCGGCGTCAACATCTGCGAGGACACCTGGTTCCACTACGCGCCGGAGTGTTCGCTGGCGGCGGGCGCACAGGTACTGCTGGTACTGAACGCGTCGCCGTTTCACCTGGGCAAGCAGGCCCAACGCCTTCAGACGATGCGCGACAACGTCTCGCACTTCGGCCTCGCACTGGTCTATGCCAATCTCGTCGGCGGGCAGGACGAACTTGTCTTCGACGGTGCCTCCTTCGTGCTCGCCGCCGATGGCAGTCTGGTCGCCTCGGCTCCGTACTTCAAGGAATCGGTACTGATCACCGAATTCGTCGACGGTGTGCCGAAGCCGGGCGTGATTGCCGCGGAACCGTCGGTCGAGTCCCTGGCCTACGATGCGCTGGTGCTCGGCGTGCGTGACTACGTCGGCAAGAATGGTTTCCCCGGGGCGCTGATCGGGCTGTCGGGCGGCGTCGACTCGGCGTTGACGCTGGTCGTCGCCGTCGATGCGCTCGGAGCCGACAAGGTGCGCGCAGTGATGATGCCGTCGCAATTCACGTCGCCGATGAGCCTCGAGGATGCGGAGCAACTGGCGCGCAACCTTGGCGTACGCCACGACGTGCTTCCGATCAAGCCCGCGTTCGATGCGTTCCTGGCCACGCTGGCGGGCGAGTTCCGCGGCCTGGCGTGGGACACGACGGAGGAGAACCTGCAGGCGCGCATTCGCGGCACGCTGCTGATGGCATTGTCCAACAAGTACGGCGCGATCGTTCTCACGACCGGCAACAAATCCGAAACGGCGGTCGGCTATTCGACCCTGTATGGCGACCTCGCCGGCGGTTTCGCGGTGATCAAGGACATCCTCAAGACACTGGTGTATCGACTGTGCCGGCATCGCAATGCTGGCGGCGAGGTCATTCCGGAGCGCATCCTGACTCGCGCGCCGAGTGCCGAGCTGAAGGCGGACCAGACCGACCAGGACTCGTTGCCTGCCTATGACATCCTCGATGACATCATCACGCGCTATATGCAGGAAGGCGAGTCGATTGCGGACATCGTCGGCGCCGGTTTCGACGAGGCCGTGGTCCGGCAGGTCGTGCGCATGATCCGGACGTCGGAGTACAAGCGGCGTCAGTCACCGGTCGGCATACGAGTGACCCATCGCAGTTTCGGCCGCGACTGGCGGTACCCGATCACCAACCGGTTCCGCGAAGAAAACGCGAGCCTATAGCGCCTGCTTACGCCCAATGCGCACCCGTGCTTCAGCGCGAATAGGCCCTAGAATCCACGTGAATCAGCTGCCAGGAAACGGACAATGAAACAGATCACCGCGATCATCAAGCCATTCAAGCTCGACGAAGTGCGTGAGGCGCTCGCCGATGTCGGGGTCACCGGGCTCACCGTCACGGAAGTCAAGGGCTTCGGTCGACAGAAGGGCCATACGGAGCTGTATCGCGGCGCCGAGTACGTGGTCGACTTCCTGCCGAAAGTGAAGGTCGAGGCGGTCGTGCCCGAGGCCCTGGTCGAGCGCGCGATCGAGGCGATCACGAAAGCGGCGCGTACCGGCAAGATCGGCGACGGCAAGATCTTCGTCCGCGCGGTCGAGCAGGTCATTCGCATCCGCACCGGCGAAGAAGGCGAAGCAGCGGTCTAGTCGATACGTTTGGTCATCACACGCGGGGGCGGTCGGCGCGTGCGTCCTTGATCGACCAGTCGTAACGCCACGCAATCAGGCGGAACGCGGTCGTTGCGCCGGCCGCAATCCACAGGGCGAGGCCGGAGCTGGCGTCAGTTTTCACCATCAGTATGTAGAGCCAGCAACCGAGGAAGGCGGCGATCGCGTACGGTCGGCCATCCCGCAGCACCATCGGCACTTCGTTCAGCAGTACATCGCGCAGGACACCGCCGAACACTCCGGTCACGACGCCCATCACCGACGCCACGAATGGCGACATCCCGGCATCGAGTGCCAGTGCGACGCCGGCGATGCTGAAAAATCCCAGGCCGATGGCATCGGCGACAACGAACGCGGCATTCGGAATGATGCGCTGTGCGATCCGCATCAGCGGCGCGGCCATCAGTGTCAGCGCCAGGATCAGGATCGGGTACTGCTGGTGGTCGACCCAGAAAAAGGGCCGGCGATCGAGCAGCACGTCTCGCAGCGTGCCACCGCCAAAGGCCGTGATGAAAGCCACGACGTAGACGCCTACAAGATCCATGTCCTTGCGCTGCGCCTCGGCGAATCCGGAGAACGCGCAGGCGAGAACCGCAACCACTTCGACGACGAACAGAAGCGCCGGGAACTCGCTCACGGCCGCTGCGCCGGACGGAGCAGCACCACCAGCGCGCCGCTGCCGCCCTCGGCCGGACGCGCCTGGCAGAAGGCGATCACCTCCTCGCGCTGTGCCAGCCAGACGCGTGCCTTGCCTTTGAGCACAGGCTGCTTGTCCTTCGAGCCCAGGCCCTTGCCATGGACGACGCGAACGCAGCGCAGGCCGCGTCGCAACGCCTCGCGCAGGAAGCCCGCCAGCAGCTCGCGTGCCTCGTCGACGCGCGCTCCGTGCAGGTCGAGGTGATCCTGGATCACCCACTCGCCGCGCCTGAGCTTGCGCAGGACGTCGGGGCCGACGCCGGGGCGCCGGAATGACAGTTCCGCGTCCGTGTGCAACAGCGTGTCGATCTCGAACTCGTCCGAGACCGACGCGATCAGGACCTGCTGGTTGTCCTCGATACGCTTTTGTGGAATCGGCGGATGCGGCGGACGGTCGTGTTCGACGCGCCGCCTGATGGCCAGCGGCGTGACCGCGCCGACCATGGAGCGAAATTCGTCCGCGGCCGACTGCTGTTCCCGGGCGACGCGCTGATGTTCCGCGGCGGCGGCTTCACGCTCCTGCGCCGCGCGGTTCAGCGACTCACGCAGCGGCGCGAGTTGCGACAAGTCCTTGATGCGCGCGGCCATCGGTCTTCCTCATCCGGACGCCTCAGGCCGCGATCGTTTCGCCGGCGGTGACCGTTGCCGGCTGCAGATTCTCGAGATAGCGCTGCGCGTCCAGGGCGGCCATGCAGCCCGTTCCCGCGCTCGTGATCGCCTGCCGGTAGACATGGTCCTGCACGTCACCTGCGGCAAACACGCCGGGCACGCTGGTAGCGGTCGCCATGCCCGCAAGACCAGTCTTCGTGATGATGTAGCCGTTGGCCATGTCGAGCTGGCCGGCGAAAATCTCCGTGTTCGGCCGGTGCCCGATGGCGATGAACACGCCCTGCAGCGCCAGGTCCTGCGCGGCCCCGGTCTGGGCGTTCTTGATGCGGGCGCCGGTGACTCCGGAGTCGTCTCCAAGCACCTCGTCGAGCACGCTGTGCACCTTCAACTCGACCTTGCCTTCCTTCACTTTCTCCATCAAATGGTCGACCAGTATCGGCTCGGCGCGGAACTTGTCGCGGCGATGGACCAGCGTGACCTTTTTTGCGATGTTGGACAGATACAGTGCTTCCTCGACCGCCGTGTTGCCGCCGCCGATGACCGCCACGTCCTGGTTCTTGTAGAAGAAACCGTCGCAGGTTGCGCAGCCTGACACGCCCTTGCCCATGAAGGCCTGCTCGGACGGCAGTCCGAGGTACATCGCGCTGGCCCCGGTGGCGATGATCAGCGCGTCACAGGTGTACTCACCGCTGTCGCCGATCAGCCGGATCGGCTTGTCGGTGAGCTTGGCGGTGTGGATCTGGTCGAACACGATTTCCGTGTTGAAGCGCTCGGCATGGGCGAGGAAGCGCGCCATCAGGTCCGGCCCCTGAACGCCGCTGGCGTCGGCGGGCCAGTTGTCGACATCGGTTGTCGTCATCAGCTGTCCGCCCTGGGCCAGACCGGTGATCAGCACCGGCTTCAGGTTCGCGCGCGCCGCGTAGACCGCGGCCGTGTAGCCAGCCGGTCCCGAACCCAGGATCAGAACACGCGCATGTTTTTTGGCAGCCATGTAGAACCCCCCAAGCAATTCAACGAATTATAAGTGGGGGTGCCCTGCAGATCCCTCAAGTAATGCTTGTGGCCGGCCCCAATCCCACCCGCTGGATCACGTTGAGTTGCACCCTCACTCTCGGAGGGAGGGCCGGGGAGGGAGCCGTGCCGTTGAACTTCGGCGGAGCGCCCGGCCGCTCCGAAGCGCAGCCGGCTTGCTATTCGGAGCGAGTGCACGGGCGAGTCCCGGCATAGCCGGGACTCGCGTACACGAGCGACGCCGCCATTACATCTGCCGAAACAGATGGGTATAGGTGTCGGAGACGAGCAAGGTCTCGGGGCGTGACTTGAGTTTGACCATCATGCGACCGCGGAAGTCGCGAGTGACGCCGGCGATGGCCGTGGCGTTGACCAGCGTCGAACGATGGATCTGCCAGAACTGGACCGGATCGAGTTCCTCGACCAGTTCCTTCAGCGGCTTGCGGATCAGTGCCTCGCCTTCGACCGTCACCACGCGGGTGTACTTGTTGTCGGCCTGGAAGTAGGTGATCTCGTCGACGGTAATGAGCTTCAGGTTTTGCCCGACGGAGGCGTTGATCCATCGCAGTGCCTGCTTGCCGCTCGCTGCCGGCGCGGCTGCGCCGAGCTGATTCAGTGTCGAATCCAGGCGCGCCGGCGGCGTGCCCAGGCGCTGCTTGATGCGGCTCACCGCGGTGAATAGGCGTGCCGCGGACACCGGCTTCAGGACGTAGTCGATGGCACCCTGATCGAAGGCTGCAACGGCGTGCTGGTCGTAGGCGGTAACGAACACGACGTGGCAGCGACCGTTCGCCTGGCGGGCCACCTCGAGTCCCGTAGCTCCTGGCATCTGGATGTCGAGAAAAAGGACGTCCGGCTGGCGCTCGTCGAGCAGCCGCAAGGCCTGCACGCCGTCCGCGGCTTCGCCCACGATGTCGAGCTCCGGCCAGAGCTGGCCGAGCTGCTCGACCAGCTGATGACGCAGCGTCGCTTCATCTTCGGCAACGATGGCTGTCGTACCACTCATCCTTGCAGGTTCGCCGGTGTTCCTGGAATCCGCATCGTGATCTGAGTCGTGTCGCCGTGCAACTCGATGCAATCCAGCGACGCGCGCGCGCCGTACAGGCCCGACAGGCGTTCGCGCACGCGTGCGATCTCGCGGTCTTCGGTGCAGCCTCCGGGGGCAGCGACCCGCAGCACGATCGCGATGTCGACGCCCGCGCGCTGCACGCCGATGCGTATGCCCGAGGGCACGTTGTTCATGCTGCCGCGGACCGCGCGCTGTACCAACGGCAGCAGCAGCATCGGATAAAAGCGCGCTTCACGGCAGTCATCCGCCAGGGTGACGGTCAGCGACGGGGAGCCGTTGTGCAACGAACGCACGACATCGAGATAGGCCTCGACCAGCTCGATTTCGGCGGCCATCGTCGAGCCCGCCTCGCGCAGGCGCGGCAGGGCAACGCGCAGGTAGGTGATCAGGCGATCCAGGTTGTCGGCCGCGCCGGCGGTGTCCTTCTGGTACAGCCGCTCGATGTCGACCAGCGTGTCAAACAGGAACTGCGGCTCGACCTGCGCCTGCATTGCCGCAAGTCGCGACTCCAGCACGTCGCGCGACAGCGTCGCGTGCTCTCGCTGGGCCAC
Organism: uncultured beta proteobacterium; assembly: GCA_963754065.1. Lineage (GTDB taxonomy): Bacteria > Pseudomonadota > Gammaproteobacteria > Burkholderiales > Burkholderiaceae_F > JALORV01. The sequence goes on along the minus strand of CAVWFH010000018.1, from coordinate 13,883 downwards.
ACGAATAGCCTCGTGGGTAAGCGAGCGGCGGTGGATCACTTCTGCCGCCGCAACGAACAGTCCAGACCAAGCAATGAAGTGAATCGAATTGCCGAGCAGAACGAGGCCCAGGCCCGGCTGCGCTTTGGTCTTGCCCGACATCTCCCACCACAGCGCATCGATTTCCATCGCGCGCATCAGCGGCACCAGGATGAAGGCAGCGGCCACGGCGCCGATGACGATGGCCCACGCGACACGAGCATTGCGCTCACGGCCATTGATCGGCGCGCCGTCCGTGGCTGCGACCCAGGCGAGCAGCGTCGCGCCAAAGATGACCAAGGATGAAAGCATGTCGAACGCCATCAGCAGTGACACGCCAGGCTTGTCGAGCTTGTCGATCAAGGCCGTGAAGTCGACCACCGACATCATCGTGCTGGCGAGCAGCCAGGCCGCCACGTGACGCGTACCCATCTTCGACCAGGCGCGAACCCAGCGGGCGACGCCGCGCGGACCGTGATCCAGTGCTTCGGAGCGGGGAAGTACGGCGCTCATCGCGTGGCCTTTGCAGGGAGGGATCGGGATGCGCCTGTGGGCAGGCTCGATGGCCTCATGTCGACGCCTCCTGGAACTGCAGCGGTAGCCGCACTGTGGCGACGACTCCACGCGGGCTCGCCATCGACAGAGCGAGCGACGCATCGGTGCCGTACAGCGCCGCGAGCCGTGAACGCGTGTTCGCGAGGCCGACGCCGCTGCCACCGCTGCCGGAGAAGCCCGCGCCGTTATCGGCGATTTCGATGACCAGTTGCCGGTTACTGTCCATGACCGTGCGGATGTCGATGCGGCCGCCTTCGGGCAGCGGCGACAGGCCATGCTTGATCGCGTTCTCGACCAGCGTGGGAAGCACCATCGGTGGAACGCGTGCCGCGCCGAGGTCCGCCGATGAATCGATCGAGAACGCCAGCCGGTCGCCCATGCGCATCTGCAGGATCGTGAGAAAGGACCGCACCAGTTCGAGTTCGCGTGCCAGTGTCGATCCCGGTTCGCGCATGGTCGGCAGTGCCGCTCGCAGATAATTGATCAGGCTCGAAAGCATTTCGCGACCCCGGGCCGGAGCCGTTTCGTACAGGCGCTTGACGTTGGCCAGCGTGTTGAACAGGAAGTGCGGCTCGATCTGCGCCTGCAGCGCGCTCAGCCGGGCCTCCACCATCTGCGCCTGCAGGCTCTCGCGCCGGCATTCGGCGTCGGCCAGTTGCGTGCGCGACGACTCCTCGGAATTGATCGTGTGAAAGAGCCAGTATCCGATGCATCCGACCGCGGACCACAGCGTCCAGATCTGCAGGAAGTAGAAAGGTTCTTTCGCCATGCTGGACATCGGGCTGCCAGCAACCCAGACCCGGATCGGGAGCGCGACCGCGGCGGCGAGTACCGACACCGCGATTCCGAGCGTCAGCGCGGCGCGCGCGCTCAACTGGCGGGCGGCGACGAAGGACTCGACGCAGGCGATTGCCAGCAGCAAGAGGGTCGCACTGATCATCGTCTGGCGCAGGTAGCGCACCAGATTGAACGCCCAGATGTCGAGCGGTTCGTAACTCAGGCCGATCACGAAACGACCCAGCAGCAGCACGAAGCAGAAGTAGAAGACGACCGCGATGCTGCGCAGGTTGAACACGCGCGCGAACGCCGCCCGGGCCGGCGAACGCTCGCGTGGGATGGTCCCGTAGGCGGGTAGGGTGATTACCGAGGCCATTGAAAGCGGATTTTGCGAGCCTGCCGCACTTACTGCAATGCCGCGCGACGAAGTGGTGGCTGCCGGGCGCGAAACAGGCCCCGATGCGACGAAATCGAGGGAGTTGCCGCCGAGTTCCGGCCGGTTGCTGCCGGGCCGGCGAGGGGCGGACTTCTATAATCGTCTCCCATGTCTTCACGCCCTGGTATGGAACGCGTGGCCGGCTCGGTGTCCGATGGCGCCTGGGTCCGGTCGCGCCTGCCCGCAGCTACTCCCGGAAATCCGCGCCTGGCGCGCCTGCTGGCCGAGGCGCGCTGGATTGTAGGTGCCCTGCTCGCCGTGGCGTTGCTGGTTGTCCTGCTGACCTACAGCCGGGAGGATCCGGGCTTCACGCACTCCGTCGCGGCCGGACCCGTCAGCAACCTCGGGGGGCGGCTCGGGGCCTGGGTCGCGGATGTCGCGCTCCTGCTCTTCGGGTTGTCGGCCTACCTGCTGGCACTCGGGATGCTCGTCACGGTTGCGCGCGGTTTCCGGCGCTTGCACCGCGTGGCGGTCGGCGCCGATCCCCTGTCGGACGACCTGCCTGCCTGGGCCCACGGCGTGGGCTTCCTGGTGCTGATCGCGGGCGCGACGGGTCTCGAAGCCCTGCGGCTTTACAACCTGAAGGCCGCACTGCCGGGAGCGCCAGGCGGCATCTTCGGCAATGCCATCGCCTCAGGCGTACAGGCGGGCATCGGCTTCACCGGGGCCAGCGTGATCTTCCTCGTCGCGATCGCGATTGGCCTGTCGCTGTTTCTCGATTTCTCCTGGCTTACGGTCGCGGAGCGCCTCGGCACCTTCATCGAAGGTTTCTCGCGCCGCGCCGAGCAGCGCCGCGAGGAGGCCGAGGATCGCGCAATCGGGGAGGCAGCGACGAAGCTGCGCGAAGCGGCGCTGGCGGAGGAGCGCGGACGCATCGACGAGGCGCCGCCTGTGCACATCGAACGGCCGCCTGCGCACGTCAAGCCTTCGGAGCGCAAGCAGAAGGAAAAGCAGGTCCCACTGTTCGCGGAAATGGCCGACGGGCGGCTTCCCGCGCTCGACCTGCTCGACGAGCCGCCTCCGGCCGTCGAGAACGTGTCGACGGAGACCCTCGAATTCACGTCGCGCCTGATCGAGAAGAAGCTGCGCGACTTCAACGTCGAAGCCCAGGTCGTGGCTGCGTACCCGGGGCCGGTGATCACGCGCTACGAGATCGAGCCGGCGGTCGGCGTCAAGGGCAGCCAGATCGTGAACCTCGCCAAGGACCTCGCGCGCTCGTTGTCGCTGGTGTCGGTGCGCGTAGTCGAGACCATTCCCGGCAAGAACCTGATGGGACTGGAGCTGCCGAATCCGCGCCGCCAGGTCGTCAAGCTGTCGGAAATCATGGGCTCGGCGGTCTACAACGAGAGCGCGTCGCTGGTTACGTTGGGCTTGGGCAAGGACATCGCCGGCAAGGCGGTCGTCGTCGACCTGGCGCGCATGCCGCACCTGATGGTGGCCGGTACCACGGGCTCCGGCAAGTCGGTCGGCATCAACGCGATGATCCTGTCGATCCTCTACAAGGCCGACCCGTCACAGGTGCGGCTGATCCTGGTCGATCCCAAGATGCTGGAGCTTTCGGTCTACGAGGGCATTCCGCACCTGCTGTGCCCGGTCGTGACCGACATGCGCGAGGCGGGTAACGCGCTGCAGTGGTGTGTCGCCGAGATGGACAAGCGCTACCGGCTGCTGAGCAAGCTCGGTGTGCGTAGTCTGAGTGGCTACAACCAGAAGCTGGCTGATGCGCGCGCGAAGGGCGAGATCCTGAAAAACCCGTTCTCGCTGACCCCGGAAGACGCCGAACCGCTCGAGCCGCTGCCGATGATCGTGGTCGTGATCGACGAACTCGCCGACCTGATGATGGTCACCGGCAAGAAGGTCGAGGAACTGATCGCGCGCATCGCGCAAAAGGCGCGTGCCTCCGGCATGCACCTTATCCTGGCGACGCAGCGGCCCTCGGTCGACGTGATCACCGGGCTCATCAAGGCCAACATCCCGGCGCGTATTTCGTTCCAGGTGTCGAGCCGGGTCGACTCGCGCACCATCCTCGACCAGATGGGCGCCGAGTCTCTGCTCGGGCAGGGTGACATGCTGTACCTCGCCCCGGGCACCGGCCTGCCGACGCGGGTTCATGGAGCGTTCGTATCGGATGCCGAGGTGCATCGCGTCGTCGAAACCCTGCGCAAACGCGGCGCGCCGCAGTATGTGGAGGGCGTGCTCGATGCGCCCTCGACCGAGGGCGACGAAAGCGGCGGCGGTCAACCGGGAGGCGAGGCCGATCCGTTATACGACCAGGCCGTCGAGATCGTCGTCAAGAACCGCCGTGCGTCGATCTCGCTGGTGCAGCGACACCTGCGCATCGGCTACAACCGGGCTGCGCGCCTGCTCGAGGACATGGAGCGGGCCGGACTGGTTTCGTCGATGCAGAGTAACGGGAATCGCGAGATCCTGGTGCCGGCACGCGACGGCGGATAGTGCCCAAGGAACACGTGCTTCGAACCTTCAGATGGACGATTTGGCTGGCGCTGCTGTTCGCCGCGCAGGCGCAGGCCGCCCCGATCGACCAGTTGCGCAATTTCCTGACGCAGACCACAAGTGCGCGCGGCGAGTTCGTGCAGCGCGTGGTGCGCGACGCGGCAACCCAGCAGTCGAGCGGACGTTTCGTGTTCCAGCGTCCGGGCAAGTTCCGCTGGATCTACGAGAAGCCGTACGAGCAGCTGATCATTGCCGATGGCAATCAGCTGACACTGTTCGACAAGGACCTCAACCAGGCGACGATCCGCAAGCTCGCGTCGGCCCTGCCTTCCAGCCCCGCGTCCATCCTGTTCGGATCCAACGACTTCGAACGCGAGTTCGAGGTCAGCGATGCGGGCGCGCGCGAGGGGCTCGAATGGGTCCAGGCCAAGCCGCGCGCGAAGGACACGCCGTTCGAGCGAATCGAGATCGGTTTCCGCGACGGGCTGCCCGGCGCCATGCTGCTGATCGACAGCTTCGGCCAGACGACCCGCCTCACTTTCTCGCGGGTCGAGCGCAATCCCAAGCTCGACGCCGACGCCTTCCGCTTCACACCGCCGAAGGGGGCGGATGTCCTTACGGAATAGGCGTCGCAGGTGTACGCATCGGCTGCGCCGGTGCACGTGCACCTGCTCCGGCACGGTTCGCGCATCGCGCGAACCGCTCAAGACTGATCAGTCGGCTGCGCTCCGGAGCGGCCGCGCGCTCCGCCGAGCGTCAAAGGCGAGCACGCCAACGCGCGTTGCCGGGCCTTTCCGTACACGAGCGACGCAGATCACTTGATTCCCAGCAGCTCGACCTCGAAGATCAAAGTCGCGTTCGGCGGGATCGGGCCCCCAGGCGTGCCGCGCTCGCCGTAGGCGACGTTGGGCGGGCAGGTGAGCTTGGCCTTGCCGCCAACCTTCATCTTCTGCACGCCTTCGGTCCAGCACTTGATCACGCGATTGAGCGGAAACTCCGTCGGCTGACCGCGTTTGATCGAGCTGTCGAACTCCTTGCCGTCCGGCAGCGTGCCGCGGTAATGGACGCTGACGACATCGGTTTCCTTGGGACTCGCCCCGCTGCCGTCCTTGAGCGAGCGGTACACCATGCCGGACTCGGTCTTGACCGCGCCCTTTTCAGCAGCGGCCTGATCGATCACCGGGTTTTGCGCCCAGGCCATCGGACTTGCGAACAGGGCAAGCAGCATCCATTTCTTCATCGTTGTCGACTCCGTTGCGTTAAGCCCGGGCGCGGGGTGCTCGCTGGGCGGCGGGCGCGATGCTAGCCTGTCTTTGCTCCGGACCCAAACATGCAGGATCTGTTCACCACCGACGCCGCCGCCGTCCCGCTTGCAGAACGCATGCGACCGCGCTCGATCGACGAGGTCGTCGGGCAATCGCACCTGCTGGGGTCCGGCAAGCCTCTGCGGGTCGCGTTCGAGTCGGCGCGGCCGCACTCGATGATCCTGTGGGGCCCGCCGGGGGTCGGCAAGACCACGCTGGCGCGACTGATGGCCGATGCCTTCGGCCTCGACTTTATCGCCATCTCGGCGGTGCTCGGGGGCGTCAAGGACATCCGTGATGCCGTGGAGCGCGCGCAGGGCACGCGCGCGCGCACCGGCCGGCCGACGGTCGTCTTCGTCGATGAAGTGCATCGTTTCAACAAGGGCCAGCAGGACGCGTTCCTTCCGCATGTCGAGTCGGGACTGTTCGTCTTCGTCGGTGCGACCACGGAGAACCCGTCCTTCGAAGTGGTTGGCGCGCTGCTGTCTCGCGCGGCGGTCTATGTCCTCGAGCCACTGACCGCGGAGGAGCTCGATGCGCTGATTACGCGCGCCGCGGATGGGCCGCTCGGCGAACTCGCGGTCGATGCAGCGGCGCGCCGCATGCTGATCGATCTGGCCGACGGCGACGCGCGCCGGTTGCTGAACGCGCTCGAAATCGCGGCCGGCGCAGCGCGGGACGCAGGCGCCTCGACGGTCGACGCCGACTTCCTGCGCGCCGCTCTGCCGGCGACGCTGCGCCGGTTCGACAAAGGCGGCGAGAATTTCTACGACCAGATCTCGGCCCTGCACAAGTCGGTGCGCGGCTCCGACCCGGATGCATCGCTCTACTGGATGACGCGCATGCTGGATGGAGGCGCCGATCCCCGCTACATCGCGCGGCGCGTCGTGCGCATGGCGGTCGAAGACATTGGGCTAGCGGACCCGCGCGGTCTCGAGATTGCGCTGGCGGCGGCCGAGACCTACGAGCGACTCGGTTCGCCGGAAGGTGAACTCGCGATTGCGCAGGCCGTGGTTTACCTCGCTGTCGCGCCCAAGTCCAACGCGCTGTACATCGCCTACAACGCAGCGCGCGCCTTCGTTCAGGGTGACGCTTCACGCCCGGTGCCGATGCATCTGCGCAATGCGCCGACCCGCCTGATGAAGGACCTCGGCTACGGTGCGGGATATCGCTATGCGCACGACGAGCCCGAAGGCTACGCGGCCGGTGAACGCTACTTTCCCGAGGGTCTGGCCGCACAGCGCTTCTACGAGCCGAGGGACCAGGGTGTTGAGGCGCGCATACGGGAACGGCTCGCTCAACTGCGGTCGCGCGATGCGAAGCGCAAGGACGGAGATTCGTAGCGCCGCGGGTCGTGTACGGCGGGATCGCAAACGGGCCGACAACTTTCGCCATACTTCATAGGGCGACCGCTCTGGTGCCCGTGGTTGCGTGCGTCGGCATGCTCGGCGAGAATGCGGGCCATGCACTGCCACACCATTCCCCCCAGTCGATCCTGCTCCCCCGCCGGTGCCCGCGTTCGCGGGTGACTGGTGCCTTTGCCGCGCCGTTGCGCGGCCGCCTGCAATCGATTGACACGTCGGCGCTGCCGACCCGCTCTCAGGAACTGTCATGCTGGATATCAACCTGCTACGCAAGGACATCGGTGCGACCGCGGAACGCCTGCGTACGCGCGGCTTCGACTTCGACATCGACGAATTCAATGTGCTCGAAGCGGAGCGCAAGACGGTGCAGATCAGCACCGAGGAACTGCAGGCGCGTCGCAATGCACTGTCAAAGCAGATCGGAGTGCTGAAGTCGAAGGGCGAGGATGCTTCGGCTGTACTGGCTGAAGTCGGGGCGATTCCCGAGCAGGTGAAGGATCTCGAAACCCGACTGGCCGGCATCCAGGCGCGGTTGCACGACATGCTGCTCAACGTCCCGAACCTGCCGCACGCGTCGGTTCCGGTCGGCAGATCCGCCGACGACAACCCGGAGGTGCGACGTTGGGGAGCACCGCACGCATTCGACTTTGCGCCACGCGACCATGTCGATGTCGGTGCGCCGCTCGGGCTCGACTTCGAGGCAGCGGCCAAGCTGTCGGGATCGCGCTTTGCAGTTCTGCGAGGACCCGTCGCCCGTCTGCATCGCGCGCTGGCGCAGTTCATGCTCGACACGCAGACCGGCGAGCATGGCTACACGGAGTGCTACACGCCGTACATCGTCAACCGCGAAACCTTGCTCGGCACCGGCCAGCTGCCGAAGTTCCGCGATGACATGTTCTGGGTGACGAAAGGAGGCGGCGAACGGGGTGACGTAGAAGGCAGGGAAGAGCTCTACCTGATCTCCACATCAGAGATCTCGCTGACCAACACGGTACGTGGCGATGTGCTGCGCGAGGCGGACCTGCCGATCAGGCTGACCGCGCACACGCCGTGTTTCCGCTCCGAGGCCGGCAGCTATGGCAAGGACACGCGCGGCATGATCCGGCAGCACCAGTTCGACAAGGTCGAGATGGTGCAGATCACGCATCCCGAGAAGTCCTACGACGCGCTCGAGCAGATGGTCGGGCACGCCGAAGCCATCCTGCAGAAACTCGGCCTGCCGTACCGCGTCGTTGCGCTGTGTACCGGAGACCTTGGGTTCGGCTCGACCAAGACCTACGACCTCGAGGTCTGGTTGCCGGGACAGAGCGCCTATCGCGAAATCTCCTCGGTCTCCAATTGCGAGGCATTCCAGGCGCGTCGCATGCAGACGCGCTTCAAGAATGCGCAGGGCAAGACCGAGCTGGTCCACACGCTCAATGGTTCGGGTCTCGCAGTTGGTCGCACCCTCGTGGCGGTCCTTGAGAACTTCCAGCAGGCCGATGGCAGCGTGAGGGTGCCGGAGGTGCTACGCCGCTACATGTCGGGGCTGGAGGTCCTGAAGCCGGTCTAACGGGCACGCGCAGATATAATGCGCGGCTCACTTCAGTGACGACCAGAGCCGGAGAGGTGGCAGAGTGGTCGAATGCGCCGGATTCGAAATCCGGTGTACGGTTCTACCGTACCGTGGGTTCGAATCCCACCCTCTCCGCCAATCGAACGGGCCCTTGTGGCCCGTTTGCTTTGGCGGATACGGGTGGGTGAGAACCCACACGAGTTCGCGATCGCTGCAACGCGGCGAGCCGCTTGGTCTCGTCAGCTCGATGCCAACCGACGAACGCAGTTGTCGAGTTTGGACTATTACTGACACGCGACTTACGCCACGGCGTGCCATTCCCTCAAATAGTGCGCCGCAGCACCGATCCTGGGCTTTCTGTCAGGGTCGTGTAAGCGCGACTACCTACCGTCCGCGCGGGTAATCCAGAAGACCGACATAAGAACAAGAAGCGACGCGCCGCGGAGACGGGAGACATGAGCAACATTGAATCAGTCCTGCAAGAGCATCGGGTGTTTCCGCCCGCGGCTGAGTTCGTCAAGCAGGCCAATGTGTCCGGCATGGACGGGTACCAGGCGTTGTGTGCCGAGGCGGAGAAGGACTTCACGGGATTCTGGGCCAGGCTGGCGCGCGAAAACCTCAGCTGGCACAAGCCATTTACCAAGGTCCTAGACGAGTCGAACGCTCCGTTTTACCAGTGGTTCCCCGATGGCGAGCTGAACGCGTCGTACAACTGCCTCGATCGCAACCTGAGCAACGGCAATGCCGACAAGGTCGCGATCATCTTCGAGGCTGACGACGGCACCGTCACAAGAGTCACTTACCGCGATCTGCACAAGGAAGTGTGCCGGCTTGCAAACGCGCTGAAGCAGCACGGCGTCAAGAAGAGTGACCGCGTTCTTATCTATATGCCGATGTCGGTCCAGGTCGTCGTCGCCATGCAGGCCTGTGCGCGGATCGGGGCGACGCATTCAGTGGTCTTTGGCGGCTTTTCCGCCAAGAGCCTGCAGGAACGGATCATCGACGCCGGTGCAACCGAGGTCATCACTGCCGATGGCCAGTTCCGCGGCGGCAAGGAAATCCCGCTGAAGCCGGTGGTGGATGAAGCGTTCACGATGGGTGGTTGCGAAGGCGTGCGCAACGTCATCGTCTACAAGCGAACAGGCAGCAACGTGCCGATGCAGGCGCCGCGCGACAAATGGTGGGACGACGTCGTCAAAGGCCAGCCGGAGACCTGCGAACCGACGTGGGTGAACGCCGAGCATCCGCTCTTCATCCTGTACACGTCGGGCTCGACCGGCAAGCCTAAGGGTGTGCAGCACTCGACCGGCGGCTACTTGCTGTGGGCCGCGCTCACGATGAAGTGGACGTTCGACTACAAGCCCAGCGATGTGTTCTGGTGCACGGCTGACGTCGGCTGGGTGACCGGCCACACATACATCACCTATGGCCCGCTGGCGGTTGGTGCAACCGAAGTGATGTTCGAAGGCGTTCCGACCTATCCCGACGCCGGACGCTTCTGGAAAATGATCCAGGATCACAAGGTCAGCGTCTTCTACACGGCGCCGACGGCGATCCGTTCGCTGATCAAGGCCAACGAAGGCAATCCGGCGACGCACCCAACCAAGTACAAGCTGTCGGGACTCCGCATCCTGGGCACGGTCGGCGAGCCGATCAATCCCGAGGCCTGGATGTGGTACCACACGAATGTCGGTGGTGGTCGCTGCCCCATCGTCGACACCTGGTGGCAGACAGAAACCGGCGGTCATTTGATAACACCGCTGCCTGGCGTCACGCCGACCGTGCCCGGCTCCTGCACGCTGCCGCTGCCGGGAATCATGGCGGCGATCGTCGACGAAACGGGACATGACGTTCCGAACGGGCAGGGCGGTCTGCTGGTGATCAAGCGGCCGTGGCCCGCGATGATCCGGACGATCTGGGGTGATCCGGAGCGGTACAAGAAGTCGTACTTCCCGGAGGAACTGGGCGGCACGTTGTACCTGGCCGGCGACGGTTCAATCCGCGACAAGGAAACCGCTTACTTCAAGATTGTCGGGCGCATCGACGACGTGCTGAACGTCTCCGGCCACCGCATGGGCACGATGGAGATCGAATCCGCGCTGGTCTCGAACCCAATCGTCGCCGAAGCCGCCGTTGTCGGTCGCCCGGACGATATGACGGGCGAGGCGATCTCCGCATTCGTCGTGCTCAAGCGGGCGAGGCCGACCGGGGCAGAAGCACAGCAGATCGCCAAGGAACTGCGCGACTGGGTCGGCAAGGAAATCGGTCCGATCGCCAAGCCCAAGGACATCCGCTTCGGCGACAACCTGCCGAAGACGCGCTCCGGAAAGATCATGCGGCGCCTGCTGCGTTCCATCGCCAAGGGCGAGGAGATCACGCAGGACGTCTCGACGCTGGAAAATCCGGCGATCCTCGATCAGTTGAAGGTGACGCTGTAGCCGCCGGGTTTTGGAGGCAGACGGGGGCGATGAGCCCCGAACAAGAAGGCGCAAGGCCCCGCGAGGTCGGAACGGTCCGACCCGCGGGGTAAACGCCCGATAGATGTGTGGCTGACAGGTCCAGCCTGGCAGTTGAAAACGGTGCGTGTGGGTGCGCACCGAAAGCGGAAAAGGATGGGAATGGCATTTGCATTTCTGGTGTTGCAGACGCTGGTGCTGGTCGCGGGCCTCGCCCTGGTCGGCCAGGGCCTCGTCGGCGCCTTCAACTGGCCGCGGCGTCGCCAGAACCTCGTCTGGCGCCTGTTCGAGGTCATCGCCAGTCCGGTCGTGAAACTCGTTCGCCTGATCACGCCCAAGGTCGTGCTGGACCAGCACATTCCGATCGCCGCCTTCATGCTCCTGTTCTTCGTCTACTTCTGGCTCGGCTTCGAGCATCGCTCCTCATGCCAATCCGACACGGCGCAGGCGGGCTGCGAAAAGTGGGCCGCGGCGTGGAGCGACGCAACGGTGAAGCAATGACCTGGCTGGAACAGAAGCTCAAGCTCTGGTGGCTGCAACGACGGGCCAACGCCGCCATCCTCTTCAAGCGCGTGCCCGAAGCGGTGCGTGCCTACCGGGAGATGCTTGAAGTCGATCCGCGCAACGAACTGGCCGGGCTGATGCTCGGCAACCTGCTGGCAGAAGCAGGTGACCGCGAGGGGGCGGTGGCCCAACTGGAAAAGCTGACTGTGGTGAATCCGTCGTTTGCCGACGCCTGGTTCAACCTGGGCTACCTGCACGACCAGGCCGATCGGCTGGCGGACGCCGAACGTTGCTTCCGGCGGGCAGTCGAGTTGCGGCCTTCGCTCGATCGCGCCTGGTACGGACTGGGCCTGGTCCTGATCCGCGACGGCCGCCTGAACGAGGCGATCGATGCGCTGAAGCAGACCATCAAGCTGCAACCGTTCAGTCCGTACGGCTACTACCAGCTCGGCCTGACCTATCACCATCTGGGTCGCAGCGAGGACGCATGGCGTGTCCACAAGCAACTGACCGAATTCGAGCCAAAGTTTTCTGCGACGCTGAAGCGCGATCTCGAGCGGACGGCGCCGCAGGCTGTTCCCGCCAGCAACCCCAGCTCTCAACCCAAGGAGGAAACGACCGTCGACGCGACTTAGCCCAAGGAGACAGAAGCTCACTTAGGAGAGAACATGCAACTCACCGAAAAGCATAAGCAGTACTGGAGCAGGAATCTGCGGATCACCGCGATCCTGCTCTTCATCTGGTTCGTCGTCACTTATGTGATGGCGTACTTCGCCATCCCGCTGGCCGAGATCAACTTCTTCGGCTGGCCGCTGTCGTTTTACATGGCGGCGCAGGGGTCCCTGATCATCTACGTCGTGATCATCTGGTACTACGCAAAATACATGCGCAAACTCGATCTTGAGTACGGCGTGGACGAAGGAGACCTGAAATGAGCGCCGGTGTGAGTTCCAACCGTGCCTTCTTCAACCAGCTGAAGAAGTACTACACGTGGTACACGGGCGGGTTCGTTACGTTCGTGGTCGTGCTCGCAATCCTGGAGCAGTTCGGCTTGCCGCGGGTCTGGATCGGCTACACGTTCCTTTTCGCCACGATCGCGTTGTACGCCGGCATCGGCGTCATGAGCCGCACGGCGGACGTGGCCGAGTACTACGTGGCCGGTCGGCGAGTTCCGGCGTTGTTCAACGGCATGGCGACCGGCGCGGACTGGATGTCGGCGGCCTCGTTCATCGGCATGGCCGGCACGCTGTACCTGTCCGGCTTCGATGGCCTCGGGTTCGTGATGGGTTGGACCGGCGGGTACTGCCTGGTGGCCCTGTTCCTCGCGCCTTACCTGCGCAAGTTCGGTCAGTTCACGATTCCGGACTTCCTGGGAGCGCGCTACGGCGGCAACATTCCCCGTTCGATCGGCGTCTTCGCCGCGATCCTGTGCTCGTTCACCTATGTGGTCGCGCAGATCTACGGTGTCGGCATCATCACCTCCCGCTTCACCGGAGTTGAGTTCGGCGTCGGCGTGTTCCTCGGCCTGGCCGGCATCCTGGTCTGTTCGTTCCTCGGCGGCATGCGCGCGGTCACGTGGACGCAGGTGGCGCAGTACATCATCCTGATCATCGCCTACATGATCCCGGTGGTGTGGCTGTCGGTGAAGATCACGGGCGTTCCGGTGCCGCAACTGGTCTATGGCCAGGTGCTGCAGAAGGTCACCGCCAAGGAAGGTGAGCTGAAGGTCAATCCCGGCGAGGTCTCGGTACGCGACATCTTCAAGAAGAATGCCGCGGACGCGAAGGCGCGCATCGATGCGCTGCCGGCCTCCTGGGAGCAAGGCCGCACCACCGTGGCGCAGAAGGTCGAGGATCTGAAGGCGGCCAATGCACCGGTTGCGGAAATCCGCGCCGCTGAAAAGGCGCTTGCGGACTACCCGAAGACGGCCGACGCGGCCAAGACCGCCTGGGCTGCACAAGTTGCCTCCAACACGGCGAGGTCGGCGCCGCCATTCCCGCACGCCACACCGTACCCGACGTCCAAGACCGGGGAGGCGGGCGAGCAGGATCGGGCCACCAAGCGCAATAACTTCCTTGCCCTGGTGTTCTGCATGATGTTCGGCACGGCAGCCTTGCCGCACATCCTGATGCGCTACTACACGACACCCTCGGTGCAGGAGGCGCGCGTTTCGGTGTTCTGGTCGCTGTTCTTCATCTTCCTGCTGTACTTCACTGCGCCGGCACTCGCGGTGCTCGTGAAGTACGAGGTCTACCACAACGTCGTGGGCTCGTCGTTTGCGAGCCTGCCGGCGTGGGTGTCTGCGTGGGCCAAGATCGATCCGACATTGATGTCCATCACCGACGTCAACAAGGACGGAATCGTGCAACTCGCCGAAATGGTGCTCGGAGGCGACATCATCGTGCTGGCAACGCCGGAAATCGCGGGCCTGCCGTACGTGATATCGGGCCTGGTAGCGGC
>CAVWFH010000017.1:0-97089 GCA_963754065.1 uncultured beta proteobacterium | reverse complement strand
TCGTCGGCGCATAGCGCTCGACGACGCTGCCGTCCTTGCCGACCAGGAACTTGGTGAAGTTCCACTTGATGCCTTCGCTGCCGAGCAGGCCTTTCTTGGTGCTCGTCAGGTACTTGAAGAGCGGATGCGCGGCGTCGCCGTTGACGTCGATCTTGGCGAACATCGGAAACGTGACGCCGTAGTTCATCTCGCAGAACTCGGCGATCTCGCTTTCCGGACCGGGCTCCTGCTGGCCGAACTGGTTGCTCGGAAAGCCGAGCACGGCAAAGCCCTTGTCCTTGTACTTCTTGTACAACTCCTCCAGCCCCTTGTACTGCGGCGTGAAGCCGCACTTGCTGGCGGTGTTCACCACCAGCAGCACCTTGCCCTTGTAGTCGGCGAGTTTGCGCGGCTTGCCATCGATGGTGGTGGCGCTGAAGTCGTAGACAGTGGTCATGGTCGGCCCCGGAGTGCGAAGAGCGAAAGTGTAGCGGCCGGGTCGGCGCCGCAATGAAAACGGGGCGCCGCGCGCCCCGTTCGGACTTTCCACTCGGCAAGCCTAGCCCGCGAGGCCCATGTGTTCGATGCCCTTGTGGATGCCCGCCACGCCGCCTGACAACTTGCTGTTGAGCTTGATCTGCAGGCGCAGGTCGTTGACCGAGTCGGCGTTGCGCAGGGCGTCCTCGTAGGAAATCTGCTCGCGCTCGTGCAGGTCGAACAGCGACTGGTCAAAAGTCTGCATGCCCTGCTCGCGCGCGCGCTTCATCACTTCCTTGATCTCGTGCACCTCGCCCTTGAACACGAGGTCGGAGATCAGCGGGTTGTTGATCATGATCTCGACTGCGGGGATGCGTCCCTTGCGATCCTTGAACGGAATCAGCCGCTGCGACACCATCGCGCGCAGGTTGAGCGACAGGTCCATCAGCAGCTGCGAGCGCTTCTCCTCGGGGAAGAAGTTGATGATCCGGTCGAGCGCCTGGTTGGTCGAGTTGGCGTGCAGCGTGCACATCACCAGGTGGCCGGTTTCGGCAAAGGCGATCGCGTGTTCCATCGTCTCGCGCTCGCGCACCTCGCCGATCAGGATCACGTCAGGCGCCTGACGCAGCGTGTTCTTCAGCGCGACCTGCCAGTTATCGCAGTCCACGCCGACCTCGCGCTGCGTGATGATGCAGTTCTTGTGCGCATGGACGTACTCGATCGGGTCCTCGATCGTGATGATGTGGCCGTTCGAGTTCTCGTTGCGGTAGCCGACCATCGCCGCCAGCGAGGTCGATTTTCCCGAACCCGTCGCGCCGACCACGATGATGATGCCGCGCTTGGCCATCGCGAGCTCGTTGACCAGGCTCGGCAGGTTGAGTTCGTCGGTGGTCGGAATGTGATCCGCGATCGTACGGAAGACGATGCCGACCTTGCCCTGCTGCATGAACGCCGAAACGCGGAAGCGTCCAATGCCGGTCGGGTTGATCGCGAAGTTGCACTCCTTGGTCTTTTCGAACTCGGACGCCTGGCGGTCGTTCATGATCGCGCGCACCAGTTCGCTGGTGTGCTGCGAGGTCAACGGCTGATTCGACACCGGCAGCACACGGCCGTCGATCTTGAATGCCGGCGGAAAATCCGCCGTGAGAAACAGATCCGATCCCTTCTTGCTGTGCAGAAGCCGCAGCAAGTCGTGGACAAATCGTGTGGCCTGATCGCGTTCCATCGTTGCGTGTTCCTTCTGCCTCAGCCGACAAAGGTCTCGGGCGTCTTCGCGTACTGGCGCGCCTCGGCGATCGAGACGACATTGCGTCGGACCAGTTCGAGCATGGTCTGGTCGAGTGTCTGCATGCCGTGCTGCTGTCCGGTCTGGATCATCGAGTACATCTGTGCCACCTTGTTCTCGCGGATCAGGTTGCGGATGGCCGGCGTGCCGACCATGATCTCGTGCGCCGCGACACGGCCGTTGCCGTCCTTCACCTTGAGCAGCGTCTGGGAGATCACCGCGACGACCGACTCCGACAGCATCGCGCGCACCATTTCCTTCTCGGCCGCCGGGAACACGTCGACCACGCGGTCGATCGTCTTTGCCGCCGACGAGGTGTGCAGCGTGCCGAACACCAGGTGGCCGGTCTCCGCCGCGGTCAGCGCCAGGCGGATCGTCTCCAGGTCGCGCAACTCGCCGACCAGCACCACGTCCGGGTCCTCACGCAGGGCGGATCGCAGCGCGTTTGCGAACGAAAGGGTATGCGGTCCGACCTCGCGCTGGTTGATCACCGACTTGCGGCTCTCGTGCACGAACTCGATCGGGTCCTCGATGGTCAGGATGTGGCCGTAAAGATTGTTGTTCACATGGTCGACCATCGCCGCCAGCGTGGTCGACTTGCCCGAGCCCGTCGGTCCGGTGACCAGCACCAGCCCGCGCGGCTTCAGCGAGAAATCGGCAAAGATGCGCGGACATTGCAGTTCTTCGAGAGACAGCACGCGCGAGGGAATCGTCCGCAGGACCGCTGCGGCACCGCGATCCTGATTGAACGCATTGACCCGGAAGCGCGCCAGTCCCGGCAGGTCGAACGAGAAGTCGGTCTCCAGGTTCTCGTCGTACTGCTTGCGCTGCGAGTCATTCATGATGTCGTAAATCATGCCGTGCACGTCCTTGTGCTCGAGCGGCGGCAGATTGATACGCCGGACATCGCCATGCACACGGATCATCGGCGGCAGGCCGGCCGACAGGTGCAGGTCGGAGGCCTTGTTTTTGACGGAGAATGCGAGCAGTTCTGAGATGTCCATGGCGGAACGCGTGTGCTCCTGGGCAATTCTGGCGATCGGGCAGCCCGTCCCGACGTGGGCAAAGGCTTGGTAGAGCCACTAAAGGGGCTAGCGTAGGCCCCGCCGGCGTCGGCGGAACGGCAAAAAAGCCAGAAAAAATAAGTCTCTAGCGGCTTTGTAATCGATTATGTCCAGGTTGCGAGATACCTTGCAAGCCAATTTGCGGGGGGTGCACGAGCGCATTACCCAGGCTGCGCGAGGCGCAGGACGATCATCGGACGACATCGCGCTGCTGGCCGTCAGCAAGACATTCCCGGCAGAAACCGTCATCGCGGCAGCTCAATGCGGCCAGAGTTCGTTCGGCGAGAACTACGTCCAGGAGGCCCTCGACAAGATCGCGCGAGTGCGGGAGCTGGCGCCGGAACTCGCCGTAAGCTGGCACTTCATCGGCCCGATCCAGAGCAACAAGACACGCGCGATCGCCGAGCACTTCGACTGGGTGCAGTCGGTCGATCGCCTGAAGGTGGCGGAACGGCTGTCGCAGCAGCGGCCCCCTCGGCTCGGGCCGATCAACGTCTTGCTGCAGGTGAACATCAGCGGCGAACCCACCAAGAGCGGTGTCGCGCCGGAAGCCGTCCGGGATCTGGCCCGGTCGGTCTCCGCACTGCCCAATCTGACCCTGCGTGGACTGATGGCGATTCCGGAGCCCGATACTGACCCGGCACGACAGGCCGGCCCGCTGGCGCGGATGAGATCGCTCTTCGACGCGCTGAGGCGGGATCATCCAGGCTGCGACACGCTGTCGATGGGCATGTCGGCTGACCTCGAGGCCGCCATTGCGGCAGGATCGACGATGGTGCGCATCGGTACGGCAATCTTTGGTGAACGCGAAAGGACGGCGGCGTGAGCGTCGCACGGCCGCTCCGAAGACGCTCGCTCCCCCTCGGGGGGATAGCCCATAGGGCAATGGGGGCAACATGAACGTGGCATTCATCGGCGGCGGCAACATGGCTCTCGCCATGCTGGGAGGAATGCGCCAGAGCGGCATGCCAACCGCGGCAATGCACGTCCTCGAACCTGACGCCGCCAAGGGCGCGGAACTGGAACGGGCGTTCGGCGTTGCGTCGCACGTCAGCGCCGGGGAATGGCTGCGCGGCGCCAACGTGGTCGTGCTGGCGATCAAGCCGCAGCAGGCGCGAGGCGCCGTGGCGGCTGCTGCGCCGTTCATGGCTGCGCCCCTGGTTGTCTCGATTGCTGCCGGGGTAAACGGCCGGACGCTGGCACGCTGGCTCGGCCACGACCGCATCGTTCGGGCGATGCCGAATACACCCGCTCTGATTCAGAAGGGGATCACCGGCGCAGTGGCCCTGCCGGGCGTCTCGGACGGTCAACGCACCGAGGCCGACCACATCCTGCAATCGATCGGTAAGGTGCTGTGGCTCGACGACGAGGCGCTGCTCGATCCGGTCACTGCCATCTCGGGCAGCGGGCCGGCCTACGTTTTCTACTTCATTGAAGCGCTGCAGGCTGCAGCACTCGACATGGGATTCAGCGCGGCCCAGGCACGGACACTCGCCGTCGAGACATTTGCAGGGGCGGCACAACTTGCGCGCCAGTCGGACGAGCCGGTATCGGTACTGCGCGAGAGGGTCACGTCCAAGGGCGGTACCACGGCGGCCGCGCTGGCACATCTGGAACTGCATGACGTGCGCACCAGGATCGTCGAAGCCGCCCGCGCCGCCCGCGATCGCGCCGCACAGCTGGGTGCAGAGTTCGACGTCGATTAGCCCTTGCGCCGGTAGGTCACCGCCAGCACTTTGCTCCAGTCACCCCACTCGCAGCCAGTTGAACGGTGTCTGTGCATCGCTGCCGACGAGTCCGCCCTGAGCCTTGGCCGGGACGGCCGTCAGCCCCGGTCAGGGTCGCAACGATGATCCGGGCCGGCAAGCCGTCCCGAGCCGGAGTTCATATGAGGTAGTGCGCCACCGTGCCGGCGAACAACGCAAGACCCACCCAGTTGTTGTGGCGAAACGCCGCAAAGCAGCCTTCGCGCGTGCGCGTGCGAATGAGGCCATGGTGATAGACCGTGCAGGCGACACCGAAGCTCCATCCGACGTAGTACGGCCACTGCGCATGGATGCCATGGCCGACCAGCAGCATCAGCGAGAAGAATCCGCCGTAGCAGAACATCACGGCCGCCACGTCCCAGCGCCCGAAAAAAATGGCCGATGAACGAATGCCAAGCTTGAGGTCGTCGTCCCGGTCGACCATGGCGTATTCGGTGTCGTAGGCGACGACCCAGAACATGTTCGCGACGAAGAGCAGCCAGCCGAGAGCAGGCACCTGCCCTTCGACTGCAGCGAATGCCATCGGAATGCCGAAAGAGAACGCGACGCCCAGGTAGAGCTGCGGGATCGGGAAAAACCGTTTGGCGAGCGGGTAGGTCCCAGCGACTGCGGCCGCAACCAGCGCCAGGCGCATGGCCGCCTCATTCAGGAACAGCAGCAGCAGTGCCGCCATCGCACCGAGCGCCGCAGAAACGGCCACCGCTTCGAGCGGGCTGACATCGCCGCGCGCGACCACCCGGTCGGACGTGCGCTTGACCTTTCGGTCAAATCGAAAGTCGGCCGCGTCGTTGATGGCGCAACCGGCCGAGCGCATCAGGAAAGTGCCCAGCGCAAAGACCGCCAGCAGCAGCGCCGCCGGGATGCCCGAGGAGGCGATCCACAGCGCGGTCAGCGTCGGCCAGAGCAGCAGCAGCGTCCCGACCGGCTTGTCGAGCCGGACGAGGCTGGCATAGAGAGGGAGACGGCCCGTCGAGATCATGCGCGCCGGAACACTTTGCTCGGGAACCGTTGGCGGGCTATCGTAACAGGCGCGTCAGCCTGTTACAGCACAATTGAGGCTGTCCAGAAATCAAGAACGACCCGGAGGAGACACATGTTCAGCAGAAAGCTCGTCAAGAGTGCGCTAGCCACCGTCCTCGCGCTGGGCGCGTCCAGCGCCATGGCACAGACCGAGATCCAATGGTGGCACGCGATGGGCGGCGCCCTCGGCGAATGGGTCAACGACCTGGCCAAGGGATTCAATGCGAGCCAGAAGGAGTTCAAGGTCGTCCCCGTATACAAAGGCACGTACACGGAGTCGATGACAGCGGCCATCGCCGCGTTCCGCGCCGGCAACGCACCGCACATCCTGCAGGTCTTCGAGGTCGGCACGGCGACGATGATGGCGTCCAAGGGTGCGATCAAGCCCGTGGCCGAGGTCATGAAAGGCGCCGGTTACAAGTTCGACCCGTCGGCCTACATCCCGGCGGTCGTCGGCTACTACACCGCGCCGAACGGACAGATGCTGTCGATGCCGTTCAACAGTTCGACGACCGTCTTCCACTACAACAAGGACGCGTTCAAAGCCGCCGGCCTCGATCCGGACAAGCCACCGAAGACCTGGCCCGAGGTCGCGCTGGCGGCCGCCAAGCTGAAGGCGTCCGGCCACAAGTGCCCGTTCACGACGAGCTGGATCAGCTGGACCCAGCTCGAGAGCTTCTCCGCGTGGCACGACACGCTGTTCGCGACGCAGAACAACGGCTTCGGCGGCATGAGCGCGCGGCTGGTGGTCAACTCGCCGCTGCACCAGCGTCACATCGAGAACCTGGCGAACATGTCCAAACAGGGCCTGTTTATCTACAAGGGACGCGACAACGCTGCCGATGCAACCTTTCCGTCGGGCGAATGCGCGATGATGACCGGTTCCTCCGGGCTGCAGGGCGCGATCAAGCGCAACGCCAAGTTCGCCGCCGGCCTGTCGACGCTGCCGTACTACCCTGACGTTTCGGGCGCGCCGCAGAACACGGTCATAGGCGGCGCCAGCCTCTGGGTGATGTCGGGCAAAACACCGGCCGAATACAAGGGCGTGGCCTCGTTCTTCGACTACATCAACAAGCCGGACGTCCAGGCTGCGAGCCACCAGCGCACCGGTTACCTGCCGATCACGCTAGCCGCATTCAAGCTGACGGAGGAGTCGGGTTTCTACAAGAAGAACCCGGGTGCCGACGTCCCGGTGACGCAGATGATCCGGAAGACCACCGACCGGTCGCGCGGAATCCGTCTCGGAAACTTCGTACAGATCCGCACGATCGTCGACGAGGAGATGGAGCAGGTCTGGTCCGGCAAGAAGTCTCCGAAGGAGGCTCTCGACTCGACGGTGAAGCGGGGCAACGAACAACTGGAGCGGTTCGAGAAGGCCAACAAGTAGCACGGCACATCGGTCGGCTCGATGACAGCCCGTCGGAACGCAGGGCGGCGCTGGGTCAGCCCGCTCGCGCGGTGCGACTAGGCGCGCGATGGAAAAGCGCGTCCGCTTCCGTTCGGCGTGGCTGCCCTGGCTGCTGCTGGCGCCGCAGCTGGCCATCATTACGGTCTTCTTCTTCTGGCCGGCGGCGCAGGCGCTGCTGCAGTCGGTCCAGATGCAGGATGCGTTCGGCACCTCGAGCGAGTTCGTCGGGATGGAAAACTTCCGGCGCCTGTTCGCCGACGAGCTCTATCTCGATTCGTTCCGCATCACCGCGATCTTCTCGCTTCTGGTCGCCGGCCTGGGGCTGAGCTTCGCGCTGCTGCTCGCGGTCTTCGCCGACCGGGTGATCCGCGCTGCGGCGGTCTACAAGACCTTGATGGTGTGGCCGTACGCCGTGGCACCGGCGGTGGCCGGCGTGCTGTGGCTCTTCATGTTCGCGCCGTCGATCGGCATGGTGTCGTTCTGGCTGCGCGCAGCGGGCTTCGACTGGAACCATCTGCTGAACCCCAACGATGCGATGGCGCTGATCGTCATGGCGGCGGTGTGGAAGCAGATCAGCTACAACTTCCTGTTCTTCCTGGCGGGACTGCAGTCGATTCCCAAGTCGCTGATCGAGGCGGCCGCGATCGACGGCGCCGGACCGTGGCGCCGCTTCTGGACCATTGTCTTTCCGCTGCTTTCGCCGACGACCTTTTTCCTGCTGGTGATCAATATCGTCTATGCGTTCTTCGAGACCTTCGCGATCGTCGATGCGGCCACCCAGGGCGGACCGGGCCGAGCCACGACGATCCTCGTCTACAAGGTCTATTACGACGGCTTCAAGGGCATGGACCTCGGCAGTTCCGCAGCCCAGTCGGTTGTGCTGATGGTGATCGTCATCACCCTGACCGTCGTGCAGTTCCGCTACGTCGAAAAGAAAGTGCAGTACTCATGAGTCGCGAACACGCGTGGCCGGCGAATTCGGCCCCGGTCCGGCCGGCGGCTGTAAGGAGCTGAGATGGTCGAACGCCGCCCCATGCTTTCCGTGCTGACCCACTTCGTGCTGCTCGTTGGCGTGCTGATCGTCGCGTTCCCGGTGTACGTCACCTTCGTGGCGTCGACCCAGACCGCAGAGGCGATCGTGCAGGCACCGATGTCGCTGATCCCCGGCGACCAGTTCTTCACGAACTACGCTTCGGTGCTGACGGGCAGCGACAAGGGCCCGGGATCTTCCGCGCCCGTGGGCCGCATGTTGTGGGTGAGCCTGGTCAGCGCACTGGGAATCGCGCTCGGCAAGATCGCGATCTCGCTGCTGTCGGCGTTCGCAATCGTCTATTTCCGCTTCCCCTTCCGCAATTTCTTCTTCTGGGCGATCTTCGTCACGCTGATGTTGCCGGTTGAAGTGCGCATCGCCCCCACCTACCAGGTCGTGTCCGACCTGGGCATGCTGAACAGCTACGCGGGGCTGACGGTGCCCCTCATTGCGTCTGCCACAGCGACCTTTCTATTCCGCCAGTTCTTCCTGACCGTGCCGGACGAACTGGCCGAGGCCGCGCGCATGGACGGCGCCGGCCCGATGCGCTTTTTCTGGGATGTGCTGCTGCCGCTGTCGCGCACCTCGATCGCGGCGCTCTTCGTCATCCAGTTCATCTACGGCTGGAACCAGTACCTGTGGCCGCTGCTCGTGACGACGCAGGAGGACATGTACCCGGTGGTCATGGGCATCAAGCGCATGATCGCCGGCGGCGATGCCGTCAACGAATGGAACCTCGTGATGGCCACGGCCATGCTGGCGATGCTGCCGCCGGCGTTGGTCGTGCTGCTGATGCAGAAGTGGTTCGTCAAGGGTCTGGTCGAGACAGAAAAATAGCCATGGCATCAATCGAGTTTGCAGACGTGCGCAAGAGTTACGGCAGCAACCAGGTCGTGCACGGAATCAGCCTGACGGTCAACAACGGCGAGTTCGTCGTACTGGTCGGCCCGTCGGGCTGCGGCAAGTCGACCCTGCTCAGGATGGTGGCCGGGCTCGAGGAGATTTCCGGCGGCACGATCCGCATCGGCGAGCGCATCGTCAACGATCTCGAACCGAAGGATCGCGACTGCGCGATGGTGTTCCAGAACTACGCGCTGTATCCGCACATGAGCGTGTACGACAACATGGCCTATGGCCTGAAGATCCGCAAGCTGCCGAAGCCCGACATCGAACGGCGGGTCCACCAGGCCGCCGGGATCCTCGAACTGGAAGAACTGTTGCAGCGCAAGCCGCGCCAGTTGTCGGGCGGCCAGCGTCAGCGCGTGGCCATGGGCCGCGCCATCGTGCGCGAACCGGCCGTGTTCCTCTTCGACGAGCCGTTGTCGAACCTCGACGCGAAGCTGCGGGTGCAGACTCGGCTCGAGATCCAGAAGCTGCATCGCCGGCTGGGCACGACGAGCCTGTACGTCACGCACGACCAGGTGGAGGCGATGACACTCGCGCAGCGCATGATCGTGATGAACGCCGGCCGCGCAGAACAGGTGGGCACGCCGGACGACGTCTACTCTCGCCCGGCAACGACCTTTGTCGCGAGTTTCATCGGATCACCCCCGATGAACCTGTTCGAAGGGCGCGTCGTGGCCGACGGCCGTTCCTTTGAAACGAGGGATGGAGTGCGGCTGCCCTTGCCGGTCGCGGTGAGCGCGCTGGCCGGGCGAGTACTTGTCCTGGGCGTGCGTCCGGAGCACCTGGACCTGGGTGGCGAGGGCCTGACGATGGCGGTCGAAACCGTGGAGCGGCTCGGGGCCGAGCACCTGATACACGGCGTGGTCGCGGGCCATGATGTGATCGTCCGGACCGGACCCGACAACTCGCCGGCGGCGGGTTCGAACCTCAGTCTCGGATTCCCTGCCAGCGCGGTGCACTGGTTCGACGCGTCGACCCGGCAGCGCATTGCGGTCTGACCCCGGCCCTACTCCTTCGGCCGGTACTCGCAGTTCACCTTGGTGCACTCGCCGTACAGGGCGAGCGCATGGTCATGCAGCTTGAACCCGCGCTGTGCAGCGACCTGCTGCTGTCGCGCTTCGATGTCGGAGTCGACGAACTCCTCGACCCGTCCGCAGGTGAGGCACACGAGGTGATCGTGATGCGATCCCTCGTTGAGCTCGAACATCGCGCGGCCGCCCTCGAAATGATTGCGTGAAAGCAGCCCGGCCTGCTCGAACTGTGTCAGCACCCGGTAGACGGTCGCCAGGCCAACGTCGATGTGTTCGGCGATCAGGGCCTTGTAGACGTCCTCGGCGCTCATGTGGCGGATGCCGCGCTGCGCCGTGCTGCGCTGGAAGATTTCCAGCACCTTGAGTCGCGGCACCGTCGCCTTGAGCCCGATGTTCTTCAGGTCGCTGGAAGTGGACGAGCGGTTCGGCATATCGGCAGGTTGCAGCAGTCGGATCGCAGGTGCGCAGTTGGAGTGTGCCGGCAAAATGAGACGTGCCGCATGAGTATCATACGGCTTCGATGTCAAAAGTCCGTCATCCCGCGCTCTCACAGACGCCTCGCCGCCTGTTGTCCGTGCTCGCCGCCGCAGTGATGCTGGCCGGCTGCCAGACCCTATCCGACGCGGGCTCGGCTGTCGCGTCGTGGGGGCCGACGTTCCTCGGTCCTTACCGTCCGGACGTTCACCAGGGCAACATCATCACCAAGGAAATGGTCGACCAGTTGCGTATCGGCATGACGCGCGAGCAGGTGCGGTTCATGCTGGGAACGCCACTGATGACGAGCGAGTTCCGCAAGGACCGTGTCGACTACATCTATTACCTGAATCCGCTGCGCGGACCCGTGCAGAACCGGCGCCTGACGCTCTACTTCAAGGACAATCGCCTCGACAAGTTCAATGCCGATCCGATGCCGGGCGACGACGAGGCCGATGCACTGATCCTCGGCCCGAACGTCAAGCGCGTCGCCCGCCGCTCGAATCAGCCGGCGATTCCGATGCCGGAAGTCTCGACGCCGGCTCCTGGCTCAAACTGACCTTCCCAACGCCCACACGGTCGGCTACCTGATGAAGCTTGCAATCGCCGGCGCATCCGGCCGGATGGGCCAGATGCTGATCGAAGCCGCGCTGTCGCAGCCGGACCTCTCGATTGGCGTGGCGCTCGATCGCGTCGACAGCCCGATGCTCGGACGCGACTGCGCCGAAACGATGGGCCGATCCACCGGCGCACGCGTCACTTCAGAACTTGCCGCACTGGCGGGTGCCGATGTACTGATCGACTTCACCCGGCCCGATGCGACGCTGCGCCATCTCGAGGCGTGCATTGCCGCGAATGTGAAGATGGTGATCGGCACCACAGGCTTCGACGACGCCGGCAAGCGCGCGATACAGGCCGCGAGCCAGCACATCGCAATCGTTTTCGCACCCAACATGAGCGTCGGCGTCAATGCAACTTTCAAGCTGGTCGAGATGGCTGCGCGCATGCTCGGCGACGGCTACGACATCGAGATCATCGAAGCTCATCACCGGCACAAGGTCGATGCACCGTCGGGCACCGCCCTGAAGATGGGTGAAGTCGTCGCCGCGGCGCTGGGCCGCCCGCTCGCCGAACTCGCTGTCTACGCGCGTGAGGGGCACACGGGGGAACGCCGACCGGGATCGATCGGCTTTGCAACGATACGGGGCGGCGACATCGTCGGTGACCACACGGTGATGTTCGCCGGGGCCGGCGAGCGGATCGAGATCACGCATCGCTCGGGCAGCCGTACCTCATATGCCAACGGCAGCCTGCGAGCGGCGCGCTTCCTCGCCGACAAATCGAGCGGCCTCTTCGACATGTTCGACGTCCTGGGTCTGGCACGATGAACAACGCACTGGGGCTGGCGCACTTCTGGGAGCTGGCGGACGGCGTCATACGCTTCACCGCCTACCTGCTGCTCGGCATGTCGGTCATCAGCTGGTTCCTGATCCTCTGGAAGTCCTGGGGCTGGTGGCGCGTACGCCGCGCATCGAAGGAGCTCGACGCTTTCTGGAGTGCACCGACGATCGAGGTCGCGATCGCCACGCTCAAGCCGGTCGACGCCGAAGGCGTGTTCGTGCCGCTGGCGGTCGGTGCGTCGAATGCCGCGATCCATCCGGCTGCCGAAAACAGCCTGGCCGCGCAGATCGACCGCTCGGAACTGATCACGCGCGCCCTGCGCCAGCGTATCAACGAGGCGGCCGGCCGGCTCGAAGCCGGACTCACCCTGCTGGCCTCGGTCGGCAGCACCGCGCCATTCATCGGTCTGTTCGGCACGGTCTGGGGCATCTACCGTGCATTGATCAACATCGCCTCTTCGGGACAGATCGCGATCGACAAGGTCGCCGGTCCGGTGGGCGAGGCGCTGATCATGACGGCCTTTGGACTGGCCGTAGCGATCCCGGCGGTGCTGGCCTACAACGCGTTTACGCGGGCCAACCGGATGGTGCTCGGCCAGCTCGACGGCTTCGCCCATGACCTGCATGCGACGCTGACGACCGGGTCGCGCCTGGCCGCGCAATCCTGACGGGGCAGGCAGATGCCATTCGGCGGCTTTGAACGGCACGGCGGCACGCATCAGCCGATGGCTGAGATCAACGTCACGCCGCTGGTGGACGTCATGCTCGTGCTGCTGGTGATCTTCATCATCACCGCCCCGCTGCTGTCCTATGCGATCCGCCTCGACCTTCCGAACGATGCCGCACCGGCGGCGGAGCTCGTCCCGGCAACGGTCAAGCTGTCGATCGATGCCGCCGGTCAGGTCTACTGGGACGCCGACGCGCTGACCGACGAGCAGTTGCGCTCACGCCTCGCCGACGCCGGGCAGCAGTCCACTCCGCCCGAGCTGCACCTGCGCGCAGACAAGGCCACACGCTACGAACGCATTGCGTTCGTGTTGTCCACAGCGCAGCAGGCCGGACTGTCCAAGATCGGCTTCATCACGGAGCCCGCGCCCGGCGCGTCGCCTGCACGGCCGTGAGCGTCGGTGCGCGCGCAGCGCAAGCGTCATTCGCGCTGCTGTCGCTACTCGCCGCAACGAGCGTGATCGCATCGATCAGCGTCACCGACGATGACGGTGCGACGATCACGCTGCAGCGGCCCGCCACGCGCATCGTCAGCCTCGCGCCACACCTGACGGAGCAGCTGTTCGCGATCGGGGCCGGAGACCGCATCGTCGGCACGACCGAGTTCGCGGATTACCCTCCTGCCGCTCGCGCCATCCCGCGCGTCGGCCGCGCACACAGCGTGGACCTCGAGAGCGTGGCGTCGTTGAAGCCGGATCTGGTGGTGATCTGGGGCAGCGGCTTCCCGCCGGCCACCATCGACTCGGTGCGGCGCCTCGGTATCCCGGTATTCGTCAACGAGCCGCGCACGCTCGACGACGTCGCCCGATCGCTCAAGATCCTCGGAACGCTGACGGGGCGCGACGGCACGCCGGCGGCTGCTAACTTCACCGGAAAAGTCGCTGAGCTTCGGGCGCGGTATGCCGCCCTGCCCCCGGTGCGGGTCTTCTATCAAATCTGGGCGACGCCGCTGATGACGCTCTCCGGCCGCCACGTCATCAGCGAGGCGATCACCGTATGCGGCGGACGCAATGTCTTCGCCGAGCTTGTTCCCCTCGCTCCGCAGGTGTCCATGGAGGCGGTCGTCGCCGCGGACCCGCAGGTCGTCATCACGGCCGAGCCCGGCGCGCGCGCCGGCGACGCCCTGGCCATGTGGCAGCGCTTCCCGGCCCTGTCCGCGACCCGGCGGGGGCAGTTCGTCACGCTGGACGCCGACCGCATGAACCGACACGGCCCGCGGCTGGCCGACGAAATCGCCGTGCTCTGTGCAGCAATTGATCGGACCCGCGCGGTCTCGATCAAGTAAATTGTGAGGCTGTCGCACAAGTTTTCGCAGAGGTTCCCATGACATCCCGCCTTCTTTCGATCTTCGTACGTGTCGTGACGGTGCTCGCTGTCGCAGGTACCGTGGCGCTGGCCGGCTGCGGCAAGAAGGATGCCGCTCCGGAAAAGTCCGCGACTGCGGCACCGCCCGTTGCGGGCACTCCGGTGGTGCCACCGACCGCGCCGACCGACCGCGAGATCAAGATCACCTCCATCAAGCCGGAAGGCGACACGCTCAAGACCGGGGATACGGTGAAGCTGGCGATCAGCGCCGCCTACACCCTGCCCGCGCAGGGCGGTGGCGTCGGCATCGTTGTTCAGGACAGCAAGAACGCCCTGATCGCGAACAAGCTCACGTCGGTCGCAGGTGGCAGCGGCACCGTTGCCGAGGAGATCGAGTTCAAGGTCCCGGCAACCGAGCGCATCGTCGTGCACGTGCCGCTGTACCTGAAGGACGAGACCAAGTCGGCGACCGTGGCCTCGCACGAGTTCAAGGTCAAGGCAAAGTAACTTTCCCCTGTTCCCGCTCAATGCTGGAACAGGACCTAGCCCT
The DNA here is from genome assembly GCA_963754065.1 of uncultured beta proteobacterium. Lineage (GTDB taxonomy): Bacteria > Pseudomonadota > Gammaproteobacteria > Burkholderiales > Burkholderiaceae_F > JALORV01. Next base: position 82,668 of record CAVWFH010000017.1, on the reverse strand, counting down.
CGACCCAGTCGAGCAGCGTCTGCCACTGTTCGAGGTCGCGGGCGACGCGGCTCGGCGCAACATCCCATAGCGTCAGGCCGTGCGCGGCCAACTGCACGTAGTTCTGCGTATCGCGCAGGTAGCCGAGCGTGGGCAGTCCCAGGCCGTCGACAAAGCGCTGCAACTGCTCCGCCGCACGCGTGCGCGCGTCGACGCGCATCCCAAGGACGCCGACACGCCCGTCACCCTTCAGCACATCGCGCTCGGCCAGCTTGCCCAGGAAGCCCTGGGTCGCGTAGATATCGAACAGTGAAGGCTGCAGTGGAATGATCACGCGGTCGGCGAGCTTCAGCGCATCCTTCAGTGCATGGCCGTGAATGCCCGCCGGCGAGTCGAGCACGACATGCGTGACCCCCTTCGGCGGTTTCGCGACCTTGTCGTCCGTGCGATCCCACGAATCGATACGCGGCAGGGCCGCCGGCCGGATCGCGAGCCACGCCAGTGCCGATTGCTGGCGATCGAGGTCACCCAGCATCGTCGCGTGACCGCGGCGCGCAAAGTAGCCGGCCAGGTTCGTTGCGGTCGTGCTCTTGCCGACGCCGCCCTTGGGATTCGCGATCAGGATGATGGGCATGAAGCGAGTCTAGGCAAGGCCCTGCAGGCTGTCACGCTGCGCTTCGGTGCACATGAAAGAACGCCTCGCCGTCGGCCTCGACACAGGTGATCGGTGTCTGGAACAGGTCCGACAGCAGTGACGGCACCAACACGTCGGCGGCCGGTCCGCACTGCGTGCGTCCGTCGCCCCACAGCAGCAGGGCGTGGCTGGCGAAGCGCACCGCTGCATTCAGGTCGTGCAGGCTGGCGATCAGCCCGCGCCCCGGAAGCGCCGCGAGTTCGCGGATGACCAGGGCCTGGTGCCGCGGATCCTGGTGCGCCGTCGGCTCGTCGAGCAGCACCAGCCGCGTGTCCTGCGCCAGCGCCGTGGCGATCGCGACCCGCTGGCGTTCGCCGCGCGACAGGCGCCGCACATCGCGATCCTCGAGTGCACCGCAGTCCAGCAATTGCAGCCACTGCCGTGCCATGGATACACCGGCGCGCTCGTCACGGAACACATAGCGGGCCGTCAGGACCGTGTCGAGCACCGTGCTGGCAAACGGGTCGTTCCAGCGATCGGTCAGCAGCGCACGATCGCGGGCCAGTTCATCCGCGCCGAGACTGCGGACCGCGCGTCCGCCGAGGACGATGTCGCCGCCGTCGACCGTCCGGGCACCGGCCATGGCGGCCAATAGGGTCGACTTGCCGGCGCCGTTGGGTCCCAGGACGGCCCAGCGATCGCCCAGCGCAATGTCGACGCTGAGCGAGTCCACCAATACGCGCTCAACCGTCCGCAGCGTGACACCGCGCAGGCTCAGCACTTCGTCGGCAGCGCTCATCGTCGCCCCAGGAACCAGAGAAACACCGGCACTCCGATCAGCGCCGTCAGGACGCCGACCGGCAACTGCAGCGGTGCAAATGCGCTACGAGCAATGGTGTCGGCCACCACGACGAGCGCTCCACCCAGCAGCATCGACGCCGGCAACACAATTCGCTGGTCATTGCCGACCATCATTCGGACCAGGTGGGGAGCAACGAAGCCGACAAACCCCACGGCCCCTGCCAGCGTGACCGCACTCGCGGTGGCTACGGCAGCGATCAGCACGAGCCGGCGTCGTGTCACGGCAACACGCACGCCCTGCGTGTAAGCCTGCAGGTCGCCACGCAGCATCAGGTTCAGCGCACGCGCATCGCCTCGCGCCAGCAGATAGAGCACTCCCACCAGCGCCAGTGCCAGCAGCGCCGGCGCCAGGTTCGTCGCCGCAGACAAATCGCCCAGCAGCCAGAACACCATCGTGCGCAGACGTCCGTCCGGCGCCAGTGACAGCATCAGGCTCATCAGCGCCGCAGCGAACGACGCGAGCATCACCCCCGTCAGCAACACCGAGCCGGTGACCTGCTCTCCGCTGCCGCTCTCGCTCGAGTACAGCGAGCGCCGCGCGAGCAGGAAGAGCATTGCCAGCGTAACCAGGGCACCTCCGACCGCCGCCGCCTGCACGGCTGCCGCCTGCAACCCGGCGATCAGCGCCAGCAGCGCAGCGACGGCGGCACCACCCGAAATGCCGAGCACATAGGGATCCGCCAGTGGGTTGCGCAGCAGCGCCTGCAGCAGGGCTCCTGACAAGGCGAGCGCCGCGCCGACCGCCAGGCCGGAGACTGCGCGGGGCAGCCGCAGCCCGCGGACAATGTCGGCGCCTGGCACATCGGCGGACCAGAGAGCAGTCCCCACCTCGGTCAGCGACAGGCCCACGCTGCCAACGGCCAACGCGAACAAGATGCTGCCCGCGGCGGCAGCCAGACCCAGCAGGATGGCAGAGCGCTCGTTGAGCATCGTCAGAAACGCAGGTCCACACCAACGATGGCGGTGCGCGGCATGACGTTGTAGCCACTGACGGTTTCGTAGTCGGCATCGAAGAGGTTCTCGATACGCGCACGCAGTGTCACGCCCCGGCCCACGGGCCACGCAGCGACGAGCCGCGCCAGCGTGTAGCTCGCCAAGCGAACGCGCTCGAAGGTATTGATGTCGAGGTCATCGCGCGGACCGACCACGGAAAGCTCGAAGCCGGCACTCCACGCGCCCGGATCGAAGCCTGCCGCAAGGTTCACCACCCACGATGCGCGACGCAGCAGTCGCTCGCCCGTGTCATCGTTGACCGCACGCGACAAGGTGCCGTTGGCAGACAACTGCCAGGGTCCCTCGCGCAAGCTGCCGCCGAGCTCGAAACCGGTCACGCGCGCCTCGTCGATGTTTTCCGCGCGTGCGGTGGCGGGGTCGTAAACAATCAGATCGCGCGTGTCGGTGCGGTAGATCGCCAGGCGCAGCGTCGTCGCTCGGCCGACATATTGCAGCCCCAGTTCGCCGCTGGCCGAACGCTCGGGTTCTAGGTCGGGATTGCCGAAGAAGGGAAAGTAAAGATCGTTGAAGCTGGGCGCCCGAAACGCATTCGACAGCTGCGCAGTCACACGCCATGCGGTATCCAGCTTGTAGCCATAGGCCGCCAGCGCGCTGGTGGCGCCATCGACATCGGAATACTGGTCCCGTCGCACGCTCAGCTGGAACTGATGCGGTCCCTGGACCCCGCTCAGCCCGGCCCAGGCGCTTCCAACGGAGCGCGTGAAACTCTGCGACTGGCCACTGAATGACGGGTCGTAGGAGGTCGACTCGCCATCCTGCCGAAGGTACTCGACGCCGACCTGGCCCCGCACGGTCTGCGCAAGGTCGACGTCGTTGGTCCAGCTCACCGAGAGATTGTCCGAGCTGAATTCGCCGTTGTTGAACGAACTGGGATCACTGACGACATTGGTGCTGCGATCGCGGCTCATGCCGGCGGCGAGCTGGGTCGCCCATCCTTCCGTTACCGCCGTGCGGGCACTCACATTGCCGGCCGCTACTTGCGACTTCTCAAGGTGCGTCGCGTTCGGCCCATCGGCGGTGCTGTCGAAATCCGTGCGGTTTCGGTTGATCCAGCCATTCGCACTGAGCAGCGTGCCGCCGCTCGACCGGTAGGTCGCGCCCAGCGAGGCGGAAAAGTAATCGTTGCCGTCGAGATCGGGATTGGCGCCCGGCGCAAAGGGCCCCGGCACGACTCGCGCAGCGTCGATCACGGAAAACGACTGCGTGGTCCCGCCGCCAAGAGCACCGCCCAGCCGGACCGGTCCGGCGTCGAGTCCTCCACTGGCACGGCCACTCGCGGTCCGGCCTTCGCCCGCCTCGGCGCTGAGCACCAAGCCGTCCTCGGCGCCACGCCGAGTGAAGATCTGCACGACACCGCCAATGGCCGACGATCCGTAGAGGCTCGACAGGTTGCCGCGCACGATCTCGATGCGGTCGATCGAGTCGAGTGCGATACCACCGACGGCGGCCGCGCCGCTGGTACCGGCATTCAGCCGCACCCCGTCGACCAGGACGAGTACCTGGGATGAATTCGCGCCCCGTACGAAGAGCGACGCGGCGGCGCCCCGACCGCCCGCTTGCGCAAACTGCACTCCCGTCTCGCGGCTCAGTACGGACACGATGTCGACCGCCTGCCACCGATCCATTTCGGCGCGGGTGATGACCGATGTGGCAGGCAACGCGTCATCGATCGACTGCGATTGCCGCGTCGGTGTGATGACGGTCGGGGGAAGTTCGGACGCGGGCTGTGCGCTGGATGCACCGATGGCCCATGAAAGTGCGCTCATCACCAGCGCGAGGCGGCGCGCCCGCGCCCGGATTGGACTCATGCGAACTCCCGTGCGCCGGCCCTCCGCCGGCAGTCGTTCAGACTTGAACGGCCGGGAGTGGGCTGAGCAGGGCACGCACGATGCGGTCCGGCTGGCCGGTCCCCCGCGGCTCGTCCTCCTGCTGATGGCCGGTCTCCGGGCTGCAGGTTGCGCTTCGCGCCTTCCCGCGTCGCGAGACGCAGTGGCATGTGCGAAGCGTGCGCATTGCGCGCCTGCTTACCGTTGCGGGGGCAGCACAGCTTGTGCACGCCAGACAGCGGCGTACCTGCTGTTTCCCGTTTCACCTAAGGCGTGGCCTTCGGCACCATCAACGCGAGACAGTCTAGCCCAGGAAAGCCGGCGCACGAGGCCCCACTCCGGCCAATTGGCGGCGGAGTGCAGTGCTACGATTATTCAATGCTCGAAGACTTCGATCTGCTCGCAGGCAAGGTGACCGAACTCGCGCGGCTGGTGCAGTCGCTGCGCACGGAAAACCAGCAGCTTCGCTCGCAGCTGACCACTGCTTCGTCCGAACTCGACGTGATGCGCAGCCGCGTCGATGAGGCGGGCCGTCGCCTTGACCTTCTGATGGAGCGGCTGCCGACGCCGCCGAATTCGACCGGGGTCCCATGGAACACCTGACCGTCACCATTCTCGAGCGCGAATACCGCCTGGCCTGCACGCCGGAAGAAAAGGACTCGCTGCTGCGGTGCGCGAAGTACGTCGACGGCAAGATGGAGGCCATTCGCGCGGCGGGCAAGGTGATGGGCGCAGACCGTATCGCCGTGATGGCGGCTCTGCAGATCGCGCATGAACTGTTCTCGGCCCGCAGCGCCGATGGCCTCGAACTCGGTGACTTGCGGCGGCGAGTGCGCGACATGCTGCAATCCTGCGACGATGCATTGCTGCCGCAGGAAAAACTTTTCTAGCGCTGTATGCATCGATGAACGATGGACCGGCGCTACAATGAATTTGAAGCGCATTCGCGGAGGGTCTGATGGTCGCGGATGCACAAAAGTTTTCCCTGCGGTGCTCGCGCAAAGGCCGATAGTTCCTTGAACCGATGCGCTATGCGCAAGGTTGCTGGGCTCGCGTCGCGGTGCGATCGGCACGCGTTTGCTGAACCTAAACGACGCGGACAGCGACCAACCTGAACCGATGGTTCAGGACATCAGGCCGGGCGGCACAGGCGGGGATTTAATTCGGGTCGCGATCGCGCGCGACCCAGTCGCCGTTTGTCGGGGACCGGCGAGTACCGTCGCAGGGCCGGTTCCACTGCAACGACGGCGGTCCGTATTCCGCCCCAAGACGGCAATCCGAACATCTCCACCCGCCCTTGCGATGAACACTCCAGTGCCAGCAGCATCGCCGGCGAGTCCGCCCCTTGGAACCCGTTGTTGCATAAGCCACGCATGAGCTACTGGCTGATGAAGTCCGAACCGGATGAGTGCTCGATCGACGATGCGCTCGCGGCGCCGGCTCAAACCGTGCCATGGACCGGCGTGCGCAACTACCAGGCTCGCAACTTCATGCGTGACCAGATGAAGATCGGCGACGGCGTGCTGTTTTATCACTCGAGCTGTGCGGAGCCCGGCATCGCCGGCCTGGCGGAGGTCGCGAGCGCCGCCTACCCGGACCCGACGCAGTTTGAGCGGAAGAGCAAGTACTACGACGCTGCATCCAAGCGCGACGCGCCACGCTGGCTCCTTGTTGACATCCGTGCGCGCAAGAAGTCACGTCTGATCCCGCTCGCCGAACTGCGCGCGCACACCGAACTCGCCGACATGGCGATTCTTCGCCGTGGCAACCGGCTGTCCATCACTCCGGTGCCGGCGGCGGAATGGTCGTTCATCGTGCGCCATCTGCTCAAGGAGCGCGCCTGATGGAGGTGGGCTTCATTGCAGCACTGCTGGCACTCGGCGCGGGGACCGGTTTTGCCGCCGGCCTGCTGGGCATCGGCGGCGGCATGCTGATGGTGCCGTTTCTGACACTGCTCTTCACCTGGCGCGGCTATCCCCTCGAGCACATCGTGCACATGGCGATTGCCACGTCGCTCGCGACAATCCTATTCACCTCGGTGTCGTCGGTGCGTGCGCACCACAAGCGAGGCGCTGTGCTGTGGCCGGTCGTCCGGCTGCTGGCGCCCGGCATCCTGCTCGGCTCGCTCATCGGCGCCCAGATCGCCGGACGCCTGCCGACCTTCTGGCTGTCGGTCGTATTCGCGACCTTCGTCGGCTTTTCTGCGCTGCAGATGTTGCTCGACCGCAAGCCGCGCCCGACGCGCGAAATGCCCAAGGGTGCCGGCATGTTCAGTGTCGGTAGCGCGATTGGCTTCATTTCCAGTCTTGTTGGCGCCGGAGGGGGGTTCATTTCCGTGCCGTTCATGGTCTGGAGCAATGTGAAGATCCACAATGCCGTCGCGACCTCGGCCGCCCTTGGATTTCCGATTGCCGCCGCCGGGACCATCGGGTACATCCTCGCCGGCCGGGGCGAAGCGTCGCTGCCGCCGGGGACCGCCGGCTTCGTCTACCTCCCGGCGCTGGTGGCCATCGCGGCTGCCAGCGTACTGACCGCACCGCTGGGGGCGCGCGTCGCCCACTCGCTCGATACCAAGCCGCTGAAACGCGTTTTCGCCATCCTGCTGTTTCTGCTGGCCGGCTACATGGCGTACAAGGGCGTCCGGGCGTACTAGCGTCAGCCCAGCCGACGCGGTGTCGGCCGCGCCGGTACCTTCCCCGTCCTTGCCATGCGCCGCATAATGGCGCGACAACGAGACTTGGCGGAACAACCATGACAGCAAGCGAGCAGGCCATCAGCGAAATCGGGGATCCGATGGTGCGTGAACTGGCAACGCGGGGTCAGGTGCGCACGTTTCCGAAGAACGCCGTGATCATCAACGAGGGCGATCGCGGCGACAGCCTCTACGTGATCCTGACAGGCAAGGTCAAGGTCTACGTGTCGGATGACGACGGCCGCGAGATGATCCTCGACATCTATGGCCCGGGCGACTACGTCGGCGAGATGGCACTCGACGGCCGCCCGCGCGCCGCCTCGGTGATGACACTGGAGCCGACCAGCTGCTCCGTGGTCACGCGTGATGAGCTGCGCAGCGCGATCGGTGCGAATCCGGACATTGCAATGGCGCTGATCACCACATTGATCGATCGCGCCCGCATCGCGACCGACAATGTGAAGAACCTGGCGCTCATGGACGTGTACGGCCGGGTGGCGCGCCTGCTGCTGTCGCTGGCCAAAGAGGATGGGGGCAAGCTGGTCGTGCCGGAACGGATGACACAGCAGGACATCGCCGACCGGGTTGGGGCCTCGCGCGACATGATCAGCCGCATCTTCAAGGACCTGACGATCGGCGGCTACGTCACGATCGAGAACCGCACGATCACGATCCATCGCAAGCCACCCGCGCGCTGGTGAGCGGCGGGCCGGAGTGCCCGCCTTCGTCCTTCGATCGGCGCCAGCGTCTGCCGGCGCCCGTGAATTTTCAACGTTGCGCTGCCGGCAAGCTCCGCTGCGCCCGCTGTCGTGGTCACCTACCGTGTATTTACCGGGCGGAAGCGCCCTGTCCACGGAGGCCGCCATGCACGACCCGACCGCTCTGCCCACCCCCGCCGTGGTGCGCAAGCCACGACCCGCCCCACGACACCGCGAACGCCGTATGCCGCTGGCATTGATGCTGCTGGTTGGCTGTGTGGCCTGCGCGGCCTTCGTTGCGATGATCGAGGCGCCGCTGCCCGAGGAAATCGTGCTGAGCTCGCTCGAGCGCGCCCTGGGGCCTGCTGCCAGCCAGGCGCGTTGAAGGCGAGCGGTTGTCGAATTTGCGGCACTCCGCCCGCAGAAAACGCCGCTGACTTCGTCCCGTCCCCCCTCTACAGTGACCTCAAAACCCGGCGCGGACTATCGGACCCCGCAGCCACGCAAGGAGACCCCATGACCGACCAGATCGTTGTGACACCCTATGACCCTGCATGGCCTGCCCGCTTCCGCATCGAGTCACAGTTGATCCAGGTCGCGCTGAACGACCTGCATCCCGCGATCGAACATATCGGCAGCACATCGGTCCCGGGCCTGGCCGCCAAGCCGATCATCGACATGCTGGTGGGGGTCCGCTCGCTCGACGAGTTCGAGCGCCACTACGACCGGCTGTCGATCTATGGCTACGAATACATCCCGGAATACGAACGCGTGCTGCCGGACCGGCGTTTCTTCAAGCGCGTCGTGCGCGGCGTGCGGACGCACCACGTGCACGTTGTGGAACTCAACGGCCTGTACTGGAAACGGTATGTGAAGTTCCGCGACAACCTTCGTGCCGACGTGTGGCTCGCTGCGCGTTATGCCGAGCTCAAGCGCCGCCTGGCTGCGCGCTTCCGGTTCGACCGGGACGCCTATACGAACGGCAAGTCCGGCTTCGTCGAAGCGGTGCTGGCGATGCCGGGGCGCAGTTCAACGCGCAGCACCAGCTTCAGGCCGCATTTCGCGTTTGCGGCGTGAACGTGGTCTTGTAGCGATCGCGCAGCACGTTCTTCTGCACCTTGCCCATCGTGTTGCGTGGCAGGTCCTCGACGACGAAGACGCGCTTGGGCACCTTGTAATTGGCAATCCGTCCCTTGAGGCCGTCGACCACACGGCCCGCATCGAGCGCGCCCGGACGCCGTGCCACGACGACGGCAGCGACCGCCTCGCCGAAGTCCGGATGCGGCAGGCCGATGACGGCCGACTCGATCACACCCGGCATCTCGTCGATGTAGCCTTCGATCTCCTTCGGATAGACGTTGTAACCGCCGGAAATGATCAGGTCCTTCGAACGACCGACCAACGTCAGGTAGTGGTCGGGGATGCCGACACCGCCGAAGTGCCCGACGTCGCCGGTACGGAACCAGCCGTCGGCGGTGAATTCTTCAGCGGTCTTCTCCGGCATGCGCCAGTACCCTGCGAAGACATTCGGGCCGCGCACCTCGACCGCGCCGATCTCTCCGACCGGGCAGGGGGAGCCATCCTCGCGCACGATGCGCACACCGACGCCCGGCAGCGGCTGCCCCACCGTGCCGGCGATGCGCGCCCCCTGCTCCTTGAAGTAGGGGTTCGACACCAGCATGACTGTTTCCGACATGCCGTAGCGCTCGAGGATGACGTGGCCGGTGCGCGCCTCGAAGTCGCGGTGAGTCTCGGCAAGCAGTGGCGCCGATCCCGAGATGAACAGCCGTATCGAGGCGCAGCGCGCACGATCGAATGCAGGCTCGGCCAGCAGCCGCGTGTAGTACGTCGGCACCCCCATGAATACGGTCGAACGCGGAAGTCGCTCGAGCACCTGCCCCACGTCGAACTTCGGCAGGAACAGCATCCGCGCCCCGGCAAGCAGCGCCGCGTGGCAAGCGACGAACAGGCCATGCACATGAAACAGCGGAAGCGCATGCAGCAGCACGTCCTGGCGACCCACTGCGCGCGTCGCCGCAAAGCCCCAGAACTCGTCGAGCGTCAGTGCGTTGGACGCGAGATTGCCGTGCGTCAGCATGGCGCCCTTGCTGCGTCCGGTCGTTCCCGACGTGTACAGGATGGCGGCGAGGTCGTCGGCCGCGCGAGGTCGAGTGGCGTATGCGTCTGCAAACGGGGCCGCGGCGGCGAGTAGCGAGCCGTCCCGTTCCTCGCCCAGCGTCACGACGTGGCGGCAGCGCGCGCGCCGCGCCAGAGGTTCAAGTTCGGCCTTCCGGGCCGGCGTGCAGACCAACACGTCGGGCTCGGCGTCGGCGAGGAAGTACTCGATCTCCGATTGCTGATAGGCAGTGTTCAGCGGCAGGTAGACCAGCCCGGCGCGCAATGTCGCCAGGTACAGCATCAGGCACTCCGGCGACTTCTCGACCTGAACCGCGACCCGCGCGCCGGCGTTCAACTTCAATGAATCCAGCCAGTGGGCCAGGCGTCCGCTGGCATGGTGGAGATCGCCCCAGCTGTACACGAGACCATCGGCGGTCTCGATGCAGGCTGAATCGAGGTCCGCCGGCAGGTGCCGTTCGATCAGTGAATAGAAATTGGAGTCGCTCGCCATGGCCGGGTCCCGCGCTTTATGAATACCTCGACTACTTGCCGGTGAAACGCGCAGGCCGCTTCGCTCGAAACGCGGCAACACCTTCGCGATAATCCTCGGACTGCAGGAACGCGAAGCTCGCGTCCAGTTCGTGCTCGGTGTAGACGCCTCCCGTGGCGCTCAGCCGACGGATGTTCGCCTTGTTCTCGCGCGCCGACAGCGGCGAGCCGGCGACGATACGGCTCACGCAGTCGCGCAATTCCGTGTCGAAGCGCTCGATGGCGACCGCGCGCGTGACGAGACCGCGCGCGGCCGCCTCGTGCGCGTCGAACAGCCGCCCCTCGAGCAGCAGTTCCGAGGCGACACCCGGCCCCACCAACCGCAACAGCGGCACGAGTTCAGGCAGAGCGAACGGAAAGCCGAGTCGTCCGACGGGCGCGCCGATGCGCGCGTTGTCCGCCGCAATGCGCAGGTCGCTGGCGATCGCCACTTCCAGTCCGCCACCGACGCACACGCCTTCGATCGCCGCGATGACCGGCACCGGGCAGGCGCCGATCGCCGCCAGCGCATTGGCGATCGTCTCCAGGTGATAGCGCCGTCCGTCCGCAGGCTGGCCACGGACGCGCTCGAATTCCTCGATGTCGGCACCCGCGGCAAAGTTGTGTCCCGCGCCGCGTATGACCACAGCCCGCAGCCCCGGCGTGTCCGCGAAGGTCGAGAACACGCGCGCGAGCGCGTGCCACATCGACTCGCTGATGGCATTGAGTTTGCCCGGTGATTCGAGGACGACTGTCGCCGTCTCCCCGGCGCTGCGCAGATGAACGATGCCGCTCACATGGGGCCTCAGTCGAGCTTGGCTCCGGACGACTTCGTCACGGCCGCCCAGCGCTTGATCTCGCTGTTGAGGAACCTGGCGAATTCCTGCTGCGACATCGTCGCCGTGTCCGATCCGTTGCTGGCCCAGATCTCGCGCAGTTCCGGCGATGCAAGCGCCTTGACGATCTCGGCATGCATGCGATCGAGGATGTCCTTCGGCGTGCCCTTGACACCCCAGACGCCGTACCAGGTCGACACCACGTAGTCGGGCATGCCGACTTCGGCCGACGTCGGCACGTTGGGAAACGCCGGCGAGCGCTTCGGTGCAGCCACCGCCAACACCTTGATCCGCCCGGACCGGATGTGTTGGGCCGACGAGCCCAGTCCGTCGAACATCATGTCGACGTTGCCGGTGATCAGGTCCTGCAGGGCCGGCCCGGCGCCACGGTACGGAATGTGCACGATGAAGGTGTTGCTCTGCTGCTTGAACAGTTCCCCCGCGAGGTGGTGCGAGGTGCCGTTGCCAGCCGAGGCGTAGTTGAGCTTGCCGGGGTTGGCGCGCAGCAGCTCCATGAATGCCTTGAAGTCATCGACCTTCACCCGGCCGGGATTGATCACCACGACCTGCGGCGGATTGGCGATCACCGTCAGCGGCACCAGGTCGGTCTCGATGTTGTAGTCGAGTTTCGGATAGAAGCTCGGTGCGATCGCGTGATGGACCGCGCCGACGAAGAACGTGTAGCCGTCGGGCGCAGCCTTCGCCGCTATCGAAGCTCCGACGGTGCCGCCGGCCCCGCCGCGATTGTCGATGATCACCTGCCGGCCGAGCTGCTTGCTGAGCTGCGCCGACAACGGCCGTGCGAAGGCATCCGTGCCGCCGCCGGGCGGGAACGGGACGATCAGGGTGATGGGTTTGGTCGGCCAGCTCTGGGCAGCCGCAGGCGCAGCCACAAGCACGGCGGCCGCGAGCACGGCGATCATCAGGGAACGAAGGGTCACGTGGGTCTCCTTGGCTAATGTGGATGCTGCGCTCTGTCGGCGCATGCTCTTTCGTGCGTGTCCCGCGCGCCGGACCGGCGAGCGGGCCGCTACTTTAGCGTCTTGCGGCCGCCGCGGGCGGCAGTCCTCGACGATTCAGCACGACGAAGCACGCGATGCCGATCAGCACCATAGGCACCGACAGCCATTGCCCCGCCGACAAGCCCAGCGGCATCGCTCCGTACAGTGCCTCGGGCTCACGGAAGAACTCGCCGACGATGCGCAACACGCCGTAGCCGATCAGGAAGAGGCTGCCCGCCGTGCCGACGGGCCGCGGTCGACGCGAATAAACCCACAGGATCGCGAACAGCAGCAGTCCTTCGAGGGCAAACTGGTACAGCTGCGACGGATGGCGAGGAAGCTGGTCTCCGGCCTGCGGAAAGATCATCGCCCACGGAACGGTGGCCGGGTCGGCCACGCGGCCCCACAGTTCACCGTTGATGAAATTGCCAATGCGTCCGGCGGCGAGTCCGAGCGGTACGAGCGGCACGACGAAGTCTGCGACGCCCAGGAAGGTCTTGCCGCGCTTGCGCGCAAACCACGCCATCGCAGCGATCACGCCGAGTATGCCGCCATGGGAGGCCATGCCGCCCTTCCAGACAGCAAAGATCTCGAGCGGATGGGACAGGTAGTACGACAACGGACCGTAGAAGATCACATGTCCGAGCCGGCCACCGACGATGACGCCGATCATCCCGTAGAACAGCAGGTCGTCCACGTCCTGCGAGCTCATGCCCCGCCAGGCGTCGCGCGAACGTAATTTGCCCAGTACGAGGAAGAGCGCAAAACCGATCAGGTACATCAACCCGTACCAGCGGATGGCCAGGGGCCCGATCTGCAGTGCAACGGGATCGAAGTGATGGATGGGGGGCACGCGTGCCTCGCAGTGGCAGAAGAGTGTGAATGAGCGCTTGGCCTATTATTGCCTGCTCACCCCGTTCCCCGCTTTCAGGCGCCGCTCATGCCGCATAACGACCGTTCGAAGCACGTGACCCAGGGCGTCGCCCGCTCGGCCAACCGCGCGATGTACTACGCGATGGGCTACAAGGACGAGGACTTCGACAAGCCGATGATCGGCGTGGCCAACGGCCACTCGACGATCACGCCCTGCAACTCCGGGCTGCAGAAACTGGCCGACGCGGCCATCGAGGAAATCGCCGCGTGCAAGTCCAACTCGCAGGTCTTCGGCACGCCGACGATTTCCGACGGCATCGGCATGGGCACCGAGGGCATGAAGTACTCGCTGGTATCGCGCGAAGTGATCGCCGACTGCGTCGAGACCTGCGTGAACGGCCAGTGGATGGACGGCGTCATGGTCATCGGCGGCTGCGACAAGAACATGCCCGGGGGCATGATGGGCATCGCCCGCTGCAACGTGCCTGCGATCTACGTCTACGGCGGCACCGTCAAGCCGGGACGTTACAAGGACAAGGACCTGACCATCGTCTCGGCATTCGAGGCGGTCGGCGAGTTCACGGCGGGGCGGCTCAACGAGACCGACTTCAAGGAGATCGAGCGACGCTGCATTCCGGGCTCCGGCTCCTGCGGCGGCATGTATACCGCGAACACGATGAGTTCGTCGTTCGAGGCGCTCGGCATGAGCCTGATGTATTCATCGACACAGGCCAACCCGGACGAGGACAAGGTCGCCAGCACACGCGAGGCGGCGCGCGTGCTCATCGACGCCGTACGGAACAACCTGCGGCCGAGCGACATCATCACGCGCGAGTCGATCGAGAATGCGGTGAGCCTGATCATGGCGGTCGGCGGGAGCACCAACGCGGTGCTGCACTACCTCGCGATCGCCCATTCGGCCGGCATCCCCTGGACGATCGACGACTTCGAGCGCATCCGCCGCAAGGTACCGGTGCTGTGCGACCTCAAGCCCTCGGGCAAGTACGTCGCCACCGACCTGCACGCGGCCGGCGGCGTGCCGCAGGTACTGAAGATCCTCCTGGCGAACGGACTGCTGCACGGCGAGTGCATGACGATCACCGGCAAGTCGATGGCGGAGGTGCTGGCCGACATCCCTGCTGAGCCTGCTGCCTCCCAGGATGTGATCCATCCGTTCTCGCGGCCGCTGTATGCGCAGGGGCACCTGGCGATCCTCAAGGGCAATCTGTCGCCGGAAGGATGCGTGGCCAAGATCACCGGGCTCAAGAATCCCGTGATCACCGGCCCGGCGCGGGTGTTCGACTCCGAAGACGCCGCCATGGAGGCCATCCTGGCAGACCGCATCCGCCCCGGCGATGTGCTGGTGATCCGTTACGAAGGCCCCCAGGGTGGGCCTGGCATGCGTGAAATGCTCTCGCCCACGTCGGCCCTGATCGGCAAGGGACTCGGTGAAAGCGTCGGCCTGATCACCGACGGCCGGTTTTCCGGCGGCACCTGGGGCATGGTGGTCGGGCACGTCGCGCCCGAGGCCTACGTCGGCGGAACGATCGCATTGATCGAGGAAGGCGACTCGGTGACGATCGACGCGCACCGTCTGCTGCTCCAACTCAACGTCGCCGAGCCCGAGATCGCACGCCGGCGCGCCGCCTGGAAACAGCCGGCGCCGCGCTATACGAAGGGAGTGCTGGCCAAGTTTGCGAAGCTGGCATCGACTGCCAGCAAGGGCGCGATCACCGACGAGCGCCTGTTCGGTTGAGTCGCCGTGGCGGCACCGCCACGGTCAGCGTCGGATGCGCTTGCTGGACTCCAGCGCATCCTTGATGCGCTTCTTCTTGTGCGCTTCCATCTCGTCGAACGCCTTCTTCTTGTCCAGCCCGAGCCGCCGCTCGAAGATCTCGAACCAGATCATCGACAGGACGAACGGCACGGTGATCCACCACCACGACAGGTCCGCGAATACACTGATCTCGAGCACCTTGAGGATGACGAGCGCAACACCGAGCCAGAGCAGCCACACGCGGTCTCTCCCGCAGATTCGACCAAGGCACTATAGTCGCGCCCGACCCGCAACTGAAGGTGGGCAGTCAACGTAAAAGCGGGCAAGCCGTTAGAATCTTCAGGCTTTCACCCGGATATAGAGCGACCTCGCAGCTTTCCACGGCCCCTCATCACAGACCCCAACGGAGACCCTCCATGAAGCAAGTCCTCGTCCTCGCCGCCCTCGGCATCACTGTGGCCAGCGGCCCGGTGTTCGCATCGCAGGAACTGGCCAAGCAGAAGAACTGCCTGGCTTGCCATGCGGCCGACAAGAAACTGGTCGGACCGTCCTACAAGGACGTCGCCGCGAAATACAAGGGCGACAAAGATGCTGCCGCCAAGCTCGCGAAGAAGATCCGCGAAGGTGGTGTCGGCGTTTGGGGCCAGGTCCCGATGCCCGCCAACCCACAGGTCAACGAGCAGGAAGCCATGACGCTCGCGAAGTGGGTCTTGTCGCAGTAAACCGACTACCCACGACTCGACTCGGGGCGCTGCGGCGCCCCGTTTTGTTTCTTTTCGGCCGACCCGGGTCAATGGGGGTCCGCCGACAGTGGCAGGTCGGTCGCACCGCCGGAAATGGCTTGCGCAATCAGCTCGCCGTTTCCGGGACCGAGTGTCCAGCCCAGCGTGCCGTGACCGGCGTTGAGGAACAACCCCTCGATCCGGGTCCGCCCCAAGTAGGGCACGTTCGACGGCGTGACGGGGCGCCGCCCCGCCCAGTAGTCCGGCTTCTCGTAGTTGCAGGCTCCGGGGAAGAGTTGCGCCGTGCGGCGCGTCAGGGCCTCGCAGCGGAGCGGATTCAGCTCGGTGCCCCAGCCTGCGATCTCAGCGGTCCCGGCAACGCGGAGCCGGTTGCCGAACCGAGAAAACACCAGCTTGAATTCATCATCGGTCAGGCTGACCCGCGGCGCCTTCGACGGGTCGAGAACGTCGAAGGTCGCCGAGTACCCCTTGCCGGGGTAGATCATCAGGCGCCGGATGACGCCACGCAGCAGGGCCACCGACTCCACGCCCAGGCAGACGAGCGTCGCATCCGCCGGCAACTCGCGCAGACCGCCCTGGGCATCGCGCAGCAGGGCGCCGCGCGCTCGCCCGTCCGCCAGCAGGATCGAGGTCGCGGTCGAGCCGAACAGGAACTGCACGCCGCGCTCGACGCAGCGCAGCGCGAGCTGTTCGGTGAACCGGTGGGCGTCGCCGGACTCATCCTCAGCGCAGTAGTCCGCACCGACGATCCGATGCTCGACCGGCGCCAGGGCCGGTTCGAGTGCGACCGCTTCCTGCGCAGAGATCGAGCGGCGGCTGCAGCCCAGTTCGCGCATCAATGCGGCCGGCGCCAGCGACGCCTCGAATTCCCGACGATCGGTATAAAAGTGCAGGATGCCGCGCTCGACACAGTCGTACTCGAGCGCAAGTTCGCGTCGCAGGCGCTTGACGACGTCGCGGCTGTGCAGCGCGAGCGCGAGGATCGTCCGGATGTTCGCCGCCGTGCGGGACGGCCAGCATTCGCGAAGAAACGCGGCGCCCCAGAGCCATTGATGCAGGTCCGCACGCGGCCGGACCAGCAGCGGCGCGTCGGGCCGTCCCATCCAGTGCACGATCTTGCCCGGCGCAGCCGGATTGGCCCAGGGCTCGGCGTGGCTGGCCGAGATCTGCCCGCCGTTCGCAAAGCTCGTTTCGAGTGCCGGGCCGGGCTGTCGATCGACTACAACGACGTCGTGGCCGGCTTCCCTGAGGAACCACGCACTGGCCACACCGACGACGCCGGCGCCGAGGACGAGTACGCGCACGTTCCTGATCCGCGTGGTTTCGTAAAAGCGCAATTCTAAGGAGCGCGAACGGCCTGGACGCCGCCTCATCCGTGCAACGCCGGATCACGGTTCGAGGTGCCCGCCTTGCAGGGGGTTCTTACCTGAGTACAATCCTGCGCTTTCGCAGGCTAGCGCTCCTGTCTCGGGTGATGGGTGCCGCCGCGAAGAATCAGCGGGCCCACGTCCCCAAGAACAGTTCCCAAGGACACATCACCAGTCGGCCGACACTCATAGAGGAGAAAAGGTCATGAATCACCAGATTATCAAGCTTGCACCGCTGGCGATTGCCGCCGCGGTTGCGCTTGCCGCTTGTGGCAAGAAAGAGGAAGCCCCCAAGGCTGAAGCCCCCAAGGCTGCAGCAGCCGCGCCGCAGAAAGGCCAGATCAAGATCGGGCACGTGGCCCCGCTGACCGGCGGTATCGCCCACCTGGGCAAGGACAACGAGAACGGCGCCAAGCTCGCAGCCAAGGAAATCAATGCGGCGGGCGGCATCAAGATCGGCGACCAGGTGTTCGAGATCGTGATCCTCGGCGAAGACGACAAGGCCGATCCAAAGGAAGGCACGCTCGCTGCACAGAAGATCGTCGACTCCGGCGCTGTTGCCGTGGTCGGTCACCTGAACTCCGGCACGTCGATCCCGGCCTCGAAGATCTACTCCGACGCCGGCATGACCCAGATCTCGCCGTCGGCGACGAACCCGAAGCTCACCGAACAGGGCTTCAAGACCACGTTCCGCGTCGTCGCCAACGACAACCAGCAGGGCGCCGTGCTTGCCAACTACGCTCATGACGCGCTCAAGGCCAAGACCATGGCGATCGTCGATGACCGCACCGCCTACGGCCAGGGCCTGGCCGACGTGGTCGAGAAGGTCGCGAAGGAAAAGGGCATCAAGGTCGTTGCCCGCGAGTTCGCCACCGACAAGACGACGGACTTCAATGCCATTTTGACGAAGATCCGCGGCGCCAAGCCCGACGTCGTCATGTACGGCGGCATGGACGCCACCGCCGGCCCGATGGCCAAGCAGATGAAGCAGCTCGGCCTGAAGTCGGTACTGCTCGCCGGTGACGGCGTGTGCTCGCCCGAGTTCATCAAGCTGGCTGGCGACGCTGCCGGGATCATGCATTGCTCGATGGCGGGCGAGGCGGTCGAGAAGCTCGCCAAGGGCGAGGAGTTCAAGGCCAAGTACAAGGCGGAATTCGGCCAGGACGTGCAGATCTATTCGCCGTACTCCTACGACGCGGTGTACATCATCGCGGACGCGATCAAGCGTTCCGGCAAGGCCGATCGCGCTGCGATCGCGGCCGCCGTGCCCGCGACGAACTACCCGGGCCTGACCGGCACGATCGTGTTCGACGAGAAGGGCGACCTCAAGAACGGCGCCATCTCGATGTTCAAGGTCTCGGGCGACAAACTCGAGTATCTCTCGACGGTTCGCTAGGACCTGTCGGCTCCACGACAACGGCACCCTCGGGTGCCGTTTTCTTTGGACATCCGAGCACGCATCAAGCGCCTTGCTACGATGCGCGATCGCGCAGCCAGGTAGCGCCCGCAGCCGCTAACAAAAGGCGTCGATGGAAACGTTCATCCAGCAGATCCTCAACGGCCTCGTGCTCGGCAGCATGTATTCGCTGATCGCGCTCGGCTACACGATGGTCTACGGGATCCTCAACCTGATCAACTTCGCGCACGGCGATGTCCTGACAGTCGGTGCACTCACCGCCCTGTCGACAATCCTGCTGTTGCAGGCGCTTTTCCCCGGCATACCCGGGTGGGTGCTGATCTCCGCCGGCTTGCTGGCGGCAATACCTGTCTGTGTGGTGCTGAGCCTGGTTATCGAGCGCGTGGCCTATCGACCGCTGCGCAATGCTCCGCGACTGGCACCGCTGATCACCGCGATCGGTGTATCCATCGTCATCCAGACCGTGGCGATGCTCGTCTGGGGCCGCAACTACCTGACCTTCCCGCAACTGATACCCAACACGCCGATCGAGATCGGCGGAGCCACGGTCACGATCACCAAGCTGCTGGTGATCGCGTTCTCGGCCATCGTCATGGTGGGCCTGATGCTGCTCGTCAACCGCACCAAGCTGGGCCGCGCGATGCGCGCCACGGCAGAGAACCCACGCGTGGCCGGACTGATGGGTGTCAACCCCAACTTCGTGATCGCCGCCACGTTCGCGATCGGCGCCGCACTGGCGGCGCTCGCCGGCGTGATGCTGGCTGCAACCTACGGCGTTGCGCACTTCTACATGGGCTTTCTGCCCGGCCTCAAGGCCTTTACCGCTGCCGTGCTGGGAGGCATCGGCAACATCCCCGGGGCGATGCTAGGGGGCCTGCTGCTCGGGCTGATCGAATCACTGGGCGCGGGCTATATCGGACAGTTGACCGGCGGCATCCTGGGAAGCCACTACCAGGACGTGTTTGCGTTCGCCATCCTGGTGCTGGTGCTGATCTTCCGGCCATCCGGACTGCTCGGCGAACGCGTCGCCGACCGCGCCTGACCATGGGCACCCTGCTGCCGCGTCTGTCGCAGAACCGATCCGCTGTCTGGCTGGCGACGGCCGCGGTCGCGATCGTCCTGTTGCTGCTGCCGTTCATCGTAGGCCAACTCGGCAATGCCTGGGTCCGCGCGCTCGCGTTCGCGTGCCTGTACGTGATGCTGGCATTGGGACTCAACATCGTCGTTGGCTTCGCCGGTCTGCTCGACCTCGGCTACATCGCGTTCTATGCGGTCGGGGCGTACATGTATGCCCTGCTCGCCTCGCCGCACCTGACCAGCACGTTTCCGTGGATCGCACAGATGTTCCCGACCGGTCTGCACAACTCGATCTGGGTTGTGATACCGCTCGGCGCCGGCCTGGCGGCAACGTTCGGCGTCATCCTCGGTGCGCCGGTGCTCAAGCTGCGGGGTGACTACCTTGCCATCGTGACCCTCGGCTTCGGCGAGATTGTCCGCATCTTCCTGAACAACCTGAATGCTCCGCTGAACATCACCAACGGGCCGCAGGGAATCACGCTGATTGACCCGATCACGATCGCCGGCGTCAATTTCGGCAAGACGCAGAATCTCCTCGGGATCAGCCTGCCGTCGGTGTATCTCTATTACTACCTGTTCCTGGTGCTGACGATCATCACGATCGTCATCTGCGTGCGGCTGCAGGACTCACGCCTCGGCCGCGCCTGGATGGCGATCCGCGAGGACGAGATCGCGGCCAAGGCGATGGGCATCAACGTGCGCAACGTGAAGCTGCTCGCGTTCTCGCTCGGCGCGACGTTCGGCGGTGTATCGGGCGCGATGTTCTCGGCATTCCAGGGCTTCGTCTCACCGGAGTCATTCACGCTGAACGAATCCATCATCGTGTTGGCCATGGTCGTGCTCGGCGGACTCGGACACATCCCGGGCGTCGTTCTCGGCGCGGTCCTGCTCGCGATGTTTCCTGAAGTCCTGCGGCACACGGTGGTGCCGGTGCAGACATTCCTGTTCGGACATGTCGTCATCGACGCGGAAGTCCTGCGCATGATGCTTTACGGTCTGGCGATGGTGCTGATCATGTTGTACCGGCCGAAGGGACTGTGGCCGGCACCCGAGCACGGCGTCAATCCGGCCAGCCGCACCTCGACACAGAGGGCGTGATGCGCGAACTCGTGCTGCGGGTGGGTGGTGTCAACAAGCGCTTCGGCGGCCTGCAGGCGCTGTCGGAAGTCGGCATCGAGATCGGGCGCGGCGAAATCTACGGCCTGATCGGTCCGAACGGCGCAGGCAAGACAACCTTCTTCAACGTCATCACCGGCCTCTACACGCCAGATTCCGGCACGTTCGAACTCGACGGCAAGCCGTACGCGCCGACCGATGTGCATCGTGTCGCGCAAGCCGGCATCGCGCGCACGTTCCAGAACATTCGCCTGTTCCCGGACATGACGGCGCTCGAGAACGTCATGGTCGGTCGCCATGTACGCACGCACGCGACCGCGCTCGGGGCGATCCTGCGCACGCGCAGGACAGTCGAGGAAGAGCGCGCGATCAAGGCGCGTTCACTTGAGTTGCTCGAGTACGTCGGCATACGCAAGTACGCCGACTACCAGGCCCGCACGCTGGCCTACGGCGATCAACGCCGCCTCGAGATTGCGCGGGCACTGGCGACCGAGCCCAAGCTGCTCGCGCTCGACGAACCCGCCGCCGGCATGAACGCGACCGAAAAGCTCGCCTTGCGCGCGCTGCTCGAGGCGATCAGCCGGGACGGCATCACGATCCTGCTGATCGAGCACGACGTGAAACTCGTGATGGGACTGTGCGACCGTGTGACCGTGCTCGACTACGGCAAGATGATCGCCGTCGGCGCTCCCGCCGACGTCCAACGCGATCCCGCAGTAATCGAGGCGTATCTGGGCGGCGGCCACAAGAACGTGGCAACGAAGGTGGCCTGAGATGAGCGACGTCGTCCTTCGCGTCGCGGGGCTCAAGGTTGCCTATGGCGGTCTGCGCGCTACGCGCTGCGCCCGCCCGGGCGACTCCGGAGGCCCCCTCCCCGACCCTCCCCCGCGAGGGGGAGGGAGCGCGCATTGCTGGAATGTCGCATGGCTGATGTCGTCCTTCGCGTCGCGGGACTGAAAGTCGCTTACGGCGGTATTCAGGCCGTCAAGGGCGTCGACCTCGAGGTGCGCGCCGGCGAACTGGTGACGCTGATCGGCGCCAACGGCGCCGGCAAGACTTCCACTTTGAAGGCGATCACCAGCACCCAGGCCTGGGCCGGCGAGATCGACTACATGGGCCGCACGACGCGCGGACTGGCGTCCTACCAGTTGTTGGCGCAGGGCCTGGCGATGGTTCCGGAGGGACGCGGGGTGTTCGCGCGCATGTCGGTGACCGAGAACATGCAGATGGGCGCGTTCGTGCGCAATGACGAGGCGGGAATCAAGCGCGACATCGAAGAGATGTTCGCGATTTTTCCACGCCTGAAGGAGCGCGCAAGACAGCTCGCCGGCACGCTGTCCGGTGGCGAACAGCAGATGCTGGCCATGGCACGCGCGCTGATGAGCCAGCCGAAGTTGCTGCTGCTTGACGAACCCTCGATGGGTCTGTCGCCCATCATGGTCGAGAAAGTCTTCGAGGTTATCCGCACCGTGGCGGCCCGCAAGGTGCCGATGCTGCTGGTCGAGCAGAATGCACGCCTCGCACTCGAGGCGGCGCATCGCGCGTACGTGATGGAATCGGGATTGATCACGCTCAGCGGCAACGCGCATGATCTGCTGACCGACCCGAAGGTGCGTGAGGCCTATCTGGGCGAAGCGGCCTGAACCGCTGTGCGGGTTTCCTCGCGCGCGGTAATCGCCCGCGCGTCAAGCCGGGATGCTGCGCACTCCGACGTGTACGGTCATTTCCCTGAAGACCTCCGCCTCGCCGAACCAGCTGCCGACCACCGGTTCCGCCAGGCCCGGATCGCGCGCATAGGCGACGCGAATGAGATTCGAGCCACCGAACAGCGCATTGGTCGGATCGAACGGCACCCAGCCGGCGCCCGGCAAGTACACATGCAACCAAGCATGCGTGGCACCGGCTCCACTGATAACCGCGTCGGCCGCCGAACCTTCGCCCGCGTCGAGTGCCGGGTCATACAGATACCCAGACACAAAGCGTGCCGCCATGCCGAGTCGCCGCACCACTTCCATCATCAGCAGCGCAAAGTCGCGGCAGGTACCTGCGCCGCGCTGAAGGGTTTCGTCCGGCGTCTGCGTACCTTCCGCATCGCGCGTCTCGTAACTGAATCCTGTCTTGATTGTCGACGCGATCGACATCAGCAGTTCGCGCGTATCGGGCCGCACTGTCGGCGCCAGGAACGGACGGCACCACTCGAACAGCCGGCCTTTCGGGTCCGGATAGTGCCGTTCGAGCAAGGAACCGAGGTCACGGCGCTCGTCGGCCGTGTAGTCAAATGGCCAGCGTTGCGCGTGCGGTGCGAGGGGCAGCTCCCTCACGCCGCGAACACCGTCATGCTCGATGCGGATGCTGCACCTGATCTGCAGTTCGGCGGCGTGCTGCTGCGGCTGGACCAGCGTGACCGAGTTTGAGTAGGTGTCCAGCACCCAATCGATCTGTGACGGCACATTGACGTCGATGCGCGCATCGAGCAGCCGGATGTCGTTGCCGGTGCGCGGTCGGAACATCACGCGGTGCTGTCCGAACCTCACCGGCTGCGCATAGCGGTAGGTCGTGACGTGTTCGATCTCGAGTGTCCGGGTCATCGCTAGATCCCGCCTTGCTACTCCGTGCTCAACCGCTCCATCCATGTGGCGAGCTCGCGTCCCTTGTCGCCACCGGAGAGCATTGCACTGCGCACCCGTTCACGGTCATCGAGCGGCCGGTTCTGGCTGAGCTTGAACTTCGCCTCGAGACGATCGATCGCGAGCGTGAACGCAACGATTCCTTCCTTCATGCCTTCTCGGTAAGCAAGATCCATCTGGTTCCACTGCTCGCGGTACGGTGGGTCATGTGCGTCGATCAGTGCCTTGAGCACCTGTTCCTTGCCCTCGCTGTCGTGCGTTATCGCAATCGTGCCGCGGACATGCACAACCGCATAGTTCCAGGTCGGGACCGCCTTTCGCACCGTGTAGAGGGCCGGCGATACATAGGCATCCCCGCCGTGAAATACGGCGAACAGAGGATCGCCGTCGCGCCAGGACTGCCAATGCGGATTGGCGCGTGCCACATGGCCATGCAACTGCCATGGATCGGTGCGATCGTCGAGCAGCAGCGGCGCATGCGTGATGAAGGGCTCCTCCGCAGTCTGCGTGATCAGTGTCGCCAAGGGATGTGCGCGCATGAGCGCGCCGGCGAGTTCCCGCTGGCGCAAGGCAAAGTGGGCGGGCGCGTACAACATCAGTCGAGACCGGTCGGTTCTGCCAGTCCGAGCATCAGGTTGAGGTTCTGCACAGCGGCTCCGCTGGCTCCCTTTCCGAGGTTGTCGAGCCGCGCGATCAGCAGCGCCTGCTGCTGGGCGTCGTTGGCATAGACGAAAACTTCAAGGCGATTGCTGCCGTTCAGTGCCTCGGCGTCGAGGTAGGTGCCGTCGCGCAGCGCCGTTGCATCATTGAGCGGACGAACGCTGACGAAGTGCTCGCCGGCGTAGTGTTCGGTCAGTGCCGTGTGCAGTTCGGCACCGGTCACTCGGCGCGGCAGCAGGGACGTCTGCAGCGGTACCGATACCAGCATGCCGCGGCGGAAGTCGCCGACCGACGGCGCAAACACCGGCGGACGTTCGAGCAGGCCGTGCGTCTGCATTTCTCCGAGATGCTTGTGGGCGAGATTGAGCCCGTAGGCGACGAAGTTCGGCGGCGTCCCGGCCCCCGCCTGCTCGTAGCGCTCGATCAGCTTGCGCCCGCCGCCCGTGTAGCCCGACACCGCGTGCACGCTGACCGGGTATCCGGCCGGCAGCAAATCGCGCTCGCGCAGCGGCCGCACGATCGACAGGAAGCCTGTCGGATAGCAGCCGGGGTTGGAGACGAAGCGCGCCTGAGCCACCGCCCGCCGCTGGGTTGCCGTCAGTTCGGGAAATCCGTACACCCAGCCCGCGGCAGTGCGATGCGCGCTGCTCGCGTCGATGACGCGCGTTTTCGCGTCACCGATCATCGCGACCGTTTCGCGTGCGGCATCGTCCGGCAGGCACAGGATCACGACGTCGGCGGCCGCCACGACCGCTCGCTTGGCGGCCGCGTCCTTGCGCTGTTCGGACGGCAGGCTCAGCAACTGCACGCTTCCGTGGCCTGCCAGTCGCTCGCGGATCTCGAGACCCGTCGTGCCGTGTTCGCCGTCGATGAAGACCGTGGGCTTGCTCATGTCCGCTCTCCGCTCGGTGCCATTACCGGTTGCGATGTTGCTGTCGATGCGTAAACGTTGCTGTCCAGACGTTCCATGCCGCGCCGCGGGTCCGTCAGCGGCGTGAATCCAGCCCGCGCGTACAACTCGTGCGCGTCGCGCGTGAAAAGCAGCCAGCGTCGCAGGCCTTGCAGTTCCGGATGCTCGCGCGCTGCCTGCACAAGGCGCCGCGCGATGCCGCGACCCCGCCACTCCGGCAGCACGAAGACGTCGCAAAGATACGCGAAGGTCGCCCGGTCGGAGATGACGCGCAGGAAGCCGACCTGGCCGCGCCCGCATGTCGCCGTTGCCGAGGACTCGCTGGCATAGGCGCCCCAGACCAGAGAATTTGCGATGGCGCGCTGCACGACGCCACGCGGAACCCCGCGGGACCAGTACGCCTCGTCGCGCAGGAAGCGCCAGACCCGATCGATGTCGATCCAGTCCGGATTGCTGCTGATTTGAATGTCCATGTCCGGTTGTGAGTCAGTCATTGCATCCAGAAACAAAAAGGCCGCGGGATACGCGGCCTTCGGGGGAAACCTGTAAGACGGTAGTCAACCCTGCGCGCGCGCCTCCCTGCGGAGTTCCGCATTGCGTCGTGCACGTCGGGTCATGCTCATCGTCTTCATTGGTTGAAGTCTAAACCAACTTCCGGCGCAGCAGTCCACCCCGCCGAAGACGGTTGACGGACCGCCGACGCAGGCCTAGTGTCCCCGGCTTCCAGCATTTCACTTCGCAGTCCCCTCGAGGAGAAAGTGTCATGACTGTGATTTTCACCCGGGTCCCGGGCCTCACGCCGGCCCGACTCATCGCGGCCTTCGCCGTCGCCGCGCTCTGCGCTTTGCCCGCCGCCGCCAACGAGGTGCTCAAGTGGAACGACACCGCGGTCAAGGCCACCAATACCGGCGGCCAGAACGCCATCCAGCAGTCACGCACGATCGCCATGGTGCAGGGCGCAGTGCATGACGCGCTGAATGCGATCACCCCGCGTTACACGGCCTACTACTTCGAAGGACCCGCAGTTCGCGGCGCGGCGCCCGAAGCGGCCGTCGCCGCGGCGACACGCACCGTTCTGGCGGGCGTCATTCCGAACTTCGGTGCGCCGCCGCAGCGCACTGAAGCGCTGGCCCAGGTCGAGGATGCCTATCGAACGGCCCTTGCCGCCCTGCCCGAGGGACCGGCGAAGACCAACGGCATCGCCGTGGGCCAGGCAGCGGGCGAAGCCATGCTGGCGCTGCGCAAGGATGACGGAGCCATGCGTGGGGCGCCCTACACGCCAGTCAATGCCCCCGGACGGTGGCGGCCGACGCCGAACCCCGATCCGCCCAATCCACCGATCAAGGATCCCAAGGTCGCGCCCGGGCTCGCGGCATCGGCCCTGCCGGGATGGGGCAACATCACGCCGTTCACGCTGCTGTCTGCGTCCCAGTTCTGGTTGCCCGGGCCGCCTGCGCTCAACAGCGCCCAGTACGCGCGTGACTTCAACGAAGTGAAGACCCTGGGCGGCCAGGTCAGCACAGCGCGCACGCCCGAGCAGACTGAACTGGCCCGGTTCTGGTTCGAGGGACCGCCCTCCTGGTATCGCGTTGCGCGCGCGGTGTCGGAGGCTCGCGGGTTCGATCTCGTGGACAGTGCACGCGCCCTGGGCGTCGTTTCACTGGCGATGGCCGACGGCTACATCGCTGGCTTCAAGATCCGCTATGTCTACGACTTCTGGCGGCCGGTCACGGCCATTCGCGAGGCTGCGGAAGACGGCAACGATGCGACCGTGGCCGACCCGAAGTGGAACAGCCTGCAGAACACGCCGCCGGTGTCCGACTATCCCTCGACCCAGAGCATCTTCAGTGCGGCGGGAGCCGTCGCGCTGGCCACGATCCTGGGGTCGGACCAGGTCACGTTCACGATCGCCAGCGGTCCGCCGTTCGCGAACATCAAGCGGACCTACACGCACCTGTCGCAGGCGGCCCGCGAAAGCGCCGACTCGCGCGTCTACGCGGGCATCCACTTCCGCAGCGCCTGCGAGGACGGGATCGCGCTTGGGCGCAAGATAGGTCATCGCGTTGCCACGAGTTACCTCTTGCCGTTGCGCAACTGAAAGACGCAACACAACCGCGATGCGTGTGACGCGGCGGATCGGGTTCAGGCCTGAACCAGGTCCGCCTGCGAAGTAAAAGCGTCGGCGAAGAACTGGTCCTCCGGAAGTCCGCACAACGCCGAGAAATCGCGGCGCGCCGCTGCGATCATCGGCGGGGCTCCGCACGCATAGACCTGGTGACCGGATAGATCGGGGAAGTCTTCCATCACCGCGCGATGCACGAAGCCGGTACGCCCGGTCCAAGCATCCTCGGGGTGCGCTTCCGACAGCACCGGAACGTAACGGAAGTTCGGCTGCTCGCGCGCCCAGCGCGACGGCAACTCATCGGCGTAGAGATCCTGCCTGGACCGTGCTCCCCAGTAAAAGACCACGGGGCGAAAGACCTTGCCTGAATCCTCGCGGTTGATGCCCTCCGAAAAGATGTGCTCGGCGAGCGCCTTGATCGGGGCAAAGCCGGTTCCGCCTGCCACCAGGATGATCGGCCGCGGATTGTCTTCGCGCAGGAAGAACGTGCCCATCGGTCCTTCGACACGCAGGATGTCGCGCTCCTTGACGGGCTGCGGTCCGGTGCCGAACAGGTTGTCGGTGAACACCCCACCCGGCATATGTCGGATGTGGAATTGCAGTTGCTCGTCCGCGTGGGGCGGCGTGGCGATCGAATAGTGGCGGCGCGAACCATCGCGCAGGATGAATTCGAGGTACTGACCGGCCAGGTACTGGAGTCGCTCCGTAGCCGGCAGTTGCAGCGACACAATGGCCACGTCCGGCGCCGCGCGCTCGATGCGCGCGATGCGCACCGGCATTTTCCTGATCGGTATGTCGCCGAAGCCAGTCAGCTCGCGCGCCTCGATCACGACATCGCACTGTGGTCGCGAGCAGCAGAACAGCGCCAGGCCCCGCGCCTCGTCCGCCGCCGACAATGCCGAGGTCGAGTGCGGTCCGTGCACGAGTTGACCTTCGAGCAGCTTGCCACGGCAGGTGCCGCAGGCTCCGTTCTTGCAGCCGTACGCAATGCCGACGCCCTGCCGCAGCGCCGAGGCCAGCACGGTTTCGTCGCCTTCGACGGTGAAGGATCGTCCGCTCGGGCGGACCGTGACCTTGAAGCTCATAGAATTGCGCGATGGAATTTAAACGGCCCGCGCCGTCACCGCACGCGAGTCGCCTCGGGAGCCGCAAGCCACGCAAGCTGGGTCGACCGCGCCTGCTGATCATCGGCTGCGGCGATGTCGGGCTGCGCATTGTCTCACGCCTCGCCACGCGCTTCCGTCTCATCGCATTGACGTCGACCCCGGAGCGCGCCCCGTTGTTGCGCGCCGCCGGCGTGCTGCCGATCGTCGGCAACCTGGATCAGCCGGCATCCCTGCGTCGCCTGCAGGGTCTGGCGGAGCGCGTCATCCACCTCGCCCCGCCGGGCAATGTCGGAGAACGCGACAGGCGCACGCGGCATCTCGTCGCTGCGCTCGACGGAGCCTCGCGCAGTGCGTCTCCGCCGTGCCGTCTACATCAGCACGAGCGGTGTCTACGGCGATCATGGCGGTCGACGGATCGACGAAACGGCGCGCCTGAAACCCGCCAACGAACGTGCCGTGCGGCGGCTTGACGCCGAACACCTCATGCGCGGCCGGCTGCGCGCCGCGGTGCTGCGCGT
The DNA here is from genome assembly GCA_963754065.1 of uncultured beta proteobacterium. GTDB lineage: Bacteria > Pseudomonadota > Gammaproteobacteria > Burkholderiales > Burkholderiaceae_F > JALORV01. The sequence goes on along the minus strand of CAVWFH010000017.1, from coordinate 54,168 downwards.
GCCCGGCATTTACGCACACGATCGGCTGCCGCTGGACCGGCTGCGCCAGAACCTGCCAGCCCTGGCCGACGCGGACGACGTGTACACCAACCACATCCATGCCGACGACCTGGCACGCATTGCGATCGCCGCGCTGTCGCGTGGCGCGGCCGCGCGCGTCTACAACGCGTGCGATGACGACGAGATGAAGATGGCCGAGTACTTCGACGCGGTCGCCGATGCATTCGGCCTGCCGCACCCACCGCGCCTGCCGCGTGCGGCGTTGAAGGCGACCGTGTCGCCGATGATGTACTCGTTCATGACCGAGTCCCGCCGGCTGTCGAACCGGCGCCTCAAGAACGAACTGCATGTCACGCTGATGTACCCGACCGTCGCGGCAGCACTCGCAACGATGCGAGCAGAAATGACAAACGGCCCCGGAGGGCCGCTGGCATGAAACGACGAACTGGCATTCGGTGTGCTGGTGCTGCTGAGACGACTCGAACGTCCGACCTACTGATTACGAATCAGTTGCTCTACCAACTGAGCTACAGCAGCCTTGAAGCGAGTCGCGGATTATACGGGGCACGCCAAGCGGCAGCAATTTTTGGCATTGTGAGCCCGGCTTGAACAACGCACTGCTGATGCTGCCCGATTTCGGGCTGATCCTGATGGGTGCTGTGCTGGCGCGCCGCCTCGGCTTTGCGCGCAACTTCTGGGACGGCGCCGAGCGGCTCGTCTACTACGCGCTGTTCCCTCCGCTGCTCTTCACCTCGATCGTCAATGCCAAATTCTCGCTCGCGAGCGAGGGGCGCATGCTGGCAGCCGCGGTCGGCGCATTCCTCGCGGCCGTGGTGCTGGGATTTGCGGCGCGCTGGCTCTTTCGCCCTCAGCCGGCGTTCCTCGCCAGCTGCGTGCAGACAGCGTTTCGCTACAACTCGTATGTCGGGCTCGCGCTGGCCCAGTCGCTCGCAGGGCCACGCGGCGTGGCGTTGATGGCGGTGATCATCGCCGTCTGCGTTCCGCTCGCCAATACGTTCGCCGTCTATGCGCTGGCGCGTCATCGCCAGACCGGCGTATTGCGCGAGATGGCCGTGAATCCGCTGATCCTTGCCACGGTTTCAGGACTCGTGGTGAATCAACTGGGACTCGAACTGCCGGCGTTGTTGGGAACCTTCCTCACGCGACTCGGTTCGGCCAGCCTGGCGCTGGGACTGCTGTGCATCGGCGCAGGACTCACTTTCGCCTCGGTGCACGAAGAGCGGCCGACCATGGCGTACCTGATCGGGGTGAAGCTGCTGGCCAAGCCGGCGATCGCGCTGGGGCTGATTACCCTCCTCGGGCTGTCCGGCATACCGGCGACGATCGTGCTGCTGTTCGCTGCGCTGCCGACCGCGTCGAGCGCGTACATCCTTGCCGCGCGCATGGGCGGCCATGCCACCCCGGTGGCCTACGCGATCACCGTACAGACATTGCTGGCGATGGTGACCTTGCCCCTGTGGCTCAGCCTGGCACCGCGCTGAGGGCGGCCGTCGATCCGTGGCGGCCGAGTGCCCATTCGACATGCTCGCGCACCAGCGCGCTCGGATCATCACGGCGTGATTTCAGCGCGGCAATGACGGCGGGCGAAGTGGGCGCATTGCCGAGTGCGACCGCGACGTTGCGCAGCCATCGTTCGTGGCCGATGCGGCGTATCGGCGAGCCGGCAGTCCGTGCGTTGAAGTCCGCCTCGCTCCATGCGAAGAGATCGATCAGCATGGCCGCATCGAGCCCGTAGCGGACGTCGAAGTCGGGCAGCGTCGCGCGCTGTGCGAACTTGTTCCATGGACAGACGAGCTGGCAGTCGTCGCAGCCGTAGACACGGTTGCCCATCAGCGGTCGCAGGTCCTCCGGGATTGGCCCCGGATGCTCGATCGTCAGGTACGAAATGCAGCGGCGCGCATCGAGCTGATACGGACCGGTAATCGCGCGCGTCGGGCAGATGTCGATGCAGCGTGCGCAGGTACCGCAGCGCTCGACGATGGGCGCGTCGACGGGAAGCGGCAGATCCGTGAGGATCTCGCCGAGGAAGAACATCGAACCCGCATCCTGCGTCAGCAGCAGCGTGTGCTTGCCGCGCCAGCCGATACCCGCCTTGCGTGCCAGCTCGACTTCGAGCACCGGCGCCGAATCGGTTGCCACGCGGTAACCGAAGTGACCGACTTCACCTTCGATGCGCGTGGCCAGCGATTGCAGGCGTGAGCGCAGGACCTTGTGATAATCGCGGCCGCGCGCGTACAGCGACACCACGGCGGCACCCGGTTCGCGCAGTCGGTGCAATTCGCGTTCGGCCCAGTCAGGCGGCGTTGTTGCAGGTAAGTAGTCCATGCGCACGCTGATCACCCGCAACGCTCCGGGCAGCAACAGCGCCGGGTCGGCACGCAGGCGGGCGTGGCGCTCCATGTAGTCCATCGCGCCGTGACGGCCTTCACCGAGCCAGGCCTGCAGGTGACGCGATGCCTCCGCGACGTCGGTATCGGCAATGCCGAGGCGCGCGAAGCCCAGTTCAGCGGCCCAGGCACGGATGCCTTCGACCAGCTTCACGCCGTCGAAACGGTACGCGCGCGTATCCTCGCCGCGATCTGAATTCATGCTGGCCATTCTAGGTGTCGCAAGATTCCCTCACGGCGCAGATCGCGCGCACTCTGCCCACACCGGCGGACACCGATCGGCTCGGCCGGGCGCTGGCCGCGGCTTGCCGCATCCATGCCACCGCCATCGCGACGCACGGACTGCAGGTCAACCTGAGCGGTGATCTCGGCGCCGGCAAGACGGCCCTGGTGCGTAGCTGGCTGCGTGCCTACGGCATCAGCGGGCCGATCCGAAGTCCGACCTTCGCGGTGCTGGAGCCCTATGTGGTGTCGTTGCGTCGACCGGACGCCGCTGGTCGTTCTGGACTTGAAGCTGAGGACGTTTCGAGCTTAGACTTCTATCACTTTGATTTTTATCGATTTGCCGATCCAGCCGAATTTTCGATCGGCTTTCGTGACCTGTTCGGGCCGCGTTGCATCTGCGCAATCGAATGGCCCGAGAAAGCCGGCGATCGCCTGCCCGCTGCGGATCTGGCAATCGCCCTGCAAGTTGAAGACGCCGGACGGCGCGCGATCCTGACCGCGTCCGGTGAACTGGGGCACGCATGCCTGGAGAGCACAGCAAAGGAGTTCGACACGACCGCCGCCGCCTGATGCAGGCAGCGGGCGGTTCGCTCGTTCTCGCGCTGACTCCCCTGCACATCGCACGCGGCGCCACGCTGCTTGGAGTGCGCGTCTGGCCTGCTCGCGATTACACGCGCGTGGCACTGGAACACGACGAGCCGCTCAAGTTCACGCATTTCCTGATCCGCGATACACCGCCCCTGCGCATGGTGGTCGATGTCGAAGGCATCGACCTGACGCCGGCGTTCCGCGAAGGTGTCGCGAAGGTGGAGCCGAACGATCCGTACATCGGGTTGATCCGCGTGGGACAGAACCGGCCCAAGGTCGTGCGCCTGGTCATCGAACTGAAGGAAGACATCAAGCCGCAGGTCTTCTCGCTCGAACCGGTCGGGCCCTACCAGCATCGGCTGGTGATGGACCTGTATCCGGTCAACCCCCCCGACCCGTTGATGGCGCTGCTGCGCGAGCAGGCCACGCCGCGCGACTCGGACTTCAGCTCCGTGTTGCCGTCCCCGCCACCGGCGGCCGACCGCGCGGGCGAACAGAAGATCGCGCGCGCGCCTTCGCGCCCGACGCGCCGGCACAGCGACTCCGACGTCCAGCGCATCGTCACGGTGGCGATCGACCCGGGCCATGGCGGCGAAGACCCGGGTGCCGTCGGCAAGCGCGGCACCTATGAGAAGACCGTGACGCTGTCGATCGCGCGAAGGTTGCGCGAGATGATCGTTGCCGACAGCGGCATGCGCGCGGCGCTGACGCGCGACGGCGACTACTTCGTACCCTTGCGCACGCGCGTGTCGAAAGCACGGGCAGTGCAGGCGGATCTGTTCGTCTCGATCCACGCCGATGCATGGATACGGCCGGACGCGCGCGGCTCGTCGGTGTTCGCGCTTTCGGAAAACGGCGCGTCGAGCAGCACCGCCGCGTGGATGGCGCGACGCGAGAACGATGCCGACCTGATCGGCGGCATCAACCTCGCGTCGCACGACAAGCAACTGGCGCGCGTGCTGCTGGACCTGTCGACCACCGCCCAGATCAGCGACAGCCTGAAGTTGGGCAGCTCGGTGCTGCGCGAACTCGAGCGCGTCAACCGGCTGCACAAGCCGCGCGTCGAACAGGCCGGCTTCGCGGTGCTGAAGGCACCCGATATTCCGTCGATCCTGGTCGAGACCGCCTTCATCAGCAATCCGGACGAGGAAGCGCGCCTGCGAGACGACGACTACCAGGAGCAGATGGCGCGAGCCATGCTCGCCGGCATCAAGCGCTACTTCGCCAAGAATCCGCCGCTGGCGCGTAATCCGCTGACCTAGCGCAGCGCACGCGCGCCCTTGCCGAACGGTCCGGCGCGTTCCGCCAGACTTCGCTACGGCATCACCTGCAGCCAGTAGCGCGCAACCGCGGCTTCGCCCGCCCTCCGCCAGCGCTCGCGCTGGCACCCGGAGCGGCCGCCGGCACGTTCGCACACGCCGGCGCACGCTGCTGAGGAGCGTCTGCAATTGCAGCGGCAGGTCGTTCAGGCGCGCTGCCGCGGAAAGCAGCGCGCGAAAAGCCCTCCGGACCGCAGGCGACGAGTTCGACCGAACGGGCGCGTCGCGCGCAGTGTGGTCGCCACAGCCTCGATGTCGGCCGACGACCAGTCGTCAAAGTACTGAAGTCGACCCGTACCGTCTGAGGCTGCGCCGAGGCCGCCGCCGCGATCGCGGCCAGGTCGCCGAAGTCGAGCGCAACTTCGACGAGCTCGTGTCGACGCCCTGCCTGCAGGGATCGACGCGGGCCGTCTCCAACCGTCCCGGCACTGACCTGACAAGGCTTATCCTTGCCACACTGGACGTCACTCTGTACCCCGCGAAGGAGACCTGATGAGTTCGCGACTTTCACTTTCCCCCTGGACGATGGCCGGCACTGCGCTGCTGGCGGCGACGTTCGCGTTCGGAGCCGTGGTGGCTCAGACGCGGCCGGCTCCCCCGAGCGACGAGGATCTGCGCAAGGCCATCGCCGCCGCCGACGACAACAAGGATGGCGTGATCAACATCGACGAAGCCGTGGGCGATGCGATCCTGATCTTCGTGGCGCTCGACAAGAACCGGGATAAGCACCTGTCGAAGGATGAACTGCCGGGCTATGACCCGAACCGGGTGCAGCGTGCCGACCGCGATGGCGACGGCAGGCTCTCCGTTGGTGAAGTCGCCGCCGACCGCGTCTGGGAGTTCTTCGAAGCCGATACGGACCGCAACGGTGTCGTCACATTCGAAGAGGTTCGCGTGTATGTCATCAAAGTGCGCAGCGCGCGCAATTAGGAGAATTCAAATGAAGGTCACTTCAAGATCGGCCACAGCGATCGCTTGCGCGATAGCGGCATTTGCGCTCGGCGGCTGCGCCAACATGACGCCGCAGGAACAGAACAAGGCGACCGGCCAGATCGTCGGGGGCGTCACCGGTGCGGCGCTGGGTTCCCTGATCGGCGGCGGCGCGGGACGGACCGTGGCGATTGCATCGGGGGCGGTGATCGGTACCGTAGTCGGTGGACAGATCGGCAGCAATCAGAAGTAGCGCGCTCGACGTCGTCCTGCCTTCCGCGCGGAGTCGACCATCACGGGAGGCCCCGGGCGGCGGGTTCGATATCAAACCCCGAGGTACCGTCCCGGCTTGTGGTTGATGGCCACCACGAGGTTCAGTGCGACGGCACCGATGACCGAGATCGCGACCGACGCCGGATCGACGATCGCGAGCGCCGCCACGACGATGGCGCAATCGATGCCCATCTGCACCGCGCCGGCTCGCCAGCCGAAGCGCTGCTGCAGCCACAGCACCAGCACATTGACTCCACCAAGGCTGGCCTGGTGCCGGAACAGCATCAGCAGGCCGACGCCGATCAAGAAGCCGCCCATGATCGCCGCATAGACCGGCTGCAGCCAGTCGAACCGCACTCCCAGCGGCAGCACCTCGGTCAGACCGGACAGCAATGCGACCGCAATGAAACTCTTGATTGCGAAGCGCCACCCCAGGGTCCGAACGGCAAACCACGCAAAGGGCAGATTGATCGCGAAGAACACCGGACCAAAGCGCCAGCCGGTGGCGTAGTGCACGAGAAACGCAATGCCGGCGGTTCCGCCCGTCAGCAGTCCCGCGTGCCCGTACATGCCGACCCCGAGCGCGATGAACAGCGTCGCCGTCACGAGCGCCTGCGCGTCCTCGAAAAACGTGTGCTGGGTCGGTGTCTGTGCGGGCTGGAACATGGCGCGACGACCAATGTCTGCGCTATCCGCCCGATTCAGGCGGTCGAGCGGCGGCGCAGTAACCGCAGCACGGCGGCCAGCAGCAAGGGACCGACGACGGCGGCGATGCCGACGATCAGGATGATGCCGAGGTTGTCCTTGATGATCGGAACATTGCCGAAGAGGTAGCCACCATAGACCAGCGACACCACCCAGATCAGCGCCCCGAGGACGTTGTAGATCTGGAACCTGCGAAAGTCCATTCCGGAAGCACCTGCTACCAACGGCGCGAACGAACGCACGACCGGCACGAAGCGCGCGATCACCACCGTCTTGCCACCGTGCCGCTCGTAGAAGTCATGGGTCTTCTTCAGCGCCGTCTGGTCGATCCAGCCAATCGTGCCGTCATAGACCTTCTTTCCCAGCCACGCGCCGATGGCGTAGTTGAGGGTATTGCCCAGCACGGCAGCGATGGTGATGACAAGCGCCAGCAGGTGAACACTGAGCCCTTTGGCCTGTGCCTGCGGCAGCGCCGATACGGCCCCGGCGACGAACAGCAGCGAGTCGCCGGGCAGGAACGCCATGACCACCAGGCCGGTCTCGGAAAAGAAGATGGCCGCGAGCGTCACGTACACCAGCAGGACGTTCTGCTCGACGATCGCCACCAGAAAGCGATCCATCGCATTGAACAGGTCAAGCCAGTTGATGCCTTCCATGGAGGTGTCGACAGCGCGGCAGCGGCGGGGGTGACGAAGCGCGCGGATCATACGCGACGGCCCAGGTCGCCCCGCGCGGGTTATCCCGCGTTCGGTTCCTATAATTCACCGCGATGACCTCCTCTTTCGACCGCCTGCCGATCCGTCCGCTGGACGACGTACTGATCAGCCAGATCGCTGCCGGCGAGGTCGTCGAGCGCCCGGCTTCGGTCGTCAAGGAACTGCTGGAGAACAGTCTCGATGCCGGCGCGACCCGCATTGAGATCCGCCTCGACGCGGGCGGCATCAAGCGCGTCGCGGTCACCGATGACGGCAGCGGCATCCCGCGCGACGAACTGGCCTTGGCGCTGGCGCGCCACGCGACCAGCAAGATCGCAAGCCTCGAGGACCTCGAGGGGGTCGAGTCATTGGGTTTTCGCGGCGAGGCGCTGGCGTCGATCGCGTCGGTCGCCGACGTCACCGTCTACTCGCGCACGCTTGCATCCGACAGCGGCTGGTCGATCAGCAACAGCGGAGAACTCACGCCGGCTGCGGGATCGGCAGGCACGCGGATCGAGGTGGCGGACCTTTTCCACAAGACGCCCGCGAGGCGCAAGTTCCTGCGCGCCGAGGCAACCGAACTCGCACACTGCATCACGCAGGTCGAGCGCATCGCGGCGGCTCATCCGGCGGTCGCATTCACCGTGGTGCACCAGGGTCGAACGCTGCTGTCCTTGCCGCCCCAGTCAGCGCATGAACGCGCGCTCCAGTTGCTGCCGGACGAGTTCTCGGCTGCCGAGCGCGAGGTCGACGCCGCGGCGCCGGGCATACGGCTGCATGGATGGGTGGGGCTGCCCACCGCCAGCCGCGCGCGCGCCGATGCCCAGTACTTCTTCGTCAATGGCCGCTATGTGCGCGACCGTGTGCTGACTCATGCAGTGCGGTCAGCCTATGCCGACGTTCTGCACGGCGGCAGCCAGCCGATGTACTGCCTGCACCTGTCGATCGATCCCCGTCGTGTAGACGTGAACGTGCATCCCACCAAGGTCGAGGTCCGCTTCCGCGACTCGTCGTACGTGCACCAGTTCGTGCTGCACGCGGTGCAGGCGGCCCTGGCGGAGTCCACTCGCGTGGCGGCTCCCGTGCCCGCCGACGAGGCGACGCCCGTGCCGACGTCGACCTGGCGCGCGCCGACGGAGCAGATCCGGTTCGGCGTCGAGCAGTCGGTCGCCAGCTACCTGGCAGCGCTTGCCGAAAGACCGGCCCTGCCCGATGCAGCTCCCGGCACCGGCATGGACACCCTGCCGCTGGGCATCGCGATCGCACAGCTGGCTGGCATCTACGTGCTGGCGCAGAACGAGCGCGGTCTCATCATCGTCGACATGCATGCCGCGCACGAGCGCATCGTCTATGAAAAGCTCAAGCAGCAGCTCGACGCACGCGCGATTCCGCAACAGCGCCTGCTGATCCCGCAGGTCTTCACCGGTTCGCCGCTCGACCTGGCGACCGCCGTCGACGAAGTGGAACTCCTGGCCCACCTGGGTCTCGACCTCGCTCCGGTTTCGCCGACGCAACTGGCTCTGCGCGCGGTGCCGGCGTTGCTCGCCCAGGCCGATGGAACCGCGCTGGCGCGTGACATCCTGCGTGACCTGCGCGAGTTCGGCGGCTCGCGCGTGCTGACGGAACATCGCAACGAGTTGCTGTCCACGCTTGCCTGCCACGGCGCGGTGCGCGCGAACCGCCGCCTGACGATCGACGAGATGAACGCACTGCTGCGCGAAATGGAAGCAACCGAGCGTGCCGACCAGTGCAACCACGGCCGGCCGACCTGGGTCCAGCTCAGCATCGCGGACCTCGACCGAATGTTCCTGCGCGGCAGGTAGCGCGGCGAACACCACGCCGAATTCGGAAACTCGCGATCAAGTTCCCGAAATCAGCCAGGCTCGCGCCGCGTCGCGCTGGACGAACGAAAAGCGGCGCACCTCGGCATGTACGAAATGGCGAGCCAGCGCAGGCAGCAGTTCAAGCAGCACCGAATCCGTCACCACGGCGATGCGTCGAATGTGGCTTTCATGGCTGCGCACGAAGCGGATATGTGTGACGAGGGCGGCGAAACTCTCCCATCCCGGGAACTGCTCGGCAATGATCATCAGGCCGTTGAGCGCTCCACGATCCTCGATGTACGGATCGACCAGTCCGGCCAGTGCCGTGAAGTCGCGCTCGGACAGTGCTCCGGTCGGGAACACGGTGAGGATGCCTTCGGTGCGAAACAGTTCCGCGTCGATCATCGCGTCACATGCTCCTGTCCATTGCACTGGAATGACACCCAACTGTACAACCGTCGCGCCTGCGGATCCTTCGCTCGATCAAGGTAATCTCGGCGTCGATGAAACCTTGGCGTCTGTCCGAGACGTTTCCGCTCGACCATGCCTGAGTTGCCCCAAGTCGACGCGCTGATGCTGCTCGGACCGACGGGCAGCGGCAAGAGCGCACTCGCGCTCGAACTCGCGCAGCGCTACCCGATCGAGATCATCAGCGTCGACTCGGCACAGGTCTACCGCGGCCTCGACATCGGCACCGCCAAGCCGACCCTCGCCGAGCGTGCCGCCGTCGCCCACCACCTGATCGACCTGCGTGACCCCGCGCAGCGGTATTCCGCCGCCGACTTTGTCCGTGACGCCGAGATCGCCATTGCCGACGTTCGGTCGAGGGGAAGGCTGCCGCTGCTGGTGGGCGGGACCATGTTGTATGCAAAGGCGCTGCGCGACGGTCTGTCCGAACTACCGTCGGCCGACGCTTCGATTCGCGCCCTGCTCGAAGATGACGCGCGGCGCCTGGGGTGGCCGGCACTGCACGCACGGCTGGCCCGGCTCGATCCGTCGACCGCTGCGCGGCTCGCCCCGAACGATTCCCAGCGCATCGAGCGCGCGCTGGAGATCATTGAAGTCACGGGCGTGCCCATGTCGCGCCTGCTCGCACCGGACCGGAAGCCGTCATTGCGGCTCGATGTCGTCGCCCTGATGCCTGCCGATCGCGCCGCGCTGCACCAGCGCATCGAACAGCGCTTCGACGAGATGCTCAGGCAAGGCTTTGTCGATGAGGTGGACAGGTTGCGGCAACGCGGCGACCTGACGCCCGACCTGCCTTCGATGCGCAGCGTCGGCTACCGCCAGGCCTGGGCTCACCTCGACGGCACCAGCTCGCACGCGCAGTTCCGTGCAGCCGCGATTGCCGCGACGCGCCAGCTCGCCAAGCGTCAGCTCACCTGGCTGCGCTCGCTGGCAGCCGATTGCGCGTTCGATCCGCTGCAGATCGACGGACGCGGCCCGCTAGGAGACCGCCTCGCGGCGCTCGAGCGGGCGTAGCGGCGGTCGCTCGCCCCAGCGGTGCGGTCGCAGCTCGTGCAGGTGCTGGCGCAGGTACTCCACCGCGAGCCGTCGTTTCTCCGCTCCGCGACCGGTGTGCTCCACGACGTCCCCCTCGAATACGGCCGGCACGACCCGCGCGATGCGGCCATAAGCCGAATCCCACGCCGAACGCACCGTCTCGGTCGACAGGTGCAATGCCTCGGCGATCCGGCGATCGGATTCGCCCAGCAGCGCCCGCAGCACGACACGTTGCTCCGCCGGTGTCAGGCCCAGTCGCGGTTCGGAAAAGTGAAAGATGTGCGCGGCCATGACATCGATGGCCCCGGGCTCGACCTCGTCACGGTACTTCACGAACATGCGTGGCAGCCGGGCGGGATCGCAGCCCTTTGTGCGTTCAATCGGCGCGAAGTCATGCTCGATCCTGAATCCGCCCGCCCGCAGAAATGTCGCAGCGGCGTCACCGTACGCCTCGTAGTGCAGCGACCGGATGCGATATCCGCCGAAGCAGTGGATGAACCCCAACGCGGCGACATGGCGCATGCGCTCGAGCACAGGATCGCTCCAGGGTCGCGGTTCATGGGCGGGCTGGCCGATCACCGCGTGCAGCCCGTCACCTGAGTTCGCAGTCCTTACGTCGTCGAGCGACATCAGCGGTGCCGCGCCATCCAGCATGGCCTCGTAGATCGCTCCAAGCAGGTACGGTCGTGGCGCTGCGTGGTAGCGCGCGATGAACGCGGGTCGAACGAAGTGCCCGGGCGCCACGCAGACCCGGGGATGACCCTCGTCCTCGGCATCCTCGATCAGCATCATGGGATTGGGTGCGGTGGACGTGCAAAGCGACGCCCAGAGTGATGGCAGGGCCCGCCACACGCGCGCGTTGAGCGCAAGGCCTCCGTGCGACTTCAGTAGTCGCACGCAGTCCGGCACATCGCGCACTGTGATCTCGCGGTATCGCATCGCTGGCGTTGCATCTCAACATTTCCGACGTGAACATGATGCGGGGCCGGCGGCAACGGTTCAATCGCACGGCACGTGAATGTCCGCTGCAATATTCACTGCGGTGTTCACCGCAACCGAGCGTTTGTGAATTTCCGACAGCGACGGCAAGGCTCAATCCGGGTTGCATTCCCCGATTTTCGGGGTGCGTGCGCGAGTCGTCCACGCGCACACTGGCGCCGTGCTGCAGAGGGAATCCGACGCAGCTTGCGGAGGTCAGAATGAAACCAGATGATCGTCGTGCCAGGAAGCCGATGCGGCGCGCTCAGCTCGTTTTGGCGTTGATCATCGCGCCTGCCCTGAGTGCGCTGGTCGGCCACAACGCCGGCAGGCACGCGACGGCCGGGGATGATGCGGTTCAGATGCAGTATTCGAGTCGGTCGGCCGGTGCGTCGGTCTTTTTCGGCCAGGCACCGTCGGCCACGCCCGACCATGCACTGCTGTCAGCGGCCGATGTCGAGCGTTCGCTGCCGGCGCCAGCGCGCGCCCTGGCGATGCAGGAGTCGGCGACCCTGTAGGGATGGGGAACGGGAAAGGGAAAGCCTCCGGCGCTCCACCCCTTCAGGCGCGTACGTGCAGGTCGTCGGCGCCGAAGACGAGCTGGAGCGGCTCGATCACGACCTGCTTCACACCCGATTCCACCGTCCCGGCACGCCAGGCCGTCACGCCGCACGCGGCAGCGATCTCGACACAGCGCTGGGCGTCCTGCGCGGCGACATACAGCGCGAAGCCTGCGCCCATGTTGAGATTGCCGTAGGCCTCGCGGTCGCTGATGCCGGCCTGCTGGCGGATGAAGTCGAGCACCGGCGGTACGGTCGGCAGAGAATGCAGGCGGTACGTGAAGTCGCCGGGATGACGCATCAGCTTGCGCCAGCCGTGCCCGGTGACATTCGCACAGTAGTGCGGAACGATTCCTGCGGCCGCCAGCGCCTCGGTCACCGGTGAATACAGCACGGTCGGGACCAGCACCGCTTCGCCGTACATCGTGCCGTCGGACAGGCGTGTGCGGTAGCCGTCGGGCAGTCGTTCGGTGAGCTTGCGTGCCAGCGAAACGCCATTCGCGTGTATGCCGCTCGAAGCCAGCAGAACGATCGCATCACCGTCACCCAACCTTTCGCCCAGCGTCAGGCGCGACTTCGGCCGGACCAGTCCGACACAAGAGGCGGCCAGGTCGATGCGGCCGGACTCGACCACCCCGGCCAGTGCGGGCGTTTCACCGCCTCCCCAGGCCACGCCGCTGCGGTCGCAGGCAGCGCGCCAGCCGTCCACCAGGTCGCGTGCGCGCTCCGCATCGGCGAACCAGTCGCTGCCGCCGGTCGCCCAGTAGGCATGCACTGATACCGGCGTCGCGCCGACGGTGATGATGTCGTTGAGCGCCATTGCCAGCGTGTCCTGCGCGATCTGGTCGTAGTACGTGCGGCCGGTGATCGTCCGCATCGCGTCGGCGACCAGCGCCTTGGTGCCGAGGCATTCGGTGATCGAGGCAAGGTAGAAATCACCGCAGTCGACCACGTAGGCCGACTCGCCACGCGACGCAGCGACCTCGACCAGGCCGTGCCGGGCCAGGTTGCCGGCCGTGCCCGCCGCAGCGTGCTGCGCGCGGATCTTCAGCGGATCGATACTGGCGTAGTCGACGCCCGCCTGCTTGTAGTCGAGTGGATTCATGGACGGGTCGACCCTGCGTGGCCCGGTAGACTTCCCGCTGGCCGCGCACACAGTGCACCAAGGAAGGGAAACCGGATTGTAAGGCGCGGCCTTGCCGCGCCTCCACCGTCGACCGATGAGCTCACCCTATCGGAATTCTCCCCACCAACAGCTGGCGCTCGACCTGATCCAGCCGCTGCGCCCTTCGCTCGACAACTTCGTCGTCGGCCGCAATGCCGAGGTGGTTGCCGCTCTGCGCAAGCTCGCCGCCGGCGGTGCGGAGCGGTTTATCTATCTCTGGGGCGGTGAAGGCAGCGGCCGGTCTCATCTGCTGCAGGCAGTCGCCGCCAGAGACGCGAGCCGCTGGCTCGACAGCACGAACGCTTCCTCGGAGTTCGACCCCGCCGTACGGCTCTATCTGGCGGACGACGTCGATCGTTTCGACCCGGTGCGGCAGCAGCAGCTCTTCGTGCTGCAAAACGAGATCCGCGCGTCGCGCACCTGCGCGCTGGTCGCCAGCGGCAGCGTCCCGCCGGCCCAGCTCGTGTTGCGCGAGGACGTCCGCACGCGCCTCGCATGGGGTCTCGTCTACCAGCTTCACGGCCTGTCCGACGCCGAGAAGGAGGACGCGCTGCGCGCGCACGCCGCCTCGCGCGGCATCGACCTGTCAGCCGAGGTGCTCGGTTACCTGCTGACCCACATGCCGCGCGACCTGAGCACGCAGGTCGCGATCCTTGACGCGCTCGACGCTTATGCGCTTGAGGCCAAGCGCGCGATCACCGTGCCGCTCGTACGCGAGTGGGCACAGGGCCGTGACTAGGGCCAGTGCGTAGAATCGCGCCGATGCATCTTGCGCTTTTCGACCTCGATCACACACTGCTGCCGATCGACAGCGCCGACACGTGGTCGCACCATGTCGTCGAGCGCGGCGGACTCGATCCCGCCGACTACGGTGCCCGTATCCGGCGGTTTGCTGACGAGTATCGCGCCGGCACCTTCGACGTCGATGCCTACGTGGCCTTCCAGATGGAACTGCTGGCCGCGTTTCCGCGTGCGACGCTGGATGACTGGCATCGCGAGTTCATGCAGCGTCACGTCAGCCCGGCGATCCGTGAGCAGGCACGCGCACTCGTCGAGCGGCATCGCGCTGCCGGAGATGAGCTGGCGCTCGTCACCGGCACCAATGCGTATGTCGTGACGCCGATCGCGCGGTCGTTCGGAATCGAACACGTGCTCGCTGTCGAACCTGAGCAGGCCGACGGCCGCTTCACCGGCGGACACGTCGGCACGCACACCTACCAGGACGGCAAAGTCCGCAAGGTGGAGGAATGGCTCGCGGCGCGCGGCCGCACGCTCGCCGACACGATCACGACGTTCTACAGCGATTCGATCAACGACCTGCCGCTGCTGGAGAAGGTGACCCACCCGATCGTGACCAACGCCGATGCGCGCCTGCTTGCCGTCGCGCGCGATCGCGGCTGGAGAACACTGCAGCTCTTCGATACGGCCCATGCCTGACCTGGTCCCGACCCTGCGCGCGGGGATCGCATGATCAAGCGCGTCATCGCACGCGTTTCGACGCTGTTCTCGCGCAAGCCGCGCAAGCCGCGCGAGCCCAAGCGCGTCACGGCCGCCGAGCACGGCATCGACCAGGATCTGGTGGCCCGTTCGGCGCTGCGCGTGTGCGAAACGCTGCAGAAGGCCGGGCATCGCGCCTACCTCGTTGGCGGCGCCGTGCGCGACCTGCTGCTCGGCGTGGCGCCGAAGGACTTCGACATCGCGACCGACGCAACGCCCGAGCAGGTCAAGTCGCACTTCCGGCGCGCCATCATCATCGGCCGGCGCTTCCGCCTCGTGCACGTGATGTTCGGCCAGGAGACGATCGAGGTCTCGACCTTCAGGGCGCTGGACAACCCGGACCGGCAGACGGATGAGCACGGACGCGTGCTGGCTGACAACCTGTTCGGCGAACAGCACGAGGACGCCACGCGGCGCGACTTCACGGTCAACGCGCTGTACTACGACCCGACGACGCGCGAGGTCATCGACTATCACGATGGCGTGAAGGACGTGCGCCGGAAGCGGTTGCGCATGATCGGCGATCCCGAGACGCGCTACCGCGAGGACCCGGTGCGCATGCTGCGTGCGGTTCGCTTCGCCGCGAAACTCGGCTTCGACATCGACGAGGCGACGCGTGAGCCGATCCCGCGGCTGGCACGCCTGATCGAGAACGTCCCCGCGGCGCGCCTGTTCGACGAAATGCTCAAGCTGCTGACGAGCGGACATTCGGTCGCGTGCATCACGCGGCTGCGCATGGAAGGCCTGCACCACGGGCTGCTGCCGCTGCTGGACGTGATCCTCGAGCAGCCGGCCGGGGAGCGCTTCGTCCTGCAGGCACTGGCGCGCACCGATGAGCGCGTGCTGGGCGGCAAGTCGATCTCGCCGGGGTTTCTCTTCGCCACCCTGCTGTGGCACGACGTGCTGGTCAAATGGAACGCACGCACCGCCCGGGGCGAGCATCGCATCCCGGCGCTCAACGCCGCCATCGACGACACGCTCGACGCCCAGACCGAGAAGCTGTCGATCCAGCGAAGGTTCGTCTCGGACATGCGCGAAATCTGGGGACTGCAGCCTCGATTCGAGCGACGCAGCGGGCGGTCGGCATTCCGCCTGCTCGAGCACCTGCGCTTTCGGGCCGGTTATGATTTCCTGCTGCTGCGGGCCGCTGCTGACGAGATTCCAGCCGAGTTGTCCGACTGGTGGACGCGTTTCTCGCACGCGAACGAAGAAGAACGCGAACGAATGGTGGAAGAGGCAACGCGGACGGGTGTGACGGAAGGACCGGGGCGCAAACGGCGGCGCCGCGCGCGCGGCAAGGGCGGACCGCAGCGCGCAGCGACGGACACCGGCAACGAAACGGATGTGGCGTGAGCTACGAGGGCGAACATCGGCAGTGAAACGGATCGCATACATCGGGCTGGGATCGAACCAGGGTGACGTCGCCGAGGCACTGAACTCCGCGATCGAGTCGCTGCGTTCGATCGAGCAGACGGAGTTCGTCGCGGTCTCGCCGTACTATCGTTCCGCCCCGATCGATGCGACCGGTCCCGATTACCTCAACGCCGTCGTCAAGGTCGAGACCTCGCTCGAGCCCTATGCGCTGCTGCTGCATCTGCTGGATATCGAGCTCATGCTCGGCCGGAAGCGGCGCGGCCTCAAGAAGAACGCGCCGCGCAACGTCGATCTCGACCTGCTGCTGCTGGGCGACATGATCATCCAGAGCACGCCGCTCACGCTGCCGCACCCGCGACTGCACCTGCGCGCCTTCGTTCTGCGTCCCCTGCTCGATCTGGCGCCGGAGATCCGCATTCCCGGCCAGGGGCCGGCCTTCGCCTTTCTCGAATCGGTCGACGATCAGAAGATCGAACCGGTCGAGGCTGCCGCCCCCTGACCCCGGCACCGGCTCCATGTCCGTCGTGCCGGTCGTCGACGCGTCGACGCTCCATGGAAGCGCACCGCGTTAAATGATCGCCAGCCGCTACCGCTATGTCGCCATCGAGGGACCGATAGGCGCGGGCAAGACCTCGTTGACGCGCAAACTGGCGCAGCACTTCAACGCGCACACGTTGCTCGAAAGGCCCGAGGCCAATCCTTTCCTTGAGCGCTTCTACAGTGACCGCGCACGTTTCGCATTGCCGACGCAGCTCTTCTTCCTGTTCCAGCGCGTGCAGCAACTGGCCGACGTACGCCAGCTCGACATGTTCCGCGCCGTGCTGTTTGCCGATTTCCTGCTCGACAAGGATCCACTGTTCGCCCGGCTGACGCTGGCCGACGACGAGCTGAAGCTGTACGAGCAGATCCTGGCGCAGCTGCGGCCACAGACGCCGGCACCGGACCTCGTCATCTACCTGCAGGCGAGCCCCGAGACACTGGCCGAGCGCGTCGCGCGGCGCGGAACCCCGGCGGAGTCGCGCATCAGCGGGGAGTATCTTGCAGCGCTTGCGGACAGCTATACGCGGTTCTTTCACCAGTACGATGAGGCGCCGGTGCTGATCGTCAATACCGAGCACCTGAATCCGATCGACAGCGACGCGGACTTTCATCTGCTGCTCGACCGGATCGGCAAGTTGCGCGGCCGCCGCGAATACTTCAACCTCGCGGCATGAGCTGCGCGGGCCGCCCCACTGCCAAGAGCCGCAGAGCGCAATCCGGAGCTTTCGAATGAGCACCCATCCGCAGACTCCACCCAGCACCGCCCGCAAACCGGTCACGTTGCCGCGGCTGCGCGAGATGCGCGCCGCGAGCGAGCCGATCGCGATGCTGACCTGCTACGACGCCAGCTTTGCACGGCTGCTCGACGCCCAGGGCGTGGATTGCGTGCTGGTCGGCGATTCGCTCGGCATGGTGATCCAGGGCCTCGACTCGACCTTGCCGGTCTCGATGGACGAAGTGGCGTATCACACGCGCTGCGTCGCGCGCGGCTTGTCGGCCGCGTGGCTGATCGCCGACATGCCCTTCGGCAGCTACCAGGCCGGTCCCGAGCAGGCGCTGGACAGCGCCGTCGAGCTGATGCAGGCCGGCGCCAAGATGGTCAAGCTCGAGGGCGGCGAGTGGCTCGCGCCCACGGTTGCCTTCCTGGTCGAACGCGGCATCCCGGTCTGCGCGCACCTGGGACTGACGCCCCAGTCGGTGCACGCGCTCGGCGGTTATCGCATCCAGGGGCGCAGCGAATCCGATGCCGAACGATTGCTGGCCGATGCACGGGCGCTCGACGAAGCAGGCGCCGCAATGATGGTGCTGGAACTGATCCCGACGGCACTGGCGGCCCGCGTCACCGACGCCGTGGCACTGGCGACGATCGGCATCGGCGCCGGCGGCCAGGTTTCCGGGCAGGTGCTGGTGCTGCACGACATGCTCGACGTCTATCCCGGCCGCAAGCCGCGCTTCGTGCGCAACTTCATGCAGGGGCAGCCCGACATCGCCTCGGCGGTCGCCGCCTACGTCGCTGCAGTCAAGGACCGCAGCTTCCCGTCGGCAGAACACGGCTACTGAGAAACGCCGGGGGTCCATCCCGGTCCGTTGAGCACCTGGCGGCATTCGCCGATTTGCCCAGGCGCCGACCGGTGCCGCTTGATATCAGGTCACGCTCTACAATCCGCGGCCTTGCCCTCCGCGCGCCCGACCGACGGGCTCCGACACGATGAAAGTCGTTCATACGATCGAAGCGTTGCGCGACCAGCTGCGCGGGCAGAACCGCATTGCGTTCGTCCCGACCATGGGCAACCTGCACGCGGCCCACTTGTCGCTGATGGCGATGGCGCACCAGCACGGCGACCCGGTGGTGGCCTCGATCTTCGTCAACCGGCTGCAGTTCGGTCCGAACGAGGACTTCGACAAGTATCCGCGCACGCTGCAGGAGGACATCGACAAGCTGCAGCAGAACAACCATGTCTACGTGCTGTTCGCGCCGAACGAATCGGAGATGTATCCGGAGCCGCAAAGCTACCGAGTGCAGCCGCCGCACGACCTCGGTGACATTCTCGAAGGCGAGTTCCGCCCGGGTTTCTTCGTCGGCGTCTCGACCGTCGTTCTGAAGCTCTTCTCTTGCGTCCAGCCGCGCGTGGCCGTGTTCGGCAAGAAGGACTACCAGCAGCTGATGATCGTGCGCAACATGTGCCGGCAGTTCGCGCTGCCGACCGAGATCATCCCGCACGAGACGGTGCGCGATCCCGACGGCCTGGCCCTGTCCTCACGCAACCGCTTCCTGAGCGAGACTGAACGCAAGGAAGCACCGCGCCTGTACGCAACACTGAATTCCGTGCGCGACCGCGTGCGCGGCGGCGAGTACGACGTGGCACGCATCGAGCACGACGCCGAGCGCGAACTGGCGGCCAACGGCTGGAAGGTCGATTACGTTTCGGTGCGGCGTCAACGCGACCTGAACGCACCTGCTGCGGGCGAGGTCGAGTCCGGCGAAGCGCTGGTGGTCCTGACGGCCGCCAAACTCGGCACGACGCGACTGATCGACAACCTGGAGATCTGATGGCCACCGACACGGATGGGCTGGCCGGGGCCGAGTACGTCGGTTTCTGGGCACGCGTCGGCGCGGCACTCATCGACAGCGTACTGCTGCTGCTGATCATCGTGCCCCTGCTCTACTGGATCTACGGCCCCGGATACTTCGTGGAACCGGACATGATGGGCGGCGCCGCTGACCTGCTGCTCAACTGGGTACTGCCGGCAGTCGCCGTGATTCTGTTCTGGGTCTACCGCCAGGCTACGCCCGGCAAGATCGCCATTGGTGCCCGCATCGTCGATGCGCGCACCGGCCGGCCCGCCTCAACGGGCCAGCTCGTTGGCCGCTACCTTGGATACTACGTTTCGATGATCCCGCTGTGCCTCGGCCTGATCTGGGTGGCGTTCGATGCGCGCAAACAGGGCTGGCACGACAAGCTCGCCGGTACCGTGGTGGTGAAGGATCGCCCTTCCGGCGCCGCGCACTGAGCGCAGGTTTGGTCGAGCGCCCGCTTTCATAGATAATTCGCCGCCCAGCCGGGATGGCGGAACTGGTAGACGCACGGGACTCAAAATCCCGCGGTAGCAATACCGTAAGGGTTCGATTCCCTTTCCCGGCACCACGCTGAACGTTGCCGCGTTCCGCGGGATTTCGTTGCAGGCTAACCTCGCGCAGCGAGGTTAAGCTTGCGTAGCATGCGGCCGGAAACAAAACTGCGAAGGCGAAGCCGGAGCATTCGCAGATTCCGGTAGCAATACCGTAAGGGTTCGATTCCCTTTCCCGGCACCAAACCCCCCGCGCGCATTGCGCGCCGGAAGACACGCATGGCCAGTCAAGCCATCGCCGAACAAGAACTGACGCTCGCCGATTTCGACTTCGAGTTGCCGCCGGAGCTGATCGCACAGCACCCGCTGGTCGATCGCTGCTCCAGTCGACTTCTGCACGTAACGCCGGCGGCGTTACACGATCTGCACTTCGCGGACATCGAGCGACTGCTCGGCCCTGACGACCTGCTCGTCTTCAACGACACCCGCGTGATCAAAGCGCGGCTGCTGGGGCGCAAGCCCAGCGGCGGCAAGGTCGAGGCGCTGGTCGAACGCGTGCTGGAACCTACGCTGGCGCTGGCACTGGTCCGTACCAGCCACCGGCCCGCCGTCGGCGCCACCTTCGTTTTCGACGAGACGGTCCAGGCGACCGTCGAAGGGCGACGGGACGACTTCTTCGTGCTGCGTTTCGAACGCGACGTGCTCTCGGTCCTCGATCGTCACGGCCATGTGCCCCTGCCGCCGTACATCACCCACGCAGATGGCCCGATGGATGCCGAGCGGTACCAGACCGTCTATGCGCAACGCCCAGGAGCGGTGGCCGCGCCCACCGCCGGTCTGCACTTCACGCCGGAACTGCTTGAACGGCTTCACGCGCGGGGAGTGCAATCGTCCCGCCTGACACTGCACGTCGGTGCCGGCACGTTTCAACCGGTGCGTACCGAGCGGCTGGACGAGCATCGGATGCACTCCGAGTGGTACGACGTTCCGGTGGCGACAGCGGCGGCGATCGGCGAGGCTCGGCGGAGCGGCAAAAACATTGTCGCGGTCGGCACGACCAGCCTGCGCGCACTCGAGTCCGCCACGCTCGGCGCCGACCACGTGAGGGCCGGCTCAGGTGAAACCGCGCTTTTCATCCGGCCCGGCTTCCGCTTCCGTGCGGTCGATCGGCTGATCACCAACTTCCACCTGCCACGTTCGACACTGCTGATGCTGGTGTCCGCCTTCGCAGGACCGGACCGGATACGGTCGGCCTACGAGCACGCGATCACCGCACGCTACCGCTTCTTCAGCTACGGCGATGCGATGCTGCTCGAGCGGGCGTCGTGGGCGCCATGAGCACCGGCTTCGAACTCCTCGCCAGCGATGGCGCCGCGCGCCGCGGCCGCCTGACGCTGGCACACGGCACGGTGGAAACGCCGGTCTTCATGCCGGTCGGCACGTACGGCACGGTCAAGGCGATGGCGCCCACCGAGCTCGTCGAAGCGGGCGCGCAGATCGTGCTGGGCAACACCTTTCACCTCTGGCTACGCCCCGGCCTCGACGTGATCGGGGCGCATGGCGGCCTGCACCGCTTCATGGGCTGGCACGGCCCGATCCTGACCGATTCCGGCGGCTTCCAGGTGTTCTCGCTCGGCCCTTTGCGCACGATCGCCGAGGACGGCGTGCGCTTCGCGTCACCGGTCAACGGTGACCGGCTGTTCCTGACCCCGGAGGAGTCGATGCGCATCCAGACCGTGCTCGATTCGGACGTCGCGATGGTGTTCGACGAATGCACGCCGTACGAGATGGACGGGCGGCCGGCCTCACTGGACGAATCGGCCGCTTCGATGCGTCTGTCGCTGCGCTGGGCGCAGCGCAGCCGCGATGAATTTCAACGCCTGGGCGAAGCCAAGGGGCACCGCAATGCGCTGTTCGGCATCGTCCAGGGTGGCATGTACGAGCCGTTGCGCGACGAATCGCTCGGCGGGCTCGTCGACATCGGCTTCGACGGCTATGCGATCGGAGGGCTGTCGGTCGGCGAACCCAAGGAGGACATGCTGCGCGTGCTGAGCCACACGACGCCTCGTCTGCCACGCGATCGGCCTCGCTACCTGATGGGTGTCGGGACGCCGGAAGATCTGCTCGACGGCATCGCGGCCGGCATCGACATGTTCGACTGCGTGATGCCGACCCGCAATGCGCGCAACGGATGGCTGTTCACCCGGCACGGCGACCTGAAGCTGCGCAATGCGCGCTATCGCGACGACCTGGGACCGGTCGACCCGACCTGCCAGTGCCCGACCTGCCGCCAGTTCAGCCGCAGCTACCTGCACCACCTGCAGCGGGTCAACGAGATCCTCGGAGCGCGGCTGAATACCGTGCACAACCTGCACTTCTACCTTGGGCTGATGCGCGAAGCGCGTGCCGCCATCGAGGCGGGTCGATACGAGGCGTTTCCGGCGGCGAGTTCGCGAGTGATCGGGCGCGTGGGGTCGTACGCTGCCGCTGCGCCTGCGCGGCGCCTTTGAAGGCTTCCAACCGCGTCGCGTTGTCCAATGCCGGCACAACGACGGGCTGAGTCCGCTCGGGGACGCCGCGGCGGTGCGGGGCGGCAGCGGAGGCTGTGCCGGGCGCGTGTCTGAGCGAGCGCAGGGAGCGAGTTTCGCGCCCGGCCCGCTGATGCCCTGCAGCGCAAGGGCAGCCGAAGCGACAGCGCAGGCCGGCCTCGTGCGGTCGCCTTTCTTTGGTGACTTTCTTTGGCGAAGCAAAGAAAGTCACTCGCCGCCGGGCGACTCCCGGCTCGGTTGCGGCATGGCGTGAGTGCTCGACGCGCAGCGCCCCTTTCCTGCCGCCCTATAATCCGCCGGTTTCACCGTGCCGCGCCGTGCGCGAGCGGTCCGCTTCCACAATTTCCCGCGGGGAATCCGATGTTCTTCATTTCGAATGCGTATGCCCAGGCCGCGCCGGCGGCACAGCCCGGCGCCGAGTCGTCCCTGATGTCGATCGGCTTCATGGTGCTGATCTTCATCGTCTTCTATTTCCTGCTGATCCGCCCGCAGGTCAAGCGCCAGAAGGAACACAAGACGATGGTCGAAGCGCTGAACAAGGGCGACGAGGTCGTCACCGCCGGCGGCATTGTCGGCAAGATCACCGACATGGCCGACCAGTACATCACGCTGCAGGTGGCCACCGTCAACGGCCAGCCTGTGCAGATTTCGATCCAGCGCGCCGCGGTCCAGACACTGCTGCCCAAGGGCACGGTGAAGTCGATCTAGCATGATCTTGCCGAGCTGAAGTGAAGTCCATCGGCGACCAGTGCCGTCCGTTCGCTGCTTCTGTAGATCGGGCGCGGGCGCCCGGCCGCCCGAAGCCCGCTCCGCTGAACTGATTCGCGCCGAGTGCACGTGCGCCGCGCAGCGGCGCGTACATGAGGTCGCCCGTCAAATGAACCGTTACCCCCTCTGGAAATACATCGTCATCGCGGTCGCTCTGCTGCTCGGCGCGATCTACACGCTGCCG
This sequence comes from uncultured beta proteobacterium, assembly GCA_963754065.1. Classification (GTDB taxonomy): domain Bacteria; phylum Pseudomonadota; class Gammaproteobacteria; order Burkholderiales; family Burkholderiaceae_F; genus JALORV01. The sequence continues at coordinate 31,015 of CAVWFH010000017.1, read as the reverse complement.
AACTTCTTCGGCGAATCACCCGCAGTACAGGTGTCGTCCGGCAAGCCCACGGTCAAGATCGATGCCGCGCTCCTCGCCCGGATCGAAACGATCCTGAAGGACGCCAAGTTCGAGACCAGCGGCGTGTTCTTCGATACGGCCGGGCTCAACGCAACGGTGCGTGCGCGGTTCCGCGACACCGACGTCCAGCTGCAGGCGAAGGACGCGATCCAGCGCGCGCTGAATCCGAATGCCGACGACCCGGCGTATGTGGTCGCGCTGAACCTGATTTCGAACACGCCCACGTGGCTCAAGGCGGTACACGCGCTGCCGATGTACCTTGGCCTCGACCTGCGTGGCGGCGTGCACTTCCTGCTGCAGGTCGACATGCGTGCTGCGGTCGACAAACGGCTCGAAACCTTCAGCTCGGACATACGCACCCTGCTGCGCGAAAAGAACATCCGCCACTCGGGCATTGCCAAGTCGGCGACCGAGATCGAGATCAAGTTCCGCGACGTCGAGACGCGCGCGCGCGCCGAGGACCTGATCCGGGGCCAGATCCGCGAACTGACTCTGCGCGAGGAAGGCACCGGCCCGGACTTTCTGCTGTTTGCCTCGCTGTCACCGGCGGCGCAGAAGGAAATCCAGGACAACGCGCTGAAGCAGAACATCACGACACTGCACAACCGCGTCAACGAACTGGGCGTGGCAGAGCCGACCATCCAGCAGCAGGGCGCCGACCGCATCGTCGTTCAGCTGCCCGGCGTGCAGGACGTCGCGCGCGCCAAGCAGATTCTCGGCCGCACCGCGACGCTTGAGATCCGCATGGTCGATCAGGACGCGATGGCGTCCGGTGGCGTCGGCGCGCTGACGGTGCCGGAGCGCAAGAGCGACGGCACGGTGACGCCCGTCACACTCAAACGCGACGTGGTGGTGACCGGCAACCAGCTCAACAACGCCTCGGCCACGATCGACAGCCAGACGCAGCGACCGGCGGTCTCGGTGCGCCTGGACGAAGCCGGCGGCCGCGCGATGCGCGCGATCACGCGCGACAACATCGGCAAGCTGATGGCGATCGTGCTGTACGAGAAGGGCAAGGGGGAGGCGATCTCGGTCGCCCGCATCCAGGGCGAGTTCGGCAACCAGTTCCAGATCACCGGAAACTTCTCGGTGCAGGAAACGACCGACCTCGCGCTGCTGATTCGTTCAGGCTCACTTGCGGCGCCGATGGAGATCATCGAGGAACGCACGATCGGCCCGAGCCTCGGCAAGGAGAACATCGAGCGCGGCTTCCGCTCGACGCTGTACGGGTTCACCGCCATCGCGATCTTCATGATCGCGTACTACCGCGTGTTCGGACTCATCTCGGTGGTGGCACTCAGCGTCAACGTGATGCTGCTGATCGCCCTGCTGTCGCTGCTGCAGGCCACGCTGACGCTGCCGGGCATCGCGGCCATTGCACTGACGCTCGGCATGGCGATCGACGCGAACGTGCTGATCAACGAGCGCGTGCGCGAGGAACTGCGCAACGGCCGAAGTCCGCAGCAGGCGATCTACGAAGGCTACGACAAGGCCCTGGCGACAATCCTGGACTCGAACACGACCACGCTGATCGCGGGCGTGGCGTTGCTGATCTTCGGCTCAGGCCCGGTGCGCGGATTTGCGGTGGTGCACTGTCTGGGCATCCTGACGTCGATCTTCTCGGCCGTTTTCGTGTCACGCGCGATCGTCAACCTGGTGTACGGCTCGCGCAAGAAGCTGGCAGGGCTCTCTATCGGCCAGATATGGCGGCCGGGCACCGCGGACGCTGGCGCGAAGTAACCGGCCGCGAAGGAACCTATCCATGGAATTTTTCAGAATCAAGCGCACGATTCCCTTCATGCGCTACTCGCTGATCCTGAATGCGATCAGCTTCATCTCGTTCGGCATCGCAGTCGCCTTCCTGTTGACACGGGGACTCAGCCTGTCGGTCGAGTTCACCGGCGGCACGGTCATGGAGGTGAGCTACCCGCAGGCCGCGGATCTCGAGCGCATTCGCGGCGCCATCGAGCAGAAAGGCTGGGGCGAATTCCAGGTGCAGAACTTCGGCACCTCGCGCGACGTGCTGATCCGCCTGCCGATCGAGAAAGGCCACACCGCCGGAGAGCAGGCCGAACGCGTGATGCAGACGCTGAAGGCGCAAGACCCGGCGGTCGAACTCAAGCGCGTTGAGTTTGTCGGCCCGGCGGTGGGCGAAGAACTTGCGCACGACGGTGCACTGGCGCTGCTGCTGGTCGTCGCCGGCATCATGATCTACCTCGCCTTCCGCTTCGAGTGGAAGTTTTCGGTCGCCGCGATCGTCGCCAACTTGCACGACGTGATCCTGGTGATCGGGATGTTCGCCATTTTCGGCTGGGAGTTCTCGCTGCCGGTGCTGGCGGCGGTGCTGGCGGTGCTCGGTTACTCGGTCAACGAGTCCGTCATCATCTTCGATCGCGTACGGGAGCACTTCAAGAAGTACCGCAAGATGACAACGGTCGAGGTGATCGACAGTGCGATCACCGCGACCATTTCGCGCACCATCATCACGCACGGCTCGACGCTGTGCATGACGCTGGCGATGTACTTCTTCGGCGGACCGGCGCTGCATTACTTCGCGCTGGCGCTGACGATTGGCATCATCTTCGGCATCTACTCATCGGTGTTCGTCGCCGCCGCGATCGCGATGTATCTCGGGGTCAAGCGCGAGGATCTGGTGAAGCCGGTCAAGAAGGACGAAGAACAGCAGCTCGTCCCGTAGCGCGTCCGTGTCCGCCCCGCAACGCATCCGCGTCTGGGACCTGCCGACGCGGCTGTTCCACTGGGCGCTGGCGGGGCTCGTGACCGCGTCGTGGCTCAGCGGCCAGTTTGGCGGGCAGCCCTGGCTCGCGTGGCACTTCCGCTTCGGCTACGCGATTCTCGCCCTGCTGGTGTTTCGGTTGCTGTGGGGCTTCGCGGGCGACCGCTACGCGCGGTTCTCGAGTTTCATTCCGTCCTGGCGCGCTGCTGTGGCGCATGTGCGATCCCCGCGGCCGACCGCCGGCCACAACCCGCTCGGATCGCTTTCCGTCTATGCGCTGTTGTTCGTGGCCGGAGTGCAGGTCATGACCGGTCTGTACGCCTCGGACGGCGACTTCACCGAGGGACCCTGGGCAATCTTTGCGTCCGAGGCGACGGTGAAGCTGCTGTCCGGTATCCACCGCATCAACCGCTGGCTCCTGCTCGCGCTCGTGGCCGTGCACCTGATTGCGATCGCCTGGAACACGGCCACGCGACACGACGGACTGGTGCGTGCAATGTTCAGTGGAGACAAGGAAGGGCTTAACGTCGAACCGGCCGCCGACAACCGCACGGTACGGCTGCGCGCCCTGGTGCTTCTGGGTCTGTCGACGGCGCTGGTGGCCTACATCGTCACCGTATAGGGCGCGGGCTGCGGCCGAAGATCACTTTTCCCGGTAGGCGTCGTGACAGGCGTCGCAACTTTTCGCCGTCGCACGGAACTGGTTGCGAATGGTGTCCAGGTTGCCGGTCTTCGCCGCAGCCGTCAGCTTGACGGTCTCGGCCTGCATGTCGGCCGCGAGTTGCTTGAACTTCGCCTCTTCCTTCCAGATCGACGGCTTCGCCTTCGACTCGAGCAGGTCGCTGCCCGGCGTGAACGCCTCATAGGGAAGCTTGCCGACAATTTCGATGATTTCGGCGCTGCGCACGACGGCGTCCTTGTCGTACGGGATCTTGCCCTGCACGGCCTGGGAAATGCGGCCCATGTGATTGTTCATGAGCGTGAACGCGGCCTGGCGGTACTGGACCGCCCTTTCCGGCTTGGAAAACTGTGCCTGCACCGGCACCGCCGACACCGCAGTGGCTGTTGCAGCGGCAGCCAACAAGAACTTCGACCACTTCATTTGTTCCCCCGAGGTCAGGTGACTGATCGAACGACAGCAGACATCCGCCCGAACAGCCGGACCGACGCGATTATTCCGTAGCCGGCCACGAATTCGAATCAGGCAAACCCGGGCTAGATCAGGCGCGCCGCGCCAGTTCGGCAGCCTTGCCGATATAGCTTGCAGGCGTCAGCGCCAGCAGCGCATCACGTGCTTCGACGGGAATCGCGAGGGAGCGGATGAACTCCTGCAGGGCGTCCCGGGTGATGCCCTTGCCGCGGGTAAGCGCCTTGAGCTGTTCGTAGGGATTCGGCACGCCGTAGCGTCGCATCACCGTCTGCACCGGCTCGGCCAGCACTTCCCATGCGTCGTCGAGATCGGCGCGCAGTTGATCCTCGTTGACTTCGAGCTTCCTCAGGCCGCGCAGGCAGGACTCGATGCCGACCAGCGAGTAGCCGAACGCCACGCCTAGATTGCGGAGAACTGTGGAATCCGTGAGATCGCGCTGCCAGCGCGAGACGGGCAATTTCTCGGCCAGGTGCCGCAGCACCGCATTCGCCAGTCCGAGATTGCCTTCGGAGTTTTCGAAGTCGATCGGGTTGACTTTGTGTGGCATCGTCGACGAGCCGATCTCGCCGGCTTTCAGCTTCTGCCTGAAGTAGCGCAGCGCGATGTAGCCCCAGAGGTCGCGGTCGAGGTCGAGCAGCACTGTGTTGGCGCGTGCGATCGCGTCGAGCAGTTCCGCCATGTAGTCGTGCGGCTCGATCTGGATCGTGTGCGGGTTGAACGTCAGTCCGAGACCTTCGACGACGTTGCGCGCGAATTTTTCCCAGTCGATCGTCGGATAGGCAGCCAGGTGCGCGTTGAAGTTGCCGACGGCCCCGTTCATCTTGGCCAGCAGCGGCACGCGCGCGATCGCGTCGATCGATGCGGCGAGTCGTACCGCGACGTTGGCAAACTCCTTGCCGACAGTCGTCGGACTGGCGGGCTGGCCGTGCGTGCGCGACAGCATCGGCAGTTCGGCGTAACCGTGCGCGTACTCGCGCAGCTGCGCATGCACACCGCGGAGTCGGCCCTGCAGCACAAAGCGGCCACGCTCGAGCATCAGCGCATGCGCGACATTGTTGATGTCCTCGGAGGTGCAGGCAAAATGGATGAACTCGGCCGCGTGCGCCAGCGCCGCGACATCCTTGGTGCGGCGCTTGATGAAGTACTCGACCGCCTTGACGTCGTGATTGGTCTCCGCCTCGATGGCCTTGATCTCGGTGCAGTCCTCGATGGAAAAATCGCTTACCAGCTGGCGCAGGCGCGCCTCGGCCTCGCGCGGCAGGCGTGGCAGCTCCGGCAGCCCGAGCATCGAAAGATTCACCAGCCATTCGACTTCGACGCGCAGTCGCTCGCGCATGAAGGCGAACTCGGAGAACACTTCCCTTAGTTCGGCAGTCTGGCGACCATAACGGCCGTCCAGGGGAGAAAGGGCAGTCAGGGAAAGCAGTTCTAGTGACACGGGGTGTCGGCAGGCGCGCAGCCTGTCGGAAAGGAATTTCGCGCTCGGGTGGGATGAGGACCAAGCTCGCGCCAGTGTAGCAAACGAGCATCACTCGATACCTCGAATGCCACATCGGGGGCGACGCGGCCGCCGGTCCCGATATACTCATTTCCACACCAAATGAATTTATCCCGCGTGTCCAAGAACATCCGCCTGCTGGGATCGCTGACCAGCCCATACGTGCGCAAGGTGCGCATCGTGATGGCCGAGAAGCGCATCGACTATCACCTCGAACTCGAGGACGTCTGGGCGCCGGATACGCGCATCCTCGAGGCCAATCCATTGGGCAAGGTGCCGTGCCTGATCATGGAAGATGGTGGCGCAGTGTTCGACTCGCGCGTGATCGTCGAGTACCTGGACGGCATGACGCCTCTGGCCAAGCTGATTCCGCCGTCGGGCCGGGAGCGCGCCGAAGTCCGCACCTGGGAGGCGCTCTGTGACGGCGTGGTCGACGCGTCGATTCTGGTCCGGCTCGAGTTGACGCAGCGGCCGGCCGAGCAGCAAAGCCCGAAGTGGATCGATCGCCAGATGGGCAAGATCCACGCGGGGATTGCCGCCATGAGCCACGGACTCGGCGAAAAGGCCTGGTGCAACGGCCACATGTATTCGCTGGCCGACATCGCGCTCGGGTGCGCGCTCGGCTACATCGACTTCCGGTTCGGCTCGATCGACTGGCGCGGGCAGTATCCGAACCTCGCGCGTCACTACGAGAAACTGATCGCGCGCCCTTCGTTCGTCGAGACGCAACCGCCGAAGTAGCCGACGGCGCCTGGCCGACACCTCTCAGCCGAAATTCGGGCCGATCAGGTCGATGCGGTCCGTGCAGAACGCATCGACGCCCCACGCCAGCAACTCGCGCGCGCGCTCCGGCTCATTGACCGTGTAACAGAAGAGCCAGTAGCCCGCAGACTTCACCGCGCGGGCGACTTCCGGCGTAAGACCCCGGTGATTCGTGTTCAGGCAGACCGCGCCGAGTCGATCGACGCGCTCGCGCCAGTCGGCAGGGACAGCATCAACCAGCAGTGCACGCGGCAGGTCGCAAGCCGCCGTGCGCGCGGCGACGATCGCCTCTTCGGCGAACGACGACAGCAAGGGGATGCGCGGATCGAGTCGCGCCGCGTCGTCCCCGCCGGGCCGAACCAGATCGGCATAGGCGCGGGCGACAGCCTTCGCGACCACGGTCCCGGTCCGTTCTTCATGGCCCGGCGACGGCTTGATCTCGACGTTGACCCAGATCGAGCGACCGCGGCAGTAATCCAGTGCCTGCGCCAGCAGCGGCACGGGCTCGCGCGCAAACGCCCCCGAATGCCATGCACCGGCATCCAACTGCGCGATTTCGTCGGCGCGGCGCGCGGTGACAGCACCCGCGGCGCCGGTCGTGCGTTCCAGCGTCGCGTCGTGCATCAGCACGGGCACATCGTCCAGCGGCACCATGGCATCGAACTCGACCGCCCGGAATCCGTGTTCATGGCCGACTCGCAACGCAGCCAGCGTGTTTTCGGGCGCGAGCATTCCGGCACCGCGATGCGCGAGGACGCGCGGCCAGGGCCAGGCGCGGAAGTGGCTCACGCGGGGCCTCGCTTGCGGCGCACGTAGATCATCTTCTCGATGCGCGCGATGGTCATGCCCTCGTCGTCGCGCACATCGACCGCGAACAGGTGCAGATGCTTGTCGCCGTTCGCGGTCATGCGCCGGATCTGCTGCATGTCCTCCTCCAGCAGTTCGAGCCTGGCCCAGACCCGGCCCCGCGCCGCCGCGAGGTATTCGATCGACCCGGCCTTGTCCCACACGATGTAATCGGAGCTGAGGCTCTTGCGCACCATCAGCGAGAAGAACGGATCGGTCATCGCATAGAGCGAGCCACCGGAGGTCGTGCCGAGGAGACCGCGGCGGTACCAACGTTGCTGCAGTGCCACCGTGATCGATCGGAAATCGGAGCCGATGTGCTCGACCCGGATGCCGGCGCCGATGAAGGGCGGCCACAGGTTCGCACGGAGCCGCAGCCAGCCCTGCGATGCATTGCCCGTCAGTGTCCCGTTAGCCATCGGTCAAGTCTAAAGGGCCGACGCCAGGATCTCGCCGCAACGCCAGGGCGCTGCTAACCTCGCGCGGCATGACAACCGCACTCGGTCATCTGCGTGTCCTCGACCTCACCCGCGTGCTCGCGGGACCGTGGTGCACGCAGTTGCTCGCAGACCTCGGCGCCGATGTGATCAAGGTCGAGCGGCCCGGCAGCGGCGACGACACGCGCGCCTGGGGGCCACCCTATCTGCGCGACGCCGACGGGAAAGAGACGTCGGAAGCGGCGTATTACCTCGCAGCCAATCGGAACAAGCGTTCGATCACAGTGGATATCGCGCGGCCCGAAGGCCAGGACATCGTGCGCCGGCTGGCAAGGCAGGCCGACATCGTCGTAGAGAACTACAAGGTCGATCAACTGGCGAAATATGGACTCGACTACGACTCGCTCTCGAATGCCGATCCGCGCCTGATCTACTGCTCGATCACCGGCTTCGGGCAGACCGGCCCGCATCGGGATCGCCCGGGCTACGACTTCATCATCCAGGGCAGCGGCGGCTTCATGTCGATCACCGGCGAGCGCGACGACCGGCCGGGTGGAGGTCCGCAGAAAGCGGGCGTGGCGGTTAGCGACCTGATGACCGGGATGTACGCCACCGTGGCGATCCTCGCGGCCGTCGCGCACCGCGACCGTACCGGCAAGGGCCAGTACATCGATCTGGCGCTGTATGACGTCATGCTGGCGATGCTCGCCAACATGAACATGAACTACCTGACGAGCGGCCGCGCGCCCGGCCGTGCCGGCAATGCCCACGCCAATATCGTGCCGTACCAGGTCTTCGCCGCAGCGGACGGCCACATCATCGTCGCGGTGGGCAACGACGCGCAATTCGTGAAGTTCTGTGAAGTGGCAGGACGACCGGAACTCGCGCGCGATCCGCGCTTTGCCCGCAACGCCGACCGCGTGCGTCATCGCAGCACCCTGATCCCGTTGCTGGAAGCGATGGTGCGGGAGCGCACGATGTCGTCCTGGGTCGATGCACTCGATGCAGCGGGCGTGCCGTGCGGTCCGATCAACGACATCGCGCACGCACTCGCCGACCCGCAGGTCGCCGCGCGCGGGCTGCGCATCGACCTGCCGCACGCGCTCGCAGGCCACGTACCGCTGGTCGCGAATCCCATCCGGCTTTCGGACACACCGGCGCAGTACGGACGAGCACCGCCATTGCTGGGAGAACATACCGACGAGGTACTGCGGGAACTGCTGCAAATCGCACCGGATCACATCGCGCGCCTGCGTGCCGCGGGGGTCGTGTGATCGCCGCGCTGCACCTGCTGATCCATGGGCGCGTCCAGGGGGTCGGATTTCGTCACGCGATGTGCCGGCAGGCCGAGGCGCTCGGCCTCGAGGGCTGGGTGAGAAACTGCGGTGATGGCAGCGTCGAGGCCGTGGTGGTCGGACCGCCCGAGCAGGTCGAACTGCTGCAGGCCTGGTCGCGACGAGGTCCCGCCGGTGCGACCGTAATCGCGGTGACACCCCGGGCGGCCACGGCCGCCGAGGAGGACGACGCGCTGGGCAGTGGATTCCAGATGAGGCCGACCGCGTGACATGTTCCGCGCACCCTCACAGGGTCGGCGCGGCTCAGGCTGTCGGCGTGTAGATGCGCGTATCGAACCGGGGATAGGTCAACGCGTTCAGCACGTGGTCACGCCACGCGCCGTTGACATAAAGATAGTCACGCGCCAGCCCTTCGATGCGAAATCCCAGTCGTCGCAGCAGGCGTGCGCTGCGGTGGTTCTCCGGCAGGTGGTTCGCCTGCACGCGGTGCAGTTGCAGCACTTCGAAGGCATGGCCCAGCGTGGCCTGCAATGCTTCGAACATCAGGCCCTGGCCCTCGACGCTGCGATCGATGGCATAACCGAGCATGCAGGACTGGAACGGCCCGCGCACCAGCTGCGTGTAATTGACCCGGCCGACGATGCGTCGAGGGCCGTCCAGCGGAAACATCAGCCACCGCAGCACTGCGCCGTCGCGGATGTCCTCGGCTGCGCGCGTGGCCTCCGCTTCCCAGAAGCCGATTTCGGTGACGCCACGCGGCCGCGGCGGGTCCCACGGCCGCAAGTGCGACTCGTTGAAGCGAAAGAATTCCGCAAGCAATGGGGCGTGCCCGGTTGCCATGGGCTCCAGCGTCAGGCGCGAGGTCGTCAGGAAGGTCGTCTGCATGTCCAATGAGGCGGCGCATGAACGGTGACACGGCACGGCCGTTTTCCGCTCTAATTCGGCTCATAACAATTATCGGTGCAAGGAGACAACTCGTGAAACGCGCCCTGCACGCGCTGGCTGCCATCGCCGTGCTCGCTGTGACAGCGGCCGCGACCGCCCAGACGGCCACCTTTCCGACGCGTCCGATCCGGCTCATCGTTCCCTACCCGCCCGGCGGGCCGCTCGACACGGCCGCTCGTGCCTTGGCAGAGCGCGTCAAGGACACCCTCGGAACTGTCGTCGTGGAAAACCGGCCGGGCGCGGGCGGCAACCTCGGCGTCGACCAGGTCGCCAAGTCGGCGCCCGACGGCTACACGCTGGCCATCGGTGCAGTGGCGACGCACGCGGTCAACCCGTGGCTGTTCCGCAAGCTGCCATACGATCCGATCAAGGACTTCGTGCCCATCACGCTGATTGCGCACGTGCCCAATGTCCTGGTGATCACGCCGGAGCGAGCGGCGCAGCTCAAGGTGGCGTCCGCTCGTGACCTGGTGGACTATCTGCGCAGTCATCCGGGCCAGCTCAACTACGCGTCCGGCGGCAATGGCAGTGCGGGACACATGGCCGGCGAGCTGCTGAAGTCGCAGGCCAAGGTTTCGGCCGTCCACATTCCCTATGCTGGCGCGGGGCCGGCCCAGCTCGGACTGCTGGCGGGGCAGACTGATTTCATGTTCGACAACCTCGCGTCCGCGTCGGCGCAGATCAAGGCCGGAAAGCTCAAGGCCCTTGCGGTGACCACGCCGCAGCGCGCGAGTTCGCTGCCCGAGGTTCCGACGATGGCCGAAAGCGGCTTGCCCGGGTTCGACGTGTCCACCTGGTTCGGCGTCTTCGCGCCGGCCGGCACCCCGGCGCCGGTCGTCATGCGCCTGAACCAGACGCTGACAGCCGCACTGAAGACACCGGAGATGCGCGAGCGCCTGGCGCGCATGGGGGCCGAACCGGCACCGATGTCTTCCGAACAGTTCGCCGAGCTGGTGCGCAACGAACTCGCCAAGTACGAAAAGGTCGTGAAGTTCTCCGGCGCACGCGTCGACTGAGTCTCGCAGGGATCACGCATGAAGATCAAGGATGCCAAGGACTTCTGGTCCGGGGTGATGTTCGCCGCGTTCGGACTGGGCTTCGTCGTGTTTGCGCGCCAGTACGACATGGGGACCGCAGCACGCATGGGGCCGGCGTTCTTTCCGACCGTGCTCGGCGGACTGCTGCTGCTGCTCGGCGTCGTGGTTTCGATCAAGGGGCTCACGGTCCCTACGAACGACGGCCAGGTGGCGCGGTTTCACTTCAAGCCGCTCATCCTCGTGCTCGGTGCCGTCGTTGCGTTCGGACTGCTGCTGCGTCCCGCCGGCCTGCTGGTTTCGATCGCGGCGCTGGTGGTCATTTCGAGCCTCGGCGGCGACGAGTTCAAACTGCGTGATGTGCTGCTGCTGACGGTGGGTCTGGCCATCCTGGTACTCATCGTCTTCATCTACGGGCTCGCGATGACGGTCCCGGTCCTGCCGTCCTTCATGCGGGACTGAGGCAAGCCGAATGGACCTGATCAGCAACCTCGCGCTCGGCTTCTCGACGGCACTGACGTTTGCGAACCTTGCATACGCCTTCGCCGGCGTGCTGATCGGCACGCTGATCGGCGTGCTGCCCGGTATCGGACCGATTGCCACGCTGGCCATGCTGCTGCCGACCACCTATGCGCTCGAGCCGACATCGGCGCTGATCATGCTGGCCGGCATCTACTACGGCGCGCAGTACGGCGGCTCGACGACTGCCATCCTGGTGAACCTGCCGGGCGAGTCGTCGTCGGTGGTCACCTGCATCGACGGCTACCAGATGGCGCGGCGTGGTCGCGCCGGTGCGGCGCTGGCCACGGCCGCTCTCGGATCATTCTTCGCCGGCACGGTCGGCACGCTGATCCTTGCCGCACTGGCCGGCCCCATGGTCGAACTGGCGTTCAAGTTCGGGCCGGCCGAGTACTTCTCGCTGATGATTCTCGGACTGATCGGCGCAGTCGTGCTGGCCTCGGGTTCGCTGGTCAAGGCGATCGCGATGATCCTGCTGGGTCTGCTGCTCGGACTCGTCGGCACCGACGTCAACTCGGGCGTCGCGCGCTTCAACTTCGACATACCGGAACTGTCCGATGGCATCGGCTTCGTCTCCGTCGCGATGGGCGTGTTCGGCTTTGCCGAGATCATTGCCAATCTCGAACACAAGGGCGAGCGGCAGGTCTTCACCGACAAGGTCGGCAAGCTTTTGCCCACGATGGCGGAATTCAAGGAGGCGGTGCCGGCGGTGCTGCGTGGTACCGCGCTGGGTTCCATACTCGGCGTGCTTCCGGGCGGCGGCGCGCTGCTCGCCGCCTTTGCCGCCTACACGGTCGAGAAGAAGGTGACGCGCAATCCGAAGATTCCGTTCGGACAGGGCAACATCCGCGGTGTGGCGGCACCGGAATCGGCCAACAACGCGGGCGCTCAGACCTCGTTCATCCCGATGCTGACCCTGGGCATTCCGCCGAACGCGGTGATGGCCCTGATGGTCGGCGCCATGACGATCCACAACATCCAGCCCGGCCCGCAGGTGATGACCAGCAATCCGTCGCTCTTCTGGGGCCTGATTGCATCGATGTGGATCGGCAACCTGATGCTGGTGATCCTCAACCTGCCCCTGATCGGCATGTGGGTGCAGCTGCTGAAGGTGCCGTATCGATTCCTGTACCCGGCGATACTCGTGTTCTGCTGCATCGGCGTCTATTCGATCAACAACAATTCGTTCGATGTCACGATGACCGCGGCCTTCGGCGTGGTGGGGTATCTCTTCTACAAGCTGCGCTGTGAACCGGCACCGTTGATCCTGGGATTCATCCTCGGCCCAATGATGGAAGAAAACCTGCGCCGGGCGATGCTGCTGTCGCGTGGCGACCCGACCGTTTTCTTCACACGCCCGCTGTCACTGACGCTGCTGCTGATGGCCGCTGCGCTCGTTGTCATCGTCGCGCTGCCGCAGATCAGCAAGACCCGGGAACAGGCCTTTCACGAGGTTGATTGAGGCCGGTCGGCCGGACCGCTGCGCTTCGCACCCACCATGAACGTCGCCGGAGCGGATGCACAGCGCCGTCCGCGACACGGCGTAACCGAGATGCACTTCGACTGGACCAACCCCTACCCGACCACCCGCACGCCGGTGTTCGCCCGCAACGTGGTGGCCACGAGCCAGCCGCTGGCTGCACAGGCCGGGCTGCGCATCATGCAGGCCGGCGGCAATGCGGTCGACGCAGCGATCGCCGCCGCTGCCGTCATCACGATGACCGAGCCGTGCAGCAACGGCCTTGGCGCGGACAACTTCGCGATCGTCTGGGACCCTGCGTCGCGCGAACTGCTGGGTCTGAATTCCAGCGGCACCGCGCCTGCAGCGTGGTCGCTCGATTACTTCCGCCGCAAGTACGGCGAGAACCTCGCGCAGACGCGGCCGGTGCGAGGCTGGGACACCGTGACCGTGCCCGGCGCAGTGGCCGGCTGGGGGTCGCTGCATCAGCGGCTCGGCAAACTGCAATTCGCCGACATCATGGCGCCGGCGCTCGACTACGCCGAGCGCGGCTTCGCTGTCTCGGCGATCGTGCACGAAAAGTGGCAGCGCGCGGTGCCGCTGCTGAAGGACGGCCCGGGCTTCGCCGAACACTTCATGCCGAGGGGACGCGCTCCGGCTATCGGTGAACACTTCACGCTGGCCGGCGCAGCGCGCACCTTCAGCCTGCTCGCCCGCCACGGCGCCGAGGCGTTCTATCGCGGCGAGGTGGCCGATGCCATCGAGCGCCATGCGCGCGCCACCGGCGGCACGCTGACCGCCGCCGACCTCGCTGCCTACTGGGACTTCGTGCAGCAGCACGGCTGGGTCGGCACCATCAACACGCATTTTCATGGTCACGAGCTGCACGAGATTCCGCCCAACGGCCAGGGGCTCGCGGCGCTGTCGTGTCTCGGCCTGCTGCGCCACACACCGCTGGCGGACTACGCCATCGACAGCGCCGACTGGCACCATGTCGCGATCGAGGCGATGAAGCTCGCCTTTGCGGACACCTACGCCTACGTGGCCGATCCGCGCAGCATGCGCCTGTCGCCGGCCGATCTTCTCGACGACGATTACCTCGCGGCGCGCGCACGGCGCATCGACATGCAGCGTGCGCAAGTGGCCGAGGCCGGCACACCACCGCGCGGCGGCACGATCTACCTGACGACAGCCGATGAGAGCGGCATGATGGTCTCGCTGATCCAGTCGAACTACATGGGTTTCGGCTCGGGCGTCGTGGTGCCGGGCTATGGCATCTCGCTGCAGAACCGCGGGTATGGATTCTCGATGGACCCGGCCAGCGCCAATGTCGTCGCTCCCGGCAAGCGGCCGTTCCACACGATCATCCCGGCGTTCGTGATGAAGGGCGGCCAGCCCGTGATGAGCTACGGCGTGATGGGCGGCAACATGCAGCCGCAGGGTCACGTGCAGACACTGGTGCGCATGCTGCTCGCGAAGCAGCAGCCGCAGGCCGCCTGCGATGCGCCGCGCTGGAAGGTCATGACCGGGCTCGACGTCGAGGTCGAGGGCTCGATGCCGCCGGCCATCGTCGACGAGCTGCAGCGGCGCGGCCACCATGTGATGAGCGCGAACGACAGCTACATGGACTTTGGTTCCGGGCAGTTCATCTGGCGGCTCGGCGATCCGGCGGTCGACGGTTACGTCGCCGCCAGCGACTCGCGCCGCGACGGTCTCGCCGCGGGGTACTGAACGCCCACGCCGCGGCGGGACCACCAACGCGGTGGAGAAGCTGAAAGCCGCCGACCCGCCGCACAGCGGGGCTCCGGCTTTTTGAGAGAATGACTGCTTCGCGGACCGGCACGCTACGAACGGACCGGCCAGAGACACAAGGAATCTCATGACCTACGCTGCCATCACGGGCTGGGGCAAATGCATGCCGCCGGCCGTCCTGACCAATCCGGATCTCGCCACGTTCCTCGACACGACCGACGACTGGATCATGTCGCGCACCGGCATGAAAGAGCGCCGGATCTCGCACGTCGGGGCGATCGACATGGCGACGGTGGCGAGCGCCCGCGCGCTGGCCTGTGCGGGACTGGCCGCCGAGGACATCGACCTGATCGTCTACGGCAGCTGCAGCAACGACGAGCAGGTGCCGAACAGCGCCTCCGGGGTGCAGGTGAAGCTGGGTGCTGTCAACGCCGCGTCGATGGACATCAATACCGCGTGCACCAGCTTCCTGTACGGCCTGTCGTGCGCGACGGCGATGGTGCGCACAGGCGCGGTCCGCAACGCGCTGGTGATCGGCGTCGAGCTGATCTCGCCCTACATGGACTGGACCAACCGCAATGTCGCCGTGCTGTTCGGCGACGGCTGCGCGGCGGTCGTCATCCAGGCGAGCGACAAGCAGGAAGGCCTGCTCGGCGAACAGCTCGGTTGCTATGCCGATGCCCGCCACATCCTGCGCGTGCGCGGCATGGGATGCACGTACGCCAACCGCGGCGTGCAGTTCGGCGACACGCTGTGGGATTTCGACGGACAGGAGATCTTCAAGAAGGCCGTCAAGGGCATGTCCCTCGCCTCGCAGAAGGTGATGCAAAAGTGCGGCGTGACGGCGGACCAGATCGACATCGTCGTCCCGCACCAAGCCAATCTGCGCATCATCGAGTCGGTCGCCAAGCACACCGGATTGCCGATGGAAAAGGTGTTCCTCACGGTGCAGCGCTACGGCAACATGTCGGCAGCGACCGTGCCGGTGGCGCTCGTCGATGCACTCGAGGAGGGCCGGGTGAAACCCGGCGCGACGATCCTGATGCCGGGCTTCGGTGGTGGCCTGACGCTGTGCTCGCACCTCGTGCGCTGGGGCGACCGCGTGACGCCGCTCCGAACCAGCGACGTGGACCTGCCACCCTGCACTCAGTCAGCGCTCGAAATGGTCAACCAGATCCGGTCACGCAAGCACGCGCACGACACGTCCGAGCCCGGGCTGATGAGCCCGCGCTTTGCCGAGGCGACCGCAGCTTCCTGAAAGGCCGTGTCGGATTGCCTGGCAAGCCTCGGACAGTCCGGAGGCTGGCCCGTGCCCGCGGCCGTCGGGCACAGGTCGAGAGCCTGGTCGGTCAGTAGAATCGGCAGCTTCATGAACCGACGGATGCCGAGCCGATGACGACCAAGACCTACGACGCCGTACCCAAGCACCACGTCGCCTTCCTCGGACTCGGTGTCATGGGCTATCCGATGGCCGGGCATCTGGCCCGCGCCGGCCATCACGTCACCGTCTACAACCGCACCGCCAAGAAGTCGGACCAGTGGGTCGAGGAGTTTGGCGGCCGGGCGGCGCGCACGCCGCGCGAAGCGGCCGCCGATGCCCAGATGGTCTTTTCGTGCGTCGGCAATGACGACGACCTGCGCAGCGTGATGCTCGGCGCGGACGGCGCTTTTGCCGGCCTGGGCAAGGACGCGATCGTGTTCGACGACACGACGGCCTCGGCCCGCGTGGCGCGCGAACTGTATGCCGAAGCCCGCGGTCGCGGCCTGCACTTCATCGACGCCCCAGTTTCGGGTGGCCAGGCCGGCGCGGTCAACGGCGCGCTCACCGTCATGTGCGGCGGCGACCTGGCGCCGTTCGAGCGCGTGCACCCGGTGGCGATGGCCTTTGCCAAGGCCGTGACGCGTATCGGCGAAACCGGCGCTGGCCAACTCGTCGAAAATGGTCAACCAGCTGTGCATCGCCGGGCTGGTCCAGGGCCTGTCCGAGGGCATCAGCTTCGGCCAGGCCGCCGGCCTCGACATGAAGCTCGTGCTGCAGGTACTGGGCAAGGGTGCGGCGCAGAGCTGGCAGATGGACAACCGCGGACCGACGATGATCGACGACAAGTTCGACTTCGGCTTCGCCGTGGACTGGATGCGCAAGGACCTCGGCCTGTGCCTCGATGAAGCGCGCAGCAACGGCGCACCGCTGCCCGTCGCGGCGCTGGTCGACCAGTTCTACGCCGACGTGCAGGCCATGGGCGGCCAGCGCTGGGATACCTCGAGCCTGATCCGGCGCCTGCGCAAGGGCGCCTGAGCCTGCAGGCCTTGGCGCTACCACTTGAAGGCGGGCACTTCCCGCCTCCGCGCGGGTCGAAGCGCAGGCCGCACCGGAAATCCACCCTCCATGCCTGACGCCCCACTGCACGACGCCCTCGCTCCGCTGCAGCCGATGCTGCTCCGGATCGCGCGGCTGCAGCTTCGCAATGACGCGTGGGCCGAAGATGTCGTGTCCGAGACGCTGATCGCGGCGCTCGAAGGCGCGTCCAACTTCACCGGGCAATCGCAGCTGAAGACCTGGGTGGTCGGCATCCTCAAGCACAAGATCATCGACCACTTCCGGCGCGGTCATCGTGAAATCTCGCTTGAGGCCGAGGTCGAGGCGGCCGGCGCCGAGTCCTACGATGAACTGTTCAACGCCGAGGGTCACTTCGCGACCCCGGTGGAACCGTGGGCAAGTCCGGAGGCCAGCCTGGGCCAGACGCAGTTCCTGCAGGTGCTGCAAGCCTGTGTCGACAAACTGCCGCCAGCGCTCGGTCGGATTTTCATGATGCGGGAATGGCTGGAGCAGGACAGCGACGAGATCTGTAAGGAACTCGGCATCAGTTCGACCAACTGTTTCGTGATGCTGTATCGAGCACGCATGCGGCTGCGCGAGTGCCTGACGTTGAACTGGTTCGACGCGAAGGAAGGGGTCTGAATTGGGTGGTTCGCTGGTCCGCCTGACCTGCAAGGAAGCGCATCGGCTGGTGGCGGAACAGCTCGATCGTGATCTGCCGCTGGGCGAACGGCTGCGCGTGCGCCTGCACCTTTTCGCCTGCACGAGCTGTACCCGGTTCAATCGCCAGATGCAGTTCCTGCGCGAGGCGATGAAGCGTGTGGGCGAGTGACGCGTCGCGCCGACACCGCTGCCGATGGCGTCGACACAGGCCGGCGGCGCTGGCACGATGGCCCGGCTTGAAGCTCGAATTGGCACTGTCCGACCGGAGATCTGATTGCACGCCACCCTGCCCCTGCTGAAGGCAACCGACTTCCCGCCGTTGCGCCGCCGCGCCGTCGACACGTTGCAGGTCAACCTCGGCTACACCTGCAACCAGAGCTGCCTGCACTGCCACGTGAATGCCGGGCCCACCCGGACCGAGCAGATGGACCGCGCGACGATCGACGCGGTGCTCGACGTGCTCGTCGCGAAGGACATCCACACGCTCGATCTCACCGGCGGCGCACCGGAACTCAATCCGCACTTTCGTGATCTGGTGCGCGAGGCGCGGGGGATCGGCGCGTCCGGCGTGCACGTGATCGACCGCTGCAATCTGACGATTCTGTTCGAGCCCGGCCAGGCCGACCTCGCGGACTTTCTCGCGACGCATCAGGTCGAAATTGTCGCCTCGCTGCCCTGCTACTCGCAGGAAAACGTCGACCGTCAGCGCGGCGATGGCGTGTTCGACAAGAGCATTCGCGCGTTGCAGGCACTGAATGTGCTGGGCTACGGCCGCGACCCGCGGCTCCCACTGTCGCTCGTATACAACCCGCAGGGACCGAGCCTGCCACCGCCGCAGGCTGCGCTGGAGGCCGACTACCGGCGCACGCTCGAAGCCGACTTCGGCATCGTCTTCACGCGCCTGCTGGTGCTGGCGAACATGCCGATCGCCCGTTTCGGTTCCACGCTGATCAGCAAAGGGCAGTTTCGCGACTACATGGCGACGCTGCGCGGTGCGCACCAGGCGGCCAACCTCGAGCGGGTGATGTGCCGCAGTCTGGTCTCGGTCGACTGGCAGGGCTACCTCTACGACTGCGACTTCAACCAGATGCTCGGCATGCCGCTGCGTGAAGGCGATGCGCAGGGGCGGCTAAGTCACGGTCGACTGCACCTCACTGACTGGCTCGAGTTTGAACTCGCGGACAACCCGATTGTCGTTGCCGACCATTGCTACGGCTGCACCGCGGGCCAGGGATCAAGTTGCGGAGGCGCACTTGGCTGAGGCGACACACACCCGCCGCTCCGACTCGCCGGGGCGGACCTGTCCGCCGTCCTATGCCTATTCGCCGCGCACGTTCGCGCGGCCGGCCGATGTCACCACCGACGTGCTTTACGTCATCGGCGGACTGTACGGAAATGCGTTCGCACTCGATGCGATCGAGCACCTGGCGATGCACGAGTCGATCGCTCCGTCACTGGTATTCAACGGCGACTTTCACTGGTTCGACGCCGAACCCGGCCACTTCGACGAAATCCAGCGACGTGTGCTGGCGTATACAGCACTGCGCGGCAACGTCGAGACCGAGATCGCCTCCGATGACAACGCGGCGGGATGCGGCTGCGCCTACCCCGAGTCGGTCCCCGACGACGACGTCGCCCGCAGCAATGCCATCCTCCGGCGGCTGCGCGACTTGGCCTTGCAAGTGACGGGCAGCCAGGCTGCACTCAGGAACTTGCCGATGCATGCAGTCGCGCGCGTGGGAGGCGCACGCATCGCCATCGTTCACGGCGATGCATGGTCGCTGGCCGGCTGGCGCTTCGCGCACGACCGGCTGCACGGCAGCGCGTCGGCGCATTTTCCCGATGCAGCGTTCGATGCGGCACTCGAACTGGCGGCCGTGGACGGCTTTGCCTGCAGTCACACCTGCGCGCCGGCGCTGAAGACAACGGCACGTGGCTTCGTTATCAACAACGGCGCCGCCGGCATGGCCAACTTTGCCGGGACGACCCATGGCGTGATCACACGCATCGCGACGCGCGCCCTGCCGCACGCACTCGAACCGGTCCGCCTCTACGGCCTCAACGACTGGATCGGAAACCGCGCCTGCTTTGTCGATGCACTCCGGATCGAATTCGATCTTGACGCCTGGCTTCGGTGCTTCGACGCGATGTGGCCAGCCGGGTCCCCGGCGGCCGTCTCGTACCGGGCGCGCATCGTGGCAGGCCCGGGCTATGCGATCGATCAAGCGCTCGGACGCGCACCGGCGACCTGCCCCGCCTGAGACCGGAGGTTACTCGCGACTCCGGTGCAGTCTCGGCCGCCGGCTCAAGGTAGTGTCACGCTACCCGCGCCCACCTGAACGGGTACCGTACGTTCAACATGGGTCGAACATCGACTCGCCGCCGTGAACCGCGCGGCCCTGCGGGGCCGAAGGGTCTGCCATGAACAGGAAGCTCCTGATGCTCGTGCTGATCGCCGCGGCGATCGCGCTTTTCTTGGTGTTCGACCTGAAGCGATTTTTCGACCTGGAGTTCCTCAAGAGCCAGCAGGCATCCTTCGTCGCGCTGTACGCGGAGCACCGCGTGCTGACGCTCGCAGCCTTCTTCGCGATCTACGTGGCCACAGCCGCGCTGTCGCTACCCGGCGCAACCGCCATGACGGTGGCCGGCGGCGCGCTGTTCGGGTTCTGGACCGGGCTCATCGTCGTGTCGTTCGCCTCCAGTATCGGCGCGCTGCTGGCGATGCTGGCTGCACGCTTCGTGCTGGGCGAGTCGGTGCAGAAGCGTTTCGGCAACCAGCTTGCGGCCATCAACGCAGGCATCGAGCGCGACGGTGCGTTCTACCTGTTTGCACTGCGGCTGGTGACGATCTTCCCGTATTTCGTCATCAACCTGCTGATGGGCCTGACGAAGATTCGCGCCGGTACGTTCTACTGGGTGAGCCAGATCGGGATGCTCGCCGGTACTGCGGTCTACGTAAACGTAGGCACGCAACTGGCACAGGTGGAGACACTGAGCGGCGTGCTGTCGCCAACGCTGCTCGTGTCGTTCGCGCTGCTCGGCATCTTTCCGCTGATCGCCAAGCAGATTGTCGACCGCGTGAAGGCACGCAAGGTCTATGCGAAGTGGGAGAGCAGGCGCCCTGCATCCTATGACTACAACATAGTCGTGATCGGCGCCGGCAGCGCAGGACTCGTGTCGTCCTACATCGCGGCCGCCACCAAGGCCAAGGTGGCGCTGGTCGAGAAGCACCGGATGGGCGGCGATTGCCTGAACACCGGCTGCGTACCGAGCAAAGCGATGATCCGCTCGGCCAAGCTGGTGTCACACATCGCCCGTAGCCGGGAGCTGGGCATCGCCCATGCGAGCGCGAAGTTCGACTTCGCCGACGTGATGGAGCGCGTGCAGCGGGTGATCACGGCCATCGAACCACACGACTCGATCGGGCGCTACACCGGCCTGGGCGTCGACGTCATCGAAGGCACGGCGAAGATCACGTCACCGTGGACGGTCGAGGTGCAGACGGCCGCGGGGCCGAAGTCCCTGACGACGAAGAGCGTCGTGATCGCGGCCGGCGCGCGTCCCTTCGTGCCGCCGATTCCGGGTCTCGAGGATGTCGGCTACCTCACTTCCGAAAACGTCTGGAACCTGCGCACGCTGCCGCAGCGGCTGGTGGTGCTGGGCGGCGGACCGATCGGCTCGGAGCTGGCACAGGCCTTCGCACGCCTCGGGTCGCAGGTCACGCAGGTCGAAATGCTGCCGCGGATCATGATGCGCGAGGACCCGGATGTTTCGGCGCGGGTGCAGAAGCAATTCGAGGCCGAGGGAATCCGCGTGCTGACCGGACACAAGGCCAGGCAGTTCGTCATCCAGGGTGACGGGAAGGTGCTGATCGCGGAACACGAGGGCCGGGACATCCGTATCCCCTTCGACGAGGTGCTGGTGGCGGTCGGCCGTGTAGCCAACACCCAGGGCTACGGTCTGGAGGAACTCGGCATCGCCACAACGAAGGCGCGCACCCTCGAAACCGATGACTACCTGCAGACGATCTATCCGAACATCTACGCCTGCGGCGATGTCGCCGGGCCTTACCAGTTCACGCACACGGCCGCGCACCAGGCGTGGTACGCGGCGGTCAATGCCTTGTTCGGAAGCTTTCGCCGTTTCAAGGCCGATTACCGCGTGATTCCCTGGGCCACGTTCACCGAGCCGGAAGTCGCGCGCGTCGGTCTGAACGAAACAGAGGCCAGGGAAAGAAACATTGCGCATACCGTGACGATCTATGGCATCGACGACCTGGACCGCGCCATTGCCGACGAGGAAGCCCATGGACTGGTCAAGGTGCTCACTCATCCCGGCACCGACCGGATCCTCGGTGTCACCATCGTCGGCGAGCACGCGGGCGACCTGATCGCCGAGTACGTGCTGGCGATGAAGCACGGCCTGGGCTTGAACAAGATCCTCGGCACGATCCACATCTACCCGACGCTGGCGGAAGCCAACAAGTACGCTGCAGGCGCATGGAAGCGTGCAACAGTAACGCGGGGACAATGGAGCTTTCTCGCGGCGTTCCAGGCATGGCGGCGCGGCGCGACCGGTCTCGGCGCCGTCCTGGGCAGCGTATCGGCGCTGTTGCGCGACAAGCGCCCCGCCTATACCGCCGAGCAGCAGTGATCGACCGCCACCTGGAAGCTGCATGACACTCGATGCAAGCCTTGCGGCCGCGCCGCATGATCGTGTCGCGAAGGACGAGGTCCGCGTAGCACTCGCGCTGGGCATGGCCGGTGCGCTCGGTGAGGAACTGCTGGCCGCACTGGTGGCATCGCCGCGTTATCGGCTGGTGCACGTGGCGTTGAAGCAGGCGATCGCATCGGCCGCCGCCAAGTACCGGCCCTGGGTGATCGGCACCTCGGTCATCGCCGCCGATGACGCCTACGTGTGCGTGACCGGGACGGACATGCCGGTGCCACGCACTTCGCCGGTGCAGCCGATCGAAGCAGACCACGTCATCGAGGCGGCCCGCATCGCCCGGGAAGCCGGCGTTCGGCGACTGGTACTGGTTGCACCGCTGTCGGCGCTGTTGCAGATGAACGCAGCGTCGCACACCGTGTCGAGCGAGCAGGAACTCGAACTGGTGGCCATGAAGTTCGAATCGCTCCTGATCGTACGACCGACGCAGGACGAACTGGCGGAGGGCAGCGGTCCCTGGATCAGCCGTACGGTGCGCTCCCTGGGACGCACGGTGCTGGACATCATGCTGCCGGCTGGCGTGCAGGCCCTGCGTCCGCGCACGGCCGCGCTGGCCATCCTCACGGCGGCCGAGCGCGCCCGCCCCGGCGTTCAAGTGATCGGCGCGCGCGACCTGCTGGCCATCGTCGAAGAGACCTTGCCATCGTTGGCACCGAAGCGGCCGCGGCTGCGCTGACGATGGATTGTCTGACTCGCCATGCGCCCTCCGATCGATGTCGTCCAGGCGCAGGTCATGCAACTCGCGATCGTCATCCCGGTCCTCGATGAAGGCCGCGTCATTGCGGCCTCGCTGGCAGACCTTCAGGCGCTGCGCGCGCGCGGCGTGCAGATCATCGTCGTCGACGGCGGAAGCCACGACGACACATGCGAAAAAGCGCGCACGCTGGCCGATGACGTCATCGCCGCGACGCGCGGACGCGCACGGCAGATGAATGCCGGCGCGGCCCACGTCGGGACCGCGGCCGACGTCCTGTTGTTCCTGCATGCCGACACGCGACTGCCGGACGACGCCGATCACCTCATCGCAGCGGCCATCGCCGCCGGGGTTCGCTGGGGCCGCTTCGACGTTCGCATCAGCGGACGATCGCCGTGGCTCAAAGTGGTGGCGCGCCTGATGAACAGCCGTTCGCGGTGGAGCGGGATCTGCACCGGCGACCAGGCCATCTTCGTGGAGCGCAGGCTCTTCGAGGAGCTCGGAGGCTACGGCGACCTGCCGTTGATGGAAGACATCGACTTCTCACGACGCGCGCGGCGAATCGCGTGGCCGGGTGCGCTGCGACCGGCCGCAATCACCTCGGGACGCCGCTGGGAGCAACGCGGCGTCTGGCGCACCATCCTGCGGATGTGGTCGCTGCGGTGGCGCTACTGGCGCGGCGTCGACCCGACGGTGCTGGCGCGTGACTATCGCGAGGTGCGCTGATGTCCGCCCTGCAGGTCGCGGTGCTCGCGCGGGCTGCGGTGCCAGGGGCAGCCAAGACGCGCCTGATTCCACGGCTGGGGGCTGAGCGCGCCGCTTCGCTTCAGGCCCACCTGACGGAACGGGCTCTGCAACGAGCGCACGCCTGCGGCGCCGACGTCGTGCTGTGGATCGACGGCGTGCCTGACGAGGCGACGCTGGAGCTTGCGCGCCGATGGGATGCGGACTTGCTCGTTCAGCCAGAAGGTGATCTCGGTCATCGCATGCATGCGGCCCTGGTGCACGCACAGCAGCGCCATCGGATCGGTATCGTCATCGGCACGGACTGTCCCGCGCAGCGGCCGGATGACCTCGTCCAGGCAGGTATGCTGCTTGCCGACCATGATGTCGTACTCCAACCTGCCCTTGACGGCGGTTATGTGCTGATCGGCATGCGTGAGCCTCGGCGCGACCTCTTCTCCCGGATGGACTGGGGCTCGGACACAGTGCTCGACGCGACACGCCAGCGCCTGTTGACCCTCGGACTCCGATTTGCGGAGCTGAATCCATTGCCCGATCTCGATCGTCCGGACGACATGGAACTCGCACTTCAAAGCGGCTGGCTCGATCGCGGGACCTGGTCATGATGCGGCTCGTGCTCGCCGTCACTTTCGCAGCTTGCAGTGCAGCGCTGGCCGCAGCGATGCCCACACCGCTATCGTCCGCACCCGACACGCATGTTCCACCCCCGTGGCACGTGATCACGCTGCCGAAGATCCCTCGGCACACGCAATACGAGATCGTCACGGTGGACGGGATGCGCGTTGTCAGGGCCGAGGCCGACGGTTCCTACGCCAACGTGGTGCACCCATTGCAGGCCGATGTGGCAACCACACCCATCCTGCGCTGGAGCTGGCGCGTCGATCGCTTTCCGGCAGCGAGCGATCTGTCGATAAAGGCCGGTGACGACGTGGCCGCCAAGGTTTGCGTGCTCTTCGATCTTCCGCTGGATCGCCTGGGACTGTTCGATCGACTGAAGATCGAACTCGGGCGCCGGCTGTTCAAGCTGGACCTGCCCGCAGCCACGGTGTGCTACCTGTGGGAACGCACGCTCGCTCCCGGAACGTGGCTGCCCAACGTGTACACAGACCGCGTACGCATGCTGGTACTGCGCTCCGCGGCAGTCGGCGAGCAGGGCCAGTGGTTCCAGGAGCGACGCGATCTGCGCGCCGACTTCGTGCGCGCGTTCGGCGCCGAAGCTGACGGTGGAATTCCGCCGATCAGCGCGATCGCCTTTGCCAGCGACGCCGACAACACCGGCGGAAGCGCCCTCGCCTACTTCGGCGACCTGCTGCTGGTATCTGAATGAAGCGACTGCTGCTCGTGGGCGGCGGACACGCGCATGCCTTCGTTCTGCGCGAACTCGCACGGCGACGGCCGGCGGGCCTCGAGGTCATGCTCGTCACGCCCCATGACCGGCAGTTGTACAGCGGCATGCTTCCCGGCTGGATCGCGGGGCACTACACGACGGACGAACTTGCCATTCCACTGCGTCCCTTGCTTCAGGCGGCCGGCGCCGGTGGGCTGCTCGATCGCGTCGTCGGCCTCGATCCCGCGCAACGCCGGGTGGTCACCGCAGGCGGGACGACCCTCGAGTACGACCTGATCTCGCTGGCCACCGGCGCGGACATCGCGGCGCACGCCATCGAAGGCGCCCATCAATGGGCGCTGCCGCTGCGACCGCTCGAGGAATTCCTGTCGAAGTGGTCGGTGCTCGCGCCGCGACTGGCGGAAGCGGATCGACCCAAGGTCGTCGTGATCGGCGCCGGCGCCGGCGGCGTCGAGGTGGCCATGTCCGTTGCCTACGCGCTCCGTGCCGCGGGGAACGACACCCAGGTCCAGCTCGTGAGCGGCGGCGACCTGTTGCCGGGACACGGCGAGCGCGTGCGACGACTGGTTCGCGCGGCACTGGTGAGGGCAAACGTGCGACTGCTCGATTCGGCTGTCACGCGGGTCACCGGTGATCATGTCGACTTGCGGGAGGGCGCCTCTCTGACGAGCGACGTGACGTTGCTGGCCAGCGGCGCTAGCGCGCCGGCCTGGCTGCGCGGTACGGGACTGGCGCTGGACGATGCCGGCTTCATCCAGGTCGATCGCCGGTTTCGATCGGTGTCGCACGACACCGTGTTTGCCGCCGGCGACGTCGCCACGATGATTGGTGCGCCCCGTGCGCGTTCGGGGGTCTATGCGGTACGTGCGGGACCGCGGCTTGCCGACAATCTCATTCGACAAGCCCTGGGGCAGCGGCTGCGGACCTATACGCCGCAGCGGACCGCGCTATACATTCTCGCGACCGGACCGCAGCACGCCATCGCCTCGTGGAACGGCCTCGCCTGGAGCGGCAACTGGGTGTGGCGCTGGAAGGATCGTATCGATCGTGGTTTCATCGCGCAGTTTCGCCATGCCTGAGCTGATGATGCGCGCGCTCGTGATCCTGGCATTGCTGCTTGTAGTCGCGCCCCTGGGGCTGCTGGCTGCCGGCCAGCTCGGCCTGCTCACCGGAAAGGCTCCTTCGGGCCTCGGCGTGAAGGATGGCAAGCTCAAGCCGCCGTCGCGCACGCCCAACAGTGTCAGCAGCCAGGCGATGCTCTGGCCGGAGGGCGAATACGCCAGCACGTATGCGCAGATCGAGCCGTTGGCGCTGCGCGGCGACGGGATGGCGGCGATGTCGCGACTGCGCGCGCTGGTCACCGCCTGGCCCGGTGCGCGCCTCGTCGAGGAACGGCCGGACTATCTGCGTGCCGAGTTCAGCACACGCTGGCTGCGCTTCGTCGATGATGCGGAGTTCTGGCTCGATCCAGCGGGCCGCGTCATCCACGTGCGCTCGTCATCCCGGCTCGGCCGCAAGGACTTCGGCGCCAACCGCGCGCGCATCGAGGCCATACGCGCGAAATGGCATACCGCAGGCACGTGAGGTCGGGCGCAAGGAACCCGCCATCTGACGGTCAAGCTCCACAGCACGGATGCCGTTATTGCAGTTAGGTCCGACTGCCCCGGAGCATCCATGCGCCACCTTGCCCTTCGCCTGACCGCACTCTTCGCCATCGGGCTTGCGGGCCCCGTCTGGGCCGATCCGCCACCGCACGCCAAGGCGCACGGCTGGCGCAAGAAGAACGACCCTGCTTATGTCGGCTACACCGGCAAGGCCTGGCCGCAGGACTACGGCGTGATCTCGGGACGCTGCCAGACCGACGTGATCCTCGGCGTTGCCGGCGCCGCCGTCGGCGGCGTGGTCGGCTCGCAGGTGGGCGACGGCAACGGGCGCACCGTCGCAACGATCGTCGGTGTGGCGCTTGGCGCGATTGTCGGATCCAGCATCGGCCGCCAGCTCGACCAGGGTGACGAAGCGTGCATCGGCCACACACTTGAGCTGGCGCCGCAGGGCCAGTCCGTGCGCTGGACCAGCGCCAGCGGAGCGAATTACATGTTGATGCCGATGAAGGGCATCGGCACCGATTGCCGCGAGTTCAAACTCGAGGCCAGCGAAGGCGGCAAGAAGTCGTGGGGTACGAAGGTGGCCTGCCGCAGCGGCGACGGCGTCTGGAAGCTGCGCAGCTGATCCAGGCTACTTAAGCAGGCTCCGCAGCATCCACGCGGTCTTTTGGCTCCGGCCGGCGCTGCGCGCCTTAACTCCGGCATCCACGTCTTGTTTGGCCCGTCGCGCGACTTAACTTCGGACTGCGCCGATTAGCCTTCACCGCGGGCTACTTCGCGCAGCATCCACGCGGTCTTTTCATGAATCTGCAGGCGCTGGGTCAGCAGGTCCGCGGTCGACTCGTCGCTGGCCTTGTCAGCGGCCGGGAAGACTGCGCGCGCTGTGCGGGTGACGGCCTCGTGGCCGGCGACGAGCAGCCGCACCATTTCCATCGCATCCGGCACGCCCGGCGTCTCGTCGATCGAAGTCAGTCGCGCGAATTCGGTGTTGGTGCCCGGCGCGGGGTAGCCGAGCGAACGGATGCGCTCGGCAATGGCATCCAGTGCATTCCACAGTTCCGTGTACTGGTCCATGAACATCAGGTGCAGCGTGTTGAACATCGGCCCCTCGACGTTCCAGTGAAAGCTATGCGTCTTGAGGTACAGCGAGTACGTATCGGCCAGTACACGCGACAGTCCTTCGGCGATCTTCACCCGGTCCTTGTCGGCGATGCCGATGTCGATGCCCGGCGCGCCATGGGCCGCCACCGTTGCCTTGCGCTTCTTTGCCATTGCGTTCTCCTTTGAATTTACGAGTCGATCCTAACCGTTCGGTTCCGCGCTGACCAATCGACAATTCCTACGCCGTCGATAGCCCCAGGGGGAACGGGTCACCAGGTTTCGATGGGGGAGTCCGGCAACTTGGTCACCCCATGCAGCGAGCACTTGAGGATTGCCTGCCGCAGCGCCTCGATCGCGGGTGCTCGAGTGAACGACTTGCGCCAGGCCAGCACCACGCGTCGGTCGGGTGCCGGTGGCTTGAAGGGGATGTACTCGAGCAACGAGTCGCGCGACGGCTTTTCCGGGACCGACGTCGCCGGCAGCACCGTGACGCCGAGGCCGGAGCCCACCATGTGGCGGATCGTGTCGAGCGAAGAACCCTCGAAGGTCTTCTGGATGCCCTCGGCCGACGAAGAGAACCGCGACAGTTCCGGACACACTTCGAGCACCTGGTCGCGGAAGCAATGGCCGGTGCCGAGCAGGAGCATGGTTTCCTTCTTCAGGTCCTCACTCGGGATGTTCTTGCGCCGGGACCATGCATGATTCCGCGGAATCGCGACGATGAACGGCTCGTCGTAGACAGCCTGCATCAGCAAACCGGTCTGTGGCAGCGGCAGCGCCATGATCGCGACGTCGATCTCGCCATTCTTCAGCCGCTCCATCAGATTGACCGTGAAGTTCTCGGTCAGCAGCAGCGGCATCTCGGGCGCATCTTTCAGCAGCTGCCGCACCAGTCCCGGCAGCAGGTACGGTCCGATCGTGTAGATCACGCCAAGCCGCAGGGGACCGGCCAGCGGATCGCGGCCCTGGCGCGCGATCTCCTTGATGCGGGCCGCCTCGTCGAGGACCTTCTGTGCCTGACCGACAATGCGCTCACCTGCCGGTGTCGTCGTCACCTCGCTGGTGCGCCGTTCGAAGATCTGCGTGCCGAGTTCCTCCTCCAGTTTCTTGATCGCCACGGAAAGCGTCGGCTGGCTGACGAAACAGGCCTCGGCCGCGCGGCCGAAGTGTCGCTCGCGCGCGACCGCAACGATGTATTTGAGTTCGGTAAGGGTCATGCGTCAGCGAGATGCACGAGCGGCACGTGTGCCAGTCATGCTGCGAGAAATTCGTATCGTCCCTCGTACCAGCGCCGCACGTGTTCACGCGCCGCCGCGGCGTCCTGGGTGAGCATTGTTTCGGCCGCCCCGCGCGCCTCTTCGACCAGCCGGGCATCGCGCTCCAGATCCGCAAAGCGCAGCAGCGGGACTCCGGACTGGCGCGCTCCGAGAAACTCGCCCGGACCCCGCATCATAAGGTCGCGCCGGGCGACTTCGAAGCCATCGCCGGTTTCATAGACGATCTTCAGGCGCTCGCGCGCCGTATCCGACAGCGGCTCATCAAAGAGCAGGATGCAGTAACTCTGCTCGCTGCCGCGACCGACACGCCCGCGCAACTGATGCAGCTGCGCGAGCCCGAAGCGCTCGGCGTGCTCGATCACCATCAGCGTCGCGTTCGGCACGTCGACGCCGACCTCTACGACGGTCGTCGCCACCAGTACGTCGATCGTGCGTGCGCTGAATCCCTGCATCACCGTGGTCTTGTCCGCCGCCGGCAACTGTCCGTGCAGCAGGCCGATCCGCAGTTCAGGCAGCAGCTCCGCGATGCGCGTATAGGTCTCCGTCGCTGCGGCCGCTTCAACAGCATCACTCGCGTCGATCAAGGGGCAAACCCAGTACGCCTGCCGCCCGGCAGCCACGTCGGCACGGATACGGGCGATC
The DNA here is from genome assembly GCA_963754065.1 of uncultured beta proteobacterium. Taxonomy (GTDB): domain Bacteria; phylum Pseudomonadota; class Gammaproteobacteria; order Burkholderiales; family Burkholderiaceae_F; genus JALORV01. The sequence continues at coordinate 1,403 of CAVWFH010000017.1, read as the reverse complement.
ACCTCGCCGCGCCGTCGTGTCGAAATCAATTTGGTAACGACGGGATGTCGGCCCGGTGGCAGCTCGTCGATCACCGAGACGTCGAGGTCGGCGAGGTAACTCATCGCCAGCGTGCGTGGAATCGGCGTGGCCGACAGCATCAGCATGTGCGGCGCCAGGTCGGTGTCGGTGTCGGCTCCGCGCAGCGCCAGTCTCTGCGCGACTCCGAACCGGTGCTGCTCATCGACGATCGCCAGGCCGAGCCGGTCGAAACTGACGCCCTCCTGGATCAGCGCATGGGTGCCAATGACGAGCTGCGCCGCGCCGCGCGCGATCTCATCCTGTGCCTTGCGCTTGGCGGCGGCGCCGAGGCGGCCGGCGAGCCAGGTCGTCTCGACGCGGAGCGGCGCAAGCCATTGCGCGATGCGACCGAAGTGCTGCTCGGCGAGCAGCTCGGTCGGCGCCATCAATGCCGCCTGCCGTCCGGACTCGATCGCACGCGCCGCTGCGAGCGCGGCCACGACGGTCTTGCCGCTGCCGACGTCGCCCTGCACCAGGCGCTGCATTGGATGCTCGCGTGCCAGGTCGCGCTCGATTTCGCCCCAGACACGACACTGCGCCGCGGTCAGCGCAAACGGCAGTGCCGCCAGCAGGCGTGTCGTGAGGCCGTCCGGCCGCAACACCGGCGCGCGCCGCCTCTGTCGCGCCGCGCGCGCCAGACGCAGCGCGATCTGCTGGGCCACCAGTTCGTCGAACTTCAGCCGCCGCCAGGCCGGGTCCGTGCGGTCGGCGAGCGCGGCCGCATCGGCTTCCGGCGGCGGATGGTGTAGCCGCTCGAGTGCGGGACGCAATGCCACCAGGCTGTAGCGCTCGCGCAGAGGGTCGGGCAGCAGGTCGCGCAACTCGACGTCGCGCAGCGCACGCGCTATGCGTCGGCGCAACCACCCTTGCGGCACACCGGCGGTCGTCGGATAAATCGGCGTCAGCGCGTCCGGCAGCGCCTCCCCCGGACGCACGTTGCGCACGCGCGGATGCACCATCTCCATGCCGGCCAAGCCGCCTCTTGCTGCCCCGAATGCGCGAATGCGCTGTCCGACCGCGAGTTGCTTGAGTTGCGACGGATAGAAGTGCAGAAAGCGCAGGACCAGCGTGCCGCTCGCATCCTGCACGGTGACGTGCAACTGGCGACGGCCGCGGAACACGACATCAGCCGCGGTGACGGTCGCCTCGATCTGTGTCTCGCCACCCTCGCGCAGGACCTCGATCGGCACGACGATGGTCTCGTCTTCGTAGCGCAACGGCAGGTGAAAGACGAAATCCCAGTCGCTGCGCAAGCCGATCGCGGCAAGCCGCGCGGCCATGTCACGACCGCCACCGCGATCGGTCGCCGTCTGCGCCGCGCCTGCGCGTGCCAAGCTGCCCTG
>CAVWFH010000016.1:0-96338 GCA_963754065.1 uncultured beta proteobacterium | reverse complement strand
TTGACCTTGCGAGTCGCCTGCTCCTTCGTGTAGAGGCCGCCGAGTTCGGTCACCTGCTGGCGCAGCTGCTCGGAATCGCGCAGGATGGCCAGCTCGGCTTCCTTGCCTTGCACGATCGCCTGCAGGCTACCGATGGCGCCCGCAATCGAAGTCTGGAATTCGCCGTACACCTTCGTCAGCTCCTGCAGTCGCACGCGCGTCTCGGAGTCGGTGGTCGCTGCCAGGCGCAGGGTGTCGGAACCGGCGAGCAGCGCCTGCGTCAGGTCACGGAACTGATTGATGTCGCGCCCAAGCGTCAGAGCGACCTCCGCGTTCGCGGAGCTGCCGGCCACCAGCGAGTTCGCGCTCTTGCCTAGCCGTTGAGTCAGCGTGACGAGCTGGGCGGCCGTGGCGATCTCGCGCGCCGGGGCGCCGGACTGCAGCTTGAGCGCGGTGATTTCCTCGGTGAGCTGCTGCAGCCGCGGGCTGGCATCGTTGATTTTTCTGATCACGTCGCCGAACGCAAGCAGTGCCTTTTCATTGGCAATGATGACGGAAGCGGCCGACTCGCTCGTGCGCCAGCGGTCGATCAGCTTGGCTAGCGGTGGCTGCAGGTCCGAGGCCGACGCTGACAGGTTGCGCAAGGCATCGCCGTTGGCCAGTGCGTCGAGGTTGGCCGCGATCGCATCGCGGCTCTCGCGCAGCTCGACGAATGCCTCGCGGACGCCCTCGACGGCATTTGGCGCGGCTTTCGCCAGACGCTGCGTGTGCATCAGGGTGTCGCCAACGATTTCAGTCTGCAGCGCTCCGTTGGCCGCCAGTCGGTTGTCGAAGAACAGGACCGCCACCAGGACGACGAAGCTGAAGCCCAGCAGGATCAGCAGCACCTGCACCTGGGTATTGACCGGCTTGTCGCCGATCAATGGCAGCTTGACCGCGAGCAGCCGGTCCACCAGCTGCATCGTCATGCCCTCGCTGCCGCGATCGATCATCACGGTCTTCGGCGGCGGGCTTGCCGCGCCGCGGGTTGGCTCCCCCGCATCCCTGCTCTTGCGCTCGCGCGACTTGCGCTTGAAGAGCGAACCCATTTCGAGTGCCATCTAGTCCTCCGCCATATCCTCAACCCGGCTCCGCCGGGTCATGCTCTCCGCCGCAATCGACGGCGCCACGCGTTCCTGCACGGCAGGCCGGCCTGCGGCCTCCTGCGCTCAAGCATTGATCGCCGTAAAGGCGGGTGCTGCCGCCACTTCGCGCAGATCGAGCTCGGTCAGCGCCATGCCCTCGAGATCGCGATAGCGGCTGCGCTCCCACCCCGACGCCGACGGCGTCGTGTCGACCGATTCGAGATCCTTCAGATTGCGGATCCCGAATGCCCGGGTGATGAGAATGCCGGCCGCGACCCCGAGCCCCTCACCGAGCACCAGCAACTGCTGTCCCTGCTCGGCCGCCAGGGGTTCCCGGCCCATCAGGTGTTGCAGATCGATGACTCCGACAAGTCGGCCGCGGACATTCGCGAGACCGCGATACCACGGCTTGGTCCAGGGCACGCGCGCGATCTCGGGCAGCGACACGATCTCGGCCGCCAGTCCCATTTCGACCAGATAGTTCTCCAGGCCCATGCGGATCGCCAGGCGCGTCGGCTCTGTCGGCAGGTTCGGGGCTTCCTTCAGCCGTTGCGCCAGCTGCGTCGAGAACTCGCGCAGCTTGACCAGCTGTCGTGGACTGACGTCGCGTTGGGTAGCCATGGCGTATGGGGTCAGCCGAGCGCAGCGATCTTCTCGATCAGCTCTTCAGGCTTGACCGGCTTGGTGATGTAGTCACGCGCACCCTGCCGCAGGCCCCAGATGCGATCGGTCTGCTGGTTCTTGCTGGTGCACATGATGATCGGAATGTCCTGCGTGACCGGGTCCTTGGACAGCGCGCGCGTCAGCTGGAAGCCGTTCTGGCCCGGCATGACGACGTCCATCAGGATCAGATCGGGCATGACCGCCTTGACCTTCATCATGGCTTCCTCGGCGTTCTCCGCGGTCGAGACGGCATAGCCCTGCTTGGTCAGCAGTTCATTGAGGAAGAAGCGCTCGGTCGGCGAGTCGTCGACGATCAGTACTTTCTTGATAGGCATTGGCCCCCCGCTAAGGCCCGAGTATTAGTTCATCGAATGCTGCTTCACGGCCGACAGCAGGCTGTCCTTCGTGAACGGCTTGGTCAGGTATTCGCTCGATCCGACCATGCGACCCCGCGCGCGGTCGAACAGTCCGTCCTTCGACGACAGCATCACGACCGGCGTCTTGTGGAAGCGCGGACTGCGCTTGATCAGCGCGCAGGTCTGATAACCGTCCAGCCGCGGCATCAGGATGTCGCAGAAAATGATGTTGGGCTGGTGATCGTTGATCTTCGACAGCGCCTCGAAGCCGTCCTGCGCCAGGATCACCTGGCAGCCGGCCTGCGAAAGAAAGATCTCCGCGCTGCGGCGTATGGTGTTCGAGTCGTCGATCACCATCACCTTCTTGCCGCGAATGTCCGTGAAATCCTGTGCCGCCATGTCGTGTCCTCGATCCTTAACCGGCCCCTGGACGCCGCCGGTCAATGCCATGCGGGACTCGCCGTGGCAGAAACTCGCGAACGATGTGATCGACCGATCTTCGAGTTTGTATACGAAGCCGCAAGCACACGCCGTGTCGAAAACCGCGGTTCCGCGGTCAGATTTCGACCATTTCGAAATCTTCCTTGCGCGCCCCGCACTCGGGGCACGTCCAGTTCGGCGGGATCTCTTCCCACCGTGTCCCGGCAGCAATCCCCGACTCAGGCACGCCGGCGGCCTCGTCGTAGATCCAACCGCAGATCAGGCACATCCAGGTTTTCGTCCCCACGTTGGTCGTCATCATGGCTCAGGAACTTGAGCACCCAATCGGTCGCTCAGCGGCTAAAATCAAACACTTAGCCGAGGATCATAACGTGGGCTCATAGGTCTCCGCTACCGCCTTCGCGCTAGCGCGTCGCGCCCGCGTAGCATCGTTCCTTTTGCGACACATTTTCGATACCCACGGATGCCGACGCTTCCCGTAGTGCTCAGCTTTGGCGTGTCCGATGCGACCGGTGCCGCCGGCATGCAGGCTGACCAACTCGCGATTGCGAGCATGGGATGTCATCCAGCGAGCGTCATTACCGCGATCGCGACCGCCGAAGACCAGTTCGAGCACGAATGGATCGCCGTCGATGAAGAGCTGGTCGAAGGCCAGGCGCAGGCGGTGCTGCAGAACATGGCCGTCTCTGCATTCAAGGTGGGGGCGATCGGAAGCGTCGATCAGATGCAGTCGATCGCCAGCATCCTGGCCGATTACGACACGGTGCCGGTTGTTCTCGATCCGGTGCTCGATCGCAGCGACGATGACGACGCGGACGGCGAACTGGCAGCTGCGCTGCGCGAGCTGCTGATGCCGCAGACGACGATTGTGACCGTCAATCTCGCGCAGGCGCGCCGGCTGGTCAGTCTTGCCGATGACGACGAGGACCGCAGCCACGACTTGCTGGCGGCCGCGTGCGCACGCGAGATCATCGGCTGGGGTGCCGAGTTTGTACTCATGACGGACGCCGAGCCGGGCTCGACGCTCGTCATCAACGGCTTGTACGACGAAACCGGGCTGGTGCGCAGCGATTCCCTGCCGCGCGTGGACGCGGTGTCGACACGCTTGCACGGGGCCGGCGACACCTTGTCGGCGGCACTCGCCGGATTGCTGGCGCAGGGACTCGATGTCCCCGAGGCGGCCCAGGAGGCCTCGCAATACACCGCAGCGGCACTGGTGCATTCATTCAGTGCGGGGATCGGCGTGGCGATCCCCGATCGGTTGTTCTGGGCCGGCGACGACGATGACGACGACGAAGGCAGCAACGATGTCAACTGATCGGAGTGATCGGCGCGCCCTGGCCGACCGCGTCACCGGTGTCTATCTGCTGACGCCGGACGTCGAGGCCGGCGAATTCGACGTGATGGCCGCCCGGTTCGCAGCCGCCGTGACTGCCGGCGTCGCGTTGGTCCAGTACCGCAACAAGCGCGCACCCGCAGCGGATCGGCGCGCGCAGGCGCGGGTCCTGCAGGCCCTCGCGCGGCGGCACGGAGCTTTGTTCGTGGTCAACGACGACATCGACCTGGCGGTCAAACTCGATGCTGACGGCGTTCACCTCGGCCGCGATGACGGTGACATCGCCGTTGCGCGCAAGCGCTTGCCGAACCAGTTGCTCGGCGTGTCCTGTTACAACGACCTGGATCGTGCTCGTCGCGCGGTCGACGCCGGCGCGGACCTGCTTGCCTTCGGATCCGTCTTTGCCTCGGTCACCAAGCCGGCCGCAGTGCGCGCGTCGCTGGGACTGCTGCGCGAGGCGCGCGTGCAGTTCCCGCAGCAGCGTGTGATCGCGATCGGCGGCATCGACGCGACCAACATCGGATCGGTCAGTGCAGCCGGCGCGCACGCTGCCGCACTGATCAGCGCCGTTTTCGATGCCGAGGATCCCGGCCAGGCGGTCCGGGACCTGCAACAGGAATTCAAGGAAGGATTGATTCAGCATGACACGCAACGAACAGCTGTTTGAGCGCGCCCAGCGGTCGATACCCGGCGGCGTGAACTCGCCGGTGCGGGCCTTTCGTTCCGTCGGTGGCACGCCACGCTTCATCGAGCGTGCGGAGGGTCCGTACTTCTGGGATGCGGATGGCAAGCGGTATATCGACTACATCGGGTCCTGGGGGCCGATGATCCTTGGCCATGGCCATCCCGCTGTAGTGAAAGCCGTTCAGGAGGCGGCGGCGCGCGGCCTGTCCTACGGCGCGCCGACCGAGGCTGAAGTCGTGATGGCCGAGGAACTGCTCAGGCTGGTGCCGTCGATGCAGCAACTGCGGCTGGTGTCATCGGGCACCGAAGCGGCGATGAGCGCGATCCGCCTGGCGCGTGGCGCCGCCGGCAATGGCAAGGGCCGCCGCAAGATCATCAAGTTCGAGGGCTGCTACCACGGGCACGCCGACAGCCTGCTGGTGAAGGCAGGCTCGGGGCTGCTGACGTTTGGCAATCCGAGCAGCGCAGGCGTACCGGCCGAGATCACGCAGCACACGCTGGTGCTCGACTACAACGAGCCGCAGCAGCTGGAAGACGCCTTCCGCCAGCACGGTGACGATATCGCGTGCGTCATCGTCGAGCCGATCGCGGGCAACATGAACCTGGTGCGCTCGACCGCCGAGTTTCTGCGGACGATGCGTGAATTGACAGCGAAACACGGCGCAATTCTCGTGTTCGACGAAGTGATGTCGGGGTTCCGCGTGGCGCTCGGCGGTGCACAGGCGCTGTATGGCATCGATCCGGACATGACCGTGCTCGGCAAAGTGATCGGCGGCGGCATGCCGGTGGCGGCCTTCGGCGGCAAGCGCGAAATCATGCGACACCTCGCTCCGCTGGGAGGGGTGTACCAGGCGGGCACGCTGTCGGGTAATCCGGTCGCCGTGGCCTGCGGCCTGGCAACGCTGCGCGAGATCCAGCGGCCCGGCTTCTACGAGATCCTGAGCCAGCGCACCGAAGCCCTCGTGACCGGGCTCGCAGCCGCCGCGCGCGCCGCCTCGCCCGGCTTAGCTTTCTCGGGCGATAGCGTCGGCGGCATGTTCGGCGTCTACTTCGCGGCCCAGCCGCCGGCGACCTACGCGCAGGTCATGGCGGGCGACAAGGAGCGCTTCAACCGGTTCTTCCACGCCATGCTGGAGCGCGGCGTTTATCTGGCCCCGTCAGCCTTCGAAGCCGGATTCGTCTCGATGGCGCATGATGTGGCGGTGATCGATGCAACACTGGCCGCCGCGCGTGACGCATTCGCGGAGATCGCCGAATTGGCCGCCGGCTAGGCCGTTTGGCCGGGAACCATTGGGGCTCCCAATGGACGAAAATCACACCATGCATACGCCACGAATTCTCTGCCGTTCCCTCATTGCCGCCCTGCTGTCGCTGCTGACAGTGACAGCTGCGGCACAGTCCTTACCCCGTTTCGGCGCTCCGGATCCGCACGTGAAAGCGGAACTCGTCGCGGCGACCGATGCGATCGTGCCGGGGCAGCCGCTGCAGGTTGGCCTGCGACTGAAGCACGAAGACGAATGGCATACCTACTGGCAGGTGCCGGGAGACTCCGGGTTGCCGACCCGCATCGAGTGGCAATTGCCGGCCGGGATGAGCGCGGGGCCGATCGAGTGGCCGCACCCGCATCGCATGCCCGCCGGGCCGTTGATGAATTTTGGCTACGAGGGCGACACGCTGCTGCTGACCACCGTAAAGGTGGGCGACGTCAAGGCGGGCACGCCGGCCACGCTGAATGCCAAGGTCGAGTGGCTCGAATGCAAGGATGTCTGCATTCCGGGCAGCGCGGACCTGAGCCTGACGCTGCCGGTGAAGACCGCATCAGCGCCCTCCTCACATGCCGGCTTGTTCACCGCGGCGCGCAAGCTGGTGCCGGTTACCGTGCCGGGCCTCGCGGCGCGCGGCACGATCGAGGCCAACCGCATACGCCTCGCCTTCGATCTGCCAACGGGCTCCAAGGCCGATGCACTCGAGTTCTTCCCGCTCGAGGAAGCGCGCATCGAGCCTGCCGCCGCGCAGGTGCTGAACCGAAGCGATGGCGTGGCGCTCTACCTGACGGCGGCACAGCCCGTGAAGGCCGACGCGAAGTCGCTCGCCGGGGTCATCGTCGCCAACGGGGGCCCGGCCAAGCCTGGCGGCTGGACGGCCGTCGTCGAAGCGCCACTCGCGGCTGGAGTGGTCAGTCCCACTGCCATGACGTCGGCCGCCACGGCTCCGGCCGCGGCACCGACGATGTCGCTGATCGCCGCGTTGGGTGCGGCGTTCGTCGGTGGACTGATCCTGAACCTGATGCCGTGCGTGTTTCCGGTCCTGTCGCTGAAGCTGATCGGCCTGGCGCAGCACCGCACGCACAGCGGTCCGATGGCCGCACACGGGCTTGCGTTCGCCGTCGGCGTGATTCTTTCCTTCGTATTGCTTGCCGGACTGTTGATCGCCTTGCAGCAGGCCGGCAGCGCGCTCGGCTGGGGTTTCCAGTTGCAGACGCCGTGGGTGGTAACCCTGCTTACCATCCTGTTCTTCGTGATCGGACTCAACCTGCTGGGCGTGTACGAGTTCACGTTCGGCAGCGGCCTCGGCAATACCAAGGCGGCCGATGCGCTGGTCGGCAAGTCCGACTGGCGCGGCAGCTTTGGCACCGGCGTGCTGGCGGTGATCGTTGCATCGCCCTGCACGGCGCCCTTCATGAGCGCGGCACTCGGTTATGCGATCACGCAGCCGGCCGCCATCGCGCTGTCAGTATTCGCGATGCTCGGGGTCGGCATGGCGGCGCCGTACCTGCTGCTGACGCTGTTCCCGGCGCTGCTGGCGAAGCTGCCGCGGCCGGGACGGTGGATGGAACTGTTCAAGCAGTTCATGGCGTTTCCGATGTTTGCGACCTGCGTCTGGTTGCTGTGGGTGCTGGCGCAGCAGGTGGATGCCGGCGGCGTGGCGCTCGCACTCGGTGTGCTGGTGGCCGTCTCCTTTGCGCTCTGGTCGCTCGGACTCGCGCAGCGCGGGGCCAGTCGCTTCCGCTGGGTGGCGCTGGTCGGCGCCGTCGTGGCCGCTGTCACATTCACGCCGATCGCCACGTCGGAGCCCGTCGCCAATGGCGGCCGGGCGAGCAGCAGTGCCGATTGGGTCGAGTACTCGCCGCAGAAACTCGCCGAGCTGCGCGGCCAGGGCAAGGCCGTGTTCGTCGACTTCACGGCCGCCTGGTGCGTCACCTGCCAGGTCAACAAGCGCGTTGCGCTGAACACCGACAAGGTCAAGGCGCGCTTTGCCGGGTCCGACATCGTGCGCATGAAGGCCGATTGGACCAACCGCGACGAGCAGATCACGCGCGCCCTGGCAGAATTCGGGCGCAACGGCGTGCCGCTCTATGTCCTTTATGACCGCGCGGGGAAACCGACGGTCCTGCCAGAACTTCTGACGGAGAACACGGTCCTAGCGGCGCTCGACAAGCTCAACTGAGGAGTTCCGCATGAAGCGCGCCGCTTCGATCATTCTGTCTACCTGTTTGCTCGGCGCCGGAGCTGCCGCTGCCGCCGTCACTGCCGGCCAGCCGGCACCGGCTTTCAAGGGCACCGATGTCTCCGGCAAGCCCGTTTCGCTCGCGGACTTCAGGGGCAAGTACGTCGTCCTCGAGTGGAACAACCCCAACTGCCCGTTCGTCATGAAGCATTACGACAGCGGCAACATGCAGTCACTGCAGAAGCGCTTCGGGGCTGACAACGTGGCGTGGATTTCCGTCAACTCGACCAGCGACTCGCACTCGGACTACATGTCGCCGGAGAAGCTGGGCGCCTGGTTCAAGCAGCAGAACGCTGCGCCCAATGCGGTAGTGATGGACACCAAGGGCGAAATTGGCCGCGCCTACGGGGCCAAGGTCACTCCGCACATGTATGTCGTCGACCCGAAGGGCACCGTGATCTACGCCGGCGCCATTGACGACAAGCGCAGTGCCAACCCGGCCGACGTGAAGTCAGCCACGAACTATGTAACGGCTGCACTGACCGACGCCCGGTCGGGCAAACCGGTCGCCACCGCCACCTCGAGCGCCTACGGCTGCACCATCAAGTACTGAGTCGACTCTCGTCGCCAAAACAAACGGCCCGCAATTGCGGGCCGTTTGTTTTGCTGTTAGGCGGCGCAGAACTCGCAACCCGGCAGCCGATTCGCGGAGGCAGAGCAAGGAGCGCGCGCGCAGACAGTACTCGAAGGTACGAAAGCGCGCGCGACGCCTATGCGCCGCGAGCGGCTGTCCCAGTTACATGTCCATGCCCATGCCGCCCATCCCGCCCATTCCGCCACCACCCGGTGCCGCCGGCTTGTCTTCCACCAGCTCAGCGACCATGGCATCGGTCGTCAGCATCAGGCTGGCCACGGAGGCCGCATTCTGCAGCGCCGTGCGCGTCACCTTGGTCGGATCGAGCACGCCCATCTCTACCAGGTCACCGTACTCGTGCGTCGCGGCGTTGTAGCCGTAGTTGCCCTTGCCGTTGGCCACGGCATTGACGACCACGCTCGGCTCGTCGCCGGAGTTGGCAACGATCTGGCGCAGCGGCTCTTCCATCGCGCGCAGCACGATCTTGATGCCGGCGTCCTGGTCGGTGTTCTCGCCCTTCAGCTTGGAGATGGCCTGCTTGGCGCGGATCAGTGCAACACCGCCGCCCGCCACGATGCCTTCCTCGACCGCTGCACGGGTCGCGTGCAGTGCGTCTTCGACACGGGCCTTGCGTTCCTTCATCTCGACTTCAGTGGCGGCACCCACCTTGATCAGCGCCACACCGCCGGCCAGCTTCGCGACACGCTCCTGCAGCTTTTCCTTGTCGTAGTCGCTGGTGGCTTCCTCGATCTGGGCGCGAATCGCCTTGACGCGGGCCTCGATGGTCTTGGTCTCGCCAGCACCGTCGATGATGGTCGTGTCTTCCTTGCCGATCTCGACCTTCTTGGCCTGTCCCAGGTCGTTCAGGGTCGCCTTTTCGAGCGTCATGCCGGTTTCTTCGGCAATGACCGTTCCACCCGTCAGGGTCGCGATGTCTTCCAGCATGGCCTTGCGACGATCGCCAAAACCCGGGGCCTTGACGGCACAGGTCTTCAGGATGCCGCGGATGCTGTTGACCACCAGGGTCGCCAGCGCTTCGCCTTCGACTTCCTCGGCGACGATCAGCAGCGGACGGCCGGCCTTGGCGACCTGCTCGAGAATCGGCAGAAGGTCACGGATATTGCTGATCTTCTTGTCGTGCAGCAGCACGTAGGGATTCTCGAGAATCGCGATCTGCTTGTCCGGCTGGTTGATGAAATACGGCGAGAGGTAACCGCGGTCGAACTGCATGCCCTCGACGACTTCCAGCTCGGTGTTGAGCGACTTACCGTCCTCGACGGTGATGACGCCTTCCTTGCCAACCTTGTCCATCGCGTCAGCGATGATCTTGCCGATTTCGGGATCCGCATTGGCCGAAATCGACCCGACCTGAGCGATTTCCTTGCTGGTCGTGGTGGGCTTGCTGATCTTCTTGAGTTCCTCGACCGCGGCGACAACGGCCTTGTCGATGCCGCGCTTCAGATCCATCGGGTTCATGCCGGCGGCCACGTACTTCATGCCCTCGGCGACGATCGACTGCGCCAGCACGGTGGCCGTGGTGGTGCCGTCACCCGCATTGTCGGAGGTCTTGGAAGCGACCTCGCGGACCATCATCGCGCCCATGTTCTCGAACTTGTCCTTCAGTTCGATTTCCTTGGCGACCGAGACGCCGTCCTTGGTGACGGTCGGGGCGCCGAAGCTGCGCTCGAGCACGACATTGCGGCCCTTCGGGCCCAGTGTGACCTTGACTGCATTGGCCAGGATGTTCACACCCTTGACCATGCGATGACGCGCGTCATCGCCGAAATACACTTGTTTGGAAGCCATAGAACCTCTCTCTGAGAATTATGTTGCCGACCGCGCAGCGACCGGCGCCGGTGAACAATTAGGCAACGACGCCCATCAGATCCTCTTCGCGCATGACGAGCAGTTCCTCGCCTTCGACCTTGACCGTCTGGCCCGAGTACTTGCCGAACAGAACCTTGTCACCGACCTTGACGTCAAGCGCAATGATCTTGCCGTTGTCGTCGCGCTTGCCCGGTCCGACGGCGATGATTTCGCCCTGGTCGGGCTTCTCGGCGGCATTGTCGGGAATGACAATGCCGGACGCTGTCTTGCGCTCCTGGTCGAGGCGTTTAACGATCACTCGATCATGCAATGGACGAATCTTCATAAGGTCTCCTGGCAGTTGATCTCTCGACGAACGAGAAACGTGAAATGAGGGAGTTCGAGTCCGCCCCGACGCATTGTTAGCAGTCGAGCGAGACGAGTGCTAATAGTAGGGGCAGTCAGACGCTGTTTCAAGTCTTGGGCCGATGTGCCAGTAAATAAATTGGGTCCGGAGGGCGCTGAAACTGCCGAAAGACGGGGGTGAGCAGTAACTAACTTACCTGGTCCGGTGAGTGTGTCGGTCCGCAACGCGCCCGGACAGGGCCTGGCCTTTGCCCATTTGCGGCCTCAACGTCCCGCAGAGACGGCAGTCAGATCCGTCCAACACCTCGGCCATCCGACGACCACTCATCGGGGCCGCGCGGCAGGTGGTCAATGGGCTAGTGCCTTTGCGTGATACGGCAATGCCACACAGTGCCGACAATGTCCATGATCAACCGGAAATGGGATCAGGCGTTTCCATGGACATATCACTGAGACTGCCGTCACACTGGCTTGGCGCCACACAGCCCAAGGGCAAGGGCAAGGGCCCGAAGACCCTGCGCTCGTTCGTCAATACAGTGATGAGCTACACCAAGATGGACGTGCCGACGGTGGAGCTCTATGAGACCGCCGTCACGTTTGCGCAGAAGTATGGCGACCCGCTGTCGGCGCACGCTGCATTGACGCGCACCTTCGGCAAGAAGGCCGGCGTCAGCTTCGTCTTCCGCGCCGACACCGCCACGGAAGGCCGCTACTGGGTCTACTCGTGCGACCCGTGGCTCGAACCGCCCGCCGAGGCGGTCAGCGCGCTGGCGCCGAAGCGCCTTGTCGTTCAGCTCGCCGAGGGTCTGCCTTGCCGATTTGCGCTCGAGGCCTGCGTCGGGCGCGAGCGGATGATCGACGGCGAGAAGGAAGTCGAACCGTTCAAGACGCCGCAGGAAGTCGAGGCCTGGCTGACCGCGGTCGCGCCGAAGTTCGGCTTCAAGCCAGACTTCTTCAACGTCGCGATCAAGGAACTCAAATTTCCGTACGGCAACCGGACCATCACGTTGCCGTATTCCTCGATCGAAGGGGTGCTCGAAATCACCGACGCCGACCTGATCAAGAAGCCGCTGATGCGCGGCATCGGCTCGTACCGCCGCGTCGGCCTCGGACTGCTGCAACTGTCGAACTAGGCAGCCGGAGTTTCCCGAAGACAGTGCAATGAACTGCAAACGAAAACGGCGCCCGCGGGCGCCGTTTTCCATTTTCGGGACCCGTTTATCAGGCCGTGAGGACCCCGAGATCCAGCGTGGGCCAGTTTGTGGCATTCGGGATCACGTCGCGCAGGTTGCCCGCCGGCACACCGAACCAGTTGGCGAACGTGCCGACAAGCTGGTCCACCGAGGTGGTCGGCAGCAGGTTGCCTCGACCCACGTCGTTCGGACCGCGCAGCACAGTGTCAGGCCAGGTACCGTACATCTCGCCGCCCCGAACCGCGCCGCCGACGACCATATGGTGAGCGCCCCAGCCGTGGTCCGATCCCTGGCCATTCGAATCCAGCGTGCGTCCGAAGTCCGACGCGGTGAACGCGGTCACGTTGTTGGCGATGTTGAGTTCGACCGTGGCGTTGTAGAACGCCGCCATGGCCTGGGAAATCTGCGTCCAGAGCGGACCGTGGCCCTGCACGAGGCCTGAATGCTGGTCGAAGCCGCCGATCGAGACGTGGAATACCTGGCGCCGGGCGCCGAGTGCCTGACGCGCTGCGATCATGCGCGCGACATTGCGCATCTGGTTGCCAAGACCCGTACCCGGGAACTGCGTCGTCATCGTGACGGCACCGAGGGCGGTGTTGATCGCTGCCGCCGCTTCGGTCGAGCGCTTGACGATCTTGTTGTAGTCGTTCGCCAGCACGTGCGGGTTGGCGGCCGTCATGATGTCCTTGAGCGGCGCCGACGCCGAGGTCGTGCTGAAGACATTGGCGTTGGCCTGCAGCGCCGGGATGCCCTGCGCACCGTTGTTGCCGAGCTGCAGTTGCGCGACGCTCGAACCCGACACGAACACCGCCGCGCCGGAGGTCGAGATCGCGGTGATGTTCTGATAGGTGTTCGCCGAGGCAAACAGATCGCCGAAGCGGCCACCCCATCCCACGCGAGTGCCTTCCGGGCCGAACGACTGCCAGTCGGACTGCTGGTCGTTATGTGAAAACAGTCCCATCGGACGCGGCACCGAATTGTTCCGGTACTGCGTCATCGTCATGGGAGCACGCATCGGCCCGATGTTGGCGAGGACCGCCGCCTTGCCCTGGTCGTAGATCGCCTTCAGCGGCGCCATCTCGGGCCGCATCGCGACCTGACGGCCCGACATCGACGCATTGGTCGGCGTCGTGATCGGCAGCAGCACATTCTGCGCGAGAGCCAGGTTCGTGCGCGACTGTGCGTACAACTGGTAGTTCGCGTTGTCGACCGGCACGATCATGTTGCTGTGGTCGTTCCCGCCGTACAGGAACACGCAGACCAGCGCCTTGTAGTCGGAAGGCATCGTCTGCGCCGACGCGGCGCTCATCGCAGCCAGGTTGACCACCAGCGGCGTGGCCGAACCGGCAATCGACAGCGCAGACGCGGTGCGCAGGAACTCGCGTCGCGAAGCGTTCATCGTCATCTTGGTTTCTCCTTGCGGTCCGGTTACTTGGTGACCAAGAAGCCCGGGTCGAGCGCGCTCATGTACACCGCGAGCCGGACACGATTCAGTTTCGCGTCGTCGATGTCCTTCTGGTTGGCGGGCGGCGTGTTGGTTGCCGGTGGCGTAGCCGCCACCGGACCGTAGAAGCACGACTTGGCCACGCCGACCACCGGGTCGCCGAATGTTTCGTTGTTGCAGTCGACGCCGTTGACCAGCCCAGCCTTCAGCGCGAACGTGCCGTTGGCACCGTAGATCACCTCGTAGGTGCCGGTGAAGGCGCAGCGCTGGCCTTCGTTGGCGCACGACGTGTACTGCTTGCCGTTGTAAGTGATCGTCTGGCCGGTCGTGCCCGACACCGGCGCCGGAATCTTCACGGTCATGACGGCATTGGCGATGGCCGCGGCATTGGCCGCGCTGATCTGGTTGCCGGCAAGCATCAGGTTGATCTGCGCCACCAGCTTCGTCGGGTCTTCCGCCAGCGGGACGAGGTCCTTGTAGTCACTGCGCACATCCGGCCGGCCCATGGTGTTGAAACCCACGCCGTTGCCGACCGCTGTCTGCATGAAGTTCGTGTAGTTCGCGACCGAGACCTCGTGCGTGATCTGGAACTCCGGGGCCACCATGCCCTTGGCCGCGATGTCGGTGTTCGGCGGAACGAACCCTGGGCGGTAGTAATTGAAAACGGTCGGCGCCCGCAAGGGCGTCTGGAACAGCGGCTCGTCCAGGATGCCAACGCGATAGACGCCACTGGCGGACTCCGCGCCGAATGCCCGCGCCCAGGCGGTAACGCGCAGCAGCGGTTCGCGCAGCTTGCCGAACTGGGCCGAGGCAACCGCGTTCGCGTCGCGCGCTTCGGGATCGAACAGGACTGCGCGCACCACCGCCTTCAGGTCACCGCGCACGCCCTTGCCATTGTTGTTGAACACCGCCGCCACGCGGTCGATGTACGCCGGACTCGGATTCGACGTCACCAGGCGCTGGATCAGCCGTTGCGCCAGGAAAGGGCCGACGTTGGGGTGATTGAAGATCGTGTCGAGCGCGATCTTCAGCGCCTGCGGGCCGGGCGTGCCTGCCGCGATCGTCGTGCCGAGGAAGGTCTTCGACTCGGGCGAATGGAACTTCGGATAGTGCTGCATCGGGATGATCTCCCGTGCGCGGTCCGCTTCATTGCCGAAGAAGCGGTTGTCCTGCAGATCCGGCGTACCGGTGTTGCCCCAGCTCCAGCCGGTGAACACCTTGGCCAGACCGCGGATGTCGTCCATCGTGTAGGTGTCGACAGGCTGGCCATTCACCAGCTTCGGCGTGCCGTCGTTGTTCAGCTGCACCAGGCCGATCGAGAACAGCTGCATGATTTCGCGCGCGTAGTTCTCGTCAGGCACTCGCCCGCCATCCGCTCGATTACCCAGGGCCGTGAGGTAGCGGCCCATCGTCGGATGCAGCGACACCTCTTCCAGGAGGTCGCGGAAGTTGCCGAACGCGTGCTTGGACAGCACGTCGAGATATGAAGCCATCGCGGCCGGTTTGTTCTGCAGCTGCGCGTCGGCGGCCGAGGTAACGATGATCTGCGACAAGGCAAAAGTCACACGCTGCCGCAACTGGTCATTGCCAGCCAGCGATTGCTTCCACCAGGAGCGATACATCGGATCCATGGTGATCTGCACTCCGCCAGCGCCATCAAGGCCGATCTCGCTGACGACGAAGTCCAGATGCGAGGAACGCGGCAGCGCGAGCTGTTCCTCGAGCCACGCGTCGTAGCCCTGCTGCTTCAGCTTGCTGACGTCGGCGCTCGAGGGTCCCATGGACGCCTGCGTGAGGAAGCGAATCGCCTCGGTGTCCGTCGGCGGAACGATCGGTGCCGAGGTGGGACCCGATGGAGCTGCCGGAGCCACTGGAGCCGACGCGGACCCGACCGGCTTGCCTTCCTCGCCGCCTCCACCGCACGCCACGAGCATGGCCGCAGCGACCGCCACAGCGACCAATGAGCGGGATAAGTTCATCGTGTTTGCGTTCATGACTTCCTCGTCTGGCCAAACGACACCAGTCAAACGGAACGACTCAGCGCGCCCCCGAAAACGGGAGCGGTAACTCGCGCGACTGTAGGAACGCCGTCTGGCTGCGTCCATCGGGCGAAAGGCCTAGCTGCAACTGCGCTGTCATTGGCGGCCCGCGCCGCAGTTCATCCGTTCGAATGAGATCCGCTCTGGCTGCAGTGCACGGCCACGCATGGCCAAATGGAAACGGCGCCCGCGAGCGCCGTTTTCTGCAGGTGGCTGACGAGAACCTAGACCATGAAACCGAGATTGGCCTGAGGGAAGTTCGCCGCGTTCGGCAGCACATCGGCCATCTGCGTATCGGCAATGCCGAACCAGGTCGCCAACGTCGCAGCGTACTGATTGACCGAGGTGGTCGGCAGCAGGTTGCCTCGGCCGACATCGTTCGGGCCGCGCAGCACGGTGTCGGGCCAGGTGCCGTACAGCTCGCCGCCCTTGACGGCACCGCCGACGACGAAGTGATGCGATCCCCAGCCGTGGTCCGAGCCTTCGCCGTTGGAGTCGAGCGTGCGACCGAAGTCCGAGGCGGTGAACGCCGTCACACTGTCAGCGATTCCGAGGCTGACGGTGGCCTGATAGAACGCCGACATCGCGTTGGCCAGTTCCGTCATGCGGCCGCCGTGTCCGTTGATCAGCCCCGAGTGCTGGTCGAAGCCGCCGATCGACACATGAAAGATCTGCCGCTTGGCCCCCAGGGCCTCTCGGGCCGCGATCATGCGTGCAATGTTGCGCATCTGGTTGCCGAGGCCGGTGTTCGGAAAGGTCGAAAACGGCGCTGCGGTCGTCGGGAAGCCGGCCAGTGCCGTGTTCAGCGTCTGGGCGGCCTCGGTCGACCGTTTGACGATCGTGTTGTAGTCCTTCTCGAAGAGATTGCTGCGATCTTCGGTCATCAGGCGGCGCGCGGTCGCAGGTCCGGCGGTCGAACCGTACAGCGTGTTGCCGGATACACCCGTGATCGCCAGACCGCCGCTGTTGCCGATCTGCATCTGCACGCTGGCCTGGCCCGAGAGGAAGACGGCAGTTCCCGACGCGGATACGCAGGTGAAGTTCTGGAACTGGTTGGCCGTGGCCAGCAGGTCACCCATGCGGCCGCCCCAGCCGACGCGGGCGCCTTCGCGGCGGCCGTTGTAGGTCTGCCAGACCGATTGCTGGTCGTTGTGCGAGAACAGGCTCGGCGGAAGCGGCACACTGCGCGCCCGGTACTGGGTCATCGTGGTCGGCACGACCAGCGTGCCGACATTGGCCAGCACTGCAGCCTTGCCGGCGTCATAGATCGTCTTCAGCGGCTGCAGTTCGGACCGCAGCGACACCTGGCGCCCGGTCATGGATGGGTTTGTGGGCGTGGCCAGCGGCAGCAGCGCCGTCTGCGCCAGTGCCAGGTTGGTACGCGACTGCGCGTACAGCGCATAGCTGGCATTGTCGAACGGCACGACCATGTTCGAGTGATCGTTGCCGCCGTACATGAAGACGCACACCAGCGCCTTGTAGTCGGTCGGTGCGGTCTGCGCCGCCGCGGCACCGATCGCGGCGAGATTGACCGCCCAGGGCGTGGCCACGCCAGCGACCGAGAGTCGTGATGCCGTGCGCAGGAATTCGCGGCGGGAAGCTTGGGTCGTCATCGGTTTCTCCGTCCGCCTATTTCTGCACCAGGAATTCCGGTGACGTCATCGTCAGGTAGATCGCGAGCTGCGTGCGGTTCTGGCGCGCGTTGCCGGCCGTCATCGGGATCGCGTTGACCGCATCGCGAATCGAGGTGAGGGTCGCGGTCGAGAGTGAATTGGCCGCCAGCGCCAGGTTGATCCGAGCCACCAGCGCATCGGCGTTGTCGGCCAGTGCATAGGTCGAGGTGTAATCCGCACGCACGTCACTGCCGGTGCCGACGCCGTTCTGGATCACCCCCTGCATGAAATTCGCGTAGGCCGCCACCGAGATTTCGTGCGTGATCTGGAACTCGGGCGCGACGAGTTCGGCAGCCGCCAGGGTGGTGTTGGGCGGAACGAAACCGGGCCGGAAGTAATTGAACACGCTGGGCGCTCGCATCGGCGTCTGTCCGAGCTGGTTGTCGAGTACGCCGATGCGGAAGTTTCCGCTGGTGGACGTCGCACCGAATGCGCGCATCCATGCGGCCAGCCTCAGCGTGGGCTCGCGCAGCTTGCCGTCGTTGGGCCCTGCTCCCGGTGTCACTGCATCCGGATCGAAAAGTACCGCGCGCACGGTTGCCTTGAGGTCGCCTCGCACGCCCTTGCCGTTGTCGTTGAACACCGCGGCCACTCGCCCGACATAGGCGGGACTCGGGTTGCTGGTGACCATGTGCTGGATCAGGCGCGTTGCGATGAACGGTCCGACATTGGGATGACCGGCGAGCGCATCGAGCGCCGTCTTCAGTGCCTGCGGGCCTGCCGTTCCCGCAGGAACCGTGACGCCGAGGAACTGCTTTTCCAGCGGCGAGTGATACTGGGCATAGAACTGCATCGGTATCACGCGCCGCATCGGATCCTGCGGATTGTTACCGCCAAAGCGTCCGTTGACCGGGTCCGGCGTCCCGGTGTTGCCCCAACCCCAGCCGGTGAACACGCGCGCCAGACCGCGGATATCGTCCATGCTGTAGGTGTCGACCGGCTCGCCGTTGACCAGTTTCGGCGTGCCATCGGTATTCAGCTGCACCAGCCCGATCGAGAAGAGCTGCATTACTTCGCGTGCATAGTTTTCATCCGGCACGCGCCCGCCGTCGCCGCGGTTCGCCAGGGACGTCAGGTACTGCCCCATGGCCGGATGCTTGCTGACAGCCTCGA
Organism: uncultured beta proteobacterium; assembly: GCA_963754065.1. Lineage (GTDB taxonomy): Bacteria > Pseudomonadota > Gammaproteobacteria > Burkholderiales > Burkholderiaceae_F > JALORV01. The sequence continues at coordinate 78,040 of CAVWFH010000016.1, read as the reverse complement.
GCAGATCGCGGTAATTGCCGAACGCGTGGATCGACAGCGTGTCGAGATAGGACGCGAGCGTGTGGGGGGCCGTCTGCAATGCCGCGTCGGCCGCCGACGTGACGAAGATCTGCGACAACGCGTAGGTGACGCGCTGCCTCAACGGATCGGGCGCGGTGATGGCTTGCTTCCAGAACGACTGATAAAGCGGATCGATGGTGACCGTGACGCCTTCCGGGGTCGGGATCGGGTATGCCGCCAGCACGAAGTCGAGGTGCGCGGTGCGCGGAATCTGGAACTGCTGCTCGATCCAGTCGTTGTAGCCAAGGCGCTTCAGCCGATCGATTTCTGCACTCGTTGCGCCGAAGGTGGACTGCGCCAGAAAGCGCACCGCCTGAGCATCCGACGGAGCCGCGGGCGCCGCTGTCGGCCCGGACGGCACAAATCCTCCGGCGGGAGGCTCCGGTATGACGGTCGGGGGCACGGCCGGCGCCGGTGCAGGTGCGGGCGACGCCGCATCGCCGCCGCCACCGCCGCATGCCGCCAGGGTCAGTGCCGCCGCAACGGCAGCCAGTAAGCTTCGAACCTTGAATGCGGGAAGTGAGTTCATCGGGTATCCGGAACAGAAGGCGATCAGGCGCGCCAAGAGACACCGCGAAGTCGCGGATCGCCCCAGTGGGAGGCTAGCGAGCCCACCTGGGTGGGTCTATCGGTCGAATGAACTAGCTCCCGCAACGGCGCCAGGAAATCGAAAGCGTTCCCAGTGAGGAAAGCCTTGCATTTGATGTGGATAACTCGGTGCGTTGCCACGCTGAGCCTCGCGCTGGCCCTGGTTTCACCGGCCGGGTCGCAAGCGGTTCGCACCGCCCCGGAGCTGCCGGAGTCGATTGCCGCCGCTCTCAGGAGCGCCAACGTGCCGATCGGCGCCGTAGGCATCAGCGTCGTGCCTCTGGCCGGCACCGGGCTGACCTTGTCGGTCAACGAAGGCGCGCTGATGAATCCGGCGTCGACGATGAAACTCGTCACCACGCTGGCCGGTCTCGAAATCCTCGGCCCCCAGTTCAGCTGGCGGACCGAGGCCCTGGCCGTTGCCCCGCTCAACGCCGGTACGCTCGAAGGCGATCTCTATCTGCGCGGCAGCGGCGACCCGCGCTTCGTGGTTGAACACCTCTGGCTGCTTGTCCAGCGTCTGCGTGGTGTCGGACTGCGCGAGATACGGGGCGATCTGCTGCTCGACCGCAGCTCGTTCGAGGCGGCGGCGCACGATCCCGGGGCCTTCGACGGCGAAACCCTGCGTCCGTACAACGCGGGAGCTGACGCCCTGCTGCTCAACTACAAGAGCGTCACCTTTCACTTCGTGCCCGACAGTGCGGCCAAGCAGGTCCGCGTGTACGCCATACCCGCGCTGGCGGGAATGACGGTACCTGCAACCGTAAGGGCGGTCGAAGGGCCCTGCAACGACTGGCGCTCCCGACTCGGCGGCGACTTCGCCGATCCGATGCGACCGCAATTCCGCGGTTCATTTCCCTTGTCGTGCGGCGACCGCGCCTGGCACGTCAGTCTGCTCAACTCCACCTCGTATCTCGATGCCGTGTTCCGCGCACTGTGGACCGAGAGCGGCGGAAGCTGGCGTGGTCGGGCCCGCGACGGTGTCGCACCGGCGGACGCGCGGCGACTCGCGCAGCATGAGTCCGAGTCACTGGCCGAGGTCATCCGCGATATCAACAAGTTCAGCAACAACGTGATGGCACGCCAGTTGTTCCTGACGATCGGCGGCGAAGTTGCGAAGCAACCGGCGAATGCCGAGCGTGCGCAGCGTGCCGTGGGCGACTGGCTGGTCGGCAAGGGGCTCGATCGGCGGGACTTCGTGCTCGAAAACGGCGCCGGCCTGTCACGGGTGGAGCGCCTGACACCGGCGGGCCTGTCGCGCCTGCTCTCCAGTGCGTTTGCCAGCCCGCTGATGCCGGAATTCGTAGCTTCATTGCCTCTCGTCGGAGTTGACGGCACGATGCGCAAGCGGACAGGCGCCGCCGGTTCGGCCCACATCAAGACGGGCCTGCTGGCGGACACGCGTGCCATCGCGGGCTACGTGCTGGCTGTGAGCGGCCGTCGATACGCCGTCGTTGCGTTCGTCAACCACCCGAATGCCGGAGCGTCGCAAGGCGCACTCGATGAGCTGCTGAACTGGGTCTACGTCAACGGCTAAGGGAATTTGCGGGATTCGATCTGCATCATGCCGCCGGCATGATGATTGTCTAGCCTGAAGATGTAGGCTGCTGACTTTAAGGAGAAGCCATGGAACAGACCAAGAAGGAACGTCTGATGACGGATGTCAACACCGTGCTGGTCGATGCGGAAGAGTTGCTGCGCCAGGCGGCACAGGCCAGCGGCGAACAGGCCGCCGATTTGCGTCGTCGTGCCCAGTCCGCAATCTCCAACGCGAAAACCCGCCTGGTAGAGGTCGAGCATCGCGTGGTCGATCAGGCCAAGGTAGCGGCCAAGGCTTCCGACACCTGGGTGCACGAACACCCGTGGACAGCCGTCGGCATCGCAGCCGGTATCGGCATGCTGGTCGGGCTCGTGATCAACCGTCGCTGATCGTTGCGTCGTCTCGGCGCGCGACGTGCCCACGGTGGAATCAGCGATGTCGGATGAAACGGAGTCCCCGCACGGCCTGATCGCATCGATACGGGCGATGATCTCCCACGCGATCAGCCTGCTGGCGACGCGCGGGGAACTGGCAGCGCTCGAGCTCGACGAAACACGCGACCGGGCGCTTCGCTGGGCCGCGCTCGGGATCGTCGCGGCCGTGCTGCTGCTCGCCGCACTGGTGACGCTGTCGCTCTGGGTGGCGGCCGTTTTCTGGGATGGCCCTCGGGCGCTCGCGCTCGGCTTGGTCACGGTGGCGTATGCAGTCGCCGCTTTCGTGGCGGTTCGCGTCGTGCGGCGCGAGATCGCGGCCGCACCGCCGTTCCTGGCGCAGACGCGCGCGGAACTGCAAAAGGACCGCGACGCCTTGCACGGTCGCCCCGACGGCACCACCGATGAAAACGGCTGATCGCGAACTGCATGAACTGAAGCGCGACCTTCTGCTGGTACGCGCCGCGGCGGAACGCGCGCAGCTTGCCCACCAGCTCGATCGATTCCAGGAACGAACTCGTGGTGTGCGACGCGTCGCAGGACTCCTGGCGGGTTCACCGCAGGGGGCCGGCACTTCGCTGCTCGGTGCCGCGGCCAACGCGCTGGGTTTTGCCCGGCGCCAGCCTTGGGTCGTCCCGGCGGTCGTGACCGGCGTTTCGCAACTCTCCCGATCGCGCACGCTGCGCTGGGCACTGCTGGCGGGAGTCGTCGTGACAGCAGCGTTGTGGATCAGCCGGACGCGCGACTCGGGCGCCGCAGTGAACGACAACTCGAGCGATTCGCTGCAAGAGAACGGCGACCCGCCGACCTGACGGCTCTCGATCCAGCTGCAACTCGCAGCCGCTTCGAGTCGAATCACTGCGAGGCCGACTGCCATCGGGAACGTCCGTGGGCGACGCTGGCGCGCTGGCGGATCCCGCGGCCCCCTACAATTCCGCCCGGGGGAACACATGCCGCAACCATCGACCTTCTACGCCAAACTGTCGGCGCGCTGGAGCGCCGCCGACTCACTGCTGTGCGTCGGCCTCGATCCGGACCCTGAGCGCTTTCCGGCCGCGCTTCGCGGCACCGGTGATGCCCTCTTTCGGTTCTGTCGCGAAATAGTCGATGCGACGGTCGACCTCGCCTGCGCGTTCAAGCCGCAGATTGCCTACTTCGCCTCCGCGCGCGCCGAGAGCCAGCTCGAGCAGTTGATAGCGCACATCCACCGCGAGCACCCGCAGGTGCCGGTGATCCTCGACGCCAAGCGCGGCGACATCGGTGCCACGGCCGAACACTATGCGCGCGAGGCGTTCGAACGCTATGACGCGGACGCAGTCACGCTCTCGCCCTACATGGGCAAGGACTCGATCGAACCCTTTCTTGCGTATGCGGACCGCGGCGCCTTCCTGCTTTGCCGCACCAGCAACGCGGGTGGCACCGACCTGCAGATGCTCGACATTGCCGGAGTGCCCCTCTATCAGCGCCTGGCAGCGAAGGCGGCAGGCGAGTGGAACACAGCGGGTCAGCTGGGCCTGGTCGTGGGAGCGACCTACCCGACTGAACTAGCGCTGGTTCGATCACTCGTCGGCGACATGCCGTTGCTGGTGCCCGGCGTCGGTGCGCAGGGCGGCGATATCGCCGCCAGTGTCACCGCCGGTCAGACTGCGGACGGTACCGGCATGGTGATCAATTCGTCGCGCGCGATCCTTTATGCCGGCGACGGGCCCGACTACGCCGAGCGAGCGCGCGCGGTGGCTCGCGCCACCCGCGACGAGATCAATCGCCACCGGCGGCGCTGAAGCGGGTCTCCTCACTTGCCGACTCCGGTCGCCATCTCGGCCGCGCTCGGTGTCTGCGAAGCCAGCACCTTGTCGATGCGATGTTTGTCCATGTCGACGATCTCGAAGTGCCAGCCGTGCCATTCGACAATGTCACCGGTGGCCGGCACCCGACCGAGCAGCAGCATCACCATGCCCGACAGCGTGTTGTAGCGTCCCAGTTCCTCCTCGGGCGCAGCGCCGAAGTTCAAGCGGTCCTTGAGTTCGGGAATGGGAATCAGTCCATCGAGCAGCCACGAACCGTCGGCCCGCTGCACCGCCCAGGCATCCTCGGTGCGCTGCGGCTTGAACTCTCCGGCGATCGCTTCGAACAGATCCTGCGAGGTCACCAGCCCCTGGATCTCGCCATACTCGTCGACCACCAGCGCCATGTGCCCGGCGCTGGCGCGAAAGTTCTCCAGCAGTTCCATGCCCGTCAGCGACTCCGGTACGTACACCACCGGCTCGGCCGCGCGCTCGAGGTTGAGGACGTCGCCGCGGATGGCCTGCTGCAGCAGCCGGCGCGCACTCGCCACGCCGACGACATCGCGCAGGCCTCCGCGGCACACCGGGAAGCGTGAATGCTCGATGTCGAGCACCCGGTGCAGGTTGTCCTGCAGGTCGTCTTCGAGATCCAGGTAAACGATTTCCGAGCGCGGCGTCATCAGCGACGCGATCTGACGGTCGTCGAGCCGGAACACGTTGCGCACCATCGCGCGCTCCTGTTCGTCGATCACGCCGGTTTCCGAACCTTCCTTGATCAGCGCGTGGATTTCCTCCTCGGTGACGGCGCTGGATCCGTCCGAACGCGCTCCGATCACACGCAGCATCAGGTCGGTCGACGCCGTCAGCAGCCGTACGAACGGCTTCGCGGCCAGCGCGAGCCAGGCTATCGGTCGCGCCACGCGGCGGGCAATCGCCTCGGCCGAGATCTGGCCCAACCGCTTCGGCACGAGCTCGCCGAGCACGATCGAGAAGTACGTGACGACGACCACGACCAGAGCGGTTGCGCCGAGCTGGGCAACCTTCGGTTCGGCGCCCAGCGCGATCAGCCAGCGCGCGAGAGGCTCGGCGAAGGCGGCCTCGCCCACGATCCCGCTCAGGATGCCGATCGACGTAATGCCGACCTGGATGGTCGACAGAAAACGCGTTGGCTCGTCGTTCAGTGCCAGTGCGGCGGCCGCTCCGATGTCACCCTGTTCGACCAGCGCCTGCAGCCGGGCACGGCGCGCGGTCACCAGCGCGATTTCGGACATGGCAAAGACGCCATTGAGCAGAATCAACCCAAACAGCAGCAGGACTTCGGTCGGCATGGCAATCCGTGATGAAAGTGCAGATCAGACGGGCATCGCCACCGGGCCCTACGGCACCGGCAACGGAACATCGGCATGGTCCCATGCCGTTTTGGCCTTGACTAACAGTGCGTCGGCAACGGCTGCGTTGCCCAGGCGGCGTTCAGACTCGGCGCGACCGGCCAGCGCAATGGCATTCGCAGGGTGACGCTCAAGGTCGGCCTCGAACACCGCCAGCGCCGCGCGCGCCTGGCCTGCCTGCAACAAGGCTTGCCCGAGACGCTGCCGTGCCGGGATCTGCCAGGCAGGCGGTTCGTCGCTCGCGAGCCGATCTTCACGCGCAACGGCGATCCGTGCGTGCCGCACGGCCTCGGCACGTGACCCGCGCGCAGCAGCGATATCGGCGCGCAGCAACGCTTCGGCCACGGCCAGCAGGTCGCCGGCACGATTGGTCTGCTTGATCATGAGCTTCTGCGCGCTGGCCTGCCGACGCGCGGCCCGAAGCGCTGTCAATTCCTGCTCGGCACGCGCCCTCATGCCCTGATGCGCGTAGGCCGTGCCTCGGGCATACGCGGTCACGCCCCGCAGGTACGGCCCCGCCTTGGGATCCGTCGTGGCGAGGAGGATGTCGTTCCAGCGGCCAAAGCGCACCAAGGTGAACCAGGGAGTGGCCAGCAGGTGCTGGCGCGTTCCCGCATCGATCTGCAGGTCGGGCCAGCCAGCGACGGTCGCCGCCATTGCCTTAGCGGTATCCAGCGCGACCTGTGACTCGCCGCTCCAGAGGGCCGACGCCCAGAGGAAATGCTGGTTGTGCAACGCGTAGCCCGCGGCGTACGCACGGTCGGCAATCGTGGCCGTCGCGTAGCGCTGATCCGCCGTGACCGCCGCCTGGTTCGACCCTACTGCATCGTGGTACCGACCCAGCCGCAGATAGACATGGGACGGCATGTGCACGAGATGGCCGACGCCCGGCGCAATCGCCGGCAGGCGCTCGGCCGACGCGAGCGCCGCGGCCGGCGTGCGCGACTCGTCGTACAGGTGGATACGGTAGTGGTGCGCGCCGGGGTGATCCGGCGCGAGCGCAAGCGCCCGGTCGAGCAGTGCCGCAATGCGCGGCGTCCAGGGTTGGGCCGTGCCGTCGGCACGCCACCAGTCGTACGCATGCGCCGTCATCAGGGCCTCGGCGGCAAACACGGCGATGTCGGCGTCGTTCGATCGACGTTCGGCCAGGGCCACCAGCGCCTCGGCATAGCGGACTGCATCGGCATCGGCGACGGTGGCGGCACCGTCCGCATAGCGCAAAGCCAACGCCGCGACGAGTTCGCGCGTGCGGGGATCGGTGGCATACGCGCGAGCCTGCACGATCGCATCGCGGGCAATCGGCATGTCCGCGGCCTCCATGTCATGGTTGATGCTCGGTCCCACCGCCCAGGCGATGCCCCATCGGCACATCGCACAGTCCGGGTCGCGCAAGGTCGCGGCACGGAACGAGCGGGCGGACTCCGCAAAATTGAAGCCCCAGCCGAACACCAGACCTTGTTCGAAGTAGCGCTGCGCCTCGGGATGGTCGGAGACGCGCGGCGCGCGATACGAGCCAACGCCTTCGAAGAGGCGCGCATCCGTGATCTTCAGTCCGCGCGCATCCGACAGGCACAGTTCATTGGCCGGCAGCGCGCTCGCCACCAGCGACGGCAGCAGCAGGAAGTACGCCAGCCACCCGCTTCGCATCAGCTGGCGACGAAGAAGGCAGCCGCCTCGTCGACGAAGACGTCGGGCTGTTCTTCAGGAATGAAGTGTCCGCACGGCAGCGTTCGACCGGTCACCGCACCGGTCGCCTTGTCACGCCAGTCGGCCAGTGGCGTGAACAAGCGGTGCACCACGCCGCGTTCGCCCCACAGCACATGGACCGGACACTCGATCCGGCGCGCCTCGTCGGCGCGGTCATGTTCGAGGTCGATGCCGGCGGCAGCGCGGTAGTCCTCGCACATCGCATGGATGGCGGCCGGAGTGAAACAACGCTGATACTCGGCCAGCGCACGCGGATCGAACGCCGACGCGCCGCTCGACGACCAGGCCCCGAGTTTCGCTTGCAGGTAGAAGTCGGGTTCGGCACCGATCAGCGTCTCGGGCAGCGGAGCCGGCTGGATCAGGAAGAACCAGTGGTAGTAAAGGCGCGCGAACTCCATCGTCGTGCGTTCGTACATCGTGCGTGTCGGTGAGATGTCGAGCACCATCAGGCGCATGATGTCGCGCGGATGGTCGAGCGCGAGCCGGTGCGCAACACGCCCGCCGCGATCGTGGCCACAGACGAAGTAGCGCTCATGACCGAGGGCATGCATCAGTTCGACCATGTCGCGCGCCATAGCGCGCTTGCTGTACGGCGCATGGTCGACGTCGCTGGGCGGCTTGGCGGAGTCACCATAGCCGCGCAGGTCCGGCATGACGATGCGGAAACGTTGCGCCAGTCGTTGTGCCACGCGATGCCAGATGGCATGCGTTTGCGGGAAACCGTGCAGAAGGAGCAAGGCGGGACCGCTGCCGCCCTGCCGGAAGCAGATGTCCACGCCATTGACGTGTCGACGTTCAGGTGCGAAATCCGGGAACAGTTCCGAGGGTGTCATGCGGGGACGGCGTCGCGACGGCGGGCCACTAAATGTCCTGCCGCTGCTTCAGCAGACCGACCAGAGTGTCGAGTGCGGTGACGATGCTCTGCGTCCGCACGGTGCCGCGATCGCCGTCGAAGTGCCTGGTTTCCGTCTTCACCCAGGCGGTCTGGCTCGTGTCGCGACGTATCGCCCAGGCGAAGCTGACCGTTCCAACCGGCTTTGCCGGCGTTGCCCCGCTCGGGCCTGCGATGCCGGTTACCGCCACCGCTACCTGGGCACTGCTGTGCGACAGGGCGCCCAGCGCCATCGCGCGCGCAACGGGTTCACTGACCGCACCGAAGTCGCGCAGATAGGCTGGGGCAACCCCGAGCACCTGCATCTTCGATTCATTGGTGTACGTGATGAAACCGCGGTCGAACCACTGGCTCGAACCCGGGCTGAGCGTCACCGCGTAGGCGACGCCTCCCGCCGTGCAGGACTCGGCGGTGGTCAGCGACAGGTGCTGCGCACGCAGCGCCCGTCCGAGTTCGGCGGACAGGTGTTCGAGGCGCTCGGCCGCCGAACTCATAGCCCTGCCCTCGGCGCTGCGCGCTGCGCGCTCATGGCATCACTCGCACGACAATCGCCGCCAGCACCACGGTGTAAAACGCCGCTACGAGGTCGTCCACCATGACGCCGACGCCATTTTTCCAGCGGCGGTCGAGCGCACGTATCGGCGGCGGCTTCAGGATGTCGAACAGGCGGAACGCCAGAAAACCGCACGCCTGCGCGATCAGCGTAGAAGGCAGCAGCAACAGCACGATCCAGATCGCGACGATTTCATCGATGACGATCGCACCATGATCCGGGCGCCCCAGCGCGTTACCGGTGCGCTGGGCGCTGGCACAGCCGAGCAGGAAGGTGACAGCGATCACGACGCCCCAGGCCCCCGGCGATAACCACCCATCGAGTGCGATGAAGGCGCCCCAGCCCGCCAGCGTGCCCCACGTGCCCGGTGCCGGCCGCAGCAGGCCGCTGCCGAATCCGAGCGCCACGCCGTGCGCCGGGTGCGCCAGCATGAAGCGCATCGACGGTGCAGCAATGCCATCGGCTGTTGGGGCGACCTCGGGGTGGACGGGAGCGGTCATCCTGGTTGCCGTGGGGGCGTTCATGGACGGAAATGATCGAACGCGCGCGGCTCCCTGTCCATCGCCCGACCGTCGGCATCGACGACCGTCAGTCCGCCGCCGGTCCGGATCGCTCCGATCCGGGTAACGGCGACACCCGCGGCCAACCCCGCCGCGCGGACGGCGTCGGCTGCCGCAGGCGGCGCCGTGAACAGCAGTTCATAGTCGTCGCCTCCCTCGAACACGCAGCGCTGCTGCGTCGGAGCATCGAGTCCCCGCAGCGCCTCCGACCGCGGGACGGCGGCCCATTCGACTGTCGCCGCCACCCGGGATCGCTCCAGGAGGTGGCCGAGATCCCCTGCCAGACCGTCCGAGACGTCAATCGCACCCGTCGCGATGCCGCGCAGGCGCTCGCCCAGCGCCACCCGGGGCGTTGGCCGCTCCAGCCGTTCGATGGCAGTCCGCGCGGTTTCGGCAGGGAGCACGATGTCGCCGCGCCGGCATGCCAGCCCGAGGGCCCCGTCGCCGAGCACACCAGAGACCCAGAGGTCATCGCCCGGCGCCGCGCCAGCGCGTAGCAACGCGGTCCCGCGCGGCAGCTCGCCGAGCGCCGTGATCGAAAGGGTCACCCCGCCCGGCGACCGGGTCGTGTCGCCGCCGGCCAGCACACAGGCGTGGGCGTCTGCCAGGGCAAACATGCCACGCGTGAACGCGGCCAACCACGCTTCGTCTGGCCGTGGCAGTCCCAGCGCCAGGAAAAAACAGCGCGGAGTCGCACCGCAGGCGGCGAGATCGGACAGGTTGACCGCCAGGGCCTTGTGGCCCAGTGCTTCCGGATCGCCGCCCGCAGAAAAATGCACGCCTTCGACCAGCATGTCGGTGGTTACGGCCCATTGCATCTGCGGGCCACCGTCGATCAGCGCACAGTCGTCGCCAATGCCCAGTTCCACTCGCGCTGCCGCCGTTCCGGTGCGCGCGAAGTAACGTGCGATCAGTTCGAACTCACCGGCCGGCTGCCGGTTCGACGCCATGGCGTGGCCCTGCGGTTGCCGTTCAGGCGCGCGCAGCGACTTCGGCCGGCCGCAGTTGCGCGGCCACCTTGTCCAGCACGCCGTTGACGTACTTGAATCCCTCGGTGCCGCCGAAGCTTTTGGCGAGTTCCACCGCCTCGTTGATGATGACGCGGTACGGAATCTCCGCGCGATGCTTCAGCTCGTAGGTAGCCAGCAGCAGGATGCCGTGCTCGACCGGCGACAGTGCCTCGACACCGCGATCGAGATGCGGCGCGAAATCGGCCCGCAGCGCATCGGCACCCGCGATTGCCCCATTGAGCAGTTCACGATAGTGCGACATGTCGGTCCGGGCCGTGAGTTCCTCGAGGCCGTCCGCGCCGCGGGTTTCCGCCAGATGTCCTTCAATGGCAGCGGCATCCTGACCTCCGACCAGCCATTCGTACAGACCCTGCACCGCCAGTTCACGCGCACGTCGTCGGGCACTGCGGCTGCCGCCGCGACCGGCTGTCGTCGGCGGCTCAGTCGACGACGGTTTCGTCGCCATTTTCATCCAGTGCCCAGAGCAGATTCGCCATTTCGACGGCAACGCGCGCGGCGTCACGGCCCTTCTCGCCGACGCGCGCGCGCGCCTGCTCGTCGCTTTCGGCAGTGATGATTCCGTTGGCAACCGGAACGCCGTAGGTCAACGCGACCTGGGCAACGCCGCGCGCCGACTCGTTGGACACGACCTCGAAATGGTAGGTCTCGCCGCGGATCACGCAACCGAGCGCGATCAGTGCGTCGAAGTCCTCGGTGGAGGCCAGCTTGGCCAGCGCCACCGGGATCTCCAGTGACCCGGGAACGGTCAGGTGAGTGACGTCATCTTCGTCGACGCCGAGCGTGACCAGTTCGCCGACGCAGGCCTCCAGCAGCGCCCGCCCGGCCCACTCGTTGAAGCGCGCCTGGACGATACCGATCCGCAGATCGGCTCCGTCGAAATCGGGCGCGAGATAGTCGATCGCCATGTGTCCTCCAGGCGACGCAGTGTACGCGAGCGCTTTTGCACGACGACCGCGCCGACGCGCGGGTTCAGCTATGAGCTCAGCTCTGGGTTCAGCTCTGGGTTTAGCTCTCAACAAACCCGGTCGTGTGCAGTCCGAACCCGGCCATCGATGGCATCTTGCGCGGGCGCGCCAGCAGCTTCATCCGGCCGACGTTGAGATCGCGCAGGATCTGTGCGCCGATGCCATAGGTGCGCAGGTCCATGCGGGCCTGGCGCGCAACTTCGTCGCTGGACTCCGATGCCGCAAGAAGAGCATCGAACTTGGCGAACAGCCGATCGGACGGTTCGGCGCAGTTGAGCAGTACCAGCACACCGGCCTCGGCCTGTGCAATGGTCGCCAGCGCTTTCGGGATCGGCCAGGAATGCGTGCTCGCCGTGGCGTCGAGGAAGTCAAGCACCGAGACCGGCTCGTGCACGCGCACCAGTGCTTCGCGCTCCGGATCAATGACGCCCTTGACGAGCGCCAGGTGCGGCGCGCCGCTCGGCTTGTCGCGGTAGACAACGAGCTCGAACTCTCCGGCTGGCAACTGCACGCGTCGGCTGCCGCACCGCTCGATGATCGACTCGGTCGCGGAACGGTAGTGAATGAGATCGGCGATGGTGCCGACTTTCAACCCGTGCGTCTGGGCGAACGGGATCAGGTCGGGCAGGCGCGCCATCGTGCCGTCGTCGTTCATGATTTCGCAGATCACGGCAGCGGGCGTCAGTCCGGCCAGCTGCGTCAGGTCGCAGCCGGCTTCGGTGTGTCCGGCACGCATCAGTACGCCGCCCGCTTGCGCGACCACAGGAAAGATGTGTCCCGGCTGCACGATGTCGGCTGGCTTCGCATTCGTGCGCGTCGCCACCCAGACCGTGCGCGAGCGGTCGGCCGCGGAGATTCCGGTCGTCACGCCCTCAGCGGCCTCGATCGAGACCGTGAAGTTCGTGCCATGCACGGTGCCATTGGCACGCGCCATCGGCGGCAGTGCGAGCTGCCGCGCGTGGGCCTCGGTCAGCGTCAGGCAAACGAGGCCACGCGCATGCTTGGCCATGAAATTGATCTTCTCCGGCGTAACGAAGTCCGCTGCGAAGACCAGATCGCCTTCGTTCTCGCGGTCCTCATCGTCGACCAGCACGACGATGTTGCCCTTGCGCAGTTCGTCGAGGATCTCGGGCACGCTCGCGATCGACCCGGACGAGCTCCGAACGGTCCGTGACCAGCGACAGTGCGTTCATGCGACCTCCCGGGGCCACGCCCCGCAATGACCCGATTCTAGTGCGCTGTCACCTCCGTCGACCGGCACCGCGCCGTCAGCGCTGGCCGAACGTCAGCGGACCGAAGATTGCACCGGCCTCGCGCGGCAGCGAGCGCCAGTACTGCCGCGGCCCGGCGACCACGCCACCGAGCTCGGCCGCCGCGCGCCACGGCCAGCGCGGATCGAAGAGCATTGCGCGCGCCAGCGCCACCAGGTCGGCGCGACCCTCGGCCACGATGGCTTCGGCCTGGCGCGGCTCGGTGATCAGGCCGACCGCCATCGTGGCCATTCCGATCTCGCTACGGATGATCTCGGCGAACGGCACCTGGTAGCCCGGCGCCGGCTTGATGCGCTGCTGCGGCGATACGCCCCCGCTGGATACATCGATCCAGTCGCAGCCGCGTGCCTTGAGCGCGCGCGCCAGGGCCAGCGACTGCTCGAGCGTCCAGCTCGGCGGCGCCGGATCGAGCTCTTCCAGCCAGTCCGTCGCCGAAATGCGCATGCCGACCGGCCGATCGGCTGGAAATGCCGCGCGCACGGCATCGAACACCTCCAGCGGGAAGCGCATGCGGTTCTCGAGCGAGCCGCCGTAGCGGTCCGTGCGGCGATTCGCCACCGGCGACAGGAATTCGTGCAGCAGGTAGCCATGCGCCGCATGGACTTCGATCGCGTCAACACCGAGGCGCGCCGCGCGCGTGGCCGCCTCGGCAAACGCCGTGCGCAGGCGCGCAAGGTCGTCTTCGTCGAGAGAACGCGGCGGGGCCTCGTCGGCCGCGTGCGCCACGGCCGACGGCGCCTCCGCCAGCCATCCACCCTGATCGCGCGGCAGGAGCTTGCCGCCGTTCCACGGCTCACGGCTCGAAGCCTTGCGACCGGCATGGGCGAGTTGGAGCGCGACCCGGATCGGTGCCACCGACCGGATCATCCGCAGCACGCCGGCCAGCGCCTCCTCGTTCGCGTCGCTGTACAGGCCGAGGTCCCCCTGCGTGATGCGACCGGCTGCCGTCACCGCAGTCGCCTCAATGCACAGCAACCCGGCACCGGACAGCGCGAGCGATCCGAGGTGCGCCCAGTGCCAATCGGTCGCGCTGCCGTCGCGTGCCGAGTACTGGCACATCGGCGAGATGACGATGCGGTTCGGCAATTCGAGCGAACGCACGGCGTAAGGAGTGAATAGCCTGGACATGGTCGGGGGCGGGCCTGGAGGATGAGTCGGGGAAACTGGGTTGGTCTGGGAATCGATAAAGCGTCAGCGATGCATCAGCACTACCGACAGGTTCCACAGCACGTGGGCAGCGATCGGTGCGAGCAGGCTGCCGGTCCGTGCGCGCAGCCAAAGATAGAGGATCGCCGCCGGCACCACGCCCAGCAGCAGGCCGGGCCGAACGCCATGCAGTGCGATGAACGCCGCGGTGACGGCCAGGCCACCGAAGCCAATCGGTGCGCCCCAGAGGTTCCAGCGTGGCGGGTGCGACCGATCAGCCAGCGCCAGGATCACGCCGCGAAACACCAGTTCCTCGATCATCGCCGTCAGCACAAGGGCGAGCATCAGCAGGCCCGACACGCTCATCGCTGCCGGGCCGCGCATGTGCACGATGACCGCGTTCAGCACCAGCGCGATGGCCGTGACGATGCACGCTGTGCGTGCGCTGCCCGGACGCAGCGGCGCCAGGCCGACTTCGGCCCGGGTCAAACGACCGAGCGCCAGCAGCGGCTGAAATGCGAGCCACACGGCCGCGGCCGCGATGACCGGCGCCCACGGGCGCCATTCCGGCGCCAGCAACCATCCGCCGGCCGCGAGCGCAACGACGTAAAGCAGCAGGAGCGCGAAGGCGCCGACCGCGTCGCCGCGCTGCTCGCGCCTGCTCCATGGAATCAGTGCGGCACTGATCGCCAGCGCGAGCAGCCAGCCGGCGATCCCGTCGTTCATGGCGTAGTCAGTTCTTTCCGGGAAGCATGCGCTCCACGTAGCGCGCGATCAGGTCGGCTTCGAGGTTGACGCGGGCACCGGGGCGCAAGCTGATGCAGCGTCGTCACGGCCTGGGTGTGCGGGATGATGTTGAGCGAGAACTCGCAACCCGCCGGCGTATCAGTGACGCGGTTCACCGTCAGGCTCACGCCGTTGACGGCGATCGATCCCTTCACGGCGAGGTACTTGCCCAGCTCGGGCGGCGCGACGATCACCAGTTCCCACGATTCGCCCACCGGCGCATGGCGGGTCACCTCGCCGACACCGTCCACGTGGCCCGCGACGAGGTGGCCACCGATCGCGTCGCCCAACCGCAAGGAAGTCTCGATGTTCACTTCGCCCTGGGCGTCCAGCCCAACGGTCCGGGCCAGGCTTTCTCCGGACA
The DNA here is from genome assembly GCA_963754065.1 of uncultured beta proteobacterium. Lineage (GTDB taxonomy): Bacteria > Pseudomonadota > Gammaproteobacteria > Burkholderiales > Burkholderiaceae_F > JALORV01. The sequence continues at coordinate 62,974 of CAVWFH010000016.1, read as the reverse complement.
CGTCGGCGGTGAAGCGCAGTCCGTCAACGCTCGTCGCCGTCATGCACGCGCCGTTGAGAGCAATGCTGTCACCGACCTGCGCGCCAAAGCCCGGGACGCGCGATGCATCGACCGTGATGCGAACTCCACCACCGTCGGTGGAGAGCTCCACCCGTTCGATACGTCCGATGCCCTGCACGAGACCCGTGAACATGCGTACCCCTCAGACCAGCCGTGCACGGATGCGCACGTCGCCCCCGACCGGCGCGACTTCGAGAAACTCGAGCCGTTGCGCCTGGGCCAGGTCGGACAGTGCCGGCAGGTGCAGCATCCCCTGCGCTTCCCCGATCAGCATCGGCGCGAGGTAGACCAGCAGCTCGTCGACGACGCCTGCCTTGACCAGCGAGCCGTTCAGTCGGAACCCGGCCTCGACATGCACTTCGTTGACGTGGCGATGGGCGAGCTCACGCATCAGCGCAGCCAGGTCGACCTTGCCCTGCGCATCCGGCAATTCGAGCAGTTCGACACCACGGGCCTGCAGCGCCGCCGCGCGCTCCGGCCGGGTACTCGCCGTAGCGACCAGCACCTTGCCTGCACCATCGAAGAGGCGCGCGCCGGGATCGACCTCGAGTCGGCTGTCGACCAGCACGCGCAGGGGTTGCCGCGGTGTCTCGACCAGGCGCACATCGAGTTGCGGATTGTCCGCCCGCACAGTGCCGATCCCGGTCAGCAGCACGCAGGCCCGCGCGCGCCAGGCATGCCCATCGCGACGCGCCTCCTCGGACGTGATCCACTTCGACACGCCGCTTTCCAGCGCCGTCTTGCCGTCCAGGCTGGCCGCGATCTTCATGCGAACCCAGGGTCGCCCGCGCTGCATGCGCGAGAAAAACCCGATGTTCATCTCGGCCGCTTCCTGTTCCAGCAGCCCGCAACGCACGTCGATGTCGGCACTGCGCAGCATCTCGAGTCCGGTACCGGCCACCAGCGGGTTCGGGTCCTCGACGGCGGCAATAACGCGGCCCACATGGGCCTCGATCAATGCCGTGGAACACGGCGGCGTGCGGCCAAAGTGGCTGCACGGCTCGAGCGACACATAGACCGTCGCGCCGCGCACGTCGTGGCCATTGCGACGGGCATCCAGCAGTGCCTCGATCTCTGCGTGATTGGATCCCGGCGGCTGGGTCCAGCCTTCGCCGATGACCCTGCCTTCGCGCACGATGACGCAGCCGACGCGCGGATTGGGCGCCGAGTCGTTCATCGCCCGGGCCGCCAGCCCGAGCGCGCGCGACATGAACTCGCGGTCGGATGGGTCGTACATCAGGATGCCGGCGCCGAGGGAACGGCGCCCCCGACCACCTCGATCTGCAGCGGCCGCGCGGCATCGAGGTGGATGTCCCGCTGCGGAAAGGCGATTGAAACACCAGCATCGGCCAGGCGCTTTTCCAGCATGAAACGCAGGTCGCTTTGCACCTGCATTCCGCTGTTCTTGGCCACGTCGACCCAGAAGTACAGCGCGAACACCAACGCGTTGTCGCCGAAATCCTCGAAGATCACCAGCGGCACCGGGTCCTTCATCACCAGGCCATGCTCCGCCGCGGCCTGCTGCAGGATATCCGCCACCTGGCGGGTCGGCGACCCGTAGGCCACACCAACCCGCACCACGCGTCGCATCGTCGGCGATTCGCCGGTCCAGTTGGTGACTTTGTTTTCGAGCAGCATCGCGTTCGGGACCATGGTCTCGATGCCGTCAAATTGCCGCACCGTCGTCGAGCGGATGTCGACCGCGGTAACGATGCCCTGGACGCCCTCGACGTCGACGATATCGCCCACGCGCACCTTGCGCTCGAACAGCACGATGATGCCGCTGATGAGGTTCTTCAGCAGCGTCTGTGTACCGAAGCCGATGCCGATCGCAAGCGCGCCGCCCAGGAAAGCAAACACGGTCAGCGGTATTCGCGCCAGGTTGAGCGTGAGCACCAACAGGATGAATCCCGTCAGCATCATGACCCAGCGCCGCAGCACCTTGGCCTGCGAGTCCGCGACGGAAAACCGGGTCACCATCACGTGCTGGGCCCGGCGCGCCAGTGCCCCGGCGATCGAGAAGCCGACGACGAAAATCAGCAGAGCGCCAATGCTCTTGCCGATAGTCACTCCACGAGACACCGTCGTCGATCGGCCACCGATGTCCATCGTGTCCTCGACGGCGAAGAGCTCGAAATTCCAGACATCGCGTGCGACGTCCTTCGTCTCGACCCAGACTTCGGCCAGCCGCTCCTCGACGGAGCGATCGGACGCCGCCGATGCGAACTCACGATTCCAGTGTGTCGCGGCGGCTCGAACCTTCAGCGCGGCAACCTGCAGTTCGCCGACCGCCTCGTCGGCGCGTCGGATAGCAGCCAGCGCGGCCTCTTCATAACGCCGCCCCGGGGATTTCGGGTCCAGCCCGTCCACGCGTCGCTGCTGCTCCTGGAGCGCCGTATCGATCAGGATGCCCAGGTCGCTCGCATACGACTGCAGGGAACGCACGCGACTGAAGGAGGTATTCAGTGCTGCGATCGCGGTCCGCCGCGCTTCCGGATCCTTGCTGTTGATTGCCGTGTAACGCTGGTTCCAGAGCTCGACCGCAAGTGGAGACATGCTGCGCAACGAAGTCAGCGCACTCTGCTGTGCCCGCAGCGCATCGAGGGTGACGGCTGCGGCGTGCAGCCGTGCGTCAGCCTCCGTGCGCAGGCGCACTTCGCCGGGCGCCGTGGGATTGGGCAGCGCATCGATCGCCTGGCGTGCCCGATCGCGTTCGTTGGTCGCCGCCGCACGCGCCGCGTTCGTGGCCTCGAGCTGCTGCTCGATGACGGCGATCCGCGCCTGGATCGCCTTGGTCACACGCTCGAGCTCTTCCGGGCTGAATCGGTAATTGCGATTCATCGCTGCCGCCGTGCCCTCAAGCAGCGCAATCCGCTGCCGGGAAGCGAGCGCCAGTTCGTCGTTCAGCCGGCCCTGCAGGTTCAGCAGTTCGATCGCCTCGGCGATGCGTCGCGTGCGCAGCTTGGCAACCTCAAGTGCAGCCGACTGGCCGCGAGCGGCCTGATCGAGCGCCAGTCGCTCTTCGGACTGCCGCTCCTTGTAGATGCCCTCGAGGCGCGTGATCTCTTCCTTGTTTAGGGTCGCGACCGACTCGAACGAGCTGAGCTTGGTGCGTTCGGCGTCGAGTTGCCCGTAAAGATCGTCCAGCTGGGTCACGGTGTAAGGACCTGGCTCCGGGGCAGGCGCGGTCCTCGCCGCCCGGTCGGAGTCCTCTCGCGCCGTACGGGCCGACTCGATCTCGCGCTGGACATCGAGCTGGCTCTGGAGCAGGGCCGCGATTCGCTGCAGCAGCCAACCGACCTCACTGACCTGGCTTGGCGTCGCGCCGGCCGGCACCGGGCGCTGGCCGGACCGTTCCGCCTCGACGTCGCGCTGTGCCTGATCCAGGCGCGCTTCGAGCGCGGGAATCGTGTCTTCCACCGCCGGCGAGGCAGCTGTCTTGTTGGGCTGGCCGGACGCAGCACCCTTCAGCAGGGTGCCTCAGCGGAGAGCTCTGTGCCGCTGCCACGGCGGCGACCGAAAGAAGGAGGATCGCGGCTGCGCCTGCCCGGATCGTGCGAGTTAGGTCATCCAACGTGCGGACCATCCGGCGGATTCTACGGACCTTCACCTGCCGGCTCGGGACTGCACCCAGCCGACAAAAAACGGCCGCTGCGGGAGCAGCGGCCGTGGCGCCGACGGCACAGTATTGCGCTGCGCCGCCTTGGAGGCGCCCCACTGGAGTCAGTTGATCGTCAGCTTCTTGCTCGCCAACGGCGCGCGTTTGGGCAAGTTGAGCGTCAGGACACCATTTTCGTAGTGCGCCTCGGCCCCCGTTTCCGTGACGTCGGCGGGCAGTTCGAACGTCCGCGCATACATCGCAGCGAATCGCTCGGTGTGAAGCACGCGTTCACCTTCCTTCTCTTCCTTCGTGCTTTGCGTTTCAGCCCGAATCGCCACTCGCGTTCCCTCGATCGATACGTCGATGTCTTCCTTCTTCACGCCCGGCATGTCGACCTTGATCTCGAAGTGGTCGTTCTTGTCGACCACATCCATCAATGCGCGCTCGACCCCGGGCATGTCGGCGTAGCGCGGCATCGCCGCGATTCCCGTTCGGTTCCACAAATCGTCCATCCAGTCGCCGAACAGCGGCGTGAAAGGATCATTGCGACGTCGTACCAGGAGATTTGCCATAAGACCTCCTTTCCTGGACTCCGGCCCGGAGGCTGCTCCGGACCTTCATCTTCAACATAGACCACCTCCGGCCTGCTTCAAGTCCGCACATTGGCAGCACTTGACGTTCGTCAACGGCGGACGCGAGGCCCATTTGGCCCCGCCGGCCGCCAGGCCGGGCTCCACTTCAGCGAACAGCCAGCCGCTTGCTGGTGACCGCCACGCGCTTCGGCAGCGCCAGGGTCAACACGCCGTTCTCGAAGCGGGCATCGGCGCCGTCCTCGCTGACCTCGACCGGCAGCTCGAAGTTGCGCGCATAGCTCGTGACCGTGCGCTCGCTGTGCAGCACGCGCTCGCCATCCTTGGTCTCGCGCTGCTGGCGGGTCTCGGCCTGCAGCGTTACCCGGGCACCTTCCACGGTCACGTTGATGTCTTCCTTGCTGACGCCCGGAAGGTCGACCGTGATTTCGAACTTGTCGCCCTTGTCGAGGATGTCCATGCGTGCGCGCGCGACCGATGGCGCATCCGGACTGCGTCCCGGAGCGACGCCGGAGCGCTGGAAGAAATCATTGAAGACGTCATCGACCAGCGAGCTGAAAGGATCGCTGCGACGCACAGAAAGCTGATTCATAAGGACCTCCGATTGGGTTGACGGCAGGTCGTTGCCTGCGGTCTCTCCCAATTCGGGACGACAGCCCGGAGTTTCAAGTCCCGCCGGGCGGGCGCAACTAGGAACCGCTGCGTCCCGTGCGCTTGCGCGGCCGCTTGCCCGGCCGGATCTCCCTGACCACCTCGGCGAACTCGTCGACGTCCTCGAAGCTGCGATAGACCGAGGCAAAGCGGATGTAGGCGACCTTGTCGAGGCGCTTGAGCTCGCGCATCACGAGCTCTCCGAGCTTCTCGCTCTTGACCTCGCGCTGCGCCGACGACAAGAGCTTGTCCTCGATGCGCGCGATGGCCTCGTCGACCGCCTCGCGCGGCACGGGCCGCTTGCGCAACGACAGCTGCATGCTGGCGCGCAGCTTGTCCCGGTCGTAGTCGGCACGGCCGCCGCCGCGCTTGATGATGGTCGGCATCGCCAGCTCGACCCGCTCGTAAGTCGTGAAACGCTTGTCACAGGACAGGCACTTGCGACGGCGGCGAATCGTCGCGCCCTCGTCCGACGCGCGCGAGTCGATGACCTGCGTGTCGGCGTGCTGGCAGAAGGGGCAACGCATTAGGCGTCCAAAGTGTACGCAGCGCTTCGCGCTGCACGTGCACTTTGACCGATCTGATCAGCGGGCCGCTCTTTGGAGCGGCCGGGCGAGCGGCCCGATTTCAACGGCGACGAGGCGGGTGGAGTCATCGCGTTCGTCGTCACTTGGTCAGCGCCTTCCGCTGTCACTCAGGCGCCGTAGACCGGGAAGCGCTCGGTCAGCGTTTCGACCTCGCTGCGCACGCGAGCCAGCGTGGCAGGGTCGCGGGGATTGTCGAGCACGTCGGCAATCAGGTTGCCGGTCTGCTCGGCTTCAGCTTCCTTGAAGCCACGCGTGGTCATCGCCGGGCTGCCGAGCCGGATGCCGCTCGTGACCATCGGCTTTTCCGGATCTTTCGGGATCGCGTTCTTGTTGATCGTGATGTGCGCCTGCCCGAGTACGGCCTCGGCATCCTTGCCGGTGATCTGCTTGGCGCGCAGGTCGACCAGCATCAGGTGACTTTCAGTGCGGCCCGAGACGATGCGCAGACCGCGCTTGACCAGCGTTTCGGCCAATACGCGTGCATTGACCAGCACCTGCTGCTGGTAGCTCTTGAACTCGGGCGCCAGCGCCTCCTTGAAAGCGACCGCCTTGGCCGCGATCACGTGCATCAAAGGGCCGCCCTGGATGCCTGGGAACACCGCACTGTTGATCGGTTTCTCGAGTGCCGGCTTCATCAGGATCAGGCCGCCGCGCGGGCCGCGCAGCGTCTTGTGCGTCGTGCTGGTCACCACGTCTGCATGCGGAATCGGGCTCGGGTAGATGCCGGCCGCGATCAGGCCAGCGTAGTGCGCCATGTCGACCATGAAATACGCGCCGACCTCCTTCGCCACCTTGGCGAAACGTGCCCAGTCGAAGCGCAGCGAATAGGCCGAGGCCCCGGCGATGATCAGCTTCGGCTTGTGCAGATGCGCCAGATGCTCCATCGCGTCGTAGTCGATCTCCTCGCGCTCGTTCAGGCCGTAGCTCACGACCTTGAACCACTTGCCGGAGATGTTGAGCGCCATGCCGTGGGTCAGGTGCCCGCCCTCGGCCAGCGACAGACCCATGATCGTGTCGCCGGGGTTGAGCAACGCGAGAAACACGGCCGTGTTGGCCTGCGCACCGGAGTGCGGCTGTACGTTGGCGGCGAGTTCGACCGTCGGATAGCCGAACAGTTGCTTCAGCCGCTCGAGCGCCAGCGTCTCGGCCACGTCGACATATTCGCAGCCGCCGTAATAGCGCTTGCCCGGATAACCTTCGGCGTACTTGTTGGTGAGCTGACTGCCCTGCGCAGCCATGACCGCGGGGCTCGTGTAGTTCTCGGAGGCGATCAGCTCGATGTGCTGTTCCTGCCGGACGTTCTCATGCCGGATGGCAGCCCAGAGTTCGGGATCGATCGCTTCGACCGTGTATGCGCTTCGCTTGAACATAGTTCCTCGCGTGAGTTTGCAAGTGGTTCGTCACTTGCCATCTGCCCAGGCGAACGGCAGCTACGCGGGTAGCAGAGTTGTCCGCGCTCCCCGGGTGTACTCACCCTTTCGCCAGTCACGCGGAACGGGATGGCGGCGAAATTATGCCAGCGTGTGCAGCGCCCACAGTCCGGCCGCGAGCGCCAGCAATGGACCGCTGAAAGCGCGCACCACAGCCCAACGCATCAAATGCCCACCTGCCGAGGCCGCCACGACCGCCTTGAAGATGAGGTTGGACGCGACTGCGACACCGACCGCCGAAAGGGCTGTCGCCTGCGTCAGCGCACCGTTATCGAGCAGCCGCATCGACGACAGCGTGATGGCGTCGACATCGGTCAGGCCGGAAACCGCGGCCAGCGCCATGAGCCCACGCGAGCCCAGCAGGTCATTGGCCCAGGCCGCGAGCAGCAGGATGACTGCATAGATCGCGCCAAAGCCGAGTGCGGTTCGCAACTGCGTCGGATTGCGGAAAGCCGCCTCGCCGGCTGGGGGGGCCGCCGACGCCGAGGCCCAACGCCAGGCAACGCCCGCCACGGCGACCAGCAGCGCCGGAACGATGACCAACAGTGCCAGCGGCAGGGAAGATGGCGCGACGACGCCGACCAGCACCAGAACACGCGCCAGCATGGTGGCATTCGCCAGCAGGATCACGAGCAGCGCCGCCGCGACAGGCTGGGTCCCGGCCGCGGCGTGGCGCGCATACACCAGCGTCGTCGCCGTGCTCGACACCACCCCGCCGAGCACTCCGGTCAGCAGCAGGCCGTGACGGCCCAGGGTCAAGCGCCAGGCGACGTAACCCGCGAGTCCGACGGCAGCCACCAGCACGACCATCATCCAGATCTGGAACGGGTTCAGGACACCGTACGGCCCGAACGACCGGTCCGGCAGTAAGGGCAGGATGACGGCTGTCAGCACCGCAAACTGGAGCATCGACCGGATGTCCTGTCCGGTCAGCTTCTGGCTGAAGCCTTCGAGTTCGGCCTTGAAGTAAAGCAGTGCCGTCATGCCAACGCCCAGCGCTACGGCGAGAATGTTGTAGCCGTAATAGTTGACCGCGCCGAGGAAAAACACCGCAATGGCGGCCATGACGGTCGTCGTGCCCGAATCGTCATGGATCGATTCCCGGTCCTGCAGGTAGGCCGCGACCAGTGCCCCGGTCACGCACACCGCACCCGCGCCCAGCGCCCAGGCCGAACCGGTCGCTTCGGTGAGAAGCGCTGCCAGCGAACCGAGTACCGCGATCAGCGCGAAGGTGCGCACCCCGGCCTTTGCCGAGGGCTTGCGCTCCCGCTCGAGCCCGACCAGCAGCCCGATCCCGGCACTTAGCGCGAACGACACGATCTGCGTCAGCGTCGGATTCATGTCTGCACTCTAGCTACCAGGGCCGTGGCCGCCATGGCAGCGGTCAATCGGGCGACAAAGATCAGGTCAGCGACTCGTCGCGCGCCTGCTCGAGGTGCGCGACATCGCCCCAGTCGAGGATGCTGAGTGCCAGTGGGGGTGCCTGGGCACTCAGGCGATTGATGCCCGCGTTCAGCATCTGATGCTCGCGCGGAGCTCCCCAGTGCAGGCCGCGCGCTGCGCGATAGGCGACATCGAGCACGCCGCCATGCGTGACGACCGCCACCGTCTTGCCCTGGTGCCGGGTAACGATGTCCCGCAGTGCTTCCAGGACACGATCGATCAGCACTTGTCCGCTTTCGCCGCCCTCCATGGCCCAAGCCGGGTCCCGCTCGCGCCAGTTGCGGAAGCTCTCCGGTTGGCGGGTCGCAATCTCGTCCAGCGTCAGTCCTTCGAAAGTGCCGAACGACCGCTCGCGCAAACGCGTTTCGGCCCTGATCTCGAGCCCGGCGCGCGCTGCCAGCGGCTCGGCGGTCAGCCAGGCGCGAGCCAGTTCGCTCGAATAGACGGCATCGATCGTTTCGCCCGCCAGCCGATCTGCCAACAACGCGGCTTGCCGGATGCCGGTCGCCGACAGCGGAATGTCCAGGTGACCCTGTATCCGGTGCTCGGCATTCCACGCCGTCTCGCCGTGGCGGATCAGGAGCAGCGCAGTAGAACTCACACGAGCCGCGGATTCAGCGTGAAGGTTCCCGTCAGTGCCGCCTTGGCGAGCACGTGGCCTTCGATCGCCTTGAGCACATCGGGCGCAGTGAACTTCCCGTCGACCGGCACGCGATCGAGATCGAGTGCATAAACCGTGAACACGTAGTGGTGCAGTATCGAGTCGTTCCACGGCGGACAGGGGCCGTCATAGCCGAAATAATCGCCGCTCATGTCGTGGTCGGCTGCGAACCAGCCGGTGTAGTCATTGATGCCCTGGCGCGTTCCGTTGATCGCGGCTGGGCCGTTCTTGCCGCGAGGAGTGACTTCCTTCGAATAGCTGCCAGAGTCGATCGCGCGCGTGGCCGCCGGAATGTCGACCAGCGTCCAGTGGAAGAAATCCACCCGAGGCAGGGACGACGGAATTTCCCGATCCTCCTTGAAAAGGTCGTCGGGCTTGCTCGGCACATCGGGGTCGTGGCAGATCAGCACGAAGGACTGCGTCCCCGCCGGTACATCCGCCCACGCAAGATGCGGATTGCGATTCGACGAGAGCTTGACGTGATGTGCCGCGTCAATCACGCAAAACGCGTACTCGCCCGGTATCGCACTGCCATCGGTAAACGATTCGCTCCAGAGTTTCATGCCTTTGCCTCCTGCCTTGGCCGGACCTGCAACCAGAACGTCACCGGACCGTCGTTGATCAATTCCACCTGCATGTGCGCGCCGAACCGTCCCGACTCCACCGGCGCATGTTGCGCGCGGGCACGCTCGACGAACCGCTCGAACAGCCTTTGCCCCAGTTCCGGTGCAGCCGCCGGGGTGAAGCTCGGCCGCGTCCCGCTGGCCGTGTCAGCCGCGAGCGTGAACTGCGGCACGAGCAGCAGACCACCCCCGACATCGCGCACGCTGAGATTCATCTTTCCGGCGGCGTCGCCGAAGACACGATACCCGAGGAGTTTGACGACCATCGCGTCGGCTTCGGTCTCGCTGTCATGGCGCTCCGCGCAGACCAGCGCCACCAGCCCGCGCCCGATCGACCCCACAGGACTGCCTTCGACCGTCACCCGGCCTTGGGTTACCCGTTGGATCAGCGTAATCATCAACGCCGATTCTAGAGGGGGGAGCTTCCGGCATAAGGAACCGATCCGAGGCGCTATGGACACGCACTGCACCGGCGATGAACTCCGCGACAGTCCGCGCGGCCGCCACTGTTCGTGACGGCACACGATGCGGCGCATTGCCGTGTGTTTTTCAATCGCGGCTGGTTGGCACTCGCCGCAGCTCCCGGTCCGCAGGAATCAGGTGACGGTCACCCGCGCCCACTTGCGCTTGCCGACCTGCACCACGTAGGTGCCGCCGCCCAGGCGCAAACCGCGATCGCCGATCTTCTGGCCGTCGATCCTGACGCCGCCCTGTTCGATATTGCGCACAGCCTCGCTGGTCGACGGGGCCAGGCCTGCCTGCTTCAGCAGCGCACAGATCCCGAGTCCGTCCGGTTCGTCGGCGGACAACGTGAACTCCGGCATCTCGTCGGGAACGGCACCGGCACGGAAACGCGCCATGAACTCCTGCTCGGCGGCGGCGGCCGCGCCGCTGGTGTGGAAACGCGTGACGATTTCCTTGGCCAGCATGATCTTGATGTCGCGCGGATTGCGCCCTGACTTCGCGTCGAGCCTCAGGGCCGCGATCTCGTCATTGCTGCGCATCGACACGAGGTCGTACCAGCGCCACATGAGTTCGTCGGAGATCGACATCACCTTGCCGAACATCTCGAACGGAGCCTCGGTGATGCCGATGTAGTTGTTCTTGCTCTTCGACATCTTCTCGACGCCATCGAGCCCTTCCAGCAGCGGCATTGTCAGCACGCACTGCGGCTCCTGGCCGTAGTGCCGTTGCAGTTCGCGTCCGACCAGCAGGTTGAATTTCTGGTCGGTACCGCCGAGTTCGATGTCGGACCGCAGCGCAACCGAGTCGTAGCCTTGCATCAACGGGTAGAGCAGCTCGTGCATTGCTATCGGCGTGTTGTCGCGGAAGCGCTTGGAGAAGTCGTCCCGCTCGAGCAGACGCGCCAACGTGTACTTCGCCGCCAGCTTGATCAAGCCAGCGGCACCCAGCGGTTCCGACCATTCCGAGTTGTATCGGATCTCGGTGCGGTCCCGGTCAAGCACAAGCGCAGCCTGATCGAAGTAGGTCTTCGCGTTGGCTTCGATCTCCTCGCGCGACAACGGTGGCCGCATCGCGTTACGGCCGGAGGGATCGCCGATCATCCCGGTGAAGTCGCCAATCAGGAAGATCACGGTATGGCCGAGGTCCTGCAGCTGCCGCAGCTTGTTCAGGACCACGCTATGGCCCAGATGAATGTCCGGCGCGGTCGGATCGAGCCCGAGCTTGCAGCGCAGCGCCGTGCGCGTCGCCTGAGAGCGCGCGAGCTTCTGCGCGAACTCCGCCTCGATCAGCAGTTCGTCACAGCCACGCTTGACCAGGGCCAGCGTCTGTTCGATTTCCCGAGTAATCGGGTAGGTCTTTGTCGCGCCCGGTTCCATGGCAATCATTGACGGCCCACCCGGTTCTGCCGGGCTGCCGCGATATACTTCGCCCTTCGAAAAAAAGCGCACCGAGCGGTGCGCTTTTTCCTGCCGGGCCGGTCGATGCCTTTAGCGATTCTATCCAAACAGCTCCAGACCCTCACTGCGGACATCCGTCTGGGTGCTCGGCTCGTGCTGCGCCGCTGGAAGCGGCTCGATCGCACGACCCGCAGTCGCATCGAACTGACTGCCGTTTTCTCGCTGCTGCCGCTGTCAGCGGCCATTGCCGCAATCGCAGCTGCGCCGTCAGCGCTGGACCTGGATTCGATCCAGTCGCGTCCGATAGTCGAGGCCATTGCCACTCCGTCGATCAGCGACCAGCTGCAGGACATTTCCGAGCGTCGCGAGTTCTTCATCCGCGAGGCGCGCGTGCAGCGCGGCGAGCCGATCGCGGCGCTGCTGGTCCGCATGGGAATCGACGATGAGGCGGCAGCGCGGTTTCTGCGGTCGAGCCCTGCAGCGCGGCCGCTGGTACAAGCGGCTCCGGGCCGGTTCATCCAGGCCAACGTCGAGGCAGATGGCCGCCTCAACTGGCTGCGCGCATTCAATGACGTTGAGGACTCCACTTCTCCGCCACGAACTCGGGTGCTGACGCTCACCCGCGACGACGCAGTGGCCGGTGGTTTCTGGGTTGCCGAGTCGCAGGTCACGCTCGAGCGTCGGGTCGAATTGCGCAGCGGCGAGGTGCAGTCGTCGCTGTTTGCCGCCGCCGATGCGGCCGACATCCCGGATTCGATTGCGCAACAGATGATCGACGCGCTCGAGAGCGAGATCGACTTTCATCGCAACCTGCGCCGCGGCGACAGCTTCCGGGCGATCTACGAAGGTCTGTACGCAGCCGGCGAGTACCTGCGTCCGGGTCGGCTGCTGGCGGTCGAGTTCATCAACCAGGACAAGTCGGTCGAAGCGTTTTGGTTCGACGACGGCAGCAAGCACGGTGGTTACTACGGATTCGGCGGCCGAAACATGAAGCGCAGCTTTCTGCGTTCACCGCTCGAGTACACGCGTATGAGTTCCGGTTTCAGCAACCATCGGACTCATCCGGTGTTCGGGTACGACGCGGCCCACCGGGGCGTCGATTACTCCGCTCCGACGGGCACCAAGGTGCGTACCGTCGCCGGCGGCACGGTCGAGTTTGCCGGCTGGCAGCGAGGCTACGGCAACATCGTCGAAGTGCGCCACGACGAGAAGCGCTCGACCTTGTATGCGCACCTGCAAGGCTTCGTGCCCGGGGTCATCAAGGGAACGCGCGTTGCTCAGGGGGACCTCATCGGGTACGTCGGCACTACCGGATGGTCGACGGGGCCCCACCTGCACTTTGAAGTGAAGATCAAGGGCAATCCGGTCAATCCGCTGACGGCCGAGCTCCCGAGTTCCGAGCCGCTCGCCGAGCCGCAGCGCGACGCCCTGGCCGCCGTTGCAGCGCCACTGCGCGACCAGCTCGCCTTGCTCGAGCGCATCCGGGTCGCGGCCGCTATCCGCTAACGGCCGCATGGCCGCCGTCCCAGCCTTAGACGGTCACTCCGAGCTTTTCATCGGGTTGATGTCCGGCACCAGCCTCGACGGCGTCGACGCCGTTCTCGCGGATTTCACCGCGGCCAAGCCCAGGGTTCTCGCACATGTGCATCGACCCTTCCCATCTGCATTGCGTGAGGAACTCCTTGCGCTGACTGCCTCGGGAGCTGATGAGATCGAACGGTCCGGGGCGGCTTCGCTGATGCTGGCCGACCTGTACTCCGAATGCGTCGCTGCGACGCTGGCCATGGCGCATGTCTCACCCGGCGACGTCTGCGCGATCGGTGCGCACGGACAGACCATCCGCCACTGTCCGGGCGCCGGCTTCACCGTCCAGTTGAACGCCCCGGCACGCCTGGCTGAGCGCACCGCGATCGATGTTGTAGCCGACTTCCGCAGTCGCGACATCGCCGCCGGCGGACAGGGCGCTCCGCTGGTTCCCGCCTTCCACGCGGCGGTATTCGCCGCGCCCGAGCCACGCGCCGTCGTCAACATCGGCGGTATCAGCAACATCACGTTCATTCCATCCGGCGACGCCACTCCGCTTGGATTCGACTGTGGCCCCGGCAATGTGCTGCTCGATCTGCATGCGGCACGGCATCTGGCCGAGGCATTCGACCGAGACGGCGCGTTCGCACTGAGCGGACAACTCAACAAGGTGCTGCTGGATCGCCTGCTGGCCGAGCCGTTCCTTGAGATGCTGCCGCCCAAGAGCACGGGACGCGAGCTCTTTTCGGTGGGGTGGCTCGATGCTTCGCTGAACGGTCTCAGCGCGCCGCCGCGTGATGTGCAGCACACCCTGACCGTGTTCACCGCGCGCTGCATTGCCGACGCGTTAGAGCGGTGGTGTGCCGCCGCCTGCGACGTTGTGGTCTGCGGAGGCGGTACGCGCAACCGGGCGCTGATGGGCGCACTGCAAGCCGCGCTAGCGCCGCGACCCGTCATCACCAGTGACGCGCTCGGCATTCCATCCGACCAGGTGGAGGCGCTGGCCTTTGCATGGCTGGCGCGCCGCTGCATGCGACGCGAAACGGGAAGCCTGCCGACCGTCACCGGCGCGCGCGGCGCACGAGTGCTGGGCGCGATCTACCCGCGCTGAAGAGTTCCCCGGTAACTTCCAACAGAAAGGGGCGCCCATGGCGCCCCTCGGTTCTGGGTGGTACGAAAAAGTACTAGGCGGAGAACGACGATCCGCAACCACAGGTCGTGGTCGCATTCGGATTCTTGATGACGAACTGCGCGCCTTCAAGGTCTTCCTTGTAATCGATCTCGGCGCCGACCAGATACTGGTAGCTCATCGAATCGATCAGGAGCATGACGCCGTTTTTCTCCATCGTCGCGTCATCCTCGTTGATCACTTCGTCGAAGGTGAAGCCGTACTGGAAGCCCGAGCACCCACCGCCCTGCACGAAAACGCGCAACTTCAGTTCCGGATTGCCTTCTTCATCGATCAACGCCTTGACCTTCGACGCTGCCGCATCAGAGAACAGCAGCGGGGCCGGCATTTCAACAGCAGCGTTCATGGGTCTCTCCACGCAAAGTCGTCGGGATGATTATAGGCACACGTCCCGGTGACGGGGTGTGTTCACTCAGGTTCGGAAGTGGTGCCGCCAGCCGCCAGTTTCAATGCTGGCCGGGCGTCCGGAATGTCGTGGATCAAGCGGCCTTCAACCACGGCGCCATGATGGATTTCGAGCGCCCGATAGTGAACGTCGCCCTGGACCTGCGCTTTGGGCTGCAATTCCAGGATGTCGGTGACGTAGAGCGGCCCGGCAACTTTGCCCGACACGACGAGGTGTGCGGCATGGACCTCGCCGATCACATGGCCCTGTTCGCTGATGATCACCATGCCCTGCTCGCCACTGATGCTCCGGACGTCGCCCTTGACGATGCCGTCGATCCGCAGCCCACCCGTGTAGGACAGCGTCCCTTCGATTGTCGTTCCGGCCCCGACCAGTGTGCCGATCGTTTTGGGGGTCGCGCGCTTGGATCCGAACATCCTGCCTCCCTACATCGAAAACGTCTGCTGGGCCCGCGTCTCACCGCCGGAGTTGATCGTCACTTGCACCGAGCGAACCGTCGCCCCGGCCGGGACGGCGAACGTGCCCTCGAGACGCTGGTAGTGCCGGAACGCGAGTGGGGCGGGGCCGGCCGCCGGATTACCAGCATCGGGCAGTTGCAGCACCTCGGCACGACCTTCGTGCAGCAGGTTCACCTTGATCACCACCGCACCAACGAAGTCACGGTCGGGCCGCCCGCTTTGCTGCACCAGAAGCCGATAGCGCACGGTGTTGTCATCGACATCGGGCTGTAGCTTGAAACTTCGTATCACCACGCCACGCGCGCCAGAAGCCGTCGGCAACAGGCTTTCGAAGAACGCCAGATCGCCCTTGAGCCGGGCGTTGTCTTCTTCGAGCGATTTCATCTGCAGGCCAATCTGCTCCTGCGTCACGCGCTCCACCTTGAGCTGGTTTTCTGCCTGCACGGCCCGCGCTGCGAAGCGTTCGCGTTCCGCCGCTGCCTGCTTAAGCTGCTCGCGCGTCGTCTCGAGTTCGCCGAGGATCTCGCTGCGATCAGGTGCGCTGACGTTGCGAGCGTAGTGGTACATCGCCCCGAGACCCGCGGCCGCCAGCGCTGCAACGATCAACGCCAGAACCACGCGCATTGCCCATGGCAACTGAGTGCGCACGGCGACGCGGGGCGCGCTGACGGACAAATTGCGCAACCACAACTTCCACTTCATCGGCGGGTGGCCAGAGTTCTATCGGCGACGCGGAGTGCGCGCCGCGAAACAAAAGAGCCGCCAGCCTCGCTTGGTCAGCGGCTCTTCTTGTTGTTGGTGCAGAAAGTATATGGGGGGCCCATCGTCGCGAAGCGCCGAAATGCGCTGCAGACATCCCATGAAACGGGGCCCTCGGAAGGCCGAGTTGACGGCCTCCCCTCGCTTCGGTGGCTGACGCCGAGGCGACAGCCGCGGGCCGGTGTGGCCCGGCGCTGACTGAAGCGCGATCGCGGGATGCGCGATCGCGCGTTGCCCTAGCGCTTCGAGAACTGCTTGCGGCGACGCGCCTTGCGGAAGCCGACCTTCTTGCGCTCGACTTCGCGCGCATCGCGCGTGACGAGACCAGCGTTCGAAAGCGCCGGCTTCAGCGTTGCGTCGTAATCGATCAGTGCGCGGGTAATCCCATGACGTACGGCGCCGGCCTGCCCCGACTCGCCACCGCCATCGACGTTGACAGTGATGTCGAACGTCTCGGCATGGTTCGTCAGTTCCAGCGGCTGGCGCACGATCATGCGGCCCGTTTCGCGGAAGAAGTACTGCTCGATCGGACGGCCATTGATCACGATGGCGCCCTTGCCGCGCTTCAGAAAGACGCGTGCCACCGAACTCTTGCGGCGGCCGGTCCCGTAGTTGTAGTTGCCGATCATGTGAGCCTCAGATGTCTAGCGCTTTGGGTTGCTGCGCGCTGTGCGGGTGCTGCTGGTCGGCGTAGACCTTCAGCTTCTTGATCATGGCGTAGCCGAGCGGACCCTTGGGCAGCATGCCCTTGACCGCCAGCTGCAGCGCGCGCCCCGGAAAGCGCTCCTGCATCTTGCGAAAGTTGGTCTCGTACACGCCGCCCGGATGGCCGGTGTGGCGGTAATACTTCTTGTCTTCGAACTTCGCACCGGTAACTTTCAATCCGGCAGCGTTCACGACGACGATGAAGTCACCGGTGTCGACATGCGGCGTGTACTCCGGTTTGTGTTTGCCCCGAAGCCGCAATGCAATCTGACTGGCGAGCCGACCGAGCACTTTGTCATTGGCGTCGACCAGAAGCCAGTCGCGCTTGACTTCGTGGGACTTGGCAGAAAACGTTTTCATTGAAGATCCATTCTGAAACTTGATCACTGCGCCGCAGCACCGGCTGTTCAAACCTCGGGCAGTCCCGGCGGCAAGATTCCGTCTGCTTGTCTGGCGGCCGCTCGACCGCCTCGGATTCCGCATCACATCCGCTGGAGTCCGCCACCCGCTTTCCAGGCCGCAATTGGCAAGCCCGGAAAACCTCTTTGGTAGCGTTCAACTCGGTTGCAGCGATTGTTCCAATTCGATTTCGCGTTGCAAACGAAGCGGGCCGATCGCGGAAAGCCTTAAATTTTAAGCGTTTTTGGATGGCTTCCGCAAGCCAGCAAAAAAATTGGCCCAAGGCGTGAGCCTTGGGCCGAATCCACCAATGAGGGTGGAGGAGACAAAGGTCGAGAGACACTGATCTCTCGTTACGGCCAGTCTGCCCGCAACGATGCTGCATTGCAAGCAAACGAAAGTTGTTAGTGCAACGCCAATTCACACGATCCTATTTAACATGTTTATATTCATATACTTACCATCACATGAACCAACTTTGAGGAAGTCCTCAAAGTTGCTGCGTCGCAATTAGTTCGAGGCGGAGGTGGCTATGGATTGCGTCGTGCGTTGGACCGGCGAAGGCATGAGTTTTGTGGCCGAGTCGGGCAGCGGACATCTGGTCGCGATGGACGGCTCCCCCGATGGCGGCGGCCGGAATCTCGCACCCCGCCCCATGGAGATGGTCCTGATCGGCACGGGGGGCTGCACTGCGTACGACGTAGTGCTGATCCTGAAGCGTGGCCGTCACGACGTCCGCTCTTGCGACGTACAGTTGCAGGCCGAGCGAGCATCAACAGATCCGAAGGTGTTCACGACCATCGTGATGCGATTCATCGTGCGTGGACGCGATCTCGACGCGGCAGTCGTCGAACGCGCTGTCGCCTTGTCGCATGAGAAGTATTGCTCAGCGACCGCCATGCTGGCGAAGACCGCCGCGATCCGGATCGAAACCGTCGTCGAGCCGGTCTGATCCGCGAGCCCGGCCGAGCAAACAGTCTCTCTGATCGGCGCCAGTTCGATCGCCCTGCCGGCGGTCGTCCGCGTCGCGCCGGGGACCCTCGCTTCGGTGCGCTCAGATGTAGTGCGCGGTGGTCGTCATGACCTTGGCCGCAAAGCGCATGGCCCACCGCGCCGGAAGAGGCAGGGTCGCTCCGCCGAGTCCAATGGCGCTTTCGGCGTGGTGGACTTCATCCGCTTTCATCTGCTCGACGACTGAACGGGACAGGTGATCGTCGGCCGGCAATCTCTCCAGATGACTATCGAGGTGTTGTTCGACCTGCCGCTCGGTCTCGGCCATAAAGCCCAGGCTCATCCGGTCGCCCGCCCGGGCCGCGATCAGCCCGATGGCGAAGGCGCCGGAGTACCACAACGGATTCAACAGGCTGGTGCGGCCACCGAGCTGCTCGATGCGCGTCTGCGTCCAGGCCAGATGGTCGGTTTCCTCGCTCGCGGCACGTTCGAACAACGCGCGCATGGCGGGATCACGAGTCGCCAGAGCCTGCGCATCGTAGAGCGCCTGGGCACAAACCTCGCCGACGTGGTTCACCCGCATCAGCGCTGCTGCGTCGCGCCGTTCGGCGTCGGACAACTCCGGTTCCGGCAAGGCAGAGCCCAGAGTCGGGCTCGACCTCGACGCGACCGGAGGCGCCGCCACCGTCCTTAGTGCGCGGTCCGCCGCCGCCAGTAGCCGGTCTGCAAACGACAGTGTTCGGGTCATGATGTTGCGGAAATGTAACGCGTCCGCATCGAGGTTGCGAAACGATCAATGTGCATTGTGAGGCAGCGTTATTCTCCCACCCGAGCGTCGGCCCGGGGTGGGGGCTGCAACGTATTCAGACCAGAACATAAAAGGGCAGGAGACATCATCATGCGGAAGAGCCTGGTAGCCATTGCGCTTGCGTGCGCATTCCCGGCAGCCTTTGCACAGAGCAGTGTCACGGTGTACGGCATTCTCGACACGGGCTTTGAGCTACTGGATGCGGGCAGCGAGTCGATTACCCGGCTGCAGGGCAGCGGCATGTGGTCAGGCAACCGCTTTGGCATCCGCGGCAGCGAGACACTTGGCGCCGGGTACAGCGCGGTCTTCACGCTCGAGGGCCGCTTCTCGCTCGATTCAGGATCAGTGACCTACAACGAAGCGGTGTTTCTGTGCCGACTGAGCGGAGTAACCACGGCGGCCAACTGCCCGGGCGTCGTTGTCGTGCCCGGCACGGCGATCGCGACGCTGCCGCCGACCTCGCCCACATATCAGGCCGTGCTCGGCGGGATGAACGCGGTCAACCAGGCCATTTTGCAGGGCAACTCGACCGTCAACGGTGCCGGCGCCCTGTTCGACCGCCAGTCGTACCTCGGCATGATCACGCCCTACGGCGCGGTCCTGGCCGGCCGTATGTACACCCCGGGCTATGAGATCCTGAACAAGTTCAACGTGATGGGAGATGCTTCGGCACTGTCGTTCGGGCAGGGCTATTCGATCCCGGCGATCCGCATGAGCAATGCGCTGCAGTACCGCGCTGAATTGAAGGGCATCACCGCGTCGCTGTTCTACAGCTTCGGCGGCTCGGAGCTGCTGCGCAACGAGCGCACGTCGCCGCCGACGGACGGTGACGACATGTACGGCGCGCAGTTGCAGTACAACGCAGCGAACTGGGGCGTGGGTATTGGCTACAACCAGAACAAGGTCGTGCCCTACGCGACCCAAGCGGCCGGCACACCCGAGAGCAAGGACGGACTGGAAACCATCAATGCCGGCGGTTATGTCGGCTTTGGCGGCTTCAAGGTCTACGGGCAGTACATCCAGCGCAAGAACGACAATCCGATGCTGACGCCGCTCGACATCCAGAACATCGTGGTGTCCACCGGCGGCAACCAGGCGGCCATCCAGGCAACGCTGGGCGGCATCCAGTTCCAGCAATTCGACGTTGACGGGATGCGTGGCCTGGTCGGTCCGATCGATGCGAAGGCCTACCACCTCGGCGTGTCATGGCAGTTCATGCCAAAGAACACGCTGTACGGTGTGTACAACTACGCCAAGGACGAGGCGCGTTCGGCCTGGGCGACGCAGGATGCGGTGGTCAACCACTTCGGCGTGGCGTACCAGTATGAGTTCTCGATGAGGACCTCGCTCTACGCCACCGTCGCGTTCATGAAGAACAGCGACCAGGGACGGGTAGCCCCGAGTTCCGCCGGCTACACGTCAGGTTTCGCCACGGCCTTTGGCGAGGACACGGCGGCGTATCAGTTGGGACTGCGGCACGCGTTCTGATTATTTCCACATCATGAAATGCAAGGGGCGCCTCGGCGCCCCTTTTCGTTGTTGCTGTGGGGCAACAATTCTGGACAGATTCGGCATGTTTTTGCCCTAGAAGCTTTGCCTCGACTGCCCCCTCTGAAACAATCCTCTCAGCTTCCTCCGGGGAAGTGATTCAACGGAGCCTGTGCTGTCCAAAGCCGGCGCGCCAAAGAATTTCAAACACTAGCTAGGAGAGCTTGGAATGAAAAAAAGTCTAATGGCACTCGCAGTGCTCGGCGCGATGTCCAGCGTCGCCTCTGCGCAGTCGAGCGTCACGATGTACGGCATCGTCGACATCGGCGTGCAGTGGGTCGAGCAAGGCGTAGCGACCGGCATCACCGCGTCGCCGTATGCGCAGGAAAGCGGAATTCAGATCAACAGTGGCTACCAGTCGGGCAGCCGTTTCGGCGTGCGTGGCTCGGAAGCACTGGGTAAGAACTGGAATGCCGTCTTCACTCTGGAAGCCGGGTACAACACCGATACCGGCCTGTCGGGCCAGGGCGGTCGCCTGTTCGGTCGTCAGGCCTGGGCTGGCCTGCAGCATTCGGCCTTCGGTACCGTCGCACTTGGCCGTCTGGCCACACCGTCGTCGGGCACGGGCTCGTTCGACCTGTGGGGTGCTGTTGATCCGTTCCTGACTGGCTGGGGCGTCAATGGCCTGCAGAGCACGTTCATTCCGTCGAACGCGCTGCGTGAAGACAATGCAATCATCTGGGCGTCGCCGACCTGGGCCGGCTTCAAGTTCGCCGGGATGTACTCCTTCAACATCAACGGCCAGGAAGTACGTTCCGAGCGGCAACAACGTGACCGGCATGACGCTGGCCGCGAACTGGTCCTGGGGCCCGCTGTTCCTTGCGGCCACCTATGACGTCGTCAGCCCGTCGAACACGACGACGCCGGATCCAGGTGACCAGAAGATGACGCAGTTGGGCGCCACTTTCGACTTCAAGATCGTGAAGATCCATGGAGCGTATGGCATTCAGGACAACATCAGCTCGGTTGCTGCGCTTAACAACCTCGGCGTGTTCCGTCCGACCGGCGTCGTGGCCTATGACAACAACCCCTGGATGCTGGGCGTGACGATCCCGCTGTTCGGCGGCCAGATCCTGGCGTCGTATCAGTACTCGGATGCGGACAACGTCACCGGCACGAACGCCGCGGGTGCCTACTCGTTCGAGCCCGACTATTCGACGTGGGGTATCGGCTACTCGTTCCCGTTCTCGCGTCGGACCAATATGTACATCGGTTACGGTCAGGTCGAGTGGGACGGCAACGTCAGCCAGACCGGCACGCCGGTTGCCGCTTCGCAGCGCCTCGACACCAAGCAGTTCGCGCTGGGTATCCGTCACCTGTTCTAAACCGAAGCAACACGTAGTTCTCGAAGGCCGCTGCTTGCAGCGGCCTTTTTTTCGCCCTCCGCCTACGCCGTTACTCCAGGACGCTGGACCACTCGACCGCCGCGCGGCGATCGATCAGCCCGATCCGCAGCCGGCGCGTCAGCACATCTTCCACCGTCCGCGCCTGTTCGCAGGCACGCGCAAGGTCGCGATACCGAAGTAATGCGGCCACATCGCGTGCGCCCGCAGACTCAGCGACGGCGTGCGCTGCTTCGAGCGCGGCATCGACGTCGATGCGCAGCGTCTCCGTCACACACACTCGCGGCTCGAGCAGTCCGCGCCGCATTGCCTGTTCGAGCGCGTCATGGGCCATGCGCCGGTAGGTGGTCCACTTGCCTCCGGTGATCGTGACGAGGGTGCTCTGCTCGATGACGATCGAGTGCTCGCGTGACAGCGTCTTGGTCGCGCCGGTCGTCCCCTTGGCGACCAGCGGTCGCAGGCCGGCAAACGTCTGCGTGATGTCTTCCGGCCCGATCGGATCGCGCAGGTAACCGCGCGCGGTCTCGACGATAAAGTCGATCTCCTGCGGTGTCGGCTGGGGTTCCCACGCCGCATCGTCGGTCGGCACGTCGGTCGTGCCGACGATCAGGTGCCTCAGCCAGGGAATGGCAAAAAGCACTCGGCCATCGGCGGTCTTCGGGATCATCAGTGCGCGCTCGCCCGGCAGGAAGCGCGCATCAACGACGATGTGGGACCCGCGGCTGAGCGCGACCATCGGCCGCACCGACGCATCGGCCATCGCGCGAATGCGATCGACCCACACGCCGGTGGCGTTGTAGACAACCTTCGCGCGCAGTTCAAAGCGCTCGCCGGTCTCGGCATCGACGGCCTGCACGGCCTCGACGCGCCCCGCATTCACACGCAGCGCGTCGGCGCGGACATAGTTGATCGCCGTGGCCCCAAGGCGGCAGGCGGTGCGCATCAGCGCGATCGCGAGCCGCGCATCGTCGAACTGGGCGTCCCAGTAGGACACGCCGCCGGCCAGGCCGTCGGTGCGCACGGTGGGCAGCCGCGACATCGTTTCTGCCCGCGAAAGCCAGCGCGTCGGGCCGATGCCGCGTGTACCTGCGAGCGCGTCGTACAGACCGAGGCCGATGCGCATGAACTCTCGTTCCAGGGGCCGGTAACACGGCACGATGAACTCGAGCGGCCGTACCAGCGCCGGTGCGTTCGCGATCAGGCGTGCTCGTTCGATCAGCGCTTCGCGCACCAGCTTGACGTTGCCCTGCGCGAGATAGCGCACGCCACCGTGGATCAGCTTGGTGCTGCGGCTCGACGTGCCGCTGGAAAAATCGCGCGCTTCGATGAGCGCAGTGCGCAGGCCGCGCGACGCGGCGTCCACCGCGATGCCGAGGCCGGTCGCGCCGCCGCCGATCACGAGCACGTCCCAGGGCCGCGACTCGCGCAGCGAAGCCAGCAGCGCGGCGCGCTCGATGATCGGAGCCTGCACTTCGTCGGCTATTCGGCCCATAGTCGCGATCGGTCGACGGCGCGGCGCCACTGCGCCCGCCGGGATTCACATTCGTCGGTACTCATCATCGGTTCGAAGCGGCGCTCGGCGCGCCACAGGTTCGTCAGTTCGTCGGTCGCCGACCACACACCAGTCGCCAGCCCGGCCAGGTAGGCCGCACCGAGGGCCGTTGTTTCCGTGACTTCGGGGCGGACCACCGGCACACCCATGAGATCGGCCTGGAACTGCATCAAGAGATCGTTGCGCGCCGCGCCGCCGTCCACACGCAGTTCGGTCAGCGGTCGGTGGGCGTCGCCCTGCATTGCGGTCAGCACATCGGCCGACTGGAATGCGATCGATTCGAGCGCAGCGCGTGCCACGTGCGCGCGCGAGGTGCCACGCGTCACGCCGATCACCAGGCCGCGCGCGTCGGGGTCCCAATGCGGTGCGCCGAGTCCGACGAAGGCCGGCACCAGGTACACACCACCGTTGTCGCTTGCCTGTCGCGCGAGGGCTTCGACATGCTCGGATCGCTCGATGAGTCCCAGCCCGTCACGCAGCCACTGCACCACGGCGCCGGCGACGAAGACACTGCCTTCGAGCATGTAGGTGGCACCGGACCCGCCCCGGTGCGCCAGCCCGCCGTCGAAAGCAACCGGTTGGACGATACCTGCGGCGCGTCACCGACATTCATCAGCATGAAGGCGCCGGTGCCGTAGGTGTTCTTTGCCATGCCCGGAGCAAAGCAGGCCTGGCCGAAGGTGGCAGCCTGCTGGTCGCCGGCGTTGCCGGCGATCGCAATCGGCGCTCCGAAGAGTTCGGGCTGCGTTGCTCCGACGATCTCGCTCGACGATGTGATCCGCGGCAGCACCGCGCGCGGCACGTTGAAGAGTTGCAGCAGTTCGTCGTCCCACTCGAGCGTGGCGAGATCGACCAGCAGCGTGCGCGACGCATTGCTGACGTCGGTGACGTGGACCGTGCCCCCGGTCAGGTTCCAGATGAGCCAGCTGTCGATCGTGCCGACCGCCAGTTCGCCGCGCTCGGCACGCGCGCGGGCGCCGGGCACGTGGTCGAGCAGCCACGCGATCTTGGTCGCGGAAAAGTACGGGTCCAGCACCAGGCCCGTCTTCGCCCGCAGCCGCTCCTCGACGCCGCGTTCGCGCAGCGCCGCGCAGTGCTCGGCGGTACGCCGGTCCTGCCAGACGATGGCATTGGCAACCGGCACGCCGGAGGAGCGGTCCCACAGCACCGTCGTCTCGCGCTGGTTGGTGATGCCGATGTCCCGCCACGTCCCGCGCCGGGATCCCGGCCTGCCGCAGCGCCGACTGCGCACAGGCCAGCTGCGTCGACCAGATCTCGCCGACATCGTGCTCGACCCAGCCGGGCTGCGGATAAATCTGGCGGAACTCCTTCTGAGCCGACGCCACGATCCGCCCGTTCTGATCGAAGACGATGGCGCGCGAACTCGTCGTGCCCTGGTCGAGCGCCAGCACGTAGCCCTGGCCGTGTCGTTGTGTCGCCGTCACCGAGATCCCTCTGCTGCGGCCAGCATAGACGAACGCCATCGCACACGGCAGACTTGGCGCACAACCTAGATCAAAGGAGACCTCATGTTCGGACGCCTGCTGGCCGTCGCCGCTTTCGCGGTGATCGCGCTTACTCCCGCCCAGGCCCAGACGTGGCCGACCAAGGCGGTACGCATCGTCGTGCCTTTCCCGCCCGGAGGTACGACCGACATCGTGGCGCGTTCGCTCGGCGTCGAATTGCAGCGCATGTGGCAGCACCCGGTCGTCATCGAAAACCGTCCGGGCGCCGGCGGCAACATCGGGGCCGACCTGGTCGCGAAGAGCGCCCCCGATGGCTACACCTTGCTGATGGGCACCGTCGGGACCCATGCCATCAACGCGGCGCTGTTCGCTCAGAGCGGCGCGAAGATGCCGTTCGATCCGGCGAAGGACTTCGTTCCGATCACGCTCGCCGCGGGCGTTCCCAACGTGATGGTGGTCAATTCCAAGCTGCCGGTGAACACCGTCGCCGAGTTCATCGAGTATGCAAAAGCCCGGCCGGGCCAGCTCAACATGGCCTCGAGCGGCAACGGCACCTCGATCCACCTGTCGGGCGAACTGTTCAAGACGGTCACTGGCGTCTACATGGTGCACTTTCCGTATCGCGGGTCGGCGCCTGCCATCACCGACCTGATCGCCGGCAACATGAGCGTCATGTTCGACAATCTGCCGTCAGCGCTGCCGCACATCAAGAGCGGCCGGTTGAAAGCATTGGCGGTCACCTCGCGCACCCGCTCGCCGGCCCTGCCGAACGTACCGACGATCGAAGAAGCGGCCGGGCTGAAGGGCTTCGACGCCAGCTCCTGGTTCGGCCTGTTCGCACCGGCCGGCACTCCCCGCGCCATCGTCGACAAGGTCCAGGCCGACGTCGCGAAGGCCCTGGCGCTGCCCGAAGTGCGCGAGCGCTTCCTCGCGCAGGGCGCCGATCCCGGCGGCAACACGCCCGAGCAGTTCGCGGCGTTCATCCGGGCCGAGACCGACAAGTGGACGCGCGTCGTGAAGTTCTCCAACGCCAAGGTCGACTGAGCGCAGCGCCGGGCCGCCCCAAGCCAGCTCGCGCCGCAGCGCAGAGGCTCCACTGAGAACTGGCGGGCTCATCGCGACCACTTTCAATGTGGGCGGAACCGCAGCCGCCTATCGTGAACGCGTCGCGGCGACGATCGTCGCGATGTTGCGCGACGACCCGGCGATTGCCGCGATCGGCGAAAGCGGCGCGGCCGCCCGCGGCCGGGCCGACGAGTTTTCCGATCTCGACTTGATGATCGTGGCGCCGGTCGCCGGCGCGGAAGCGATCTTTGCGCTCGTCGAAGAAGCGCTCCGTACGATCGCGCCGATCACCCACACCTGGCGCGTCGAGCCACCAAGCTTTCCCGACATGGTGCAGCGGTTCTACTTTCTCGCCGACGCGCCGCGCCATTTTGCGGTCGACTGCTCGGTGATCACACCGGCGGGCATTGTCACCTTCCTCGAACAGGAGCGGCACGGCGAGATGATCGTCTGGTTCGACCGCGATGCCGCACTGACGTCGCGGCCGATCGACGGAGAGTCACTGGCGCGACGGCGTGCACATCGGCTCGCGCAGCTGCACGGCGCCGTCCCGGTTTATGCAATGCTGGTGGACAAGGAACTGGAGCGCGGCCACGCGCTCGAGGCGTATGGTTTCTATCAGGTCCTCGTGCGCGCGCTGATCGAACTGCTCGGCATGCAGCATCGTCCGGATCGCTTTGACTTTGGCTGGCGCTATGTCGAGCGCGAATTGCCTCCTTCCGCACAAGAGCTGATCGCACGATACGCGTTCGTGGCCAACGGCAAAGCACTGGTAGCCCAAAGCGCTTCGCTGGTCGACGAAGTCATGAAATTGC
The DNA here is from genome assembly GCA_963754065.1 of uncultured beta proteobacterium. GTDB lineage: Bacteria > Pseudomonadota > Gammaproteobacteria > Burkholderiales > Burkholderiaceae_F > JALORV01. Next base: position 36,478 of record CAVWFH010000016.1, on the reverse strand, counting down.
TCGCCACGCTGACCGCGGCCGAGGCTGCGGTCGCCGTCAACGCGGCTGCGCCAGGCGATCGATCATCGCCATGATGGCCTGGATCTGCACACCCGTCTTCACAGCGTAGTCAGTGCCCGTGTAGCCCCACCAGTCCCAGCAGCCGTTCGGGTTGAATGGCAGCCACCACGCCACCATGCTGGGCTGGCTGGCCTGAGCCTGCGGATAAAGCACGATCACGTCATGCGCCACCGCCCAGGCGTTGTAGCCGGCATCACGCACGAAGACCTCGCCGATCGCCGTCACATCCTGCTTGCACCCGTGCAGGGCCACATGCACGCGGCACTTTGTGTTCTTCTCGCACTGGGAAGGCACGAAGGCGTAACCGGTCGGGCCGAACGACGACATCGACCACCAGCGTCGCCACGTCGGCACGAACTCGGCCTGGCCGAATGCCACGATGCGTCCCTGCGACGGGCCCAGGCCCGGGCCTGGAACTGTTCCCGCACCCGGATGCAGTGAGGTGAGCATCTCGCCGACGAGATCGACGCCACACCGGTTGATGTACGGACTCTCGCTGGCATTGCATGCGACACCCTGCGTCGGAGTCGGCAGGCCATGTCCCAGCCCGGGCTGCAACCTGAACTGCGCCCCGGCGCTGTTGTAGTGGGCGAAGAATTCGTAGTTCGCACGCACCACCGGCGTGACCACCCGGCTGTCGGCCTCGCCGGCAAGGAGCCAGGCGCGCATGCCGCGCAGGTTCTGCGTTGAATCGATCAATCGCAGGCTCGCCAGTCGTTCGGCATCCTTGATCGAGCTGCCGGCACCCGGACTGCCCTGCATGCAGACACCTTGCGCACGGGTCGGATTGATGCCGACGCAGTAGTACGGGCCTCCGGCAAAGACGCCGACACCGTTGACTCGAGCGGAGTGCGCGACCGCCAGTTGCACCGCCATGAACGCCCCGGAAGACAGCCCGGACACCGTGATGCGGTCGCCGTGCGCGTCGAGCGCCGGCAGCTTCTGTGCCGCGGCGGCAACCGTGTACCACGCCACGCCGACAGCGATAATCAGGAACCGCCCACCGCGCCACCGCATGATGACCTCCAACCGCCGCACGCCGCTGCTCACCGCACTGCTCATGGTCACGATCATCGCACTGGCCGTGTCGGGCTGGCGGCCGTACGACCGAATCACGTGGTTCATGGAAGTCGCGCCGGTGCTGTTTGCCATCCCGCTGCTGCTGGCCACGCGCGAGCGCTATCCGCTGACCACGTTGCTGTACGTGCTGATCTGCGCGCACGCGCTGGTACTGATCCTGGGAGGGGCTTACACCTACGCGCGAGTCCCGCTCGGGCATTGGGTACAGGAGTCCTTCGGTCTGTTACGTAATCCGTACGACAAGCTCGGTCACTTCATGCAGGGCTTCGTGCCAACCATGATCGCCCGCGAGATCCTCGTGCGCGGCGGCTACGTGCGCGGCCGTCGCATGCTGGCCTTCCTGTGCGTGTGTGTTGCGCTCGCCATCAGCGCAGCCTATGAGTTAATCGAGTGGTGGGCCGCGCTGGCCATGGGCCAGGGGGCCGACGAGTTCCTCGGCACGCAGGGCGATCAGTGGGACACCCAGTCCGACATGTTCCTGGCCATGATCGGTTCGATCACGGCCCTGCTCACGCTGTCCGGACTGCACGATCGCCAGCTCGCCACCATTGCACCGCAGCAGTCAAGGACTTGAGGCCTTCGTCGCGTCGAATAGTCGGCACGCGACTTGCCTAATCCGCCATACGGCGGATTGTCGATGTGGCACAACAATCCCACTGTCACATTGCGCGCGGAAAATGCGTTGCGGAGGCGGTCATGCTGATGCGAGTGAGAGAGCGGAACAACGAGGTCGAGATCCAGTTCAGCGGTCTCGGCGGCCGTCAGCATGCGGTTTTGGCGGCCTTCAGTGGCTCGGCCGACGGTGACGAGCGCCTGTTCGACCGCGCCAAGCTCGAGTCTTTGAAAGTGCGCGCTCGCGCCGACGCGATGAACATCCGCCTGCGCGCGAAGTCTGGCGAGACCTTCGACGTGTCCCAGCTTTACCGCAGCCTGCGTCGTGCGCTCGTCGAAGGCGAACGCACCGCGTTCGGCAGCCTCGCCGGCTGACCGCGTTCGGACGAATCAGTTCAGAAGCGCAGACCGACGCCGAGCGACATCATCGGCGCGAAGCGCGCGTCGTCCAGACCGGAAGAGGCATCCAGCGAGCGCACATCCGGTCCGCAGAGCGCGGTCGGGATACCCGCCGGGCAGCCCCAGGTCGACAGGCTGCTGCGCTGATACATCACCCCAAGATCGGCGCTGAAGTACAGACGGCTGCGTGAGCCGATGTCCTGGCCCCAGCCCAGGCCGAGGTAGGGATTGCCGCGCGCCAGCCATGAACGGGGATCCAGACCCGCAGCACTCGATCCCAGATCGCGCAGGTACCGCTCCGATCCCAACCCCGAGGTCGCCAAGGGTTCAAGTCGCAGCGAACCGTAGGCGACTCCGCCGGACAGTCGAAATCCGTTGGCCAAGGGATGCCAGTCGGCCAGAACCATCGAACTCGCGACCAGGCCGTCGCTGGCCAGCAGTCCGGGGCGGCCGCCGATCCAGCCGCGCAGTCCGATGCCCGGACTCAGTTCGACCGCATGCTCCATGTCGAGCGGCACGCTCAACCCGGGGCCCTGCAGCTGTGCCAGGGCCGAGCCGGTTGTCAGCATCAATGCCAGTCCGCCGATCCGCCAGTGCTTCATGCCCACCTCCGCAACGCCGCTGCAGCCCCCACGAAAAAGGTAGGCCAATTCGAACCGCGTCGCAAACCCGAAGATTCACGCAAATGCGGCGTCAATTCCCTGCAGCCGCATGATCACGGGATAGAGACTTGTCCTGCCGCAACGGAGTGATTGCTTGCGCGTCGCGAAATAGCGACGCTACTCCTCGAAGCGCGGCTTGCGTGGCCCCTGCGGGCGATCACCCCGTTCGGTGCGGCGCGGCGGTCCGGGAGAGCGCTCACGAAAGGCCGGCGGACGATCGCGCGGCGGACCGGGCGGGCGACCACTGCCCAACTTCGCCAGCCGAATCACCATGCGCAGCGCTTCGTTCACCGACTCGGAATCGCGAAAGACGCGCGCGACGTCCGGATCGAGCCGGATCGCTCCCGACACCGGAGCATGCATGCGCTCGCGCGGTGCTTCGCCGCGCGCCGGTCGCTCGGCCCGCTTGAACGGATCACCGAACGTGCGCGCCTGGGCCGCACGGGCCCGAGGGCCGGTCCGCGTGCCCGTGGGCGGGCCGCGGCGTTCCTTTTTCTCTCGTTCTTTCATCGGTGCCTCCTCAAGCAGGGGTGAATCAAACGTTTCCAGCGCGCCGGAGGCACGCTGTCAGGGATATGCACCAACAAAGAAGGCCGCCCGTGGCGGCCTTCGCTTGTGCGACCTCGAGCTCAGGCCGCCTTCTTTTCGTCCCGCAACTCGCGGCGCAGGATCTTGCCGACGTTGGTCTTCGGCAGGTCACTGCGGAACTCGATGTACTTCGGCTTCTTATAGCCGGTCAGCTGTTCCTTGCAGTACTCCATGATTTCCTTCTCGGTGAGCGCCGGGTCCCTCTTGACCACGAACAGCTTCACCGCCTCGCCGGAGTTTTCGTCGGGCACACCCACCGCGGCACACTCGAGCACACCGGGGTGCCCGGCGACCACGCCCTCGACCTCGTTCGGATACACGTTGAAGCCCGAGACCAGGATCATGTCCTTCTTGCGGTCGACGATCTTCGTGTAGCCCTCGGAGTCCATCACGCCAATGTCACCGGTCTTGAAGAAGCCGTCGGGCGTCATGACCTTGGCCGTCTCATCGGGCCGATTCCAGTAGCCCACCATCACCTGCGGGCCGCGGATCGCGATTTCTCCGACCGAGCCGTTCGGGAGCGGCTTGCCAGCATCGTCGAGGATCGCAATCTCGGTCGATGGCATCGGCAATCCGATCGAGCCAGTGTAGCGGTCGGTGTCCGTGGGGTTGCAGGTGGCGCCGGGCGAGGTTTCGGACAGTCCATAGGCCTCGCAGATCGGGCAACCGGTGAGCTTGAGCCACTTCTCCGCCACCGCCTGCTGCACGGCCATGCCACCGCCGAGCGAGACCAGCAGACGCGAGAAATTGAGCTTGCGGAAGTCCTCGTTGTTCAGCAGACCATTGAACAGCGTGTTGACCGCCGGAAAGACGTGGAATGTGGTCTTCTGAAGTTCCTTGACGAAACCCGGAATGTCGCGTGGATTCGGGATCAGCACGCAATGACCGCCGACGCGCGCGGACAGCATCGCACACGCCGTCAGCGCAAAGATGTGATACAGCGGCAGCGCGGTGATGACGGTCAGCTGTTCACCCGGCTTGAGCTTCTTCAGTGCGGGCTGGTACCAGGTCTCGGACTGCAGCACGTTGGCGACGATGTTCTTGTGCAGCAGCTGGGCGCCCTTGCTCACACCAGTCGTGCCGCCGGTGTACTGCAGGAACGCCGTGTCATTCAGCGTAACGTCGACTGGCTTCAGCGACATGCGCAGTCCGTCGGCGAGCACCTCGTTCCAGCGCAACGAGTTGGCGAGCGTGTACTCGGGCACCATCTTCTTGACGTTGCGTACGACGAAATTGACCAGCAGGCCCTTGGCGAAGCCCAGCATGTCGCCCATGGCGCAGACGACGACTGTCTTGGTCGGAACCTTGTCGGCCACCTGCTGCAGCGTCGTCGCGAAGTTCTCGAGAATGAAGATCGCCTCGGCACCGGAGTCCTTGAGCTGGTGCTCGAGTTCCCTCGGCGTATACAGCGGATTGACATTGACGACCGTGCAGCCCGCGCGCAGAACACCGGCCAGCACGACCGGATACTGCAGCACGTTCGGCATCATGATGGCCACGCGCTTGCCCTTGGTGAATCCCCGGCTCTGCAGCCAGGCGCCGATCGCCGCCGACTGGATGTCGAGGTCCCCGAAGGTCAGGGACTTGCCCATGCAGCTGTAGGCCGGTTGTCCGCTGTACTTCTTGAATGCTTCTTCCAGCAGCTGCACCAGCGACTTGTACTGGTGATAGTCGATGTCGGCGGGAACGCCCTTCGGATAATTCTTCAGCCAGAACCGGTCCATCCTACGTCTCCTTGTGTCGCACGTCGCACGCGGCGTCTTATTGGAATGGGTCGTGCCGCCCGCCGGACGGCAACCTCGATCGGATCATAGCTGCTCGCTTCCACGAGCCGAGGGCTCGCTAGCGGGAGACCGCCTGCAGCCGGATCAGCGCGGCATCGCGTTCGGCCTTGGGCAACGCGGCGATGCGCTTCACTTCGGAATAGAACGCCGGCATGTTCCCGTTCGACTGCGCCAGCAGTGCATCGAATGCGGGCACGAGATCGTTGTAGGCCCCGACGGCCGCCAGATGGGCATTGGTCAGGTCCTGCGCAAAGTAGCGGTCGTAGCCGGCAAACCCGCCCCAGCTTTCCTTCAGCCGCGCGTACTCCTGCTTCAGTTCCGCAAACAGTTGCCGCTTGCGCGCGCGTTTGACGTCGTCCGGAACGTCGCTCGAGTAATTCTCCTGCAGCAGGTTGCGGTACTTCAGCAGGAGATCCAGAAACTGCGCGCGGCGCAGCGCGAACTCGGCGTAGGTCCGGCGCGCGGCGTCGTCACCCCTCGCATTCAACCAGCGCTTTACGCCCTCGCGCTCGATCGCAGTCGCAAAGGACTCGTTGAAGGTCGTGTCGCCACCGACGAATACGACCTGATGCGCCAGTTCATGGAAGACCAACCCGGCCACCTGGCCCTCGCTGCCGCCGATGAAGGTATTGAGCAGCGGATCGGAGAACCATCCCAGCGTTGAATAGGCCGGCACCCCGGCGACGTTGACCTCGAGGCCCGTTGCACGCAATTCGGCCGCTGCCGCGTCGGCCGCCGCCGGGTCAAAGTAGCCCCGATACCCCGCGCAGCCCACGACCGGGTAGCACCACTGCTTGAGCTGCAGCGACAGTTCCGGCGTGGCGAACACGTTCCACACCACATACGGGCGCTTCAGGTCGGCATAACGCGTGTAACTGCCGTTGTCGGGGAGTCCCAGGTCGGACGACGCAAAGGCGCGGATCTGCTGCACACGCTCGAGGCGTTGCTTGAGCGGCGCCGCGGCGTTCGGATCGTCGATGACTTCGGGAATTGGCCGCGCCGCTTCCATCACAGCCATATGACCCTGGATTGACTGCGCGTAGTAACCGAGCGACGAACAGCCGGCACCCAGCCCCACCAGCAGCAGGGCCGCGCCGACGAGCCACAGCACGGGGTGACGACGGAACCAGGCAAAGGGAGCGCGCAAGGACATGCTGCGGATTGTGCCCAACCCGCAATCGGCCGCGAAATCCCTCAGTGCGCCAGCCGACAGATGACCCGGCGCAGCTTGCCGCTGGCCGGATCTCGCATCGGGCCGCGGCGCGAGATCAGGATTTCCACCGGGCCGACGTCACAGGTCTCGAAGTACCGGCGCAGCGCGGCGCGGACCGGCCCGCGGCGTCGCTGGTCCTGCGCCCCGAGATGAATCGTGAGGGCGCCGTCCGCGCGCTGCACGACCTGGAACTCATGGGCGCCGGCACCCTCCTCCAGCACCGTTTCAAGCGCCAGCGGAACCAGCGTGACTTCGCCGCCGCGCCGACCGGGCAGCCGCAGCGTGTCGTCGCAGCGGCCCTCGACCGACACCGACGGAAAGTGGCTGCCGCACGGGCAGCGGTCCGGATGCACGGTCACCGAGTCACCGAGGTCGTAACGGATCAGCGGCTGCACGCGGTTCGCCAGATTGGTCAGCAGCACCGAATGCGAACGCGTGCCGGGCTCGACCGGCCGGCCCTGCCGGTCGACCGGTTCCAGCACGACCCAGTCGGCATTGACGTGCAGCCGGCGGTGCAGGCAATCCCAGGCGATCGGCAGGAACTCCGAGGCGCCGTATGCGCTGCGCACACGGCAGCCGAAGGCCCGCTGCACGCGTAGTCGCGTCGGTTCCGACAGCACCTCGCCGCCGGTCCAGATTTCGCGCGGCCGCAATCGCAACCGCCCAGCCTCCTGCTCCTCGGCCAGCATCTCTGCGGCCGTGGGATACGTGGCCAGTATCGTCGGCCTATACGCATTCAGCTGCAGCACCAGTTGCGAGCACGGCTGCAACAAGGCAAACGCACGAACGGCATCGGCCATCCACGGTGCCCAGTGGCGCATCCGCTCAACCGTCGCGACCCCCGCGTAGTGCCCGTCGGTCGCAGCCACCATCGCATAGCGATCGCCCTCCATCAGCTGCCGCACGAGATCCGTGGGCGAGCGCACGCCGCGGAAGCGCTGCCCCTCGAGCGCGTCGTACACGGCCATCGCATCCGGATCGTGGACGAAGTAGCCGGGCATGCCGGTGGTGCCAGAACTGGTCCAGACACCGAAACGGCCGTTCAGCACGTGCCCGATGCGCTCAGGCTCGGCAATGAAGTCCTCCACCGCTCGGCGCGTCACGCCGTCCTGCGTGACGACGGCATCGAAGTCATCCATCAGTTCGCGCTTGGTGACGGTCGGAAGGTCGGCAAGGGGGACCCCGGCCAAGGGCAGGCGTCGGTAGCGCCGCGCGTAGAACGGCGAGGCGGCGCGTGCATAGTCGACCAGCGCGCGCGTGCGGCGCTCGGCCGCGTGCGCGATCGCACTGCGCGAGAGGTACGAGCCCTGCCAGACGTCGAAGGCGGCCTCGGCCCATCGCGCCGGGTCATACGCCGACGAGCTCGGCAGTTCGAACAGTGAACGTCCCTCGCGCACCATCGGACGGATCTTCACGCCAGTATCAACAGTTTCATTGTCGACGATCTATCCGACCGCGCCATGACGCAAACGGGATCGTCAGTGCGTGCGCTCGACCTGGACCAGGCAGTCGTAAAAGGTCGGGGCGCGCCCGATGTCGGTCAGCGCGGGGCTCGTGACCTCGTTGGCGTTGCGCCCGTCGGTGGCGAGCTTCTTCCACCAGATCGACAGCGCCACGACGCAGCCACGGCGCGCCCGGTCGGTCACGCGGGCGCGCAGTTCGAACGATCCGCGATCGTTGAACACGCGCACCGTGTCGCCGTCGGCGATGTTCCGCTCGGCCGCATCAACGGGGTGGACCTCGAGCGACGGTTCGCCTTCGGTCGCACGCAGGCTGGTGACATTGACGAAACTCGAATTGAGGAAGTTGCGCGCCGGCGGCGAGATCATCGCCAGCGGGAACCGGGCAGCGAGCGCCGGGTTTGAGGTCGGGCCTTCGTTGGGTGGAACGTAGGCCGGCAGCGGATCGACGCCGATGCGCGCGAGCGATTCGGAACGGAACTCGCACTTGCCCGAGGGTGTCGGGAAGTTGCCTGCGGCGAACGGCGCATGGCGCGAGGGAAGGTCGAGCCGCTCCCAGCCAGCCTGCTTCAGCCGCGGCCAGTTGAACTTCGCCGTCGGACCGTGCGGGGCGAAGGCCTGCGCTGCCAACTCGTCGTCGGTTTCGCGGAACGCCGGCTCGGCGAAGCCCATTTTCGTGGCCAGGCGACGGAAGATCTCGCTGTTCGGCAACGCCTCGCCGAGCGGATCGATAGCGGGATTGTTGGCCAGCAGGTAAAGATGGCCGTACGACTTGTGCACGTCGATATGCTCGAGCTGCGTCGTCGCGGGCAGCACGAAGTCGGCGTAGTCGGCAGTATCGGTCTGGAACTGTTCGAGCACGACGGTGAAGAGATCCTCGCGCGCGAAGCCGACCGCGACTTCGCGCGACTGCGGCGCGACGGCGACCGGGTTGCTGTTGTAGACGATCAGCGCATCGATCGGCGGATCGGCGTGCAGCAGGTCGTGGCCGATCGTTGACATGTTGATCGTGCGCGGCGTGCGGCCATCCAGGAGCTCGGGACGGTAGAGTCGCGCTGCATCGACCGGGTAGTTGCCGCTGGTCGACAGCAGCACCCCTCCGGCGGGATCACGCCAGTGGCCCGCGAGCGCGGGCAGGCAGGCCACCGCCCGCACCGCGTTGCCGCCGCCGGCCGCGCGCTGCATGCCGTAATTGAGGCGAATCGCTGCCGGGCGGATCTCCCAGTAGTCGCGTGCGAACTGCTCGATTTCTTCTGCACTGATGCCGCAGATCGAAGCGACGCGGGCCGGCTCGAACTCGCGTGCCCGCTCGGCCAGCGCATCGAAACCCAGCGTGTAGCGCTCGATGTAGTCACGGTCGAGCCAGCCCTCGCGGATCAGCACATGCATGACGCCGAGCGCAAAGGCGCCGTCGGTGCCGGGAAGCAGCGCGATGTGCTGGTGGCATTTTTCGGCCGTCAGCGAACGGTAGGGATCGATGGCGATCAGTTTCGCGCCATTGCGCTTCGCTTCCTGCGCGCGACTCCACAGGTGCAAATTGGACGCGATCGCATTCGTTCCCCAGAACACGATCAGCTTCGCGTTCTGGAACTGCTCGATGTCGGTGCCGTCGCGCGTGCCGATCGTGGCAGTGAGCGCTTCGCCGCCAGCGGTGGCGCAGATCGTTCGATCCAGAAAACTCGCGCCGAGCTTGTGAAAGAAGCGGCCTGCCATCGCTTCGCCCTGGACCATGCCCATCGTGCCGGCATAGCTGTAGGGGACGACGCGCTGCGGATCGATCGCGGCAATTGCTTTCAGACGCGTCGCGATCTCATCCAGCGCCTCGTCCCAGCTGACGCGCTCGAAGCGTCCTTCGCCCTTGCGCCCGACGCGCCTGAGCGGATGCAGCAGGCGATCAGGATGGTAGGTGCGCTCGAGGTAACGGCTGACCTTGGTGCACAGCGTGCCGGCAGTGGTCGGGTGCGTTGGGTCCCCGGCCACCTTGATCGCGACGCGTTTCCCCTGGTCGTGCTTTACCGTCACCAGCATCGCGCAGGTGTCGGGACAATCGTGCGGACAGGCCGCCCGGACGATCGTCTCGTTCATGAGACAAAACGCAGTGGCAGTTCCACCGACTCTCCACCGTGCTCGAGTTTCAACGCGCGCGGGACCGAGGTGAGCGGCACGACGAACTGCACGCGCTCCAGCATCGAATCGCTGCGCGGATCCACCAGCACATTGAGTCCGCCGTTGGCCGGGATCACGGCGTTGTGCGTGATCAGCCGGAAGTTCGCATCCCACAGATTGACGCCGTAGGCCGACCGGTTGTTCATCCGCACCAGCAGCACCAGACGCACCGATTCGGGGTTGCGCGGTTCGATCGAGGCACCCTGAATCACGAACGACACGTCGTCCGACTTGCCCACCGCCACCGTGCGCGGCACAGCAAAGTCGAGGGTGGGCGGCTTGCCTTCGGCTTTCGGTGCGCTTCGGATCAACGCCGGCACCGGCGACGATGCCCTTCATCGGAGCTTTCGGGACCGGCGCTGCCGTGGCGGGTGCGGTTGCCGTCGGCGTTGCGTCGTACTCGCTGGCCACCGGACCTGGTGGCGCCGACTTGTCCGAAGCGTTCGGCTTGCAACCCGCGCTCAGTACAACACTCAGCGCACAGGCGACTGACGCAATCGCGACAGCGATCGGGCGCGTGGCCGATGTTTGCGGATTCTTCATTGCGGCATCCAGGGCTCGGCGATCATGCGTTCGAACAATTGCTCGCAGGCAGCGACCTGTTCGTAGCTGATGTATTCGTCGGGCTTGTGCGCCTGCTCGATCGAGCCCGGCCCCAGCACGACCGTCGGAATGCCGGCCTCCGAGAAAATGCTCGCCTCGGTGCCGAAGCCGACCGCGCCGACCCCGCGCTCGGCGGTGCGCGCCACCTGCTGCGCCCAGCGAACCAGCGGCGCATCGGGCGCGATGCCGAACGCCGGCACGTCCATGCCGAGTTCGAATTCGATGCCTGAATCGGCCGCCACGGCGCGCATCTCGGGAACGAGATGGCGCTCGGCGAAGGCCATGATCTCCCGGCTCAGTGTGTCCTGCGACGTCGCCGGCAGATTGCGCATCTCGAATTTGAACTCGCAATCGCGCGGCACCACGTTGACTGCAATGCCGCCGTTGATCACGCCGGTCTGCAGCGTGCTGTACGGAACCGCGAAGCGCGCATCGCGCGGCTCATCGCGCGACAGGCGATCGGCCAGGTTGCGGATGAAGGCGATCAGCCGCGCCGCGAACTCGATCGCATTGACACCCTCCGGCGTCAGCGCCGAATGCGATTCGCGCCCGCGCACGCGGCAACAGAAATCGCGCTTGCCCTTGTGCGCCACGATCGCCTGCATGTCGGTCGGCTCGCCGATCAGGCAACCCGCCGGCCGGATGCCGCGCTCGGCCAGATCCGCCACCAGTCCGCGCACTCCGAGAAAGGTGGTCTCCTCGTCATAGGTCAGCGACAGGTGCAGCGGCAAGCGGTCCTGCGCCGCCAGAAAGCGCGGCGCCCATGCCAGCGCGATCGCGATGAAGCCCTTCATGTCGGCCGTGCCGCGACCGTGAATGCGACCGTTGCGATGGGCGGCCACGAACGGGTCGCTCGTCCAGTCCTGGCCATCGATGGGTACCGTGTCGGTGTGACCGGACAACACGAGCCCGCCGGTCTTCACACGGTCCGGGTCGCCCGCGAGAGTGGCAAACAGGTTGGCCTTGCCCCGACCGGCGTCGTACACCAGGTGCGACTTCACCCCAAGCCGCGCGAGGTAGTCGCGTGCGAATTCGATCAGCCCGAGGTTGGAATCGCGGCTGACCGTGGGAAATGCGATCAACCGATCGATCATCTCCAACGCGGCGGCGGATGGCACGACAGCTTCGGCGGGCAATGGCTTGTTCACGGAAGTCCTTGCGGGATCGATTCGATTCTAGGGCCTGGACGGCTCTGCGTCGGGGTGACCCGGGTGCGCACCGGCGCGAGCTTCAGTACGATCGATGCCCCGCCCCGAGGTTTTCCATGCAACTGATCGACCGAGTTGTCCAGTTCCGCGCCGAGATCCAGCAGATCCGTCGCGACATCCACGCCCATCCCGAACTGCGCTTCGAGGAAAGTCGCACCAGTGACCTGGTTGCGGCGAAGCTCACCGAATGGGGCATCAGCGTGACCCGCGGGCTGGGCGGCACGGGCGTGGTCGGGACTTTGCGCCATGGCACGTCTCCGCGCTCGATCGGGCTGCGCGCCGACATGGACGCGCTGCCGATCCAGGAACTGAACGAGTTCGCGCATCGGTCGACCCACGCGGGGAAAATGCATGCCTGCGGCCACGACGGCCACACGGCGATGCTGCTGGCGGCCGCCCGTTACCTGGCGGAGACCCGGCCCTTCGACGGGTCCGTGCACCTGATCTTCCAGCCGGCCGAGGAAGGCGGCGCCGGCGCACAGCGGATGATCGACGACGGTCTGTTCGAGCGCTTTCCGTGCGATGCGGTGTTCGGCATGCACAACTGGCCGAACCTGAAGGTCGGTCAGTTCGGCGTTGCCCCCGGCCCGGCGATGGCGTCAGCCAACGAATTCGAGATCACGATCAGGGGCAAGGGCGCGCACGCGGCGATGCCGCACCTGGGTGTCGACCCGGTGTTCGTCGCCGTGCAGGTGGTCAACGGACTGCAGGCCATCATCACGCGCGTCAAGAAACCGATCGACGCCGCGGTGCTCTCGGTGACGATCATTCGTGCGGGCGACGCCACCAACGTGGTGCCGGATAGCGCCTTCATTTCCGGCACCGTGCGTACGTTTAGCGACGCGGTGACCGCGCAGGTCGAGGAGCACATGCGTCGCATCGTGCAGATGACCGCGGCGGCGCATGGGGCAGAGTCGCATGTCGACTTCCAGTGGAACTACCCGCCGACGGTCAACCACGCGACCGAAGCCGAGTTCGCCGCCACGGTGATGGACGACATCGTCGGCGGCGACAACGTCGTGCGCGGGATCGAGCCGACCATGGGCTCGGAAGACTTCGCCTTCATGCTGAAGGTCCGGCCCGGCGCGTATGTCTTCATCGGCAACGGAGACGGCACGCATCGCGCATCAGGCCACGGGCTCGGGCCGTGCATGCTGCACAACCCCAGCTATGACTTCAATGACGAGCTGATTCCGCTCGGCGCGACCTACTGGATCCGGCTGGTCGAGAAGTATCTCGGCCGCTAGCTCGGCACTTCATCGGCCGAGGCCGTAGCGCTCCCGCAGCGCACTTGCACGGAACACCAGCGCGCTGGCCAGTGTGGCCAGCGCGACTGCGCCAAGGATCAGGCTCATCCGGGTGTACGGCTGCCCGAGGGCCATCCGCGCTGCCGCCAGCGCCGCCAATGTGCGCAGCCACTCGATGGTCCCAAGCATCAGGGCGGTCTGCACCAAGCGCGCGACCCACGGTCGACGCAGCACGAGCAGGCCCACCAGGGCGACACAGGCGGCAGCAAGCGGCCACCACTGGGCGCGCCAGAAATGCGCCGCCAGCACCAGCAAGGCGATGGCAGGGGCAAGCAGACGAAGCGCGTTCACGGTGGCATCTCCGGCGCGGATCGTCCGCGATCCGGGCCGCCAGGTGCTTGATTCGTATCAGGGACGACCCTCGCCTACCCCGAAAGGGGGGGCTGAAGCCCGCTGCCAGCTAATCCGTTCGCCGGAGGGTGTCGGCCTTGCGCCCCCGGTACGCTGGCCCGCACTTTCCCCTGCAACCGACGTCCCTACCGACTGGCTCCACCCGATGATCCGTCTGCTTTGCCGTCCACTGCTTGCCGCGCTCGTGCTCGGCCTGCTGTCGGGCTGCGCGACGCTCAGCGGTGAGCCGACGCAGAAGGTCAACATCCAGACCGTCGACGCCGAAGGCAAGACAGTCGACGGCATGAGCTGCCGTGCCAGCAACTCCTCAGCGAAGTACGTCGGCGTCACGCCGATGTTCGACATGCATGTGCGCCGCTCGTCGTCACCGCTGGTCGTCGAATGCCGTCGCGACGGCTACCCGCTGTCGCGCGCGGTCGTGGTTTCGCGGGCCGTCAACATGCAGCTGATGCAGATGCTGCTGCCCGGCGGCTCCAGCCTGATGGTGATCGACCACCTGACCGGCTACATGTACGCGTACCCGCGCTGGGTGCGACTCCAGGTCGGCACCGACATGGTGTTCGACCGCCGCGACGAGGTCGATCGCGGGCCGACGCCGGGCCTGGTTACCCGCCAGTTCGACGACTTCGTCCGTTACGCCGCGAGCACCGCGCCGAAGCGCGCGGACTAGCTCCCTGGCGCTGGCGTCCGCTTTCCGCGGCGCGCCCAGTTCATGCGGCCTGCCGACCGCGACCTTGCTCTCCCGCATCACCTTTCACCGCTAGCTCTCGGTCCGGACGATATACTGTGTTTTTTCACAGTATCCGCCTCGCATCGAGCATGTCGTCCGTCCAACCTTTCCCAATGGCCGATGGCGCAAGCGGCATGCCATTCGCCCCGAGTAACATCACCCGACAACGGCGCTCTCCTGCCCGCGCCCATCCCACCCATGGCCGACGACTCCAAGCCCGTGTCTGCTGACACGCGGCGTGCGATCCGCATTCGCGGAGCACGCCAGAACAATCTCGCCAACCTCGACCTCGACATCCCGACCGGCGAACTGGTCGTAGTGACCGGTGTCTCGGGGTCCGGCAAGAGTTCGCTGGTGTTCGACACGCTCTACGCCGAGGGCCAGCGGCGCTACGTCGAGACGTTCTCACCTTACGCGCGGCAGTTCCTCGACCGCATGGACCGGCCCGCGGTGGACCGCATCGAAGGCGTGCCGCCCGCGATCGCGATCGACCAGACCAATCCGGTGCGCACCTCGCGCAGCACGGTCGGCACGATGACCGAGCTCAACGACCATTTGAAGTTGTTGTTCGCGCGCGCAGCACGGCTCTATTGCCGTGGCTGCGCACAGCCGGTCCGACGCGATACGGCCGAGTCGATCGTCGCAACGATCACCGAGCGGGCAGCGAAGGCCGGCGATCCGCGCCTTCTGGTCACTTTCCCGGTGCGCGTGCCGAAGAACTTCAGCGAGGACGAGGTTCGCGCGCACCTCGAGGCCCAGGGCTACACCAAGGTCCACGGCGAGCGCGTGCAGGCCGACGCCAAGGTGCTCGACGTCATCGCCGACCGCTTTCGCGCCACGTCCGAGCGCTCGCGCATCGCCGACGCGGTCGAGCGTTCCTTGCGGCTGGGCGGCGGCCGCGTCGATGTCCGTGCGCTCGACGATGCCGGCGCTGCGGAAGCGACGTGGCGCTTCTCGACCGACCTGCACTGCGCCGACTGCGACATCCACTACGAGACGCCGCACCCGTCGACCTTCTCGTTCAACTCCCCGCTCGGCGCCTGCGAAACCTGCCGGGGATTCGGTCGCGTAATCGGCGTCGACTACGGACTGGTGATTCCCGACGAGCGCAAGACGCTACGCGGGGGTGCGATCAAGCCGTTCCAGTCGAAGTCGTTCATCGAGAGCCAGCGCGATCTCGAGAAGTGCGCGGCGAAGGACGGCATCCCGCTCGACGTGCCTTTCCGAGAGCTGACCGACGACCAGAAGTCGTGGGTCATCGACGGCGGTGCCGGCTGGAAGAGCTGGAAGAAGAGCTGGCCAGGCATCTGGTACGGCGCGAAGCGCTTCTTCGAGTGGCTCGAGAGCAAGGCCTACAAGATGCACATCCGTGTGCTGCTCTCGCGCTATCGCTCGTACACACCTTGCCCCGTCTGCGCGGGGAGCCGCCTGCGGCCGGATGCGACGCTCTGGCGGGTCGGTGCGCAGGAAGAAGCACAGACGGCGCTGCCGCCCGGCGGTCGCTACACGCGGTTTCGGCCGGTGCATGCGTCGTGGTCTTCCGGGCAGCTCGCTGCCCTGCCCGGCCTGTCACTGCACGACCTGATGCTGCTGCCCATCGAGCGCGTCAAGACGTACTTTGATGTTGTCGCGCTGCCGCCCCCGCTCGACGAAGCTACCGAAATGCTGCTCGACGAGCTGCGGGCGCGGCTCGCCTTCCTGGTCGACGTCGGCCTAGGCTATCTGACGCTGGACCGGCAGAGCCGCACGCTGTCGGGCGGCGAAGTCCAGCGCATAAACCTCACCACAGCGCTCGGCACCTCGCTCGTCAACACGCTGTTCGTGCTCGACGAGCCGTCGATCGGATTGCACCCGCGCGACATGCACCGCGTGGTCGAAGTGATGCACCGCCTGCGCAGCGCGGGCAATTCCCTGGTGGTGGTCGAACACGATCCGCAGGTGATGCTCGCCGCCGACCGCGTGATCGACATGGGGCCTGGGCCGGGTGAGCGCGGCGGCCGCATCGTCTTCAACGGCACGCCCGATGAACTGACCCACGCGGAAACGCTGACCGGGCGTTATCTCGGGGGGCGGCAGTCGGTCGATGCGACGGCACCGCTGCCGGTGCCGTCGAATGCGCCGCGTCTGATTCTGCAGGGTGTACGCGAGCACAACCTGAAGTCGGTCGATGTCGAGATTCCGCTGAAGCGGCTCGTCTGCGTGACCGGCGTGTCGGGCAGCGGCAAGTCGACGTTGATCCAGGACGTGCTGTACCCGGCGCTGGCGAAAGCAAAGGGCAAGAGCACGGAAACTCCGGGCGCACACGACCGGCTGCTCGGTGAGGACTGGCTCGATGACGTCGCCTTCGTCGACCAGTCGCCGATCGGCAAGACCACTCGCTCGAACCCAGCCAGCTACGTCGGCGCCTTCGATGCCATCCGCGCCATCTTCGCTAAGTCACGCCTGGCCAAGGAGCGTAACTACACCGCCGGCACGTTCTCGTTCAATTCGGGCGACGGGCGCTGCCCGACCTGTGGTGGCAATGGATTCGAACACGTCGAGATGCAGTTCCTCTCCGACGTGTACCTGCGATGCTCCGACTGTGACGGCAAACGCTTCCGGCCTGAAACGCTCGAGGTGACGGTGGCCAGAGGCGGGCGAAGCGCCAACATCGCCGACGTGCTCGCCATGACGGTCAGCGAGGCGCTGGCCTTCTTTCGTGACGACGCCGAAGTCACGCGTGTGCTGACGCCGCTGGTCGACGTAGGACTCGAGTACGTCCGCCTCGGCCAGCCGGTGCCGACACTGTCCGGTGGCGAGGCGCAGCGGCTGAAGCTCGCGGGCTTCCTGGCCGAGGCCGCGGGTGGCAAGTCGCCCCGTGCATCCGGACGGATGCGCATCCCGACCCGCGGGACGCTGTTCATGTTCGACGAGCCGACCACCGGACTGCACTTCGACGACGTCGCCAAACTGATGCGGGCCTTCCGCAAGCTGCTGGCCGCCGGTCACTCGCTGGTCGTCATCGAACACAATCTCGACGTCATCTCGGCCGCCGACTGGCTGATCGACCTCGGGCCGGAGGGCGGCGATAGCGGCGGAGAACTTGTGGGAGCCGGTCCGCCGGATGCGCTGATCGCAGAAACCCGTTCGCATACCGGCCGCGAGCTGAAAGCCTACCGAGAAGCGCTCGTTCGCCACGCCACACGCGTGAACGAGCCGCGCGCGGACTACGCCGTCGGTCGACCGCTGCAGACGCTGATGAGTGAACGGCGTCGGGGCCAGCGCGACGTCATCGAAGTGCGCAATGCGCGTGAACATAACCTCAAGTCCATCAATGTCGACATCCCACGCGACACGTTCACGGTGATCACCGGCGTATCGGGTTCCGGCAAGTCGACGCTGGCCTTCGATATCCTGTTCAACGAAGGGCAGCGCCGCTATCTCGAATCGCTGAACGCCTACGCGCGTTCGATCGTGCAGCCGGCCGGGCGTCCCGACGTCGATGCGATCTACGGCATTCCGCCGACGGTCGCGATCGAGCAGCGGACGTCACGCGGTGGCCGCAAGTCGACCGTGGCGACCCTGACCGAGGTCTACCACTTCCTGCGGCTGATCTACGTGAAGCTCGGCGTGCAGCACTGTCCGGATTGCGACGTGCCGGTGACGCCTCAATCATTCGACGCCATCGCTGCGCAGGTCATGCGCGAGTCGAAGGGACAGCACATCGGCGTGCTCGCACCGCTGGTTGTCAACCGCAAGGGCGTCTACACGGACCTCGCCAAGTGGGCCGCAGCGCGTGGCCACTCGCACCTGCGCGTCGACGGAGTATTCCTGCCGACCGCGAAGTTCCCGCGCATCGAACGCTTCAAGGAGCACACGATCGAGTTGCCGGTGGCAGACCTGGTCGTCGAACCGGACAACGAAGCCCAGTTGCGCGGCGCACTGGCAACGGCACTCGAGCACGGACACGGTGTCGTGACCGTCATTGCACCGTTGCAGTCGCTGCAGGAGTCCATCGCGCGCGACGACTGGGGGCCTACGCTCGTACAGAAGAGTTTCTCCACCAAGCGTGCCTGTCCGTCGTGTGGCACGAGCTTCCCCGAACCCGACCCGCGGCTGTTCTCCTACAACAGCAAGCACGGCTGGTGCGCGTCGTGCTTCGGGACCGGACTCAAGCTGAGCGGCTTTGACGCCGAGCAGAGCGGCGAAGAAGTGTGGTGGAACGCGTGGTTCGAAGGTGAAGCGGCACCGTGCGAATCGTGTCACGGCGCGCGCCTCAATCCGGTCGCGCTGGCCGTGCGCTTCCGGGGACAGTCGATCGCCGAACTCACCCGGGGTGCCGTGGCCGATTCCCGCGCATTCTTCGATGCGCTGTCCCTCAGCGGCCGCGAGGCGGAGATCGCGCGCGATGCACTGGCGGAGATCCGCTCGCGGCTATCGTTCCTGGAAGAAGTCGGACTCGGCTACCTGGCGCTCGACCGCGCGGCACCGACGCTGTCGGGTGGCGAAGCGCAGCGGATCCGACTGGCAGCGCAACTCGGATCCAACCTGCAGGGCGTCGCCTACATTCTCGACGAGCCGACCATCGGCCTGCATCCACGTGACAACCGGATCCTGCTCGACGCGCTGCAGAAGCTCGAGGCGAAGGGCAACACGCTGGTGGTTGTCGAGCATGACGAGGACACGATCCGGCGTGCGGCGCACCTGATTGACATCGGCCCGGCCGCCGGCGTGCGCGGTGGCCGCGTCGTCGCGCAGGGCAGTGTCGATGACCTGATGGCCGCTCCGGACTCCGCGACCGGGGCGTTCCTCAAGACACCGCTCGCACACCCGCTGCACGCTCGCCGCCCGGTATCTCGCGCCACGCCCCGGCTGACCGTGAGCGATGCGCGCATGCATAACCTGCGGCGTGTCGATGCCAGCTTTCCGCTCGGCCGCCTGACGGTCGTGACGGGCGTGTCCGGCAGCGGCAAGTCCACGCTCGCGCGCGACGTGCTGCTTGCCAACCTGCAGGGTGTCGTCGGTCAGCGCAAGCCGAAGGAGCAATGGTCGGGTTGCGCGACGATCGAAGGCTGGCAGGCGCTCGACCGCGTGCTCGAAGTCGACCAGACGCCGATCGGCAAGACGCCGCGGTCGTGCCCGGCCACCTATGTCGGATTCTGGGATGCTGTCCGGCGGCTCTTCGCGGAGACACTGGAAGCACGCACGCGCGGCTACGGTGCCAGCCGCTTCTCGTTCAACACGGCGGGCGGCCGTTGCGATGCCTGCGAGGGGCAGGGCGTGCGAACGATCGAGATGAGCTTCCTGCCGGATGTGAAGGTGCTGTGCGACGTCTGCGCCGGTGCACGCTTCAACGAGGAAACACTCACAGTCCGCTGGCGCGAACGCTCGATCGGCGACGTGCTGCGAATGGACATTGACGACGCCGCGGCCTTCTTCGCGCAGCATCGTTCGATCTCACACCCGCTGAAGCTGCTGCAGGACGTCGGGCTCGGCTACCTGACACTGGGGCAGCCGTCGCCGACGCTGTCCGGCGGCGAAGCCCAGCGCATCAAGCTCGTCACCGAACTGTCGAAGGTTCGCGACGATGTCACGCGGCGTGGCCAGGTTGCGCCGAAGACCCTGTATGTGCTCGACGAGCCGACCGTGGGCCTGCACATGGCGGACGTCGAGAAACTGATCCAAGTGCTGCACCGGCTCGTCGATGCCGGCAACACGGTGGTCGTCATCGAGCACAACCTCGATGTCATTGCTGAGGCCGACTGGATCATGGATCTTGGGCCTGAAGGGGGTGCTGGCGGCGGCTTGATCGTGGCGCAGTGTCCGCCCGAAGCGCTTACGGCAAAGTCAACGCCCACGGCGCGCGCTCTGGCAGAGTTCATGGCCAGCCGGTCCCCGAGCACCACCAGCAAGGCCGCGCCGCGGGAGGCCGAGTCATCGGTCGAGGTCACGGCCACCATCCCGTAGCGCAGCTCGTGAACTCAGGCAACCGACTGCGTCGTCGGTCGCGAGCGTAGTCAGGTTGCCATCGTCGCGGGCAGCAACCGCTCATATTCCTTCCTGACGACGGCATAGCACTCGCACGTGCGCTGCTCGAGGCCAGCGCGGTCGAGCACTGCGATGCGTCCACGTCGATAACGGATGAGACCGTCCTTCTGCAAGTTGCCGGCCGCCTCGGTCACGCCTTCCCGGCGCACACCCAGCATGTTGGCGATCAGCTCCTGGGTCATCACAAGTTCGTCGGTATGCAGGCGATCGAGGCTCAGTAGGAGCCAGCGGCACAGTTGCTGATCGAGTGAGTGGTGGCGGTTGCACACAGCCGTCTGCGCCATCTGAGTAATGAGGGCCTGGGTGTAGCGCAGCAGCAGGTGCAGGGCCGGCCCTCCCCGGTTGAACTCCTGCATCATCAGGCTGGACTTCAATCGATACCCATGGCCGGCACTTTGCACGACCGCGCGACTCGTGGTGGATTCGCCGCCCATGAAGAGCGATACGCCGACCACACCGTCATGTCCGACCACCGCAATCTCGGCCGACGCGCCGTCTTCCATGACGTAGAGCAGCGACACGATCGCTGTCGTCGGAAAGTACACGTGAGCCAGCTTGCCGCCGGATTCGTAAAGCACCTTGCCGAGTGGCATGTTGACTAACTCAAGGTGAGGTTGCCAGCGTGCCCACTCGGCGTCAGGCAACGAAGCGAGTAGATGGTTTTGACGGGGGTCAGCAGATTGAGCCAAGAACCGCTCTCCAACAGGTCGGCAGACGGGTCTGGGCCTTGGGGGATCTTTGGCGCAGTCGCCTACTGAAAATCAAGCTTACGCGTTTCGGCTCTTGGTTGGTGCGCCACCGCACTGACGTCCAGCGCTGCAGCGCGCAGCATGCATACATGCCGCCTCGCAGAGTGGACTCTTCGCTCCGGCCGCCGGCCAGGCATTCCTGGAATCACACTCTCCGCGGATAGCGCGCGCGCACTTCAGCAGGACGGCGAGGCAACGATGAAAACCATATCGCGCAAACGCGCACCCAAGGTACTTCCTCCGGCCGTGAGCGATCTGGTCGCTGAAGGCGGGAACGTTCTTGCATCTGACGAAGCGACGGTCATGACCGTCGCCCCGGCTACTTTCGCTAAGGAACGCACGGCGCCGGGCGCGCAGCCGCTGACTTCTCGCGCCAGGCAGCGCAAGGTGGCAACGATTTGATGCCCGGTTAGATCCGCCGCAGCGAGCGGCGCATAACGGCATTCAGGGTCGAGGCGTTCGAAGCGTCGTTCGAGTCGTCGTCTGCTTTCGCCACACGAGGTAGCGCTGCATCAGCGGCTGGGCGGTCAGGCCGTGGGCAATGATCGAGGCAGCGACCGTCCAAAGCGTCAGTGACACCAGGGTATCCGCGATGTTTCCGTCGACACCATGGCGCAGCGCCAGCAAAAGGTAGAAGACCGACCCGATGCCGCGGATTCCGAACCAGCCGATCATCGCGAACTGCGGCGCGGTAAGGCGCTCCCCCAACGTCGAAGCGACAACCGACAGGGGGCGCAACACCAGTAGCAGCAGCGGAACGAACCACCACACCGCCGGCAATGGTTTGGCGTAGGCCAGCATGGCTCCTACCATCAGGACCACCGCCATCTCGACCAGGCGTTCCAGTTGTTCGTTGAAGCTCTGGACGGAATCCCGCATGGTGGCGCTCGCATGGTGGGAGTGGGTCGCCAGCGTTTCGTAGGAGTGCCCTTCCGAACTCGCGGCCGCATCAAGCGGGCGAGTGTGTGATTGTGGCCGCTCACGCACGCGCTGCAGCGCAAGGCCAGCGGCGAACACCGCGAGGAACCCGGAGGCGAGCGCGAGTTGCGCGACCCCGTAAGCCATGGCGACCAATCCGAGTCCGAGGAATTCGTCCAGACCCACCGCTTCATCATGACGACTGCGCAGGTAGACGACCAGCCGTCCGGTCGCCGCGCCCAGCAAGCCGCCGATACCGAGGCCTCCGAAGGTCGCCCATACGAGGTCGACGCTCCACCAGCGGGCGAGACCGGGACCCAGTTCATGGATGCCGAGCATCCCGAAGCCAAGCAGGACGAAGGGGAACGCAGCGCCGTCATTCAGCCCGCCTTCACCGGCCAGACTGAATCCGAGCCGCTCCGGTTTCGAGCCGAGGTCGGACTGCACGCCGGACGCCAGTACCGGATCGGTGGGCGCCAGAACGGCGCCGAGCAGCACGGCCGCACCCACCGGCAGGCCGAGCACCCAGACACCGATAGAGGCGACCAGCGCCACCATGATCGCCATCGAGACGAACGCTAGCCGCAGCGGTAGCCGCCAGCGACGGTCGCGCAGGGGCACGCCGAGCCGCAGGCCGACGGCAAAGAGTGAAATCAGCAATGCAACTTCGGCGAGTCGTTCGAGAACGTCGGCATGCAGATACGGATCGGGGCGCAGAACGTTCGCTGCATCGGGACCCAGGAGCCAGCCCAGCGCCAGGTAGACCATCGCGCTGCTCAGCGGCAGCCGTCCCAGCAGACTCCCTGCCAGCACCATCGTGACCAGCAGCGCGCCGACGAACAGGGACCATTCGGCCAATGTCACCGCTGCAGTTTCATGGTGCTCGACCTATGCGCTGAGTTGATGTTGCAGAAAGGATCGCAACATCTCGCGCGATGTGTCCGGACCGGTGGGATCCGTGTCTGGTTGCTCGCTGCTGCCACCTGCCCAGGCGTGGCCGGCGCCGTGAACGAGCCACAGCTCGCGCTCCGTCACACCACCCGGACCGTACTCGACCGATCGCGTGAATCCACGATGTCCCGGGCGCGGTTGCGTGGTCGACTGCTGCGTGTCGAGGAGAGGAGGCACCTGTGAACCGCCTGCAGCCTTACTTAAGTGGTGCCGGCATCGAGCCGCTTGCGGAAGCGCCTTGCTGATCCATCATCGTCTGCATCATTGCCTGCATCATGTCCATTCGTCGCTCCATCATCTGCATCTGCATTTTCTGGTCGACGGGCTTGCCCGTATACCCCTTCATGCCTGCGCCAGCGCCGCCCATCGCCGAGCCATCGTGTGGCATCGCCTGCATCATCGCCATTCCCTCGTGCATTTCACGGCGCTGTTCATCCATCAGCTTCTGACGCTCTTCCGGCGTTTTGGCGTCGGTCAGTTTGACGTGCAGTTCTTGCATGCGTTTCATGTGCGCGTCCATCCGGCCCATATGTGAAGAGTTCGCGGATGTGGATTGCGCTACAGGAACTACCGTGGGTGCCGCCTTTGCGACCTGACCTGATGCGCTGCCTGCCGAGAGCAAAGCGGTGAGGGCCAGCACTGCTGTAGGAATCGTCTTCATTGGTTTTCCTTGAATTCTGACTAAGAGAGCGGGGCCACGGCTGGCCCGAAGTTGTAGCAATGCCTTTTGCCGCCTCCGCGATCTGGAGCGACAGGTGTGCCAGGCACTGCACAATGAAGAAAGCCACTACGCAGTAGCGGCGTATTCACCCAATGTAAGCCATTGTGACCATTGGGTTAAAGGGTGTCTGTGCGTTAGCGAACGCAGCGTTGGCCCCACGGTCGGATCTTCAAATGACTTTCTTGAGTATCGCAGCGTAGTTCGCGGAACGATCCACAGAGGCAGATTAGGTCGACCATGTGATTCGGTCTGTGCGCCACCGCTTTCTAAGAGTGCCGCACCTTAGGTCTGAGGTTTCAAGGCGGTCTCACATTGCGAGCGCAGACAGGCTCAACGCGTGAACACTTCCAATGTGTGCGCTGCCGCACCGACGTCCATGAATGCTGCGCCTACCGTGCGAACTCAGAGTTCACCGGTCGCGCCTAGAAATCGGTTCCTGGCAGCCTGCCACACCGCTTCCCTTCGCCTTGAGTCTGAAATGTCTCGATCCCGGTGATTCAACCGAGAGCATGACTATGAGACATGGATTGCGTAGCGGATTGATGGTGTTGGGGTTGATGATCGGATCGGTCACCTCGGCGATGGCCCAGGTGAGCATCGGCATCGGACTGCCAGGCGTCTCCATCGGGATCAACCTGCCCGTTTACCCGCACCTCGTTCCAGTGCCGGGTTACCCCGTTTACTACGCGCCACGCGTGGAATCCAACTACTTCTTCTACGACGGCATGTACTGGGTTTACCAGTCGGACAACTGGTACGCGAGCTCCTGGTACAACGGACCGTGGGGACTCGTCGCGCCGGAAGTCGTTCCTATCTATGTACTGCGTGTCCCGGTGCGCTACTACCGCCGACCGCCTCCGTACTTCCATGGATGGAGGGCCGATGCGCCCCCGCGCTGGGACGAACACTGGGGCAAGGAATGGAAACAGCGTCGAGGCGATTGGGACCACTGGGATCGTCGGTCGGCACCCGCTCGTGCGCCGCTGCCTACCTATCAGAAGCCGTATTCCGGGAATCGATATCCGCACCCGGAGCAGCAGCCCGTACTTCAAGGCCAGAAGTACAAGTACCAGCCGCATGACCCCGTAGTGCAGCAGCACTATCAAATGCAGCGGATGCAGGGTGCTCCTTCGAATGCAATTCAGGGCGGATCTAACGCGCACCGCCAGGAGCAATCACCTCAATCAACGGGTCAGAACAAAGGGTCCCAGGGAAAGGGATCTGCGCCTCAGTCCGGACAGGGGCAGGACAAGGGCGGCGGCAAGGGTGGACAGCAAGGCGGAGAGAGCAAGAAGTAACGCCTGGATGGCCGAAGCGCTCCCTTCGTGTGACGAAGCATCGCTACACCGTTGCAAGACGGGCATTGCCGGAAAGACCACAACGACATCCCAACGGGATCGCACCTGTTCGATGTCGCCTGCCCTCCGCCAGGAGGCAGGCATCCATCAACGACGATCCCACAACAGGAAAGCACACCGTGCACAAGTCTTCAAACCTGACCGACGTCAATACCCTGCGCAAGCGCGCACGCGAGCACATCGATGACGGTTCCGTCACCGCCGGATATTCGGCTGACCGCGATGCCGTGCTGAAGCTTCTCAACGCCTCGCTTGCGACGGAACTCGTGTGTGTGTTGCGCTATCGGCGCCATCACTTCATGGCGCGTGGAATACATTCGCAGAGCGTGGCCCAGGAGTTCCTTGATCACTCGAACGAAGAACAGGGTCACGCCGACCAGATCGCGGAGCGCATCGTTCAGTTGGGCGGAGCGCCGGACTTCGCGCCCGAGGGACTCGCCGGTCGCAGTCATGCCGAGTATGTCGAGGGCGACACCTTGGTGAGCATGATCAAGGAAGACCTGGTGGCGGAACGCATCGCAATCGATAGCTACCGCGACATCATCCAGTACCTTGGCGACAAGGATCCCACCACGCGACGCATGATGGAAGGCATCCTGGCGGTGGAAGAGGAGCACGCCGACGAATTGGCCGATCTGCTGGTCGCCTTTCCCGATGCGGCTGTCGTCAACATCAAGCCCGATGAAGTCCAAGTGAGCAGACGCGCCGGAGGCGCGCTGTGATTGCTCCCATGTCAATCGCTAATTGACGGCGCACCATGCCCAACGCAGTCGCTCCCGCCCTCATCGCCAGCGCCAAGCCGGCGATTGCGGATGATGACGCCGACCCCAAGTTGGTCGAGTCGCACCTGACGTTGCCGGCAACGCAATTGCCGGTAGAGGCGCGCGGCCTGGCCATTGGGATACTGGCGACCCTTGCAACCGTGTTTGCATTGTCGTGGGCGCAGGCCTTTCTGGTGCCACTGCTGCTTGGCATCGTCATTGCCTACACCTTGAACCCTCTCGTCGCCTGGCTCGAAGCGATCCGTATCCCACGCGTCATCGCGACTGTCGTCGTCATGGCAAGCGTGATCACTGCGGTGGTTCTATGCACTTACTCGCTGCGCGGCCAGATGCAGACCATCATCGAACAGTTGCCCGAAGCGGCAACCAAGTTCTCGACCGCGCTGGCTAGGGTTCGCAAGAGCCAGAACGACACCCTGCAGAAAATCCAGAACGCTGCCACCGAGGTGGAAACCGCGACGACTCATGCTGCCGGCGGCGCCGTGGTTCCGCGCCAGCCAGCCACTCGCGTCATTGTGGAGACGCCAAAGTTCAGGCTCAGCGACTACCTGTGGGCCGGTTCGATGGGCGCGGTCGGAGCCATTGGACAGGCGGCGATGGTCGTCTTCCTGGTGTTCTTCCTGTTGCTCGGCGGCGATACCTTCAAGCGGAAGCTGGTGCGGGTCACGGGGCCATCGTTGTCGAAGAGAAAGATTACGGTCCATATCCTCGACGACATCAACGGCTCGATCCAGAAGTACATGCTGATGCTGCTAGCGACGAATCTGCTGGTCGTCCTGCTGAGCTGGGTCGCGTTCATCTTCATCGGACTCGAGAATGCCGGAGCCTGGGCGGTGGCGGCCGGTGTCTTCCACATCGTTCCCTATCTGGGTCCCGCGATTGCCGCGATTGCCATCGCGATGGCCGCCTTCATGCAATTCGATTCGTTTTCGATGGCGCTGCTGACCGGAAGCGCCGTGGTGGCGATCGCTACACTGGTCGGAACCGTTGTCACCACCTGGATGACTGGCCGAATCGCTCACATGAACTCGGCAGCGGTCTTCGTGTCCCTTCTGTTCTGGGGATGGCTGTGGGGCATCTGGGGCATGCTGCTCAGCATTCCGATCATCGTCATTGTCAAGGTCGTGTCGCAGCACGTTGAACAGTTGCACCCGCTGGCCGAACTCCTGGGGGAGTGAGCAATGCGGGTACGATTTCGCTGCCCCAATGAGCAGATCAAGTACCGGCAAGTCGGCGTGGATCATCCGCATCGGCGCCATGCAGCGCCTTGCGGTAGTGATTGCCGTCGGTATCGTCGCCTACATCGCGCAGCCGGATTCGATTTCGTGGCACACACGCGCCGTCGTGAGCTGGGACCTCAGCGTGCTGATCTATCTTTGCCTGGCCTGGTGGCTCATCGCCAGCACCGACGCCGGCATGACGCGCGACCACGCGTTGAGCCAGGATCAGAGCGGCTTTGTCATCTTCCTGTTCGTCGTCGTTGCCGCCTTCGCCAGTGTCGTGGCGATCGGCTTTGTTGTCAGCACCATCCGGGAACTCGATACCTGGCCCAAGGCGTGGCATCTCGCGCTGACTATCGGCGCCTTGATCTCTTCATGGCTGCTCATTCAGACCGTCTTTGCGTTTCACTACGCGCGCCGCTACTACGCGATCCTGCATCGGGAACACACAGCAACGCCGGAGCTGCTTTTCCCGGGAGGGAAAGAGCCCGACTACCTGGACTTCGCCTACTACGCGTTCGTGGTCGGTATGACGTCGCAGGTTTCCGACGTCGCGGTGACAGCACGCGATATGCGCAGGCTCACGCTGGTCCACAGTGTGCTGGCGTTCGTGTTCAACATCGCGGTGCTGGCTCTCAGCATCAATATCATCGCCAGCGTGATCTAGGGCCAGCCGCCTGAGCTCAGGCAATCAGCGAGGTTCCCGTATGACGACTATTTCTTGCTGTCGCCCTTGGCCGCGTCCTGAATGCTCTCGCCGGCTTTTTCCACCTGCTGTCCAACCTTCTCGACCGTTTGGTCGACGACCTTGCCAGCCTGCTCGGCCGGGCCTTCCTTCTTCTGACACCCGGAAAGCCCTGCGCCCAGCACTCCCAGGATCAGGGCAGTGCTGACTATCTTGCTGAACTTCATCACGTCTCTCCCCTAAAGGCGAATTGCACGCGCGGCGCTCTGATCACTCGGATTCTTTTCTCACGAAATTTCAAATGCATTGAGCCGCGAATCTCACGACTTGCCGAAGCGCACCTTCGCACGGTCCAGGCAAACGTCCTTCGCTCCACCCGCATAGACATCGCACTTTTCAACGGCGACCGCGTAGTGGGCATCGTTCGTGGCCGTCGCGGCCTCCTCGCGTGCGGTTGCGGCCTGCGCCTTCGCCGTACTCAACGCGCTGGCCGACTTTTCATTGGCCACGGCTTTCGCTTTGGCAGTCGTCAACTGTGCCTTGGCATCGGCCTTGGCAGCCGTCTCTGACGCTGCCGCTTCCTTGATGCAGACATCCTTCGAATTGCCGGCGAGGTCTTCGCATCGCTGTCGGGCCACCGCATGATCGGCCTCGGCCTTGACGACGCGTACCTCGTTGCGCGATTTCAACGTAGGTCCGTAGCTGGCATCGAGTTCGGCGCCGGCAACTCTTCCGCTGCCGCTGGCTTCAGCTTCACAAACACTTCGGGCGTTGCCGAACAGTGACGTGCAAGCAGCTTTTGCCGCCTTGCTGTCCGCAGCGATCCGGTCCTTGCCGGCCTGGTAGTCGTCCTTCGGCATGGTCTGCGCATTTCCGGCGGCGCTGAACGCAAGACTCACCGCAAGTGCGACTAACTTCAAACTGATCGTTTTCACTTTGATTCCTTGTTGAGGCAGTCATTGGAGTGATGCCCCGGCAAGCCAGGCCAAACACACACTAAGCATTGCCAGGATCGTGTTGCGGACCACCGTTTCTGTTGAGCCAGTGCAGGGTTCACGCGCCCTCCTACTGGTTCTGATAGGCGTCAGGTTATGGATGAGCGGGATCCAGGTCTGTCTGCTGGCGCGCTTAGTGCTGCCAACCTTTCGACCTCTCGTCGGTTTCGACGCAACTGGAATGGTTCAAGACGTCGGGCACGGTAGCTGTGTGTGCGCCACCGCACTGACCGTCAATGCTGCTGGCGGCTACTCTGAAAGTTCGGACTCCAGCGCGCGAAGCACTTTCGTTAAGTGCGGTCTGCGATCAATCGAATGCCATCCTGTTGGCCATTTCGCCAACCCATGCATCAACGAAGGGAAACACCATGAATTGGGACGTCATTGAAGGCAACTGGAAACAGTTCAAAGGGCACGTGAAGGAGAAGTGGGGCAAGCTGACCGATGACAACCTCGACACCATTGCCGGCAAGCGTGACCAGCTGGCGGGACGGATCCAGGAGACCTACGGGATCACCAAGGATCAAACAGAAGTGCAGATCAAGGCGTTTGAAGAAACCCACAAGGACTTCCAGCCAACTCACTCGGCGTAGTCCGGATCACTGTGCCCGACGAGCCACCGGGCAATGTTCCGGCGAAGTCGTCTTTCATTGGCTCCCCGCATCTTTCCCCCGGCGGGGAGCCAGCTTCCTTTGCCAACAGTTCAGCCCTGTCCCAGACGGGATACGTCGGTTACGGTGACAGATGTCTGGTCGATGTGGAAGATGCTGGGGCGGCTCGCCATGTCGCCCTTGTTGCGAAACATGGCGGAGTCCGAACGCTGCAGAAGCTCTCCGATTTCGCGTCCGTGAATCGGATAGACCGCCACTCCGATACTGGTGGTCAACTGGATCGCGGTCGTTCCGATGACATAGGGGATAGCCAGGTGTGTGCGAATCTTCTCCGCGGCAAGAAGTGCCCCGTCGTCGTCCGCAACCTCTGTCAACAGAATGACGAACTCGTCTCCGCCGTGACGACACACCGTGTCGCTGGCCCGGATGCAGGCCAGCAGGCGCACAGAGACCCGTTTGAGCAACTCGTCACCGGTCGTATGACCCAGCGCGTCATTGACGGCCTTGAAGCCGTTCAGGTCGAGGTAGAGCAACGCGAGTTTCGTTCGCATCCGCGTCGCGTGCGCCATCGCCTGATGAAAGCGATCCAGCAGCAGAAAGCGATTGGGAAGCCCGGTGAGCGCATCGAAGTGGGCCCGTCGATGCGTTTCCGCGTGCGCTCGCTCGAGCAGCCGCAGATCTGCCTTTAGCAGAGCCAGCTGCCGCTCGAGAATGCGCGTCCGCTGCCTTTCCGCGAGCAGCGCCAATTCGTTCATGGAGGCCGTGCGGTAGGGCGTCATGCACGGACGGCGTCCAGCAGTCGCCTACTTGATCCGCATGTCGTTCTTGACGGACTTCACGCCACCGACTTCGCGAGTCACCTCCACGGCTTTCGTGGCCGCTGCCTGCGAACTGACGAATCCACTCAACTGGACCACGCCTTTGAACGTTTCGACATTGATTTCGGCCACCTTCAGCGTGGGTTCATTCAGGATGGCCGTCTTCACCTTGCCGGTGATGACTGAGTCGTCCACGTACTCCCCGGTCCCTTCCTGTTTCGGAGTGGACGCGCAACCCACGACGGACACCAATGCAACAGCAACGAACAGCGGGGAAAGATATTTGCCAAGGTTGGTCATTCTTCGTACTCCGGTTGTATTCAATGTCAACTTCTAAAGACGCACTTTCGGCGAAGTGGAATAGGTCGTCGGTACGGTGCCGCACATTCGCGACGCGGAACAAACGGGCCAGTGCTCCGCAGCCGCCGCGCCTGTGTTACGCACGCATCCCCGTTGAAAGGCACGCTTCGCAACAGAAAAACTTGCCCGGTGCGTGCGCTGGCGAACAAACAGATCACCGGAACCGGCCTACCGTTCATTCTGTTTCTTGTGGCCGGTCTGGCCATTGTTCAGTGCCGTGCACCTCTGCGGGTGCACGCACAGCCCCTTCGAGGTTTGATGACACCCGTGTCGACCGATCGCCGCGCTGCGCCGCCGAACCGTCTGCTCGCCGCGCTGCCGGCGCGGGTATCAGGGCGGCTGATTGCAGCCTGCGATGGCGTCGATCTCAAGCTCGGTACCGTACTGAACGAGGCCAATGCGCGCCTTGCGCACGTGTACTTTCCGACCGAAGGTTTCATTTCGCTCATGATTCCGGTCGACGGAGCGTCCAATCTCGAAGTCGGAATGGTCGGCAACGAAGGAATGGTTGGAACGCCGCTGATCCTGGGCATGGACCGCTCGCCACTGCGCGCGCTGGTGCAAGGTGCAGGTCCCGCATGGCGGATGAGCGCCCGGACATTTGCGCGCGAACTTGGGTTGAGTGCAGCGCTGCGCACCTTGCTGCATCGGTACATGCAAGTTCGGATCAGTCAACTGGCACAGACTGCCGCTTGCACCCGCTTCCACCTGGTCGAGGCGCGGCTGGCCCGTTGGCTGCTGATGACGCAAGACCGCGCGCATGACGCCGAGTTTCATGTGACGCACGAGTTTCTCGCCTTCATGCTCGGCGTCCGACGCGTAGGAGTCACACGGGCCGCCACCGCGCTGCAGAAGCGCAAACTGATCAGTTACCACCGCGGTGAAGTGACGATCCTCAACCGCCCAGGGATGGAAGCGGCATCCTGCAGCTGCTACCAGGCCGATCAAGACACCTACGCGAGCCTGCTGGCTGGCGTGTAATCGGGCGCAGCATCTCACCGCTGGGCGCCCTCCGCTGCGGCGTGCCCTGTCCTACTTGATAGCGTTACCCGCACGTCTCTTCAACGAGTGTGGCCGGAGTTGATCGGTGCGCTACCGAACAGACCTCGGGCACAGCCCTCCATATCGTGCTTGAAATCTTCGCGGCAGGACGAGACGGGGTAAGGCGGCACAGTGCGCGGATCCGTTTCGGTACCGAACCCGGTGTCGGGTAGATCCGCTGCTGCGCAGCCCAAGCGGTTCGACCGACTTGGTCGACGCGCAGATTCGTAAGGAAGCGACTTGCTTAAAACTTCTCTCCGCCACAGGGCGCTCGTCCTCGTGGTGGGTGTCGTCGCCCTGACTTTCGGCGGTTGGGCCAACGCTGATCCGCCAGCGCGCATTGCACGCCTCGGTTACTTGTCGGGAGCGGTCAGTTTCTCGCCTGCCGGTGAGGACGACTGGTTACAAGCATCGCTCAATCGGCCGCTGACGACCGGCGACCGAGTTTGGGCGGAGCCCGGCGCGCGGACCGAAATCCAGATCGGTGGAGCCACGGTTCGCATGAGCGGCGGTACCAGCGTGTCCATTCTCAATCTCGACGATCAGATCGCTCAACTGCAGCTGACGCAGGGCGCACTGAATGTCCGCGTGCGTCACCTCGAACCTGACCAGGTGTTGGAGGTCGACACTCCGAATATCGCCTTTACCCTTCGACAGCCCGGCGAATACCGGATCGCAGTGGATCCCGACGGCGTTGCGACCACGATTGTCGTGCGCAAAGGCCGAGGCGAGGTGTACGCCGACGACGCGGCGTTTGTCATCGACTCGCGGCAGGCTTATCGCTTTATGGGAACGGGTTTGCGCGAGTATCGGCAAGCCGCGACGCCGCGCCTCGACGCATTCGATCGCTGGTCGAATAAACGCGATCGCAGCTACGACACATCGGTCTCCGCCCGCTACGTATCGCAGGACGTCGTCGGCTATCAGGACCTCGATGCAAACGGTACCTGGCGCGTCAACGCGACCTACGGCAACGTCTGGTTCCCGGGACCAGTGGCCACGGACTGGGCACCCTACCGCGACGGCCATTGGGAGTGGATCGACCCCTGGGGTTGGACCTGGGTAGATGACGCCCCGTGGGGCTTCGCCGTGTCGCACTACGGCCGCTGGACAAACTTCCGCGGGACATGGGGTTGGGTGCCCGGCCCTGTGCGCACTCGCGCCTACTACGCGCCGGCACTCGTTGTGTTTGTCGGGGGCGAGAATTTTCAGCTGTCCGTTTCCACCGGCACCGTCAAAGGCGTTGCGTGGTTCCCGCTGGGGCCGCGCGAGGTCTATCAGCCTGCTTACCCGACCAGCCGCCGATACTTCCAGAACATCAACCAAAGCAACACGATCATCAACAACACGGTCATCAACAACACCTACAACAACACAAAGGTGACCAAAGTCGACTATTCGAATCGACGAGTCCCCGGAGCCGTGGTCGCTGTGCCGGCAACGGCCTTCGTTCAGTCGCAGCGAGTTTCCAGGGTAGCGGTGCAAGTGTCCCCCGACGTTCTGGCCAAGGCATCGGTCGCGGTTGTTCCGTCCCTGGCCCCGACGGAAACAAGCGTGCGAGGCAATGCCGCGCCGGGCGATAAGCCGCCCGCACGGATGTTGGAGAGGCCCGTCGTGGCGCGCACGACCCCACCGGCACATCGGGTTGGATTTGCGGCGCGACAACGGGCAGCAAAGCCTGGCAAGCCGCTCGCAGACAATGCGCGCATAGAGTTGAAGCCTGCGTCGACAGCACCTATCGTCAGGGTGATTGCGGAGCCGAACGCTGCGCCACCGTCCCGGTGGCTGGCACCGGTGACATCCGTCACAGCGCCGACTGAATCGCGCGGACGATCTGATGACTTCAAAGCCCCGCAGCGCCCATGACTGCCGATGCCCCGCGCGCGCCAACGGCGCAGACTGATGCGCCACCAGGAGCCGCGCGGCCCGCACCCGTCTTAACGGGCGAGCGATACTCTGCGCTGAAACAGGGCGGTTCATATGGCGGCGCGCCGGCGAGCCATTGCAGCGCCTCCCGCTCGACTTTTGCGTCTTGGAGCTGTTTGCCCGTTTCTGGAAGAACTAGCTGTGACTGCCCATCACGATGACTGATGCCCCTGAGCTCGAGCGACACCACGACCCGGTGGATTTTTCCGATCGCGTTGCACTTGCCGTCACGAAGGCACTGCGGTTCTTCGCTGACACAGTCTTCGCGCGTCGGTATGGCCATCGAGCGGTTGTGCTCGAAACGATTGCCGCCGTGCCTGGCATGGTCGGCGGTGCCCTGCAGCATTTGCGCGCCTTGCGTCGACTGGAAAGCGACCGCGGCTGGATCCGAACGCTGCTTGAGGAGGCGGAAAACGAACGCATGCACCTGATGACGTTCATACAGATTGCCCGACCCTCAACTGCTGAGCGACTTCTGATTCTGCTGGCGCAGGGAGTTTTTTATAACCTCTTTTTCCTGCTTTATCTGATCTCCTCCAAGACCGCACATCGCGTCGTGGGTTACTTCGAGGAGGAAGCGGTTACCAGCTACTCGGAATACCTGGCTGGCGTTGACAAAGGCACCCACCCCAACGTTCCGGCGCCCAGGATCGCCATTGACTACTGGAAGCTAGCGTCCGACGCGACATTGCGTGATGTCATCCTCGCAGTCCGTGCGGACGAGGCCCATCACCGGGACGTTAATCACCAGTTTGCGAATGAGCTGACCTGAACCACCATTCATCCTTGGAGATCTCTCTATGAACTTCATCATCTGGCTGGCTGCCGGCGGCATCATCGGCATGCTCGCCAGCATCTTCATGAAGACCGACGGACGACAGGGGATCGTCCTGAACGTCGTCGTCGGCATCGTCGGCGCCATGCTCGCCGGCTGGTTCCTCAGTCCACTAGTAGGCGTGGGCACGATCAATCAAAGCAACTTCAGCTTGTCGGCCCTGATCGTTTCGTTCGCGGGCGCGGTCATGTTGCTGGCGCTGATGGGCGTCCTGCGGCGCGGCAGCACTCGCTGATCTCGCTCGAGGATTGCCATCGGGTTCCAAGGCAGCCCTGCCTGACAGACAATGCTGAACTGTTGCCTGCACCAGGGGACACGTCGGGAGCCGCGTCTTGCGGCGGCAATCCGGGATCCGGGTCCACGAACGTAACCACAGAACAAGGATCATTCGGAAGTGGGGTCGCTGGAGCGGAATTGAGACGAACGCGCAAGAATCGGCTTGTCATCACATGTGAACACGGGGGACGAGTGGTCCCGCGCGCCTACGCCGCGCTCTTTTCGGGGCGCGAGGCGCTGCTCGACAGCCACCGCGGCTGGGACGCCGGCACACTCGAACTTGGCCGTGCAATTGCAAAGGCGTTCGGTGCACCGCTACACGCCGCCACCACAACGCGGCTACTGGTCGACCTGAACCGGTCGATCGGACATCGGCACCTGTTCTCGGAAGTGACACGCCCACTGTCGCGAGTTCACCGCCAGGACATTGTCGATCGCTACTACCGGCCGCATCGCCAGGCGGTCGAAGCCGACATCGCACATCAAGTTGCGGCTGGCAGTCGCGTGATCCACGTCGCGTCGCACAGCTTCACGCCCATGCTCGACGGCGTGCTGAGGCAAGCCGATGTCGCCTGGCTCTATGACCCGCGGCGTCCCGGCGAGGCAGCCTTCGCGCAAGCCTGGATGCTGGCGCTCGCAAAGCTATCACCCGATCTGCGTCTTCGAAGAAACTATCCGTACCAGGGGCGCGCCGACGGACTCACGGCATTGCTGCGCAAGCACCATCCGGACGCGACCTACGTCGGGATCGAACTCGAGGTCAATCAGCGCTTTGTCGAACAGGGCGGCGCCGCCTGGGAACGGCTGAGAACGACGCTCGTCGATTCGCTGAAGCAGGCGCTTGGCCGCCATCGCGAAGCACTGAGGCTCTTGCGCACGTGGCGTCGCGAGAATTACCACAGCAGTGGCGGCAACTCATGGAAGACCCTTCGCGTGCCTTCGAGCCACTGCTGGGTCAGCGCGTCGAAGTAGTCGTCGCCTTCCTCGAACCGGCGCCTCATCGTCACCTGCAGGCTGTCCCGCGAGTAACACAGCAGGTCAATCGGCATGCCCACCGAGAGGTTGCTGATCATCGTCGAGTCGAACGACACCAGCACGCACTTGGTGGCGTCTTCCAGCGTCGCGCTCGAGGTCACCGCGAGGTCGAGGATCGGCTTGCCGTACTTGGCCTCGCCGGTCTGCAGGAACGGCGTATCGGTTCCGGCTTCGATGAAGTTGCCCTCGGCATACAAGCGGAACAGACGCATGTCTTCACCGGCGATCTGGCCGCCGAGGACGAACGACGCATTGAACTTCAGGTCACTGGCTTCCAGAAACGGCCCGTCGCGGCGCTCGATGGCACGCATCGCGTCCGATACGAGATTGGCCACGTCGAACATCGAGCTAACGCTCCAGATGTGCGGCGGTTCGGCTGCGGCCTGCTGGCGCAGGACGTTGATCACCGCCTGAGTCGCGGCCAGCCCCCCCGAACTAAGCAGCACCAGCACCCGGTCGCCAGCGCGCTCGAACACCGTCATCTTGCAGAACTTGGCGTAGTTATCGACGCCCGCATGCGTGCGCGAATCGCTGGCCAGGATCAGGCCTTCTTCTAGCTTGACGCCGACACAATAGGTCATGGGGCGCGCCTGACCGATCGACTCCTCGCGAAACGGCGAAACATGCGCCGCATTCAGGCCACCTTCACTTCGTCGGCCCAGACCTTGAACCGCTCCAGCGTGTTCGGCCCGAAGGTGCTGGACAGCGCCACGTCGCAGGCGTCGCGGCCGCGGGCGATGAGGACGCGGCCGATGCGCGGCGTGTTGTTGCGCGCATCGAACGTGTACCAACGGTCGCCCAGGTAGGCCTCGAACCAGCCGGCAAAGTCCATTGTCCCGTACGGCGGCTCGGTGCCCATGTCCCCGAGGTAACCCGTGCAATAGCGTGCGGGAATGTTCATGCAGCGGCAGAACGCGACCGCTAGGTGAGCGTAATCGCGGCAGACG
>CAVWFH010000015.1:0-14421 GCA_963754065.1 uncultured beta proteobacterium | reverse complement strand
GCCGATAGGCGACCCCCGCAAGCGGTTACTCGGCGCGCGGTGCGACGTAGGCGGACTCAGTAATTCTGACGGAAGATTAAACAGGTACTCACTGCTCCGCCCTGATCGTCGAGTGACGCGCCGATCGACGCGTTGCTGTTTTCCCCTGCGACCCGCGTTGCTCGAAGTCTGACGCCCGACATGCTTCAAGGGACGGCTGCGAAAGCCGAAAGCGGCGCTGCTAGGAAGGCAGGAAATCCACCGGCCAAGTGACCGTGATGGCGTCCACGTCCTTCGCGCCGAAATCAAACTGCTTGATGCGCGCCAGGAGCTTGCGCTCGAGGTCCGCCGCCTTCAGCTCGCTCGAGACGACGCGCAGGTCGACCACCTGCCCTTCGGGCGCGATCTTCAGTTCGAGCACGACCCGGCCCTGCAGTGACGGTTCCTCGCGCAGCGCACGGTTGTAGATCGCGTAGATCGCGCCCTTGTTGCGTTCGAACACGAGCTTGATCTCTTCGATCGAGCGCGATGCCTTGCCGCTCCCGCCTCGTTGCAGCGTGCCGCCCGCGCCACTTCCCCCAGCGCCGCCGCGACCGACGGCCCCCTGTGTCGTACCACCGGGACCGCCGCCACCGCGTCCGCCCGCGACGCCTTCGACCAGCGTCGTCGAGCGACCAGCCAGCCCGCCGCCGCCAGTGTCGCGGCTGTAGGCCGCGGTGTTGATGCCGCCGCTGCCTCCGGTTGCATTCGATGTAATCAGCGAACGGGTCGGCACGCCGGGTCCGACGCCGGATCCAACGCCCGGGCCGACGCCGGAACCCACGCCCGGCCCCGGCTTGATGTCCTTGTTCATCTGCACTGCGGCCGGGGCCGCATGCATTTCTGCGAGTTCGTTCTTCATCGCGAGCAGGCCCACGCCGGATGCGCGAGCCCGCGCGTTCTCGAGTTTTTCGCCCGGCGGCTTGTTGGCCTCCGGCCGGCGCGCTTCGACGATGGCGACTTTCGGCTCCGGCTTCGGCACGCTCGGAGTTGCAGTCTTGGCCTCGTCTTTCGGCACGGGCCTATCGACTTTCGGCAACGGTGCGGGCGGCGGCGCCTCGCGGTCGAGCAGCAATTTGGCCAGCCGTGGTGGCAATGGTTCGACGGCCGCACGGTCGGGTTCGCGCACGGGCAACCACGGCATCACGAGCGCTGCAAGCAGGCAGACGACAAGGACCTGTCTGAGGATGCGCTTGAAACGCTCCTCGTCCTCGGCCGAAACGGACCACGCCAGGATCGGCGTATGCAGATAAGTTGCAGCAGCAGTCATCAGCCGCCCTTCTTCTGCACCGCGAACGAAACGTCGGTGAAATCAGCGCGCGCGCAGGTGACCATCACCTTGCGCAGCAGGCGATACGGGATCTCCTTGTCGCCCATGATCGTGACGGCGCGCTTGGTCGCTTCGTTCTCGGCGCGGATCACCTGCCGACTGGCCAGGACGTCCAGCTCGGCCTTCAACGTCGGAATGAGATCGCTTTCGGCATTGAGGACGTCGCTCACCGCGGCGACCTTGCGGCCATCGACGATGATGTCATTCTGACTGACCATCACGACGACCGTCTCACGGGGCAGCTTCTCTGCCGTCGACTCCGGCAGCTTGATCGACTTCGAATTGGGCAGGATCTCGGCGACGCCCATGTTGAACAGCAGGAAGAAGATCAGGATCGTGAAGATGTCGATCAGCGACACAAGGTTGAGGTCAACCGACGACGTGTTGCGATTGCGGCGCGCCGCGCGCCTCTGGATCCCGCTCTGTTTCATCGCGCGGCCGCCTGCCGGATCGGCGCATCGCCGATCGAGATGTCGGGGAAGAGCGCCACTTCCACCACCTTGGCTCCCTGCACCTGACGTCCGGCGCGTAATGCGTCCATCACCTGCACCAGCACGTCGTAGGGAACGTTGGGCTCGGGCAGAACCGTGGCATCGGTCTTGTCGGGGAAGCGCTCCTTGATCGTCCGCGCCACCGTGCCGAGCATCGCAATGTCATGCTGACCTGCCGACGTCCTGGGAATGCTCTGGATCAGGCCGCCGATGCGGTCACCGACCTCGATCGCATCGGCACGGATCACGATCTCGAGATTGAGCTTGTCGGCCGAGAGCTTCTCAAGTGCGCCGGTCGATTGTGCCGGCAACGACATGTCGAGCACCGAGAGGTGCGTGAACACCGCCGTGCTGAGCAGGAACGGCACCAGCACGACAATCAGGTTGATGAACGCCGTGACGTCGAGCCCGGTGGGCTCGCGGCGCAGGCGACGCACGCGCATGCTGTGCTCCTCGGCTCTCGACCGGCTAGGCGGCCGCGCGCCGGACTTCGGCGGTCATGCGCTGCGCGAGGTTCAGGAAGCTGATCTTCGCCGCCTCCAGGCTGTCGACGATCTCGGTGGCTCGCGCCTGCAGGAATGCATGGATCAGCAGGAACGGGATCGCGACCATCAGGGCGAAGGCCGTGTTGTTCATCGCGATCGAGATCGACGCCGCCAGCAGCTCGGCCTTCTCGGCCGGGTTGACGTTGGCCACTGCAGTGAAGGCCTTGATCAGGCCGATGATCGTGCCGAGCAGACCCACCAGCGTGATGACGTTGGCAAAGGTCGCGATGTAATGCGTGCGCTTCTCCAGCCGCGGCACGATTTCCATCATGCCCTCCTCCATCGCGGCGTCGATATCCTCGCGCCGGTGCGGCGTCCGCAGCCGCTCGATGCCGTAGGTGACGATCTTGCCGATCGCCACGTCACCGCTGCCGGCGACGGCCTGCGCCTTGTCGAACTTGCCGTTCTGCAGCAACGGCAGCATCTGGTCCCACATCTTGCGGTTCTCCGAGCGCGCCCGGTTCAGGAAGATGAACCGCTCGATCGCTACCGCGAGGCCGAGCGCCATGATCAGGATGCTGGGATAGATGAACATCCCGCTGTCCTGGAAGAACTTGACGACGGTACTGAAGGTATTCATGGCTCGATCTCCGAAAACATTCCAATGACTGCTTGACTCACTTCCTATCCGGCGCCGGTGCCACGCTGGGCGTGGCCGGGCCGTTTGCTTCTGCTGCGCGCGACTGGATCAGCGCGTCATAGCGCACCTGCCGGCGGAACACGTCGCGATCGACCGGCGCCAGCGCCTCGTCAAGCACACTGTCCAGCGGACGACTGGAAAGATCCCCCGGCAATGGCTTCTTCCAGGGCACGATGTAGAGGACCTTCGGCAGCTCGCGATTTCCGATGATCTGCGTTCGATCGATTTCCGCGCGGTCCTGCGCCACGGCCCCGCTCGCGACCAGCGCGCCCACGAGGGCCATGGTCGCGCGCAACGAATCGCTCCGATGCCCGAAGAAGCGCCGCTTCATCCCTGCTCCTTGCGTTGAGGCGTGTTCTTCTGGGTAGTGCGATTCCTCAGGTCGCTGATCCAGCGCTGCACCTGGGCGTCGCCGCCGGGCGTCAACTGCAGGTAGCGATCGTAGAGTTCAAGCGCGCGTACGCCATCCCACAGATACAAGTCATACAAAATGCCGAGGTTCAGCACGGCCGGCGCGTAGTTGGCATCCAACGTGGTCGCCTGTTCGTATGAGGCCTTCGCCTTGGCGAAGTCCCCAGCTGTACGGTAGGTGATGCCCAGCTGGTTATGCAGCTCGGCACGTTGCGGGCTCAGCTGGACCGCTTTCTCGAGTGCCGCAACCGCGTCCGCTGTCTTGCCGGCCTGGCGATGGATGAGACCGAGGTTGGCGTACGGTCCTGCCAGTTCCGGATTGGACTTCGTCAGCGCGACAAATCCGCGCTCGGCCTCGGCTGCGCGTCCGGCTGCAAGCGCCAGGCGCGCGTTGTCGAAGGCGCGTTGCACGGCCGGGCTGACCGGCACCTCGGGTTTCGGTGCCGCCGTTGCGGCCGTGTCCTGGGCGGACTTGGCTGCCGGAACGGTCTTTGCATCGACAGGCGCCGCAGCGTCAGGCGTAGCGGACTTGTCGCCAAACATCGCGCACGCCGACAGCACGGCGCTTGCCGCGACGAGGCAGCCGGTCCGAATCAGGCCTTCAGCGAATCGCATCGACCGTCCTCTCCGCACGTTCCACCTTGTTGTAGCGGGCCGGCCGCAGTTGCCCGAGCGCCGTGATGCTGTCGCGCACCGAGACATCGTAGATGCCGATCGTGGTGCGCTTGGCGTTGACCTCGTGCACCTCGATTGCCTTTTCCTCGAACGGGAAGGCCTGCTCCTCCAGCAGCACGTTGTATTGCTCGAGCTCGTCCTTCTTGAGACCCTTCGGCCGCTGGGAGGTCATCAGCGCCTTGCCGAAGTCCCGATACAGCTCGGCGGTCTGGTATGTCGCCGCCGTGGACACCTCGGCAATGCCGTAGTCCGCCGCCGTCGCATACGCCTTCAGCGCCAGCTCCATCTTGTCTTTCTTGACCTTCAACTGACGCTTCAGCGGCTCGACCAGCGCAACCTTGCGGTAGTCGTCGACCAGCGGCTGTGCCAGCGCGAGCGTGGCCATGCCGCCGAGGTAGCGCGTGCGGTCGGTGCGCGCAGCGCCGGCGGTCAGGTCGGTCCGCTGCACTTCCTTCATCAGCGCTTGTTCGCGCGCTCCATTGCCGTCTTCGCGCGCGACGCGAGCCAGGCGATAGCGCGCCTCCAGCGCGGGCTCAAGCGGCTCGGGGTACTGCTTGACATAGCGCTCGTAGGCGCGTGCCGCCGGCGCGCGCGCTCCGGCCTTCTCGTACATCTCGGCTGCCTGCCAGAGCCCCGCGCGCGCCAGTTGCGGATTCGTGTTCGCGGCCGAAAGTCGTTCGAATTCCGCTGCGGCCTGCGTCCAACTGCCCTTCTCCACGTAGGCGACGGCGAGCTTGCCGGACACTTCGGCCTGCAACGGATGCTTCGGATAGCGGGTGCGGAAATCCTCCAGCAGGCGTGCCGCACCGTCCCAATCCTTTAGCGCCAGCATCGCCGCCGCGGCGTCGTACTGTGCGGTGGCACGCACCGGCGAGGCCGGTGCCACGCTCGCCACCCGCGTGTAGTGCCCGATCGCTTCGGGCAGCTGCCCATTTTCGCGCGCCGCCTCGCCCTGTTTGTAGACCGAAGCAGCCAGACGCTCGGTCAATGCACCACGCGCCGCATCCCTTTCCGGCGTCAGCACAAGCACCTCGCCATACGCACGCTCGGCGTCGACGAACGCACCGTTCTCGAATGACGTGTGCGCCACCACGGTCCAGGCCACGCGCCGCTGATCCGCCGGTGGTGGCGGCTGCAGCGCGAGCACCTGGCGCGCGACCGCGTTGGCGCGTTGACCGTCGTTCAGCGCGTACAGCTTTTCGGCAGCGTTGGTCAGCACCGGCGCGCCGCGGGGGTCCTGCGGGAACGACTTTGAGAACCGCAGCGCGCTGTCGACCGCAGCCAGCTGGACCTTCTGCACGTCGGGCGTCGCAAGGCGCTTTTCCTGCTGCGCGTAGGCGAGCAGCGCGGCGTATCCGGCATCGGCGCTCTTGGCGTGCTGCGGATAGCCGTAGGCGGACTTCTCGTACTCGACCGCGGCCTCGGAATAGCGCGCATCCTCGTACAACAGCTCGGCCAGCAGGAAATTGTTCTGCGCGGCCTGCGGGTCCTGCGGGAAGGAGGTCAGGTAGCTGCGGTACCAGCGCACCGCCTCCTGGTAGTCCTCGCTCTTCTTCGACTTCTGCGCCCCGGCATGATGGAAGCGTGCCAGTTCCTCCAGGTGGGTCTTGACCAGCGGCTCGGCATTGCGAGACCAGCCCTCCGGATTGCTGCGCTGGTAGTCGCTGCCCACACCATAGTGAGTCACGTACTGCTTCTTCGCTTCCAGCGCCTGCGTGGGAAAACCTCCCGTCGCATAGATGTCGATCACGCGCGCCTGCAGCACCGGCGCCTCCGGGTGTGACGGCGAACGCTGCGCGAAGGCGCCGAAGGTATCGGCGGCATCCTTGACACGGTCCTGCCGGATGTAGAGCTCGCCCAGTTGCTGGTAGACGCGGAACTCGTACTCGCGGCGCACAGCGGAGTTGATGTACGGCGGAATCGATGCCGGCCCCTGCAGGTTGGCGAGCGAGATGCTCGTTACGCGGAACGTGTCTTCGACCAGTTCCCGGTCGGCGCGGGTCAGTCCCGGCACTTTCTCAAGGTCGCTTTCATTGCCGCGGCCGGCCAGCTTCAGGTCCAGCACGCCGAAGAATGACTGCAGCGAATCCTCGAGCTTGGCCTGCTTGAACTGCGACCAGCCATGCATGTAGAGCGCCCGCTCGTAGTACGGCGAGCCCTTGTCGCCCCGCACCGTCACCAGGTACGCCGCCTCCGCTTTCGGATACTCGCGCAGCGCGAACATCAGTTCGCCACGACGGAATTGCGCTTCGTCGCGGTAGCGGGTCGTCGGATACAACAGCACCAGCTTGTCGAGCGTAGCGAGCGACGTCTCCAGGTTGCCGCTCAGCTCGTAGGCGCGCGCCAGCTGGTAGAGCACGCGGTCGTTGCCGGAGTCGTTGGGGTAGGTCTTCAGGAATTCCTGGTAGCGGGTGATGGCTGCCTTGTAGTCGGCGGCGGAACCCGTCGTCTCGCCGGTTGCCATGCGCGAGTCGACGAGGTCCATCTCCAGGTCGCCGAGGCGGCGCAGCGCCTCCTGCCGTTGCGGCTCACGCGGCGACGCAGCCAGGAAGTCGCGATAGGCGCGCGCCGCGTCCTCTTCGTTGGCCTTCACCCCGGCATCTGGATTGACCGTCACCTGGCGCGACGCGAGCGACTTCAGCGTCGGCGGCTCGGGCGGTGTCCGCTTGAACGGACTCGAACAGGCCCCGAGCAGCAACACCGCGCTGATGGCGGTCGCACGCACGACAGCCAGGCTAGTTCGCGGGCGCACGGCCACCCTCCCTTGCGAGGCTGGCGCGGTCGACGATCTGTGCCACTGCAAAGCGCGCCTGCGTCCCGTAAGCCGCCAGACGCTCCTTCTGCCGCAAGAGTTCCGCCACGGCGAGCTCCTGGACTGCAGCCTGCTGCTCCTGCGTGAGCGCCGCGACGCGCGGAACCATCGTATCGACGCGCGCTGACAGCGCATCGATACGGCCGGCAAATGCATCGAGACGTGCGGGCTCGTCACGTTGCGCCAGGACGAGTGCGGCGTCGCGCTGTTGCGCCTGAGCCAGGTTGCGCTGCAGTTCCTGTATGCCCTTTTTCGCATTCCACAGGCGCGCCGCGAACTGATCGCTCTGCTGCCACAGCAATGCGCCGGCCGTGCGCCGATAGCGTTCACGCGCCTGCGCCAGTTCGGCCGGTGTGATCCCCGATTCCTTGCCAGCACTTTCCAGCACCTCACGCACGCGGTCGAGCCTTGTCTGCAGTTCGCGTTCGCGCGCCGTGGCGAAGGCCGCCGCGTCACCGTCGCGTTCGACGCGCTCCAGTTCGGCCTGCAGCGTCTCGAAGCGCTGCTCGAAGCCGGCGAGGTTCAATGCGCGCTCCTTCTCCTGAACCTGCGGCAAACGCTCCGCAAAGGCCTGGCGACGATTGGCGAGCATGTCGCGCAGCACTCCAAGGCTCTCCTGCCACTGCTGCAGGTTGCGGGAGAGGTAGAGCAGATCGCGGTAGTTCTTGAATGCTTCCTGGAAGGGATGCGTGGCCATCAGGGCGGCGAGGTGACCCCCCAGTGGCAGGTCCTGCCCCTCGGGCAGTTCGGAGATGCTCCAGAACCATCCCATCTCTTCGCCCGGATTGCTGGCCATCAATCCGTCCAGCAGCTTGCCGCTGCGGATTGCGGCAACGGATTGATCGAGGTTGGCG
This sequence comes from uncultured beta proteobacterium, assembly GCA_963754065.1. Lineage (GTDB taxonomy): Bacteria > Pseudomonadota > Gammaproteobacteria > Burkholderiales > Burkholderiaceae_F > JALORV01. The sequence continues at coordinate 6,645 of CAVWFH010000015.1, read as the reverse complement.
TTCTCGCGGTCGAACACGGCGATGGCATCCTGGTATAGATCGAGCGCCTGCGCATTCGCGCCCAGATCGGCGAATGCATATGGAACGGCCAGCTTGGCTTCGAGGACGGCCGCATCGCTTGGGTCGCGCGTGGCCAGTTCACTCCACGGCACCAGCGCCGACTTCATCTGGCCCTGGGCGGCAGCGGCCCAGCCGAAGCCGAGGAGCGCCTTGTTGGAGTACATCCCCGACAGTCGCACCCGTTCCAGATAGACACGTGCCGGCTCGCTTCGGCCTTCCTGCAGCGACGCGAAGCCGAGCGCGACATTCGCCTTATCTCGCAGGCTTCGGTACTCCTCGCTCGTGGCGGGCAGCTTGCCGACCTGGTCGAGCAACGTCGTACCGCGCGCCAGGTCACCGCTTCGTACCAGGGCCACGCCGAGGTTGTAGCGGACGTAGCTCGTTGCACCCGGACCCTTGGCGAGCACATCCAGCACCTTGATCGCCTCGGTGTACTTGCCTCGCGCCATCAGGACGTTGGCCTGCAGCAGGGCGCGGTCCTCTTCCAGTGCGCCCTGCAGCGGTTTGTCGATGCGTCCGAGTGCGTCCTCGGACTCCGCATACAGGCCTCGCTGATAGCGGATCTTGGCGAGGTAGTACCAGGCGCGATCGCGCACCGGCGGCGGCGCTCCGCGCTCGATCAGTTTGGCGAATACCTCGCCGGCTTCGCGGTGCATGCCGTACGACAGGAACAGCCCGCCGCGCAGGATCTCGGCTTCATCGTCGTGCGGCACCATGCGGCCGAGCTGTTGCGACGCCATCAGTCGCGTGACCGAGGTGAAGTAACGCCCCTGGTAGAAGTAGAACAGGCTGTCGCCGTAATGCGGAGACTCGACGCCGGCCGGCGGTGGCGGCGTCGAGTCGCTCCACGGCCACCAGTTCAGCCAGTTCGACATATCCATCCAGCTGAAGGGCAGCGAGGCTCCTGCCGGCTTGGACCCGACCGCAGCCTGCGCATGGACGGCCGACGCCATGCACGCGAACACGACGGCCAGCGCCGTGGCCTGCGCCCAGCGTCCTGTGAGTCGGCTCATCGGTCCCGTGCCCATCCCGCCGTCACTGCCAGACCTTGACCTCGAATTCCGGCTGCAGCTTGCCGGTGGAGTCCCTGATCTGAAGCTCGATGTACTTCGGATCGGCGCCCTTCTCGATCTGGATCGTGGCGCCTCGTCTGTAATCGCGGTCATGCGGCCCCTTACCCGTGAAGAAGGCCACGAGCTCGTGCGTGCCGGACTTCAGATTTCCCAGATAGAGTCGCTGCACACCGCCCCGATGCAGCGCCTGAACTTCGGTGGGCGTGTAGAGGTAACCGGCGACGTCCTTGCCGTCGAGCTTCACCCGCACCGAGTCGAGCAAGAACATCTTGCCGACATCCATCGACACGAAAATGGCGACCTGGGTATTGGCCGGGAACAGCAGTTCCTCCTCGAGCACCATCAGGTCGCGATTGAGCCGGATCACATCGGCCTTGGCATCCTGGATGCGGTCGTCGAGACTGCCGGCCGGTGTGGGTGCGGCAGTGGACGCCGGTGTGGACGCAGGCGCGGGCGTGGCGGCCGGTGCGTTGGAAGGTACCGGTGCAGACGTCGGCTGCGCCGACGCGTTCACCAGCACCGTGAGCGCCAAGAAGGCGGCGATGAGCAGGCTGCGGTTCGACATACTGCGGTCCCTTACTCAGAAATCAGAAAAGCGCAGTCACATACAACTGCAGCACGGTGGCGTTGTACGAGTACAAGCTCCCCGTTCGCAGATCGGTGAAATCGCTGTAATCGGTCATCCAGAACTCGACCGCGCCATTCAGGAAAATCTCGTAGCGGCCCGGCTCGCGCTTCAGCGCGTAAGTCGCCTTCGTGCCGATCGTCCACGAGTTGTAGTTGCTCAACTGACGGTTGCGCGTCACATAGAGTGTTTCGCTGGTCGCGTTGTCGGAGTAGAAGAGCGCCCCGTCCTGGCGATAGCCGCGCGCGTAGGCGTCGACCAGCCACTTCTCGCCGAAGCGGGTCGACGCGCCGATTCCGAAGGTGTGCGCCGCGATGTCCCAGGTGTCCCAGAAGTAGCGATACTCGGCGCGCACCGCCCAGTTCGGGGCGACCTCTCCGATCAAACGGAACTGGACGGTCCGGCTGGTACGCGTGCGCGGCATGCGTTCCGGAACGGCAGCGCCGAAGACGAGGGCCATGCGATAGGGACTGCCGAGGAAGCCGTCGTCCGACACGACCTCGAAGTTTGCGTTGGCGTACCAGCGCGGCGACAGGATCTGCGTCACGCCGAGCCGATAGCGCCAGTGCTTGGCCGTATCGAAGAACCCTTCGCCGACCTTGCCGACGTCATCCGAACCGTAGGTGTATCCGAGTCCGACCGTCGTCATGCCGGAGAAGACATCCGTTGCCACATCGATGTTGAAAGCGGTCGCGGTGTAGTCGGGTTCCGTGCTGTACGACCCCGCCACGGTGATCAGAGAGTCGCGCACCGCGTAGTCCGCGCCGAACCCGTACTCGTGTCGGGTTTCGTCATACGGGCTGGCAGTGGTGACCACGTCGATCGACGCGTTGCTGACGATGTCGGCGTAGTAGGTCGCAAAGAGCGACGCCTTGTTCAGGAGGCTCTTGCGCACCAGCAGCGCCGGCCCCCAGGCGGTCACGCCACCGCCTTCGAAACTGTGCAGCATCAGGTCGGCGCGGTCCTGCGGCAATTCAGCCGCGTGCGCGTGGCCTGTCGAAAGCAGGCCGCCGATTGCACCAAGCATGTGCGCGGTCGCCACGAACGGCAGCCGTCGCGCCCCGTCGCGCCGATCGCCTATTGCCAGCAGGGCGAGCTGCAGCTTTCGCAGCGCGCGCCGGCAGCGCCGCGTTGCTGATCCAACGGCAGCTTCAATTGCAACCACAACCGCCCCCCTGCACACCCGTGCCGCCGCGCGAGCCTTCTCGCACCTCGTGCACATGCTCAAAGTGCTTGGCGGACAGCGGGTCGCGCGGGAACTTCATCAAGGGGTCGGCCAGTCGCTCGCGTTCATAAGGCTTGACCCAGGGCTCCGGCATCGCGCAGGCGCCCAACGCAGTTGCGGCGACCAGACCGAGCAGCATGCCGCGCAGCACGGTCCACAGGTTTCGACGAACGGGCTTCATTCGCGCAGCAACTCCCTGATCTGCTTGTCGTATGTGTCCTCGTAGCCTTCGCGGTAGCCGCGATGAACGAAGCGGACGCGACCGTCGCGATCGACCAGGACCGTCGAGGGCATCGTGCTGAGGTCGTACAGCCGGCTCACCTTCTTCTCGGTGTCCAGCAGCACGGGGAAGCGCATGCCGAGCTGCTTGGCCAGGCTCGCGGCCTTGTGCGGGTCTTCGTCGATGTTGACGGCCAGCACCGTGAATCCGGAGCCGCGGTACTTTTCGTACAGCTTCGAGAGGTGCGGCATCTCCACACGACACGGTCCGCACCACGTCGCCCAGAAGTTGATCATCACCACGCGCCCCCGCTGCTCCTGCAGCCTGAGGTTCGGGCCGTCCAGGCTGGGAAGCGTGAAGTCGGGCGCGCCGGCCGATGGTGTGACGGCAGCGCCGGCCCCACTGCTGACGACTGCCAGCGCGGCCACCGCGAGCAGCCGCACAGACTGGAGAACTTGAGCGATCAATGTCATGTCGTGCACGGGTCCGGAGATCAGAAGAAAAATGTGATGCCTGCCGTCAGTTCGAGGTTCTGCGTGGACTTGCTCTGGCCAAGCAGATCGAGCGTGTAGAGGTGATCGCGGAAATCCACCTGGATGGCCGCCCAGTCCTTCAGGAACACGCGGTAGCCGAGACCAAAATTGATGGTCTGCTTGCTCTGCTCGAGGAACTTGGTGCTCCCGACGCCGGCAATCAGGTACAACGCCGAGGCCATCGCGTAACGGCTGCCGAAGAAGACCTCGCCCGGCAGGATGTTGTAGCCGACGGACAGGTTGTAGTACGAGAGCGTCTCTTCCTTTTCGGGGAACACGCCGCCCGGGAGGATCTGCCGGTAGTTCTCATCGCTCACGCTGGTCGTGCCGTACACGGCCTCGACAAAGAAATCCTCGGTGATGTGGTAACCGAGGCGTGCGCCGTACACGAAGCTCGCGCCGAAGTCCTCGCTCGAATAGGTGCCGAGGTAGGCGCCGGCGATGATGTCCCGGCTGGGAATCTTCGGCACGCGGACATCGCGTCGCGGCACGGTCGGCTCGATCACCTGCTCGTTCGGCGGCTGGTTCGGCGCCGCAGGGGCCGGAGTGGTGCTCTGTGCGAGCGACGGCGTCGCGGCGATCGCGAGGCCGGCCGCAAGAAGTAGCGCATGGAGAGTGTTTTCGCATGGGTGGATGTCGCGATCAGAAGAAAAATGCGATGCCGAGAGTCACGGCCCGGTACGTCAGCGCTGTCGCTGTCCGAGACGTAAGCCGTGTAGATCGAGTAGTCGAGCTTCGCCACGAAGCGCTCGGCGATGTAGTAGCGCAGGCCGACGGCAGCATTGGCCAGGTTGGCATTCGTAACGACCGCGTTGACGAGACTCGCATTCGGGATGTTCTTGAAATGACCGAGCCCGACGCCGAAGAACGGCGAGAACCGCTGATCCGACCACGGCTCCACGTTCAGGTTGATGTTCCAGAATTCCGTGCCCGAGAACGTGCCCTGCACCTGGCCGATCGTGGCTTCGATGCTGAGCGCGTCCGCGAAGCGGTACGCGGTCCATACCTTCAGCATCGGCTCGCTGTCGAACATCCCCCAGGCGGCGCCGAGTTCGAGTTTTCGCCGCAGGTAGTCGTCGAGCAGGACATCGCGGAAGGCCTTGGTGGTGCCGGCCTCGGTGAGCGTGGTCTCGAGCTGCGAGCGGTTGACCCAGCCTTCCTGCCCGCTCGCCGTACGCACCTTGAACCAGTCGGTCCGGCGCACCAGGATCTCGATCCATTCCTCGCGCGCGGCGACGTGGAAGACCGGATAGCCGCGACCCGGCCCGGTGCGCAGATCGATGTACGGATCGGTGATTTGCACCTTCTCCTGCGCCGATGCCGCCGGCACGGCTGCGCCCGCGGTCAGCAGCAAGAACAGCGCGCAGGCCGCTGCGCGCGCCAGCGCCCGTCGCCACCGGGTCTGCGGGGTGCCGGCGGTCATTGGGTGTTGCAGGCGCCGACATTCGGGTCAGCAGGCGTGAACATGCCGTTGGCCGCGGCACTGAACTCGTCCTGGCCCTGTGGCATCGGACGGCTGATCCAGTAGCGGATCAGCATGACGTTCGGGTCACTCTCGCTCAGGAAAATGAGCCCGCCGCCGTGCAGGACGTTGAGCGTCAGCGGCTTGGTCAGCAGCCGGCTCGACAGCGGCGCGCCAAACACCACCTCGCCCTGCGACGAGTAGAAGTTCTTGTACATGTCCGTGGTGCGGACCACATCGGCCGTGTTGGCCGGGTTCGACAGATCGACGGGCTGCGCATTGCCCAGCAGCCTGAAGGCTCCGCCGGTACCGGTCACGTTGTCGTGGCAGCCCGCGGCGGCGCAGGTGTTGGTCGAGATCACGCCGTTCTGGTTGATCTGCAACTGCTTCAGGAAGACCGGCTGGACGCACTTCTGGAAGTAGACGAAGGACAGCTTCTGGCCGCTCGTCGTGGTCGGGTTCTGCACCGTCGGCGGGTTGTCGAGCGGATTTCCGCCGTCGCCCCCGCAGGCGGCGAGCGCGAGTGCCGCCAGGCCGGCCGCCACCGCCCGGTTCGACCTGCTCCTGGAAGGCCCCCGCCTTGCTCCAGGATCATGGAGTGCTGCACCCCGTGCTGATCCACGTCGCGATCGCGTTGTAGCCGGCACTGCCGGCCGGAAGCACGGCGGTCGCCTGACCGACGGCGCCCGCCGGATGCGGCACAGTCGACGGCCGCTGCAGCAGCGCATTCGATGCAACCGTGCTGGCACTGCAGGCATTGGAGACCATCGTCAACGTGACGTTGTAGTCGCCCTCGGCATCGCCCGTCAGGATGTAGCGATTGCGCAGATACGACTGGCCGGTCTGCGCGGCGCCGGCATTGCCGGTCGGCTGATGGCAGATCACGCAGTTGGCCTTGATGACCGGATAGACGTTCGCATCGAACGCGCTGCGCGACAGCGCGGTCGCGGTGCGCACCGGGCTGTTGCTGGCCGACACGTTGTTGAAGTACTGGCCACCCAGGTCCATCCACTCGGTGATCAGCCGCTTCTCGGCGGCATTCAGCAGTGCCGAGTGATCGGGCGCGCTGGCCGAGCGGATTCGGATGGGCGGTGCGCGCGGCGGCCGAGGCCTTCAGCGGCTCGCCGAACATGATTTCGCCCAGGCGGCTTGCACGCGTCATGCCGAGCGCGTTGCCGGCCATGTTGTCCACCAGTGGCGAATTGCGAACGATGACGGGAACGCCATCCTCGAGCCGCGTGACCGGCTGTCCGGTGGCCTGGTCGATCAGCGGATCGCCGACCAACAGTTCCTCATAGGACACCAGCCGACCGGTACCGGAGACCGTTGCGCGCAGGTCCAGTTTTGCCGTGTCGCTGTGACAGCTGGTGCAGGTGTTGACGCCATTGGCGCCACGCACGCGCGTCCACAGCGGCTGGATGTGATCGGGATAGTTGATGATGCCGTT
>CAVWFH010000014.1:0-19468 GCA_963754065.1 uncultured beta proteobacterium | reverse complement strand
GAGCTGACTGGCGGCACCGTACTCCGGCGTCATCACGTAAAGGCTCAGGTCCACGTGCGGAACGATCGCGGCGTCGCCCTGGCCGATGCCCGAGGTCTCGACGATGACGGCATCGAACCCCGCCGTCTTCGCGGCCGCGATCGCATGCGGGAGCGCCTGGCTGATCTCGCTGCCAGCCTCGCGCGTGGCCAGTGATCTCATATAAACCTTCGGTCCGTGCGCCCATGGCTCGATCGCGTTCATGCGGATGCGGTCGCCGAGCAGCGCGCCGCCGCTCTTGCGGCGCGACGGGTCGATCGAGATCACCGCGATGTCGAGCTTGTCACCCTGGTCGAGTCGCAACCGCCGCACCAGTTCGTCGGTCAGGCTCGACTTGCCGGCGCCGCCGGTGCCGGTCACGCCGAGCACGGGCACCTTGGAAGTGTCGGCGGCCTTGTGCAGCGCCTCGACGAGTTTGGTGTCTGCCGCGTTGAGCTCCAGCGCGGTGATCATGCGCGCCAGGGCGCGCCAGCGCTTCGTCGGGTCCTTGTCCTTCAGCGCGTCGAGCGACGGTGCGTCGGCGCCGAGGTCGCGGTCGCACTCGGCGACCATCAGGCCGATCATCCCCTGCAGCCCCATCTTCTGGCCGTCTTCGGGCGTGAAGATGCGCGCGACGCCGTGGTCGTGGAGTTCCTTGATCTCGCTCGGCACGATGACGCCGCCGCCGCCGCCGTAAACGCGGATGCCCTCGCCGCCGCGCTCACGCAGCAGGTCGAGCATGTACTTGAAGAACTCGACGTGACCGCCCTGATAGCTGGAGACCGCGATCCCCTGCACGTCCTCCTGCAACGCCGCCGTCACGATCTCTTCCACCGAGCGGTTGTGGCCGAGGTGGATCACCTCGGTGCCCATGCTCTGCAGGATGCGCCGCATGATGTTGATGCTGGCGTCGTGGCCGTCGAAGAGGCTGGCCGCGGTGACGAAGCGCACCTTGTGCTTCGGGCGATAACTGGCGAGCTTCTTGATTTCGGAAAGATCGGTCATGCGCGCTCCTCGACGGTCGGCCGGCCGCTGGAAGTCGAATCATCACCGCGTGCCGGGTCGACAGCAATCGCGGACGGAAAGGCGGATGGAACGGCACTAACGCTAGCTGCCGTTGACGTTAACGTCAACTTGGAGGGGCCGGACGGCCCGAGGGCGTGGCTAGCAGACGAAATAGATGCACTGGGGAACAGCGGGGGCGGCACGGCGATTGCGCCGGGCAGGCGTAACCGGCACTCACGGACCCTTCGTGCAGGCGAGCGATCGGCTCAGGCGACCTTGCGCGGCGGTTGGGCCGTCAGCCCGGCGAGGAAGACGTCGATCAACGCCGGCGCAGCGGCCTTCAGGTCAAAGCTGCGCGGCGCCTGTACCCAGTCGCGCATCAGACCGCCGATGTACGCATGCATTGCCTGCGCGGCAAGCTGCGTGTCGGTGCCCTTCGGCAACTGACCACGCACCACGGCCTGATCGAGCAGCGTGCCGCACTGCGCGAGGCATTGGTCGGCATCCTTCTTCTGCCGGCGCGCGACGGGCGCCAGCTCGTCCGTGTACTCGCAGCGCATGAACACGATTTCGTAGACCTTGCGCACGCGCGGCGAGCCCGCCAGGTGCCGCAGCGCGCTCACTGCGAGATCCCGGAACACGCCGAGCGGGTCGTCGACCGCACCGCAGGCCTCGTGGAACGCGGCATCCATCGGCATGTCGGCGCGGCGCACGAGCGCCTCGAAGATCTCGGCCTTGCTGTCGAAGTGGTGATAAACCGCGCCGCGCGTCAGGCCGGCCGCAGCCGCGACTTCCTCCAGCGTGGCGTTACCCACCCCGCGAGCGCGGAAAACCTTCTCGGCGGCGTCGAGCAGCTGCTCGCGCGTGGCCAACGCGTCCTCGCGGGACTTTCTCACCACGGCAGGCTCCGGCGCGTATGGCGCAAGGAGGAGTCGCGCACGCGGGCACGCGGCATGCCGTCACTGTCGATTTCGACTTGCACCGTTCGACGTCCCCGTTGAAAGCCTGCTCCGTCCCGGCGCAACGCGGCGAAGCACTGTGCCGGAGCGACCGGCATCGATTGGAAGCTGGGCGGCGAGCTCGTCATGGTCGCGTCATTTTCGTACATACATACATGTATGTATTATGTCGCAAATCAAGAAAACGGAAATTAGGCGGAACGCGATGTCACTCTCTCCTGATGAGATCTCCTCGGCCAAACCCGCAAATGGGCCGGCGAACGGAACCGAACTGAGGCCGTCGACCCGCGCCGCACAGGGCCGGAACGCGGTGGGCGTTGCGGCGCGCTGGATGCCGACGCTGGCCGCCGTGGCGGTGCTCGCCGCCTGCGGGCGGGGCGAACAGCACGCCGGTGGCTTTCCGCCGGCGGCCGTGACAGTGCAGCCGGTGCAGGCGACGACGGTACCGGTGCGATTCGAGTTCGTCGGCCAGACCGAAGGCTCGAAGGAAGCCCAGGTGCGCGCGCGCGTGCAGGGCATTCTCGAGAAGCGCGCCTACATCGAGGGCGGCCGCGTGGCCGCCGGACAAACGCTCTTCATCATCGATCCGCGCCCGTACGCGGCGCAGGCGCAGGCGGCCGAGGCGGATCTTTCGCGCGCGCAGGCCCAGTACTCCCAGGCCAAGCGCAACTTCGATCGCGTGAAGCCGCTTGCCGGCAGCAATGCGCTCAGCCAGCGCGAGTACGACGAAGCGGTGTCCGCCGAGGAAACCGGTGCCGCCGCGGTGAAGCAGGCCCAGGCGAAACTTACCGAGGCGCGGCTGAACCTGGGCTACACGACGGTCACCGCGCCGGTGAGCGGCTACGCCAGCCGCGCGCAGAAGTCCGAAGGGTCGCTGGTGACGCCGACGCAGGACAGCCTGCTGACGACCATTTCACAGATCGATCCGATGTACGTCAACTTCAGCGTGTCGGAAGCGGAACAGCTCAAACTGGCGCGGCTGGTCGCCAGCGGCGAGCTGAAGGTGCCGTCGGCCGACAAGTCCGGGTCGCCCTCGTACACGGTGTCGGTCAAGCTCTCTGACGGCAGCACCTATACCCGCAAAGGCAAGCTCGCCTTCATCGACCCGCGCATCAACACCGCCAACGGCGCGTTCGATGCCCGCGCGGAACTGCCGAACCCCGACGCGACGCTGCGCCCGGGCCAATTCGTGCGTGTGACGCTCGAAGGCGCGATGCGGCCGAACGCGATCGTGGTGCCGCAACGCGCGGTGATGGACGGCCCGCAGGGCAAGTTCGTCTACGTGGCCGGCAAGTCGCCCGACGGCAGCAAGGACGTCGCGCTGCCGCGCCCGATCGGCGTCGGCGACTGGATCGAACTCGACGGCCAGCAGATGTGGCTCATCGAGTCGGGGCTGAAGCCCGGCGACCCGGTCATCGTCGACGGCAACGCGAAGCTCTTCCCGATTCCGGGCGGCGCCCCGATCGCGCTTGGGCCCCCGCCGGGCGCACCCGGCGCGGCACCGGCCGAAGGCAAGAAGGCCGAGGCGAAGAAGTAGCCGCCCGCCTGCCTTCCTTCGTCACCCAACGTCGTCCCGAGAAACGGACTCCCGATGTTCTCTCGCTTCTTCATCGACCGCCCGATCTTTGCCGCGGTGCTGTCGGTCTTCATCGTCATTGCCGGCCTCGCGGCGATGCGCACCCTGCCGATTGCGCAGTATCCGGAGATCGCGCCGCCGGTCGTGACGGTGCAGGCCATCTATCCGGGTGCCTCGGCCACCGTGCTCGAACAGACCGTCGCCGCGCCGCTCGAGAACGCGATCAACGGTGTCGAGAGCATGCTGTACATGAGCTCGAACTCGTCGTCCAACGGCGTGGTGCAGATCCAGGTGACGTTCGAGATCGGCACCGACGTGGACCAGGCCGCGCTCAACGTCAATAACCGCGTCAAGCAGGCCGAGGCGCGGCTGCCGCAGGAAGTGCGCCGCCAGGGCGTGACGGTCGAGAAGGGCTCGTCGGCGTTCCTGCAGGTGCTGGCCTTCTACGCGCCGGACGGGCGCTACGACGACCTGTTCACGTCCAACTACGTGACGCTCAACGTGCTCGACCAGTTGAAGCGACTGCCAGGCACGACCAACGTGCAGATCTTCGGCGCCAAGGACTACGCCATGCGCATCTGGCTGCGGCCGGACCGGCTGGCGCAGCTGCAGATCACGACGGCCGACGTCGTGCGCGCCATCAACGAACAGAACGCGCAATTCGCCGCCGGCAAGGTGGGCCAGGCGCCGTACGGCGATAGCAAGCAGGAGCTCGTCTACACGATCACGACGCGCGGCCGGCTGGCGGACCCGGCGGAGTTCGAGAACGTCATCGTCCGCAGCAGCCCGGACGGCTCGACGATCCGCGTGCGCGACATCGCGCGCGTCGAACTCGGCTCCAAGGACTACGACTTCATCGGCCGCTACAACGGCCGCAGCGCGACGCTGGTTGGCATCTTCCTGCAGCCGGGCGCGAACGCGCTCGAAGTCGCGCAGTCGGTGAAGGACACGGTCAACGGCATGGCGGCGAGCTTCCCCGAGGGCCTTTCGTATGCCAGTTCCGTACGACACGACCCGCTTCGTCGAGGTCTCGATCCGCGAGGTGGTGATCACGCTCGCCGAGGCGATGGTGCTGGTGTTCCTGGTGGTGTACCTGTTCCTGCAAAGCTGGCGCGCGACGCTGATCCCGATCATCGCGGTGCCGGTGTCGCTGATCGGCACCTTCGCCGGGCTCCTGATGCTCGGCTACTCGATCAACACGCTGACGCTGTTCGGCATGGTGCTGGCGATCGGCATCGTAGTGGACGACGCGATCGTCGTGCTGGAAAACGTCGAGCGCATCATGCGCGAGGAGAAGCTGCACGCGCGCGAGGCCGCGATCATTGCGATGCGCGAAGTCACCGGTCCGGTCGTGGCCATCGTGCTGGTGCTGGTATCGGTGTTCGTGCCGATCGCGTTCCTCGGCGGACTGACCGGCGAACTGTACCGGCAGTTCTCGATCACGATCTCGATCGCGGTGTCGATCTCGGGCATCGTCGCGCTGACGCTGACGCCGGCCCTGTGCGTGCTGTTGCTGGAAAGGCCGCACGGCGAGCCGCGCGGCTTCTTCCGCTGGTTCAACCAGTGGTTCACGCGTGTGACGCTGCGCTACACCGACGGCGTGATCTGGATGATCCGGCGCGGCGCGATCGCGGTGCTGCTGTTCGGAGGCATGGTGCTGATCGCCGCCGGCCTCTGGCGCGTAACACCGGGCTCGCTCGTTCCGGACGAGGACCAGGGCTTCTTCATTTCGGCGGTGATCCTGCCGGACGGCGCCACTCTGCAGCGCACCGACAAGGTCGTGTCGGAAGTGACGGAGATCCTGAAGAGCAATCCCAACAACCTCGACGTCGTGGCGTTCACCGGTTTCGACTTCCTCGGCGGCGGCTTCCGCAACAACGCGGCGACGATCTTCGTCACGCAGACGCCGTGGGACGAGCGCAAGGTCGGCGTGCACGAGCTGGTGGGCGAGTTCTACGCGAAGACCGGGCACATCAAGGAAGGGCTGGCGCTCGCGTTCGCGCCGCCCGCGATCTTCGGACTCGGCGCCGCCGGCGGTGCGGAGTTCTACATCCGCAACCGCGGCGAAGGCGGCGCGACGGCACTGGCGCAGGCGATGGGCGGGCTGCTTGGCCGCCTTCAGCAGGACCCGATGTTCGTTCAGGTCAACACGCTGTGGAAGCCGAACGTGCCGCAACTCTTCGTCGACGTCGACCGCGAGAAGGCGAAGTCGCTCGGCGTCTCGCTCGACGACGTATTCAACACGCTCTCGGCCACGCTCGGCAGCTACTACGTGAACGACTTCAACAAGTACGGCCGCACCTGGCAGGTGCTGCTTTCGGCCGAGCCCGAGTACCGCAACCGGCCGGACGACATCGGCGCGATGTGGGTGCGTTCAACGCGCGGTGACATGGTGCCGCTGCGCGCGCTGGCGCGGGTCGAGTACACGTCGGGTCCGGACTCGCTCGACCGCTACAACAACCTGCAGGCGGTGAAGGTGTTCGCGACCTCGGCACCGGGAGTCAGCTCGGGGCAGGCGATTGCGCGCATCCAGCAGGTGGCGCGCGAAACGCTGCCGAAGAACTTCGACGTCGATTTCACCGGCGCGTCGTTCCAGGAACAGAAATCCTCGGGCACGTCGGGGCTGGCGCTGGGGCTGGCGGTGGTCATGGTGTTCCTGATCCTCGCCGCGCAGTACGAGAAGTGGTCGCTGCCATTTTCGGTGCTGATGGCGTTGCCGTTCGGCACCTTCGGTGCGCTCGCGGCGGTGTACCTGCGCGGGCTCACCAACGACGTGTACTTCCAGATCGGCCTGGTCACGCTGCTCGGCCTCGCCGCGAAGAACGCGATCCTGATCGTCGAGTACGCGTCGCTGAAGGTCGCCGAGGGCTATTCGCCTTCGGCCGCGGCGATCGAGGCCGCGCGCCTGCGGTTTCGGCCGATCGTGATGACGTCGCTGGCGTTCATCCTCGGCGTTGTGCCCCTGGCGTTCTCGACCGGCGCCGGGGCAGGAGCGCGCATCTCGGCCGGCACCGGCGTGATGGGCGGCATGATGGCAGCGACCTTCCTCGCCATTTTCTTCGTGCCGCTGTTTTTCAAACTGATCACCGATCGCACGCTGCGCGAGGCGCGCACCGCGCAGGAGCTGCGCGCCGAGGTCGCGGCCGGCGAGCGCCACACCGCCGAACTGCACGCGAAGATCGCCGCGGAGCAGGCGGGCACCATTCACCACAAGGGGCTCGAAGGATGAAAGCACCCACGAGACTTCCTGCCGCCGCGCTGTTCGCGCTGCTGGCGGCCTGCTCGACCATCGACTCGACGCCACCCCGGGTCGATTTGCCGCCGCTGACGGTGGAGTCGATACCTGGCATCGAACGCTGGTGGACCCAGTTCCGCGATCCGCAGCTCGATGCGCTGATCGACGAGACGCTCGCTGCCAATCTCGACCTAGCAATCGCGGTTGCACGTATCGAGGAGGCGCGCGCCAACCTGACGATCGTGCGCTCGTATCTGTATCCGACGGTCGACGCCTACGGCACCGCCGATCGCTCCCGGCGCAGCGATGCAACAGCGAATCGCTTTCCGGGTCCTATGGTCAGCAACGACTTCGGCGCGGGGCTGCGCGCGTCCTACGAGGTGGATCTGTGGGGCAAGCTCTCGTCCGGCGCGAGTGCGGCGGCCTCGACGCTGCTGGCGACGCGCTACAACGCGGAGACCGTGCGCACGGTGCTCGCCGCCCAGGTGGCGACGACGTACTTCACGCTGCTCGCGCTCGATGCGGAGCTCACGATCTCGCGCGACACGCTCACCACGCGCATCGAGAGCGTGAAGCTGCAGAAGATGCGCTACGACGCCGGGCTGATCGGCGAATACGACCTGCGACTCGCCGAGGGCGATCGCGCGTCGGTCGCGGCATCGATTCCACCGCTGCAGCGCGCGATCGCGCAGACCGAAGTCCGCGCTCGCGGTGCTGGCCGGACGCAACGCGCGCGCGGTGTTCACGCCGGTGATCGCGCGCGGCTCCGACCTGCAGACGATGAAGTCGCCGGAGGTGCCGGCGGGGCTACCGTCGGACATCCTCGCGCGCCGCCCCGATGTGCAGCAGTCGGAAGCGCAACTCGCCGCCGCGAGCGCTCGCATCGCCGAGGCGCGCGCGCAGTACTTCCCGGCACTGCTGCTCACCGGCCTGTACGGCAGCGAAAGCGCAGAACTTTCGGACCTGTTCTCCGGGCCGGCGCTGGTGTGGTCCCTGGCGGGCAGCCTGGTGCAGCCGATCTTCAATGCCGGGCGCATCTCGGCGCAGGTCGATGCCGCGACCGCGCGGCGCGAGCAGGTCGAAGTGTTGTATGTGCAGACGGTGCAGTCGGCGTTCCGCGACGCGCACAACGCGCTGATCGCGCATCGCAGTTCACGCGAGAGCTATGTGCTGCAGGAGGAGCGGGCCGAACAGTTCGCGCGGGCGCTGACGCTCGCCGATGCGCGCTATCGCAGCGGCTACGTCAGCTTCATCGACGTGCTCGACACGCAGCGCAATCTGCTGGAAGCCCAGCGCCAGCGCGTGCTCGCGTTGCGCGAGCGGCAGGTGGCGCTGGTCGATCTGTACAAGGCGCTGGGCGGGGGCTGGTCGCCCGAGCAGTTCGCGCAGGCGCAGTAGCCGCGCAGGGCGCAGGAAAGCGGGGGCTATGCGTGCGGCGGTAGCGCAGCGACGATGTGCGCAGACGCAACGGCCTCGGGCAGGTTCCAGGTCTCGGCCACCAGCGTAAGCAGCGCCGCGAGCGGAGGCTCTTCAATCCGCGCGGCGGGACAAACGAACCACAGCGTCGTCTCGATCGCCGCACCCGGCCAGACGACGAGTTCGCCCTCGGCCGCACGCGCGCGTGCCACTTCGTCGCGCACCAGCGCGACGCCGAGGCCGGCGACCACGAGGCTCGTGATGACGGTCTCGTCGTCGGCCAACACGGCAGGCTCCGGTACCTCCAGCCCGTGAGCGGCAAACAGCTGTGCGACGAGGTGCGTGTGCGTGCTCAGCGTCGGGGTCCGTATCCACGGCATGACCGCAATGTCGGGCCAGCGCGCATCGAGCACGCGTGCGCCCCAGGCAGCCGGGGCAGCAACGCGATAAATCAGCTGGCGCAGCGGCAGCGCATGCAGAGGGGCAGCAGACGGCACGTCGCCGAAGTAGAAGCTCGCGTCGAGCCGGCCGTCGCGCACGCTTTCGAGCGCGGTCCCGGACATGGCCTGATGCAGTTCGAGACGCAGCAGCGGGTAACGCTGCACGGTCGCCGACAGCACGGCACCCAAGCGGTTATCGACCGGATCGGCCACCGTACCGACATGCAGCAGCCCGGTGACTTCCGTGTGCATCTGCTGTGCGGCGCGCTTGACGCCTTCGGCGGCGCTCAGCACTTTCTGCGCGTGCGCCAGCAGCTGGCGCCCGGGCTCGGTCAGCACCATGCCCGTGGCAGCACGCTCGAACAGGCGAACGTCCAGTTCCTGTTCCAGCGCCTTGATATGGCCGCTGACGGCCGGCTGGCTCAGGTGCAGGCGCTCGGCGGCCCGCGTCAGATGGCCTTCCTCCGCCACCGCGGCAAAAGTCCGTAGCTGGTAAAGCTCCATACGGCACACTCCCAAATGCAGCCTAATCGGGTTCTTGCACTGCCGCAATACCGTAACACCTCCAATCGCGGCAACTAATGCTAATTATTTGAATTTACGATTGTATTTTTGCAGACAATGCCCCGATTATGGGTTGTGCGAAGCAGCAATTCGCCCTTCACCGATTGGAGCTGCTCATGTCCGTCCTGAACCGATTGTTTCCCTGGCCGTCCGGCTTCCTGCCCCGGCGAGCTACTACAGCTACCGCATCGCTGCTCGAGTCCGCGGCCCCAGCGCCTTCGCCCCGTCGAAACGCCTGCGATGGATATCGTCGTAAACACCGAGCGTGCTTCCGGCCGCCGGCTCGACTTCACTGGAAGAGAGCCGCGCACAGGCGTTGCGCGGCATGTTTCCCATGCTCTTCAGCATGTACGCGCGCCGCTCGGATCTGTGGCGGGCCATTGCGATCGAGCGCTACCTCGCGCAGGCAACGAACCTTGCCGACCTCGAACAGCGGATTCATGAAGTGCAGCGCCAGCGACACTTCTCATGGAGCGAGTGAAGCACGCCGTGCGCGGGCTTGACGATACGCAATCGTTTGCCGCATTAGGCGGCCAGCCTAGTGAGTATGGCCTTCGAGTGGCGCACGAGAGCAACACAAGGCCTTCAACTGCCAGTGGTTGATTGCGAAAGACGATGCCGCGCATCTGCATTCTCGATTTTCTTTTCGACGTGGATCGGCTCATCATGAAATCGTTGAAGAGCACCGATCCTCGCCAGTGCGAGTGAATGGATGACCATGGAAAAGAGTCTTGGACATACGAAACAACAGAACCTGCTGACACGCTTCGTCGAGTGGCTGACCGAATCGTTCGAGCGAGCGCAGATGCGCGATCACGACCGCTACGTCGCGGCGGCCGGCAACCCGCGAGAGGTTTCGCAGCGCCTGCACAGGATTGAACAGGGCGAGGAAAGCTTCCACGCCTGAGTACGGTTGTCTCCTTGGCGCGTCCGCGTCTGTCTCCCTTGTACGCGCCCCTCCCACCGACACGGTTCACCGTGTCGGTTTTTTTTGCCTAGCGTGAGCCTGGACGCCAGGCCGGATCCACGGTCCAGCGCGGCGCACGCCTCCCGATGATCAGCTGATCGAATACCGCGTCGACGCCGTCCGTCTTGCGTACGCGTTCGATCAGAACGCGCCTGACACGCGTGGAGTCGACACAGCCCTGCAGCGTGACGTAGCGGCGCTCGGTCGTGACCCAGACGCTGGAACGCACAGCGAGTGGTTCACTGCGGATTGCCTGCAGCACCCGCGCCTGGATCTCCGGATCACGGCGATAGACGTTGCTGTCCTCGCACTTCTTCGCCAGCCAGCAAGAGGTGCCGCGTTCGATGCGTCCGTGTGCCTGCTGCCGCATTTCTTCGGCGGTGATCAGCGGGCCTTGCGGCCGCGGGCAGTCGCTTGCTCCTGCGACGGCCTGGTCGAACGGCGTGTCGAACCAGTTGCGTCGTTCCACGTCAGCCGGTGGATCGGCCGCGCGGCACGCCAGTGCGAAGGCCGCCCACGGGAGCCACACAACTAGTGACCCCACGGACAGCGCCTTGGTGCGACCGCGCGATGTAGTCTCTCCGCCGAGTTGCATGCGGTCATTCTGCGCGAGACGCGGGACAAGGGGACTCATGGACTTCCACTCGCTGATCCAGCACTACGGACTGATCGCCGTCGTGGGCGGCGCGTTCCTCGAGGGCGAGACCGTCGTGCTGCTGGCCGGCGCGGCTGCGCACCTCGGACTGCTGGACCTGCGAGCCGTCGTCGGCGCCGCGGCTCTCGGCGCGTTCGCCGGCGACAATTTCTTCTTCTTCATGGGCCGACGTTATGGTCCGGACGTCACCCGGCGCTACGCGTGGATGGGAGCCGCGGTCCCGCGCATCGACCGGCTGCTGGCCCGCTGGCGCTGGGGCGCCGTCGTCGCCCTGCGTTTCATGTACGGCCTGCGCATGGCCGGTCCGATGCTGATCGGGGCCGGCACCATGCCGGCCCTGGAATTCATCGCGGCCAATGCGCTCGGCGCGCTGCTGTGGGCAGCGCTGATCAGCGGGCTCGGTTTTGTCGGCGGCCGGGCGGTCGAGGCATTGCTGGGCGACATCGCGCATGCCGAGAAGTTCGTGCTCGCGGCAGCGGTGGCCGTCGGCGTCCTGGCCATCATCATCCGCAGGATCCGACGACGGCAACGGTCCGCTCCGAAGGCCTGAGGCGGTGTCGGCTGCAGCGACGCGCTATCGTTGCGGTCACTTCACTTCCTTTGTCGTCCACCCGGCGTCATGCGCATCCTGCTCGTTGAAGACGATCCGATGATCGGCGAGAGCGTTGCCGACGGGCTCAAGTCCGAGGGCTACGCCGTCGACTGGGTCCGCGACGGGAACGAAGCGGAGCTCGCCGTCGCGGCGTCGCCGTATTCACTCGTGATCCTCGACCTCGGGCTGCCACGGCGCGACGGCATCGATGTGCTGAAGAGCATCCGCGAGCGCCGACTCGGCGTTCCGGTGCTGGTGATGACGGCACGCGACACCGTGCGCGACCGGATCAAGGGACTCGACGCCGGGGCGGACGACTACCTGATCAAGCCATTCGACCTCGACGAACTGACCGCCCGCGCCCGCGCGCTGATTCGCCGTGCCGCGGGGCGAGCGGAGCCCCTGATCGAACGCGGGCCGCTGGCGATCAATCCTGCGACACGCGAAGTTTCCTGGCGCGGCGAGCCGGTCTCTCTGTCAGCGCGCGAGTACGCCTTGCTGGCGGCCCTGGCCGAACGCGCCGGACTGGTGCTGTCGCGTTCGCAGCTGGAAGAGAAGCTCTACGGCTGGAACGAAGCCGTGGGCAGCAATGCCGTCGAGGTCCATATCCATAACGTACGCAAGAAACTCGGCGACGGCGTCATCCGCAATGTGCGCGGAATGGGCTACACGCTCGCGACCGAATGAGTCGCGGCCGCCAAACGTCGTTCCGGCGGCGCCCGTGAGGTCGATCGCGTGACGTCGATCCGTCGCTGGCTGCTTGCGGCCCTGCTGGCCGCGCTCGCAGTGGCCGGCCTGGCGGCGGCGGCGGCGACGTATTTTTCGGCGCGTGGCGAAGTCGATTCGCTGCTTGACGAGGAGCTGCGGCAGGTCGCGCTGTCACTGCGTGACCATGCCGTGCTCGATCTGCGCAGGCTCGAGAGCGTTGCCGCGAATCCCGACCAGCGCGTGCTGGTGCAAATTTGGGACCCGGCATTCGATCGGCCG
Organism: uncultured beta proteobacterium; assembly: GCA_963754065.1. Classification (GTDB taxonomy): domain Bacteria; phylum Pseudomonadota; class Gammaproteobacteria; order Burkholderiales; family Burkholderiaceae_F; genus JALORV01. Next base: position 7,054 of record CAVWFH010000014.1, on the reverse strand, counting down.
TATGTCTCGCGCATCGTCGGGTCGGGTCCCATGGCGCGCACCGACGAGGGCTATGCCACGATCCTGCACGATGGTCGATCCTGGCGCGCATTCACGCTCTTTACCGGTCGCCAGCTGATCCAGGTCGCGCAGCCGACGGCATTGCGCACGGAACTCGCCGCGCGCACGGCATGGCGCCTGCTGTTGCCGGTGCTCGTGCTGCTGCCGTTTCTCGGACTTGCCGGCTGGTGGATCGTCGGTCGCGGGCTGGCGCCGCTGGGTCGCATCGCGGGCGCCGTCAAGGAGCGCAGTCCGACTGCACTGACGCCGGTGACGACCTCCGGCATGCCGAGCGAGATCCGGCCGCTCGCGGATGCGCTCAACGATCTGCTGGGCCGCCTAGATCATTCCTTCTCGCTGCAACGGCGCTTTGCCGCCGACGCGGCGCATGAGTTGCGTACTCCGCTGACGGCACTCAGTCTCCAGGTTCAGCTGGCCGAGCGTGCCCAGACCGATGAGGATCGTGCCCGCGCCTTCGAGCGACTGCGCCAGGGCATCCGCCGGGCCACCCGTCTGGTACAGCAACTGCTGACGATGGCCCGGCTCGATCCGGACGCGGCCGCAGTCGCCCCGGCCGCTGTCGATATCGCCGCACTCGTGGCTTCGGTCGCCGAGGACGCACGTCCGCTGGCGGCCGAGCGATCCATTGAACTGTCGAGCCGCGACAGCAGTGCGCACGCGAGCGTGACCGGCAGCGAGGACGCGCTGCGCATACTTTTCAACAACCTGATAGACAACGCGGTCCGCTACACGCCGGCAGGTGGACGGGTGACGACCTCGGTCGCGTGCGACGCCGACACCGTGCAGGTGCTGATCGAGGACACGGGTCCCGGCATACCCGACGAGGAACGCGAGCGGGTGTTCGACCGTTTCTATCGTGGGCAGAGCGCCGGAGCGTCCGGCACCGGTCTCGGCCTGGCCATCGTTTCGCAGGTCGCGGAGATGCATCGCGGCCAGGTCGCGCTCGAGGCGAGTGAAAGCGGCGGACTGCGGGTTCGCGTTGGGCTGCCGCTGGCCGCGACGGAAGGCGCGAAACCCGCCTGAGGATTTTCAACCGGCTACCGACCGACAGGTTGCGCCGGCCGGATGCAAGTGCTTGCTTACGCGCTCTGACACACAAGGAGCGCGAGTTTCAAGCTCCCGGCACCGGCGGCTGTTGATCGATCGCAAGCCGACCGACGAACGGCACGGACCTTAAGTCAGCGTTAAGTCACGGCGCCTAGCTTTCGATCCGTGGTCGACGGCCAAATCCGTCGCTCCTCACTCACTCGAAAATTCAAGCGCCGCTCTGCGGCGCTATTTTTTTGTGCTGACGCCTCGCACCTGGGTTCAGTCCGCTCCAGCCCATTCAACGGCGTCCAAGTTAAGTCACGCTTAAGCCTCGCGGTCACCCACGCCGCTTTTCGCGCCATTCGTCCGACACGGTGGCCGGCTTAAGGGAAATCTAAGTTGCGGTGCACACATTGCTCTCCATCCCAATCGGAGACACCCACTGCATGAACGCCACTTCTTTCATCAAGCCCACGCTGATCGCCACCGCCGTGGCCGCGGCCTTTCTTGTTGGCCAGCGCACGCACGGTGTATCTGAAGCCACCGCCGCGGCCGCGACAGCGCCCGTGGCTCAGGTTGCTGCTCCGGCCCGCAGTGTGCAAGGTCTGCCGGATTTCAGCCCGCTCGTGGAAGCGCACGGCGCAGCGGTCGTCAACATTGCGGTGACCAAGCGCGCCGCCATCAATCCGGCGCAGTTCGATGAAAACGGCCCGGCAGGCGAGATGCTGCGTCGCTTCGGCGTTCCGATGCCCGACGGTGCACCGCAGGGACGCGAAGGTCGCGGCGTCGGCTCCGGCTTCATCGTCGCTGCTGACGGCGTGATCCTGACCAACGCGCACGTGGTCGATGGTGCGAGTGAACTGACGGTTCGCCTCGCCGACCAGCGCGAGTTCAAGGGCAAGGTCATCGGCGCCGACAAGCTGACCGACGTTGCGGTTGTAAAGATCGATGGGAAAGACCTCCCGACGGTCAAGACCGGCAACCCCGCCCAGTTGAAGGTGGGCGAGTGGGTCGCGGCGATCGGTTCGCCGTTTGGTCTCGAGAATTCCGTCACGGCCGGCATCGTTTCGGCGAAGTCACGCGCGCTGCCGCAGGAGTCCCTGGTGCCGTTCATCCAGACCGACGTCGCCGTGAATCCCGGCAACTCGGGGGGGCCGCTCTTCAACATGGCCGGCGAAGTGGTCGGCATCAACTCGCAGATCTTCTCGACCAGCGGCGGCTACATGGGCCTGTCGTTTGCGATCCCGATCGACCTGGCACTCAAGGTCAAGGACGACCTGGTCACGCACGGCAAGGTCACGCGCGGCCGCATTGGCGTCGGTATCCAGTCGGTCAACGCCGCACTGGCCGACAGCTTCGGGTTGGACAAGGCGCGCGGGGCCCTCGTCAGCAAGGTCGAATCCGGCTCGCCGGCCGCGAAGGCCGGCCTGAAGGAAGGCGATGTGATCCTCGAGTTCAACGGCAAGCTCATCGCCAACGCAGCCGACCTGCCGGCCGCCGTCGCCGAAACGCGACCCGGTGCGAAGGCCTCGCTCAAGGTCTGGCGCGAACGCACTGAGAAGTCGCTCGATCTGACCGTGGGTGACCTCGCAGCCGAACGTGTTGCGCAGGCTCCTGCGGACGCGGCACCACAGCAGGGCAAGCTCGGTGTCGCCGTCCGGCCGCTGTCGCCCGAAGAAGCCCGCGCGCTGCAGGGTGAGGGCGGGCTGCTCGTGCAGCAGGCCACGGGTCCGGCCGCGAAGGCCGGCTTGCGGGCCGGTGACGTCATCGTCGCCGTCAACGGCCAGCCGACGCGGACGATCGATGAACTGCGCGCCCGCGTCAGCGACGCCAAGGGCAGGCTCGCCGTGCTGATCGAGCGTCAGGGCCAACGCGTGTTCGTGCCCGTGGAACTCGGATAGTCGGTCGCGCGCAGCGCGAACGGTTCCGCGACGAGTGCACGTGCGAGCCCGCAGGACTCGCGTACACGAGAAGCGCTACTAATTCGTCGGCTTCCAGCCCGGTGATGTGGCGTGCCGGCTGCCGACGCGATCGGTGCAGTTGCAGCACGGAAACGGCGGTGGCGGACAGATGTTCAGGCACGTGCACTGAGCCGACTCGCCGATCGAAAACGAGGTCTCGCCCGGACGGATCAGTGGCCGCGACAGCGCGCGACTGATCGCGTCTTCGGGCGAGCGGCTCTCGCCATCGCCTTCAATGATCACGCGGTCGAGTTCGATCGTCATGCGATCCGCGCGGCGCGCTTCGAGACGACGCGCCGCGTCCTGCCTGGCCCGGGCCGGCGTATCGGCCGGCGGCTTGTCGCACTTGATGATGACCACCGATCCGCAGTCCGGCGGAGGGGCCGCAGGCGTCACGATCGTCTGGCCGGTCGCACCGGACCCCAGCGTCAGCAGCAGGACGACCATCAGGAACAGGCTTCGCAGCCTCATGCCGGTTCGATCACCAGTGCGTCGTCGGCATAGGGCGCCAGCAGCGACGACGACGCGGTGCTCGCGTCGAGCCAGCGCGTGTAGTCCGCAGCGCCAATGATCACCGGCATGCGATCGTGCACCGGTGCCAGAACCGCGTTCGCCTCGGTCGTGATGATCGTGTAGGTTTCCACGCCCTGCTGGGTCGACGGGTCGCGCCACCATTCCCACAGGCCGGCCAGAGCGAACAGCGGCTCGTCCTTCATGCGGATGCGCCACTTCGTCTTGTGACCCTTCTCGCCACTCCACTCAAAAAACGCATTGAGCGGGACCAGGCAATGCCGCTTGGCGTAGGCGGCGCGAAATGCGGCGGTCGTGGCGATGGTCTCCGAGCGCGCGTTGATGCAGCGGTTGCCGAACTTGATCTCTTTCGCCCAGGACGGCACCAGGCCCCAGCGCGCGAGAGCACATTCGCGCCCGCTGCCGTCATGCGTCAGCCGGATGATCGGCTTGAGTTCGGTGGGCCGGACATCCGCGCTCAGCGCGAAGTCGGGGACTGACGGCACGCGGAAGTGCGCCTTGATCGCCGCCGGGTTCTGGGAGAGGTCGTACCGTCCGCACATACGTCGGAGCTCAGCGAAGGCACGATGCGGCGCGTCGACGGTACGAACCGAACTTGATGTCCGCGTGTGCGCTGCAAAGCCACGCCAGCAGCATCATGTCAATCGTTCCCACACCATGTGAGCGAGAGCGACGTCCTCGAGTCCGATGCCGACCGACTTGTAGATGACGATGTCGCCGCTGCGCCGGTCGTACGCGGCACCCTTCACCAGCAGCTTGCCGAGTTCAGTGACCCGGGCTCGGATCGATCGTGCCGGGCGCGGCGCGCACGAACTCGCCGGCCTCCGACTGCGCGGCAGGCAGCCATTCAACGACGATCAGGTCGGCGCGCGCGAGCAGTGCATCGTCCAGTTCGCGCGCGGTCGGCTTGCTCGACCCCACAGCAGCGACGAGCGCACCGGGCCGGACCAGCATCCCGTCGAACAACGGCTCGGTCGAACGGGTCGCCGTGACAATGACATCGGCCTCACGGGCCGCCGTCGCCGCGTCGACTGCGCCCGCGGCGACACCAAACTCGGTCTCAACCCAGTTGGCGAAGTCCGAGGCCGCGGCGCGTCCTGCGACCCAGACGCGCTCGAAAGGATGCATCAGCAACAGTGCTTCGGCATGGGCACGCGCCTGCACCCCGGTGCCGAAGATCGCCAGCGAACGGGCCTCGCGCGCGGCCAGGCGTTGCACCGCCACCGCCGTGGCGGCCGCCGTGCGAAAGCGCGTGATCTCGTTGGCCTCGACCACAGCCAGCGCTTCCCCGGTGATCGACGAAAAGAGAACGATGACGAAGTTGAACTGGCCGCCGACCGTCGAGTAGACCTTGGCGCCGACCACGCCGCTGGCCGGCAGCGCCGCGCCCATCGTCGCGATGGCGGAGGTCTTGCCACTGTGCTCGGCGGTTGCACGTACGCGCGGCGCAATGCTTCCGGAGCCGTTGCCGAACTGCTCGAAGGCGGCGGCCATTGCGACCACCGCCTCACGCATGGTGACGATCTCGGCGACCTCCGCATCGCGGATCACGCGCATCGCAGCCCCTACGCCGCCGCGGGCACGCGCCGCATGCGCCATCCCTGCATCATCCAGACGAATACCGCCAGGATCAGTCCCGGTATGTAGAACCAGTGCGCGTTGATGCGTTCAGTCGGCACCTTGACGCCGACGATGTCGTAACCCTGTTCGATGCGCGCCTTGGCGGCGCGACTGCCGAAGCGCACGGTGCTCACCTGCATCATCTCGCCCATGCCGGACACCGACATGCCGGCTTCCGCCAGTCGCTTGCGCGCACCGTCGATCGGATTGCTGCCGTCACCCAATCGGGGGCCGAGCTGCAATCCGACCGTCTTGTTCTTGTCCTCGCCCTCGAGCGACTGCCCGCGAATCTTGAACACCAGCCGGTCCTTGTCGTCCAGCCCGTTCACCACCTCGTAGAACTTCGACGTCGGGGCGTCGGTGTACTCGGGGCCGAACCAGTCGGCAAAGTAGTCAGGGCGAAACAGCACGAACGTTGCGACCAGCAGCAAAACGATCTCCCACCAGCGGCACTTGATGCGGAACCACGCCATCGTGGCAGCCGCAAACAGCAGCGATGCAATCGTGGACGCCGCCGCGACCATCAGCGCCTCGCCCCAGCCGTGGACGTCGATCAGCAGCAGCGCCGGATTGAAGATCCAGATGAAAGGCAGCACCACGGTGCGCACTGCGTATACCGAACCCTGGATGCCGACCTGGATCGGATCTTCCTTCGCGATCGCCGCACCGGCAAAACTCGCGAGTCCCACCGGCGGCGTGATGTCACCCATGATCCCGTAGTAGAAAACGAACAGATGCACCGCGATCAGCGGAATCACCAGCCCGGACTGCGCGCCGAGTTCAACGATCACCGGTGCCATCAGCGTCGCCACCAGGATGTAGTTGGCCGTGGTCGGCACGCCCATGCCCAGCACCAGGCAAACAAACGCGGTGAAGAGCAGCATCACCAGCACGTTGCCCTGTGAAACGAACTCGACGAAGTCGGTCATGCGCAGGCCGAGCCCGGTCAGCGTGATCGCACCGACGATGATGCCGGCACAGCCGGTCGCCACCGCGATGCCGATCATGTTGCGCGCGCCTTCGTTGCAACCCACCAGCACGTCGTTCAGGCCTGCGATGCTCTGGCGACCCAGTTCGCCCTGCTTGCGGAACAGCGCGATCAACGGGCGCTGCGTCACCATCAGGATGACCTGCGTCGCCACACCCCAGAAGGCCGACAGTCCGGGCGACAGCTCCTCGACCATCAGGCACCAGATCAGCACGCCGACCGGAATCAGGAAGTGCAGCCCCGCCTTGACCGTAGGCCAGGTGGGCGGCAGCACCGGGTTCGTGACGTCGATCTCGGTCGGCAGATCAGGCTGACGTGCTGCGACCCAGGTGCTGTAGACGTACAGGGCCGCCAGCAGCAATCCCAGGATAACCGGGGCCGCGTCGCCGAATAGGGCCTTCGCACCGAGTGCGATGTAGTAGATGACGCCGAGCGCGACTGCACTGCCGGCCAGTCCCAATGCCCAAGACGTCAGCCGGTTGCCCATCGTGCGTTCGCGCTCGCGCGCGGTCGGCTTCATGCCGAGTTTCAGCGCTTCCAGGTGCACGATGTAGAAAAGGGCGATGTAGCTGATCACCGCCGGGATGAACGCGTGCTTGACGATGTCCGAGTACGGAATGCCGACGTACTCGACCATCAGGAACGCCGCTGCGCCCATCACCGGCGGCATGATCTGGCCATTGACCGACGACGAGGTCTCGATCGCTGCTGCCTTGACGCCGCCGTATCCCGCACGCTTCATCAGCGGAATCGTGAAGATGCCACCGGACACCACGTTGCTGACCGACGAGCCGGAGATCAGTCCGTTCAACGCCGACGAAACAACGGCGACCTTGGCCGGGCCGCCGCGCAGATGTCCCAGCAG
>CAVWFH010000013.1:0-24204 GCA_963754065.1 uncultured beta proteobacterium | reverse complement strand
AGTGAATCAACCCGCACCGTTCCAGGAGAGGCAGTCATCCAGGTTGGTTCAACGCCCGGGCCGCGGCAGTCGTGCTCAGCTCTTCATCGGCTCGAGCGTGCCCTTGCCCTTCGGCGTTGTCATCGTGGTGCAGGTACCCTTCGGCACGTACTTCCAGGCGTTGCCCTGGTAGTCGACCTTCGAGGTACCGGCGCAGGTGGTGCCCGGTCCGGCCGCACAATCGTTCTGCCCGGCCTTGGCTACGCCATAGCAACGCTCCTTTTCGCCCTTGATCGATGCGCCCTTGTCCTGGGCCATGGCGGCACCGGCGGTAATCGCGGCAAAAGCGAAGGCGGTAAGGGCAAGTGTCTGTTTCATGCGGAAATCTCCTGAGGGGTTGGGATGGGCCGGCGCGGTCACCGCGGCGGCCTGCCTGCTTATTCGTTCAACGACGCCGCCGCGTTACAGTCCGCCGCAAGAAAATTTTTAGGGTCGCCTGTAACCGCGCGACCCCGGCTGCCGAACCCATGGACAGGCCCACGTGAATCCGGCGAACTCGGCCCGCGAGGCGCGCCTGCACGACCTGATGGTCGCGGCACAGCGCGGCGACGCCGAGGCGTATGCAGGATTCCTGCGCGACACGGCGTCGTTCCTTCGCCCATTTTTCGGACGCCGTATGACTCAACACCCGGACGATGTCGAGGACCTGGTGCAGGAAACGCTGCTGGCGGTGCACAACAAGCGCCTTACCTACGATCCAGGCCAGCCGGTCACGGCCTGGATGTATGCGATCGCCCGCTACAAGCTGATCGACCTGCTCCGGGCGCGGGCCGGGCGCGAGGCACTGCACGACCCGATCGACGAGGACCTCGACGAACTGGGCTCCGAGGCCGAACCGGCGGCCCACGAAGCGCGACGTGACCTGCGCGTGCTGCTCGCGCAGTTGCCAGACAAGCAGCGATTGCCGATCGAGTACGTGAAGATCGAAGGCCTGTCGGTGGAGGAAACCGCGCAGCGGACGGGACTCTCGGTCTCGGCCGTCAAGGTCGGCGTGCACCGCGGGCTGAAGGTGCTGGCCGCGCGCATCCGGGGCGAACGATGAAGACCGACGACCTCATCGCTGCACTGTCCCGGCAGGCCGAGGCCGTCGATCCGCGCACACCGATCCGGCGCTTGCTGCTCGCTTCGCTGATTGGCGTCGCGGCGGCACTGCCGCTGATGCTGTGGCGCCTCGGGATCAATCCGGGCCTCGCGGGGGACGCGCAGGCGCCGATGTTCTGGATCAAGTGGGGCTTCGTTGTGCTCGTGGTCGGCGCCAGCGCCGTGCTCGTTGCCCGGCTTGCCCGACCGGGAGTCGACGTACACCATGCGGCGCTGGCCGTGGCCGCGCCGCTGGTGGCGCTCTGGGGGCTCGCGGCGGCCGTCCTGTTCGCGGCCGCGCCGGCCGAGCGGATGCCGCTCGTGATGGGCTCGAGCTGGAGTTCGTGTCCACTGAACATTGCGCTGCTGTCCCTGCCCGCACTGGTTCTGCTGCTCGGCGCTGTCCGCACGCTGGCGCCGACGCGACTGCGGCTGGCGGGAGCGGCCACCGGATTGCTCGCCGGCGCGCTCGGTACGCTCGCCTACCTGCTGCACTGCCCCGAACTCGAGGCGCCTTTCCTGGCGATCTGGTACGTGCTCGGGATGGCAACTCCGGCCGTCATCGGCGCTGTGATCGGGCCGCGCGTGCTGCGCTGGTAATTGGCGCTGAAGATTGTCGTTGGGCGCCGGCGAACCGAGGCCTCACGGTGGCGTGGCCACTTCGCCGTTGCGCGACAGCAGCACGGCCATCGGTCGTGTCGCTTCAAACTCGGCGAAGACCATCGCCATGCAGGCGGTGATCGGCACCGCGAGGAAGGCGCCCGGGATGCCCCACAGTGCGCCCCAGACCGTGATGCTCACCAGGATGACGAAGGGGCTCAGGTTCAGCGAGCTGCCCATCAGCCACGGGTCGAGAAAGAAGCCGATCACGAACTGGCCCACCGAGAGGGCGGCCAGCAGCGTGATCACCGTGCCGAGGTCGCCGAACTGCATGGTCGCGAACGCAACCGGGAAAAGAATGCTGAGCACTGTTCCGACGTATGGAACGAAGTTGAGCAGCCCGATCAGCACGGCCCAGAACGGCGCGAACTGCAGGTCGAAGTAGGCCATGATCGCCCAGGCGACGAGGCCCTGCACGACGCTGACGACTGTCTTGAGCGCGAGGTAGGTTCCGATCTTGCCGTTGACATCGGCAAGGATGCGGCGCAGTCGTGCGACGCGATCCGGGTCGCGCGACACGCCGTCGATCTTCGCTGCGAACGATCGCTTCTCGATAAGCAGGAAGGCGCCGTACAGGAAGATGACGACCAGGCTGCCGGCAATCGCAGACACCGATGCAAAGGTCGTGCCGATCGCCCGCTGCAGGCTGATCTGGGCCAGGAGGTCGCGGCGCAGCGTCGCCCAGGTGGGCGCGTCCTCCATGCCCAGGCGCTGGGCGGCCGCCTGGATCGCGTTGAGCAGCGATGTCTCGTACTGCGGCGCCAGCGCGACGACGTTGCCCAGGCTTGCGATCAGCATGCGCGCGACGTAAATGATGATGACGGCGATCAGAACGATCGCCAGCGCGTAGCGGAGTTGACCGGGGAGCCGGGGGCCGACGCCCGGGACGCGCGTGAAGAGCCGCGCCAGGCCATCGATCACGTAGACAAGGAGCACGCTCAGCACGATCGGAACGAAGATGCCTTTGCCGACGTGCAGCAGCCAGCCGGCGGCCACGACCAGAATCAGTGCGTACGTCGTCGTGCGCAGCGTGTCGTTCATGCTTCAGGCCCGCGTCTCCCGATTCGAACGACGGTTGCCGCTCGGCGCGCGACCGCTTCCCAAGGCTACCGGCGCCGTCAGATCGTACCGTGAGCCACTGCCGCGCAAGCATCTCCGATGGCGCGCGGGCGACCGTGACGCCGACTTGATCGTGATCACGGGCGCGTAGTCTCTCGGCATGATAGTTTTGACCTCCGGCGGCAGTCTGCGTCGAATGCCTCTTTCGGCCGAATCCGTCGGATCCACTGTGTCAGCCGCGGTGTATGCGGCCGATCAATTTCACCTCCACCCACAGATGGGAGTCACCATGATGTCAAGCGAGAAGAAGACCCGCCGCCAGTTCATCGCATCGGCAGCGGCCGTAGCCGTTGCCGCAGCGGCTCCGGTAGCGGCCCAGGCCCAGGGCAAGCCGGATGCCACGATCGAGTTCTCGCTGTGGCGCGCTGGATTCATCATCGGCGGCAGCGGTGGCAGCGGCACGATGGTCTTCAAGGACAACGGTTATCACCTGAACATCGGCGGCGTCAGCCTGGGCGCGACCATCGGTGTGGCGCGCACGGATTTTGTCGGCGAGGTCTACAACCTGAAGACGGCCAAGGACGTCGAGGGCACCTACACCGCGGTTGGTGCCAGTGGGGCACTCGCCGGCGGCGCCGGTGTCGCCGAACTGCAGAACTCGCGCGGCGTGCGACTGCGCGTATCGGGCCGGCAGATTGGGCTGATGGTGTCGATCGATCTGTCCGGAATGCAGATTGCGCTGAGGTCCTGACCGACCGCGGTCGAATCGCTCCACGCGGGTCCGGCGCAACGGACCCGCGGCGGGTTTTGAAAGCAGACTCTGCCGGGCGACAGCGAAGCGGCCATCGCTGACCGCTGCTTGGCCGGCCCCCTTGTTCGAACTGCCAGTGCGCGCCGAGGAAGATCTCGGCGGGGGCGTCAACGCAGGCGTTGGGCAGGCGATCGGCCTGCACAACTCCTGCGCTGCTGCTGACTGAGCGTCAGTCGCTCACCATCGGATTCACCAGCTCACGCACCTCGAACGGCTTGGGCGCCTGGGTCGGCTTCTTGGGCGCCGTGCCGGGGAGGATCTCGAAGTCGGGCGTGAACGGCACAAGGATCGCGCGTAGCTGGTCGAAGCCCTTGCGGTCGCCGTCGAACTTCGCCTTGCCCGCCTTGATCAGGTCGTCGAACGACGCCTGCCCCATCATCACCTGGTTGAGATCGGCGCGGTTCACCGTGACCGTCAGGTCCGGATTCTTCGCTTGCTCGCCCTTGATGGTCGTCAGCGTGGCGTTGCTCAACTCAATCGCATGCTTCTCTCCGTTGTCGGGCGTCACGAGGTTGATGACGAAGCGAACGCCCTCTGCCTTCTTTGGATCCATGCTGATGCCGACGAAGTCGAGCCACTGCTCGGTCGTCATCGAGCGAACCACGTCCGGCCCGGTCGAACTGACCGGCACGCCGCCCGGCAGGCCGTTGCGCAGCTCGTACGCGCCCTGCAGGAAGCTGTTGCGCACGCTGGTGCTCTCGGCCCGGTAGCCGAGCTGCTCATAGGCATCGGCCAGCAAACGTCGCGCGGCCTGGTTCTGCGGCTGTGCGAAGACCAGCCGATCGAGGATCTCCGTGGCATGCAGGTACTTGCCCTGGGCCATCAGTTCCTTGCCCTTGGCGAGGATCTTTGCCGAACCCCCCATCATTTCCACGTACAGCGGTGCCGAGTCCTTCGGCGACAGCGGGATCAGGTTGACCGGATTGCCGTCGTAATGACCGAGGAAGCGGTTGATCACGGCGCGCGAGTTGTTCTGCACGTCACCGTGGTAGCTGCGTGCGGCCCACTGCTGCTGCAGGCTTTTCGGTACCTCGTAGACGTTGTGGATCTCGTTGATCGTCACGCCGCGGTTCGCATAGTGCAGCGCCTGGTTGTTGAGATTGGCGTAGGCGTCGCGTTGCGCGCGCAGCACTTCCTGGATGCGCGCGTTGCCCCAGCGCGGCCAGCTGTGCGATGCGAACATCACCTCGGCCTCCTGGCCGAACTTGTACAGCGCGACGTTGATCTCCTTCGACCAGTTGAGCGCATTGCGAACGCGCGCGCCGCGCAGCGTGTAGATGTTGTGGATCGTGCCGGTGATGATTTCCGACGACCACAGCGTCTTGAACTGCGGGAAGTAGGTGTTCATCTCGACCGGCGCCTCGGTGTCCGGCGCGTTCTGGAACACCATTTTCACGCCGTCGAGCGTGATCTCCTCGAAGTCCTTGACGATCAGACGGTTCGGCGCGATGAGCCCGACATTGCCGCTCGCCACGTTCTTGCCGATCGCCTGGTCGACGTGGCCGAAGGGGTGGCGTTGCAGCAGCACCGCGTACTGCCACTGGGTGCGCCGAGTCATTGCGTTGCCGGCGAACACGTTCTCGGCGATCGCGGCATTCATGAATCCGTCCGGTGCGATCACCATGACCTTGCCGCTGGCCACGTCGGCCTCGTCCACGACGCCGCGCACGCCGCCAAAGTGGTCGACGTGCGAGTGCGAGTAGACGACCCCGACGACCGGCCGCTTGCCGAGCTTCTCGTTGATGAACTCGAGCGCGGCACGTGCCGTTTCCTTCGCCGTCAGCGGATCGAAGACGATCCAGCCGGTGTCGCCCTTGATGAAGCTGATGTTGGCGAGATCGAACCCGCGCACCTGGTAGACGCGCCCGGGCACGACTTCATAGAGGCCGTAGGCCATGTTCAGGACGGCCTGGCGCTGCAGCGATGGGTGGATGCTTTCGAAGTCCTTCCCGGTCAGCAGCCACTGGTAGCTGCCCATGTCCCACGCGACGTGGCCGGCGTCGGCCATGATCTTCTTGTACGGCGGTTCGGCGATGAAGCCTTTCTTCGCTTCGTCGAAGTCGCGCTTGTCCTCGAAGGGCAAGCGGGCCTTGATGCCATTGCGCAGTTCGACCGTGAACTTCGACGGAGGCTGGCCCAGTGGGTCGAAGTGCTTGCCGATGGCCGCCCCGGAGTCCGTCGTTGCCGCTGCGCCACCGCCTGCGGCCTGGACGGCCGCGATCATGCTGATCGTGACGGCTAGGGTAAGGGTCCGACATACGCGGATCTGCAACGCGCTCATGGTCTGCTCCTGTCTCTCGGCTTGAGTTTTGTCCAGCGTAAGTACCCGCCAGGCCGCCTCGTTGATCGGAGTCAATGAGCTCAATGCATAAGGTACAAGTCAGCCATATACTGCATGCATGGCAATCGACCTGCGGCAGATGCGCCATGTCCTGGCGCTGGCCGAGCACGGCAGCTTCGCTCGTGCGGCGGTCGCGCTGCGGCTGAGCCAGCCGGCGCTTTCGCGCAGCATCCAGACACTCGAGCAGCAGGCCGGGGCCGCGCTCTTTCTGCGCACGACAGCGGGAGTCGTGCCTACCGATGTCGGACGGGTCGTGATCCAGCGTGCGCGCCAGGTTGTGCTGCTCGCCACGGAGCTTGACCAGGAAATCCTGGGCGACCGAACGCTTCGTTCCGGACATGTCAGCGTGGGCGGTGGCCCGTACACCGTCGCATCGACGCTGAGTAACGCGTTGTCGCACTTCATTACGGCCTATCCGCAGGTCAACGTCCGGCTGGCGGTGAGAGATTGGGATGAACTCCTGCGCCAGCTGCGTGCTCGCGAACTGGACTTCTTCGTTGCCGAAATCAGCACGCTGCTGCAGGAAAACGATCTGGCGATCGAGGCTATGGCAGAGCATCCGCTGTACTTCGTTGCACGCACGGGGCACCCGCTCGCTGCGTGCGGCCAAATCACGCCCGTCGACACGTTCTCGTATCCGTTCGTATCACCGGCCCGGATTCCTCCGCGATTGATGGAGCCGATGCTCGCTGCGAAGCGAACGGCCGATCCGGCCGCGGCGACACGTGCCTTTCCATCGGTCGAGTGCAACTCGTTCTCGGCCGTCAAGAGCATCGTCAGGGATTCCGACGCGATCACCGCCGCCACGCTGTCGAGCATTGCGACGGAATTTGAGAGCGGGAGTCTTGCTGTGCTGGGGGCAGAGCCGTGGCTTACGGTGAACTACGGCCTGGTCAGGCTCAAGGGGCATCCGATGAGTTCGGCATCGGAGAAGTTCCGGGAATTCGTCTTGGAAGCCGAGCGAGCCGTCACGGTCCAGGAGCATCGGTTGCTGGGTTCGTTGCAGCTCAACACCGCGAAAGCGCGCGCGACCCGCCGTCAGGCCCGACGACCGCGACGCCACCCTTGATGCGCCACCGCATGCGACGCAGCCGTTGGTTGCACAGCACTGCCAGCCCCTGTTCCGGGGATGCGAAAAACCACGCAAACCCGCCGATCTCCACTAATCTCGGCGCCGCCCGGAGGGGGCGGTCCGACGGAGTTCACGCCGGACCTCGTAGAACAAAAGCATGACTGCGCCGCGGCGAACGCGAGCGTATCGTCGGACGAAAACGACAGCCGCGAGGCGCAGCGACCTGTCCGGCGCATAGCACGTGGGCGGTCGCGCGACCGACGGGAGGCGGGTGCGCATGGTCAATTGGCGGACAAAGGAAATCATGGTGTCGGCTGTCATGGCCGCGATAGGCGCCATGTGGTTGTCATCGGCATGGTCCGCGAGCGACTGGGCCCCGCCCTACAACATCGCACTGAAGCTGGCCTTCGCGCTCACCTGCTTTGCCGTCGTAGCAAACCCGTTCGTACTGTTCGAACGCCTGTCCTTCAAGCGCATGTTCGCAAGCCGCGAGCCGAGTGCGCTTGCCTTTGCTTTCCTGGCCGGGCTCGGCATGCTGTGCGCCGTCGCGGCACTCGTACTGTGGCTGAGCAAGCCATTGTGGAGTCGTTGAGTCCGCGTCCGCATCCCCGGGTCGGATGCAGTGCGTGGTTCCTGTAGCGATCCGGCCGTCAGCGCTGGCGCAAATGTGCGCCCGGTATCATCGTAAAAACCTCCGGACGCGGTCGATGCCGTCCACCTTCCCAAGGAGCTTTGCGATGAATCGTCCTGTCTGTGCTGTCGTTGCTTCGATTTCCGCCCTGGTAGCTGCCGCGCTACTGCCCGCCGCGGCCGAAGCGCAGTCGCGCGTGCAGTACGGTCGGATCACCAATGTCCAGGCGACGACCGTCACCGACCAGACGTCGCGCACGGTGGGCACACTGGTCGGCGGCGGTATCGGCCTCGCGACGGGCAGTGGCCAGTCCGGCAGCAACCGCGCGTTGCGCGGGATCGGCGGTGCGGCCGCGGGCCGTGGCGTCGGGTCGCTGGCGGGACGATCGCAGGCGTTCGAGTACACGGTGCTGGTGGGTGGCACCACCACGGTCCGCATCGTCTCGGACCAGGCGGGCAAGCGTATCGGTGATTGTGTGGCAGTCGAACAAGGCCAGTTCTCGAATATCCGCCTGGTGCCGGACAGCCGCTGCACCCCGGCCGCTCAAGCAGCTCCGGCGAAGAAGGCTGCGCCCGCACCCGCCCCGGCAGCGGCTGACGTGCAGCAGGCCACGGCGTGCGAGCAGGCCAAGGATCAGGTCCTGGCCGCATCGACCGACGAAGAGTTCAATGTCGCCGAGCGTCGGATGCGCCTGCTCTGCGGCGAATAGACCGCCAGCATGCAAAACGGGGCGCCGCTGGCGCCCCGTTTTGTTTTCGTCGCGTCAAGCCGGCTTACTTCACCGCCAGCTGTGCGTCCGGCACCTGTGTCCAACTCTTGTCCGGATTGAAGCGCGTCATCGCGCGTGCGGCGGCATCGGTACCCGGGCCGAGGTCCTTCTGGTACACGCGGCCGTCGTGACTGACGATGAACGTCATGATGCCGGTGTCGTTGAACTTCGCCGGCCAGGCGACTGCGGCGAAGCCCTGCGTCAAACGTCCATTCACCGCATAGTCACGCGCGCCGCCACGCGCATCCGGCCCCTGCCCCTTCAGGAGCCGGAAGCGATATCCGTGATAGACGCCGTCCTTGGTTTCGTCTCCGTAGAACGGGCCCAGCGGACTGGCCGGATCGTTGGGCCAGATCAGGCCGTCACGCTTGCCCGGAGTGCTGCGCACGCGCTGCGCGTATTCGAGCACGCCGTCGCCGTTACGGTCGGCCGCGGCGTATTCCTTCTGCGCGTCATACAGCGCCAGCAACGCCTGCATGGCCGACAGTTCATTGCGCCCGATGCGACGGATGCGCATCTCCTCGACGCCTGCCTTGACGTCGAAGCTCCAGCCCTTCGCTGTCTTCACGATCGGAACCGGCAGCGTCCAGCCTTCGGTGCCCACCGAAAGATGAGCCATCTCAGGACCGTCGGCGATCACCTTTCGGCCCTTCGACGAGGCATACAGGAACGCCGTGCGGTCATCCGCATCGATGGATTCCGGCGGAATGAAGCGCTGGTACTCGACGCCCAGGATCTCGCGCTTGGCCGCGCCGTCGTTGGTGGCGACGGCGTCGACAAAGGCATTGGCCGCGGCCTCGGCGGTCGGAAAGGCCTTTTGCGCCGATGCAGCGGTCGGCAGCAGCGCCGCAGCGGTCAATACGGCAACGGCGGATAGGGACTTCAGGCTCATCGGCTCACCTTTGCGGTAGTCGGTCACGTGTGGCGCATCGGAACGGTGCATATTCATCGTCATGGCTCCCTAGCGCCGTCCGCCACCGCGTCCACCACCTCCACCACCTCCGCGCGATGCGCCCCCGCCACCGCGCGAAGCACCTCCGCCCGACGGACGCGCCGTCGGCGCAGAACGTGCTGCCGATGACCCGCCACGGTTGGCTGAATAGCTGGCATTGCCGCGGTCCGCTGACTGGCGCGTCTGCGCTGCATTGCCTGCACCGGCGAAGGCGCTGTCACGATTGCCGGCGGCTGGCGCGGAACGATCAATCCCTTGCGCTCCGCCGCCGCGGTCCATATCGCGCGTGCTGGCGCTCGGTCCCCCGGCGCCGCCACGATTCATATCACGTGTGCTGGCGCTCGGCCCCCCGGCACCCCCCCGGTCGCCGGCACGATCGCCGGCACGGTCACCCGGTCGGTCACCGGCACGGTCGCCGGCGCGATCGCCGGCGCGGTCGCCGGCCCTGTCACCCGTACCCGCACCTGCGCGGTCCCCTGCGCTCGCACCGCCACGGCCGGTATCCACGCCACGGTCGCGCATGGCCTGATCCGCGCGCGCACGGTCGGCGTCACGCGAGTCCGACTTGCCGCGGTAATCCTGGCGACCATCAGCGCCCGCCTTGCGGTTGTCGAATTTCTCCCGGCTGGCGCTGTCGCGATACGGAGCGCCCTTGCGGTTTTCGCCGTTGTGGTTCCACTTGGTGTTGCCACTCGCGTTGTTGATCCTGTTGTTGACGTTGACGTTGTTGTACTTGTTGACGTTGATGTTGACGTCGTTGTTGCCCCAGCCGATACCGCCCCACAGCGCATTGCTGACGCCGATGGCGACACCCCATGCGACCCCGGTCGCCACCACCGCGCCAAACCCGTAGTACGGCGCGTAGTAAGGAGTCGGATACCAGTAGAACGGCGGCGGATAGCTCGGATACCACCACGGACCGTACACCACCGTCGGGTTGTAGGCCGGCACATACACCGTTTGCGGCTGCGCCGGCTCGATGATGATCTTCTGCTGCTCGACCACCACTTTCTGCTGCTCGTTGGTCTTGAGGTTGCCCGTGTCCTGCGCGCGCTTGCGCAGGCCCTGGACCGTGTTCATCACGTCGTCGGGCTGGGCGAGGAAGGCGTCGCCCAGCTCTTTCGTCCAGTCGGGCTTGTCGCCCATCATGCCGAGGACCGAAGGGAACGCGACCAGCGACTTGACCGACGGGTCCCAGTCCTCGCCCTCGACTTTCTTGACCAGCTCGTCGCCCTTTTCCTTGTCCTTCAGGTGATCCTTGGACCACTTGGCCGCGGCTGCCACGTCGACCGGATAGGTCGACGCCATCAGCACCTGCGACAGCAGCGAATCCGGATACAGGGCGACTGGCGCCAGGACCTGGTCGAGCTGCTCCTGCTTGAACGTCTTGTCCTGCGCCATGGCCACTGAAGCGAACAGCAGCGCCGTCGCCCAAATGGCAAGTCTCTGGAAACCCAATCTCATCGTCATCTCTCCAATGCGCGTCGGCCGCTGGGGCCGCAAGTGAAACGGTACAGGATTCATTTGCATTTTCCTTGGTCCATGGACCGCCGTCGACGCGGCGGGGTCAGCGCAGTTCCTGTGCGAGAGCGGCGACCTCACGGTCGTCCGGATATGCCTGCGCCAGCTGGCGGACCGTGCGCCGGGCCGCTTCCGCCTGTCCGGCATCGCGCTGCATTGTCGCCAGCGCCAGCAGCACGTTGCGATTATTTGGCCATCGCACTGCGGCGCGACCAAGTACACGCAGCGCATCGGTCGGGCGTCCGGTCGAGTTCAATGCCACGGCGTAGACGTAGGTATAGCGGGCCTCATCAGGCGCCAATTGCGCCGCGCGCTCCAGATCACGCAGCCCATCCTTCGGTTGTCCCAGGCGGACCAGCGTCAGGCCCAGCGCATGATGCAGCGTGGCGTTCTTCGGAACCTGGACCAGTCCCTGTTCGAGCATCGAGCGTGCCTCGGTGTCGCGGCCCCGGGCGCGCAACGCATCGGCGGCGTTGAGATAGGCCGGAACATACGTGGCATCGAGCGCCAGCGCCTGCGCAAAGGCGGCTTGGGATTCCGCGTCCTTCCCGAGCCGGGCGTAGAACGTGCCGAGCGCCGTGCGCGACTCCGGCCGATCGGCCGTGTAGCGCAATGTGGCCACGTACTCGTCGGCCGCGCTCTGCCATGCGGCGCGCGGCCCGGCCGCGAGCGTTGCCTCTTGCCCCGCGAGCGCGCGCGCTGCCTCGATGCGGATCGCGCGCAGCGGGTCGGCGAGCAGCGGCCCCAGCACACGCGACTGCTCCTGCGGCGGCAGCGCCTCTGCCAGTCGCACGGACGCGAGGCGCACCAGCGGCTGCGCATCCTGCGCCGCGCGCTGCGCGGTCGAAGCATCGGCGGAGCCTGCGAGCGCCAGTCGTTCGAGCGCCGAGGCTCGTGCCATGGGCGATTGCGCGATGTCGTTCGCGATCGCCGCCAATGACGCGGCTGCCCCTGGCTGCCCGGTCTCGGCTGCATGAAACGTCGAAGCAAAGGTCTGGAATCCACGTGCATCGCGTCCGAGCCAGCCGCGTACCGAGGCGGCCGCCCACTTCGCGTCCTTCTTCGTGTGACAACCATTGCACGCGTTGGGCACGCCGGCCGCGACGGACTCGTCGGGGCGCGGCACGCGCATCGAGTGGTCGCGGCGCGGATCGACCACCATGTAGGTCGTCCGCGGCATGTGGCAGTCGGCGCATTGCGCGCCGGCAGTACCGGCCACATGATGGTGATGTGATGGCGTGTCGTACTGGCCCGGTGCATGACACTGGCCGCAGACCGCGTTGCCCTCGGCACGCAGCTTCTGCGTGTGCGGGTCGTGACAGTCGCTGCAGGTCACGCCCTTGCGATGCATCCGGCTCTGCAGCCACGAGCCCCAGATGAAGACCTCTTCGCGCTGCTGGCCGTCGACGTGGTACAGCCCCGGTGTGATCAGCGACGGCAGGTAGTGGTCCAGGAAAGGCTGGCCGGCGCGATAACCCTCGGCGATCTGCGCGCGGCGCGCATGGCATTGCGCGCAGACTTCGATCTCGCGCTGGCTAGTTAAGCTGTCCTCCGCGCTGCGCGCTCCGGGGTTGAGCGCTTCGGAGCGGCCGGGCGCGCTCGTGCGCTCACGGGAGCGTGCGGCGTTGCCGGTCGTGGGATCGATGCTCCAGGTGACGCCACGCCGCTCGTCGAGCCGCACGGTCAGCCCCTTCGTCGCATCGGCCGGCTTCGCCTTCGTCCACGCGATGTGCGCGGATCCCGGCCCGTGGCAGGACTCGCATCCGACCGAGATCTCGTTCCAGCGGGTGTCGAAGGTGTCCTTGCCGGCGTCGTAGCCCTTGCTGACCTGGCTCGAATGACAGTCCGCGCACATGAAGTTCCAGTTCTGCGAACGCCGGGTCCAGTGCAGTTCATCGCGGTAGTCGAGCTTCTCGTCCGGATACTGGCGGAACCAGCGTTGACCGCCTTGCTCCTTCGGCCGCGTATCCCATGAAAGGGCAAGCGCCTGCAGGCGGCCGCCTGGCAACTCCACCAGGTACTGCTGCAGCGGCTCAAGTCCGAAGGTGTATTTCACTTCGAAGTCCGCGAGCTTGCCGTCGGGTCCGTCGGTGCGCACGAAGTACTTGCCGTCGCGCCGGAAGAAGCTCGACGTCACGCCGTCGAAGCTGAGTTTCGCGTCGCTGAAGTTGCCGAGCACGGTCTCGGCCGTCGCGTGCTGCATCGCGCGGGCATGCTGAGACATGGTCCACGCGGCGTGTTCCTTCGGGTGGCACGCCTTGCACTCGCTGCTACCGACAAAGTTGGCGGGCAGGGGCGGCTGTGGGGCGGTTGGTATCGTGGCGGGAGGTCGTCCGATGAACCCAAGAGCCAGAAGGGCGACCAGAATGACGGCGCCGGCGGCAATGGCCCAGCGCAATGGCGAGGATCGTGCCGGGTGATGCGGTGCAATCGCGGCGGGTGACGTGCGCTTCATAGTGTATCCCGCAACGTACCTGACGCACCGGGGTGGAGCGTCGAACGCGCGGGGCTGCCTCAGCGCGGAGCCGGAAACACGGCCTTCCAGTCTTTCTTCATGCTGATGACGTGCCATCCCTGCTTCGTCGCCTCGGCCATCAGCGAATCGCTGAAGGTCCCGATGCTCGATTTCGGACCATAGGCCCACTCGCGCGCGGCATCGTCGTGATGGACCAGCATCATCAGCCGGGTGCCGCCGCCGCCCTGCGTCCATTCGAGCATCTGCCGGTCGCCATCGGAGTTGCCAAACGCAGCGATGGGCCGGCGGCCAATGTGAGAGTTGATGCCGACCGGCTTGCCGGATTTGTCGTCGATGAAGTCAATCTCAGGCAGTCGCACCAGCACCGGCTTGCCGTCGCGAATTTCATACTTGGTCTTGATGCTGCTGCCGACGACCTGCTCGGGCGGGATGCCGTAGACCTTTTCTGTCCAAGGACGCATGAACTCGATGCCGCCGCCCGAGACGATGAAGGTCTTAAAGCCGTTCGCCCGCAAGTAAGCGAGCAACTCGAGCATCGGCTGATACACCATTTCGGTGAGGAGTCGCCCTGTCTTGGGATGCTTCGCGGTGGCGATCCAGTCCTTCACGATTCTCTCGAACTCCTCTGTGGTCATCCCGGCGTGTGTCGCCATCACGATTTCGGCGATGGCCTTCTCGCCGCCGGCCAGCGCCTTGCTCACGTCCCCCTTGAGCAACGAAGCGAACGGCTCTTTGGTCTTCCATTCCGGATGCTGCGGCGCCAGCGCCTTCACGCGGTCGAGGGCAAAGAGCAGCTGAAAGTACATGGGCTGCTCGGCCCACAGCGTGCCGTCGTTGTCGAAGGTGGCGATGCGCTCCGCAGGCGCGACGAAGGTCGGCGCGCCTTCCTGGGTGACTTTGCCGACGAACTCGACGATCGCCTTCTTTGCGGCCCCTTCATTCCACGACGGCAACGGGTCCGCCGCATGGGATACCGTCGTGACGAATGCGAGTACGACGGCCGCCAGGCCGAAGCGCGAAAACCTGGCGTGAGTCTTCATGAGCACTCCGTCACGCCGGTCTGAAGAAGACGCTCGGTCCGCTTGAAGAATGGTCATCGCCGTCAATTGCCGGTCGGTAGCGGGATGCTGATGCCGTCCTTCTGGAGTTGCTCCCGAATCCACTGGAAGCGCTGATAGTTCGTCAGCGTGACCGGCCCCGAATAGCTCTCACTCTGGAGCTTGCGCGGCGGGTACTGCGCGTAGGTCTTCATCAGCCTCGTGATCGCGTCACTGATCGTGACCATCGTCCACGTGCGCTCGGTGTAATTGTTCATGAAGATGTCGTAGCGCTCCTGCGGATCGGCCCACAGATCGAAGACCTGGGGAACCGTCGCAACGTATTTCTCCGCGCCTTTCCAGCCGAGGTTGGAGTCGACCGCGAGACCGCCGGTTGCCTGGCCGTTGTCGCCGCGCAGGTTGAAGACCGCCTTGTAGTTGCCAACGCGTGCCGCGCCCGGAGTGAGCTCGTTCTCGGTGAAATAGAACCACTCCTTGCGGGGCGACTTGCCGGTCCCGAACAGCACCGGCGACAGGTCGTGGCTGTCGAAGTAAATGGGTTTGTTCTCCCGGTCGTTCTTCGGCAGTTGCACGCCGCCCGCAGCGGCAAACGTCGCCATCAGGTCGAGCCCGCCGACGATCTCGTGATTCCTCGCGCCGGCCTTGATCTTGCCGGGCCATACGGCAATCGCGGGGACGCGGTTGCCGCCTTCGCGCACCGTACCCTTGGTGCCACGGAACGGCGTATAGCCGGCATCCGGATAGACGTCCTGCCAGGCGCCGTTGTCGGTTGTGTAAACAACCAGCGTGTTCTTGTCGAGGCCGAGCGCGCGCAGCTTGTCCATGATGCGACCGATGCGCGTGTCGAGCTCCACCACCGAGTCGGCGTACTTGCTCTTGGACAGCGACTTCAACTGGAACTCCGGCGCCGGCAGGTTCGGCTGGTGCACCTTCATGAAATTGACGTTGATGAAGAACGGCTTGCCCGGGCTCTTCGCGGCCGTGTCGAGGAACTCGAGCGCGGCCTTCTCCACGTAGCCGTCAAAGAACGGGATGCCGACGACGCCATTGGGGTAGGTGACGCCATGCAGCGTGACGGGCTTGCCGGGCTGGTCGACGTACTGGCCGTTGATCTTGAAGTCCTCGATGGCTTTTTCGCCGGCCTTCCCCGACAGCGCCCCGATCGTCACCTTGTTGAACATGGCACGCAGTTCCGGATCCATGTCCGGGAACCAGGTCGGATCACCGTAGGTATAGGCATTCAGGTGATACAGCCCGACGTACTTCATCACGTCGTAGCCCTGTGCATTCGGCATCGCGTAGTCGGCCTCGCCGAGATGCCACTTGCCGGTGAAGTAGGTCTGGTAGCCACCCTGCTTCAGCACCGAGGCCAGTGTCCATTCCGCCGCCGGCAGTCCGCCGCCCTGTCCCTGAAACGCCACCGTCGTCATGCCGCTGCGGTTCGGGATGCGCCCGGTCTGCATCGCGGCGCGGCCTGGTGTACAGCTCGGCTGCGCGTAAAAGGAAAAGAACGTCATGCCTTCCGCAGCCATGCGATCGATGCTGGGCGTCGGCATACCGCGTCCTTCGCCGCCGCCGTAGGGCCCGAGATCGCCGTAGCCGGTGTCGTCCGAGACGATGAACAGAATGTTGGGCTTGGCCTGCTGCGCGGCCGCCGAAAGAGCGGCAAGACATGCCAGGACCGCGAGGAAGAGGCGAAACATCGGTTGCATTATCTAAAGTCCTTCATCAGTTCAGCGTACTCAGTTGAGCAATCCAGGAAGAAAGTCCGCTCGGTCCCACGGACCGAGGTCGATGCGGTCGATGCGCATCCACTTTAGCTCATCGATACAGAAACCTGCGACGGCTTTGACGATTTCAGGCGTGTCGCCCGCACCGGTTGCGCTCACTAGGCGGAATTCGATTGAAGCCGTAGTCCAACCGCCGCGCGAGGCAGATTCAGATTTACGAACGGCGGCCACACGTCCTCCTAGAACTCGGCGAAACCGTCGCTGTGGCGCCGAGCGTCGGCATTGAAAGTGCAATCAGGCCGCATTGGATGCCGAGGTCGTCGTCCGTTGCCTCGTCCGGCTACTACTGCTTGCTGCTGCTCATCACCGTTTCCATCACGCGCTCGAGATTGAAGCTGCCCGGCTTCTGCCGCGGCGGGAAGTCCTTGAAGCTCTGCAGCCACTGGCCGACGAAGGCGCCGGCGGGCGCGATCAGGCCACATGTGGTCGACGTACCAGCGCTGGTAGCCCATCGCGTGCTCGGGCTCGGCCCGCTCGAACGGATCCATGCGCAGATTGGTGAGCAGCGGGGCGCGCAGCACCTTGAACGGCATCCTGCCAGACGCGCAGCCTTCGTGCCCTTCCTGCTCGAGGAACGTGATCTTCCAGTCGTCGTAACGCAGTGCGGCGACGCTGCCGTCGTCGGTCCAGTAGATGAAGTCGCTGGCGCGGCCACTCCTTGGCCTCGCCCCGGAACGCCGGACCGAGGTCGTAGCCGTCCAGGTGCACCTTGTAGCTGCGGCCGCCGATCGTCGCGCCCTTCTTCAGGTCGTCCGTGACAGTCCTTGCCGCCGGCCGCGATCGACCAGCGTCAGCAGCATGTCCTCGTGCGCGCAGATGTCGTTGATCACCGTGCCGGGCTTGATGACGCCGGGCCACTTGATCATCGCCGGCACGCGGTAGCCGCCTTCCCAGTTGCGTGTTCTTCTCGCCGCGGAACATCGTCGTGCCGCCGTCGGGCCAGGTGAAGGTCTCGGCGCCGTTGTCGGTCGAGTACATGACGATCGTGTTGTCCTCCAGGCCC
The DNA here is from genome assembly GCA_963754065.1 of uncultured beta proteobacterium. Lineage (GTDB taxonomy): Bacteria > Pseudomonadota > Gammaproteobacteria > Burkholderiales > Burkholderiaceae_F > JALORV01. Next base: position 6,942 of record CAVWFH010000013.1, on the reverse strand, counting down.
AGTTCCTTCAGCTTGGCGAGCAGCTGGCCGACGTGGCCGTCGTGCTCGACCATGCCGTCGGCGTAGATGCCCTGGCCGGTCTTGCCGTCCGACGCCGCCTTCAGGTGCGTGAAGATGTGCATCCGCGTGGAGTTCCACCAGATGAAGAACGGTTTGTCGGCCTTCTTGGCGCGCTCCATGAAGTCGATCGCCTTGGCGTTGACTTCTTCGTCGATCGTCTCCATGCGCTTGCGCGTCAGCGGGCCGGTGTCGGTGATCTTGCCGCCGGCGAAGCTGTGGATCACGCCGCGCGGGCCGAACTTCTTCTTGAACTCGGGGTTCTTCGGATAGTCCGGATACTCCGGTTCCTCCTCGGCGTTCAGGTGATAGAGGTTGCCGAAGAATTCGTCGAAGCCATGCGCGGTCGGCAGCATGTCGTCGCGGTCGCCGAGGTGGTTCTTGCCGAACTGGCCGGTCACGTAGCCCTGCGCCTTCAGTAGCGTGGCGATGGTCGGGTCTTCCTTCTTCATTCCCTCCGGTGCGCCGGGCAAGCCGACCTTGGTGAGGCCGGTGCGGATCGGCGACTGCCCGGTGATGAAGGCGGCGCGGCCGGCGGTGCAGCTTTGCTGGCCGTACCAGTCGGTGAAGATCGCGCCCTGCTTCGCGATGCTGTCGATATTGGGCGTCTTGTAGCCCATCATGCCCATGTTGTAGGCGCTGATGTTGAACTGCCCGATGTCGTCACCCCAGATGACGAGGATGTTCGGTTTGCGGGCAGGTGCCTGCGCCCAGCCCGGCGAGGCCGCCAGCACTCCGAGCAGGAGCGCGGCCAGAGCGGCGAAGTGTCGAATCAGAGTCATGGCGTTCCTTCGTGCAAGTGATTCGCGGAGGGTTCGCGCCGGTGCGCAGCGGCGGGCGACGGCGAGGCGACATAGTCGGCATGGCGCGTCGGCCCCGCATCGTCAGACGGTGCGGATCGAATTGCCCTTTGGGGCAAGGACTGTTCGGAAGGGCAGTTGAAGGCCGGCGACGCGCCGCGATGATCGCGGCGCAGCACCACAGACTTGCAGCGGGACGGGATACCCTGCGAGGGCAGGCGCGGCCTGCCCTGCACGGCACGGGAGAGCGCGACGCCGCAGCGGGGCCGCCGCCGCGCCACGCGGTCAGCGGCCGGCGATGTCCGGCGCGTCAGATGAATCGAAAACGGCACGCGAGACGAACCCGGCGGCGATTGCGCCGGCAATCGGCGCGACCCAGAACAGCCACAGCTGCTGCAGCGCCCAGCCGCCGACGAACAGCGCGGGTCCGGTGCTGCGTGCCGGATTCACCGACGTGTTGGTCACCGGGATGCTGATCAGGTGAATCAGGGTCAGCGCGAGGCCGATCGCGAGGCCCGCGAAGCCGACCGGTGCACGCTTGTGGGTGGCGCCGAGGATGACAATCAGGAACATGAACGTCATCACCACCTCCGTGATGGCGGCCGCACCGAAGCTGTACTTGCCGGGCGAGTGCTCGCCGAAACCATTGGAGGCGAAGCCGCCTGCCAGCGAAAAGCCGGCCTTGCCGCTGGCGATCAGGTAAAGCACGCCGGCGGCGACGACGGCGCCGACGACCTGCGCCACGATGTACGGCAGCAGTTGTGACGCCGGGAAAGCGGCCGCCAGCCCACAGGCCGAGGGACACCGCCGGGTTGAAGTGGCCGCCTGAGATCGGGCCGAGCGCGTAGGCGCCGGTGAGTACGGTCAGGCCGAATGCGAGCGAAACGCCGGCCAGGCCGATGCCCACTTCGGGAAACGCGGCGGCCAGAACAGCGCTACCGCAGCCACCAAGGACCAGCCAGAACGTGCCGAGGAATTCGGCGGCGAGTTTCGGTGTCATCTTTTTGCGTTCCTCTTTTGGGTTTTGATTTGGACTGGTCTGAACAACTTTGCCAATAGGATAGCGAGGATAGCGGCAGTCTGAATTCGCGCGAGTTCAACGAAGGCTAGCGGGCTCTAGCCGACGCGTCGTTGCCTGTTCCGGCGACGACGCTGTCCAGCGGCCGCGCCAGCGCGCTACTTGCCTGCCTTGGCGGCGGTCTGTCGCTCCAGTTCGCCGAAGCGATTCTCCAGGCCCTTGATCGCCGTGATCAGCGCGCCGAAGTTGGTCCAGACCTCGTCTTCGGCCGGCGCACTGAGCCAGCTCGAGTACCCGAGCCATGACGAGTCATAGACCTTTACATTCTTGTAGCCAAGGTCGGCCAGCACTGCAGCACTCTGGGCGGCGCGGTTGCCGCTTTGGCAATAGACGATGGTTTCCTTCGCCGGGTCGAGCTTCTCGTAAAGCTTGAGCAACTGTTCGCGCGGTTTCAGTGCCATGCCGGCGGAATCCTTGACCTTGCCGCTGCGCAGCTTGCCGCGTGTGTCCGGGTCGACCCAGTTCTGCTCGAACGGGATGTTGGTTGCGGCAGGAACGTGTCCGCCGCGGATCGCGCGAATGTCCTCGGCACGAAACTCCTTGACGGTGCGCACGTCGAGAATCTGCACATCGCTGCGCTTTAACGCCGCGACGACATCCTTGCTCTCGATGAGCACCCCGGGCTGCGGGGTGAGCTTCAGCGTGACAGGCTTCGGATTGACCGCCTTGGTGGAGACAGTGAGTCCTGCTGCGCGCCAGGCATCGATGCCATCGTGGAACACGCGTGCATTGGCTGCGCCGAAGTAGCGCAACGTCAGCTGAGCGAAGTACGCGGACGGAAGGCCGCGGTCACCGTAGACGATGATCTCGCGCGCCGGATCGATGCCTGCGGCACCAAGCGTCTTCTCGATGTCGGCGGTCGGCAAGTAATCCTCGGTATAGCTGGTGCGCAGCGTCAGAGTCGGATCACCGACGTTCACTGCCCCGGGGATGTGGCCTTTGGCGAAGGCATCTTCGTCGCGCACATCCCAGAACAGCGCGCCGCGTGCGGCCGCCTGCTTTACATAGTCCAGATCGACAATCGTTTGCGCCATGACTCCGGCAGCTGCCAGTGACAGCGCGACCCCCAACAACCAACGTTTCATGAGAACTCCCCCGTCAGATGAAAACCGGCCTGTTCGGCCGGCGCTCCGTGCATGCACGGATACACCCCCGAGTATATGCATCGCGGGCACAAGGGTACTGAGGCAGCTCAAGCCGGCGCGAGTTTTCTGCGCCCGGCGAGGATGTGGCGCTCGAAGTCCGTGGAACCGTAGTCAGCGCGCCACGGCAGCGACGCTGGCGGACCGCGCTCGGGTTACCTGTAAATGTCCGGGTCGCCCGCTAGCGTGCCGACCCGTGTCCCCTGCGGCGTGAACGAAGCTCCCTGGCGGTACTTCTCGCTGTCGGAGGACGCAGCCTCGGCGGCCATGGCAGACGCTTCCTGAAATGGCACCGCACTCTTGCTCCTGCCAATCTCGAGCCGCTTTGTCGCGGCGTTCACATCGACTCTGTGCCGGGCCAGGTTGTAGAGCAGGTACATCGCGTAGAGGTTGTCGGGGTCTTCGTAGTCCCCCACTTCCTTCCGGAAGTCGCGGGACAACACCGATGGAAACCGGTCCGGCAGGTCCTTGAATGCCACCTTCTCATCCTCATGCGGATCGATATAGGTCGAACCCGCGTACTTCCGATAGAGCACGGCGTCGAGGCCGTAGCCGCGCGCGTTCCACTCCTCGAGCAGCTTCATCGCCATTTCCGTTGGGATGTTGGCATTGGCGGCGGCGACCAGCCGGCGCCCCGAGAGGATCTTCGCGCTGGTGACGTCCAGGTCCTTGTACCCGGCGCCATGCTTGAACGCAGCGCCGATGGTCTTGGCGCAGTTCAGATACAGGTAGTCGTACTTGATCTCGTCGTCGTGATACTCGGTGTCCTTGGCGCGGCGGCGGTAGTCATCGTTGATGCGCTGGAAGAAAGCGGCCAGGGCGGCCTTCTCGCCCGCCGGCACGCCGTAGACGCGGATGCCAATGACCGAGCGCTTGTAGATCTCGCCGTAGTCGAGACCAAACGAGGCCGTGTCCCCCAGTGACGATCGCGTGCGGAACAGGTACTCGTTCTTCGGAATCCGGACCATCAGGTCATCGGTGTAGTAGCCCTGTGCATGCTCGCGCGAGCGGTCGGCATAGAAGTTGGCCGAGTAGACCTGCTCATCGCCGTCGGGCGCGTTGCGGATCGACAGAGCGAGGTGCCCGGCGGAGCCGCCCTTGGAAGTGCCGTAGCTGATCAGCAGTTCCATGTCGTACGGGTCCTGTCGCAGGACACCGGCAATCTCGTCGATATTCGTGGGCTCAGGTCCCCCAGGCGTGCCGAAGTCGGCGGCTGCGACATTCGCGGCAAGCGCGAGGCCTGTCACCAGGCAAAGGAGAGTCGCTTTCACAATGGATGCCATGGATACTCTGTCGACTCTGGCTTCGTGAAGAGGGACGCGCGGTGGGGTCACGCGGCGGCCGTCGACGCGGCCGGTCCGCACCGCCAGACGAAGTTCAACTCGGCTGCGTAGGTCTGGCCGGCCGGGATGGCAACACGCGGTAGAACCACCACACCGACAGCAGCGCCGCGACCAGGCCGAACAGCGCTGCGATGCCGCTGAACAATGCACCAACCTCGGTCTGCTGCCGTTCCATTGCGAGCTTGGCGTTCAGGTTCTGGTAGACGGTGCGCAGGTCGGCGGCCGTGCCGGCGTGGAAGTACTCGCCACCGGTGACCTTGGCGATCGCCTTCAGGGTTTCCTCGTCGAGCCGCACGTAGATCTGATAGTCCTCGAAGCCGATGGTAGTGCCCTGCAGCGTGCCGAAGCCAACGGTGTAGACGCGCACTCCGCGGTCGGCTGCCATTTTTGCGATCTGGATCGGATCCGGACCCGTCGTGCGGCGGCCGTCGGACAGCAGGATGATCACGCCCGATGTGAACGAGCCGGGCGCCACCGGCTCGCGCTTCGGCCGTTCTTCTTCGGTGCTGCGCGGGCGATCGAGCGAGACACCGGCATGTCGCATCGCCATGGCCACAGACTCGAGGTCGAGGCCGTCGTCAGGGAACAGCATGCCGAGCGAAAGGATCAGGCCGCTGCCAGTGGCCGTCGCGCGCTGCAGCTGAAAGCGATCGATCGCCGCCAGCATGTCCTGCTTGTTGTCGGTCGGTGTCTGCACGACAGCCGCGGTTCCGGCAAACGAGACGATGCCGAGCCGCACGGTGGGCGGCAGTTCGTCGATGAAGGCTTTGGCGGCATTCTGCGCGGCCACCAGCCGGTTGGGCTCGACGTCGGTCGCGCGCATGCTGAGCGAAACATCCATGGCCATCGCGATCGTCATGTACTGCGATGGCAGCACCACTGAGGCGGTCGGACGGGCGAGCGCCACGATGGCGGCCGCCATGGCCAGCAGGAACAGGGCCGGCGGAACATGGCGACGCAGCTTCTGACCCGGGCCGATCGCCTCGCGTACCAGCGTGAGGCTGGCGTAGCGCACCGCGGACCGCTTGCGCCGCCGCAGCACGACGACATAGGCGCCTACCAGCGCCGGAATCAGAGCCAACAGCCAGAGCATCTCCGGCCACAGGAAGCGCATCGCCGGTCCTCGCAGAACCTTTCGATGAAACGCGGGACCAAGCCTGAGGCCGGTCCCGCGCGGGCACTCTAACACTGACCACGCGGCCGCGAGAAAGTGCGACAGACACCCGGGATACGCTACGGAATGGCGCGTACCCGGCGGACGCGATCAGTCGCGTTCAACTGCAACGAGGTGACGGTACCGTGTCGGCAAGACCCCGGATCGTTCAAGGGCTTGGGATTTCAGACCCCAATCCGGCTGCCAGGAGCCTGTGCGCCGTGATACTTTTTTCCCGGGACGATCTCTTGACGGCCATGGATCGCGGATGAAGAAGCCGGCGCTATACAGCAGTGCTCACCGGCAGGGCCGGGGTGATCGGCCGTCTGCGGGTGACGCGACTGTCACGGATCGGGCGGTGGCGGCCCGTCCCGCATCGCCGCCGCCGGAGAACTCGCCAGGAGCCCATCCTGCATCCGGCCCTCCGGCACGGCCGGGTCGTCTGCGCGGTTTTTTGCAGCGGCACGATCGCACGATGCTCTTTGTGGCCGGGCTGGCCTGTGCGCTGGCGGTCATCGTCGCGCGCGACCTCAGTCGGCCCAAGCCCGTCGCCCTGACGCAGGACGACATCGACAAGGCCGTCCTGCACACCTTCGAGAACAAGACGCTGCCTTCGAGAGCCGCCAAGGCGGCGGAACTCGTGATGCCCTCGGTGGTGCGGGTCGAGGGCTACAACGGCGAGGAAAACGACGAGCCCGGTTCGGGGGTGCAGATGCAGGGCGTCGGCTCCGGCGTGGTGATCGTCGACAACGGCATCATCCTGACGAATTTGCATGTGGTCGCCGGATCCAAGCGCGTGACGGTCAAGTTCTTCGACGGCAGCGAGTCGGAGGTCGAACTGGTGCGTGCGTATCCGGAGAACGATCTGGCCGTGATCAAGGCGAAGAAAGTGCCGGACGACCTGGAATCGGCCACGCTCGGCTCTACTGCGAACCTGCGCTCCGGCGACGAGGTCGTCGCGGTCGGGTTTCCGTTCGGCGTCGGCCCGTCGGTGTCCGCGGGCGTCGTATCCGGGCTCGACCGCAGTTTCCGCTCGCCTGAGGGCAAGCAGGTGATGACCGGGCTGATCCAGTTCGATGCGGCGGCCAACCCCGGAAACTCCGGCGGCCCGCTCATCACGATGGAAGGCGAAGTCGTCGGCATCGTGACCGCCATCCTCAATCCGACGCCGGCGCGCACGTTCATCGGGATCGGCTTTGCGGCGACGATCGAGAGTGCGGGCGGGGCGGTGGGGATTCCTCCGTTCTAGGCGCGCAAGAGTTAACACCTACTTTTGCGCGGAATAGTTAGAAGAATTCGCTGGCGGAGCCAGGCGAATTTTTTCATCACAACTGCTGGAAAAGGCAAACGATGACTGAACCGTTGAAGG
>CAVWFH010000012.1:0-95552 GCA_963754065.1 uncultured beta proteobacterium | reverse complement strand
GCCAGGCCGGTGACAACGTCGGCGTGCTCCTGCGCGGGACCAAGCGCGAAGAAGTCGAGCGCGGCCAGGTGCTGGCCAAGCCCGGCTCCATCACGCCGCACACCAAGTTCAAGGCCGAGGTGTATGTGCTGAGCAAGGAAGAAGGCGGCCGCCATACCCCCTTCTTCAATGGCTATCGGCCGCAGTTTTACTTCCGCACGACCGACGTGACCGGCTCGATCCAGTTGCCGGCGGGCACCGAGATGGTGATGCCGGGCGACAACATCCAGATGGATGTGGCGCTGATCGCGCCGATCGCCATGGAAGAAGGACTGCGCTTTGCCATCCGCGAAGGCGGCCGCACCGTCGGCGCCGGCGTGGTGGCCAAGATCGTCGAATAGGTACGCGCGTACGGAAAATCAGGCCGGCGTCCGGCGGAGGCCGGCCTCTCGCTCTTTGAAAAGGATCTGACATGCAAAGCCAACGTATACGCATCCGCCTGAAGGCGTTCGACTACAAGCTGATCGACCAGTCGGCACTCGAGATCGTGGACACAGCAAAGCGCACCGGTGCGGTGGTTCGCGGCCCGGTCCCGCTGCCTACCCGCATCCAGCGCTTTGACATACTGCGTTCGCCGCACGTCAACAAGACGTCGCGCGACCAGTTCGAAATGCGCACCCACCAGCGGCTGATGGACATCATCGACCCGACCGACAAGACGGTCGACGCGCTGATGAAGCTCGACCTGCCGGCCGGCGTGGACGTCGAGATCAAGGTTCAATAAGGCTGCTTGCCTGGAAGGCGCAGCCCGGATAGAATCGCAGGCTTTCCGCACCAGGGCGGATTGAAGTGACTTCCGAAGCGAAGTGACTTCCGCCCCGGATGCTTGAACGCGGGGTGCGCCGCCCCAGGCGAAGCGCAGAACGCGGAATTTTGGTCCTGGCCAATCGAAGCCGGGAGTGGAGATAAGAATGAGCGAAGCTCGCTCGACGCTCGGCCTGTTGGGCCGAAAAGTCGGCATGACGCGCATCTTCACCGATGATGGGGAATCCGTCCCGGTCACGGTGCTCGACGTGTCGAACAATCGCGTCAGCCAAGTCAAGACGGCTGAGACCGACGGCTACTCCGCGGTCCAGGTTGCCTACGGCACCCGCAAGTCATCCCGTGTCGCCAAGCCCCAGGCGGGCCACTACGCCAAATCCGGCGTCGAGGCAGCCTCGGTCCTGCGCGAGTTCCGGCTCGACGCAGCCAAGGTCGCCGAGCTGAAGGCAGGCACCGTGATCGGTGTCGATACCTTCAGCGTGGGCCAGAAGGTCGATGTCACCGGGGTCACGATCGGCAAGGGATTTGCCGGCGCCATCAAGCGCCACCACTTCTCGTCGAACCGTGCCACGCACGGAAATTCCGTGTCGACCAATGCGCCAGGCTCGATCGGCAACCGGCAGGATCCGGGCCGGGTGTTTCCGGGCAAGCGCATGGCGGGCCACCTCGGCGACGAACAGCGTACGACCCAGAACCTGGTGATCGCGCGCATCGATGCCGAGCGCGGACTGCTGCTCATCAAGGGCGCTGTCCCCGGTTCGGCTGGTGGCGACGTGATCGTGCGTCCGGCTGCCAAGGCCAAAGCAGCGGCCAAGGCCTAAGGAGAGGGCGCAATGGAACTCAAGCTACTGAACGCCCAGGGCCAGTCTAACGGCACGACGTCTGCGCCGGAGACGCTCTTCGGGCGCGAATTCAACGAGGCGCTGGTGCACCAGATCGTGGTTGCCTACCAGGCCAACGCACGTCAGGGCACGCGCTCGCAGAAGGACCGGACGACGGTCAAGCATTCCACGCGCAAGCCGTGGCGCCAAAAGGGCACTGGCCGTGCACGCGCCGGCATGACGTCAAGCCCGATCTGGCGCGGTGGTGGCCGCGCCTTCCCGAATTCGCCTGACGAGAATTTCTCGCACAAGGTGAACAAGAAGATGTACCGCGCGGGCATGACTTCGATCCTGTCGAAGCTGGCGCGTGATGACCGCATCGCCGTGGTCGATGGACTTGCAGTCGATTCGCCCAAGACCAAGCTGCTGGCCGACAAGTTGAAGGCGATGGGCCTGGAGTCGGTGCTGATCATCACGGATACGGTCGACGAAAACCTGTACCTCGCCTCGCGCAACCTGAAGAACGTCCTGATCGTCGAGCCGCGCTATGCGGACCCGCTGTCGCTGATCCACTACAAGAAGGTGATCGTGACCAAGCCGGCGATCGCCAAGCTCGAGGAGATGTGGGGATGAGCACGCCGACCCGTCAGGACCGTCTGTACAGCGTTCTGCTCGCGCCTATCGTTTCCGAGAAGAGCACGATGATCGGCGAGAAAAACGATCAGGTCGCGTTCCGCGTGATGCAGGACGCCACGAAGAAGGAAGTCAAGGCCGCCGTCGAGCACCTGTTCAAGGTGCAGGTCGACAAGGTTTCCATCCTGAACCAGAAGGGCAAGAGCAAGCGCTTTGGCCGTTTCACCGGCAAGCGCGGCAACGTACGTAAGGCGTACGTCTGCCTCAAAGAAGGTCAGGAAATCAACTTCGCGCAAGAGGTGAAGTAATGGCACTCGTCAAGGTCAAACCGACGTCTGCCGGCCGGCGCGGGCTGGTCAAGGTCGTCAACGACAAGCTGCACAAGGGCAAGCCCTTTGCCGGTCTGCTCGAGAAGAAGATCCGCTCGTCCGGTCGCAACAATGCCGGCCGCATCACGACGCGCCACATGGGCGGTGGCCACAAGCAGCACTATCGCGTCATCGACTTCAAGCGGACCAAGGACGGTGTTCCGGCCAAGGTCGAGCGCCTCGAGTACGACCCGAACCGTTCGGCTCATATCGCCCTGCTGGTCTATGGCGACGGCGAGCGGCGCTACATCATTGCGCCCAAGGGCGTGACGGTCGGCGCCCAGTTGATGAGCGGCAACGAGGCTCCGATCCGGGTTGGCAACACGCTGCCCCTGCGCAACATCCCGGTCGGTACGACCGTGCATTGCGTCGAGATGCTGCCGGGCAAGGGTGCGCAGCTGGCGCGTGCCGCCGGCACGTCGGTGCAGTTGCTCGCACGCGAGGGCACTTACGCGCAGTTGCGGCTGCGATCCGGCGAGATCCGCCGCGTGCTGATCGATTGCCGCGCGACGATCGGCGAAGTCGGCAACGAGGAAAACAACCTACGCCAGATCGGCAAGGCCGGTGCGATGCGCTGGCGTGGCGTGCGTCCGACCGTACGTGGCGTGGCGATGAACCCCGTTGATCACCCGCACGGTGGCGGCGAGGGACGCACCGGTACCAAACGCGATCCGGTCAGCCCGTGGGGTCAGCTGGCCAAGGGTTATCGAACCCGCAACAACAAGCGCACTGACACGATGATCGTGCAGCGCCGTCGCAAGTAAGGGGTCCTGAATGTCTCGTTCTCTGAAAAAGGGCCCGTTTGTCGACGGGCATCTGCTGAAGAAAATCGAAACGGCGCAGGCGACCCGCGACAAGAAGCCGATCAAGACGTGGTCGCGTCGCTCGATGATCCTGCCGGAGTTCATCGGCCTGACGATCGCCGTGCACAACGGCAAGCAGCACGTGCCGGTCTACATCAACGAAAACATGGTCGGTCACAAGCTCGGCGAGTTTGCACTGACACGGACCTTCAAGGGTCACGCGGCGGACAAGAAGGCCGTCGTGGCGAAGAAGTAAGGTGATGACGATGGAAACGACTGCATCGGTGCGCGGAGTACGGCTGTCGGCCCAGAAGGGTCGGCTCGTTGCCGACCTGATTCGCGGCAAGCCGGTCGACAAGGCGCTGAACATCCTGGGCTTCACGCAGAAGAAGGCGGCCGGGATCATCAAGAAGGCGCTCCAGTCGGCGATTGCCAATGCCGAGCACAACGACGGCGCCGACATCGACGAACTGCGCGTCACCGGCATCCTGGTGGAGAAAGCAGCAACGCTGCGCCGGTTTTCGGCGCGGGCCAAGGGGCGCGGTGCGCGCATCGGCAAACAGACCTGCCACATCTTTGTGACGGTCGGCGACGCCAAACCCAAGAAATAGGTGATCCATGGGTCAAAAGATCAATCCCACCGGCTTCCGACTCCCCGTTACGCGTAACTGGGGCTCACGCTGGTTTGCCACCGGTCCGGCGTTCCCGAAGATGCTGCAGGAGGACCTCAAGGTTCGCGAGTTCCTGCGCAAGAAGCTGCGTAGCGCTTCGGTTGGTCGCATCCTGATCGAGCGTCCGGCCAAGAACGCGCGTATCACGATCTACTCGGCGCGTCCGGGTGTGGTCATCGGGAAGAAGGGCGAGGACATCGAGTCACTCAAGGCGACGCTGCAGAAAATGCTCGGCGTGCCGGTGCACGTCAATATCGAGGAAATCCGGAAGCCCGAGCTGGACGCCCAGCTGATCGCCGATTCGATCACCCAGCAGCTCGAGAAGCGCATCATGTTCCGCCGCGCGATGAAGCGCGCGATGCAGAACGCAATGCGACTCGGCGCCCAGGGCATCAAGATCATGAGCGCGGGTCGCCTGAACGGCATCGAGATCGCCCGGACCGAGTGGTATCGCGAAGGCCGTGTTCCGCTGCACACGTTGCGTGCGGACATCGACTACGGCTTCTCGGAAGCCAAGACCACGTACGGTGTCATCGGCGTCAAGTGCTGGGTTTACAAGGGCGACACGCTGGGTCGCAACGAAGCGCCTGCAGCGACCGACGCCACGCCGGCACCGGATCGCGAAGACCGTCGTCCGCGCCGCGGCGAAGGTCGTCCCGACAGCCGCCCGGCAGGAAAGGCGCCGGCCAAGCGCCCGCGCAAGACCGCTGATGTGAAGGTCGAAGCCACTGCACCTGTCGTCGAGAAGCCCAAGGACGACGCGGCCAAGCCGGTCGTCAAGCGCGTGCGCAAGGTGGCGGCGAAGACGCCGACCGAGGGCGGCGCGAAAGACGGAGAGTAAGCCATGCTGCAACCTGCTCGTCGCAAGTACCGCAAGGAGCAAAAGGGCCGTAACCGCGGGCTCGCGCTGCGCGGCGCCCATGTTTCCTTCGGCGAGTTCGGCCTGAAGGTCACCGAGCGCGGCCGCCTGACCGCGCGCCAGATCGAAGCGGCCCGCCGCGCGATCAGCCGGCACATCAAGCGCGGTGGCCGCGTCTGGATCCGCGTGTTTCCGGACAAGCCGATTTCACAGAAGCCGGCCGAAGTCCGCATGGGCAATGGCAAAGGCAACCCCGAGTACTGGGTCGCCGAAGTGCGGCCCGGCAATGTTGTGTATGAACTCGACGGCGTGACCGAAACGCTGGCGCGCGAGGCGTTTGCGCTCGCGGCCGCCAAGTTGCCGCTGAAAACGACGTTCGTCGTGCGACAGCTCGGCGCCTAAGGAGATTTCACGATGAACGTCAAGGAAATGCGCGCGAAAGACGCTGACGCACTCACCAAGGAGCTGCAGGAACTGCAAAAGGCGCATTTTTCCCTGCGCATGCAGAAGGCTACGCAGCAATTGCAGAACACGAGCCAGATCCGCAACACCCGGCGCGACATCGCGCGGGTGCGGACCGTGCTCGCGCAGAAGGCGACCGCCAAATGAACGCTGAGAAGAAATCGCTGACGCGCACGCTGGTAGGCAAAGTTGTCAGCAACAAGATGGACAAGTCGGTGACCGTCCTGGTCGAGCGACGGGTCAAGCACCCGGTGTACGGCAAGTACGTCGTCAAGTCGAACAAGTATCACGCGCACGACGAGACTGACGCGCTGAACGAAGGCGACATCGTCGAGATCTCCGAGGGCCGGCCGATTTCCCGGACCAAGAGCTGGACAGTCACGCGCGTGGTCGAGGCGGCGCAGGCCATCTAGACTTGCCGCGACGCGGCAAAAGCGGATATACTCGCTGGCTTTCCGCCGCTCAGGTCGTTACCTGCCGACGGAAAGCATGCAAGGCAGTAGGCAAGAGTAGTCAGTGAGCAGTTTTCCGGAGCGCGCAGGTGCGCTTCGTCCCCCCGCCGGCGGCGGGGCACAGGACGAACGTACGGCGGGTTCCTCAACCCGGACGGGACCAAGACTGGCTGTTGCGTCGAGCCTCCAAGGCTCGGTCCGACGGTTCAAGTTGGGATCGAAAAGCCATGATTCAGATGCAGACGATGCTCGACGTCGCCGACAACACCGGCGCACGTTCGGTGATGTGTATCAAGGTGTTGGGCGGCTCGAAGCGCCGCTACGCGAACATCGGCGACGTCATCAAGGTGACGATCAAGGAATGTGCGCCGCGCGGTCGCGTCAAGAAGGGCGAGGTCTACAGCGCCGTCGTCGTGCGCACGGCCAAGGGCCTGCGCCGCGGCGACGGCTCGGCGATCAAGTTCGACAACAACGCGGCGGTACTACTCAACGCCAAGCTGGAGCCCATCGGCACCCGCATCTTCGGCCCGGTCACGCGCGAACTGCGCACCGAGCGCTTCATGAAGATCGTGTCGCTGGCACCGGAAGTTCTGTAGGAGGAGCGCGGACATGGAACGCATCCGCAAGGGCGACGAGGTCGTCGTCATCGCAGGCAGGGACAAGGGCAAGCGCGGTGTCGTGCTGAGCCGTGTCGACGAGTCTCACCTCGTGATCGAGGGCATCAACATGGTGAAGAAGCATGTCCGGCCGAACCCGATGAAGGGTGTGGCCGGCGGCATCACCGACAAGACGATGCCGATCGACCAGTCGAACGTGATGCTCTTCAACCCGTCGACCAGCAAGGGCGACCGCGTCGGCTTCAAACTGGTCGAGGGCAAGAAAGTGCGCGTGTTCAAGAGCAACGGCGCCGTCGTCGGCGCAAAGCAGTAAGGGAAACTGGACATGGCGCGTTTGCACAACCAGTACCGCGAAAAGATCGTGCCCGAGCTGATGGCCAAGTTCGGCTACAAGACCGTGATGCAGGTTCCGCGCATCGCGAAGATCACGCTGAACATGGGCGTCGGCGAGGCGGTCAATGACAAGAAGAACATCGACATGGCGGTCGGCGATCTGACGAAGATCGCCGGACAGAAGCCGGTCGTGACCAAGGCGCGCAAGGCCATCGCTAACTTCAAGATCCGCGAAGGCCTGGCGATCGGCACCATGGTGACCCTGCGCGGCGAGCGGATGTACGAGTTCCTCGACCGTCTGGTCACCGTCGCCCTGCCGCGCGTGCGCGACTTCCGCGGCGTGTCGGGCCGCGCCTTCGATGGCCGGGGCAACTACAACATCGGCCTGAAGGAACAGATCATTTTCCCGGAGATCGAGTACGACAAGATCGACAAGCTCCGGGGCCTGAACATCAGCATTACGACGACCGCGAAATCCGACGACGAAGCCAAGGCGCTTCTCGCCGCGTTCCGGTTCCCGTTCCGCAATTAAGCGAGGGGAAAATGGCGAAGCTCGCACTGATAAACCGCGAAGCCAAGCGTGAGGCGGCGGTCAAGAAGCACGCTGCCAGGCGCGCTGAACTGAAGTCCATCATCGACGACCAGACGCGTTCGATGGACGAGCGCATGGACGCGATGCGGCGGCTGCAGGCACTGCCGCGCAATTCGAGCCCGGTACGTCTGCGCAACCGTTGCGCGCTGACGGGCCGACCGCGTGGCACGTTCCGCAAGTTCGGCATGGCCCGCGCCAAGATCCGCGAGGCAGCGATGCGCGGCGATATCCCAGGCCTGACCAAGGCCAGCTGGTAAGCGAGGAACGCACATGAGCATGAGTGATCCCATCGCCGACATGCTGACCCGCATCCGCAATGCACAGCGGGTCGAGAAGCCGGAAGTCGCGATGCCGTCATCGAAGGTCAAGGTGGCCATTGCCCAGGTCCTGAAGGACGAGGGCTACATCGAGGGCTTCCAGGTGCATGCCAACGACGGCAAACCGGAACTTCGCATCGGCCTGAAGTACTACGCCGGCCGCCCGGTCATCGAAAGTCTCGAGCGTGTTTCGCGCCCGGGCCTGCGTGTCTACAAGGGCCGTGACGACATTCCCGCCGTGATGAACGGCCTGGGCGTGGCGATTGTCTCGACTTCGCGCGGCGTGATGACCGACCGCCGGGCCCGCAGCCAGGGCGTCGGCGGCGAAGTGCTCTGCTACGTCGCGTAACGGAGCGGAGGAAGACCATGTCTCGAGTAGCACGAATTCCGGTGACCGTCGCCAAAGGCGTCGACGTGCAGATCACCGAAAGCCAGATCACGGTCAAGGGGCCGCTGGGAACTTTGCAGCAGGCACTGTCCGGTCGCGTCAAGGTCGAACTGGCCAATGGCGAGGTGTCGTTCGCCGCGGCCGATGAGTCGCGCGAGGCTAACGCCATGAGCGGCACCATGCGTGCGCTGGTGGCGGCGATGGTGCAGGGTGTTTCGAAGGGCTTCGAGAAGAAGCTGTCGCTGGTTGGCGTCGGCTACCGCGCCCAGGCGCAGGGCGACAAGCTGAATCTGTCGCTGGGCTTTTCGCACCCCGTCGTGCATCAGATGCCCGCCGGTGTGAAGTGCGAAACGCCGACACAGACCGAGATCGTCATCAAGGGCGCTGACAAGCAGAAGGTCGGCCAGGTCGCGGCGGAAGTTCGCGGCTACAAGCCGCCTGAGCCCTACAAGGGCAAGGGCGTGCGTTACGCCGATGAGGTCGTGGTCATCAAAGAGACCAAGAAGAAGTAAGGCGGCGAGAGGTCATCATGATCGAGAAGAAGGAAACCCGTCTGCGTCGTGCCCGCGCAACCCGCGCCCGCATCGCGCTGCAGAAGACCGATCGCCTGACGGTCAGTCGCACCAACCTGCACATCTACGCCAGCGTCATTTCGGCCGATGGCGGCAAGGTGCTGGTGTCGGCGTCGACCGTCGAGCCGGAAGTCAGGACGCAACTGGCGACCGCCAAGGGCAAGGGCGGCAACGTCGATGCGGCCAAGGTCGTCGGCGCGCGGATCGCCCAGAAGGCGAAGGCAGCCGGTATCGAGAGCGTGGCCTTCGACCGCGCGGGTTACCGATTCCATGGCCGGGTCAAGGCGCTGGCGGATGCCGCGCGTGAAGCCGGTCTGAAGTTCTAAGGGGAAGCCGCATGGCACGAGTTCAACCGAAAGGTGTCGTCTCCGAGGATCGTGACGACGGCATCAAGGAAAAGATGATCGCGATCAACCGCGTCACCAAGGTGGTGAAGGGTGGTCGGATTCTTGGATTTGCTGCGCTGACCGTGGTCGGCGACGGCGACGGCCGCATCGGCATGGGCAAGGGCAAGGCGCGTGAAGTGCCGGTCTCGGTCCAGAAGGCGATGGAAAAGGCGCGCCGCGCCATGGCGAAGATGCCGCTGAAGAACGGCACCGTGCACCACTTTGTCGAAGGCAAGCACGGCGCCTCCCGGGTGATGCTGTCGCCAGCGGCGGACGGCACGGGCGTCATCGCCGGTGGGCCGATGCGCGCTGTTTTCGACGTGATGGGCATTCGCAACATCGTGGCCAAGTCCCATGGCTCGACCAACCCGTACAACCTGGTGCGGGCCACGCTGGACGCGCTCAGCAAGTTGCGCACGCCGGCCGAGATTGCGGCCAAGCGTGGCAAGTCGGTCGAGGAAGTGTTCGGCTGAGCCGGAGAGAAACGATGAAGAAGACGCTCAAGGTCACGTTGGTCAAGAGTCCAATTTCCGCCAAGGTGTCGCACCAGGCGACCGTGCGCGGTCTGGGCCTGAAGAAGATGCGCCAGACACGTGAACTGGAAGACACGCCAGCGGTGCGCGGCATGATCAACAAGGTTGCCTACCTGGTTCAGGTGGGCGAGTAATCACAGGGGTCGACGATGCGCCTCAACAATCTGAAACCGGCGGCCGGCAGCAAAAGTGCCCGTCACCGTGTCGGCCGCGGCATCGGCTCCGGCTGGGGCAAAACCGCGGGCCGCGGGCACAAGGGTCAGAAGTCGCGCGCCGGCGGCTTCCACAAGGTTGGTTTCGAGGGCGGTCAGATGCCGCTGTATCGGCGCCTGCCGAAGCGCGGCTTCACGTCGCTTTCGCGCCGGTATGTGGAAGTCGTGCGGCTGGCAGACCTGCAGCGACTGGGCGTCGACGAGATCGATCTCGCGGTACTCAAGCAGGCGGGGATCGTATCGGCGCTTGCGCTCGATGCGCGCGTGGTGAAGACCGGGGAACTCTCGCGCAAAGTCATGGTGCGCGGCATCGGCGTCACCAAGGGCGCAAAGGCAGCGATCGAATCGGCCGGCGGCACGGTTGCCGAGGCGGCGGTGACGCCGGACACGGCGAAGAAGGCAGCGGCAAGAAAGGCGGTCGCCGACAAGGCGGCTGCGGTCAAGGCAGCGGTGAACAAGCCGGTTGAAAAGCCGGCCAAAAAAGCCGCATCGAAAAAGCAGTGATCGGCCTCACCTGACGTAACCAGGACACTCTCGCGTGGCGACCAGCGCATCGGCAACGATCGGCAGCACCGGAAAGTACGGCGACCTCAAGCGGCGTCTGTTCTTTCTGCTGCTGGCGTTGGTCGTCTATCGGGTCGGCACGCATATTCCGGTGCCAGGCATCGATCCGGACCAGCTGCGGCAGCTGTTCAATTCGCAGCAGGGCGGCATCCTCGGGCTTTTCAACATGTTCTCGGGCGGGGCGCTGTCCCGCTTTTCGGTGTTCGCCCTCGGGATCATGCCGTACATCTCGGCGTCGATCATCATGCAGATGTTGACGTACGTGTTGCCGTCGCTCGAAGCGCTTCGCAAGGAAGGTGAGTCGGGCCGCCGCAAGATCACCCAGTACACGCGTTACGGCACGCTCGGGCTGGCCATTTTCCAGGCGATCGGAATTTCAGTTGCCCTTGAGTCGCAGCAGGGTCTGGTGATTGATCCGGGCCTGATGTTCCGCTTCATCTGTGTCGTGTCGCTGGTCACCGGAACGATGTTCCTGATGTGGCTGGGCGAACAAATCACCGAACGCGGGCTGGGCAACGGCATCTCGATTCTGATCTTCGCCGGCATCGTGGCCGGCCTGCCATCGGCAATCGGTGGACTGTTCGAGTTGGTTCGCACCGGTGGCATCAGCCCGCTGGCTGCGATCTTCATCATCGCCCTGATCGTGCTGGTCACCGCGTTCGTGGTGTTCGTCGAGCGTGGCCAGCGCAAGATCACGGTCAACTATGCCAAACGCCAGGTCGGCAACAAGATCTACGGTGGACAGAGTTCGTTCCTTCCGCTCAAGCTCAACATGTCGGGCGTGATTCCGCCGATCTTCGCGTCATCGCTGATCCTGTTCCCGGCGACGCTCGCAAGTTGGTTCACGACCGGTGACGCGACACGCTGGATCCGTGACCTGGCGGCGGCGCTGTCGCCCGGGCAGCCGCTGTACATGTTCCTGTACGCCGCGCTGATCGTATTCTTCTGTTTCTTCTATACGGCACTTGTCTTCAACAGCAAGGAGACGGCCGACAACCTGAAGAAGAGCGGTGCGTTCGTGCCGGGGATCCGGCCGGGTGACCAGACCGCACGCTACATCGACAAGATCCTGATGCGCCTGACGCTGGCCGGTGCCATCTACATCACGTTCGTGTGCCTGGTGCCCGAGTTCCTGAACGCCCGCTTCTCGGTGCCGTTCTATTTCGGCGGGACATCGCTGCTGATCGTTGTGGTCGTCACGATGGACTTCATGGCACAGGTGCAGGCATACATGATGACGCACCAGTACGAGTCGCTGCTGAAGAAGACCAACTTCAAGGGTTTTGGCGGGCAGCTGCCGCGCTGATCCCGGGAACGATGGCCAAGGACGACGCGATCCAGATGCAGGGGGAGATTCTCGAGAATCTCCCGAACGCCACGTTCCGGGTGAAACTGGAAAACGGGCATGTGGTGTTGGGACATATCTCCGGAAAGATGCGTATGCATTACATCCGCATCCTGCCGGGCGACAAAGTCACGGTGGAACTCACGCCCTACGATCTGTCGCGGGCCCGCATAGTGTTCCGCGCCAAGTAGCGCGGTTGGAGAACAAGATGAAAGTGATGGCTTCCGTCAAGAAGATGTGCCGCAAGTGCAAGATCATCCGGCGCAAGCGTGTCGTGCGCGTGATCTGCACCGATCCGCGTCACAAGCAGCGTCAAGGCTAATAGCCCGAACGAGGAATCAGAATGGCTCGTATTGTCGGTATCAACATTCCGCCGCATCAGCACGCCGAGATCGGCCTGACTGCGATCTATGGCATCGGGCGCGCGCGTGCGCGCGCCATCCTTGACGCGGCCGCCGTTCCTTACTCCAAGAAGATCAAGGAACTGAACGACGCGGAGCTCGAGCGCATCCGCGAAGAGATCGCGCGTACATCGGTGGAAGGTGATCTGCGCCGCGAAATCCAGCTGTCGATCAAGCGCCTGATCGACCTCGGCACCTACCGTGGCGTGCGTCATCGTCGCGGCCTGCCGGTGCGCGGCCAGCGCACGCGCACGAACGCGCGCACGCGCAAGGGTCCGCGCAAGGCCGGCGTGTCGCTGAAGAAAGGAACCTAAGGCATGGCGAAGAATCCGTCTCCGCAGCAAATCGCCGCGCAGCAGCGCGCGCGCAAGAAGGTCAAGAAGGTTGTTTCGGACGGCATTGCGCACGTGCATGCGTCGTTCAACAACACGATCATCACGATCACCGATCGGCAGGGCAATGCGCTGTCGTGGGCCAGCTCCGGCGGCCAGGGCTTCAAGGGATCACGCAAGTCGACGCCGTTCGCTGCCCAGGTTGCAGCTGAAAATGCCGGCCGCGCCGCCCAGGAGCACGGCATCAAGAACCTGGAAGTCCGCATCACCGGGCCTGGCCCGGGCCGCGAGTCATCGGTGCGCGCGCTTAACGCGATTGGCATTCGTATCTCGTCGATCCAGGACATCACGCCGGTTCCGCACAACGGTGTTCGGCCTCCGAAGCGCCGCCGGGTTTGAGCGCGCAAAAGTACACCCCTACTTTTGCGCGGTTAGAGTTTGAAAAAATCGCTGGCGAAGCCAGACGATTTTTTTCATAACAACGGCAGAGAGATTGCCGTCGCGTTTCGGCTCAGTGCCGAAACTTAATGCGGCTTGCCGCAGGATGAAAAGGAAATCACGTGGCACGTTACACAGGACCGAAACTAAAGCTCTCGCGCCGCGAGGGCACCGATCTGTTTCTCAAGAGTTCGCGTCGCGCCTTCGACTCGAAGGCCAAAGCGGACTCGCAAGCCTGGCCAGCACGGCCGCACGTCGGGTGCGCGCCAGTCGGACTACGGCACGCAGCTGCGCGAGAAGCAGAAGGTCAAACGCATGTATGGCGTTCTCGAGCGCCAGTTCCGCCGCTATTACCAGGAAGCGTCACGCCGCAAGGGCAATACCGGCGAGCACCTGATCATGCTGCTCGAGTCGCGCCTGGACAACGTCGTCTACCGCATGGGCTTCGGCGCCACGCGTGCCGAAGCACGCCAGCTGGTAGGACACCGCGCGATCGCGCTCAATGGCGAGACCGCCGGCATCCCGTCGATGCTGGTGAAGTCGGGCGACGTCATCACGGTCCGCGAGAAGGCCAAGAAGCAGGGCCGCATCCAGGAAGCGTTGACGCTGGCTGAACAGTCGGGCTTCCCGTCCTGGGTTGAAGTCGACCCCAAGAAGCTGGAAGGCAAGTTCAAGCAATTGCCTGACCGCGGCGAAGTGGCGCAGGACGTCAACGAGTCGCTGGTCGTCGAGTTGTATTCGCGATAAACGTTCGGGGGCGCCGGTCCGCTGTGCGGTCCGGCGACTCGGTTTCCTCGGGGCGGCCGTACCCGTTCGCACAGCCCCGACCATCAGCCTTATCGGCGTAACGAGCCGAGGGTATTGAAGGGAATGTCTCAAATGACAAGCACTGCACTTCTCAAGCCGCGCGCGATCGAGGTCGAAGCGGTTGGCCCGAACGCGGCCATCGTCACAATGGAACCGTTCGAGCGCGGCTACGGCCACACGCTCGGCAACGCGCTGCGTCGCATCCTGCTGTCGTCGATGGTTGGTTACGCGCCGACCGAGGCACAGATCACCGGCGTCGTCCATGAGTACTCGACCGTCGATGGCGTGCGCGAGGACGTCGTCGACATCCTGCTGAACATGAAAGGCATCGTGTTCAAGCTGCACAACCGCGACGAAGTCACGCTCACCCTGCGCAAGGAAGGCGAAGGCGTCGTGATCGCCAGCGACATCGAGCTGCCGCACGATGTCGAGATCGTCAACCCGGACCACGTGATCGCCCACCTGTCGGGTGGTGGCCGCCTGGAACTCCAGGTCAAGGTCGAAAAGGGCCGCGGCTACGTGCCGGGCAACGTGCGGGCATTCCGCGACGACCATTCGAAGACCATCGGGCGCATCGTCATGGACGCGTCGTTCTCGCCGGTCAAGCGCGTGTCGTACGCAGTCGAAGCCGCCCGCGTGGAGCAGCGCACCGACCTCGACAAGCTGGTGATGACGATCGAGACCAACGGCGCGATGACACCGGAAGAAGCCGTGCGGCAGTCCGCGCGCATCCTGATGGACCAGTTGCAGGTCTTCGGCGCCCTCGAAGGCATGGCCGAGACGTCCGCCGCGGCATCGTCGCGCTCGCCGCAGGTCGATCCGATCCTGCTGCGCCCGGTCGACGACCTGGAACTCACGGTGCGCTCGGCCAACTGCCTGAAGGCCGAGAACATCTATTACATCGGCGACTTGATCCAGCGCACCGAGAACGAACTGCTCAAGACCCCGAACCTGGGTCGCAAGTCGCTCAACGAAATCAAGGAAGTGCTGGCCGCCCGCGGCCTCACTCTTGGCATGAAGCTGGAGAACTGGCCGCCTGCCGGCCTGGACAAGTAAGACGGCGTCCGCGGCGCGCGAGCGTCGCGACCCACAAACCGACCCGCCCCCGGGGGATCGAAGAGTCGGATCAACAACCGCCCGCACTGCGGGCAGTTAAAGACTGAAAGGAAGAACGATGCGTCACGGACACGGACTGCGGAAACTCAACCGCACCAGCAGCCACCGGCTGGCGATGTTGCGCAACATGACCAACTCGCTGCTGCGCCACGAAGCCATCAAGACGACAGTGCCGAAAGCCAAGGAACTGCGGCGGGTCGTCGAGCCGCTGATCACGCTGGGGAGGGAACCGACGGTGGCCAACAAGCGCCTCGCGTTCAATCGCCTACGTGACCGCGAGATGGTAGTGAAGCTGTTCAACGAGATCGGGCCGCGCTACAAGACCCGCAACGGGGGCTACACGCGGATCCTGAAAATGGGCTTTCGCGTTGGCGACAACGCGCCGATGGCATTCATGGAACTGGTCGATCGCCCGGCGCCGCTCGTCAAGGAAGAGTCGGCCGACGCGAGTTGAATATCGCGCTGGGCTAGACTGCAAAGGCCTGCCATTTGGCAGGCCTTTTGTTTTTCGGAGTCCCGATTTTTCGACCATGAACACAGCCATCGTGCCCGAGCTGAAACTCGACGAGGTGCTCGACGTACGTGAACTGCGCAAGGTGTACGGTGGCGCACCGGTCGTCGACGGGCTCACCTTCTCGATCCGTCGCGGCGAGTGCTACGCGTTGCTCGGTCCCAACGGTGCCGGCAAGACGACGACGCTGCGCTGCTGCCTCGGACTGACCCAGCCTGATGGCGGCACGATCCGCCTGGTGGGCGAACCGGTCCCACGTGAGGCGAGGCGTGCCCGTATCCGCGTTGGCGTCGTCCCGCAGATCGACAACCTGGATCCGGACTTCACAGTCACCGAGAACCTCGTGGTCTACGGTCGCTACTATGGACTAGCCGACCGTGAAGTCGCGCAGCGATTGCCTGCGCTGCTCGAGTTCGCCAGCCTGGCCCACAAGAAGGATGCAAGGATCGGCGAACTGTCGGGCGGCATGAAGCGCCGCCTGACGCTGGCCCGTTCACTGGTGAATGACCCGGACATGATTTTTATGGACGAGCCGACGACCGGTCTCGACCCGCAGGCGCGCCACCTGATCTGGGACCGCCTCAAGCAACTGCTGGGACGAGGCAAGACCATACTGCTGACGACGCACTTCATGGACGAAGCTGAGCGTCTTGCGAACCGGCTTGCGGTAATCGACCGCGGTCGGATGATCGCGCAGGGCGCACCGCGAGAGCTCATCCACGAACATATCGAACCTCAGGTCGTCGAGATCTACGGCGACGGCGCTCGGCAATGGGCGGAACGCGTGGGCCGCACACTGGGCGGGCGCCTGGAGATTACCGGTGAAACCGTGTTCTGCTATTCACGCGATCCGGCGCCGGTGCTGCATGCGCTGGAGTCGATCGTCGGATTGCGCTATCTGCACCGGCCTGCCAATCTCGAGGACCTGTTTCTCAAGCTGACGGGCCGCGAGATGCGGGACGAATCATGAGCGCAACAGCTCCAGCGTCTTCGACCGGCAGCCCCATGTGGGCACCGCCGCGGCTTTCCTGGCGCTTCGTGCCGGTGTGGCGCCGCAATTTCCTGGTCTGGCGCAAGCTTTTCGTCGAGCGGCTGCTGACCAACGTGGTCGAGCCCCTGCTGACGATCGCGGCCTTCGGCTACGGGCTCGGAAGCCTGCTGCCACAGGTCGACGGCGTGTCGTATCTGCAGTTCCTTGCCAGCGGCTCGATCGCAATGAGCGTGATGTACTCGGCGAAGTTCGAGTCGCTCTGGGGAGCGTTCTCGCGCATGAGTATCCAGAAAACATGGGACGCGATACTGCACACGCCGCTCTCAGTCGACGACCTGCTGCTGGGTGAACTCGTGTGGGCTGCCAGCAAGGCCACCTTCACGGCCGTGTGCATCCTCGCGATGATCTGGCTGCTCGACATCGCGCGCGAACCGCTGTCCCTGCTCGTGGTGCCGGCGGCGTTCTTCATTGCGCTGGTGTTCGCTGCGATGGCGCTGATCGTCAATGCGATTGCGCGCAGCTACGATCTGCTGTCCAACTACTTCACCGTGGTCGTCATGCCGCTGGTGTTCCTCTCCGGGGTCTACTTTCCGCTCACACAGCTGCCGGACTGGCTGCGCACATTGGCCGAGTGGCTTCCGATGACGGCCGCAGTCAACCTGGTGCGCCCGCTGGCGCTGGGTCGGTGGCCGGTGAACGGAGTGGGCGACCTGCTGCTGCTGGCACTCTGGGGTGTCGCCTGCTACACGATCGCACTCGGATTGACCCGCAGGCGGCTCCTCAAGTGATCGACAACGTTCTCATCGTCCTGACGAACTGCCCCGACGCCGAGGTGGCCGACCGCATCGCGCGTACGCTGGTCGAGCAGCACCTGGCCGCGTGCGCAAACCGGCTTGCGGCAGTCGATTCGATCTATCGCTGGCAAGGTGCGGTGGAGCGAGCGGTGGAAGTGCCATTGCTGATCAAGACGACGCGTGAACGCTACAGCGAGGTCGAGGCGGCCATACGCGCGCTGCATCCGTATGCCGTTCCCGAGGTCACCGCGTGGCCGGTCACCGCGGGCCTGCCGGCGTATCTGCGCTGGGTGGTCGAGGAAACGCAGCCGCCCATGCAGGCCTGAGGCACGGGTAGCTGCGCTGGTGTGATCGGAACATCACGCTGGGCGGGGCGGTTCTCCGGGACCGCTAGAATTTTCCTATGGCTGGCAGCGACGCCCACGACACGATCCGCTTCGACAAATGGCTCTGGGCCGCGCGATTGTTCAAGACGCGGTCGCTGGCGGCCGACGCGGTCGAGCGCGGCCAGGTGAGGATTAACGACCAGCGCATCAAGCCGGCCCGGATCGCGCGGCTCGGCGATCAAGTCGTGGTTCAGCGGAGCGACGAGCGCATCGAGTTCGTCGTCCGTGGACTGTCCGGCGTGCGCGGCCCGGCGGCCGTTGCACAGCAGTTGTATGAGGAGACGCCGGAAAGTCGTGCACGACGTGAACAGGCGTCGGTCCAGCGTCGCCTGGCACGCGATCCTGCGGCGATGATCAAGGGCCGGCCGTCGAAGCGCGATGCGCGGGCACTGCGACGGGTGACCGGCAAAACGGACATCGACAGATAAGTCGAAGGGCGAGATCGAATGAAACTCCGGATCCTGGCTGCATGGGCTTGCATGGTGATGACTCCGTTGCACGCGACAGACATTCCACCGAGCGTTCCGATGGCGGGCTTCGCGAAGTACGAATTCAACAAGTGGCTGTTCCGCTCGTGCGCCGGCGCGGGGAAG
This sequence comes from uncultured beta proteobacterium, assembly GCA_963754065.1. Lineage (GTDB taxonomy): Bacteria > Pseudomonadota > Gammaproteobacteria > Burkholderiales > Burkholderiaceae_F > JALORV01. The sequence continues at coordinate 77,454 of CAVWFH010000012.1, read as the reverse complement.
ACGTCGACGTTGCAGGCGCAGGGTCTGCCGTTCATCGACGCCACGCCCGAACGTGTCCTTTTTACCGCGATCCAGCAACGCTGGAAGCAATCCGCCGATCCGCTGCGCGGGATCTATCTGGAGTTCGCCGGGTTCACCGAGAATGGACGCGTGACCGCGACTGACATGCAGCGTTCACTGGGATGGGTCGAGTCGTGCGCGCTGCGGCCGACCAATATTGCACCCGGCGCGCGGCTGTGGGCAGCCGGCAACGAACCGGGCTGGAGTTTCGTGGTCGATGGCAAGACAGCAGCGTTCCGGACGCCCGATGTCACGCTGAACTTCCCGGTTGCGGCCGCTAAGACGTCGGATGGAACGGTCACCTACGTGGCGGACAGTGCGAGCGATCGCATTCGCGTGGAGCTGACCCGAGGCTTGTGCAGTGACACGATGACCGAGGCCGCCTTTGGTCGACGGGCCGTCGTGGCCGTACGCGGGGCGCTCTACACCGGCTGCGGTCTCGTGCGCTGATCAGCGCAGCCAGCGCGGCGGCCGGGGCGCATGCGGACGGCTCAGGATGCGGCGCGCCCAGAAGTACAGAAGCATGACCAGCGCGATCGCGCCGAATCCCGCCGTCACGATCCAGAAGCCATGCGGGTGATGCGCCAGCGGAATGACGTCGAAGTTCATTCCCCACACGCCTGCCAGCAGCGTCAGCGGGGCGAAGATCGCGGCAATCGCCGTGATCTTGCGCACGATCTCGTTGGTCTGGTGTGTGTTGGCGGAAAAATGCAGCTGCACCGCGGACTCGGCCGAAGTCTCGAGTCGGCGCGCGTGATGCAGCACACGCTGGACGTGTTCCAGCACATCGTTCAGGCGCACGAGATATGCATCGTTGATCGCCGCGTCCGGCGTTTCTTCGAGGTAAGAATCGCGCAACTCCGTCAGCGCGTCGTACTGGCCTTCGCACAGGTTCTCGAGTTTGCGCAGTTCGATGCGGGCTTCGAGCAGCGCCGACCAGTTGCTGAACGGTCGACGTGGATCCAGCAGATCGCGCTGCCAGCGATCGAGCCGATCCGACAGTGGTTCGCGCAACTCGAGGTAGCGATCGACCATGCCGTTGAGCAGCCGCATCATCAGTTCGCCCGGCGACTTGGGCAGTCGTGATTTGTCGAACGGCGACGAATCGGTGCGCACGCGGGGATCGAGCAGGCGCTGGCGCACTTGCTCGATCGTCTTGCTGCTCCCCTGGCGTACCGTCACCAGCAGGCGTTCGAGCAGGAAGAACGTGATCGGCCGTGTAACGATCTCCTGCAGCATCCGGCGCTGGTCGGCCGGCCCCGCCCGTTCTTCGAGCGGTCGAAACTCGCCGGTGGCCAGTTTGCGGAACACCAGCATGTCGTAGTCGTTCGTGCTGTCGAAGTACGACGGGTGCTGCAGGTTGGTCGCGTCCTGCAGATGCAGGTCGTACAGGCGCGCGCCCGTGATGCGATGGACGGTGCTGCGCAAGCCTTCCGGATCGCCGATGGCCTCGTCGTGCAGCACGTCGAGCCAAAGGAAGCCCTCGACCGGCAAACACGCGGGTTCAGCAGCGAGTTCCGTCGCGCGCTGGGCCCCGATCTCGATCCACTTCACGATGTCGGGCGCTTCAGCGTGAGGCCTTCAACCAGCGCGCGACCGGCAGGGCGAAGTAGGTCAGCACGCCATCGGCGCCGGCGCGCTTGAATGCGAGCAGGGACTCCAGCACGACCTTTTTCTCGTCGAGCCAGCCATTGGCCGCCGCCGCCTTGAGCATCGCGTACTCGCCACTGACCTGATAGACAAACGTCGGCGCGTGGTAGGCATCCTTCACGCGTCGGACGATGTCGAGGTACGGCATGCCGGGCTTGACCATCACCATGTCGGCGCCTTCGGCGAGGTCCAGGCCCACTTCCCACAGAGCCTCGTCGGTGTTGGCCGGATCCATCTGGTAGACCATCTTGTTCGATTGGCCTAGGTTCGATGCCGAGCCGACGGCGTCGCGGAAGGGGCCGTAGAAGGCGCTCGCGTACTTGGCGGAGTACGCCATGATCCGCGTGTGAATGTGGCCGGCGCCTTCCAGGGCCTGGCGGATCGCCCCGATACGCCCGTCCATCATGTCGCTAGGCGCGACGATATCCACCCCGGCGGCGGCCTGGACGAGCGCCTGCTTTACGAGCACCTCGATGGTCTCGTCGTTCAGCACGTAGCCCTCATCGTTAATGAGGCCGTCCTGGCCGTGAGTCGTGAAGGGATCGAGCGCCACGTCGGTCAGTACGCCGAGCTGAGGAAAGTGCTGCTTCAGCGTGCGCACGGCGCGGGGAACCAATCCTTCGGCGTTCGTCGCCTCGGCTCCGTCGGGCGACTTCAGGGAAGTGTCGATGACCGGGAACAGCGCTATCACCGGAATCCCGAGCCGAACACACTCGTCGGCAACGGGCAGCAGTTCGTCGATCGAAAATCGTTCGATACCCGGCATCGAGGCCACGGCTTCGCGGCGGCGGGCGCCGTCGAGGACGAACACCGGATAGATGAGGTCATCGACCGTGAGCACGTTCTCGCGCATCAGGCGCCGGGAAAAGTCGTCGCGGCGCATGCGGCGCATGCGCACAGGCAGGGAACTGGCCGAGGATCTGCATGAGGGGAAGTCCCAACTCGAAGTTGTGAACTGCGTTCGCTATCTCGCGTCTGAGGTGATGGACGATCCGTCGTCTCCCGCTTCACCTCCCTGAGCGGGTGCCTTGTTGACTCAAGGCGTTACGGCCCCGGACATGCTCCGGGGCATTTTTTTCCCGGACATGATACGGCGAGTCGGTGCGAGCACCCGCTAGGTTGAGAGCCAGCGTGTCAGGGTCTCGGTCAGGTCCTCGATGCCCTCGCGCTTCAGCCCGGAGAAGAGCTGCGCGCTGGCACGCGGCCCGATGGCCTCAGCGCGTCGCTGCGCGTCGGCAAGCGCAGCGCGCTTTTCCATGGTGCCTAGCTGGTCCGACTTGTTCAGCAAAAAGTGCAGCAGACAGCCGCGCCTATCCACGAACCGCAACAGGGCATCGTCGCCCGCCATGAACGGCCGTCGTGCATCCATCACCAGAACGATGCCGATCAGCGACTGGCGTTCACTGACGTAGCTGCCAACCAGCAAATCCCAGGTGGCGCGCTGGCCGGCGTCGGCCTTGGCATAGCCATAACCAGGCAGATCGACCAGGAATCCGCGCTCGACGCGGTCGCCGTGCTCGCCCTTCTCGCTCAACGAGAAGAAGTTGAGGAGCTGAGTGCGCCCCGGCGTCTTGCTCGCAAAGGCCAGCCGCTTCTGCTGCGTCAGTACGTTGATCACCGTCGACTTGCCGGCGTTCGAGCGCCCGGCGAACGCAATCTCCGGCAGGCTTGGCGGCGCGATGGCCGTCAGATCGGCGACCGAAGTGACGAACCGGGCAGAGTGAAACAGGGACAAGGCGACGGCAGGAGAGGCGATGGACTTCGGTAGAATACGCGGCTTTGCGGAGCGGCCAGAAGGCGTCCGGCCGCGCAGGCGTGGCGCGTGCGCGCCTTGCACGCGCCGGGGCCGCGACGTGTTCAACCCTCGAAGGCATGCAATGGAAATGTCGATGTGGCGGCGTTGCGGGATCGTGTTGATGGCAATGACGGGGATGGCAATAGCCCCGACCGTGTTCGCGCAGGCCAAGTCAGCGAAGGCCGATGCGACGAAGGGCCAGCAGATCGCGTCACAGGTCTGCGCCGCTTGCCATGCCGCCGATGGCAATTCGACGATCTCCGCGAATCCGAAGCTGGCCCAGCAGCATTCGAGCTACCTCCACAAGCAACTGGTCGACTACACCGTGCGCTCCGGGGAGCAGAAGCCGGCGCGCGAGAACGCCATCATGAACGGCCTCGCGGCCAGTCTCTCGGACCAGGACCGGCGCGATGTTTCGGCCTGGTTTGCCGGGCAGTCCGCCAAGCCGGGCACGGCCCGCAACAAGGACACACTCGAACTGGGCCAACGCATCTGGCGTGCCGGAATTCCGGAAAAAGCGTTGCCGGCGTGTTCGGGGTGCCACAACCCGGCCGGCGCGGGCATCCCGAATCAGTATCCGCGCCTCGCAGGCCAGCATGCGGAGTACACCGAGGCCACGCTCCGCTCGTTCCGTGATGGCACCCGGCGCAACAACGTGCCGATGCAGCAGATCGCCGCCCGCCTGTCGGACGCCGAAATGCGGGCCGTTGCCGATTACATCCAGGGATTGCGCAAGTAGACGGCAGGTCGAAGCCGGCGCATTGGTGAGCCGCGTCAGGTCTTGCCGAAGACCTCGTTGACCTGCTGCGTGACACGCACAAAGCTGGTCCGTTTAGAGAACTCCTTGAGCCGGCGCGCACCTACATAGGTGCAGGCGGAGCGCACGCCACCGAGGATTTCCTGTGCCGTGGCGGCCACCGGTCCGCGGAACGGCACCAGCACTTCCTTGCCTTCCGCCGCCCGATACCCGGCCACGCCTCCGGCGTAGCGTTCCATCGCGGCCTTGCTGCTCATGCCGTAAAAGCGCTGGTAGCTGGCCCCGTCTCGCTCGAGACGTTCTCCACCCGACTCTTCGTGGCCCGCGAACATGCCGCCGAGCATGACGAAGTCCGCTCCGCCGCCGAATGCCTTGGCCACATCGCCGGGCGTGGTGCAACCGCCGTCGGCGCAGATCAGGCCCGACAGTCCGTGTGCCGCGTCCGCGCACTCGATCACGGCGGAAAGCTGCGGGTAGCCGACACCGGTCATGCGGCGCGTCGTACAGACCGAACCGGGCCCGATCCCGACCTTGACGATGTCGGCTCCTGAAAGGATCAGCTCTTCCGTCATCTCACCCGTCACGACATTGCCGGCCATGATGACGAGCCGCGGATACGCTGTCCGGATGCGAGTGACGAACGTGACGAAGTTCTCGTGGTAACCATTGGCGACGTCGATACAGACATACTCGACGGCGTCGGCCGCTGCTTCCATGACCCGTTTGAACTTCTCTTCGTCAGCCTTGGTGATTCCCATCGAGTAAAAGGCGGCCGACTTGCGCTCCAGCGAGCGGAAGAAGGCAACGCAGTCGTCGACGCTGTAGTGCTTGTGCAGCGCAGTCGACAGCCGAAAGGCGTCGAGGGCGCGTGCCATCTCGAACGTACCGATAGTGTCCATGTTCGACGCGATGATCGGGATGCCGTGGTACTTGACGCCGGCATGACGAAACGTGAACTCGCGCGAGATGTCGACATCCGAACGCGACGTGAGCGTCGAGCGCTTGGGGCGGATCAGGACGTCCTTGAAGTCGAGTTTGACCTGGTAATCGATGTGCATCGGTTGGCCCGCAAGGCGGTGGATCGGCTTCAGTCTAGCGTTCGAAACTCCCGCTGCGTTGCGGTGTCTGACACGGATTCCCGGCCACTCAGCTCGTTGCCTGTAATGTTGCGCCGGACTCGATCGACCAAGCGGTGCATCCTCGAGAGTTCTTATGTTGATCCGACATCTGCCGCCGCTGAGTGCCTCCGAAATCACTCCCGAGGGCGTCTACCACCAGCGGCGCGATTTCCTGCAGGCCGCGGTAGGGAGCGCGCTGACCCTGGCGGTACCTTCGCACGTGCAAGCACAGGGTGCGGCGCCGGCTGCGCTGGCCGCCAAGCCCAGTCCGCTGTCGGTGATGGAAAAGCCAACCGCGGCCAACCTCGTGACGAGTTACTGCAACTTCTACGAGTTCGGCACCGAGAAGGACGATCCACCGCAGCGCGCGCCCCAGTTGCTGAAGACGCGTCCCTGGATTGTTCGCGTCGAGGGCGAAGTCAGCAAGCCGCGCAGTTTCGACATCGATGATCTGCTGAAGCTCGCGCCGATGGAGGAGCGTGTCTATCGACTGCGCTGTGTCGAAGCCTGGTCGGCGGTCGTTCCCTGGATTGGTTATCCGCTGGCCGAGCTGATCCGACGGGTCGAGCCGACCGGCAACGCGAAATTCGTGGAGTTCACGACACTGGCCGATCCGAAGCAGATGCCGGGTTTGCGGTCGTCTGTGATCGACTGGCCCTACACGGAAGGACTGCGGCTCGACGAGGCCATGCATCCGCTCACGCTGCTCGGATTCGGCATGTACGGTCAGACCCTGCCAGCGCAGAACGGTGCGCCGGTGCGATTGGTGGTTCCGTGGAAGTACGGATTCAAGAGCGCGAAGTCGATCGTGCGCATCCGTTTCACCGAGAAGCAGCCGGCGACTGCGTGGCAAAAGTCCAACCCGGCCGAGTACGGCTTCTACTCGAACGTGAATCCGGAACGCGATCATCCGCGCTGGAGCCAGAAGAGCGAACGTCGCCTCGGCGAAGAGATCTTCAGCCGGCGTCGACCGACCTTGATGTTCAACGGGTACGCGGAACAGGTGGCGTCGCTGTATGCCGGGATGGATCTGAAGAAGCTCTATTGACGATGGCCGGGCTGGTGCGCGCGTTCCGCTTTGTGCCGCCGGCCCTGCCGGGGCCGGCGCTCACGGCTGTGCGCACGACCGTCTTCACGCTGGCCATGCTGCCGCTGCTGGCGCTGATCCATCGCGCCACGGCGGGCGCACTGGGTGCCAACCCGGTCGAGGTCATCTTGCGAACGCTCGGAACCTGGACGTTGGTCCTGCTGCTGGCGACGTTGTCCATCACGCCGCTGCGATGGCTTACCGGGTGGGCATGGCTGCTTCGCGTGCGGCGCATGCTGGGCCTTTACTCATTCTTCTATGCACTTCTGCACGTGGTGGCCTTCGTCTGGCTGGATCACTGGTTCGAGTGGCCGGCGATCGTTGCAGATGTCGTGAAGCGGCCGTACCTGACGTTCGGCTTCGCGGCATTCGTGCTGATGATTCCCCTGGCGGCAACCTCGACCAACGCCATGGTGCGCTGGCTCGGCGGCCGTCAGTGGCAGCAGCTGCACCGCCTCGTGTACCTCATCGCCGTCCTGGGGGTGCTGCACTACTGGTTTCACAAGCTGGCCAAGAACGACATTGCTGAGCCGGCGATCTATGCGGCCGTGCTCGCCGTCCTGCTCGGCGCGCGCCTAGTTCACTGGCGAGTCGCCCGGCGGCGGCCTGGTAGCTTCATCCCGGCTATCCGACCCTAAGGGACCTCCTGACGGCAGCCCGTTTACGGCGCCCTGGGGCGTGTCAGGTCTGCCTAGGGAATGGTGGACTCGCCCGCAAACAACTCGGCGACGGTCTCGCGACGGCGGACCACAAAGGCGCGGTCGCCGTCGACCATGACTTCAGCCGCGCGCGGACGCGTGTTGTAGTTCGAGCTCATCGCCATGCCATACGCGCCCGCACCGGCAATGGCCAGCAGGTCGCCCGGCGCGAGCGACAAGGCGCGTCCACGGGCCAGCCAGTCGCCTGACTCGCAGATGGGCCCGACGATGTCGTAGGTCGAGGTCGCTCCTGCGCGAGTCTCGACCGGCACGACTTGCATCCAGGCGTCGTACAGGGTCGGACGCAGCAGGTCATTCATGGCCGCGTCAACGATCGCGAAGTTCTTTGCCGCTCCGTGCTTCAGGTACTCCAACCGCGTGACCAGCATGCCGGCGTTGCCGACCAGGGATCGACCGGGTTCGAACATCACGGTCTTGGCTCCGAGGCCACGCGCGTCGACCCGCTGCAGCAGCGCGCGCACCAGCTCACCGCTCGCAGGCGGCGACTCGTCCTGGTAGCGAATGCCGAGACCGCCGCCGAAATCGATATGGCGCAGGCCGATGCCGTCGCGCTCGAGCGCTTCGACGACATCGAGCACGCGATCTGCCGCATCGAGATAAGGGGTCAGTTCCGTGATCTGCGAGCCGATGTGGCAATCGATGCCGACCACTTCGAGTCCGGGCCGTCGCGCTGCCTCCCGATACATCGGCAATGCCTCGTCGATACCAACGCCGAACTTGTTGTCCTTGAGGCCGGTGGCGATGTAGGGATGCGTCCCGGCATCGACGTCCGGATTGACTCGCAGCGAAATGCGGGCGCGTCGTCCGAGGCGGCGAGCAACGGCATCGATGCGCTCCAGTTCAGCCCCGGATTCGACGTTGAAGCACAGGATGTCGACGGCCAGTGCCAGCGCGATCTCGTCTTCGCTCTTGCCCACGCCTGAAAACACGACTTTGTCGGCCGCACCGCCCGCGGCCAGTACTCGCGCGAGTTCACCGCCGGAAACGATGTCGAAGCCGGCGCCGAGCCGAGCGAGGACGTTCAATACCGCAAGGTTGGAGTTCGCCTTCATCGCATAGCAGACCAGCGACGCGCGTCCGGTGAGTGCCTCTGCGTACGACCTGTAGGCGGCGGTGATGGCGGCGCGCGAATAGACGTAGAGCGGCGTGCCGAAGCGGCCTGCCAGTTCCGCGAGGGCTACGCCTTCGCAGTGCAGCTGGCCCTCATGAAGATCGAACCCCGCGCCGGCGGGAGGCGCGCCCGTCATTTGCTGTCGCTGGTCGACGGCACGTCGGGGTACGGCCGGTCGGGCGAGCGTTCCGTCGGTCGCTCGGCCGGCCGCTCACCTTGCTGTTGACCCGGCTGATTATTCGGCGTTGACTGAGGTGCTGCTACCGGCGGCGGCAGATACAGCGGCCCCTTGAGTCCACAACCCGCGGCCAGGCCCGCAAGAGCGATGACTAGAATGCAGCGGAGGGCCGTAAACATGGTGCGGACAAATCTAGCATGACGGAATCAGAATTCCTTGCGCGCGCCGAGGACGCACTGTGCGCGATCGAAAGCGCCGCAGATGCCGTCGACATCGAAGTGACTCGCGCCGGCAATGTGCTGACGCTTGAACTTGCCGACGGGTCGCGTGTGGTGGTCAACAGCCAGGCGCCGATGCAGCAGATGTGGCTGGCGGCTCGCAGCGGCGCACATCACTACGGCTGGGTTGAAGGCGAATGGCGCGATACGCGGGATGGCAGCGAACTCTTTGCGGCGTTGTCCCGGATCGTCTCGGCCGAAGGGGGCAGCCCGGTCGTGTTTCGCGGGCGAGCAGGTTGAATCCATGCCGCCTGCTGGCCCCACCGGGCGTGGCGGCACTCACTAGAAAATCTGATCGCGCACCGCTTCGCGTTTGACCTGCTCCTCCGGAGGCAGGCCGTCTTCCAGGCCGATGCTTGCCACTCCCTGGCCCGGCTGGTGCTCGACGTAGTAGTACTCACCTCCAAGCTGGACGATGCCCGACGGTGCGGATCGGACCACCTCGGGCACGCCGCCCAGTGCGCGCGACATATAGGCAATCCAGATCGGCAGCGCCAGGCCACCGCCGGTCTCGCGCTCACCCAGCGGCCGCGGCTGGTCGAATCCCATCCACGCGACGGCCACCAGGTCGCCGCCATAGCCGGCAAACCAGGCATCGTGGGAATCGTTCGTGGTGCCCGTCTTGCCGCCGATGTCGCCGCGCTTAAGCACTGCCGATGCGCGGGCGGCCGTGCCGGTGCGCGCCACTTCCTTCAAAAGGCTGTCCATCACGAAGGCGTTGCGCTCGTTCAGCACGCGCACTGCCTTGTCGCCTGCCGTCACCGGTTTCGCTTCCATCAGGGTCTTGCCATTGGCGTCGGTCACCGTGCTGATCAGGTGCAGCTGCAGTCCATACCCTCCATTGGCGAACACCGAATAGCCGTTGAGCAGCACCCATGGGGTCACCGAGCCCGCACCGAGCGCCATGGTCAGGTAGGCCGGATGCTTGTCGGCCTCGAAGCCGAAGCGCGTGATCCATTCCTGTGCAAAGCGCGGGCCGATCGCTTGCAGGATGCGGATCGAGACCAGGTTCTTTGACTTGGCCAGACCTTGCCGCAGTCGCAGCGGCCCCTCGAACTTGCCGTCGTAGTTCTTCGGCTCCCAGACCTGGCCGCCGGTCAGGTCTGGATCGATCGACAGCGGCGCATCATTGACCAGCGTGCTCGGTGTAAATCCCTTTTCCAACGACGCTGAGTAGATGAACGGCTTGAAACTCGAACCGGGCTGGCGCCACGCCTGCGTGGCATGGTTGAACTTGTTGAGATTGAAGTCGAAGCCGCCAACGAGTGCACGAATCGCTCCGTCGCGCGAACTGGCGGAAATGAATGCAGCCTCGACCTGCGGCAACTGGACGATCGCCCAGCCTGACTTGTCGTTGCGAGCCACGCGAACGACCGCGCCTGGAACGATCTTTCGACTCGGCTGGGCCTTGGGTGACAACGAGGGCGCGACGAACTTCAGGCCGTCGCCGGTGATCTCGATCGGCTGAGCGCCTTGCGGCGCGACGCGGACCAGCGTGGGAGACGCCTCGAGCACGACCGCGGGGAACAGGTTGGGGCTTTCGATGGCCTCGACCAGTGCGTCTTCAATGCGCTGATCACGCGTCGCTGGGTCGGAGGTGAGGTCGATGAAGGCCTCGGGGCCGCGATAGCCGTACTTGCGGTCATAGTCGAGCACCTGCCGGCGCAGCGCGGCGTAGGCGATGTCCTGGTCGTCGCGCCGGATCGTCGTGGTGACGTTGAGGCCGCGGGTGTAGGTCTCGTCGCGGAATACTTCAAAGACGAGTTGGCGGGCGAGTTCGGCGGCGTACTCGGCGTGCAGCCGCACGCGCGGGGCTTCGTTGGCCACGGTCGTCGCGCTGCGTGGCTTGAGTTCCTGCGCCAGTGCTGTCTCATAGGCCGGCCGATCGATGTAGCCGAGGTCGAGCATGCGCGTCAGGACGTATTGCTGCCGGCTCTTCGCCCGCTTCGGATTGACGAACGGGTTGTAGGCGCTGGGCGCCACCGGCAGGCCGGCCAGTATGGCCATCTCGGCGACGGTCAGGTCCTTGAGCTTCTTGCCAAAGTAGACCTGCGACGCCGCGGCAAAGCCATACGCACGCTGTCCGAGAAAGATCTGATTGGCATAGACCTCGAAGATGCGGTCCTTGGACAACGACGACTCTATCTTGTAGGCGAGCGCAATCTCGTAGATCTTGCGGATATAGCTGCGCTCCGAGCTGAGGAAGAAATTGCGCGCCACCTGCATGGTGATCGTGCTGCCACCCTGGCCCCGGCGACCCGACACGAAATTCGACAGCGCCGCCCGCAATAGCCCCGCGTAGTGGACGCCGTGGTGCTCATAGAAACGGTCATCCTCGGCAGCCAGGATCGCCTTCTTCATCAGGTCCGGCATCTCGGCCACCGCCACGTAGTCGCGGCGTTCCTCGCCGAACTCCCCGATCAGCAGTCCATCCGCTGTCCAGACCCTCAGCGGGATCTTTGGGCGGTAGTCGGTCAGCGCGTCGATGGGCGGCAGATTCGAATAGACCACCGCAAAGGCAAACGTCAGCAGCAGCGCGGCCGCGACCACGGCGGCGCCTGCCAGGCCACCGGCCCAGAGCAATGCCGTCACATACCAGGGCCGCGCAGTACCGGGCCGGGACGATTCGCTATCAGTAGTGCCGTGCTTGTCTGCGGACACGGGAGCCGTTGCTGGAGGGAACTGGGCGTGCGAGTGACCGCTTATTTGCGCTTCGCCGCACGAAGGATCGGGAATTATAGGAGCCGAGCAATCAACGGCCGGGACCGATAACGATTTCCGGCGAACCGTACGCATTGGACGCACCTCGTCACGAACGGTTCGTTGTTAATCCCTCAAAAGAGGCACGGTTAGGCCGAACGCGGGGCTTGTAGTTGTCTTGTTTATGTTGCTAGGATCTCAAGTGCTATCCGACAAAAACGCGGTAAACGCTCGAAAGATAAGGAAAAACCGGGTCCTAACCGGGCGTTTTGGAGGCCAGGGAGCAGGTGCTCCCTTCACTTGTCCGCGGATCCCTCAATCCGAGTGATACCGAGCTGAGACTGTCGCAGGGAGTACCGCCTTGGCATTCGATCTGCCCTTTGCAACCAAGACGCCGCCGCTGATCGGGCTCGATATCGGCTCGTCCAGCGTCAAGATCGTCGAGCTGTCCGAGGCCGGCAAGGGCACGATGCGGCTCGAGCGCTACGCCATTGAGCCGCTGCCGCGTGGTGCCGTCGTCGACGGCAACGTCGACAAGATCGATGTCGTCGCCGATGCCGTCAAGCGCGCCTGGCGCCGCGCCGGCGGCAAGATCCGTAACGTGGCGATGGCGCTGCCCGCCTCCGCGGTCATTACCAAACGTATTGCCTTGCCCGGCAACCTGCGCGAGGAAGAACTCGAGATGCAGGTCGAGAGCGAGGCCAACCAGTACATCCCGTTTGCGCTGGACGAAGTCAGCCTGGACTTCCAGGTGCTGGGGGCGATCCCCAACGCGCCGGATGATGTCGAGGTGCTGATCGCTGCATCGCGCAAGGAAAAGGTCGAAGACCGCATTGCCGTGGCGCAGGCGGCCGGACTTAAGCCGGTGGTCGTGGACGTCGAGTCGTATACCGCGCGGTCGGCGATCGAGCGCCTGATCGAGCAGTTGCCGAATTCCGGCGAAGGCCTGGTGATCGCGGTGTTCTACATCGGCGCCAACACCACCAGCGTGACCGTCATGCACGACGGCGAAGCCATCTACGAGCGTGAGCAGCCGTTCGGTGGCCAGCAACTCACCGGTGACATTTCACGTGCGTACGGCATCCCGACCGAGGAAGCCGAGCTGAAGAAACGCAGCGGCGACCTGCCGGCTGACTACGAGACGACGGTGTTGCGTCCATTTATCGAAACGGCTGCGACGGAAATCACGCGGGCCCTGCAGTTCTTCTTTACGTCGACCCCATACAGCCGGGTCGATCAGATCATGCTGGCGGGTGGTTCAGCGGTCCTCACGGGATTGCCGGATGCGCTGATGGAGCGCGCGCAGGTGCCGACGTCGGTGATCTCGCCTTTTAAGGGGATGGAAGTGTCGCCCAACATCCGTGAGAAGCAACTGCGGATGGATGCGCCGGCGCTGCTGACGCCGTGCGGTCTGGCGATGCGGAGGTTCGATAAATGAGCGCCGCGCAGAACCGCTTCAAGCAAGCTCGCGCCGCAGCGCGTAGCGCGGAGGCTTTTCTATGACCGCTCCGCGCGTCAATCTATTGCCGCATCGCGCCGCCAAGCGCGAGCGGCAGAAAAAACTCTTCTGGGCGTTGACCGCGCTGTCGGCGGTCGCGGGCCTGATGATGGTCGCGGTGGTCTGGTCGGTGCTGCAGGGCTACATCGCGAACCAGGAAGCCCGCAACGAATTCGTGCGCAACGAGAACCGCAAGCTCGATACCCAGATCAAGGAGATCGCGACCTTGCGGCAGGAAATCGATGGCCTGCGTGCGCGTCAACGCGCGGTCGAAGACCTGCAGGCCGACCGCAACCAGCCCGTCTATCTGCTCGATGAAGTGGCCAAGCAGGTGCCGGAAGGCATCTACCTGCGCTCGATCAAACAGGAAGACCGGAAGGTGAATGTCACCGGATGGGCGGCGTCGAACGAGCGCGTCTCGGAATTCCTGCGCAACCTGCAGAACAACTCGCGGGTACTCGAGCGGCCGGAGCTCATCGAGATCAAGGTCTCGGGTCAGGGCCCGGCCACCATGAACCGCCGCGTGTTCGAGTTCGCGCTGAATTTCACGCTGAAGCCGACACCCGAGCGCACGCAGTTGCAGCAACAGCAGGCGCAGCCGAAGCCGGCCGCGGGCGTGCCGGCCTCGGCCGTCGCGACCGGCGCGACTACGCCGGCAGTGGCATCGCCGACTCCCTCCGCCGCGGCAGCGGCCCCGACGAAATAGCGCGACGCAGAGGCACTGATGGCAAGTCGAGACCTACTCTCGCAATTCCGGGGCCTGGCCCTGGACAACGTCGGCACCTGGCCGGCCGCGCCCCGTTTTGTACTCTGGCTGGTCGTCATCGTCGCGTTTGGCGTTGGCGGCTGGTTCGGCCTGTGGAGCAGCCAGAAGGACCAGCTGGAGCAGCTGCAGGCCGAAGAACTGAAGCTGAAGGACGAATACAAGAACAAACTGCAGCAGGCGATCAATCTCGACGAATTGCGCAAGCAGCGCGAGCAGGTGAGCCAGTACGTGCTGACACTGGAAAAGCAGTTGCCGAGCAAGTCCGAGATGGACGCGCTGCTGTCCGATATCAACCAGGCTGGTGTCGGCCGCGGACTGGACTTCGAACTCTTCAAGCCCGGCCAGACCAACGTGAAGGAGTACTACGCCGAGCTGCCGATCGCGATCAAGCTGGCCGGCAAGTACCACGACCTCGGTGCGTTCGCGAGCGACATCGCCAACTTGCCGCGCATCGTCACGCTGAACAACCTGAATGTCGCGGCGGGCAAGGGCGGAGCGCTGACGCTGGACGCGACGGCGAAGACCTATCGCTACCTCGATGCGGACGAGCTTGCCAATCAGCGCAAGGCGAAGCAGGCGGCCGCGAAGGGGCCGGCAAAATGATGGACCTGACCAAACCGATGCGTCTGGCCGCGCTGATCGTCACCGCTGCGAGCGTCACCGCCTGTGGCGGTGGCAGCGAAAGCGAACTGCGCGCATGGATGGACGACACACGCAAGGCGATGCGGCCGACGACGCAGCCCGTGCCCGAGCCGAAGCAGTTTTCACCCTTTACCTACGAGGCGAAGGCGCTGATCGACCCGTTCGATGCGCAGAAAATGGTGCTCGCAGTGGCACGTCAGGCGCAGACCCGTGCCAGTACCAGCGCCATCAAGCCGGACCTCGACCGCCGCCGCGAGGCGCTCGAAGGCTTCCCGTTGGATCAACTGAGGATGGTCGGGACGCTGCGGCAACAGGGCAACAACGTGGCGTTGATCGACGCCTCGGGCCAGACCTTCATGGTGAAGGCGGGCAACTACATGGGCCAGAACTTCGGGCTCGTCACCAAGATCTCGGAAACAGAAGTGGATCTCAAGGAAATCGTCCAGGATGCCGCCGGTGAGTGGGTCGAACGACCCACGAAGCTGGAGTTGCAGGAGGCCGCCGCGCGGCAAGGGAGCAAGCGATGAGGATGTCGATCGAGGGTCTCGTCAAGGCGCTGGCCAAGCTGGCGTTCGCCGGCCTGGCCACATGCGCCACCATGGCGGGTGCGCAAACGCCAGCCGCTGACACCACCAACGCGATCGAACGCGTGGACGCGACGCAGACGTCGACCGGCATCGTGCTGACGATCGACATGAAGAATGCGGTGCAGGGCGTACCAGCGAGTTTTTCGGTCGCCAACCCGGCACGCGTTGCCCTTGATCTTCCGGGTGCCGTCAACGCGGTTGGGCGCAACCTGGTTGAAATCAACCAGGGCGACCTGCGCTCGGTGAACATCGTGCAGGCGACCGGTCGCTCGCGCGTCGTGCTGAACCTGAAGCGTCCGCTGACGCATGCGGTCAGCGTCGACGGCAATCGCATTCTTGTCGCGCTCGGTGGTGCGACCGATACGACTACCTTCCGTCCGGCCGGCGCGGCTGCTGCTGGGTCTGCGGCACCGGAGGCGACCGCCGCCGCTTCAGCACCGTCCACGGGCTATACCGCGGCGGCACCGGTGACCGGCCGTGCGCTGCGTGGCGTCGACTTCCGCCGCGGCGCCGAAGGAGAAGGCCGCGTCATCATCGACCTGTCCGATGCGAACACGAACGTCGACATCCGCCAGCAAGGCAACACCGTCGTGGTCGACTTCCTGAACACGACCTTGCCCGACACGCTCAAGCGCCGTCTCGATGTCTCGGACTTCGCCACGCCGGTCAACAACCTGTCGGCGAGCCAGCAGGGCAGCACGGCGCGCCTGATCGTCGAGCCGCGCGGCCTGTGGGAACACAATGCCTACCAGAGCGACACGCGCTTCGTGCTCGAGGTGCGGCCGGTCAAGGAAGATCCGCAGCGCCTGTTCCAGGGCACGCGCCAGGGCTACCAGGGTGAACGGCTGTCGCTGAACTTCCAGAATGTCGACGTCCGCTCGCTGCTGCAGGTCATCGCAGACTTCACGAATCTGAACATCATCACCAGCGACTCAGTCGGCGGCACGATCACCTTGCGGCTGAAGGACGTCCCGTGGGACCAGGCGCTCGACATCATCCTGCAGTCCAAGGGCCTGGACATGCGCAAGAACGGCAATGTCCTGCTGGTGGCGCCGCGTGACGAGATCGCGACCAAGGAAAAGCTCGAGCTCGAAGCGCGCAACCAGATCCAGGAACTCGAGCCGCTGCGGTCCGAGGCCTTTGTCGTCAATTATCAGAAGGCCGAGGAGGTTCGCCGCCTGCTGGTCGACGACAAGCAGCGCCTGCTGTCCAAGCGCGGCAGTGTCGCAGTCGATCCACGCACGAACCAGCTGTTCGTGCAGGACACGGTGGCACGGCTGGAGGATGTGCGGCGGTTGCTGCAGCGGATCGATATTGCGGTGCCCCAGGTCCTGATCGAGGCCCGCATCGTCGAGGCCAGCGACGATTTTTCGCGGTCACTGGGCGTGCGACTCGGCGGCAATACAGGTTATCCGCAGCAGATCGGCGGAACCGGTGCCTACGGCACGCTCGGCGGCCTGGGCCCCAGTGTGGCGACCGGACCGGGGGGCACGGTGACGACGAACACCAGTGCTGCGGGTGGCCCGGGTGGATCCAGCACGACCAACCTGACGCAGACGTCGAACTTCGTCAACCTGCCGGCCGTGGGTATCGGTGGCTACAACCCCGCGGGCTTTGCGCTGACGCTGGTGAATGCCAGCCTGTCGCGCGTGCTGCAGCTTGAAGTCTCGGCGCTGGAGCAGGACGGCCTCGGCAAAGTCATCTCGAGTCCGCGCGTGGTCACGGCGGACAAGGTCAAGGCGGTGATCGAGCAGGGCACCGAAATTCCGTACCAGCAGGCAACATCCAGCGGCGCGACCTCGGTGTCGTTCCGCAAGGCGGTGCTCAAGCTGGAGGTAACACCGCAGATCACACCGGAAGGCGCGATCTTCATGGACGTCAAGGTCAACAAGGATTCGCGCGGTCAGGAAACACTTTCCGGGCCGGCGATCGATACCAAGGCGGTCCAGACCCAGGTGCTGGTCGAGAACGGTGGCACGGTCGTCCTGGGTGGCATCTACGAGCAATCGGATCGCACGCAGACGACCAAGATTCCGCTGCTGGGCGACATCCCATACGTGGGGTGGCTGTTCAAGACCACCAGCAAGATCAACAACAAGACGGAATTGATCATTTTCATCACGCCGAGAATCGTTTCCGAGCGCGCGTTGGCTTCCACACGCTAAGCGGAAGGTGACCGTGGTTGTACGAAGCAAAGAGGGGAAGAACGTGTCGAAGAATGGCTACCTGCGTACTTTTTCAGCTGCGATCGCCTTTGCGGCCAGCGTAACGATGCTCGCCTGTGGCGGCGATCTGGCGCCGGGTCCGGATCCGACCACACCGACGACGGGAACCACCGCCCTCTGCCGCGCTCGAGGTCACGGTGGCGACGCCGACGCTCGAGGCCAAGGCGAACCAGTCGACGCAGGTGACGATCACTGCGGTCGATGCGAACCGCCGCGCGCTCGCCGACATTCCCGTGCAACTTAGCGCCACATCCGGAATCATCAACAGCACATCGACGACGACCGATTCGGCCGGCCGCATGACGGCGACGTTCGGATTGGGCTCGGATCGCGGCAATCGCGACGTGACGATCCGTGCGACCAGTGGCACCGTAACCGGTGCAGGCCGGCGTCTCGGTCACCGGCACGACGATCACGCTGACCGCCTCGCCGCCGACCGCCATCACCGCGACAACTCCGGTCGAAATCTCCGCGTCGGTGATCGATGCGGCCAAGGTGCCGCTCGGTGGAGTTGTCGTGTCGTTCGCGACGACCGGCGGAACCTTGTCGTCGGCCGTAGCGACGACGGACAGCGCCGGGCTCGCCAAGGTGACACTCACCGGTGTGACGGCCGACGTCACCGTGACGCGGTACCGGTGCAAATGCCACCGCGACAGTTGCCAGTCAAGGCGGGCAGCACTGCGCTGCCGCCGATCCTGAGCCGGCTGGCATCGTGATCAAGGATCTGACGGTGCAGGCCAACCCGTCGGTGGTCGGACCGAATTCCGGCGGAGCGAGACCAACTTCTCGCAGACTCGACGTCCGAGTCACCGGCGACCTCGGGTACGGCAGTCGGCATCCCGGTGGCCAACGCGCCGCGTGCGCTTCCGGATCGCTTCGTCGCCACGCATTCGGTACGCTCAGTGTCGATACGACGACGGCGCCGGTACTGAGCAATTCCGGAGGTCTGGTGTCGGCGCGGTTCATCGCCGGGCGCTGCAACGACCGGAACCGATCAGATCGTGGTCTGCGCGTCGGTTGACGACGTTGCGACGCTGCCCGGTGGCGGTGTCGCGCCCTGCAACGCCAACGAAAAGGCGGCGAAGCTGACGATCTCGCAGCAGCCGCTCTTCGTTCGCATCTCGACGAACAACGAGATCGCGAAGGTCAACAACAACCTCGATTACGAAAAGCTGTTCAGCATCTATGTCACCAATGCGGCCGGGCAGGGTGTTGCCGGCGCACCGGTCTCGGTTCGTTTGCTGCCGCTGTACTACTACAAGGGCAGATGACGTTCACCATGGGCGTCCGGCTGGGCGCCGATCGCTCCGCCCGTCCAGTGCGCCAACGAGGACACGAACTTCAACGGCGTGCTCGACACCGGCGACAACAACCAGAACATGCGATGGCAATCCTCTGGCCGGGACAGTCCGCAGCGTTCACGCTCGACAACAATGGCGTGACCGACAGCTCCGGGTTTCGTCGTACTTCGGGTGCGGCACGGTCAACGCTTCGCACTTCTGGGCGGAGTATCAGATCGAGGCGCGCTCGGCGACCGCCGGTTCCGAGCGCTCGACCACGTTCAACTACCGATTCTCGGCCGCCAAGGCCGACGTCGACGACACGTCACATCCCAGGTTTTGCAGTCAGCCCGTTCGGCAGTCGCGGCACGTCTGCACCGACCCGAACTGAGCACTCGTCTGAGCTGCACCATACAAGGGCCGCCACGTGCGGCCCTTGTGTTTTCTGGGTTGCCGGTCGGCTACGCTTCCGTCGATGACACGCAAACGCGACCTATCTTCCTGATCGGCATGATGGGTGCCGGCAAGTCGACCATCGGCCGCCTGCTGGCCGAGGCGATCGGCTTCGAGTTCATCGATGCCGACCGCGAACTCGAGGCGCGCAGTGGAGTGTCGATCCCGACGATCTTCGAGATCGAAGGCGAAGACGGTTTCCGGCGACGCGAGGCTGCGCTGCTCGACGAACTGAGCCAGCGCCCGGGCATGGTGCTGGCCACGGGCGGCGGCGCGGTGCTCGATGCGCAGACGCGCCAGCGACTGCATGCGCGCGGTCTCGTGATCTATCTGCGAGCCTCGGCCGACGAAGTGTTTCGCCGCACGCGCCGGGACAAGGCGCGCCCGCTGTTGCAGACCGAGAATCCGCGCGAGCGCATCGAACACCTGCTGGCCGAGCGCGAGCCGCTCTATGCGGAGACCGCGCATCTGACTTTCCAGTCGGCGGCCGCCAATCCGAAACGACTGGTCGAGCGACTGACCACGCATCCGGCCGTTGTGGCGCTCGTCGCGGGCCGTTGATTCCCGCCGAGACCGGCTGAGTTCCGTCGGCAAGGCGCACTCGTACAATCGCGTGATGCAACGCGTGGTCGTCGGCCTGCCGGGCCGCCAATACGACATTCTCATCGGTGCCGACCTGCTGGGTCGTGCCGCCGAGTTCATCGCACCGTTCGCGCCGACGCGCATCGCGCTGGTCACGAGCACGACAGTCGGCGGGCTGTATGCCGAACCTTTGCGCAAGGCGCTCGAAACAATCGCAGGCGTTGTCACGGTGGTTCTGCCGGACGGCGAGATGCACAAGCAGTGGTCGTCGGTGTCGACGATTCTCGACGCGCTGGTCGACAGTCGGGCGGATCGCAAGAGCCTGGTCGTCGCGCTGGGCGGCGGAGTGGTCGGCGATGTCGCAGGATTCGCTGCGGCAATCTACATGCGCGGCATCCGCTTCGTACAGGTGCCGACGACCCTGCTGGCCCAGGTCGATTCCTCGGTGGGCGGCAAGACAGGCATCAATCACGTGCGCGGCAAGAACCTGATCGGCGCGTTTCATCAGCCGCAGCTCGTCATCAGCGACACCGCGACGCTGCAGACGCTGCCGGACCGCGAACTGTCGGCGGGCCTCGCAGAGGTTTTGAAGCACGGATTGCTGGGCGATCAGGACTACTTCGAGCGCACGTCAAGCGATCTGCCGGCACTGCGATCGCGCGATCCGGACGCGCTGACGCGGGCAATTGCCCGCTCTTGCGAGATCAAGGCCGGCATCGTCGCGCGCGACGAGCGCGAATCGGGCGAGCGCGCCCTGCTGAACCTTGGCCACACGTTCGGCCATGCGATCGAAGCGCTTACCGGTTACACGAAGTGGCTGCACGGCGAGGCGGTCGGGTGCGGCCTCGTGCTCGCGGCCGACTTGTCGAGCCGCATCGGGCTGCTCCCGCGCGAGGCGTTGGCCCCGGTGGAAAGCGCCGTGCGAGCCGCCGGACTGCCGACGCGCATCGCCGGCCTGTCCGCTCGAGCCGCGACAGAGTCGATGCGCGGCGACAAAAAATCCGAAGCCGGCAGCATCCGCTTCGTGCTGCTCGATCGCATCGGTCACGCCGTGCAGCGCACGGTTCCCGACAGTGCGCTGGGGGAGACGCTCGCGGCAGGGGGCTTCTCTTGAACGCGGCGTTGCCAAACGGCCTGGCCCCGTACGCGGCCGATCCCGCGCAGTCGCGCGGGCGACGCCACGTCGAGGCACCCGTGAAGGGCCGCACCGACTTCCAGCGCGACCGTGATCGCATCATCCACTCGACCGCGTTCCGTCGGCTGGAATACAAGACACAGGTCTTCGTCAATCACGAAGGCGATCTGTTCCGCACGCGCCTGACGCATTCACTCGAGGTGGCGCAGATCGGCCGTGCCATCGCGCGCAACCTTTGCCTCAACGAAGACCTGGTCGAGGCGGTCTCGCTGGCGCACGACCTCGGTCACACTCCTTTCGGGCACGCCGGCCAGGACGCCTTGGCCGAATGCATGCGACCGTATGGAGGTTTCGAACACAACCTGCAGTCGCTTCGTGTCGTAGAGGAACTCGAAGAGCGCTACGGTGCCTTCAACGGACTGAACCTGACGTTCGAATCGCGCGAGGGCATCCTGAAGCACTGCTCGCTCGAGAACGCTCGCAAGCTCGGAGAACTCGGTGAGCGTTTCCTGCTGAAGCGCCAGCCCAGCCTGGAAGCGCAGATCGCGAACCTGGCCGACGAGATCGCCTACAACAATCACGACATCGACGACGGCCTGCGATCGGGTCTGCTCGACATCGGGCAGCTCGAGTCGGTGCCCCTGTTCGCGCGCCATGCCGCACTCGTGCGGACGGACTTCCCGGCAATTGCGGAGCGCCGGATGATCCATGAAACCGTGCGTCGCATGATCAACACACTGATCGTCGATCTGACTGACGAAAGCACGCGGCGCATCGCGGCCGCTGCACCGGCGTCGCTCGATGATGTTCGGCGTGCAGGGCCGCTGGTCGCGTTCTCCACCGCGCTGCGCGCCGAGGCCGACACGCTGAAGCGCTTCCTTTACGACAACCTCTATCGTCACTATCAGGTGATGCGCATGACGGCCAAGGCACGGAAGGTCGTGCGCGAACTTTTCGAAGCCTTCGACGAAGAGCCTCGCCTGCTGCCGGCTGATCATCAGGCGCGCGCCGCCCAGGACAAGCCGCGTGCCATCGCTGACTACGTGGCCGGGATGACGGATCGCTACGCGATCCGCGAACATCGCCGTCTGTACGCCGTCGGCGACGGCTGACACGACGCCTTCAAGCCATGGCGCGACTCGCGCGACTTTCGATCGGCGGATACCCGCACATCGTTGCGCAGCACGCCGGAGCGCGAGCCGTTGTCGTCGACGATGAGGACGCGAACCAGCTGCTCGGTGTAGTGCGCGCCGCGACGGCGGATGCTGGCGTGGACCTGCACGGCTACGCGTTGCTGCCGCGAGGGGTGTGGCTACTGACAACGCCTGCGGATGCGCGCGGGCTCGGCCGGGCGATGCAATCGATCGGACGCCGATACGTTCGCTGGGTGAACGACCGGCGGGCGGAGAAGGGAGGCCTGTTTGACGGCCGCTATCGCGCGGCGCTGCTTGAGCCGGAGGCCGAGCTGATGTCCGCACTGCGCTACATCGAGTCGCAGCCGGTCCGGGCCGGCCTGGTTGCAGTGCCCGAGGAGTACCGGTGGTCGAGCTGCCGGCATCATGTCGGCCTTTGGTCCGATGCGGCGTTGGCGGATCACCCGCTTTACTGGGCGCTCGGCAACACCCCGTTCGAGCGCCAGGCGGCCTACCGGAGTTTCCTGCACCAGGGCGCTCGGTCCGACGAGGTCACGCGCGTTGAGCGAGCACTCACTGGTGGCTGGGTGCTTGGCTCAAAGGCATTTGTTCGGCAGATCGCTCCCTTGTGTCTGCGTCGACCGGAACGATCGCAGGCCGGCAGGCCACGGTCCGCCAAATCGCCGCGCATCGCACCCGCAAATTGATATGGCCCCTATTTCATGAGAGTGTCCATCGAGTCTAGTTAAATGGGGACAGACCCCTATTGATTCGGTTGTGCGGTGCAGTGTTCGCGCAGTAAAGTGCGAATGCACCGTGACCCTTCCGGAAGCGGGCCTACTTTGCCGGACGTTCGACATGACTCTGCAAGCGCGCGACGTTGCCCTCGAAAACGCCGACCGAGGTCTATATGCGCCGAGCCATGAGCACGACGCTTGCGGCGTCGGGTTCGTCGCCAACATCAAGGGGCGCGCGAGCCATGCCCTGGTCCAGCAGGCGCTGCTGATCCTTTACAACCTCGACCATCGCGGTGCTGTCGGCGCCGATCCGCTGTGCGGTGACGGCGCGGGGATCCTGATCCAGATCCCGGATGCGTTCTACCGCGACGAGCTCGCGAAGCAGGGCATCGACTTGCCTCCGCCGGGAGAATACGGCGTTGGCATGATCTTCCTGCCGCGCGAGCACGCCTCGCGCCTGGCCTGCGAGCAGGAACTCGAGCGCACAGTGCGTGCCGAGGGTCAGGTGGTTCTCGGTTGGCGCAATGTCCCGGTCGATCGCGACATGCCGATGTCTCCGCTGGTGCGCGAACGCGAACCGGTGATCCGCCAGATCTTCATCGGCCGCGGAGCCGACGTCATGGTGCCGGACGCGCTCGAACGCAAACTCTATGTCATTCGCAAGACCGCAAGTCACAAGATCCAGGCGCTGAAGCTCAAGCACGGCAAGGAGTACTTCGTGCCGTCGATGTCGACGCGCACGATCGTCTACAAGGGCCTGCTGCTGGCAGACCAGGTCGGGCACTACTACGCCGACCTGCGCGATCCGCGCGTGGTTTCCGCGATTGCGCTGGTGCACCAGCGCTTTTCGACCAACACGTTTCCGTCCTGGGAGCTGGCACACCCGTACCGGCTGATTGCCCACAACGGCGAGATCAACACGGTGAAGGGCAACTTCAACTGGATCCGCGCGCGCGAAGGCGTGATGTCGTCGCCGGTACTGCGCGAGGATCTCGGCAAGCTCTTCCCGCTGATTTACGAAGGCCAGTCGGACACCGCCTGCTTCGACAATGCGCTCGAACTGCTCCTGATGTCGGGGTATCCGCTGGCTCACGCGGTGATGATGATGATTCCCGAGGCATGGGAGCAGCACACGCTGATGGACGCCAGCCGGCGCGCGTTCTACGAGTACCACGCGGCGATGATGGAGCCGTGGGACGGGCCTGCTGCGATTGCGTTCACCGACGGCGTGCGCATCGGCGCCACGCTCGACCGCAACGGGCTGCGACCGGCGCGCTACGTGATCACCGATGACGACATGGTGGTGATGGCCTCCGAAGTCGGCGTGCTGCCGATCCCCGAGAGCCGCATCATCAAGAAGTGGCGCCTGCAGCCCGGCAAGATGTTCCTGATCGACACCGAGCAGGGCCGCATCATCGACGATGCGGAACTCAAGCAGCAGCTTGCAGCCAGCAAGCCGTACAAGGAGTGGATCAAGCGCATCCGCATCAAGCTGGACGACCTGCCGGTGGGCGCAGGCGAGAAGCCCGGCTCGGCGGCCCGTCTCGATGTCGCGTTGCTCGATCGGCAACAGGCCTTCGGCTATACGCAGGAAGACCTCAGGCTGCTGATGGAACCGATGGCCGTGCAGGCTGAGGAGGCGACTGGTTCGATGGGCAATGACGCGGCGCTCCCGGTGCTGTCGAGCCGCGCCAAGCCGCTATACAACTACTTCAAGCAGCTGTTTGCGCAGGTCACCAATCCGCCGATCGACCCGATCCGCGAGCAGCTCGTGATGTCGCTGGTGAGCTTCATCGGTCCGAAGCCCAATCTGCTCGACATCAACAACATCAATCCGGCGATGCGCCTGGAAGTCGGCCAGCCTGTGCTCGACTTCAAGGACATGGCGAAGATCCGCTCGATCGGGAATTACTCGTCGAACAAGTTCCGCTGCTTCGAGCTCGACGTGTGCTACCCGCTCGCCTGGGGCATGGAGGGTGTGGAAGCGCGCCTGGCGTCACTCTGTGCGCAGGCGGTGGACGCCGTGCGCGCCGGCTACAACATCCTGATCGTCACCGACCGCGCGCTCGACGCCGAACATGTCGCGATTCCCGCGCTCCTGGCGACGAGCGCGGTGCACCAGCACCTGATCGTTGAAGGAATGCGTACGTCGACCGGCCTGGTTGTCGAAACCGGATCCGCGCGCGAGGTGCATCACTATGCATTGCTGGCCGGATACGGTGCCGAAGCCGTGCACCCGTACCTCGCGCTGGAGACACTGGCTGCGCTGCACGGGGCGGAGTCCGAGAAAGCCGTCAAGAACTACATCAAGGCGATCGGCAAGGGCCTGAACAAGGTCATGTCGAAGATGGGCATCAGCACCTATATGTCGTACTGCGGTGCCCAGATCTTCGAGGCGGTCGGGTTGAACCGCGAGCTGGTCGACAAGTATTTCCGTGGCACCGCGAGCAACGTCGGCGGGCTGGGCCTGTTCGAGGTGATGGAAGAGGCGGTGCGCACGCATCGCTCGGCGTTCTCGAACGACCCGGTGCTGGCAACGATGCTCGATCCCGGCGGTGAGTACCAGTGGCGCGTGCGCGGCGAAGAACACATGTGGACGCCGGACGCGATTGCCAAGCTGCAGCACTCCGCGCGTGCCAACAACTACCAGACCTACAAGGAGTACGCGCAACTCATCAACGATCAGAGCCGTCGGCAGATGACACTGCGCGGGCTCTTCGAGTTCAGGCTGGATCCGAAGAAGGCGATTCCGCTGGACGAGGTCGAGCCTGCCAAGGAGATTGTCCGGCGCTTCGCGACCGGTGCCATGTCGCTCGGTTCGATCTCGACCGAGGCGCACACCACGCTGGCGATCGCGATGAACCGTATCGGCGGCAAGAGCAACACCGGCGAAGGCGGCGAGGATCCGGCACGCTATCAGCAGGAGCTGCGCGGTGTGCCGATCAAGTCCGGGCAGACGCTTGCCGGCGTGCTTGGGCGCGATCGGGTCGAGGTCGATATCCCGCTCAAGGACGGCGATTCACTGCGCTCGAGGATCAAGCAGGTGGCCTCCGGCCGTTTCGGCGTCACGACCGAGTACCTTGTCAGCGCAGACCAGATCCAGATCAAGATGGCGCAGGGCGCGAAGCCAGGCGAAGGTGGGCAGTTGCCGGGCCACAAGGTCAGTGAATACATCGCGATGCTGCGTTTCTCGGTGCCGGGCGTCGGACTGATCTCGCCCCCGCCGCATCACGACATCTACTCGATCGAGGACCTTGCGCAGCTGATTCACGACCTGAAGAACGCCAACCCGCAGGCGTCGATCAGCGTGAAGCTCGTGTCTGAAGTCGGCGTCGGCACGGTCGCGGCCGGCGTGGCGAAGGCCAAGGCCGACCATGTGACGATCGCCGGTCACGACGGCGGTACCGGTGCCTCGCCGGTTTCGTCGATCAAGCACGCCGGCACGCCATGGGAACTGGGATTGGCCGAAACGCAGCAGACACTGGTGCTGAACCGGCTGCGCGGCCGCATCGCGGTGCAGGTCGACGGCCAGATGAAGACCGGTCGTGACGTCGTCATCGGCGCGCTGCTGGGCGCCGATGAATTCGGCTTCGCGACCGCTCCGCTGGTGGTCGAGGGCTGCATCATGATGCGCAAGTGCCACCTGAACACCTGCCCCGTGGGGGTTGCCACGCAGGATCCGCTGCTGCGCGCCAAGTTCAAGGGTCAGCCCGAGCATGTCGTCAACTTCTTCTTCTTCGTCGCCGAGGAAGTGCGCGAGATCATGGCGCAGCTCGGCATGCGCAGCTTCGATGAATTGATCGGTCGCGCCGACCTGCTCGAGACGAAGAAGGGCATCGACCACTGGAAGGCCAGGGGCCTGGATTTCAGCCGCATTTTTTATCAGCCGTCAATGCCCGCGGAAGTCGCGCGGCGCGTGACCGAGACGCAGGACCACGGACTGGCCAAGGCGCTCGACCACAAACTGATCGAACAGTGCAGGCCGGCGCTCGAGAAAGGTGAGCGGGTCAGCTTCATCACGCCGATCCGCAATGTCAACCGCACCGTTGGCACGATGCTGTCGTCGACGGTCGCGCGCAAGTTCGGACATGCTGGCTTGCCGGACGACACCATTCATATCCAGCTCAACGGCACGGCCGGGCAGAGTTTCGGTGCCTTCCTGGCGCACGGCATCACGCTGGATCTCGTCGGCGACGCGAACGACTACACCGGCAAGGGACTGTCGGGCGGGCGCGTCATCGTGCGCTGCCCGAATGATTTCCGCGGCGCGGGCACGGAGAACATCATCGTCGGCAACACGGTGCTCTACGGCGCGATCGCGGGAGAGGCCTACTTCAATGGCGTGGCCGGCGAGCGCTTTGCGGTACGCAACTCGGGAGCCACGGCCGTGGTCGAAGGCACCGGCGACCATGGCTGCGAATACATGACCAAAGGCACCGTCGTCGTCCTCGGCGCGACCGGGCGCAACTTCGCGGCCGGCATGTCGGGCGGCATCGCCTACGTGTTCGACGAGTTCGGCGACTTCGCATCGAAGTGCAACCAGGCCATGTGCGATCTCGAGTCCGTACTGCCGTCCGCGGACCAGCAGGAAAAGGTCGATGAGGCGTTCTGGCACCTGGGAGAAACCGACGAGTTCCTGCTGCGCGGCCTCGTCGAAAGCCATTTCCGCTACACCGGCAGCCTGCGCGCCCGCATGCTGCTCGACAACTGGGCCGGCATGCGCACGCGCTTCGTCAAGGTGTTCCCGCACGAGTACCGGCGCGCGCTGAAGCAGCTGAGCGTGGCACCGCAGACCCCGGCCGAGCGCTTGGCGGCATAGTGTTGCAGCATGCGCCCGCCACTCACGCTGTGGCCCACCAAGCTGCACGACTGGCTGCCGGGCCTGCTGCTCAGCGTGCCGCTGGCCCTGCTGCTGTGGAATCTGCGCACGGCGCCGGAGGACGTGCGGACCGCGGTCGCCGCCGTGGCCGTGCTGCTTGCCTTGCCGTGGGTCGTGCCGGCGATGATCCTCGTCGCGACGTTGTCGGTCCCGGTCTATATGTGGATGCACACACAGGGTCCGGTGCCGGGCGTGCTGGAGTGGCTCGGCGGCACGATCCTGATCGGCGCCGTACTGGGTGCGCATCTGAACGCGACGCTCGCGTGGATCTGGTTGCACCGCGCACCGGCGGTTCCCGAACCCGGCTTGCGCGAGTTTCTGACGCGACGGTCGCAATCCGGCGCTGAACACTGTAACGACGAAATGAGATAGCGATGGGAAAGATCACGGGATTCATGGAGTACCAGCGGCTCGAAGAGGCCGCGGAGGCGCCCCAGTCGCGCAAGCAGCACTGGCGCGAGTTTGTCGTCCACCTCACCGACGAGCAGGCGACCGTGCAGGGCGCGCGCTGCATGGACTGCGGCATCCCGTTCTGCAATCACGGCTGCCCGGTCAACAACATCATTCCGGACTTCAACGATCTCGTGTACCGCGGTGACTGGAAGGCCGCGCTCGACGTCCTGCACAGCACCAACAACTTCCCCGAGTTCACCGGGCGCGTGTGCCCCGCGCCGTGCGAGGCCGCGTGCACGCTCAACATCGAGGACGTTCCGGTCGGCATCAAGTCGATCGAGCACAAGATCATCGACAAGGGCTGGGAAGAAGGATGGGTCGTGCCCCAGCCGCCACGGGCGAAGACCGGCCGCAAGGTGGCGGTGATCGGCAGCGGTCCGGCAGGGTTGTCGGCTGCGCAGCAGCTCGCGCGCGCCGGTCACGACGTAACCGTATTCGAGAAGAACGATCGCATCGGCGGACTGCTTCGTTACGGCATTCCCGACTTCAAGATGGAGAAGTCGCACATCGACCGGCGCATCGCACAGATGGAGGCCGAAGGCGTCACCTTCCGCGCCGGTGTCCTGGTCAGCAAGGGCAAGCTCAACGGCGGCGTCACCAACTGGGCGACGGAAACGATTGATCCGGAGCAACTGCTGCGAGAGTTCGATGCCGTCGTGCTGTCGGGAGGTGCGGAGCAGTCGCGCGACCTGCCGGTGCCCGGCCGCGAACTGAAGGGCGTGCACTTCGCGATGGAGTTCCTGCCGCAGCAGAACAAGGTCGTGGCAGGCGACAAGGTGAAGGAGCAGATCCTTGCGACCGGCAAGCATGTCGTCGTCATAGGCGGCGGCGACACCGGCTCGGACTGTGTGGGCACGTCGAACCGGCATGGCGCCAAGTCAGTCACGCAATTCGAACTGCTGCCGCAACCGCCGGCCAGGGAGAACAAGGAACTCACGTGGCCGTATTGGCCCGTGAAGCTGCGTACGTCCAGCTCGCATGAAGAAGGCGTCGAGCGCGACTGGGCGGTGACCACCAAGCGCTTCGAGAGCGACGGCAAGGGCAACGTGCGCGCGCTGGTGGCGGCGCGCGTCGAATGGCAAAAGGACCCTGTCACCGGTGCAATGAAGATGGCCGAAGTCCCCGGGTCCGAGTTCGAACTGCCGGCCGACCTGGTCCTCTTCGCGATGGGTTTCGTGGCACCGGTTGGTTCCGTGCTCGAGTCGTTCGGTGTCGAGAAGGACGCCCGCGGCAACGCGCGCGCGGCGACCGAAGACGCCAAGGGTGGCATTCGCGCTTACGCAACCAATGTGCCCAAGGTGTTCGCCGCCGGCGATATGCGCCGCGGCCAGAGCCTGGTCGTGTGGGCGATCCGCGAAGGGCGGCAGTGTGCACGGGCCGTAGACGAATTCCTGATGGGAGTTTCTACGCTTCCCCGTTGAAGTTCGCGGATCGCCCGGCCCTCGCTATGCGAGTGCCTGGGCATGTGGAGGAACGCGCGCGCCCGCGCGCGTTGGAGAGGGACCGCACTGCGCACGATCCGTCGACGAATTCCTGATGGGTACTTCCACGCATTCCCGTTGACTCCCAGGCGCCTGACCGGCGCTCGCTGCTCTGATCGAGTGGCTTGGCGGCCGCACCTTCCCGCGCCGGAGATTGAGGCCTGTCAATGCAGGGACGTTCCCCCGACCTAGGTTGAAAGTGTCTGGGGGTGCTGCAGATCGTCTGCAGAACTTCCTCTCGTCATGAGCGGAGGCTCACCATGAGGCGTTCCACAATTGCAACGATGTTGGTCGGTGCAGCGTTAGGCGTCGCGCTTTCAGGCGCAGCTTGGGCCGAATCCCGCAGCGAACTCGGCAAGCAGGAGTACGAATCGAATTGCGTGGCCTGCCACGGCGCGACCGGCAAGGGTGACGGCTACTTCGCGCAGTACCTGAAGATGCCCGTGCCCGATCTGACCACGATCCAGCAGCGCAACGGCGGCGTGTTCCCGGCGGACCGGATGATCGAGATCATTGACGGTCGCCAGGCGCTGAAGGGCCACGGCCCGCGGCAAATGCCGATCTGGGGCACGACGTATACGGAGAAGGCGGGCAACTACTACCGCGGGTTTGCGTACGACAACGAACAGTTCGTGCGCACGCGCATCCTTGCGCTGACGGACTATCTGTATCAGTTGCAGGTTCGCAAGTAGTCGCACGCGAGTGCGGCGGCAAACGCAGGCGCTGTCGTGCGCCTGCGTGGCCGAATCGGCTTCGTCCCGAGCGAACTCGGCGCGGGGCGCGGCCTCGTGGCATGCGCGGTAAGCTCGACCTCGTGCCGCGAATCTTTCACAAGTCCCTGGTGGTCGGCCCCGAATCGATCGACGCGGTCGGACACGCCAACAACCGCGAGTACCTGCGCTGGATGGAGGAGGTGGCGGTCGATCACTCGGCAGCGCAGGGTTGGCCAATGGAGCGGTACTACGCCGATCGCATGGCGTGGGTCGCCGCGACGCACTTCATCGAGTACCTCCGTCCGTCGCTGCT
This sequence comes from uncultured beta proteobacterium, assembly GCA_963754065.1. GTDB lineage: Bacteria > Pseudomonadota > Gammaproteobacteria > Burkholderiales > Burkholderiaceae_F > JALORV01. The sequence goes on along the minus strand of CAVWFH010000012.1, from coordinate 47,124 downwards.
GGGGGATTCACTCGATGTCTACACCTGGATCTCGCGCTGGAGCGAACGGGACTGCCTGCGCCGATACGCCATCCTGCGCGCGCGCAAGCTGCTGGCGCGCGGCGAGACCGTCTGGACGTTCGTCGACATGGACTCCGCGCGGGCGCGGTCGATTCCACCCGCCGTGCTCGAAGCATTCGTTGTCGTCCCCGACGACGACGCCGAACTGAAGGCGCTGAACCTCGCGCGGCGTGAACGGCGCGCAGCGACTGCCTGAAGCCTTGTCGGAAGCGTTCGTTGCGCTGGCGCTGGTAGGCTATGGGGTTCCCGCCGCTGGCAGGTCGGCCTGCTGGACGATGAGCGCCCGGTGCGGACACCAAGAACTCCAAGAAAGGTAAATGACATGCTGAAGACCCTGTGGGTCGTGTGCGCCATGCTGCTGGCGGTCGGGGCGCAGGCCCAGGACACCGGAACACTCAAGAAGGTCCGCGACGCCAAGTCGATCACGCTGGGCTATCGCGCCGACTCGCCGCCGTTCTCGTTTACCGGGCCGGATGGCCAGCCGGCCGGGTACTCCGTCGACCTGTGCAAGCGGGTCGCTGCGAGCATCGAGCGTTCGCTCGGTGGCAGTCTGGCGATCAAGTGGGTTGCGGTCACGTCGGCCAACCGCTTCGACCAGGTGACCGGCGGCGCGATCGACCTCGAATGCGGCAACACCACGGTGACGCTCAGCCGCCAGGAGCGCGTCGACTTCTCCAACCTGACCTTCGTCGACGGCGGCGGCGTGCTGGTCCTGGCCGAATCGAATCTGAACCGGCTCGCCGATCTGGCCGGCAAGACGATTGCGGTAAAACCCGGCACGACGACCGAGACCAGCCTGAAAGCCGCGCTGAAGGACAAGCTGATCGACGCCAAGGTCGTGACGGTCAAGGACGAAGCCGAGGCGCTGGCCGCGCTGAACGAAAAGCGCATTGACGGCTATGCGGCGGATCGCATTGTCCTCGTCGGCAATGTCATACGCGCTCGCGCCGACATCAAGTACACCCTGATCCAGGACGACTTCTCGTTCGAGCCCTATGCACTGATGATGCGGCGCGACCCGGCGTTCCGTCTGGCGGTCAACCGCGCGCTCTCGCAGGTCTATCGGTCGGGCGCGATCAAGGAGATCTTCGATCGCTGGCTGGCGCCGCTCGGCAAGCCCGGCCCACTGTTGGCCGCGATGTATTACCTGAACACCACTCCGGAGTGAGCCAGCGATGAGGGTGATTCACTGGATGGCGTTGCTGGCGTCGTTGCTGCTGGCGGCGTGTGCGACTCCGCCGGGCGCCGGCGTCTCCGGCACCGGGGTCGTGCAGTCGATTGTCGAGGGGACCGAAGCGAACCAGGCCACACAGGTCGTCGGCGCCATCGGCGGCGCGGTGCTGGGCGGCTGGCTCGGCAGCAACATCGGCGGTGGCGCCGGGCAGACCATCGCGACCGCGGCGGGCAGCGTGGCCGGTGGCATGGCGGGCAGCGCGATTGCCAGCAATGCCGATACCAAGACGGTCTGGGACGTGCGCGTCCGTTTCGAGGACGGGATCGATCGCACGGTCCGCGTCTACCAGCGGCCAACGTTCCGGCCGGGCGACAAGGTCGCGGTTTCCAGCGGCTTGATCACCCCGTTGCGTTAGTCCATCACACGTTCCGGCCTCGATTGGGGCCGGACGCACCGTGCGACAATCCGCCGCTCGATCGGGCGTCCGGCACCCTCCGCTGGGCCTCGATGCCGTCCTCCCACCCGCCACTATGAAAAACGACGCGCTCGTCGCGATCGACCATGTGACGTTCGGTTATGACCAGCGCGTCATCCTGTCGGACGTCTCGATGGTGTTCCCGCGCGGCAAGGTCATTGCCATCATGGGCGGCTCCGGCTGCGGCAAGACCACGTTGCTGCGGCTGATTGGTGGCGTGCTGACGCCGCAACAGGGCACGGTCACGTTCGATGGTGTTCCGGTCAATCCGCGCGACCGCGAGTCGCTGTATGCACTCCGGCGCCGGCTTGGGATGCTGTTCCAGTTCGGCGCGCTGTTTACCGATCTGACGGTATTCGACAACGTCGCCTTCCCGCTACGCGAGCACACGCCGCTGCCGGAGCCGATGATCCGCGACCTGGTGCTGATGAAGCTGAACGCGGTGGGCTTGCGCGGTGCGGCCTACCTCAAGCCGGCCGACCTTTCCGGCGGCATGGCGCGGCGGGTCGCGCTGGCGCGCGCGATCGCGCTCGATCCCGACCTCATCATGTACGACGAGCCGTTCGCAGGGCTCGATCCGATCTCGCTCGGGGTCGCGGCGAATCTGATCCGTCGGCTCAACGATGCGACCGGGGCCACCTCGCTGGTGGTCTCGCACGACGTGCACGAATGTTTCCTGATCAGCGACTATGCCTACGTGATCTCGGGCGGACGCATCGTCGGGCATGGCACGCCCGCCGAAGTGCAGGCGTCGGACGATCCCGAAGTGAGGCAGTTCATCCAGGGCGAGCCGGACGGGCCGGTGCGCTTCCACTACCCCGCCCGCGCCTACGGCGAGGACCTGGGGCTGCGCGTATGAGGGTGGAGGGCCGCTCCAGGGGCGAAGCCCGAGCGCTCTGCGCGAGGGCCGACCGATGACAGCAACGGAATTCCTTCCGACGCTCGGACGGCGCGCGCTGGAAGTCATGCGCGGGCTGGGCCACAGCGCGTTCTTCTTTGTCGAGATGATCAAGAACATCCCGGCGGCACTGGCGCGTTTTTACCTGACGGCGGCGCAGATCCACTCGATCGGCAACTATTCGCTGGTGATCATCGCGGCGTCGGGGCTCGCCGTCGGCTTCGTGCTGGCACTGCAGGGCTACTACACGCTGTCGCGTTACGGCGCGGCCGAGTCGCTCGGACTGCTGGTCGCGCTGTCGCTGGTGCGCGAACTCGGTCCGGTCGTTACCGGACTGCTGTTCGCCGGACGCGCGGGCACGTCGCTGACCGCCGAGATCGGGCTGATGAAGGCCGGCGAACAGCTGGCGGCCATGGAGATGATGGCGGTCGACCCCAAGTCGCGCGTGCTGGCGCCGCGCCTCCTGGCCGGCATCATTTCGATGCCGCTGCTGGCGGCCATCTTTTCTGCAGTCGGCATCCTCGGCGGCTATGTTGTCGGGGTGCTGATGATCGGCATCGATCCCGGCGCGTTCTGGTCGCAGATGCAAAGCGGCGTCGACGTCTGGGACGATGTTGGCAACGGCATCATCAAGAGCATCGTGTTCGGCATTGCCTGTACCTTCGTCGCCCTGTACCAGGGCTACGAAGCCGAAGCCACTCCGGAAGGAGTTGCCCAGGCCACCACGCGCACGGTTGTGATTTCATCGCTGGCCGTACTGGGCCTGGATTTCGTCTTGACGGCGCTGATGTTCAGCGCGCCGCGTTAGCAGGTCATCGCAGGAGTCGTTCGATGGGACGCAGGGGAATCGAAACTATGGTCGGCGTTTTCGTGCTGCTCGGCATGATCGCCGTGGTCTTTCTCGCGCTGAAGGCCGCGAACCTCGCGAGCTTCAGCACCGGGCCGACGTACGCGTTGACCGCCAGGTTCGACAACATCGGCGGACTCAAGGTCAGGGCACCGGTGAAGAGCGCGGGCGTGACCGTGGGCCGAGTGAGCGCCATCGCGCTCGATCCGCAAAGCTTCCAGGGTCTGGTGACCATCGAAGTGGACGGCAAGGTCAAGTTTCCCGCCGACACCTCGGCGAAGATCCTGACGTCCGGCCTGCTCGGCGACCAGTACATCGGTCTCGAGCCGGGCGGTGCAGACAAGAACCTGGCCGGTGGCGACCAGATCAAGATGACGCAGTCGGCCGTCGTGCTCGAGAACCTGATCGGTCAGTTCCTTTACAACCGCGCCGCCGAGGGCGGTAGCGAGAAGAAGTAGCGCTGCATGACTTCCGCCGACCGACGACTGACCGATGCCCAGACTGCTTGAACGCCTGCTGCGTATAGGGCTTGCCGCCGTTGTCATCGGCCTGGCAAGCGGCTGCACGACGCTGCCACCGAACGCAGGGCAGGATCCGCGCGATCCGTGGGAAAAGGTCAATCGCAACGTCTTCGTTTTCAACGAAGGATTCGATGCCAACGTCCTGAAGCCGGCGGCCGAACTCTGGGCCAAACTGCCTGACGGCATACGCGACTGCCTGTCCAATGCGTTCTTCAACCTGCGCGGACCGTCGACGGCGATCAACAACACGCTGCAGGGCAAGCCGGCCGAGGCGGTCTCGGACGTGGGACGATTTGTTGTCAACACGACGATCGGCCTCGTCGGCTGCTTCGACGTGGCGACCGAGCTCGGGCTCGAGAAGCACCACGAGGACTTCGGCCAGACGCTCGGCGTCTGGGGCATTGAGCCTGGCCCCTACCTTGTCCTGCCGATCTTCGGGCCGAGCAATGTGCGCGACGCCGTCGGCATCTTCGGCGTCGAACCCTTCCTCGACCTGAACTTCTGGATCGATAAACCGGCTCTCGAATACAGCATCTTTGCCCTGCGCATCGTCAACCAGCGGGCTGAACTGTTGCCAACGGACAAACTGATCAACGAGGCGGCTCTGGACCGTTACTCCTTCATTCGCGACGGGTTTCTGCAGCGTCGCCGCAACCTTGTCTACGATGGCAATCCGCCGCGCGAGCTGGACCTCGATGAAGACCTTTCCGAGCCCGAGACGGCGCCGGCGCAGCCGGCCGGCCCGAGGGTTCCGGCCGATGCTGCCGCAAAGCCGGCGGCGCCCGCCGCCGGCGGTGCACCCGCCGGCGATCTGGACGTTAAACCTCAGGAGCCGGGAAAATGACCGACTCGCGCCGAACCCTCGCCCTGCGCGGTGGTCAACCCTTCGGTCAGTCCGCCACCAACTCCGGGAGAACCCTGCCGATGCTGCAAACCCTTCGTCTGCTTGCCATCACGGTGTTCGTGCTCGCCTTCGGGCCGTCGCATGCCCAGCCGGCCGCGACCGCGCCCGATGCAATGGTGCGTGACCTGACGAACGAAGTACTCGACGCCATTCGGGCCGACAAGGCCATTGCCAGCGGTGACATCGGCCGGGTGCAGAAGCTGGTCGACGAAAAAGTCCTCCCATATGTCGACTTCCAGAAGATGACGCAACTGGCCGTCGGGCGTGGCTGGCGCAACGCGACGCCGGAGCAGCGCACCGCGCTGACGCGCGAATTCCACACGCTGCTGGTCCGCACCTACAGTGGCGCACTGTCGCAGGTCAAGGATCACAAGGTGCAGATGCGCCCGTTCCGGGCCCAGCCCAGCGACACCGACGTGCTGGTGCGGACCAGTGTCGTGCCGTCGCGCGGAGATCCGATCCAGCTCGACTATCGTCTGGAAAAGCAGGACGCCGGCTGGAAGATCTACGACGTCAACGTGCTCGGCGTCTGGCTGGTCGAGAACTACAAGACCCAATTTGCCAGCGAGATCAGCGCCGGCGGTGTCGACGGGCTGATCAAGTCGCTGACGGATCGCAATCGCCAGCTTGCCGAGGCGAAGAAGACCTGACACTGTCATGAAGATCGAAGCCGACGACATCGGCATGGCCAATGCGGCCCAGGTGGCAGAGCAGGGTCGCGCTGCCATCGAACGTGGCGACGCCCGCTTTGACCTGTCCGGCGTCCTGCGGTGTGACTCCTCCGCTGTCGCCGTGTTGCTGGAATGGCAGCGCGTGGCCGTTGCCCGGGGCCTGAAACTCGAAGTCGTGGCGCCGCCCGCCGGACTCGTCAGCCTTGCCACCGTGTACGGCGTCGACGGCCTGTTGCCGGCACTCGCGCCGCGCGCCTGACCCGCCTGGCTTTCACTGTGGTCGGCGGCCCGGGCCGCCGGTCCGCTTCCTGCCGACGACTTCGATAAACTGAGCGTCTCTCGTCGAGGCCGCCGGGCACGTCGACTTCCGCCCGTGACTGCTGCCATCCAGGTCAACTCCGTGTCCAAACGCTACGGCTCGCTCGTGGCGCTGGATCATGTCGACCTGGTGATTAACGAGGGCGAGTTCTTCGGCCTGCTCGGACCCAACGGCGCGGGCAAGACCACGCTGATTTCCATCATCGCCGGTCTGGTGCGCGCGAGCAGCGGAAGCGTCGCCATCATGGGCCACGATGTCGTCGACGACTTCCGCGCCGCACGGCTCTCGGTCGGCGTGGTGCCGCAGGAACTCGCGTTCGATCCGTTTTTCACGGTGCGCGAGACGCTGACCTTTCAGTCGGGCTACTTCGGCCTCCGCGGAAACGGCGCATGGATCGATGAAGTCCTCGAGAACCTCGGCCTGACGGCAAAGGCCGACACCAACACGCGCGCGCTGTCGGGCGGCATGAAACGCCGCCTGCTGGTCGCGCAGGCGCTGGTGCACAAGCCACCGGTCATCGTGCTCGACGAGCCCACGGCCGGGGTCGACGTCGAACTGCGGCAGACCCTTTGGGATTTCATCCGGCGCCTCAACCGCGAAGGGCACACCATCGTGCTGACAACGCATTACCTTGAGGAGGCGCAGGCCTTGTGCGGGCGCATCGCCATGCTCAAAGGCGGTCGGATCGTGGCGCTCGATACCACGCGCGCATTGCTGTCGCGGTTTGAGGGACTGCAATTGACGATGCGTCCCCGAGGGACACCGCCGGCCTCGGTGCTCGCGCACCGCATCGACGAACGCGACGGCGTGCTGACCTTGCGATTGGCGCACTCGGTCGATGTCGGCCGGGTGCTGGCCGACTGTGCGGCGGCCGGCTGCATCGTCGAGGAGCTTGAAGTCGGTCGCGCGGACCTCGAGGATGTGTTCCTGCAATTGATGTCCGACAAGCCCGCGCAGCGGCTTGCGACGGGAGCCTCGGCTTGAACGCGCCGGCGATTCGCAACGTCGTTACGGTCGGCGCGGCCGACTCGTCGCCGGCGATCGCCTTTCGCACGCTGCTCACGAAGGAAATGCTGCGCTTCTGGAAAGTGAGTTTCCAGACCATTGCTGCGCCGGTGCTGACGGCGGTGCTGTACCTGCTGGTGTTCGGCCAGGTGCTGGCCGATCACGTCGAGGTCTTCACCGGCGTCAGCTATGTGGCCTTCCTGATCCCCGGCCTCGTGATGATGTCCGTGCTGCAGAACGCGTTCGCCAATTCGTCGTCGAGCATCATCCAGTCGAAGATCATGGGCAGCCTGGTGTTTGTGCTGCTGCCGCCGTTTTCCCACTGGCAGCTCTTCGGCGCCTACGTCCTCGCCTCGATCGTCAGGGGGCTGGTGGTCGGCCTCGGCGTGTTCGTGGTGGCGGTCTGGTTCGGACCGCCGAGCTTCAAGGCGCCGCTGTGGATCCTGGTCTTTGCGCTGGCCGGCAGCGCGATGCTGGGCGCGCTGGGGGTGATCGCGGGCATCTGGGCCGACAAGTTCGACCAGCTCGCCGCGTTCCAGAACTTCGTCGTGATGCCCGCCACGTTCCTGTCGGGCGTGTTCTACTCGGTGCACGGATTGCCTGCGTTCTGGCAAGGCGTGTCGCACCTCAATCCCTTTTTCTACATGATCGATGGCTTCCGCTACGGTTTTTTCGCTCAGTCCGACGTGTCACCGTGGGTGAGCCTGGCGGTGGTGACCGGTGCGCTGTTGCTCACGGCCGCGATCGCGCTGCGGCTGCTGGAACGCGGCTACAAGCTGAGGCATTGAAGTTCTTTGGAAAGTGCAGTGAGGGGTGAACTGATGGATCCGACTCCCGACGACGTGCGGCGCTACATCGCGGCTGGGCTCGACTGCAGCGTGCTCGAGGTCGACGGTGACGGCCGGCACTTCAATGCGCTGATCGTTAGCCCCGCCTTCGAAGGCAAGTCGCGCGTGGCCCGACATCAGCTGGTGTATGCGGCGCTGGGCGAACGGATGCGAGAGGAAGTCCACGCCTTGTCGATGCGCACGCTGACACCGTCAGAACACGAGGCCGCAGCAGGATGAATCCGGCCGTGCGCACTTCACCCGCCCTTCACCGGCAGTTCGTCGCCGCTTCAAGCGCCGCAGCCACGCTGCAGTCCCGTCCGCAGACCGCGGATGCCGACGCAGGAGGACTGCCATGCTCGAAACGGTTGCCAAAAACGCCGAATTTGCCAAAGTCAGGCCGGTGCGCATCACGCGCCCGGTCGTCTTCCGCCCACTGCCAGCAATTTCCGACGCGCCCATGGACAAACTGAAGATCCGCGGCGGCGTGGCGCTGGCGGGTGAAATCCCGATTTCCGGCGCGAAGAACGCGGCATTGCCGATCCTGTGCGCCGCCCTGTTGACGGCTGACGACCTCATCGTCGACAACGTGCCGCAGTTGCAGGACGTCTCGACGGCGCTGAAGCTGCTGCGGCAGATGGGGGTCGTGGCGGAGCGCGACGGCGGCACCGTTCGCCTGGGCGCGGCCGCGGTCACGCATCCCGAGGCACCGTACGAGCTGGTCAAGACGATGCGGGCGGCGATCCTGGTGCTGGGGCCGCTGGTGGCGCGATTCGGCCGCGCCCGGGTGAGCCTGCCCGGAGGTTGCGCGATCGGCGCCCGTCCGGTCGATCAGCACATCAAGGGCCTCGAGCTGATGGGAGCGAGCATCCACATCGAGGGCGGCTACCTGATCGCCGAGGCGACGCGGCTCAAGGGCACCCGCATCGTCACCGACATGGTGACCGTCACCGGCACCGAGAACCTGATGATGGCGGCCACGCTCGCCGACGGTGAGACCGTGATCGAGAACGCAGCACGCGAGCCCGAGATCGGTCGACCTGGCCAATGCGCTGATCGCGATGGGCGCGCGCATACGCGGCGCCGGCACCGACCGCATCGTCGTGCAGGGCGTCGACCGGCTGCACGGCGCGCGCCACCGCGTGATGCCCGACCGCATCGAGACCGGCACCTTCCTGTGCGCCGTCGCGGCGGCCGGTGGTGACGTGCTGCTGCGTGGCGCGGCCCCTTCGACGCTCGACGCCGTGCTCGACAAGCTGCGCGAGGCCGGAGCCGACCTCGAGTGCGCGGCCGACACGATCCGGGTGCGGATGACGGCACGGCCGCGCGCGGTCAGCCTGCGCACCGCGCCGTATCCCGCGTTTCCGACCGACATGCAGGCTCAGTTCATGGCGCTCGACTGCATCGCTGACGGTGTCGGTCGCATCACCGAGACGATCTTCGAGAACCGCTTCATGCACATTCAGGAACTGCAGCGGCTGGGCGCGAACATTGCGATCGAGGGCAGCACCGCGGTCGTGCAGGGCATCGATCACCTCGCCGGCGCGCCGGTCATGGCCACCGACCTGCGGGCGTCGGCCAGCCTGGTGGTCGCGGGACTGGTGGCGCAGGGCGAGACGCTGATCGATCGCATTTACCATCTCGATCGTGGCTACGAAGCCATGGAAGTCAAGCTGGCACAGGTGGGTGCCCGCATCGAGCGCGTGAAGTAACGGCGAACGGATCGGTACGTGATCACACTGGCGCTTTCCAAGGGACGGATTTTCGACGAATCGAAGCCGCTGCTGGCTGCGGCGGGCATTGCGCCGCTCGAAGATCCGGAGACCTCGCGCAAGCTCATCATCGGCACGCAGGATCCCGGACTGCGCCTGGTGGTCGTACGGGCCTCCGACGTACCCACCTACGTGCAGTACGGCGCGGCGGAACTCGGTGTGGCGGGCAAGGACGTCCTGCTCGAGCACAGCGCACAGTGGGGCGATCTCGGCCTGTACCAGCCGATCGATCTCGACATCGCGCGGTGCCGCCTCTGCGTCGCGGTGCCGGCCGGATTCGACTACGCCAATGCGGTCCGGCGCGGCGCGCGGCTGCGCGTCGCCACCAAGTACGTACAAACGGCGCGCGAGCACTTCGCGGCCAAAGGCGTGCACGTCGACCTGATCAAGCTGTACGGCTCGATGGAACTGGCGCCGCTGGCCGGCCTGGCCGATGCGATCGTCGACCTGGTGTCGTCGGGCGGGACGCTGCGTGCCAACAATCTCGTCGAGGTCGAGGAAGTCACCGCGATCTCGTCGCGGCTGATCGTCAATCAGTCGGCATTCAAGACCCGGCGCGCCGAACTGGCACCGCTGATCGCACGCATCGAGGCTGCGGCCCGGCGATGAGTTCGCAATGAAGCTGCGCACGCTCAGCACGAGCGAATCCGGGTTCGAGGCGGAGTTCAGTCGGCTGGTGGCCACCGACAGTGCGATCGACAAGTCGATCGAGCAGGCCGCAGACGCGATCGTCGACGACGTGCGCGCGCGCGGCGACGCGGCGCTGCTCGAGTACACCAACCGCTTCGACCGCATGACGGCGGGCCGGGTTGCGGACCTGGAGATCCCGCAGGACGCAATGCGCGCGGCCTTCGAGGACCTGCCTGCCGAGCAGAGCGAGGCGCTGCAGGCGGCGGCGGACCGCATCCGCGCGTTTCATCGCGAGCAGCACACCCGGCTGATGCAGGGTGACTGGATCACCACGGAAGCCGACGGCACGGTCACTGGACAGCGCATCACGCCGCTCGACAGCGTTGGACTGTACGTGCCCGGCGGCAAGGCGGCCTACCCGTCGTCGGTGCTGATGAACTCGATTCCGGCCCACGTCGCCGGCGTCGAGCGGCTGGTCATGGTCGTACCGACACCGGGCGGCGAACGCAACGCGCTGGTGCTCGCCGCGGCGTACCTGGGCGGTGTCTCGCGAGCGTTCGCCGTGGGCGGAGCGCAGGCCGTGGCGGCACTGGCCTACGGCACGGCGACCGTGCCGGCGGTCGACAAGATCGTCGGGCCCGGCAATGCCTATGTCGCGGCAGCGAAGCGGCGCGTGTTCGGCACGGTCGGCATCGACATGATCGCCGGGCCGACAGAGATCCTGGTGATTGCCGACGGTGACGCCAATCCCGACTGGATCGCGATGGACCTGTTCTCGCAGGCGGAACACGACGAACTGGCGCAGGCCCTGCTGCTGAGCCCGGACGCCGGGCTGATCGCTGCGGTCGAGGCCTCGATCCGGCGCTTGCTGCCGGGCCAGCCGCGACGCGACATCATCGCGGCGTCGCTGGCCAACCGGGGCGCGCTGGTGCGCACGCGCGACCTGGGTGAAGCCGTTGCGCTGTGCAACCGCGTGGCGCCCGAACACATGGAGATCGTCACGTCGGACCCCGAGGCGTTGTTGCCGGAGATCCGGCATGCGGGGGCGATCTTTGTGGGGCACTATTCGTCGGAATCGCTCGGTGATTACTGCGCCGGGCCGAACCACGTGCTGCCCACCGTCCGCACTGCCCGCTTCTCTTCGCCGCTTGGCGTGTACGACTTCGTCAAGCGGTCGAACCTGATCAACGTGTCGGCCGCCGGCGCGCAACGCCTCGGGCCGATCGCCTCGGTGCTGGCGCGTGGCGAACACCTCATGGCACACGCTCTGTCCGCTGAGCTTCGCCTGGACGCCACGCCAGGGAAGAGATGAACGCGCGCATCGGGCAACGCCCGAACCTCTCGGTCCTGCGCGATGACGTGCGCTCGCTCGAGGCCTATGCGGTGCCGAGCGCAGCCGGCTTCATCAAGCTCGACGCGATGGAGAACCCCTACACGCTGCCTGAACCCCTGCAGCGACAACTCGGGGAGCGGCTGGCCCGGCAGCCGCTGAACCGCTACCCGCTCTCGGATCCGCGCGATTTCAAGGAACGACTCGGCAAGGCGATGGGCCTGCCGCTCGGAGCGCGCCTGATGCTGGGCAATGGCTCCGATGAACTGATCCACCTGGTGATCCAGGCCTGCGCGCGCCCGGGAGCGACCATCCTGTCGCCATGGCCGAGCTTCTCGATGTACGAGCTGTCGACGATCTACGACGGGTGTCGCTTCGTCGGCGTTCCGCTACGTGCCGATTTCACGCTCGACACCAACGCCTTGCTGGCGGCCGTCGCCGAGCACCGGCCCGCGGTGATTTTCATTGCCCATCCGAACAATCCGACGGGCAATCTGTTCGACCGCAACGGCATCGAGGCGATCCTGCGTGCGGCGCCGGGACTGGTCGTCATCGATGAGGCCTACCTGCCATTCGCGCAGGACACCTGGATGCCGCAGTTGCGCAGCTGGCCCAACCTCGTGGTGCTGCGCACGCTGTCCAAGCTGGGGCTGGCCGGCATTCGACTCGGCTACCTGGCCGGCGATCCGGAGTGGATCGCGGAATTCGACAAGCTTCGACCGCCCTACAACGTCAACGTCCTGACGTTGGCCACGGCGGACTTCCTGCTCGAACACCTGGCCACGCTCGAAGCGCAGGCCGTCATGGTGCGGGCCGAGCGCACGCGCGTGGCCGCTGCGCTTGCCGGCCTGCGCGGGATCACCGTGTTCCCGTCGGCGGCGAACTTCCTGCTGTTTCGTGTCGGTGACGCCGACCGGGTGTTCAACGGACTGAAGGAGCACGGCATACTGATCAAGAATGTCTCGAAGATGCATCCGCTGCTCGCCGGGTGCCTGCGCACGACCATCGGCACGGCCGTGGAAAACGACGCGTTCCTGCAAGGGTTGCAGGCCGCCATGGGAAGCTCACGATGACCGCTCGAGTCTCACCCCGCCGCGTTGCGGTGGAGCGCAACACGAAGGAAACCCAGATCCGCGTCGAGCTCGACCTCGACGGCACCGGTCACTGCCAGGTCGCCTCCGGTGTCGGATTTTTCGATCACATGCTGGACCAGATCGCGCGCCATGGCATGCTCGACCTCATCGTCGATGCGCGCGGCGACCTGCACATCGATGGCCATCACACGATCGAGGATATCGGCATCACGATCGGCCAGGCGTTTGCGCAGGCGATCGGCGACAAGGCCGGCGTGCGGCGCTATGGCCATGCTTACGTGCCGCTCGACGAGGCGCTGTCACGAGTCGTGATCGACCTGTCCGGCCGACCGGGTCTTGTGTGGAACGTGCCGTTCAAGCGGGCGATGATCGGTGAATTCGACGTCGATCTGACGCACGAGTTCTTCCAGGGCTTCGCGAATCACGCCCTGGTCACGCTGCACGTCGACAACCTTCGCGGCGACAACGCGCACCACCAGTGCGAAACCGTGTTTAAGGCCTTCGCCCGCGCACTTCGCATGGCGGTCGAACTCGACCCCCGCGCCGCGGGTTCGATTCCTTCCACGAAGGGGACGCTGTAAAGCTCCACCGTGATGCTTGAAGCAAGCCTTTGCGCCAGGGCGCGCGCGCGGCCGCTCCGGAGCGCGCCCTCTAACTCTAGTCACTGCGTGTGCACGTGCGCCGCGCGGGGCTTGGCGCCCCGCGCTGTGCGGGTTTTTGACTCGCGCCGGCCAGCGGCGTTCAGGCGCGTACACACGCAGTGATAGCCATAGTTGATTATGGAATGGGCAACCTGCGCTCGGTGGCGAAGGCGATAGAACATGTCGAGCCCAAGGAAACGGTGCGCGTAACGTCGGATCCGGCAGTGGTCAGGTCGGCCGGTCGCGTCGTCTTTCCGGGACAGGGCGCCATGCCGGACTGCATGCGTTACCTGCGGGAATCCGGTCTCGAGGAGTCGGTGCGCGAGGCAGCGGCATCCAAACCGCTGCTGGCGGTCTGCATCGGCGAACAGATGCTGTTCGAACGCAGCGAGGAGGGTGCGACGCCGGGACTCGGCCTTTTCCCCGGCGAGGTCATCCGTTTTCGCGATGATGCGATGCATGCGGCCGATGGGTCGAGGCTCAAGGTGCCGCACATGGGCTGGAACCGCGTGACACAGACCCAAGACCATCCGCTGTGGGACGGGGTCGCCGACGACAGCTGGTTCTACTTCGTGCACAGCTACTACGTCGTGCCGATCGATGGCGGACTGACCGCCGGATCGTCCGACTACGGCGGTCGCTTTACCTGCGCGGTGGCACGGGATAATATTTTTGCCACGCAGTTTCACCCCGAGAAAAGCGCCGCCGCCGGATTGCGAATCTACGAGAATTTCTGCCGCTGGGCGCCCTGACGGACCGCCGAGCCGCGCTGACCGTACCCTCCCGGACTGCAACCTCTCCCTCCCTCGTGCTGCACACTGCCCGCTGACCGGGCCTATCGCAATGCTGCTGATTCCTGCCATCGACCTGAAGGACGGTCATTGCGTGCGCCTGCGTCAGGGCGATCTGAACAACAACGTCACGGTGTTCTCGGACGACCCCGTGGCGATGGCGCATCACTGGCGCGCTCAGGGCGCGCGCCGGCTTCATATCGTTGACCTGAATGCCGCGCGCTCCGGCCGGCCGATCAACGAGACCGTGATCCGCAAAATGGTGAAGGCCGTGGGCGACGATCTGCCGATCCAACTCGGCGGCGGCATCCGCGATCTCGACACGATCGAGCGCTACATCGACGATGGCGTGAGCTATGTCGTGATCGGCACGGCCGCCGTGAAGAATCCGGGGTTCCTGCATGACGCCTGCAGCGCGTTTGCGGGCCATGTCATCGTCGCGCTCGATGCCAAGGGCGGCAAGGTCGCCACCGATGGCTGGAGCAAGCTCACCGGTCACGATGTCAACGATCTCGCGAAGAAGTTCGAGGACTACGGGGTCGAGGCGATCCTGTACACGGACATCGGGCGCGACGGCATGATGACCGGCGTCAACATCGACGCCACGGTCGAGCTCGCGCGGCACGTGAAGATCCCGGTGATCGCCAGCGGCGGCGTGGCGCGCATGGAGGATATCGAGGCTCTGTGTGCAGTCGAGAGTGACGGCGTCACTGGCGCGATCCTCGGCCGCTCGCTCTACGAAGGGGCGATCGATTTCAAGCGCGCCCAGGAGCGCGCCGACGAACTCGCCGGCGAGGCCGAGTAGCCCGCTCTATTTCCAGATATCGATGTCCTGCCCGCTGGCCCGTAGCCGGTCGGCGCGCGCCTGCACGTAACGCTGGAAGCTCGGCTCCGAGCGGTACGCCCCGGTACTCACGTACTCGAGTGCCGTGGCAAGGTGGAACGGCCGCACGTAGGCCTCGACGCGAAACACCTCGACGCCGCGATCGAAGAAGACCAGCGTCGGCGCGAAGGTGACGCGCAGTTCACGCGCCCAGGCGGACGCTGTCGTGCGGCGACCATCGGGTGCGGTGAGTTCGACGTGACTCGCCGGATCGAAGCGCGCGACGGTCAGGCGCGCGAGCTGGTCCGCTACTTCTTTGCGTCGGAATCCCTCGCGGTGCAGTTCGTCACAACTGGCACAGGGTGCGCGCTCGAAGACGATCAGCAGCGGCCGGGTGCCGGACCGTGAGAGATCGTAGGGCGGGCGCATGAAGAAGGGTTCGTCCTGCAGTGTCGGGCTGGCCGCATCCTTCACCGTCCGCTGCGTATACGCAGCGAGCGTTTCCTTCGCCTCGAGGCGGCCGGCGACATAGTCGAGCGCGGCTTCCATGCGGTTCGGTGGCTGATAGCCGTTCAGGCGCACGATGACCACGGCCTTCTCGTCGAAGAACAGCAGGGTGGGAGTGAACTGCACCTGCAGAAGTCGTCCGAGCTCCTTCTCCGACATGCGGCGACCATCGACCCAGGTCACTTCGCGATCGCCCCACAGGTTCAGTGCGATCGGGACAAAGTTCTTCCTTGTCTTGTCGACGATGCGGGTCTCGGTGAACGTGGTCTGCATCAGCAGCTTGCAGTAGGGGCACCCGTCCTGGCCGAAGTAGACCATCAGTCGCTTGCCGTCACGACGCGCATCGGCGATGTCCTCCCGGAAGTCCAGGAATGTCTCGGCGAACCAGCGCGGGATGGTGATGGCGTGCGGCGACGCGGCCTGTGCGTGGGAATCCGCGGGGCCGAGGGCGACAAGTGCGCTTGCCGCGAGTATCAACAGGGCCTGTTGCACCGAGGCGACTCCGCCGGGGATCGAAGTGCTTTGTCCACCACGAACGTGTACTCCTTGCGAAGTTTCCGGCCGATCCCGGTGGGGGAGAATCCCCGCGATCGGGTCACCCGGAGCAACCCTTGCTGCAAGCGGGGCGATGGCCCCTCCGGGGCGACATCATCGCGTTGCGCTAGAGTCCTGAAGCTGGAATCCGACGACATGCTGGCCAAGCGCATCATTCCCTGTCTCGACGTGACCGCGGGCCGCGTGGTCAAGGGCGTCAATTTCGTCAGCCTGCGTGACGCCGGCGATCCGGTCGAAATTGCGCGTCGCTACGACGGCGAAGGTGCGGATGAACTCACGTTCCTTGACATCACCGCGAGCTCCGACCAACGCGACATCATCCTGCACGTGATCGAAGCGGTCGCCGAGCAGGTCTTCATCCCCCTCACGGTGGGCGGCGGCGTGCGCCGCGTCGAGGATGTCCGCCGCCTGCTGAATGCGGGTGCCGACAAGATCTCGATCAACACGGCGGCAGTCCAGGACCCGCAACTCGTGGCGGCCGCCAGCGGACGGTACGGTGCGCAGTGCATCGTGGTGGCGATCGATGCCCGCCGCCAGCGCAGCGAACTCGCCTCCTGGGAGGTCTATACCCACGGCGGGCGCACGCCGACCGGTCTCGACGCGGTCGACTGGGCGCGTCGTGTCGCTCAACTCGGTGCCGGCGAAATCCTGCTGACCAGCATGGACCGCGACGGGACTCGCCAGGGCTTCGATCTCGAACTGACACGTGCGGTGGCCGATGCAGTGTCCGTCCCGGTGATCGCCTCCGGGGGTGTCGGCACGCTGCAGCACCTGGCCGACGGTGTCACCCGCGGCGGCGCCGACGCCGTGCTGGCGGCGTCGATCTTTCACTACGGCGAGTACACGGTACGCGCGGCCAAGGAGTACATGGCAGCGCAGGGCGTACTGATGCGACTGTCATGAGCCCCTCCGGGACAAGCGACGCCGGCAGCGGCCCCGACTGGCTCGGCGAAGTGAACTTCGACGCCGCCGGCCTGGTGACCGTCATCGCCCAGGATGCCGCCTCCCAACGCATCCTGATGGTCGCCTGGGCCAATCGCGAAGCCCTGGCCGAGACCGCCAGGACACGCCGGGCGGTCTACTGGTCGCGCTCGCGCGGACGACTCTGGCGCAAGGGTGAGGAGTCCGGACACGCCCAGCAGGTGAGTGAAATTCGCCTCGATTGCGATGGAGATGTCGTCCTGTACGCTGTCGAACAGGTCGGCGGGATCGCCTGCCACACGGGGCGTGAGAGCTGTTTTTTCCGCCGACTGGGCGATGACGGCTGGGACGTCGTCGACCCGGTGTTGCAGGACCCTGAACTCATCTACCGCAAATGAACGATGCGATCCTGAGCCAGCTGGCTGCCGTCATCGAGTCCCGTCGTGGCGCGGATCCCGACGTGTCCTACGTGGCCCGGCTGCTGGCGCGCGGCGAAGATGCCATCCTCAAGAAAATCGGCGAAGAGGCGACCGAGGCCGTCATGGCGGCGAAGGATGGCTCCCCCGAACGGATCATCGCCGAGACCGCGGACCTCTGGTTTCATTGCCTGATCATGCTGGCCCATTACGGCCTGCAGCCGGGGCAGGTGCTGGATGAACTCGCGCGCCGCGCGGGTACCTCGGGGATTGAAGAGAAGGCGTCGCGCAAGGCCAGGGAACGCGAGGCACACGACAACGTCAAAGGACAGGGTGGATGACCGAAAAGGGGTGTCTTTTCTGCCGCATTGCCCGTGGCGAAGTGCCGAGCCGCAAGGCCTACGAGGACGATCAAATCCTCGTTTTTCACGACATCAATCCGGCCGCGCCGGTGCATCTTCTGGTCATTCCCAAGGTGCATGTGGATTCGCTGGTCACGGTCGGGCCGGAGCACGAGGCACTGTTGGGTAAACTGTTGACCCTTGCGCCGCAGCTCGCGAAAGAACAGGGCTGCGACAACGGCTTTCGTGTCGTGATCAACAACGGCCCGGACGGCGGACAAGAGGTCAATCACTTGCATATCCACATCCTGGGCGGTCCGCGCCCGTGGAAGCGTCTGTAGGAGTTCACGATGGGTTCATTTTCGATCTGGCATTGGCTGATCGTCCTCGTAGTCATCATCCTGGTGTTCGGCACCGCCAAGTTGAAGAACGTGGGCAAGGATCTGGGCGGCGCGATCAAGGGATTCAAGGAAGGCATGAAGGAAGGCACTGACGAGGTCGCCAAGAAGGTCGAGGACGCCAAGCAGGTCGCCGGCCAGACGATCGACGTGCAGGCCAAAGAGAAGTCCTGATCGCCCTCGTTGCTCCCCGCGCCCGTTGCGGCCGGGGAGCGTCCATGCTTCGCCTTCCGACCTGACGGCCGCTATCCATGTTCGACTTCAGCTTCGGCGAACTGGCGGTAATCGGCGCCGTCGCCCTGGTCGTGCTCGGCCCGGAACGGCTGCCGAAAGTCGCGCGCACCGTCGGCGAATGGGCCGGCAAGGCGCAGCGCTATGTCACTCAGGTGAAGGCCGACATCAACCGCGAGATGGAACTGGCGGAGCTCAAGAAGCTGCAGGAGCAGGCGCGCGGCATTGCGCACGAATTCGAGACCTCGGTGAAGAACGAGGTCAAGGGCATCGAGACCAGCGTGACCTCGGGAATGCCGTCGCTTTCGAGCGGTGCCGACGTCGCCAGTCTCGGATCCGACGCCGGTACCGACGGCTGGGGTGATACCAATGTCTGGACGTCGACGCGCTTCAATCGACGCTATAAGCCAGGCCCCAGTATCGACGACTTGTCGGAAGAAATCGCCAAGCTCAGGCGCCAGCTCGCCCTGCCCGAAACGACCGGACGCTCGCGCCACAAGTACGGGCCGCGGGCCCGCGTCAACCGTCCGCGTATCCGGCGCTGATTCGCTGCCGCGCTGCTGTCAATGACGACCGACACCACCGAGCCTGGCCAGGAACAGAGTTTCCTGACGCATCTTGTCGAACTGCGCCAGCGGCTGGTCCGCGCTGCGGTCGCCGTCGTCATCGTGTTCGCCGCGTTGACGCCTTTCATGACGGAGATCTTCGACCTGCTGTCGCGGCCGATGATGGCGGCGCTGCCGGCCGGCTCCAAGCTGCTGGCGACCGGCGTGATCACGCCGTTCATGGTGCCTCTGAAGGTGACGCTCTTCATGGCGCTGCTGATTGCACTGCCATACGTGCTCTGGCAGGCGTGGGCCTTCGTGGCGCCGGGGCTTTACAAGCACGAGAAGAAGCTCGCCGCCCCGCTGATCGCCTCCAGTGTGCTGATGTTTGCGCTGGGCATGGCGTACTGCTACTTCGTCGTGTTCGGCTTCGTGTTCAAGTTCATCGCGAGTTTCGCGCCGGCCTCGGTGTCGGTTTCGCCCGACATCGAGGCTTACTTCGGGTTCGTCATGGGCATGTTCCTCGCCTTCGGGATGACCTTCGAGGTGCCGATCATCGTCGTGCTGCTCGCGCGGTTTGGCATCGCCAGTGTCGAGAAACTCAAGCAGGCACGGCCCTACGTCGTCGTTGGGGCGTTCATCGTGGCCGCCATATTCACGCCGCCGGACGTGCTGTCGCAACTGCTGCTCGCGATCCCGCTGTGCCTGCTCTATGAACTCGGAATCTTTCTCGCCCGTTTTGTCGTCAAGCCCAAGGATGCCGACGAGGCCGCGGCAGCGGAGGAAGCTCCGTGATGAGCCATAGGCAGCCGAGCCGGTAGCGCAGGGGCCATGCTGCTTCGACCGCTGCTCGCGCTGCTGCTCGCCATGCTGCTGCACTCGCCGGGCCAGGCGGCACGGCTGCAGGTCGTACCGGACGACGACGTCGAACTGGCTCAGGGTTACGCGGCACACCAGTCGGGCGATCTGGTCCGCGCGCTGGCACTGTTTCGCAAAGCTGCGGAGCGCAACCAGCGCGTCGCGCAGTTCAACCTGGCGGTGATGCTGCTGGACGGCGAAGGCGGTCAACCCGATCCGACCGCCGGGCTGCAATGGCTGCAGAAGTCCGCCCATGGCGGCTTCGCGCGCGCGCAGTTCGCCGTGGGACTGCTGCACGAACGCGGAGAACTCGTGCCGCGGTCCCTGACCGATGCGACAGCCTGGTATCGCAAGGCGGCGGAGCAGGGCTATCGTGACGCGCAGGTGAGCCTTGCCACCCAGTACTTCCTTGGGCGCGGCGCGCCGCGCGACTACGCCGAGGCCGCGCGCTGGTACGAACGCGCGGCCGAACAGGGCGATCCGGGCGCGGCGTACATCGTGGCCAGCCAGTACGAAAAAGGCGATGGTGTCGAGGCCGACACCCTGCGTGCGTTCTACTGGTACAGCATTGCCGCCGGCAGCGGCGACGCGGTCGCCGTGATCAAGGCGCGTGAAATGCGCGAGAAGCTGAGTACGTCGCGCTGACGCACCGCGTGCGGGCTACTCCGGTCGGCGCGGCGTGGGTCGCTCGCCGACCGTGACGGGCACGTCGACTTCCTTGCCCAGCCGCAGGACGCGCACGCTGGCGCTGGAGCCCGGCGGCAACTGTGCAATCTGGTTCAGCATGCTGCGGCTGTTGGCGACCTTCTGCCCGTTGATGGTCACGATCACATCGCCCGGCTCCAGTCCCGCCTTGCCTGCGGGGCTTGCGCGCTGTACGCCCTTGAGCACGACACCGTCGGCCCGCGACAGTTTCAGCAGGTCAGCGGCTTCCGGCGTGATGTCCTCGGGCTCGACGCCGAAGTAACCACGCGTCACCTTGCCGGACTTGATCAGGTCATTCATGACCTGGCGCACCAGCGTGGCGGGGATTGCAAAGCCGATCCCGATCGAGCCGCCGGTGCGCGAGAAAATCGCGGTGTTGATGCCGACCAGGTGCCCGGTCGAATCGACCAGCGCGCCGCCCGAATTGCCCTGGTTGATCGCCGCATCGGTCTGGATGAAGTTCTCGAAGGTATTGATGCCGAGGTTCGAGCGACCGAGCGCTGAAACGATACCCATCGTGACCGTCTGTCCGACGTCGAACGGATTGCCGATCGCCAGCACGATGTCACCCACCTTCAGCGCGTCGTCGTGTCCGAACGTGATCACCGGCAGCCCGGTGGCCTCGACTTTCAGGACTGCCAGGTCACTCTCGGGATCCGCGCCGATGAGGCGGGCATCGAACTGGCGCCCGTCTGCCAGGGCTACCGCGATCTCGTCGGCCGCCTGCACCACGTGATTGTTGGTCAGGATGTAGCCATTGGCCGTGGCGATGACTCCGGAGCCGAGGCTCGCGACCCGATCCGGCCCGCCGCGCTGGTCGCCGAAGAAGTAGCGGTACAACGGGTCGACCTGTTCATTCCGCCGCCGCACTTCCTTGGTCGTGTAGACATTGACGACGGCCGGAGCAGCCGAAGAAACCGCGTCCGAATACGTGCCGGGCGCTGCCGCGCGCGGTGTGTCCGGATGCAGGGAGGCCTGCTTCAGCGCCGGCAGAAGCACGGGCTGCGCCGGGGCTGCCGGCGTACGTGCCAGCCACTCCGGCCGCAGCGTCGAGACGACGAAGAGCAGGGCAAGCCCGATCGTCGTTGCCTGAGCGAAGATCAGCCAGACGCGTCGGAGCATGGGATCGCTTGAGAAATCCGCAACGACACGCGCGTCAGCGGCGCTTCAGTTCGTCGCGGATCTCGCGCAGCAGAGGCCACCTCTTCCGGTGTCGGGGCCGCTGCCGCATCGAGGTTCGATTTGACGCGGTTGACGGCCTTGACCATCCAGAAGATGACGAAGGCCAGGATGACGAAGTTCAGCAGCACGGTCACGAAGTTGCCCCAGGCGAACACGACGCCGCTTTTCTGCGCAGCTTCGAGCGAAGCTCCAGCGGGAATGTTGCCCGACAGCACCCAGTACTTGTTGGAAAAGTCCACAGCGCCGCCGAACACCGCGTTGACCACGGGCATCACGACGTCCCGGACCAGCGAATCGACAATTTTGCCGAACGCGGCACCGATGATGATGCCGACCGCAAGGTCGATGACATTGCCCTTGACTGCGAATTCCCGGAATTCCTTCAGCATGCCCATCGTGGCTCCCGCGGCTGTGTTGCCTATGCGGGGAGTTTAGCCGCTAGACCCAGTGTGTCCTGCCGCGGAGGCTGTCGTGGTCGGACTTGCCACATACAGTAGAATCGCGGGCTGCCGACGGGGCGCTACTGCGCGGCGCGGAATGGACCTGCTGCTGAACGCGGGAATCAAACCGCGGCGCCGGATCGCCGGATTTCCGGCCATCAAACCACTTTCGGGGCTTTCATGTCTACATCGACCTCCGTTCCTGCCGGCGAGATGCCCGCGGGCGTCGACAAAGAGCGCCGCAACGCCATCGCAGTGGCTGCCACCGTGGGCGGAGCCGGAGCCGTGGCGCTGGCGGTGCCCTTCGTTTCCTCCTTTGCCCCGTCGGAGCGTGCGAAGGCGGCCGGTGCGCCGGTCGAGTTCGACCTGGCCGTGCTCGCGCCGGGTGAAATGAAGACCGTCGAATGGCGTGGCGTGCCCGTCTGGGTCCTGCGCCGCACGCCCGAGATGCTGCAGTCGATCAAGAAGGTCGACGGCGAAGTGGCCGATCCCAAGTCGCTGCGCACGGCGTTTCCGACGCCCGAGTACGCCCGCAACGAATATCGCTCGCGCAAGCCCGAATTCCTCGTCACGGTCGGCATCTGCACGCACCTGGGGTGCAATCCGGTCGGCCCGTTCGCTCCCGGCCAGAATGCGCAGCTGGGCGCCGATCAGGGCTTCCTGTGCCCGTGCCACGGCTCGACCTTCGATCTGGCCGGCCGTGTATTCAAGAACAAGCCCGCGCCCGACAACCTCGTCGTGCCGCCGCACAAGTACCTGTCCGAAACCGTCATCGTGATCGGTGACGACACGAACGCCTGATTCCCGGGGATCGCGATGGCTGAATACAAGAGTCCGTACTCCGGCCTGGCCGGCTGGTTCGACCAGCGCATGCCGACGGTCATGGCGGAGTACAAGAAGCACCTGTCCGAGTACTACGCCCCGAAGAACTTCAACTTCTGGTACATCTTCGGTGGCCTTGCGATCACGGTGCTGGCGATCCAGATCATCACCGGCATCTTCCTGGTGATGCACTACAAGCCGGACGCCAACCTCGCGTTTGCGTCGGTCGAATACATCATGCGCGACGTTCCGGGTGGCTGGTTCATCCGCTACATGCATTCCACCGGTGCATCGTTCTTCTTCATCGTCGTCTACCTGCACATGTTCCGCGGGCTGATGTACGGCAGCTATCGCGCGCCGCGCGAGCTGGTGTGGATCTTCGGGTGCCTGATTTTCCTGTGCCTGATGGGCGAGGGGTTCTTCGGCTACCTGCTGCCGTGGGGCCAGATGAGCTACTGGGGTGCGCAGGTGATCATCAATCTCTTCGGAGCGATACCCCTGATCGGCCCCGACCTCTCGGTCCTGGTGCGGGGCGACTACGTGGTCGGCGATGCCACGCTGAATCGTTTCTTCGCCTTTCATGTGATCGCGATCCCGCTGGTGCTAATCGGGCTGGTCGTCGCTCACATCCTTGCGCTGCATGACGTCGGCTCGAACAACCCGGACGGTGTCGAGATCAAGAAGAAGCTCGACTCCAGCGGCAAGCCGGTCGACGGCATCCCGTTTCATCCGTACTACACCGTGCACGACATCTTCTGGCTCGCCATCTTCCTGATCCTGTTCTTCGCGGTCGTGTTCTTCGCGCCGGAGATGGGGGGCTACTTCCTCGAGTGGAACAACTTCATTCCGGCCGATCCGTACCAGGGGCCGGCCCACATCGCTCCGGTCTGGTACTTCACTCCCTACTACTCGATCCTGCGCGCGACCACCGAGCAGTTCATGGCGGTGGTCGCCGTCGGCACGATTGCGCTGTCGGCACTGATCCTGATGACCGTTCGGCATCCGATGCTGCGCGGTGCGATCGCCGTCGGCACGCTGGTGCTGCTGCTGGGCTACTTCACGCTCGACGCCAAGTTCTGGGGCGTGGTGCTGATGGGAGCGTCGGTGCTGATCTTCCTCGGTCTGCCCTGGCTCGACCAGTCGCCGGCCAAGTCGATGCGCTATCGCCCGGGCTGGCACTTCTGGCTGCTGATCGTCTGGGTTGTGGCCTTCATCGTGCTCGGCTACTACGGGACGCAGCCGCCGTCGACCGCCGGGCAGTACGTCTCGATGATCGGCACGGTCATTTACTTTGCGTTCTTTGCGCTGATGCCCTGGTGGAGCCGGATGGGCACGTTCAAGCCGGTGCCGGATCGCGTCACTTTCCATCCGCATTGAAAGGGCCGGGAACAAGAATGAAGAGCATGATCACCCGCGCTGTCCTTGCGCTTGGTTTGCTGGTTGCCGCCGTAGCGGCTGGCGCTTCGACCGTCGTTCCGATCGAGACCTGGCCGTCCGAACGCAGCCGGGACTTCGGAGCGCTGCAAAATGGCGCGCGGCTTTTTGCCAACTACTGCATGGGCTGCCACAGCGCGAACCTCGTGCGCTGGAATCGCCTGCAGCAGATCGGCCTGGACGACAAGCAGATCAAGGAGTTCCTGATCTTCGGTAGCCAGAAGGTTGGTGACCCGATGAGGATCGCGATGGCGCCGTCGGATGCCAAGGTCTGGTTCGGCAAGGTCCCGCCGGACCTTTCCGTGATCACCCGCGCGCGCACTTCGTTCGACTTCAAGGGCACCGATTACATCTACACGCTGCTGCGCGGCTACTACCGCGACAACTCCACGGCGACCGGCTGGAACAACATCGCCTATCCGAACATCGGCATGCCGCACATTTTCTGGGACCGGCAGGGCCCGCGTGAGGCCACTCTGGTCGAGGTACACCGGCACGTCGATGCGAAGACCGGCAAGTCGGGATTCGTGCGCACGACGACGACGTTTGATCCCGACGGCAATGCGACCCGGACGGAGGCCGAGGCGCAGCCGCCGGTGAGCGAAGGCTTCATCTACAGCTTCAGGCCGCTCGATGCTCAGCAGGCGCGGCAGTTCGATTCGGACGTGGCGGACCTGGTGGCGTTTTTGGCCTTCATCACCGATCCGTCGGCTGCGAGCCGTGTGCGCCTCGGTGTCTGGGTCATGCTGTTCCTGGCGCTTTTCACCGTGGTGGCGTGGCGCATGAACGCGGTGTTCTGGAAGAACATCAAATAGTGGCGCGCGGCGTGTACGCGATCCGTTGGGTCGCACGTGCACGCCACGCGGATCGAATGGACCTGCGGGCTTGGGGCGGCCCGGCGCCCCGCAGGTGACAGCGGCGCTCCGCGCCGCGACTAACGGAACGCGACCGCCCCCTCGCGAATAGGAAAACAAAGATGATGGTGCTCTACTCTGGAACCACCTGCCCGTTCTCGCAGCGCTGCCGTTTCGTACTGTTCGAAAAAGGCATGGACTTCGAGATCCGCGACGTGGATCTGTTCAACAAGCCCGAGGACATCAACGTGATGAATCCCTACGGGCAGGTGCCGATCCTGGTCGAGCGCGATCTGGTGCTGTACGAATCCAACATCATCAACGAGTACATCGACGAGCGCTTCCCGCATCCGCAGCTGATGCCAGCGGACCCGGTGATGCGTGCGCGCACGCGGCTTTTCCTGTTCAACTTCGAGAGGGAACTGTTCGTGCATGTTCAGGCTCTGGAGAACAGCAACAACCAGAAACTGATCGAAAAGGGGCGGTCGACCATCCGCGATCGGCTGACCCAGCTGGCGCCGATCATGCTGAAGAACAAGTACATGCTGGGCGACGACTTCTCGATGCTCGATGTCGCGCTCGCGCCCCTGCTCTGGCGCCTGGATCACTACGGCATCGACCTGCCCAAGACGGCGGCGCCGCTGATGAAGTACGCCGAACGTATCTTTTCCCGGCCGGCGTACATTGAGGCACTGACGCCCTCCGAGAAGGTGATGCGGCGCTAAAAGCACACCGACGTCCCGATGTCTGAACTCTCGACCAAGCCGTACCTGATCCGCGCCATCCACCAGTGGTGCACGGATTCCGGCTACACGCCGTACATCGCGGTCCTGGCCGACGAGGGAGTGCGAGTGCCGCGCGAGTTCGTCAAGAACGGGGAGATCGTCCTGAACATCTCGCCGCTCGCCACCAATCGGCTGCAGCTGGGCAACGATGCGATCGAGTTCCAGGCCCGCTTCGGCGGCGTGGCGCGCGAAGTGTTCGTCCCGATCGAAAAGGTGCTCGCGGTGTACGCGCGGGAAAACGGACAGGGCATGGCCTTCGAGGTGCCCCGCGAGGCCGCGCCGGCGGGTGTAGAGCAGCCGACGCCGGGCGGCGTGAGCGCCCCGCGACCGCCGATGGCGCTGGTCCCGGTCCAGGGAGCGGCGTCGATGCAGGAGTCCCTCACCGAATCGTCCAACGGCGAAGACGCTGACAAGAACACGCCGGACGACACGCCGCCGGCCCCCCGTGGCGAGCGGCCAAAACTCACGCGCATCAAGTAGTCACAGCCCGACAATCACCGTGCCGGCATAGCTCAGCTGGTAGAGCAGCGGTTTTGTAAACCGAAGGTCGGGGGTTCGATTCCCTCTGCCGGCACCAGCGTTTTCAGGTCGGGACCTCGTCCGACCGCACTTCCCGGCATATCGCCCGCGATTGCGCGAGAAACGCCGGAATGCGATGGGAATCGAACTGCCGGTGGCCCCGCCGTGTCTAGGCGGACCCACTTTGCTTCCCCGGACAACTCGTCCCTTTGACAGCCTTTCTTACACATTTCACCGAGCTGCGTCTCAACTGGCTGATTCCTTGAAGACGCACGCTT
The DNA here is from genome assembly GCA_963754065.1 of uncultured beta proteobacterium. Taxonomy (GTDB): domain Bacteria; phylum Pseudomonadota; class Gammaproteobacteria; order Burkholderiales; family Burkholderiaceae_F; genus JALORV01. The sequence continues at coordinate 20,551 of CAVWFH010000012.1, read as the reverse complement.
CTTGCTTTACCTCACATTCGGTAGGGATTTCCTACAAAAGGGGACCGAATGCGCACGTTCACTAGGATTGCCCCGGGAGTGGTTGCACTTGCAGCCTGCTTCTGGTCCGTCGGTGCAAACGCCGCCGTCGTGTACCTCGACCAATTCGAGGTCAAAAGAAATGGCGGCACGTTCTTCACCGATGGTTTCGGTGATGGGAACCCTCCGCCAAGCGCACCGAATTTTCCGAACGGCCAACCGGCTAGCTACGGTGTGTTCGGTACGTTCGTCGGGGGCTCAGAAGCAGGCGGTCTGTTGAGGCTCAACTCAGCCGACGGCGGATTGAGCGAGAACGCAAACGAGCAGGGCCGCCGTACTTTGCGCGCGGCCCTCATTACCAACACAGTCTCGTCGGACCTCGGCACTGGGCTCAAGGTCGACGACACGCTCGGCCTGACGGGGCTCTTCAATCTCAGTTCGCTCACTGGGCCATTGATCAATGGCTACGGGATTCGGTTCACCGATCGAGATGCAGACGGTGTGAAGCAGGCGGCCGAGCTGTACGTCAGGTTCAATCCAGTAACGGGCAAGGTCGAGGTGCGCTACATACAGCAGGACTTCGACGCAAACCAAATCATAGAATTTGGGCAAGCTGACTTTGCTCCTCCCAACGGTGCGGACCAGATCCTGCTGCAGTTGGCTCGCCCGGATACCGCCAATACAAACTTCTTCGCCAGCTACAGTTATTTGCAGGGCGGAAGCGTCGTCGGCGGCGGAGCATTCGACGCACCGGTAAGCCTCTTCCAGGGAGAAAGTTTCGTCCGCGCCGAGTTCCTTGCGTTCGAGTCGCTACCGGTGCCCGAGCCCGGCACCCTCGCACTGCTCGGCCTCGGCTTCGCCGGCATGGCTGCACTGCGTCGACGCAGGCAGTAGCCGTAGTCAGCCCGGACAAGCCCCGCTTCGGCGGGGCTTTTGCTTTATGCGCGGCCTGGCTTCAAAGTACCTGCCCCCGGACAACGCTCTTTGATGTCTGCGGGACCGATGCACAATGGTCGTCGGTTGCGCCGACAGCGACGCGTAGCGTCTGCCCAGATTCTCAACTGCGTGCAGGGCCGATCGTGCCGCTCCAGCGCGGCGCTTTCGTATCTTCCAGATCGAATAGATCGAGTACGCGCCCGACGGTGTGGTCGACCATCTCGTCGATCGACGTCGGGCGGTGGTACAGCGCGGGTACCGGGGGAAAGATGATGCCGCCCATCAGCGTGACGGCTTCCATGTTGCGGATGTGGGCCAGGTTGAGCGGCGCCTCGCGCGTCAACAGGACAAGGCGTCGCCGTTCCTTCAGGCAGACATCGGCGGCGCGCGAGATCAGCGAGTCGGCATAACCGTGGGCGATCGCCGCCAGCGTTTTCATCGAGCACGGTGCGATCACCATGCCGGCGGTGGCGAACGAACCGCTGGCAATCGTCGCCCCGATGTCGTTGACGCTATGAACGACGTGCGCCAGCGCCTCGACATCGCCGCGCTTCAGGTCCATTTCCTGATAGACGTTGAGCACGCCGGCCGGCGACAGCAGCAGATGGGTCTCGACGTCCGCGCGTTCTCGCAGTCGCCGCAGCAGCTGCACGCCGTAGATGGCTCCGCTGGCCCCGGTGATGGCGACGATCAGCCGGCGCGCCGGCGCCATCAGGCGGCCTTGGCTTGACTGAGCAGCGTCTGCAGTTCGCCGGACTGGGCCATTTCCATAATGATGTCCGAGCCGCCAACGAATTGCCCATTTACATACAGCTGTGGGATCGTCGGCCAGTTGGCGTACTCCTTCACACCCTGGCGCACGTCGTCGTCCTCGAGCACGTTGACCGTGACGAGGCTCGGTGCCCCGGCCTGCTTGAGCACCTGAATCGCACGGCCGGAGAAGCCGCATTGCGGAAACTGGGCGGTGCCCTTCATGAAGAGCACGACAGGATGTTCGGTGACCGTCTTGTGGATGAATTCCTTGGCGTCCATGGGGATGATCTCGGGAGGGAGGGTCAGTGTAGAAAGTCCGGTGGATCGCCGTCAAACCGGGTCGATCCGCAGGTCGGGAGTGCCGATCCGGGTCCCGCAGCGCAACTTGAATCCGCTGTCGCGTTGAATTCGAGGCACGCGATGGTCATTTTCGGGCCACTTGCCCTGGGCGCAAGCGGTTCCAATGCCATTGCGCCGTGACCCGGATATGTCACCGCAGTTCTGGCGGCCGTCACGCCCGAAATTCGGCGCACCAAATTCTGTCCCTGCACCAGCCATCGTGCGCACGCAGGGATCCTGCCGCTAGGCACAGTGCCGATTGCGCTCGTGCCCGTCCCCGGCCTGCGTGACCTCTCAGGCGCGGCCAAAGGACACACGTGGCTGGCGGCCGGCATCGCGGCGCATCGACACCTCCTTGAAACCCGCATCGCGCAGGAGTCCCTCGACCGCGGTCGATTGGTCGAAGCCGTGCTCCAGCGCGAGCCAGCCATGGGCGCACAGGTGCACCCGCGCCCCGGCGATGAGGGTCGTCAGGCATCGCAGTCCATCGTGACCGTCGGTCAGCGCCAGGGCCGGCTCGTGCTTCAGGGCGTCCAGGTGCGGATCGGCCGCAGCAACGTACGGCGGATTGCTTACGATCAGATCGAACGGCTCGGCGGGATCGACAGCCGCGTACCAGTCCCCTTGCCGGAATGTCACGCGCGCATCGAGGTCCCGGGCGTTGGCACGCGCCACGGCCAGGGCCGCCTCTGAGGCATCGGTCGCCACGACGCGCGCATCGGGACGTTCCAGCTGCAGTGTGATCGCAATGCAGCCGGAGCCGGTGCCAAGATCGAGCACGCGCGGCGCAGTTATCGGCGACAGGCATTCCAGCGCCACCTCGACAAGCGTCTCCGACTCCGGTCGCGGCACGAGAACGTCGGGTGTCACGGCAAATCGCCGGCCGTAGAACTCCTTCTCGCCCAGCAGGTACGCCAGCGGCTCGCCTGCCTTTCGCCGTTTCACCAGCGCTTCGTAGGCAGCGAGCGTCAGCGACGGTACTTCGGTCTCGGGAAAGGCGATCAATCGCTCGCGCGTGACTCGCAGGACCGACGCGAGCAGCGCACGCGCCTCGGCGCGCGGCAGACCCTCGCGGCACAACAGGCTGTCAGCGGTGCGCAATCAGGCCGACTCGCCCAGCGCGGCGAGCAGTTCGGCCTGGTGCTCCGCGGCCAGCCGCTCGGTCAGTTCGTCGATATCACCGTCCATGATCTGGTCGATCTTGTACAGCGTCAGGTTGATGCGGTGGTCGGTCACGCGACCCTGCGGGAAGTTGTAGGTGCGGATGCGTTCCGAACGGTCGCCCGAGCCGATCAGGCTCTTGCGCGCCGACGCTTCCTTGGCCTGCTGGTCGCGTGTCTGCTGGTCCTTGATGCGCGCCGCGAGGATCTTCATCGCGCGCTCGCGGTTCTTGTGCTGCGAACGATCGTCCTGGCACTCGACCACGATGCCGGTCGGCAGGTGCGTGATGCGCACCGCGCTCTCGGTCTTGTTGACGTGCTGGCCGCCCGCGCCGGATGCCCGGTAGACGTCGATGCGGATCTCCGAGGGGTCGATCCGGATCTCGTTGATCTCGTCCGCCTCCGGCAGCACGGCCACCGTGCACGCCGAGGTGTGGATGCGGCCCTGTGCCTCCGTCTCCGGCACACGCTGCACGCGATGGCCGCCGGATTCGAACTTGAGTTTCGAGTACGCCCCCGTGCCGACGATGCGCACGATCGCTTCCTTGTAGCCGCCGAGGTCGGACGGACTCTCGGAGATCATCTCGGTGGTCCAGCGGTGCCGCTCGGCAAAGCGCATGTACATGCGCAGCAGGTCGCCGGCGAACAGCGCCGACTCGTCGCCGCCGGTGCCGGCGCGGACCTCGAGGAAGATGTTGCGATCGTCGTTCGGGTCCTTCGGCAGCAACAGTCGCTGCAGGTCGCTTTCGATCGACTCCATGCGGCCGCGCGCGGCGTGGGTCTCTTCCTCGGCCAGCGACTTCATGTCCGGATCGGACAGCATCTCCTGGGCACCCAGCAGGTCCGCGTGCGCCCGGTTGTACTCGTGGAATCGCGTCACGACGGGCTCGATTTCGGAACGCTCCTGGCCGAGGGCACGGTAGCGGTTCATGTCGCGCGCGGCGTCTTCGCTCGAAAGTTGCACGTCGATCTCCTCCAGCCGGCGGGATAGCTGCTGGAGTTTGGTCTGCATCGATGGCTTCATGGCGACCTGCAAGTGGGGACTCTGGGGTGGGCGGTTTGCCCGGCCGCCGAAGTTCAATGATGGGGAACGGCAGGGCGCCCGGACGATGGGCCGTGAATGGAATCGCCCGCGGCGTCGCGGCGGCCCGCAGCCGTTGCGCCCGCGGGCGGCAGCTAATCGTCGGACTGGGAGTAGAAGCGCGCGAGCAGCGCCTGCAGTCGCGCCTGTTCGGCGTCGTCGCCGACTTCGCGCAGCGTGCTCATCGGATCGTGCAGGAACTTGTTGGTGAGCGCCTGTGACAGGTGCTCGATGACCGCCTCGGGTGCCTCGCCGCGCGCCAGCTGCTTGAGGGCGCGTTCGAGTTCGCGGCGCCGCAGGGCGTCGGCACGCGTGCGCAGGTCCTGGATCACCGGCACCGCGCGGCGCGCCTTGACCCACTCTTCGAAGTCGCGCACGCGGGATTCGATGATCGCTTCGGCCTGGGCGACGGCCGCCTGGCGGCTCTCGCTGCCGCTCTGCACGATACGGCCCAGGTCATCGACCGTATGCACGTAAACGTCGTCGAGTCGCGCCACTTCGGGCTCGACATCGCGCGGCACGGCCAGGTCGACGATGAACATCGGCTTGCGCCGCCGCGACTTGATCGCACGCTCGATCATGCCGAGACCGATGATCGGCAGCGAGCTTGCGGTACATGAAACGACGATGTCGAAACGCGCGATCGCGTCGGGCAGCTCGGCGAGCTTGATTGCATTGGCATGGAAGCGGTGCGCAAGGGCCTGCGCGCGCTCCTGCGTCCGGTTGGCCACCGTGATCGACTTCGGGTGCTGCGCGGCGAAGTGCGTCGCGGTCAGTTCGATCATTTCGCCGGCACCGACGAACAGGATGTGTTCGCCGGAGAGGTTGCCGAAGATGCGCTGGGCCACGCGCACGGCGGCCGCAGCCATGGACACTGACTGCGTGCCGATCTCGGTTGTCGTGCGCACTTCCTTCGCGACCGCAAAAGTGCGCTGGAACAGGTGATTCAGCATCAGGCCCAGGCCGCCCGCGGTGCGCGCGAGCTTCTCGGCCTGCTTCATCTGGCCGAGGATCTGCGGCTCGCCCAGCACCATGGAATCGAGCCCGCTGGCCACGCGGAACGCATGGCGCACCGCGCTTGCCTGTGGCAGCACGTAGGTATGGCGCTGCAACTCGTCCAGGCTCAGCTGCTTTTCCGCCGCGACGAACTCCTGCAGGGCGCGCTGCGCGCGATCCGGCTCCTCCGCTGCGCAGTAGAGCTCGGTGCGATTACACGTGGAGACGATGGCCGCTTCGGAGATGCGGCCGTTCGACGGCTCCGACAGCTTCTCCCGCAGCCGGCCGATGGTCGAGCACACTTCTTCCGGGACAAACGCCACCCGTTCGCGCACGGCGAGCGGCGCGGTGGTGTGATTGAGTCCGAGCGTGAGGAGGTGCATGGGCCGGAGAGGTGGCGCCTAACTCCTTGTTGGAGCGCCGAATTATAGGCTCCGGCCGTGCATTCAGGTCTTGATCTGGATCGCCCCTGAGGCCGGCCGAATGGCTGATTCGCGACTTGCACAGGATGCACCGGGGTCCGCCCAGCACCTCTCGTGGTGCGGGAAATCAGCGCGACGGGTTCAGGTTCGTGGCGCGATGCCCGGACGGCGCTGGCTAGCGCTTGCCGAGCCAATGCTGCGCCCGCTGCATTTCCAGCAGGTGCGCCGGGCAGATCATTTCGAGCGTTTCGGCCTGCCGTAAGCAGACCTGGAGCATCTGAGCCGTGGCCAGCGCGTCGGCGAGCGCGTCGTGGCGCGCCAGCATGCGAATGTTCATGGCCGCCAGCCAGTCGTCCATGGTCTTGTTCTCGTTGGACGGGTACAGCGCGGGTAGCAGCTCGGCCAGATCGAGCCAGGGGCTCTGGCAGGACACATCGAGATGCTCCTTGAGCGCACGGTCGAGCATGGTCTGGTCGAATTCGGCGCGGAAAGCCACCAGCGGGCAGTGGCCAACATATTCCAGGAACCGCAATAACGACTCTGCAGGGTCCTCACCCCCGAGCTGGCGCTGGCCACCGATCCGATGAACCAGGATGTTGTCGTGGCTCGACGTCTCGGCCTGTCGCAATACCAGCTCGAAGCAGTGCGCGAGTGCGATCACGCCGCGCTCGACGGCCACTGCGCCGATCGACAGCACGTGATCGCGCCGCATATCGAGCCCGGTCGTCTCAACATCGACCGTTACGTAGCGCGACTGGCGATGCGTGTTGCGGGTGGGCGGCGGAGACAGCTCGGACAGCCTTTGCAGCCGGACTTCGAGTTCCGGCGCCAGGCTGGGCCGCGATCGCAGCAGTCGGCTCAGCAGTCCCATGCACTTCGGTCCGTGGTTCGATGCAGCGCTGCGTGACGATCTAGGGTGCAACGCGTCAAAGGGCGATGGAAAAAGTTTCCTTCAGCCGCTGCTGCAGCTTCCGGGCCTGGCGAAATGCCTCTTTCAGCATGCGCTGGTCGACCTCATTGAGCGCGTAGGGATCGATGCGATTCGGGTTAGTTGGGTGCGGGTGTTCCTGGGCTCGCAGCCGCAGGACCTGCAGATAGTGAAACGCCTCGATTGTCGCCTCTACATGGCGTGGATCGGCCCTGAGTGTTTCGCCCGCCTTGCGCAGGCGGTCGGCCGTGCCCGAGGCCTTCACGCCGTACGCGAGCATGAACACGCGAGCGGCATCGACAAAGATGCGCACGCCGCGCTTCTTGAGATCGAAAGTGCCCTCGCGGCCAGGTTTGTCGGAAACCTGGAATGCGCGGATCAGCCCGAGGGGTGGTTCGGTTTCGAGGGCGTTGGCCACCATCAGGCGCAGGAACAGCTTGTTGTCTTGTGTGCGCGCCAGGAGCCAGTCGGACAGGCGGTCTGCGAGCGTGCTGTCACCATAAAGCGCCCGGAAATCGAAGAAGATGTTTGCATTGAGCAGCCGCTCCGGCGTCGGCTCGGTCAGCCACGCCGTGAACTGTGCGCGCCACTCGGACTCCGTGAGGCACCACAGAGGGTTGCTCGCCATGATGTTGCCCTTGCACAGCGGAAAGCCGAGCTGGTCGAGTGCTGCGTTGACTTCGCGGGCAAACACGATCAGCTCGTGGCGCATTCTCAGCAGCTCGGTCGGATCGCGCGGTGCGACGAAGATCAGTGCGTTGTCCTGGTCGGTCGCGAGCGTCTGCTCGCCACGGCCCTCGCTGCCGAGTGCGAGCCAGCACCAATCAATGCCTTCGAGCTCTTGCTCCTGCAGCACGCGGTTGATGACTTCGCGCGTCAGCGCGTCGTTCAGCGAGGCAACCGTGCGCGTGAGCGCTTCGGCCGACACCCCCTGAGCCAGCAGGTTGCGCGCGAGGTTGCGGATGTCGCCCGCCACATGGGCGAGCTGCTTGACCGACCGAGCCGAACGGATCGCATGATGGATCTGTCGCAGGCTCACTCGCTGCAAGGCGAACAGGTCGTGCTCGAAGATGGTGCCGAGCACCTTGCCGTGCGAGGTCACGATCATCTGGTGGAAGCCGCCGGCAGCCATGCTCTGGATGGCCTCGGCCGCCGTGGCCTGCGCGGGCAACGTGATCGGATCCGGCGTCATCACGCGGGCGACCGGCGTGTCCAATGGCAACTCCTGCAGCACCACGCGGTCGCGCAGGTCGTTCAGTGTGAACACGCCGATCGGTGCCGACGTCTCGTCGACGACGATGATCGAACGCACGGCGTGCTCGCGCATCTGCATCAGCGCCTCGCGCAGCGGTGTGATCGACAGGCAGGTGACGGGCTCGGACGGGATCAACTGCGAAAGCGGCCGCGTCAGCGAGTGCTGATCGGAGGCCACCTGGCTGTAATGCCGCTGCAGTTCCGCGAGCGACTGCTGCGCCAGCACGGTGACCGCCTCGGTGCAATACGCGGCGAACTCGGGGGAGAGTTGCCGCAGTCTCTGGAAATCGTCGACGGACAGCAGATAGGCGAAGACATCATCGGTGGCGCGATAACTTCGGGTCGGTTGGCCGCCTGCCGAGAGCGCACCGACGGGAAAACTCTCACCCGGCTGCAGAACGCGATCCGGCATGGTGTCGAGGCCGGCGGTGACGCTGGCGACGTGGCCGTTCTGGATGATGTGCAGCGGCGGGAAGGTTGCGCTACGGTCGACGACCACGCTGTCCTTCGCAAAGTAGGCGAGCTTCAGGCGCGGGATCAGATAGCGAAGCGCGTCCTCGGTCATGCGCGCAAACGGTGCATGTCGGACCAGAAATTCCCGCACCGACTCGTAGACGAGCGGCGGCGTGGTGGGATTGTTCACGGCATTAGGCGTCGAGGGCGCGACCCGGGCAAGGTGGATCGACCGTGCCGCGGCCGCGGCGATACGGCGATCCGAGAGTGCGGATAGTCGCGCAGATTGGGATGGAAGAAAAAAGGCCCCACGATCGGGGCCCTGTTTCGTCGAGCGGCATCGGTTCAGCTCAGTGGGCGTGCGCCTTGGCGGAGAGAATGCCGGTGTTCTGGCGCACGTACAACTCGTCCCACATGTCCTCGGCGCGCTTGTCGCGATACAGAAGCGACCCGAGAATCACCGCGAGGAAGCCGAGCGGGATCGAGATCAGGCCCGGATTCTTCAACTCGAACAGCGGCGCCTCGAGACCGACCATGCTGGTGTTGTCGTTCTTGAACCTGTCGAGGTTCGCCTGGGCACCCGCCACGGCCTTCTCGATCGCCGCTTTGTCCTTCCCGGCCTTGTCGACCTTGGCGGCATCGCCTGACGCGAGCGCCTCGTTGAGGGCCACCAGGCGGGCCGGGGCACCGTCAACGACCTTCTGCGCCGCGGCCTTGATGGCTTTCGGGTAGGTCATGTTCGGAGAGACCAGCACGAGTCCGATCGCGGTCAGCGTGCCGATCACCATGCCGGCCATGATGCCGCCCGTATTGCATCGCTTCCAGTAAAGCGTCAGCAGGACACACGGGAAATTCGCGCTGGCGGCAACCGCGAATGCCAGTGCAACCAGGTGCGCAACGTTCTGGCCCTTGGCGGCGATGCCGATCGCAATTGCCATCGCGCCGACGATCACAGTGGCGATCCGTGCCGCCTTGACCTGTTCCTGGGGCGTGACGTGTTCGCTGCGGATCACGCCGACGTACAGGTCATGCGCCATCGCACTGGCCGCCGCCAGCACCAGTCCCGCAACCACCGCCACGATGGTGGCAAACGCGACCGCGGCCACGAAGGCTAGGAACAGATTGCCGAGGAAACTATCTGCACCGCCACCGACGAACTGCGCCAGCAAGGGAGCGGCCATGTTGCCGCCGGCATCGACCGCGCGGATGTTGGCCGCGCCGACGTTCATCGCCGCACCTAGGCCGAGGAACAGCGTCAGCACGTAGAAGCCGCCAATGATCGCCATTGCCCAGATCACGCTCTTGCGCGCTTCCTGCGCCGTGGGCACGGTGAAGAACCGCATCAGGATGTGCGGGAGGCCAGCCGTGCCGAACACCAGCGCCATGCCGAGCGAGATCTGGTCGATCGGTGCCTTGAAGAGCAGTCCGGGTTCGAGGAAGCGCTGGCCGAGTTCGGCCGCTGACATGTTCTTGCTGGCGTCGCCGAGCAGGGAGGCGACCTGCGCCTGGACCTTGGCGTCGCCAATAGCCGCCTGCAGGAAGCCCGGCAGCGAGAAGCCATACGGCAGCCAGACGAACATCACCAGCAGGATCGACGCCGTGACCAGCAGCACGGCCTTGATGATCTGCACCCAGGTGGTGGCCACCATGCCGCCGAACAACACGTAGCCCAGCATCAGGATGCCGACGACGATGACGGAGATCTCGTAGTCGATGCCGATCAGCGTCTTGACCAGCACGCCGCCGCCGACCATCTGCGCAGTCAGGTAGAAGGTCGACACCGTGATGACCGAGATCGCTCCGACCACGCGCACCTTCTTGGGGTCGTTGCGGTAGGCCAGGATGTCGGCCAGCGTGTACTTGCCGATGTTGCGGCACGGTTCGGCAATCACCAGCAACACCGTGATGTACGCGACCAGCCAGCCCACGGAGTACATGAACCCGTCGTAGCCGTACAGGGAAATCAGCCCGGCGATGCCGAGGAACGAGGCAGCGCTGAGATAGTCCCCGGCGATCGCCCAGCCGTTTTGCAGTCCGGAGACACCGCCGCCAGCGGTGTAGAAGTCGGAGGCCGACTTCACTCGCTTGGCGGCGAGGAAGGTGACGAACATCGTCAGGCCGATGATGGCCGCGAAGACCGCGAACGTGAGCCAGCGCCAGTTGGCACCGACAGCGCCCTGCGCGAATGCCGGCAGAGCGATCAGTGGAAGCGCCAGCACGCCCGCCACCAGGAAGAGATTCGTGCGGCGGCTCATGACTTTCTCCCGATGTTTTCGGCGTCGGCGATCAGTTCGCGGGCCATTGCGTCGAACTCACGGTTGGCGCGTCGTGCGTAGTAAAACGCGATGCCCCACGCCACCACGAATTCCGACAGTGCGAACAGGATGCCGACATTCAACGGACCCCAGACCTTTATCCGGAAGAGCTCGGGAAAGTAGGCCGCGCCGATCGGCAACAGGAAATAGTAGGCAACGGAAAAGATCATCAGCCCGGCCAGGAACCGGACCTTGCGTTCGTGCAGCAACTGAAAGCGCGGGTCCGCGTCGATCGCTGCCCAGTTGAGCGTCGACTTTTGTCCCGGCCCGCCTGCGAGTGCAGCAGTGGACATGTTTTCCTCCCAACGAAGATGAACGTGACGATTGCCGTGGGTGAGAACTTAGATCCGTCGTTCACGCGAGCCTGCAGGCTGCAGTTCGCGCTGCGCACTTGTTGTTGTCGGCAGCCGGACGATAGTCGTCATGGCGGTCGCGCGGCTGACCGGGCCATCGTGGCAACTTGATCCATGTCTAGCGGCGGTGAAATGCTGCGACGCGCTAAGCCTTAAGACAGCGGTGTGTCCTTCCGTGTTCATGCCTGAGCGTCTTGGCGCAGTCACGCGTATGCGGATCGACGCCCGGTAGGATTGCGGCATGAGGCGCAATGTGAGCGGATCGCGAGAGCTGGTTCTCGTGCCGGAGACCCGGCGCGATATCGACGCGGTGGCGCGCCTGTGCCGCAAGCTGGCGACGCGTCGGGCGCTGATTTCGGCCGGCGCCTCGGTCATTCCGATACCGGGCGTCGACGTGGCGGTGGACATCGGCGTGCTGATGTCGATGATCGAGGACATCAATGCCGCCTTCGGCCTGACCCCCGAGCAGATCGATCGGCTCGCGCCGCGCCGTAAGGTGTTCGCCTACAAGGCAGTCATGGCAGTCGGCAGCGCGCTCGTCGGCCGGGTCGTGACCCGCGAACTGGTGATCAAGGTGCTGAAGACCGTCGGCGTACGGCTGACCGCCAAACAGGCGGCGCGGGCGGTCCCGTTTGCGGGCCAGGTCGTTGCGGCTTCACTGAGCTTCGCCGCACTGAAGTATCTCGGCGATCGGCACATCCAGGACTGCGTGCAGGTAGCCGACACGCTGCTCGACATGACCGGACCCGGCGGCAGCCAGAAGTGAAACGGGCCGGGAGGTCCGGCCCGAACACTCTCCCGCTGCGCGGATTTCAGATCACGCCGTCCTTCGTCATCGTTGCCACGATCAGCTGCACGAACTGATCGATCAGCTGCGGCACCGTGTTGTAGCCGGTCGACGTGGTGGTCGCGGCCGACCACAAAACGGCGGCACTCTTGGCATCGAACACGCGCGTATCGGCATGGACATTCTGCGTCGTGGTGACCTGCGGCGGAATCGACGTTGCCCACATGGCATTGTGATAGCCGGCCATGCCGCCCCAGCCGGGACCCCAGCCGCCGCCCCAGCCCCATCCCGGCCCCCAGGCCGGCCCCATGACCATGCCGGGCGAGACATTGACCTGCGTGGAGACGTTGATGATGCGCGTGACCATCGCATGCGAGACGCCTGCCTCGGTGACGACGCGTCGCAAGCGGTCTTCCGTCACCGGGCCGTCTTCCGGGAGCAGGGTGTAGGACTGGACGGCCTTGACGCCGGCCGCTGACAGGGCCGCGACCATCCGGTCCTCGCTGATGCGTCGATTGGTCGAGTCGCGCACCGCCGCCATCACCATCATGCTGCGGATCGGCCGTTTGCCGATGTACTCGGGATTGACCCACTGGGCGTCCAGTGTGGTCGATGAAGTCGCGCAGCCGAGAATGAGGGTCGTGGCCGCCGCGAACAGGACACTGCTCAAACGCTTCAGCATCGTCGTGCTCCGATAAGGAAAAGGCATGAACTGCCGGAAACAACGCGCAGGTTAGCGCAACCGTCGACGGTCGCGCCGGATCGCCGGGACATCGGCCATCGCTCGATCACTTCCCCGCCGCGGCGGGAGTGAGTCCCTCCTGCTCGAGCTGCAGATAGGTGCCGTACGCATTGAGGCGATTGGCCGCGGAAAATGCAGGGACTTTCTCGAAACGCGACCAGTCGACGGCGGCATACGCCTCGTCAAACGGCACCAGATCGCGCGCCGCCCTGCCCATCTGCTCGCGCAGGTACAGCAGGTACTCGCGCGTCAGCGCAATGTCGGGTGCCGGATCGCGCGAGGCGCTGCCGTGGCCGGGAATCACGACCGCGGGCTTGAGCGGGGCGATGACATCCAGCGTCGCCAGCCAGGAGCGCGTGTTGGCATTGCCGACGAACGGGATGCGCCCGCTGAAGTACAGGTCGCCCGCCAGCAGCACGCGGTCGTTCTCGACCCACAGCATGATGTCTTCCGGCGAGTGCGCGCCGCCGACATCGATCAGGCGAAAGCGGATGCCACCGCGCTCGAAGGCGTAGTCCCGGCCGGCGGCGAAGTCGATCCAGCGGCTGGCAGGCACCAGCCGCGTCTTTTCGTCCACGTAGGGCCAGAGGTCGCGCCGGCGCTGCTCGAGGCGCTCCTGTGCCGGCGGATCGCTGACCGTGCCGCGAGCCTTGCTGCTGGCCCAGATCTCCACGTCCGGACCCGCCAGTGCCTGCAGCCCGTAAAAGTGGTCGGCATGGAAGTGGCTCACGATCACGATGCGGATCGGCTGCGAGGTGACCGCCGCGATCGCCCGCTTCATGGCCGCACCGAGTTCGGGCGATCCGAGGGCATCGAAGACGACGACGCCGTCGCGTGTCACGACAAAGGCAGCATTCGAATTGAAGGCGCGGTTGGCCGTCGAGGCCATGCCCGAGTCTCCCTGGAAGTACCAGACGTGCTCCGACGCGCGGACCGGCGTCAGCGTCTGCTGGGCGGATGCCGTGCCCACGAGAAGTCCCAGGGCAGTGGCACCCAGCCATTGCAGGGTGGAAGCGAAGAGTCGGTTCACATTCATGTGTCGTAGCGGCCGAGACGCACCTGGGTGTTGCCAGGCTTCAGGTGCCGCATCGACGGCATCACCAGCACAGTGTCGTCATAGGGTGCCACCCACACGGTATCGCCGTCGCGGGCGATCGGCGTGCCCGCCTGGGGCACGATTCCCAGGCCCTCGATCGGCACCAGGAACTCGAAGGCCGTCGACCGCGCGACCACCGGCTCGGTGACGCGCACGACGCGCTGCGTGGCAGGCAGCGGCACCGAAAGGCGCGCCGCGATGCGATCGAACGGTACGCTGCCGGTGGCAGCGAGGAAGCGCAGCGTCGTGTCGCGCGCGACGTCGACCGCACGCTTTTCCCAGTGCTGCCCGCATTCGATCAGCAACGCCTGCTTCGCGCTCGCCGGATCGTTGAAGCCGCCGCGGTCGCGCATGCGCAGCCCTGCCGGATGCCCGGTGTCGATCAGCAGGTCGGCGGGCATGCCGACCTTGCGCGCCAGAGCGAGATGCTTGTCGACCATGCCGCAGACCATGATCGGCCGGCCGGGTTCGTGCATCGAGTGCAGGTCGAGCAGGAAGTCGGCGGCATCGACGAAGGGCCGCAGCGCGCGGGCGCGCCGCAGTTCGGTGGAGTCTCGCGGGCCGTCGAGCACGGCGTCGGCCCAGACGCGGTTGTAGTCTTCGTCGACGTAACGCGACGCGTCGGGGTCGTCGAAATCGAAGCCGGCAAAGGCCTCGACGTTGGCAAAGGCGACGATCAGGCGACCCGCGTGCGGGCGGATGCCCGAATCCAGTACTTCGATCAACGCATGCGCACCGCAGAACTCGTTGCCGTGCGTGAGCGCCTGCAGCATCACCGTGGGACCGGGTTGTCCGGAGTCGAACACATGCACGTAGTCGACACCACTCGGGCTCGTTCGGTAGGCCGTGATGTCGGGCGGACGCACCTCGATGGGATGGTGTTCAGGCACGGCGCTGCTCCCGAAGTATGTAATCGCGGATCGCTTCCACCAGGTGCATGAGGTTGGCCTGCAGCGGCGCAAAGCCGGAGTGCCTGGCCCGCGCCGCCTCGTCCATGTACAGCCGCTTGTTGATCTCGACCTGCAGGCTGTGGCGGCCGCGCGCCGGATCGGAGTAGGCGCGCACCAGTTCGACCCCCTTGTAGGGATCGTTCACCGCGACCACGTAGCCCATCGCGGCAAGCGTTGAGCGGACGAACCCGGTAAACGACGGATCGCAGGTCGTGCCATCGCGGTCACCCAGCACGAAATCCGCGCGTTCCGTTCCCTCGCCGCCTTCACCCATCTTGCCGGCGACCGAGTTCATCGAATGGCAGTTGAGGTGATACACCACGCCAAACGCCTCATGTGCCGTCGTAAGAAGTTGCGACAAGCTCCGGTGGTACGGCGCATGGAAGCGATCGATGCGCGAACGCACCTCGTCGACCCGCAACCTGCGCGAGTAGATCGAACGCCCGTCGTCCAGCGTGCGCCAGATCAACGCCTTGCCGATCGCAGCCTTGCCGCTCGGCAAATACTCGTGCGGCCAGGAGCCGCCCTCGATCAGTTCCAGGTCGATGTCGCCATGATGGCGATTCGGGTCCAGGTACGTGCGCGGATAGCGGGCCGCCAGCAACGGAATGCCGAGTTCGATGGCCGGCAGGTACAACTCGTCGACGAAGCAATCTTCGCCGTCGCGCAGGTCGTACTCCGAAACGACCGCATCGAAATCCGAAGGGAAGTCGACGCCCGAGTGCGGCGAGTCGAGTACCAGCGCAACGCGAGGCTCGTCGGGCCCGTGGAGTGAAAAGGCTTGAGGCGTCATCAGATCAGCGCTTCAATGTGAAAGCTCATTCCTCAATCGTTAAGGTGGCAGGCGGACAGGCGACCGGGCGCGATCTCTCGCAATGCCGGGGCCGCCGTTGCGCACCGGGGCATGGCGCTCGGGCAACGCGGGTGGAAGTGGCACCCCGTGGGCGGTGCCAGCGGCGAAGGGATCTCGCCCTTGATCGGGACGAAAGTCCTGCGCTTGCGGTCCAGCCGCGGCACCTCGAACAGCAGTGCCTGCGTATAGGGATGGTTCGGCTGGGCGAAAAGTTCCTCGGTCCTGGCGACCTCGACGACGCGGCCCAGGTACATGACGACGACGCGGTTGGACAGATGCCGCACCACGCCCAGGTCGTGGCTGATGAAAAGATACGTCAGGTCGTAGCGGTCGCGCAGATCCATGAAGAGGTTCAGCACCTGTGCCTGGATCGAGACATCAAGCGCTGCGACCGCCTCATCACAGACCAGGAACTCCGGCTTGACCGCCAGTGCGCGCGCGATCCCGACACGCGCCCGCTGGCCGCCGGAAAACTGGTGCGGATAGCGACGCGCGAATGAAGGGTCGAGGCCGACCCGCTGCAGCAGCTCCGCGACATAGTCGGCCACTTCGCCCGCCCCGATGATGCCGTGTACGCGCGGCGCTTCGCCAACGATGTCGGTGACGCGCATGCGTGGATTCAGCGAAGCGAACGGATCCTGGAAGATCATCTGGATCGGGCGCCGCACGCCCGGTTCGGTCGTGACCGGCTGGCCTCGATAACGCACCGTCCCTTCGGTCGGCGCGTGCAGGCCGCAGGCGAGCCGTCCCAGTGTGGATTTGCCGCAACCGGATTCGCCGACCAGTCCGACGACTTCGCGCTCGGCCACCTCGAAGCTGACGCGGTCGACCGCGTGCACCGTGTGCTCGCTTACCTTCGCGCCCAGAGTTCGCGCCAGTTTCTCGATGGCGTCCAGCCGCTTGCTGAAGCGTTTGCTGACGGCGTCGATCTGCAGCAGGGCGGTCACTGGACGACCCTCCGCGCTGCGCGCTGCGGGATGAGCGCTTCGGACCGGCCGTGCGCGCTCATGCAAATTCCAGCGGATGCACGCAACGAACCGCGCGGCCATCGTGTTCGGCCAGCGGCGGCATCAGCGCGCACTCGTCGGTGGCGCGGTCGCAGCGGTCGCGGAACGCGCAGCCGGGACCGAGACGCAGCAGCGAGGGCGTCGATCCGCGGATCTGCCGCAACCGCGCGCCCGGGTGGGTGGCCGCAGGGACTGAGTCGAGCAAGCCGCGCGAGTAGGGATGGCGCGGAGCATCCAGCACGGCGGCCGCATCGCCCATCTCAACGATGCGCCCGGCGTACATCACCGCGATGCGGTCGGCCAGCCCAGCGACCACCGCCAGGTCGTGCGTGATCCAGATGAGCGCCGTGCCGGACTCGCGAACGAGCCTTTGCATCTCGTAGAGGATCTGTCCCTG
The DNA here is from genome assembly GCA_963754065.1 of uncultured beta proteobacterium. Classification (GTDB taxonomy): domain Bacteria; phylum Pseudomonadota; class Gammaproteobacteria; order Burkholderiales; family Burkholderiaceae_F; genus JALORV01. Next base: position 3,711 of record CAVWFH010000012.1, on the reverse strand, counting down.
CACCGTGACGTCGAGCGCGGTGGTCGGTTCGTCGGCGATGATGAGATCGGGCTTGTGCAGCAGTGCGATGGCGATCGCCACGCGCTGGCGCATGCCACCGGAGAACTGATGCGGATACTGAGCGAGCCGCTCGGCGGGCGCGGCGATGCCGACGCGGCCCAGCGCTTCGATCGCTCGGTTGCGCGCCGCCGCGCGCGGCGTGTTGTCGTGAGCAAGAACCGCTTCCACCATCTGCGTTTCGATCGACAGGACCGGATTGAGCGTCATCATCGGGTCCTGGAAGATCATCGCTATGCGTTTCCCGCGCAGTCGCCGCAGCGAGTCCTGGGCTGCGCCGACCAGTTCGGTACCGTCGAACACGATGCTGCCGGCGACGATGCGGCCCGGCGGATCGATCAGGCCGAGGATCGAGAAGCCGGTCACCGACTTGCCCGACCCCGACTCCCCCACCAGCCCGAGCACCTCGCCACGCGCGAGTTCGAACGATACGTCCGCCACCGCGGGCAGGACGCCGTCACGCGTCGCGAACTCTGTGCGCAGGCCGCTGACTGTCAGCAAGGGGCTCATTGTCGTTAGCTTTGTCAGCGTCGTCAGCGCGAAAGCCGCGGGTTGAGCACGTCGCGCAACTGGTCGCCCACCAGGTTGATCGAGAGGATTGTGACCAGCAGCGCTATGCCCGGGTAGACGCTGATCCAGTACTTGCCCGACATCAGGTACTCATAGCCGTTGGCGATCAGCAGGCCCAGCGACGGCTCGGTCGGTGGCAGGCCGAGGCCGAGGAACGACAGCGTTGCTTCCAGCGCGATCGCGTGAGCGACCTGAACCGTGCCGACCACGATCAATGGTGGCAGCGCGTTCGGCATCAGGTGCCGCAGCACGATGCGTCCTGCACCCAGGCCGAGCGCGCGCGCCGCCTCGATGTATTCCTTGCTGCGTTCGACCAGTGCCGCTGATCGCGCGGTGCGGGCGTAGTACGCCCACTGCACGGTGACCAGGGCAATGATGATCTTGTCGACGCCCTTGCCGAGCACCGCCAGCAGGATCAGTGCGACCAGGATGGCCGGAAAGCCGAGCTGGATGTCGACGACGCGCATGACGATCTGCTCGAATCGGCCGCCGAGGTAGGCGGCAAGCACGCCGATGACGGCGCCCAGCGTCAGGGCGATGACGCCGCTGGCCACGCCGACGTACAGCGACACGCGCAATCCGTAGAGGATGGCCGACAGCATGTCGCGGCCCTGGCCGTCGGTGCCGAGCCAGTAGGTCATGCCATCCGCCGACCGTGCGCCGGGCGGCAGCCGTGCGTCGAGCAGATCGAGCTTGGCCAGGTCGTACGGGTTCTGCGGCGCAATCCACGGAGCGAACAGCGCGATCGCGATGATCACCACGAGCAATGCCAGTCCCGCCAGCGCCAGCCGGCTTTCGGCGAACTGCTTGCGGAAACGCTGCCATGGCGTCTCGACCGCCGCCACCGGCACGACGATGGCGTTCATGACTTGACCTCGGACAGTCGCACGCGCGGGTCGAGCACCGAGTAGAGGAGGTCGACCACCAGGTTGATCAGGATGAACATGAACACGACCACCATCAGGTAGGCGACCACCACCGGCCGATCGAGCAGGAAGATCGAGTCGATCACCAGCTTGCCCATGCCGGGCCACGCGAAAATCGTCTCGGTCACCACGGCGAACGCGATCACCGAGCCCAGCTCCAGGCCGACGACCGTCACCAGCGGGATCAGGATGTTCTTCAGCAGGTGGACGCCGATCACCCGGCGGTTGGTCAGGCCCTTGGCGCGCGCGAACTTGATGTAGTCGAGCAGGCTCTGCTCACGGACCTGCGCCCGTGTCAGCCGAATGATCAGCGAGAGCTTGAACAGCGCCAGGTTGATCGCTGGCAGCAAGGCATACCGGAGGCCCTCCCAGTTGAAGATCGACAGCTGCAGCCCGAGGACGTCGGTGGTCGGCCCGCGACCGGTCGAGGGCAGCCATCCCAGCGTGACCGCGAAGATCAGGATCAGGATAAGGCCGACCCAGAAGGTTGGCAGCGAAAACCCGAGAATCGATCCGGCCATGATGGTCTTCGACACGACGCTGTGCGGTCGCAGCCCGGCGTAAAGCCCGAGCGGGATGCCCAGCGTGACCGCGATCACCATCGCGAGGAAGGCCAGCTCGAGTGTTGCCGGCATGCGTTCGAAGATCACCTCGAGTGCCGGCCGCGCGTAGACAAAGGAATTGCCGAGATTCCCGGTAAGCGCACCGCGCAGGAAACCAACGTATTGCTCGTGCAGGGGCTTGTCGAGCCCGAGCGCCTTGGTCGCGCGCTCCTTTTCGATCTGGTCCGCCGACGGGTTGACCAGGATCTCGACCGGATCGCCGATCATGAAGAGCCCGCCAAACACCAGCACCGACGTGATCAGCAGCACCAGCAGCGTCTGCGCGAGACGCCGGAGTACAAAGACCGTCATGGCGCGCGCCTCGTGTACGCGACCCTGCGGGTCGCACGTGCACTCGGCGCGGGGGAGTTAGCGCGGCCGCCTTGGGGCGGCCCGGCGGCGGCCGCGACTACAACTGCACGCAGAGGCGGCGCCGCTCGCACCGGATCACTTTGCTGGTCGAACGTCGTAGGCGAACGTGTACTGATCAGCACGCGCCTTGTAGGTCAGTCCCTTCTTGGTGCCCCAGGTGCTCACTTCGTAGTGCAAGGGCACCAGGCCGGTCAATTCGCCGACGGCCTTTTCCGAGGCGCGACCGAGCATGATGCCGCGCTTGGTATCGTCGATCGTCGTGGTCGCCTGCGTGATCAGCGCGTCGACGCCCACATCGGAGAAGCGGCCGCGGTTGGCCGTGCCCAGCCCCTGCTTCTGATCAAAGGTGGCCAGCAGCGCGCGCAGCGGAGACGACGTCTCGCCCGTCTCCGCACCCCAGCCGGCCAACAGGAAGCTGAACTCGAGCTTGGAACCGCGTGAGAAGAACACGTTCGACGGCATCGTTTCGACCTTGGTCGGAATGCCGTTGCGCGTCAGGTACTGAGCGACGGCCTGCGCGATCGCCGCATCGTTGATGTAGCGGTTGTTCGGTGCGTGCAGCGTAATTCCAAATCCGTTCGGATAACCTGCCTCGGCCAGCAGCTTCTTCGCGCCGTCGGGGTCGTACTTCTCGGGTTTCAGCGCCTTGCTGGTGCCGAAGAACTGGTCCGGCAGCAACTGCCCGGCGGCGACGGCCTGGCCTTCCATGATGCGGGAGACGATTGCGTCACGATCGACCATCTTGCTGATCGCTTTGCGTACCTTCGGATCGCGCAGTGGATTGGCCTCCATCGGCTTGCCGTCGCACGGTCGTCACGAACGGCGAGTTTTTCTCGCGGCCCGAGTCCATGTGCAGGTAGATGATCCGGTTCGACACGGCCGAGGCGAGGTCGACGCGACCGTCCTTGGACAGCTTGGCCATGTCGGCCGTGGGCACGCCTTCAATCATCTGCACGTCGCCGGCCAGCAGCGCGGCCACGCGCGCCGGCGCGCTCGGGATCATCTTGAATCGGACGTTGTCCCACGTCGGTTTCGTGCCCCAATACGTATCATTGCGCCTCTATACCACGCGGTCGCCGGCGACATACTCCGTGAGTCGATATGGCCCGGTACCGATCATGGCCTTGCCCGAATTGAAGTCCTCCGTCTTCGCCGTGTCGGCCACGCTCTTCGGCAGGATCATG
>CAVWFH010000011.1:0-15054 GCA_963754065.1 uncultured beta proteobacterium | reverse complement strand
GTCTGCACCAGTGCAATGGTCGCGGCGAAGAAAGCGGTGGCCACCCCGATCGTCGCGACCAGCGCCGAAGCTTCGGGCGCGTGCAGGAAAATGCCATGCAGCCGCGCCACGAGGTAGACCCCGGCGGTCACCATCGTCGCCGCGTGGATCAGCGCCGACACCGGCGTCGGGCCGGCCATCGCATCGGGCAGCCAGACATGCAGAGGAATCTGCGCCGACTTGCCGGTCGCCCCGATGAACAGGAATACACCCACCAGGCTTGCGGAAACGGCGACGGGTCCAGCCAGAAATGCGGCGTTGATCTGGTCCATCTCCAGCGTGCCGAGCGCGCGATACAGCAGGAACATGCCGATCAGGAAGCCGGCGTCACCGACGCGGTTGGTGATGAAGGCCTTCTTGCCGGCGGCCGCCTTGACCGGATCTTCGAACCAGAAGCCGATCAGCAGGTAGGAAGCCAGCCCCACGCCTTCCCAGCCGACGAACAGCACCAGCAGCGAGCGCCCCAGCACCAGCATCAGCATGAAGAAGAGGAACAGGTTGAGGTACGCGAAGTAGCGCGAGTAGCTCTTGTCCTCGTGCATGTAGCCGGTCGAGTAGATATGGATCAGCGACCCGACGCCCGTGACGATCAGCGTCATGACGGCGGTCAGCCGGTCGAAGTAGAACGCAATCTCGAACGAGCGATCGCCGAACTGCGCCCACGTGAACACCTTCTGAACGAGAGGAGCTCCGCCGGACATCAGGTCCATCGTCGCGCGAATCGCGATGAAGAAGGCCACAATCGGCAGCCCGCAGGCAATCACGCTGACGGCGCGGTTGCCCAGGCGCGTGCCCAGCAGGCCGTTGATCAGGAAGCCGATCAGCGGCAGCACGACGATCGGCAACAGGAGGTTTGTCATTGCAGAGTCACCGGTTCAGCCCCTGGTTTCAGCCTTTGAGGTCCGCGTAGGCGTCGAGGTCGAGCGTCCGCTTGCTGCGCACCAGCAGCAGCACGATCGGAATCGCGATCGCGATCTCGGCCGTCGCCACGACGAACACCAGGAACACCAGCACCGCGCCAACCGCCGAGCCGGCCTGGGCGGCGAAGGTCACCAGGCTCAGGTTGACGCCGTTGAGCATCAATTCCATGCACATCAGCATCACCAGCACGTTGCGCCGGATGATCACGCCGGTGAGGCCGATCGCGAAGAGCGCGATCGCAAGGCCGATCAGCATCTGTACCTTATCCATGCTTGCACTTATCCATGCTGCTTCCGGCTGACCTGGATGACGGCGATCGCAGCGACGATCGCGGCCAGCAGCAGGACCGACGTCAGTTCGAATTCGAGCCAGTACTCGTTGAGGAACTCCGCGGAGAACTGGGCCAGCGTGAAGCCCGCGCCTCCGGCTCCGTGCTTGACCGCACCCGCGCCTTCCCAGACCAGCGCACTGAGCGCCCAGATGAAAAGGCCGCACCCCACGACACCCGGGATCAGCAGGCCGGAAAAGCGGCGCTTGCCCGCCGAGTCGCGCGGATCGAGCAGCATGATCACGTAGACGATGAACACCATGACGGCGCCGACATAGATGAGCACCTGGAACGCCGCGATGAAGTGCACGCCAAGCAGGCCATAGATTCCGCCGAGGAACACCATGGTCGATATCAGCGCAAGCGCCACGCGCATCGGCTCGCGCAGCACCAGCATCAGCGCGGCGCCGATCAGCGCGCACGCGGCGAACACGACCAGCAGCAATGTGTCCAGGTTGGCGAGCAGAGTGCCCATCACGTATGTCCCCGCGGCGCGGCGACCGGAGCGGCGTAGTGTTTGGCGACGTCGCTCTGCGGCCGCCAGGTGAGCAGCTCTTCCTTGCCGAGCCACATCTTCTGTCGGTCAGCAGAAGGCAGATGCGGGACGTCCTCGACCATGCGGATCGCATCCTCCGGGCAGGCCTCGACGCACAGGCCGCAGAACACACAGCGCGAATAGTCGATCTCGAAGCGCGCCGGATACTTCGGGTGGACTGTGTCGGCCGGATCGAACGCGGCTTCGATCTCGATAACCTTGGCCGGACACACAGTCGCGCACATGTTGCAGGCGATGCACTGTGGCCGGCCGGAGCCATCCTCGCGCTGCGTCAGCACGTGCTTGCCGCGGTTGCCCTTGGCATAGTCCCAACGCTTCTCCTCGGGGTAGTACGTCGTCAGCGCGCCCTTGCGCCCCGTCATCCAGCGCAGCATGTTGCGTGTGAACACACCGCCCGTGATGAGGAGGCCGCGCACAATCTCGAAGAAGTACGCCTTCTCCCACCACGACATCGTCGGCTGGTTCCAGTACTGCTTGCGAACGTAGGGTTGGCGCGCCATCAGAGTTGCAGCCCCCAGACGACGAACACGGTGACGACAAGGTTGACCAGTGCCAGCGGCAGCATGAACTTCCAGGCGAAGCGCAGCACCTGGTCGTAGCGGAAGCGCGGCAGCGACCAGCGCACCAGGATCTGGAAGCTGCAGATAACGAATACCTTGGCGAGGAACACGACCAATTGCGTGACCACGACCGCCCCGTGACTCAAAGCCACCACGTGGCCACCGGGGAACTCGAAACCGGCGTCGGTCATGAACGGCAGGTTGTAGCCGCCCAGGAACAGCGTCGTGAACAGCGCGCCGATGATCGCGATTTCGATGAACTCGGCGAACATGAACAGGCCCATTTTCATCGCCGAGTACTCGGTGAAGTAGCCGGCGATGAGTTCGGACTCCGCTTCGGGCAAGTCGAACGGGATGCGCTTGTTCTCCGCCACGGCCGCAACCATGAAAAGGATCGCGGCGAACGGCTGCAGCACAATGCCCCACGCAGGAAGGAATCCCAGCACGGTGCCCGACTGCTGCTGCACGATGGAGTTCAGGTCCACCGTCCCGAAGATCACGATCAGCCCGAGCACGGTCAGGCCCATGATGACCTCGTAGGAGATCATCTGGCTGCCTGCGCGCAGCGCGCCGAGCAGCGAGAACTTGTTCGACGACGACCAGCCCGCCAGCATCGCCCCGATGATCGTCATGCCGCCGAAGGCGAACACCATCAGCAGCCCGGCATCAAGCCGCGCGATCTGCATCGGGTAGCTGCGATCGCCGAACCAGTCGGCCAGCGGCGGAATCAACTCGCCCGGCACCAGCATGCCGCCGAACGGTATGACGGCGAACACCAGCAGCACCGGTGTGAAAACGACCCAGGGCGCGACTGCATAGGCGTACCAGTCATACGTCTTCGGCTTGAAGTCCTCCTTCAGGATCATCTTCAGGCCGTCAGCCATGCCGTGGAACAGTCCCCACCAGACCAGCTTCACCTGCGTGAACGGTATGCGCAGGTAGGCACGGTTGGCACCGATGCGATCGGACATCACCGCCGCCTGCTTGCGCTCGACCCACGTCAGGATCGTGCCGAAGCCCATCAGCACAGAGATGGCATAGGTGATGAACACGACCGCAATGACGAGGTCCTGGATCATGCGAACGCTCCGGCCGTCGTGGCCAGTTGCGCGAACAGCTGTTCGACATGGGCGACGCTGTCCTTCTTGCGGACGATCGGCTCGAAGCGGCTGACGACGCCGGCGAAGTTCGTGTAGTGGCCTGCACGTTCCGTCTGGATGCTGACCGGAATGAACGCATCGACATTGCCGTTTTCCGGCGCGAGATACGAACCCAGCAGGATGGTCTTCACGCCGCGGGGCAGGCTGGCAAAGCTGGCACCCTCGCCCCAGACCAGCACCAGGTCGGCATCGGCCGGTACCAGGTGCGCCTCCGTGCCAAAGAGTTCCTGCGCGGCGCGCGTGTTCGGGTTCTTGTCGGCGCGGATCAGAACGTCATCCTCGAGCCGCTCGCCAGGCTCGGCCTGACAGTCGGACTTCACGATGCACTCGAAGCGGTCACCCAGGGCTGACTTGAACGCCGCCAGTTCCTCGTTCGATCCCCAGCTCGACACCAGCGCCACCGGCCGATTGGCCTTGCGGATCAGTGCGCGCGCAACGGCGACTGCGTCGGCCAGCAGCGCCGGTCGCCCATTGAGCATCGCTCCCTCGGCACGCGGGCGCCCGAAGATCTTCGCCAGGTCGCGTCCCTTGTTGCAGATCCACGGGCCGTTGACCGCCGGATTCTCGCGTGGCGTCACGCGCGCGATGGCGCTGTTCTCACGTGGATCGAGCGCGTTGAGCTTCCACTCGGGCTTGCGATGCCACAGGTCGATCGAACAGCCGCGGCTGCACCCCGGGCACACCGAAGGTGTGGCCTTCAGGTACCAGACTCGCGCCTTGTGGAGGAACTGCTTCGAAAGCAGCGCGCCGACCGGGCAGATGTCGATGACGTTGTCGGAGTACGGATCGGCTTCGAAGTTGGTGTTTTCGACCGGACGCACCAGCGAGCTGTCACCGCGATTCTGGATGCCCAGCGCATGCGACTTCGAGATCTCGCGCGTGAAGCGCACGCAGCGCGAACAGACGATGCAGCGCTCGTTGTCTAGCACGATGCGGCTCGACAGCTCGAAATACTTCGTCGCCTGCACCTTCGGCACCGTCGACACCGACGGCAGCCCGTTCATTTCATAGTGATAGTCCTGCAGCGTGCACTCGCCGGCCTTGTCGCAGATGCCGCAGTCGACCGGGTGATTCAGCAGGATGAACTGCAGGGTCTCGCGCCGGCGCTCGCGCACGGCCTCCGAATCCGTCAGCACGCGCATGCCCTCCGTCACCGGCATGTTGCAGGCGATTTCCATCCAGCTGCCGCCACCGCCCTCGCCCTCGACCTCGACGACGCAGATGCGGCAGTTGCCCGAGACCGACAGGTTCGGGTGCCAGCAGAACGTCGGGATGAAGAAGCCGGCCGCCTTCGCCGCCTGCATGACCGTCTGGCCCTTGGCCGCGCTGACCGGTTGTCCGTTGATGAAGAAGTCAGGCATGGACCGCCTCCTGCTCCATCACGCCGACTTCGAGACGGCCGTTATTTTTCGACCGCCCGTTGGCGATGTAGTACTCGAACTCGTCACGGTACTTCGCGATGATGCCGACGGTCGCGAAGCCGGCCGCGTCGCCCATGCCGCAGATCGTCGTGCCGTCGTTGGCATTGGAAATGCGGACCATCGTGTCGATGTCCTCGGGCCGTCCCTTTCCGGCCACGATGCGGTCGATGATCCGGTGCATCCAGCCCATGCCTTCACGGCATGGCGTGCACTGTCCGCACGACTCGTGGTGGTAGAAGCGCAGCATCACCTGCAGCAGGCGCACCATGCAGGTACCTTCGGCGATGACGACCATCCCACCGGACCCGACCTGCGAGCCCACCGCCTCCATCGCCTTGTGATCGTAGGTCACGCTGGCGATGTCGGCAGCCGTCAGCACCTTGGTCGAGATGCCGCCGGGAATGATGCACTTCAGCCCCTTGCCGCCGAGCACTCCACCGCAGTCCTCGTAGATGAACTTGGCGAGCGGATAGCCATACTCGACTTCGTAGACGCCCGGTTTTTCGATGTGTCCGGAAATCGACACGAGCTGCGTGCCTGGGCTCTTTGCGATGCCCACTTTGCGAAACTCTTCGGCACCCATGCCGACGATGATGGCCACGTTCGAAAGTGTCTCGACGTTGTTGATCACGGTGGGTCGCTGGTACAGCCCGCGCACGGTCAGCCGTGGCGGCCGGTTGCGCGGATAACCCTTCTTGCCCTCGATCGACGTGATCAGTGCGGACGCTTCGCCACAGACGTAGGACCCGGCGCCGCGATAGACGACGAGGTCGAGGGCGAAGTCGGTCCCGAGGATCTTCTCGCCTAGCAGCCCGGCGGCGTAGGCCTCGTCCACCGCCTCCTGCAGCCGGCGATACGGCAGGTCGAACTCGCCCCGGATGTAGACGAACGCATTGCGGACCTGGAGTGCGAAGGCGGCGATCACCATCGACTCGATCAGCAGGTGCGGCGCGTTTTCCAGGATCCAGCGATCCTTGAACGTGCCGGGCTCTCCTTCGTCGGCGTTGGCGCACAGGTAGTGCGGCTGGGCGTCGTTCAGGTGGATCACCGACCACTTTCGACCGACCGGGAACGCCGCCCCGCCATGACCGAGGATGCCCGCCGCCGTGACCTCCTTGGTCACCTGCTCCGGCGTCATCGACGTCAGCACGCGCTCCAATGTCTGGTAGCCACCGCGGGCGCGAACTTCAGCAAGCAGGTGCGAGGTCGGCGTGACCGGAAACGTCATCAGCAGCTTGCGTCCGCCGTTCATTTCAGCTGCTCCAGCAACGTATCGACCTTCTCGGCGCTCATGTTCTCGTGGTAGGCATCGTTGACCATCACCACCGGCGCGGTTCCGCACGAACCCAGGCACTCGACGTGCGACAGCGTGAAGCGGCCATCGGGAGTCGTCTCGCCGGGCCGGATGCCGAGACGCCGCGCCAGGTGGTCGATGAGTCGTTCCGCGCCGCGCATCGAGCACGAGACGTTGTGACAGGTCTGCAGGTGCCAGCGTCCGATCGGCGCGCGCCGGTACTGCGTGTAGAACGACAGCACTTCCTCGATCTGGATGCGCGGTACGCCGAGGTACTCGACCAGCCAGTCGATGTCCTCGTCGGCCACGTAGCCGCGTTCCTTCTGAATGCGGCGCAGGCAGGGCAGCGTCAGCGAAGACTCGAAGCCTGCCGGGTAGCGCTTCTTGAGCTGCTCGAACTCGGGCAGCAGGTGTTTCATCGAAGCCAGAGCGCTCATTGCTGCCCCCTACGGCGCTGCGGGCCGGTCCCCCCAAGGGGGAGCAAACGCCTTCGGAGCGGCCGTGCGGCGTTCATCGATCGCACTCCCCGCCGATCATGTTGATCGAGCCGAAGGTCGGGATCAGGTCGGCCAGCTGATAGCCGTCGAGCATCCGGTGCACGCCCCCCATGTGGACGAACGACGGCGAGCGCACGTGCACCTTGTGCGGGGTGCCGCTGCCGTCACTGACCAGGAAGAAGCCGAGTTCGCCGTTGGCGCCCTCGTGCGCGACGTAGATTTCGCCGGCAGGAACGCGCGGCCCATCCATGACCAGCTTGAAGTGGTTGATCAGCGATTCGATCTCGCTGTAGACGAGCGGCTTGGGAGGGAATGTGCAGCGACGGTCGTCGACATCGATCGGCCCGGCCGGCAGCATGTCGATCAGCTGGCGAATCATGTGCACGGACTCGTCCATCTCGCGCATGCGCACGTAATAGCGGTCGTAGTTGTCGCCCTTGATGCCGACCGGGACCTCGAAGTCGAGCTCGGCATAGGCCAGGTACGGCGTGTCCTTGCGCAGATCGCGCGGCGCGCCGGTCGAACGCAGGATCGGCCCGGTGTAGCCCCAGTGGATCGCGTCCGCCGTCGAAAGGACGCCGACGTCGCGCGTGCGGTCGATGAAGATGCGGTTGCGGTCGACCAGGCCGTGCACGCGCCCAATGAACTCCTCGTACTGGTCGAGGATCTGCTCCAGCCGCTTGAGCCAGCCCTCGGGCAGGTCGCGTGCGAGCCCGCCGATGCGGCCGTACGTGTAGGTGACGCGCGCGCCAGTCAGGTCGGCGATGTGCTCGTAGATGTAGTCCCGGATCATCACGAGGTACAGGAACGCGGTCATTGCGCCGAGTTCCATCAGCGTCGCTGCGATGCAGGTCAGGTGATCGGCCAGCCGCGAATACTCGGACAGCAGCGTGCGCAGGTACTTCGTGCGCGGCGTGATCTCGACTCCCATCAATTGCTCGACGGCGTCGCAGTAGGCAAAGTTGTTGATCAGCGCCGAGCAGTAGTTCAGGCGATCGACATACGGAATCAGGTTGTGCCAGGTGTGGTCCTCGCACTCCTTCTCGAAGCCGCGGTGCAGATAGCCACAGTGCACGTCGGTACGCAGGATCTTTTCGCCGTCCAGTTCGGCGATGATCTGGATCGTGCCGTGCGTGGCCGGGTGCGACGGCCCGATGTTGACGATGACCGTGTCATCGCGCAGCGGCGTGTCGAACGCCGGCTTGACGGGGTTGGGAATCTGCAAGTCCATCTCAGCTCATCCGCCCGCGATCCGCCAGATCGAAACCTTCGCGGTACGCCACCAGCGGCTGCTCGGCCTGCTTCGGATAGTCCTTGCGCAGCGGATAGCCGACGAAACCCTCGTAGAGCAGGATCGGCCGCAGGTCCGAATTGCCGCGGAACCGGATGCCGTACATCTCGTGGCACTCGCGCTCGAGGAAGCCGGCCGCGCCATAGAGCGATGTCAGCGAGTCCACCACCGGATCGGCTTCGGTCACCTGCGTCTTCACGCGCACCCGGACCTTATGCTGAGTCGAATAGACGTGCCAGACCACATCGAAGCGCGGCTCGCGCTGCGGCCAGTCGATCGCCGTGACATCGAGCAGCATGTCGAACTGCCATTCCGATTTCAGCCGCCGCACCAGTGCGAGCAGCGCGTCGGGCGCGATGCCGATGACCAGCGTGCCGTGCTCGACGGCACCCCGGGCGGCGAGCCCTTCGAGCTGTGAGGCGATCGTGTCGAAGACCGGCGCTGCCATCAGAAGTCCTTGGTCAGGATCATGTGCTTCTCGCGCGCGATCTTGTCCTGCAGCTGCATGATGCCGTCGATGACGGTCTCGGGCCGTGGCGGGCAACCCGGGATGTAGACATCGACCGGAATGATGCGGTCGATGCCGGCGACGGCCGCGTAGTTCTGATAGAAGCCGCCGCTGCTGGCACACACGCCGAAGGCCATCACCCATTTCGGCTCGCACATCTGCTCATAGACCTTCAGCAGGATCGGCGCCTGCTTGTGTGTCACTGTGCCGACCACCATCAGCAGGTCGGCCTGCCTCGGCGAAAAGCGCGGCAGCGCCGCGCCGAAGCGGTCGGTGTCATACGGCGTGGAGCTGACGGACATGAACTCCATCGCGCAGCAGGCCGTCACGAACGGGTACGGGAACAGCGAGAACTTGCGCGCCCAGCCGCACAACTCGTCCTTCTTCGTCGTCAGGTACTCGAACGCCGCGCTCTTGCCGCTCGTCGGCACGATCGGAATGATGGAACGGCCGGCGCTGCGCTCATTCGGTCACCCCTTCGATCAGTCGTGCGCGGTAGACGTACAGAAGAATGAGGACCAGCAGTGCCATGAAGATCACGAACGTGACCAGCATCGTTCCGGTGACGGGCTGCGCACCGAGCGCCCAGATGAACAGGAACACGGTTTCGAGATCGAACAGGATGAACACGATCGCCACGGCGTAGTACTTTGCCGGTACCCCCTTGACATTGCGCGGGTCGACGGGCACGGCGCCGCACTCGAACGGCTCGAGCTTGACGGCACTGTCGACCGGCTTGGGTCCGAGCAGCCGGTTGAGGATCAGCATCAGCGCCACGAGGCTGAGTATCGCCACCATGTACAGCAGGAAGACGACATACGGGCTCATCGCGGGCAGGCTCCGGTGCGGGACTGACGACTCATGCCACGTAACTGGGATATTCCGGCATGTACATCTGCGCACGGATGAATTCGGCGAGATCACCGGGCCGTTCGATACCCGCGAGGCCATCGCGGAATGCAACTTCCGCCACCGCGGTCGCAACACACAGGGACGCCGCGCGTATCGCCTGCAGGGGTGGATAGAGGCTGCCCTGAGCCAGGTCCGACGTGGTCACGGTTTCCGCCAGGGCGCGTGCCGCCGCCATGAACATGTCATCGGTCACGCGCGATGCCGCCACCGCCGTCACGCCGAGGCCGACGCCCGGGAAGATGTACGAGTTGTTGCCCTGCCGCGGCACGTAGCGCTTGCCTTCATAGGTGACCGGATCGAACGGGCTGCCGGAGGCGAACAGCGCCTTGCCGCCCGACCACTGGTAGGCCTGCTCGGCGGTGCATTCGGCCCGCGAGGTCGGGTTCGACAGCGCGAACACGATGGGATGCTCGTTCAGCTGCGTCATCGTCTCGATGACTTCGCGCGTGAACGTATTCGGCGTGGCACCGACACCGATGATCGCGGTCGGCTTCAGTGCCTTCACGGCACCGATGAAGTCGCCTACCGCCGGATGCTCGTGCGCATACGGCTTCTTGTGCTCGGCAAGCTCCTTGCGCCCGGCAACGACCAGTCCCTTCGAATCGACCAGCCAGCAGCGGCCTCGGGCTTGCGCCTCGGTGAGGCCGTCGGCACGCATCGCTGCCACCAGCAGATCCGAGATGCCCGTGGCGGCCTCCCCTGCCCCCAGGCACAGGAAGGTCTGCTCGCTCATTTTCTTCTTCGTCACGCGCAACGCCGAGAAGATGCCTGCCACGGTGACGCTCGCGGTGCCCTGGATGTCGTCGTTGAACGAGCAGATGCGGTCGCGGTAACGCTCCAGCAGCCGGAACGCGTTGTGGTTGGCGAAGTCCTCGAACTGCACCAGCACGCCCGGGAAGACGGCCTGCGTGGCCTCGATGAACTCGGCGACCAGCTCGTCGAACTCGGCCCCGGCCAGGCGCTTGCGCCGGGTGCCTACATAGAGCGGATCGCTGAGCAGTGTCTCGTTGTTGGTGCCGACGTCGAGCATGACCGGCAGGCAACGTCGCGGGTGCACGCCGGCGCATGCGGTATAGAGCGCCAGCTTGCCGATCGGGATGCCCATCCCGTTGGCGCCGAGATCGCCCAGGCCGAGGATGCGTTCGCCATCCGTCACGACGATGATCGCGGCCTCGCGATACGGCCAGTTGCTGAGCACCTGCTGGATGCGCCCGCGGTCCGCAGCGCTGACGTAAAGCCCGCGCGGCCGGCGGTAGATGTGGCCGAACTGCTGACACGCCAGGCCAACCGTCGGCGTGTAGATGATCGGCATCATCTCGTCAGGGTTCTCGAGGACGACGCGATAGAACAGTGCCTCGTTCCGGTCCTGCAACGACTCGAGCATGATGTACTTGGCAAGGCCGGTCTGCAGGCGGCGGAAGTTCTCCAGCACGCGCGTGACCTGCTCCTCCTGGGTAGAGATGTGCGGCGGCAGCAGGCCGCGCAGTCCCAGCATCTCGCGCTCGGCGTCCGAGAACGCCGTTCCCTTGTTCAGCGTCGGGTCCCGCAGCAGTGCCGTGCCGCGCGGGAACCACTCGGGCAATGGCGGTGGAAGCACTCTTTGGGCCCGTCTCTGCAACATCTTGGTCTCCTCCAGGTCTTGTTGTATGTCGCCGATCACATGGTCTCGGGGACCATGTCGATGGCGCCGCACGGGCATTCGGCCGCACACATGCCGCAGCCCTTGCAGTAGTCGTAGTTGAACTTGAAGCGCAGTCCCGGGCCGAGCTTGATCACCGCGTTGTCCGGACAGACGCCATAGCAGTTGTCGCACTCGAAGCAGTTGCCGCACGACAGGCAGCGGCGCGCTTCGAACTGTGCGTTGAATTCGGTCAGGCCCTTCTGGACTTCCTCGAAGGTCGAGGTGCGGCGTGCCAGGTCGAGCAACGGGCGCACCGTCTTCGGCGCATCGCTGTAGTACCAGGGGTTGAGCCGCTCGTACGAGGCCAGTGCATGCTTCGGCACTGTGGCGGTGTCGAGGCCCTGCAGCCATGTGTCGATATGGCGCGCGGCCTTCTTGCCATGACCGACCGCCACCGTCACCGTACGCTCCGACGGCACCATATCGCCGCCTGCGAAGATGCCTGCATGGCCGGTCATCATGTTGGGTGCGACCTGCACGGTGCCTTCCTTGATCTCCAGCCCCGGCACCCCTTCCAACAGCGACAGGTCGACGTCCTGGCCGAGTGCCAGCACGAGCGAGTCGGACTCGAGCGTCTCGAACTCTCCGGTCGGTTGCGGGAAGCCCTTGTCGTCGAGTGCCATCTTCTCGACGGTCATCGTGCCGCTGTCGTCGATATTGCGGATCGTCGACAGCCATTTGATCAGCACGCCTTCGGCGAGCGCTTCCTCGACCTCGAAATCATGCGCCGGCATCTTCTCGCGCGTGCGGCGGTAAACGATGATCGGTTCGGCGCCCATGCGCTTCGCAGTGCGCGCGACGTCGAGAGCCGTGTTGCCGCCGCCGTAGACAACGACACGGCGTCCGAGCATCGGCTTGTCCTCTCCTTCCATGCTCCGCAGCACCGACACCGCGTCGAGCATGTGGGCTGCCTCACCGGCCGGGATGTAGGCACGCTTGGCGATGTGCGCACCCACGGCGAGGAAGGCGGCGTCGAAGCCACCGTCGCGCATGTCGTCAAGGATGTTCGCTACCTTGCGGTTCAGCTTGAGCTCGACGCCCAGGTCGAGGATGCGGCGTACCTCGGCGTCGAGAACATCGCGTGGCAGGCGATACATCGGGATGCCGAAGCGCATCATGCCGCCGGCCATCGGCCCGGCCTCGTAGATCGTCACTGCATGTCCGCGCCGCCGCAGGTGATACGCCGCCGACAGGCCTGACGGCCCGGCACCGACGACAAGCACGCGCTTGCCCGATTCCTTCGCCGGCGGATCGAACTTCCAGTGGCGCTTGAGCGCCTCGTCGCCGAGGAAACGCTCGACCGAATTGATGCCGACGGCCTCGTCGATGTGCGCGCGATTGCACGCGGTCTCGCACGGGTGATAGCAGACCCGCCCCATGATGGAAGGCAGCGGGTTGTCCTGCACCAGCTGCCGCCACGCCGCCTGATAGTCCCCGCCCTCTGCGTGGTACAGCCACTGCTGAATGTTCTCGCCCGCCGGGCAGGCGTTGTTGCAGGGGGGCAGACGATCGACATAAACCGGCCGTGACGTACGCCACGAGCCGGTGCGGTTCGCCAGCGACGAGCCCGGGTCGAGGGTGATGGCGAACGGCTTATCCACGGGCAGCCTCGAGGTCGAGCAGGCCGTAAGTCGAGATGTTGCGGTCGGCGATCGCCTGGATCTGCGCCAGTCGCGCGTCGTCGCGTTTCGGGCTGAACAAGTGCGCGAAGCGCTTCTGCAGCTTCAGGTAGACATCGACCGGAACCCGATGGCGTATCGGCGTGCGCCCGGTGACTTCGCCGTGCTCGGCCTCGAACAGCGGGAAGAGCCCCGACTCGACCGCCGCGCGCGCCACCTTGATCGTGTCGGCCGGCACCGAGCCCCAGCCGAGCGGGCACGGCACGTGGATGTGCACATAGCGTGCGCCGCGGATCGACATGGCCCGCGTCACCTTGTCCTCGAGGTCGCGCAGGTTGGCGACACTGGCGGTGGCCACGTACGGAACAAGGTGCGCCATCGCTATCAGCGGGACGTTCTTTCCAGTGCCTGAGACATTGCCCGGCGCCGGGCCGACCGCCGGCGTGGTGGCCGTGCGCGCTGCCGGCGGCGTGGCGCTCGAGCGCTGCACGCCGGTATTCATGTACGCCTCGTTGTCGTAGCAGATGTAGAGCACGTCATCGTTGCGCTCGAACATCCCCGACAGGCAACCGAATCCGATGTCGGTCGTGCCGCCGTCGCCACCCTGGGCGATCACCCTTACGTGTTCCTTGCCCTGCACCCGGAGCGCGGACGCCACGCCCGAGGCCACCGCGGCTGCATTGCCGAACAGTGAATGGATCCAGGGAATCTGCCAGGACGTCTCCGGATACGGCGTGGAGAACACTTCGAGGCAGCCGGTCGCGTTGACCGCAATCAGCTGGTTGTCAGTCGCTCGCATCGCGGCATCGAGCGCGTAGCGCGCACCGAGCGCCTCGCCGCAGCCCTGGCAGGCACGATGACCCGAGTTCAGCGAATTGGTCCGCTGCATGTTCGCCTGCACGCTGCGCTCGTCCTCTGCGAGCAGGCGATTGCCGACCGTGAAGGTCCCGGTCTGGTAAAACTTGACTGGCTGGCGCAGGTCCATGGTCGCCCTCTCAGCCGATTCCCGACGCCACGGTGCCGAGTTGCCGCAGCACCGACTCGGCGGTGGGGCCACTGCGGCGCTGCAGCCGCTCGCGCACCAGCTCGCGCTCGACTACCGCGGTGTTCAGGTCAAGGAAGGTGACCGCCTCGAGTTCTTCGCGCACCGCGGACTCGAAGAGTTTCCGTAGCGAGGCGCGCGTGATGCTGCGCCCGCCCAGGCCGGCGATCACCGTGTAGCCCTTGAGCTGGATGCCGGAAAGCGCCTTGCGCACGCCATCGGACAGGATGCCGCCAAGGCCTAGCGCGAGGCACTTTTCCAGCACGACGACGCGCTTCGCATGGCCGATGGCAGCACGCAGTGCATCCAGCGGGAACGGGCGGAACGCCGTGATCGCCACGGAGCCGACCCGGACACCGTCGGCGCGCATCGCATCGATCACTTCCTGAATCGTTCCATTCACCGAACCGAGCGCCACGACGATCGTTTCGGCATCTTCGGCGCGGTAGGTCCGCAGCAACCCGCCAGACGAGCGACCGAAGCGCAGTTCGAACTCCTCGGCCAGCTGCGGGATCAGTTCGAGCGCGCTGAGTTGCTTGCGGTGGGCGAGATAGCGAACTTCCGTGAACGCCTCCGGCCCGACCATCGCGCCTATGCTGACCGGCTCGCGCGGATCGAGCACCTGGCGCGGTTCGAACGGCAGCAGGTAACCGTCGACTTCGACCTGGGTCGGCATGTCGACGCGTTCCACGGCGTGCGTCAGGATGAAGCCGTCCATGCAGACCATGACCGGCACTGACAGCGTCTCGGCCAGCCGGAACGCCTGGATGTGCAGGTCGAGCGCTTCCTGGTTCGTTTCCGCGTGCAGCTGGATCCATCCCGAGTCGCGCATGGACATGCTGTCGGAATGGTCATTCCAAATATTGATCGGCGCGCCGATCGCGCGATTGCCGATCGTCATCACGATCGGCAGGCCCAGCCCGGCCGCGTTGTAGACGGCCTCGGCCATGAAGAGCAGGCCCTGGCTGCTGGTCGCGGTGTAGGTCCGGGCACCCGTCGCGGACGCACCGATTGCCACCGACAGGGCCGCGAACTCGGACTCGACGTTGATGAAATCACAGCCACCGAGTTCGCCCGACTTCACCATCTCGCCGAGACCCTCGACGATGTGGGTCTGCGGGGTAATCGGATAGGCGCAGATCACCTGTGGGCGTGCAAGCGCGATCGCTTCGGCGACCGCGCGCGAGCCCTCGATCTGCTTAAGCATGGACGGCCTCGCCTGCGG
>CAVWFH010000010.1:0-38678 GCA_963754065.1 uncultured beta proteobacterium | reverse complement strand
GCCGCTGATCCGCACCGGGGTCTAAACTCATCGCGTGGCACGGCGTGGTTCAACCTCGAAGAAAGTCCTGACCTTCACGGCGGACGTGGACAACGACGACCTCGCCAACGTCACGGGTCCGCTCGATGCAAACCTGCGACAAGTCGAGACCGAACTCGATGTGGCGATCTCCCGCCGCGGCCACCAGTTCCGCGCGGAGGGTGGCGCTGACAGCGCGCAGGCAGCGGTCACCGTGCTTGAATACTTTCTCGACCGAGCGCGCCGCACCGGCCGGCCGGTATCGGTCGACGACATCCAGCTGTACTTCGTGGAACAGCGCGGCCGACGCGGCGAGCCCACGGCTCCTGCGGACGAAGTCGACGGACAGCCCCAACTGCACACGCGCCGCACCGACCTGCACGGCCGTACGCCGCGACAGCGCGACTACATCACCGCGATGCTGGCGCACGACATCACCTTTGGCATCGGCCCGGCGGGCACCGGCAAGACCTACCTCGCGGTGGCCGCGGCCGTCGATGCGCTCGAGCGCGATGTCGTCAAGCGCATCGTGCTGACGCGCCCGGCGGTGGAGGCCGGCGAGCGGCTGGGCTTCCTGCCGGGCGACCTGGCGCAGAAAGTCGATCCGTACCTGCGACCGCTCTACGACGCGCTGTTCGACCTGCTCGGCTTCGACAAGACCCAGCGCCTGCTCGAGCGCCAGACGATCGAGATCGCACCGCTCGCCTACATGCGCGGGCGCACGCTGAACCAGGCCTTCGTCATCCTCGACGAAGCGCAGAACACGACGCGCGAGCAGATGAAGATGTTCCTGACGCGCATCGGCTTCGGCTCGAAGGCGGTCGTCACCGGCGACGTCACGCAGATCGATCTGCCGCGCGGTACGGCGAGCGGGCTGATCGAGGCGCAGCATGTGCTGGTCGAGGTACGCGGCATGGCGTTCACCTACTTCACCGCAGCCGATGTGGTGCGGCATCCGCTCGTGGGACGCATCGTCGAGGCCTACGAAGCGGCCGAGGCGCGTGCCGAAGCCAACGATGACGACAGCGCGTCGCGCCGCCGCCGCACGTGACGCACGTCGCTCGACCTGGCGATTCAGGGCCACGCCCGATTTGATGACCTGCCGGCCCGGGCCACGCTCAAGCGGTGGATCGGTGCGGCACTCGACCGCGACGCCGAGATCACATTGCGCTTGGTCGATGCGCGCGAGGGCCGGAAGCTGAACCGCGATTTTCGCGGCAAGGACTACGCCACCGACGTGCTGACGTTCGACTATGCGCACACGCCCGTGGTCCGGGCGGACATCATCCTGTGCGTGCCGGTGGTGAAGCGCGCGGCGCGCGAGCGGCAGCGGCTGTTTCGTGACCACCTCGCGCACCTCGTCGTGCACGGGACGCTGCACGCGCAGGGGTTCGATCACGACCATCCGGCCACCGCGCAGGCGATGGAAGCGCGTGAAGTGTCGATCCTCGCGCAGCTCGGGTTCGGCAATCCCTATCTGACCTAACGCGCCGGCGACGACGGCTGCGTAGCTGCGGGCGCGCGCGTCGCATTCGGGTCGTACCCGGGCGGCAGTTCGAGGCGGATGCGGGGATCCTTCGGCGCCCTCTCACGGAAGGCCTTCACCTCGCCGTGCAGGTTGCCGATCATCATGTTAAGTGCCTGCTCGAAGCTCTGGTTGCGCGCCGTGCGGGACGCTTCGGAAAACCCCACCATGGTCGCGCTGCCCTTGACGTTCGATGTGCCGGCCGCGCGCATCAGCAACTGCCGGCTGCGGATGTCGAACACGGCGGTTTCTACGGCCGTCATGACGTCATAGCGGTCGCCCTGGATCACATACGCGCCGACCAGGGTCCAGTAGAGCATCGACCACTGGTTCGCGTCGGCATGCTGCACCTGGTCGTAGGAAATCAGTGCCACGACGTCGAGTCGCAGCAGGGACGCGATCCGATCCAGGTTGGCGAAGCCGCCACCGGCTTCGAGGTACAGCGACGGCACCGGTTCGATCTGGCTGATGAAGGGGTACTTTGCAAACGCGTCGCGTACCAGGCCAGCCAATCGAAGGCGTTCGCTTTCCGGCAGCCGGAAGGTCGGGTCGGCAGTGTCTGGCACGAAGGCAACGCCGATCCGGAACGGGACCTTTATGACCGCCACCTGATCCGGCGGCGGCGGCACCTCCTGCGCCCCGGGATAGAGAAAGGCCACCACCGACGCGACTTGCCGCTGCTTGTTCGACTTTTCATACGACGCGCACGACGCCAGGGCAAGTGCGGCCGCAACCCACAGCAGGGAGCAAAGCAAGCGACGCATAGTCACCCCCAAACGCAACCGACACCTCTTCACTTTGCTCAGTGGAAACCCGGGCGTGTTGACGGTTCTCAAGCTAAAGCCGTCAAATCGGAAAGTGACCGCTGACATACCGTGTGCTGCTGCAGGCTGGTTTGCGCGATCCCGTCACGCGCACGCAGAGTGCGTCGTGTATTCTGAAATCGTTTCTACTTGAGGGCCGTGCCGGCAGCCGCATCGCCGACCTGCCCCCGACCCATGTCAGAACCGTCGCCTAGCGGCTCCGGCCCCCGCCACAAACACAAGTCCCTGCTCGAACGCCTGACCGCGTTCATCTTCCGCGAACCCGAGAACCGCGAGGAACTGCTCGAGGCGCTGCACAACGCGCACGAGCGCAATCTGCTCGACGCCGACGCGATGTCGATGATCGAGGGCGTACTGCAGGTGTCGGAACTGCGCGCACGCGAGCTGATGATCCCGCGGCCGCAGATGGATGTGGTCGACATTTCCGAGCCGCTGGCCAAGTGGATCCCGTTCGTCATCGAAACCGCGCATTCGCGCTTCCCGGTGATCGACGGCAATCGCGATCATGTGATCGGCATCCTGCTGGCCAAGGACCTGCTGCGTTACTACACCGAAGCCGACTTCGACGTGCGCGCGAGCCTGCGGCCGGCAGTGTTCATCCCGGAGAGCAAGCCGCTCAACGTGCTGCTGCGCGACTTCCGCGCCAACCGCAACCACATCGCGATCGTCGTCGACGAGTACGGAGGCGTTGCCGGCCTCATCACGATCGAGGACGTGCTCGAGCAGATCGTCGGCGACATCGAGGACGAGTACGACTTCGACGAGAGCGACGACGCCATCATCGCCGAAGACGACGGTACCTACCGGATAAAGGCACTGACCGCGATCGGCCAGTTCAACGAGACCTTCGGCACACGCTATCCGGACGAGGACTTCGACACCATCGGGGGACTGGTGACCGACAACTTTGGTCGCGTGCCCAAGCGTGGCGACACCATCGAGATCGGCGACATGCGCTTCGAGGTGCTTCGCGCCGATGCCCGGCAGGCGCACCTGTTCCTGGTGAACCGCGTTCCGAAAACCGTGGTGCGCGAGTTCAGCGAGGCGAGCGAAGACCAGACGTCGGATTGAACGCGCTGGCCCCGCGCGCGGAGGCTGGCATCATCGCGCCTTCCTTCTAGGGCGCTCCACTGCAATGCGTTTCCCCCGCCGGACCGGCCTCCGGATGCTGATTGCGCTCGCCGCGGGTGTCCTGCATGCGCTGTCGTTTGCGCCGTGGAACCTTCCGTGGCTGCAGCTGCTGGCACTGGCCGTCCTGTTCATGCTGGCAGCGCGGACGCAAGGGGCGCGCACAGCCGCAGCGCTGGGGTTCGCCTTCGGTCTCGGCTGGTTTGGCGTGGGCGTGTCCTGGGTCTACATCAGCATGCACGTCTACGGACTGATGCCCGCGCTGCTTGCGGGAATTGCCACCGTGGCGTTCTGTGCGTTCCTCGCTTTGTATCCGGCCCTCGCACTGGGGGCCGCGCAACGCGTGGCCGCGCGTCCGTTCCTGCGCCTGACCCTGGTGTTACCGGCCTTTTGGACACTGTCCGAATGGCTGCGCGGAACTCTGTTCACGGGATTTCCGTGGCTGGCCAGCGGCTACGCGCACACGGACGGGCCTCTTGCGGGATTTGCCCCGCTGCTGGGCGTGTATGGAATCACGCTGGCCGCCGCACTGCTCGCCGGCGCGCTCGCGGTCCTCTCGCTGCCGTTGGCTCAGCGAGGCGTGCGCGGCTACATCTGGTTCACGGCGGTGGCGGCGGTAACGCTGGTCGGCGGTCTGGTGCTAAGTCAGCAGCGCTGGACCCATCCGGTCGGCGCGCCGATCCGAGTGAAGCTAGTGCAGGCCAATCTGCCGCAGGACTCGAAGTTCACGTTCGAAGGGCTGACGCGGGCATTCGACGACCACTGGTCGGCTGATGCAGGGTGCACACGCCGACCTGGTTGCGCTGCCGGAGTCGGTGTTCCCGGTCCCACTGGAGATGGTCCCGACCGATGCGCTCGACGCATTCCGCAACTACTCTGACGAACGCGGGAGCGCGCTGATCTTCGGAGTGTTCATCGAAGAGCCGGGGCAGGCGTACTACAACAGCGCGGTGGGACGCGCGCCGGGCGCGGCGCAGTGGCAGCGCTACAGCAAGCAGCAACTGGTGCCCTTCGGTGAATTCATACCCTGGGGCTTTCGCTGGTTTGTCGACCTGATGCAGATGCCCATCGGTGACCAGCAGCGCGGCGGTGCTGATCAGCGGCCGATGGAACTCGCCGGCCAACGCATTTCGGTCAACATCTGTTACGAGGATCTGTTCGGACACGTGATTCGCCGTGCCTGGCACGAGCCGAGCCAGGAACCGACGATCATGCTCAATCTGTCGAACCTGGCGTGGTTCGAGGACTCCATCGCGCTGCCGCAGCACCTGCAGATATCGCGCATGCGTGCGCTGGAGACGCAGCACCCGATGCTGCGGGCAACCAACACCGGCGCCACCGCGATCATCGATGCGACCGGGGCCGTGGTGGCACAGCTGCCCAACAACGTGGCGGGCGCGCTCGATGGCGTCGTGCAGGGGCAGGGGGGCCGGACACCGTTCCTGCGGTACGGGAACGTGCCGGCGCTGGTGCTGTGTGTGCTGATGTTCGCGCTTTCGGTAGGGATCACGCGCACGGCGCGGCGTCGCGCTCAGTAGAATCCACGACTTCGACGGCCGTTCGATGCGGCCGCGCCGGGACGGACCGAATTCACCGATGATCACCTTTCAGGAAGCGATCCTGCGGCTGCAGGAATACTGGAGCCGCCAGGGCTGCGCGCTGCTGCAGCCGATCGACCTTGAGGTCGGCGCCGGTACCTCGCATACGGCGACGTTCCTGCGGGCGATTGGACCGGAACCCTGGCGCGCAGCCTACGTGCAGCCGTCGCGCCGACCCAAGGACGCGCGCTACGGCGAGAATCCGAACCGATTGCACCAGCACCACCAGTACCAGGTCGTGCTCAAGCCGTCGCCACCCGACATCCTGGACATGTACGTCGGTTCGCTGCACGCGCTCGGCATCGACACGAAGAAGAACGACATCCGCTTCGTCGAAGACAACTGGGAAAACCCGACGCTCGGCTGCTGGGGCCTGGGCTGGGAAGTGTGGATGAACGGCATGGAGATCACGCAGTTCACCTACTTCCAGCAGGTCGGCGGACTCGAGTGCAGGCCGATCACCGGCGAGATCACCTACGGACTCGAACGGCTCACAATGTATCTGCAGGATGTCGACAACGTGTTCGACCTCGTCTACACGCGCTGGAAGGACCGTGGCGTGGAGCGCGTGCTGACCTACGGCGACGTGTTCCACCAGAACGAGGTCGAGCAGAGCACCTACAACTTCGAGGCGAGCGACGCGGGCTTCCTGCTGGGACAGTTCGGACTCTTCGAGGCCGAGGCCCGTCGCCTGATGGACGCGCAGCTGGCGCTGCCCGCCTACGAAATGGTGCTGAAGTGCAGCCACACCTTCAACCTGCTCGATGCGCGCGGGGCGATCAGCGTGACCGAGCGCGCCGGCTACATCGGCCGCATTCGTAACCTGGCGCGTGCGGTGGCGCAGAGTTACTACGAATCGCGCGAACGTCTCGGCTTCCCGATGGCCGCTGATGCACCTGAGCAGGCGGCGGCGTGATGACAACCGCGTCGCTGCTCGTCGAACTGCACACGGAGGAACTGCCGCCGAAGGCGCTGAAGTCGCTGTCGGAGGCGTTCGCCACCGGCATCGAGGCCAACCTCTACAGCCGGCAGTTCCTGACGCCCGAAAGCCGCGTCACCGCGTTCGGTGCACCGCGCCGGCTGGCGGTACACATCACGTCGGTGAAGGCTCGGTCGGCGGACCAGCCTTTCCGGCAGAAGCTGATGCCGCTCGCGGTGGCACGCGATGCGGCGCGCAACTGGACGCAGGCTTTCCTCAAGAAGCTCGACGGCCTCGGGCGCGGTCACCTGGCTCAGGTGCCTATCGGCAGCAACAGCGGCGTCGATTCACTGATGGTCGAGAACGACGGCAAGGCCGAGGCGATCTTCCTGCACGGCATCACGGCGGGTCAGAACCTGCACGCTGGACTGCAGGCCGCGCTCGACGAGACCATCGCCGGTCTGCCGATTCCCAAGGTCATGAGCTACCAGCTCGCTGACGGCAACACGACAGTGCAGTTCGTGCGGCCGGCGCACCGGCTGGTGGCGATGCACGGTCACCAGGTGGTGCCGGTGCAGACACTGGGCCTGATGGCCGGGACCAAGACCCTCGGGCACCGTTTCATGTGCAAGGGCGATGTGGTGATCCATGCAGCCGACACCTACGTCGAACAGATGGAGTTCGAAGGCAAGGTCGTGCCGTCGTTCGCGGCGCGGCGACAGCGCATCGAGGAGCAGCTGGCGCGCGAGGCGGCCCGGATCGGCGCGTCCGTCGTGGCCCCCGAGGAGCTGCTCGATGAAGTGACGGCGCTGGTCGAGTGGCCGGTGGTCTACGAATCGGGTTTCGAGCCGGAGTTTCTCGAAGTTCCGCAGGAGTGCCTGATCCTCACGATGCAGCAGAACCAGAAGTACTTTGCGCTGCGCGATGCAGACGGCGCCTTGCTCGACCGTTTCCTGCTGGTCTCGAATCTCGACACGAGGGAACCGGAAGCCATCATCGCCGGCAACGCCCGCGTGGTGCGTGCCCGCCTGGCCGACGCCAAGTTCTTCTACGACCAGGACCGCAAGCAGACGCTGGAAAGCCGGGTCAGCGGCCTGGCGACTGTGGTGTATCACAACAAGCTCGGCTCGCAGCTCGAGCGCGTGGAGCGCGTCACCGGCATCGCGGTAGGCATCGCGCGGCAGCTGGGTCTGGACGTCACGCATGTCGAACGCGCCGCGCGCCTGGCGAAGGCCGACCTGCGCACGCTGATGGTCGGCGAGTTTCCGGAACTGCAGGGCATCATGGGCGAGTACTACGCCCGCCACGACGGCGAGTCCGGCGATGTGGCCGTCGCGATCCGCGAGCACTACCAGCCTCGCTTTGCCGGCGACGCGGTTCCGTCAAGCACCGCGGGCATCTGTGTCGCGCTGGCGGACAAGCTCGAGACGCTCGCAGGTCTGTTCGGCATCGGCGAAAAGCCGACCGGCGAGCGCGATCCATATGCCTTGCGTCGCCACGCGCTCGGCGTGCTGCGCATGCTGAAGGAACAGGCCCTGCCGCTCGATCTCGGTGCACTGGTCGACGCAGCGCTCGCGGCCTTCCCGGCCGGCGCGCTGAAGGACAGTACCGCCCGCGCGAGCCTGATCGCGTTCTTCGCCGATCGGCTCGCCGGCCTGCTGCGCGACGAGGGCTACGGTGCGCAGGAAATCGATGCCGTGCTTTCCGAAGGTTCATCGCGCATCGACCAGGTGCCCAAGCGGCTCGAGGCCGTGCGCGCCTTCATGGAACTTCCGGAAGCGATCAGCCTGGCTGCAGCCAACAAGCGCATCGGCAACATCCTGAAGAAGGCTGATGTGGTGCCTGAGGGCTTCGACCACGCGCTGCTGCTCGAGCCGGCCGAGCAGGCGCTCGGCAAGGCTTTCGTTGGCCTGCAACCGGAGGCGGAGGCGCTGTATCAGCGGGGCGACTACACGGCCATGCTGCGCTCGCTCGCGCCACTGAAGTTGCCGGTCGATCGCTTCTTCGACGACGTCATGGTCAATGTCGATGACGCTCGCTTGCGCGCCAACCGCCTCGGGCTGCTCCGGGGCCTGCAGGCCACGATGAATCGCGTGGCCGACATCTCGAAGCTCACGGCCGGCTAAGGTGATGACGACCCCCACGCTCACTGCGTTCGCTGCCCCCCGGGGGGGCCGCCAGTCGGCTTGGGAGCGGCCCGACGCCGGCTGAGATGCTCTTTCTTCGCTCGGCGCTGTACCTGCTCTACCTGATCGCCGTCGTCATCCCGTGGGCCTTCGTCGTGCTGTCGGGGTGGCTCTTTCCGGTGCACACGCGTTACTACCTGTGCGCCTGCTATACGAAGATGGCGATCTGGGGCGCGCGCGTGATCTGCGGCATCGAATGGAAAGTCGAGGGCTGGGACAACCTGCCGGACGGCCCGGCGATCCTGCTGCCGAAGCATCAGTCGTCATGGGAAACACTGTGGCTGCCGTCGGTGATGCCGCGTGACCTGACGTTCGTCTACAAACGCGAACTGAACTGGTTGCCGTTCTTCGGTTGGGGCCTGGCCTCGGCGCAGATGATCAGTATCGATCGCCGCAAGGGGCAGGACGCCTTCGAGCAGGTGGTCGAGCAGGGCATCGACCGCCTTGGCCGCGGCTGGTGGATCGTGATCTTTCCCGAGGGCACGCGCACTCAGCCCGGGTCGACGAAGCGCTACAAGACCGGCGGTGCGCGGCTGGCCGTGCGGACCGGAGCTTTCGCCGTGCCGATCGCGGTGAACTCCGGCGAGCTGTGGCCGCGCAATGCGTTCATCCGGCGACCCGGAGTCATCACCGTCGTCATCGGTCCGCCGATCGATCCGCGCGGCAAGACGGCGGACGAAGTAGGAGCCGCCGTAGAATCGTGGATCGAAACCGAGATGCGACGCCTCGCGCCGCATCGCTACAGCGGGCCGTATGTGCCGGCCAGAACGGCGGCAGTGCGTCCCCGCGGAGCGAGTCCGGGTCCGGCTTGAAGAAGCTCAAGGTCGTGAATGCCGAGCAGTTGTCGCTGGCACTGTGCCTGCCCGACGCTGCCATCGCCGCGCCGACGGGTGACGTCGACGACCCGCGTTCGCGCCGCCTGCAACTCGGTGCCGAGATCGTCTCGTATCGACTGCGCCGCGCACGCCGCCGCTCGATCGGCTTCCAGATCGACGACCAGGGCCTGACCGTCAGCGCGCCGCGCTGGGTGCCGTTGCGCGAGATCGAATCCGCGATCGCCGAGAAGCGGCGCTGGATTACCAACAAACAGCGCGAGTGGGAGGAGTGGCGAGCACGGCGCCGGCTGCCGCAGGTGCAGTTCGTCCATGGCGCGGCGCTGCCGTTCCTTGGGGGACAGGTGACGTTGCGCCTGGACGCCGACGTCGTCGCCACCCGCCGCATCGGCGACGACCTGGTGATCGCGCTTCCGCGCGAGGCAAGCGAGCTGCAGGTACGGGATGCCGTGCAGGCGTGGTTACAGGGGGAGGCGCGGCGTGTGTTCGGCGAGCGCATCGAACGCTTTGCCGATCGCACCAGTTCGCGCTATTCCGGCTGGACGCTCTCATCGGCGCGCTCGCAGTGGGGATCGTGCACGCATGACGGGCGCATCCGCCTGAGCTGGCGCCTGATCCACTTTCCGCTGCCGGTGATCGACTACGTCGTCGCGCATGAGCTGGCACACCTCGAGGAGCTCAATCACAGTCCGCGCTTCTGGCGCGCGGTGTCGCAGCTGCTGCCGGGATTCGAAACGGCGCGCGACGAAATCCGCCGTTTCGATATCGCGGCGCTGCCCCTGTAACTTCGGAGACCCGATGCGAATCCTGCACACCATGCTGCGCGTCGGCGACCTGCAGCGGTCGATCGACTTCTACACGAAGGTGCTCGGCATGCAGTTGCTGCGGACGACCGATCGCCCGGAGCAGAAGTACACGCTGGCGTTCGTCGGCTACGGCGACGAACGCGAGCATGCGGTGCTCGAGCTCACCTACAACTATGGCGTAGATCGCTACGACCTCGGCACGGCCTATGGCCACATCGCGATCGCGGTGCCCGACGCGTATGCGGCCTGCGAGCGCATCCGAACGTCCGGCGGCAACGTGACACGACCCGCCGGACCCGTGCAGGGCGGAAGCACGGTCATCGCGTTCGTGACGGACCCGGACGGTTACAAGATCGAGCTCATCCAGTCGCGTCCGTGACAGGCTGGGGCTGGGCGCGAACGAACGCGTCGCTGAGCCGCACGAAGTCCGCGACCGACAGGACTTCCGCGCGCGCCTGCGGATCGACACCTGCGCGGGTGATGACCTCGGCGCCCATCAGCGTCGCGAGTGCATTGCGCAGGGTCTTGCGACGCTGCCCGAAGGCGGCAGCGACCACGCGTCCGTAGACGGCAGGATCGACCTGGGGCAGCTCGTCGATGGGCAGCGGCTGCATGCGGACGATGCTGGACGTCACCTGTGGTGGCGGATTGAAAGCGCCGCGTGGAACATCGAACAGCTTGGTCAGGCGATAGCGGAACTGCAGCATCGCCGACAGGCGGCCGTAGGTGCGGCTGCCCGGGCCGGCCACCATCCGATCGACCACTTCTTTCTGCAGCATGAAGTGCTGGTCGACAACGCGGCCGGCGATCGGCACGAGCGAGAACAGCAGCGGCGACGAGATGTTGTAGGGCAGATTGCCGACCAGGCGCAGCGAACCCGGCAGGCTGTCCCAGTCGAACTTCAATGCGTCGGCCTCGATCAGCGCCAGTTGCTGCGACGTGAATTCGCCGCGCAGCCAGGCCGCCAGGTCGCGATCGATCTCCAGCGCGGTGACATGGCCGGCGCGTTCGACCAGTGCTCGCGTCAGCGCGGCCTGGCCTGGTCCGATCTCGATGATGTTCTGGCCGGGGCGTGGATCGATCGAGTCGATGATGCGCGCGATCACACGCGGATCGTGCAGGA
This sequence comes from uncultured beta proteobacterium, assembly GCA_963754065.1. Lineage (GTDB taxonomy): Bacteria > Pseudomonadota > Gammaproteobacteria > Burkholderiales > Burkholderiaceae_F > JALORV01. Next base: position 27,718 of record CAVWFH010000010.1, on the reverse strand, counting down.
AGTTCTGGCCGAAGCGTTTGCGTGCGCGATGCTGCTGCGGCCCGGTCGTGCTCATGGCGACCGCAGGCGCGCTTCACGACGCCTCGGCGGTGCGTTCATTGACTCTTTCGCCCGACCAGATCGATGGCCAGCTCCAGCGCCGCGCGCAGGCTGCCAGCGTGCGCGCGGCCGGTGCCGGCGAGATCCAGCGCCGTGCCGTGATCGACCGAGGTCCGCACGAACGGTAGGCCGAGCGTGATGTTGACGCCCTGACCGAAGGTGGCGTACTTGAGCACTGGCAGTCCCTGGTCATGGAACATCGCAAGCACCGCGTCGCACTGCTGCAAATGAGTGGGAGTAAACAGCGTGTCGGCCGGCAGCGGGCCTAGGGCGTCGATGCCTTCGCCACGAGCGCGTTCGATCGCCGGAGTGATGACCTCGATCTCTTCGCGCCCCAGGTGCCCACCCTCGCCGGCATGCGGATTGAGGCCGGCCACTGCAATGCGCGGATGCGTCAGACCGAAGCGCATGCGCAGATCGTGATCGAGGATGCGCAGCGTTCCGGCGAGGGCGTCGATGGACAGCGATGCGCTGACGCGCGCCAGTGGCAGGTGCGTGGTGGCCAGTGCGACACGGAGCGGGCCGTGCGGTGTCGTACCGGCCAGCATCATCACCACCTGCGCGGTTGATGTCCGCTCGGCCAGATATTCCGTGTGTCCCGAGAACGGAATGCCGGCGTCGTTGATGACACTTTTCTGCACCGGCGCGGTCACGATTGCGTCGTAGCGCCCGGAGCGGCATCCGTCGATGGCTGCATCGAGCGTCGCCAGGACGTAGGGCGCGTTGCGTACATCGAGCCGGCCGGGCTGCGATGCGGTGGCCAGCGGTACGTGCCGGATCTCCACCGACTCCGGGACCTTGTGCCCGACGAGCGCGGACCGTTGCTCCAGCAGGGTCGCGTCGCCGATCAGCGTGATGTCGGCATCGAGCAACGGGTCCAGCGCGGCGAGCGAGATCTCCGGGCCGATGCCCGCCGGTTCACCGGTGGTGAGCGCGAGTCGCGGACGAATGCCTGCAGCCACGACGACAGGGCCGACTAGCCGCGCTCGTCGACGCGGTACTCCACATAGGTCTTGTCGCGCAACTGGCGCAACCAGTCCTGGTAGGCCTCGTCGCTCTTGCGATCGCGCAGCGCCTGGCGCGCCTGCTGTCGTGCACGCTCGTTCGACGCTGGCTCGGTGCGGCGCTCGAGTACCTGGATCAGATGCCAGCCGAACGGCGATTGCACCGGAACGCTGACCTCGCCGATCTTCAGCGCGTTCATCGCGCGCTCGAACTCGGGCACCGTGTCGCCGGGATACACCCAACCCAGGTCGCCGCCTCGACTTCCGCTCGGGTCCAGCGAATGCAGTCGCGCGAGCGACCCGAACTCGATCTGTTTGGCTTCGATGCGCAGCTTGAACTCTTCCAGGCGACGCCGGACTTCCTGTTCGGGCGTAACGTCCGAGACACGCAGCAGGATGTGCCGCACGTGCGTCTGTTGCACCGGACCGCCGGCCAGTTTGGCCGCGACGGCACTTCGACGGCCCAGGACCTTGAGGATGTGAAATCCGTTCGGGCTGCGCACGAGCGGTGCGATCTCGCCGGACTTCACGCCCTTGACGGCCTCCAGGAACAGCGTCGGCAGCCGGTCGGTGTTGCGCCAGCCGAGTTCACCACCCTGCAATGCCTCGGCCGCATTCGAGAAGCTCGCCGCCAGGCGGGCAAAGTCGGCGCCGCCCTTCAATTGCTCGATGAGGTCGTCTGCGCGCTTGCGCGTTTCCTCCAGCCGCTGTGGAGTCGCGTTCTCGGGCACGCGCAACAGGATCTGCGCCAGATTGATTTCCTCGGAATCGGCGGTGACGCCCGACTGGTCGGCGATGAAGTTGTCGAGCTCGCTCTCGGAAATCTGGAGCCGCCCATCGACTTCCCGCTCGCGCAGCCGGTTGAGCAGGATGTCCTGCCGGATGTCTTCACGGAATTGGGCAAACGAGACGCCCTCGGATTCGAGCCGCTGGCGCATCGCAGGCACGGTCATGTTGTTCGCTTCCGCGATCCGGCCCATGGCGGCGTTGACCGTCGCATCGTCCACCCGCACGCCGCTCTCGCGCGCGAGCTGCAGTTGAGCGCGGTCGACGATCATGCGTTCCAGGACCTGCCGCTCCAGGACATCCGGTGGCGGCAGCTGGATCTTCTGCCGCTCCAGCTGGGCCATGGCCGACAGTGTGCGGGCACGCAGCTCGTTGGCCGTGATCACTTCGTCATTGACGACAGCGACTATGCGATCGACAGGACGCGTTGATCTCGTTCCCTGGGTCGCAGCGCCAGGCTGCGGTGCCGCCGCCGGCGGTGGCGCGGGCTGCGCCGCTGCCGGCGTACCGGGTACGGGACGGAAGGCGTCGGTGGCCGACGGCTGCTGCGCGCGCGCGCCGAGAGCAAGGACGAAAAGTAAAAACAGCGCCCACACGGGGGCGCGAAATTGCATACGCATGGGATCTACTCGTAGTACTCGAACATACCCGGCTGCCGCGGCAGCGGGTTGATGCGCTGGTAGCCGGGGATATTACGCTGCAGTTGCGACAGCGCATTGGTTCCGACACTGGTGAGGCCGGACAGTTCCAGCTGGACATAGAAGTTGGTCGTGGTCGAGTCCGTGGTCGTCTGGAAGCGCTGGAACGCGAAGCGCACCAGCCAGCAGTCCTCCTTGAACTCGAAACCCGCAATGACTTCCACCGGCTTGCGGCTTTCGAAGGAATAGTTGTAGCGGCCGACGGCATACCAGCGGTCCGACAGCGGCCACTGCAGCGCGATGTCGGTCTGGTTCGTGCCGGCACCCGGGGTGCTGCTTTCCTGGTACCGGTAATACGCGCTCAGGACCGATGCCCGCCGGGGCTGCCAGCGCATGCCGGCGGTGGCGCGTGACACCGCACTCTCCTCCGCGGAATACTGCACGGCGAAGTCCACCGCCCAGTAGTTGCCGAGCTGCGCCGTGAGGGCGGCCAGCAGATCGCTCTCGTTGCTGGCACGCGGTGACTCGCCGGGCAGGGTGACCTTCTGGTCCGAAAAGTAGTAACGCTGGCCGACGGCCGCGCGCAGCCGCTCCGCGCCGGTTTCCTCGTCGAGCACGCGCGTGCCGATCGCCAGGGTCAGCTGGTTGGCGTTGACGATGCGGTCGTAGCCCGAGTAAATGTTCTCGGTGAAGAACTGCGCATAGTTGAGGTCGGCCAGTGCGCTGTCGAAGTTGGGCAGCTGGTTCTGGTTGCGGAACGGGATGTAGGCGTAGTACAGGCGCGGTTCCAGTGTCTGTTGCGACGAGCGACCGAACCACTCCGTGTCGCGCTCGAAAATCAGGCCCGTGTCGAGGCTCAGGATCGGCATCACGCGCGTCTGCGACTGTGTCCTGCGGATTGAAGTCCGGGTCGAGGCTGTAGTAGGTGGCCGACAGCTGCGCACGCGGCGTGATGAACCAGCCGGGGTTCAGGATCGGATAGGCAACGCGCGGATTGAAGATGTAGCGCGACCCGGGCTGGAGTCCCGAGTCGGGATTGGTGAAGCGGGTTCCGTCGAGGATCGCGGCCGCCTCGAAGCCGTTCCAGTCGGCCACGAAGCCGTTGACCGTCACCTGCGGAACGCGCTCGTAAGGCGGCGTGACCGGAGCCAGCGGGTCCTGCAGGATCTGGTTCTTGGTGACCCGGACCGCGGTGTTCCAGTACGTCTGCGCGTAGGAGACGAACCCGTCCTGTGGCAGGACCTTCTGCGACGAACCGAGAATCGTGCTCGAAAAGTCGACGAAATAGTTGTCGTCGGACACACGGTTGTAGTTGATACCCGCTGCTACGACCCGACGGCCCCGAGTAGTTGAGCCGCACGCCGGTGTAGTCGCGTGTCTCTTCGGTCTGCCGGTCGTACGGGATGACGTCGTAAAGCAGCGTGCCGCTGAAAGTCGGCTGGAGGAAGCGGAACTCGTTGCCGAGCATTACTGCCGCGTTTGGACATCGCGCGCGGCGTGATCGTGTAGTCGTAGTTGGGCGCGATGTTCCAGTAAAACGGCGTGCGGATGTCGGTGCCGACCGACGTGCTCAGTCCGAAACTGGGAGTCAGGAATCCGGAGCGGCGCTGGTCGCCGATCGGGAACCCGAGGATCGGCGAGGCGAGGATCGGCACGCCCTGGAAGTAAAGCCGTGCGCCGCTGGCACTGGCCGACTGTTCGAGTCCGTCGACTTCCAGCGATTCGGCCTGGACCCACCAGGCGTCGTCGCCAGGCGCACAGGTCGTGAAACGGGCATTTTCCATGCGGGCACGCTGGTCGCCGAGGAACTCGATCAACGTGGCGTCGCCGCGACCACTGCGCGCCGGATAGGCGAACTGTGCATCGGGCATCGCGCCGGTCTGTGCGTCGATGCGAAAGGACAGTTCGGGCCCGGAAAACGACCCGCCCTGCTTGAACACGCGTGCATTGCCTTCGACATCCACCTGGTCGGTGGCTTGCGTGTAGGTGATGCGGTCGCCACGAAGCACGGTGCCTCCACGCCGCACCTCGGCGTTGCCTTCGAGCACGATCTTCTCGTCGATCGTGCCCTCGATGCGCTGGGCACGCGCGAAGGTCGGCGCGGCGTCCGTGCCCAGCAATCTCTTCTCGGACAACAGGCGTTCGAGCTTGAGCCGCGGCCAGGGCGTATCGGAATCGACCGGAATGCGTGACTGCGCCGGCATCGCGGGGGCAGGCCTGGCCGGCAGTTCAGATGGTCCCGTCTGTGCCATGGCCGGGGATGCCATCGCCAGCAATGCAGCGCTGAACAGACGCACGTCGAGACGCACTGCGAAACGCAGGATCGGCGCGGCATTCGCCGGCAGGCGCGGCATTTAGAATTCGATGGCGAGGTCGAGCCGTAGGGGGCGATAGGGGCCGCGAATGTCGGGGCCATGAAAGGCGCGCCGATTATAGGCATCGCATCCTCTGATGCCGCGCACCCGGCCGCCGCTGTCTGACATCATTCGCAAGCCATGCTCCCTCCAACCTCACCCGGGTCCGCACCTGCGGCACATGATGTGCGCCGCGAACAGTTGATCGCGTGGCTGCAGTCATTGGCACCGCGCCATGCAATCGATACGGAATCCCTGCAGCCCGCATCGGCCGATGCGAGCTTCCGCCGCTATTTCCGTGTGCAGGCCGGTGCGGGGTCGTTGATCGCGATGGATGCGCCGCCCGACAAGGAGGACGTGCGCCCGTTCGTGCATGTGGCCGGTCTGCTGCGGGCCGCCGGACTGAACGCACCTGAGGTGATCGAAGCCGACGAGCCGCAGGGCCTGCTCTTGTTGAGCGATCTTGGCCGGGACACGTATCTGAACGTGCTCGACGAGGGCAACGCACCGGGCCTCTTTTCGGATGCAATCGATGCCCTGGTGCGATGGCAGCAGGCCACGCGGCCGGGCGAACTTCCGCCCTACGACGAAGCGCTGCTGCGGCGCGAACTGCAGCTCTTTCCCGACTGGTATGTCGCGCGCCACCTCGGACATGAACTGACCGGCGCGCAGCGCGAGAGCCTCGCGCTCATGTTTGACCGGATCGTCGCGTCGAACCTGGCGCAGCCCGTCGTCTACGTGCATCGCGACTACATGCCGCGCAACCTGATGATCGCCGCGCCGAATCCGGGCATTCTCGACTTCCAGGATGCCGTGATCGGGCCGGTGTCGTATGACGTGGCATCCCTGTTTCGTGATGCATTCATCAGCTGGGAAGAGGAGCGCGTGATCGACTGGACGATTCGCTACTGGGAGCGGGCGCGTCGCGCCGGCTTGCCGGTCGGCACGGACTTCGGTGCCTTCTGGCGCGACTTCGAATGGATGGGTCTGCAGCGACACCTGAAGGTGCTCGGCATCTTCGCTCGCATCAACTATCGCGACGGAAAGCCGCACTATCTGGCAGACACGCCGCGCTTTGTCGGCTACGTTCGCGCGGTCACGCGTCGGTACGATGAGCTCGCGCCGCTGGCGCGATTGCTCGACGAACTGGAAGGCGTGGCGGCGCGGGTGGGGTACACGTTTTAGGCGGGCGCCGCCCGTGTACGCATCGGCTGCGCCGATGCACGTGCACTCGCGGCGAGTTGTGGTGCGCGCGCCGATTGCGTCGGCTCGGCGCTGCGCGCGAGTCCAAGGGCAAGCTTGAGCTGCCAAGGCGGGATGGCTAATCGAATGCGAGCTTTGATACTGGCTGCGGGACGCGGAGAGCGGATGCGGCCACTGACCGATGGCGTGCCCAAGCCGTTGCTGGCCGCCGGAGGTCGCCGGCTGATCGAATGGCAGCTCGACCGACTTGCGCGGGCCGGTATCCGCGACATCGTCATCAATGTGGCGCACCTGCCGGATCAGTTTGAGGCGGTCCTCGGCAGGGGCGAGCGCCACGGCGTTTCGCTCGCCTATTCGCGCGAAGGCGCCCGTGCGGAAGATGCGCTGGAGACCCTCGGCGGAATCGTGCGCGCGTTGCCTTTGCTCGGCGAGACCCCGTTTGTGGTGGTCAGCGGCGATATCGTGACGGACTTCGACTATGCGACGCTGCGAGAGCGCGCCGCAGCAATCGACGCAGGCTTTGCAGACGCTCACCTGGTCCTGGTCGACAACCCTGCCTTCCACGTGCACGGTGACATGGGCTGCGTCGATGGTCGCATCGATCCGGACGTGGCCCAGCGCTTGACCTACGCGAACATCGGCGTGTTCGCGCCTCGCCTTTTCGATGGCCTACATCCGGTACGGGCAAGACTCTTCCCGTGGCTCTACGAAGCGGCTCGCGCAGGTCGCGTGACGGGCGAACACTTCCGCGGACGCTGGCACAACGTCGGGACGCCTACAGAGCTGGCCCAGCTCGATGCTGACCTGCAGACGGCCGGCTTTGGCGTGAACGGGCCCTAGAATCTCGTTTCTCAATCCAGGCGCGGGCTACTGCCACCACCGATGTCGTACGACGCTTTTCATAGTCGCCGTGTCCGCGTCCTCGACACGATGGCGGCGCAGGGAGGCGGCGTTGCAGTCCTGTTCACCGCGCCGGAGCGCGTGCGCAACCGGGACTCCGAGTACCCGTACCGGTTCGACAGCCACTTCTGGTACCTGACGGGATTCGGCGAGCCCGGCGCCGCTTTGGCGCTGGTAGCCCTCGGCGATCGTCGGGAGGCGATCCTTTTCTGCCGGCCGAAGGATGAAGAGCGCGAGATCTGGGACGGTTTTCGCCATGGTCCGGAAGGGGCGTCGGCGACCTTCGGGTTTGATGCGGGCCATCCGATCGGGGCGATCGACACCGAGATGCCTGCGCTGCTCGCCGACGCCCCGGCCCTGTTCTGTGCGCTCGGCGTCGGGGCGGAACTCGATGCACGCGTGCAGCGCTGGCTGGGCGAGCTACGGGCGAAGAGCCGCACCGGAGTGCGCACGCCCGCAGCGTTCGTCGATCTGCTCGGCATCATTGACGAAATGCGCCTGATCAAGGATGCGTCCGAAGTCGACACCATGCGGCATGCGGCGCAGATCTCGGCGGCGGCACACGTCCGGCTGATGAAAAGTTGCCGCAGTGGCATGCGCGAATTCGAGCTCGAGGCGGAATTGCTGCACGAGTTTCGCCGCCACGGCGCACAGTCGCCGGCCTACACGTCGATCGTGGCTGCCGGCGCCAACGCCTGCGTGCTGCACTACCCGGCCGGTGACGGGCTACTGCGGGACGGTCAGCTGTGCCTGGTCGATGCCGGCTGTGAGGTCGACGGCTATGCATCCGACCTGACACGCACGTTTCCGGTCGGTGGCCGCTTCACCGGTGAACAGCGGGCTGTGTACGACCTGGTGCTGGCCGCGCAGGCTGCCGCACTGGAGCAAGTGCAGCCGGGCCGGACGTTCAATGACCCACACGACGCGGCCACTCGCGTGCTGGCCCAGGGGCTCATCGACCTCGGTGTGCTCTGCGGAACGCTCGACGGCGTGCTCGAGTCCGGTGCGCATCGCCAGTTCTTCATGCATCGGACCAGCCATTGGCTCGGCCTCGATGTGCATGATGTCGGCGACTACCGCGCGCCCGGCATCGCGCCGGCCAACGGCGAACGCGCATGGCGGCGGTTGCAGCCGGGCATGGCGTTGACGGTCGAACCCGGCCTGTATCTGCGGCCCGCCGCGAATGTGCCCGAAAGATTCCACCACATCGGGGTGCGCATAGAAGACGACGTGGTGCTGACGGACGTCGGTCACGAACTGCTCACGCAGGCGGCCCCCAAGCGCCCCGATGACATCGAAGCACTGATGCGGACCTGAGATGGCCCGCACTGCTTCCGATGTGTTCATTGTTCCGCTGACTCCGGGGAACGACTGACATGTCGCCGCGCGTTTCCGTACTCATCGTCGGTGGTGGTCCCGTCGGTCTCACGCTCGCACTGCTGCTCGCGCGCCGGCAGATTCACAGCGAGGTCCTCGACGCGCGCACGCTGGATGCTGCCGGTGCGGACCGACGCCTGCTGGCGCTGTCGCGCGGGTCTGTCGAACTGCTCGAGCCGGTGGTGTCACTTTCCTCCTCGGTGACGGCTCCGATACGCACCGTGGTCGTGTCGTCTGCGGGCCAGTTCGGGCGCGTGGAGATTGGCGCCGGCGACCTCGGACCACGCCCGCTCGGTCTGACAGTGCGCTATGGCGAACTGCTTAAGCCGCTCGCCGGCGCCTGTTCGGTCAACGCGTTCATCCGGGTCAGACGGCCGCTGCGCGTGGCGGAGATCCGCCAGCATTCCACCCACGTGGTTGTGCGACTGGACGATGGCACCGAACGCGAAGCGTCGATCCTCGTGAATGCCGAAGGTACTGCAGGCACGTTGACAGGCGAGTCCGCCCAGGTGGCTCTCGTTTCCGACGTGATCGTGCAAGGCCCCGAGTCCGGCAGCGCTTACGAGCGCTTTACGCGCGACGGTCCGCTGGCTCTGCTGCCGAGCCCGGGCTCTCCGTCGGGAGCGGGTCGTACGATGGCCATGGTGTGGTGCATGCCTCCGGACGCCGCTGTGCGCCGCCTGGCACTGGATGACGGAGCCTTTGTGCACGAGCTGCAGCAGGCCTTCGGAGCACGCAACGGCAGGATCCTCCACATCGGTCCGCGCGCCTCGTATCCGCTGCACCAGCAGTCACGGGCTGCGTTGCGCGAGCATCGGATCGTCTTTGTCGGCAACGCGGCACAGACGCTGCATCCGGTGGCGGGACAGGGCCTGAACCTCGGCCTGCGCGACGGCGCGCAGCTCGCCGAGCAACTCGCGCGCGCGCACGTCGAACGTCGCGACCCGATCACTGCGTTGGCCGACTACGAGCGGTTGCGGCGCGCGGATCGTGCCGCGATACTCGCGCTGACCCGCAGTGCGCCGCAACTTTTCGCGACGAGCGCCATGCCGATCGCGATCGGCCGCTCCATTGCATTGGCAGCGCTCAGTGCAGTGCCGACGCTGAGGCAGCAATTCGCGCGGCTGCTGATGTTCGGCGTGCGCACATGAACGGATGACGGCAGGGCGAGCCGCTTCGCTACAATCCGCGCCCTTCCTCCTCTCGCTTCCTGCACGTTTCACTCCCGCTGATGCGTATCGGTCCCTACGAACTGCCGAACAACGTGTTCGTCGCGCCGATGGCCGGCGTCACCGACCGGCCCTTCCGGCAACTGTGCAAGGCATTGGGTGCGGGCCACGCGGTTTCCGAAATGGCGGCATCGAACCCGCGCCTTTGGGCCAGCGAGAAGACGATGCGGCGCCTCGATCACGCCGGCGAACGCGCACCCGTCGCGGTGCAGCTGGCCGGCGCCGATCCCGCGATGCTCGCCGAGGCAGCTCGTTTCAACGTCGAGCGCGGCGCGCAGATCATCGACATCAACATGGGCTGCCCGGCGAAGAAGGTCTGCAATGTCGCGTGCGGTTCTGCGTTGCTGCGCGATGTCGATCGGGTGGCGCGCATACTCGACTCCGTCGTCGCTGCGGTCGATGTTCCGGTGACATTGAAGTACCGCACCGGCTGGGACCCGCAGCAGCGCAATGCGGTGGAGATTGCCCGCCTGGCTGAATCCCGCGGGGTGGCGGCACTGACGCTGCACGGGCGCACCCGTGCCTGTGGTTTCCGTGGCGACGCCGAGTACGAGACGATCCGCGCGGTGAAGGAGGCGGTTCGCATCCCGGTGGTGGCCAACGGCGACATCGACAGTCCGCAGAAGGCGCGTCGCGTGCTGGATGCCACCGGCGCGGACGCGGTGATGATCGGCCGTGCTGCCCAGGGACGGCCCTGGATATTCCGCGAAGTGACCCACTTCCTCGCCACCGGTGACGACCTGCCGCCGCCGCGCGTGGACGAGGTTCGCGAACTGCTGCTTTCGCATCTCGACGATCACTACCGTTTCTATGGTCTCGGACTCGGCGTGCGAACGGCGCGCAAGCACATCATCTGGTACACGCAAGACCTCGTCGGTGGGCGCGAATTCTGCGACGAGATGAACGCCCTCGACGATTGCTCGGAGCAGAAACGCGCAGTCGATGTCTTTCTCCGCCGCCACGGCGAGCAGCACGAGCGGCTCGCCTATGCGTCGGTCCTTCATTGAGGAAAAAGCGTGGCGAAGGCATCCGTCAAGGCCGGCACGACGACCGAGCGCGCGAGCCGCGCGCGCAGCGGCGAAACGCTCGAACAGTGCGTCCGGCGTAGCCTGGAGCAGTATTTCGAGGATCTCGATGGCGCGCGTCCGCATGCCCTGTTCGAGATGGTGACGACGGCGATCGAGCGGCCGCTGTTGCAGTTCGCGATGACGCGCAGCGCCGGGAACCAGTCCGCGGCGGCGGGATTGCTGGGGATCAATCGCAATACGCTGCGAAAGAAGCTGCAGCAGCACAAGCTGGCCTGAAACGGCAGCGGCAGGGAGGCCGCAACCATGACCAAGCAGGCGCTGATCAGCGTCTCGGACAAGGACGGCATCGTCGACTTCGCGCGCGCGCTCGCGGGTCTGGGTTATCGCATCCTGTCGACCGGCGGAACAGCGCGGCTGCTCGCCGAGCACGGCCTGCCGGTGACTGAAGTGGCCGACTACACGGGCTTCCCCGAGATCCTCGATGGCCGCGTCAAGACGCTGAACCCGCGCATCCATGCAGGATTGCTCGCGCGCCGGCCGGATGCGGCGCACATGCAGGCGCTCGCGCAGCACGCAATTGATCCGATCGACATCCTGGTGGTGAATCTTTATCCCTTCGAGATGACAGTGGCACGGGCGGATTGCAGCTTTGACGATGCCATCGAGAATATCGACATTGGCGGGCCGGCCATGCTGCGGGCGGCGGCGAAGAACCACGAGAGCGTTGCCGCGATCGTCGATCCCGGCGACTACGCTGGCGTGCTGGAGGAACTGCGGACGACGAATGCGGTCAGCGCGACGACGCGGCTCGAACTCGCTAAGAAGGTGTTCGCGCACACGGCACGCTACGACGGCATGATTGCCAATTACCTGACGACGCTGGATGGCGCGCGCGAGCGCGGCGTGTTTCCCGACGTGCTGACGCGGCAATGGGTCAAGGTGCAGCAGATGCGCTATGGCGAAAATCCGCATCAGCAGGCCGCTTTCTATCGCGAGCGGGTTGTTGCCCCCGGGCTGCTCGCCGGGTACGAGCAACTGCAGGGCAAGGAACTGTCGTACAACAACATTGCCGACGCAGATGCGGCGTGGGAATGCGTACGCAGCTTCGCCGAATGTGCCTGCGTCATCATCAAGCACGCCAATCCCTGCGGTGTTGCGCTAGGTGCGGCGCCTTCCGAGGCCTATGCCAAGGCCTTCAAGACCGATCCGACCTCGGCCTTCGGCGGCATCATCGCGTTCAATCGGCCGCTCGATGCCGCCGCGGCGCAAGCCGTTGCCAAGCAGTTCGTCGAGGTGGTCATCGCCCCGGCGTTCGACCCCGCGGCGCGCGAAGTGTTTTCCGCCAAGCAGAACGTCCGCCTGCTGACGGTGGCGCTGGGCGCCGCGCATAACGATTTCGACTTCAAGCGGGTCGGCGGCGGCTTGCTGGTGCAATCACCGGATCTGCACACCATCGATGAGTCGACCCTGAAGGTCGTCACGTCAAAGAATCCGACGGCCGGGCAGCTGGCGGACCTGCTGTTTGCCTGGCGCGTGGCCAAGTTCGTGAAGTCCAACACGATCGTCTTTGCGCACGATGGCATGACACTCGGCGTTGGCGCCGGCCAGATGTCGCGCATCGACTCGGCGCGCATCGCATCGATCAAGGCGAAGGAAGCGGGTCTGTCACTGGCAGGTTCCGCCGCCGCGTCGGACGCGTTCTTCCCGTTCCGTGACGGCCTCGACGTGGTCGTCGATGCCGGCGCCACCTGCGTGATCCAGCCGGGCGGCAGCATGCGCGATGAGGAAGTCATCGCGGCGGCCAACGAGCGCGGCGTGGCGATGGTGTTCACCGGGGTGAGGCACTTCAGGCACTGAGCTTGCGCTCTCGGGCGCTTCGCGACGGCTTCTTCATCCTGCCGAGACCGAGCCGGGAGTCGCCCGGCGGCGAGTAACTTTCTTTGCTTCGCCAAAGAAAGTCACCAAAGAAAGGCGACCGCACGAAGCCGGCCTGCGCTTTCGCTTCGGCTGCCCTTGCGCTGCAGAGCATCAGCGGGCCGGGCGCGAAACTCGCTCCCTGCGCTCGCTCAGACACGCGCCCGGCACACCTCCGCTGCCGCCCCGCACCGCCGCGGCGCCCCGAGCAGCACAGGGCACCCGCAGGGCGCCTTCGCAGGCGCGGCTTTCTTTGGTTACTTTCTTTGCCAAGACCAGCAGAAAGTAACGGGCGCCGCGCGGCCCTGACAGCGCGACATGGAACACTGTCCACGCCAAACGCAGTGGCACTGAGGTTTCGAGCAATCGGGCAATCACGCACCCTGCATGGCACAATCCCCTCGTGCCCCCATCACTTCGAATCCTCGGCATCGACCCCGGCCTCAACCGCACGGGCTACGGTGTGATCGAAGTCAGCGGGACGCGGCTCGAGCCGGTGGCCGCGGGCGTGATCCGCGTGCCGGCGGGTGACCTGCACGAGCGCCTCGGCACTATCCTGCGCGCACTCGGCGACGTGATCCGCGATACGCGGCCGCATGTGGCGACGATCGAGAAGGTGTTCGTCAACGTCAATCCCCAGTCGACTCTGCTGCTCGGCCAGGCGCGCGGCGCGGCAATCTGCGCGGCGGTCGGCGAAGGCCTGGTCGTGCATGAATACGCCGCGCTACGGATCAAGCAGGCGGTCGTCGGCTTTGGCCAGGCCGACAAGAAACAGGTGCAGTTGATGGTGCAGCGCCTGCTGGCGCTCGACTCTGTCCCCGCGACCGATGCGGCCGATGCGCTTGCGTGTGCGATCTGTCATGCGCACTCGCGCACGCTGCTGGCGGCGGTGGCGCGCACAGGCATCAGCGCTGCGCCACGGCGGGGATCGGCCAGTGCCGCGCGGCGCGCTTGGGCGGCACGGGCAGCGGGCGGCCGATGATCGGTCGTCTCGAAGGTCGGTTGCTGGAAAAGAACCCACCGACGCTGCTGGTCGATGTCGGCGGTGTCGGCTACGAAGTCGATGTGCCGATGAGCACGTTTTATCAGCTGCCTGCGATTTCCGAGCGGGTCGTGCTGCTGACCCACCTCGCCATTCGCGAGGATGCGCACCAGCTCTATGGATTCGCCAGCGCTGCCGAACGCGTGGCTTTTCGCGAGCTGATCAAGATATCCGGTGTCGGCGCGCGCACCGCGCTGTCGGTGCTGTCTGGCCTGTCCGTGACCGAACTGGCGCAGGCGATCACGTTGCAGGAAAGCGGGCGCCTGACACGCATCCCGGGCATCGGCAAGAAGACCGCCGAGCGCCTGCTGCTCGAGCTCAAGGGCAAGCTAGGCGCCGACCTGGGTTCGTCTCCGTCGGCGGCTGCTGGGGACAACAGTGCCGACGTGATCCGTGCGCTGCTGGCGCTGGGCTACAACGAGCGCGAGGCGAACGCGGCAGTGCGTCAGTTGCCTGCCGGTGCTGGCACCGCGGACGGGATACGCCTCGCCCTAAAATCGCTTGCCAAAGGCTGACGGCCCCCGGTGGCCACAAACGCGGAGACGTCGTTGATCGAAGCAGAGCGCCTGGTTGCAGGCAACCCCGCGTCGCCGAACGAGGAAGCGATCGAACGCGCGCTGCGACCGGGCTCGCTGGCCGAGTATGTCGGCCAGCCGAAGATCCGCGAGCAGCTCGACATCTTCATCACCGCGGCACGCAATCGGGCCGAGTCGCTCGATCACGTGCTGCTGTTCGGCCCGCCGGGTCTCGGCAAGACGACGCTCGCGCACATCATCGCGCGCGAAATGGGCGTAAACCTGCGCCAGACGTCCGGGCCGGTGCTTGAGCGTCCCGGCGACCTCGCCGCGATGCTGACGAACCTCGAGAAGCACGACGTGCTTTTCATCGACGAGATCCATCGCCTGTCGCCGGTGGTCGAGGAGATCCTCTACCCGGCGCTGGAGGACTTCCAGATCGACATCATGATCGGCGAGGGCCCCGCGGCGCGTTCGATCAAGATCGACCTGCCGCCGTTCACCCTGGTCGGGGCCACGACCCGCGCCGGCATGCTCACCAATCCGCTGCGTGACCGGTTCGGCATCGTCGCGCGGCTGGAGTTCTATTCGACCGAGGAACTGACGTCGATCGTCACGCGCTCGTCGCGGCTGCTGAATGCCCGTGCCAGCGCGGAGGGCGCGCGCGAGATCGCCCGGCGTTCGCGCGGCACGCCGCGCGTGGCCAACCGGCTGCTGCGGCGCGTTCGCGACTTCGCGGAGGTCAAGGGCAGCGGCGAGATCTCGGCCGACGTCGCCGATGCGGCACTGGCCATGCTCGAAGTGGACCGGCTCGGTCTGGACGTGATGGACCGCAAGCTGCTGCTGGCGGTCATCGACAAGTTCGCGGGCGGGCCGGTCGGCATCGACAACCTGGCGGCGGCCGTCGGCGAAGAGCGCGACACGCTGGAAGACGTCGTCGAGCCCTACCTGATCCAGCAAGGCATGCTGCAGCGGACCCCGCGGGGCCGCGTCGCGGCACTGGCGGCGTATCGGCACTTCGAACGGGTCGAGCCGCGGCAGGACGGCGGCGTAGGCGAGCTGCTCTAGCCAAATCCTGACATTCATTGCCTGTTGCACCGCGGCGTGCTGCCTGCGGCACGCCTTTGCTCTAGAATTCCGCGCTTTGCGAATGCGCCGCGGTCAGCATTAGAATCGCGGGTTTTTCGCCGGGGCGAGCCCGGGAGGGGCGTCATGGACTACGCACAGCAGCAGCGCAATCCGGGCCGACACGTGGTGGGTATCACTGCGGTCGTGCTGCTGCACGTCCTGATCGTTTATGCCCTGGTCACGGGGCTGGCGCGCACCGTTGTCGAGGTGATCAAGGGGCCGATCGACGTCAAGGTGATCGAAGAGATCATCAAGAAGCCGCCGCCGCCGCCGGAAGTCGTCCCGCCGCCGCCCAAGGTGGCCGCGCCGCCGCCGCCGTTCATCCCCCCGCCGGAAGTCAATATCGCGCCGCCGCCGACACCCGCGCCAGCGATCTCGGCAGTAACGCAGGAAGCGCCGGCCGGGCCGCAGGCTCCCATCATTCAGAAGCCGGCTGAAGCGCCGGCTCCGGCACCGGCCGTCCGCAGTGCCCGTGTGGCGTGTGCCAACTACATCGAAGTCATGCAGTCGATCGTCTATCCGCGCGAAGCGCTGAAGGACAACCTCGAGGGCGAGGTCGTGATCGAGTTCACGGTGTCTGCCAGCGGGCAAGTCAAGGACACGGTAATCAAGTCGTCGACGAATCGCGTCTTCAACCGCGCGTCGATGGCGGTGGTTTCTCAGCTGTCCTGCCAGGGGCAGGGGCAGGACGTACGGGTGCAGGCCCCGATCAGTTTCAAGCTTCGTTAACAGGCAGGGACAAAGGCGATCGGACCATGGCGCCACCGCGCCGCGTGACTCTCCTTTCTCACCTTTGAACCATCTTCCACCAGGAGATTTAGCAATGATCTCGATCATCCGTCGCCATGCCGCCACTCTGGCGATTCTGGCCGTTACCGGCCTTGCTGCACCTACATCCGTGATCGCCCAGCAGGACGCGCAGAAGGCCGCCCCGGCAGCCGAGGCGCCGGCTCCCGTTGCACCGGCCGCGGCCCCCGCCGCACCGGTCGCGCCCATGCCAGCGGCGGCGCCTACGGTGACCAAGGAGACGATCGAGAACCCGTACGGCCTCGAGGCGTTGTGGCGTCAAGGTGACTTCGTGTCCAAGGGCACGCTGATCATTCTCGTCATCATGTCGATGGGCAGCTGGTACATCATCTTCGTCAAGCTCTGGGAGCAGTTCAAGTTGATGCGTCAGGGTCGCGAAATGGCGGCCGCGTTCTGGAAGTCCGCGTCGCTGAAGGAGGGTGCCAAGAAGCTCAAGGATGGCAGCGCCTTCCGTTACATCGCCGAGACCGGACTGGCCGCCAACGAACACCACGAGGGTGCGCTCACCGAAAACATCGACCTCAATACCTGGGTCACGATGTCGGTGCAGCGCGCGGTCGACACCGTACAGAGCCGTCAGCAGGACGGACTCGCCTTCCTTGCGACGGTCGGTTCGACGGCGCCGTTCGTGGGACTGTTCGGGACGGTGTGGGGCATCTATCACGCACTGACCGCCATCGGCATTGCCGGCCAGGCGTCGATCGACAAGGTCGCGGGTCCGGTGGGTGAGGCGCTGATCATGACGGCCATCGGCCTGGCGGTCGCGGTGCCGGCGGTCATGGGTTACAACTGGCTGGTCCGCCGCAACAAGACCGCGATGGAGACGGTCCGCGCCTTCGGCTCGGATCTGCATGCGGTGTTGCTGGGTCGCAAGGTTGAAATGAAGGCTGCGGCCGCGCGCTGAGCGCCGGGCCGACGGAGACTCCCCATGGCGATGAATATCGCGTCGGAAGACGGCGGCGAAGACGAAGCCATCTCGACGATCAACACCACGCCGCTGGTCGACGTGATGCTGGTGCTGCTGATCATCTTCCTGGTCACGATTCCGGTCATCACGCAGTCGGTACCGCTGAAGCTGCCGGAGGAAATCAACCTCCCGCGGCAGACCAAGCCGGAGAACATCGAGATTGCGGTCACCAAGGACGGCGACGTCTTCTGGGGCCTGCAGCCGGTGCGTGACAACGACGAGCTGCTGGATCGACTGAAGAAGGTTGCAGTCATCCAGCCGCAGCCGGAGGTTCACATCCGTGGTGATCTTGCCGGCCGCTACGAGTTTGTCGGACGCGTCGTGTTCGCCGCCCAGCGTGCCGGGATCCAGAAGATCGGATTCGTGACCGAGCCACCGCCGCGCGGCGGCTGATCGCCGTACCGGTTCGAGGAGAAATGTAATGGGAATGAATGTCGGTTCGGGCGGCGGTTCGCAGGATCCGGACGTGATGGTCGAGATCAACACCACGCCGCTGATCGACGTGATGCTGGTGCTACTCGTCATGCTGATCATCACGATTCCGATCCAGCTGCACTCGGTCAACCTCAACATGCCGGTGGGCACGCCGCCGCCGCCGACCGAGAAGCCGGTGGTCATTACTGTCGACGTCGACTTCGACGGCACGATCTACTGGAACGGCGACGTGGTGGCCGATCGGGCCGCCCTCGAGGCCCGCCTGACCGACGCCGCAGCCCAGCCGGTGCAGCCGGAGGTCCATCTCCGTCCGAACAAGCTAGCCGAGTACAAGGACGTCGCCGCGGTCATGGCGTCGGCCCAGCGACTCGGCGTGACCAAGCTCGGCCTGGTGGGCAACGAGCAGTTCGTTCGCTGAGCGCGTCGATGAAGCTGCTGATCCGCGCCCTGATGGTGTTCGCGCTGGCCGCGAGCGTTCACGTTGCGCACGCCCAGTTGCGCCCCGAGGTCGGCAAGCCGCTGCAACAGGCTTCGGAGCTGCTCAAGGCGGGCCGCGCCAAGGAGGCGCTGGCCAAGGTACGCGAGGCCGACGCGGTCGCCAACAAGACGCCCGCCGAGCAGCTGACGGTCGACCGCATGCGCGGTGCCGCGGCGGCGCGCGCAGGCGAGCCGCAGACCGCCATCAAGTCATTCGAGGCGACGATGGCGTCGGGCAAGCTCAGCCCGGCCGAACAGGCGCAAACGGCCGAGCAGCTCGCTCACCTGTACTCGCAGGTGAAGGACTGGAACAAGACACGCGAGTGGGCACAGAAGGCCAAGCAGCTGGGCGGCAATGCGGCCGACCTCGACAAGTTGCTGGCTTACGTCAACTCGCAGTCGGGTGACTTCGGCGCGATCGCGCGTGACGCGCAGGCCGCCATCGAGGCGGCGGAGAAGGCCGGGCGCCGCCCCGAAGAGGCGGACCTTCTGCGCCTGTCGGACGCGCTGCGCCGGACGGGCAACAATGCCGGGCAGTCAGCCGTGCTCGAGAAGCTCGTCAGCAATTATCCGAAGCAGGAATACTGGGCGATCGTGCTCGGCCGCATCCAGAGCA
Source organism: uncultured beta proteobacterium (assembly GCA_963754065.1). Taxonomy (GTDB): domain Bacteria; phylum Pseudomonadota; class Gammaproteobacteria; order Burkholderiales; family Burkholderiaceae_F; genus JALORV01. Next base: position 9,199 of record CAVWFH010000010.1, on the reverse strand, counting down.
AGCCCGGTTTCTCGGGCCGCCTCACGTTTGACGTCATGCGGCTCAGACGCGAGACCAAGACGCTCGAAACGGCCGAGGACTATGTCGAAATGACCCAGCTTGCGCTGCAAAATGGCCAGGCTGCGGAGGCCAAGGCAGTCATCGACGAGGGCTTTGCCCGCGGCATCGTCGGCAAGGGGGCAGAGGCCGAGCGGCAGAAACGCCTGCAGGCGCTGGCTACGCAAAGGGCCGCCGACGCGCCCCGGGATCTCGCGAAGTCCGAAGCCGAATCTGCGGACGATGCCAATGCCCTGGTGCGCATTGGCATGGCGTACACGGGCCTCGGCCAGTACGACAAGGGCATCGCGCTGATGCAGAAGGGCATTGCCAAGGGCGGACACAAACACGTCGACGATGCCCGGTTGCACCTGGGCATCGCCTACCTGAGAGCCGGCAACAAGGCCAAGGCGAACGAGGCCTTCCGGGGTGTGAAGGGGTCGGACGGCGCGGCGGATCTCGCGCGCCTCTGGACGCGCGTCTAACGTTATCAAACGCCGCGCGGGAGCCGGGCTCAGAAGGTTGCCCTGCGCACGGTCGCACTTCTCCTGGGCCGTCAGTCACCTGCGGCACCGCAGGCCTTGCGATTACTTCAGTGAAGCCAGGTAGGCGACCACGTCTTCAACCTCTGCCGCCGAAAGTTTCGGAGCATCGCCCTGGCCGATGCCGGACTTGTGGAAGCTCGGCATCGCCGCGCCGCGCGTGACGCGCGAGAAATCGACGACCGACAAGCGCAACTGAGCCGGCGTCAGCGCCGCGCCCACGCCGTCGAGCGCCGGCCCGCGCTTGCCGCCGGGCTGCATGTCCTTGTCCTTGATCGAATGGCAGGTCAGGCAATTGGCCGCGCCACGCTTGACGAGCAATGCCCGGCCACGCGCTGCATCACCCGGCTTGCCGGTCAGCGACTGCGGGATGCCATCGCCAACGACCTTGTACTCCGCTACCTGGGCCCACGCACTGCCGGCACTTGCGAGCAGGCCCAGCGCCAGTGTTCCGACTGCCACTGTGTGTCTCATCGTCATTCAGGGTCCAGCCCCGCTCCATCGTCGTGCCTGGCCGGCGGACTGACTTCCGCGACGACCAGGCGTCTGCGTGAGCATCTAGTCTGGCTCGCATCGGCGGACCCCGGTTTGGCGCAACGCAAGCAATATCGCCGCACATCAGGCGCCTGATGGGCCGGGTGGCATTGGAGGCCGGAAGGGACACTCGCCATCGGCTCTGGCGGGATGGAACTCCGTTGAAACGCGACGGTCGTCCTGGCCCCTAAGTGCAGGGGGCCAGGACGATCAAGTCAACGGGCGCGGCGTGCCGCGAATCAACCGGGTGCGTGGTCAGCGCTGCTTCGTCTCGGTCGCCGTTTCGGCCAGTGCCTGTGGCTTGATCCGGGCCGCCAGGAAAACGGCCTGGTCCTTCTCGTGCTCGGCAACGGCCACGACGGCACTGAAGATCGCGAACGTCACGACGGCGGCGGCAGCGGCAGCGACGGAGCGTTGGGCAAGTTTGTCTTTCATGATGTCCTCCAGATGCGGCTAGGTTGCCCGCCAGTCAGCGGATGAGGTGCATTTCATCGTGTTCGCACCGTTCGCTCCATGGAAGAAGCCGGTGTGCCAGGCCGGCAGATTCACGCGCCGACCTAACCGAGGCGATACAGAAAGTCTTGCGGCGCCTTCAATTCGCGCCGCACGCCGCCGCAAGCACTGTGCCGCCGGTACACGCGCAAAAGCGGCGTGAACTGCCGCTGGCGGCGACGAACTGCATCTGGGCCGGATGAACTGCACAAGGGCGCCTGAGCGCGACGAAACCCGCTTTGCAGTTCACGCCGCGATATTGCGCAGCCGGTCGCAAGTCGCTCGAAAGTCTCGTTCGTGATGCCTACAGTGCACCCATCGACAACGCACTTGCTTCACGAAAGGACCGCACCATGAACGCCACCACAACGCCACCTACACCGCTTCCGTTTCCGCCCGGGTCACCGCCCTGGTCGTGGCCGTCCTGACCAGCGCCGTCGTGCTGGGCAGCACCGTGGCCGGCATGCAGCCGCGCGACGAGGCCGGCATGCAGGTCATCGCGCTCGAGCGCGTGACCGTGACGGCACCGCGGATCAACTGAGCGACGAGCGCGCGAGGCGCGCCGCGCCCGGTCCCGCGGCAGCCTGCGCGCAGGGCAAGCGAGAAACAACACCCACAGAAAGCCCGCCTTCGGCCGGGCTTTCTGCTTCTGGTGCATTGGATCACCTCGCCAAATGCGGCGACCAAAAAAAAGGCCCGCCGAAGCGGGCCTTTCGATGTTGCTGCAGGTAGTGCTTATTTGAACTCGTAGCCGAGACGCACAAAGTACTGACGGCCAATGGGCGTCGCGAAGCGCGGGTCGTAGCCCACCTGGAACGTGGCGCCCTGGTTGGAGAACGGCGCTTTCTCGTCAAACATGTTGAGAATGCCGGCGGTCACCGTCAGGCCCTTGAAGCCCTGCCACGAGCCGGACAGGTCCCACAGCGAGTAGCCGCCGACGGTGTTCTCGTCGTACGGCGCGCCAAACTCCGGCAGGTTCTGATCCCAGTACGAGCTCTTCAGGCGGTTGAACAGATTGACCGACCACGGACCGGTGTTCCATCCGGCCATGATGACGTGCTGCCAGCGGAAGGCCGGGAAGCCCAGATCCTGCGAATAGATCCCGAGTGCGTTGTAGTACTCGCCGCCGGCTTCCAGTTGCTGCTCCCACTTCAGCAGGTAGGTGCCCTGCAGCGAGAACATGAAGTTGCCGTACTCGGTCGGCTGACGTGCCTGCAGGCTGAAGTCCAGGCCCTGTGCCTTGATGTCGCCCAGGTTTTCCTGGGTCTGGACGATGTACGCCAGCGGATCCACGGCGTTCTGGCCACCGCAGGTCGAGATCAGTGCTACCTGCTGGGCGGGCGTCAACTGGCTGCAACGCACGAAGCGGTTCGCGTATTTCGCCGGGTCGGTGAAGATCGAGGTCTCCGGAATCACACCGACCGTATCCTTGACCTTCGTGTTCCAGTAGTCGACGCTCGCCGAGACGTTCTTCGTGACGTCGAACACCAGGCCGAGCGACCAGGAGTCTGACGTCTCCGGCTCCAGCGCCTTGTTGCCTCCCTGCTGGCTCTGGAACTGCTGGCCGCAGTCACGTGCCGCGTCGGCACCCGCCACCGGGACACCGTCCGGGCACAGCACCGGGTCGTCCCAGGCGTCGGCCGTGAAGGTGATCGAGTTCGGCGAGTAGATGTCGTACAGCGTCGGAGCGCGGAAGCCCTGGTTGTAAGACGCCCGCAGCAGCAGGTTGTCCATCGCCTGCCAGCGGAACGCGACCTTCGGCGACACGTTGGAACCGACGTCACTGTAGTCGTCGTAACGCAGCGCGAAGTTGAGCTCCATCGTCTTCAACACCGGGATGTTGATTTCGGCCAGCAACGCGTACACGTTGCGGTCGCCGGCGGAATCCTCAGCCAGTTCCAGGCCCGAGCTGGCGGCCTGGCGGATCAGCGTGAAGTTGTTCGTGTAGCTGACTTCTTCCTTGCGGTACTCGCCACCGACTGCCAGGACCCATGGGCCAGCACTGGTGCTGAAGATTTCCCGCTGGGCGTTGGCGTTGATGCCCCAGATGTCGCCGTCGATCGCTTGCACCTGGCCAATCACCTTGCTCGATGTGATGTAGCTCGTGCCGGCGGCCGAGTTGTTGCCGAACGGGTTCAGGAACGGCGCACCGTTCAGTCCTGCCATGCCGTCGCGGATCTTCGGGGCGCTGACATAACCGTCGGTAAAGAACTGGTCAACCGTCGCACCGGAGTAGTAGCCAACAGCGTTGTAGGTCCAGCCGGCGCCCGAGCCCTCCAGACCGAGCATCACGCGGTCGGTCGTATTCTCGACGCGCTGCATGCGCTGGCCCGCCGGCTCCATCCGCCAGCCAACCGAGATCGGGGCTGCGGTATTCAGTGCCGGGTTTGTGATCGGGTTGGCGCCGTTACCCGGATAGAACGGGTTGTTTGGCGTCATCGACAGCCCGGTCAGCGGCGTCGGTGCGATCGCCGTGCTGACCTCGTTGTAGGCGCGGAAGTACTCGAGGAACACCTGGTTGTTCGCGCCGAGCGCGACCGTGCCGCGGCCGAGGAACGACCACTGCTCCTGTTCCGGTATCAGTTGGATCCGCTGCGTGTAGTCATAGCGGCAGCTGTTCGGGACCGTAGACATCCGGTACCAGCACCGACGACGTCGGCTGGCAGTTCGGCAGCGTCGGGTTGGTCGACACGCTGGTCGACGACTGGCTGTAGTTGGCCGGGAAGCTGGTGCCGCTGGTCTTGGCCAGGCCCTTGTCGAGGATCAGGCCGGTGCCGGTGTAGCTGCGGTCCGTCGCCTTCAGTTCTTCCTGCTTCGTATAGGTGAAGCCGCCGAACACGTTCCAGCCTTGCTTGGCGAGCGAACCAAAGCCGCCAAGGATGCTCGCCGAGTACTGTTCGCCGCCGTTTTCGGACGGCCACGTGCCCTGGCCGGCGACCGAGACGCCTTCGTATTCCTTGCGCGTGATGATGTTGACCACGCCGGCGATCGCATCCGTACCGTAGACGGCCGATGCGCCGTCGCGCAGCACTTCAATGCGCTGGATCGCGACGGTCGGGATCGTGTTCAGGTCGACCGCGACGCCAAGATAGGGGTTGTTGACAACGCGCTGCCCATTGAGCAGCACCAGCGTGCGCGCCGGTCCAAGGCCGCGCAGATCGACGAACGAGGCAGCGCCGTTGCTGGCACCCACCGAGTTGGTCGTATTGGTTGCGCTCTGGTTTTCAGCGATGAAGGTCATCGCCTGCTCGGCCGTCGTGACGCCCGCCTTCTTCAGTTCCTCGACGTCAATCGTGGTGACCGGCAACGCCGTCTCGGCCTGGCTGCGGCGAATCATCGAGCCGGTGATCTCCACGCGGTCCTGAGTCACCATGGGTGTCTGTGCAAGAGACACTGGCGCAAAGCTGACGAGGCCGGCTCCGAAAGCGGCGCTGACCGCGAGGCTTAGTCGCGTTCTTTTCAACATATAGGAATCCTCCAGTTGGATGCCCGAACGGGCCGGCGCGTCCGGAGAACCCTGAGGTTTTCCCTAGCATTTGGCCCTTCTCGGTACCCCGCGAGAGTAACGAAAGTCATCAGAGTGAAATGCAAAACACGGCTCTGAAGCGACGGACCGATCCGCCGCTGTCTCGCCGATCCAACAGTTGAATTCATTGCTGCGGTGCGACACGCACTGCCGTTTCAGGTCAGAACAGTCGGGACAAAAAAGGGTGGGCGCCTGGAGGCGCCCACCTTTGAGTGGAACTGCGAGTTCTTGCTTAGAAGAAACTGTACTTCGCCGCCAGTGTCCAGGTGCGGCCCAGCGGGTTGGAGAACCGGTCGTCGTAGCCGCGCGCCTGGAAGCGTGATGCCTGGTTGGTGAACTCCGGGTCAGTATTGAGCAGATTGAGGACACCGGCCTGAAGGGTCAGCCCTTTGTACCCCGTCCAGGTACCCGACAGATTCCAGATAGAGGACTTGCCGACGGTGTGCTGGCGATAAGGCACGCTCACGCTGCCACCGTTCTGGTCGAAATATCCCGACTGGTAGCGATTGAACAGGTTGACCGACCAAGCCTGCCACTGCCAACCGAAGCTGGTTACCTGCTGGTAGCGAAGAACCGGTCCGGCGAACTGGGCGTTGTAATTGCCGACCGGGTTGTACCAAGTGCCGTTGGGCTCGACTTGGAACTCGTAATTCAACACATACGTTCCGCGAATGCCCAGGTTGAGTCGACCCCACTCGTTGGCAGCCCCCGTCCAGTTGAACTGCCAGTCGATACCGCTGGTTTCCACGTCGCCAAGATTCTGGTTGGTATTGATGACGTAGGCGAGGGGATCGCCGCCCGGAACCTGGCACGCACCGATAGCTTGCTGTCGTGCCGCAGGCGCCTGGCTGCAGCGGACATACAGGCTGGCGTACTTGGTCGGGTCGGCGAAGATCGTCTGATCCCCAAGCACGCTGATCGAGTCCTCAATGTGGTAGTTCCAGTAGTCCATTCCAAAGGAGACTTCAGCGGTCGGCTGCAACACGAATCCCACCGTCCAGGCATCCGACGTCTCTGGCTGCAGGTCGGCGTTGCCGCCTTGCAGCTGCTGGAACTGGATGCCGCAGTCACGCGATGCAATGCCGCCTGCCGCCGCATTCACTACGCCGTTCGGACACAGCACCGGATCGTTGTAGCGAGTGGCTGTGAACGTCGTCTGCTGCGGCAGGTACAGATTCGTCATCGACGGCGCCGCAAATCCCGTGTTGTAGGAACCGCGCAGCAAAAGCATGTCGACCGGCGTGTAGCGGAATGACACCTTCGGATTAGTCGTGCCCCCGAAATCGCTGTAGTCGTCGTAACGGACCGCCAGTCCGAGCTCCAGGTTCTTGAGCACCGGGAAGTTCATCTCCAGCGCGACAGCCCAGATGTCCCGATCGCCTTCGCGAAGCGCACCTGCGCCGGCCAGACCCGAACTCGCTGCCTGGCTGGCTTCAGCGACGTTGGTGTTGTAGACCATGTCTTCCCGGCGGAACTCCGCGCCGAGTGCCAAAGACATCGGCCCACCGGCCAGGCTGCCGAACTGCGTCGAGCCGACGCCGCCGATCTGCCACAGGTTGCCTTCGCCGTTCTGCATCTCGCCGAGAACCTGATTGGCCTGCATGTAGGCCAGGCCGGCCGCGGTCTGGTCGCCGAACGGATTGAGGAACGGTGCGCCTGACGTACCGGAAACGCCGTTGCGCAAAGGCTGGGTCTTCGGGTAGCCATTCGTGAATGTGTTAGTGATCTTCGCGTTCGACCACAGGGCGGCGACGTTGTAGTCCCAACCCGCGGCACTGCCATCTAGCCCGAGGACAAAGCGCTGCGTATTGTTTTCCGTTTCGGTCGTGCGAGGGCCTAGGACCGTGGTGCGCCAGGAGACCGAAATATTCTGAGCCGGGTTGAGTGCCGGGTTGGTGATCGGCGTAATGCCATTGCCCGGGTAGAAAGGGCTGACCGGACGCATCGTCAGGCCGCCCTCGGGCGACGGTGCGATCTGCTGAAAGATCGTATTGCGGGCCCAGAAGTACTCGGCTGACAGTGTGTTGTGATCACCGAGCGCCAGGGCGCCTCGCAGGAACGCAGACCACTGCTCCTGTTCCGGAATCACATTTGTAAACAACTGGGTGTCAGCTGCGCATGCAGTCGCCGTACCAATGCGGATTGACGAGGGCGGAAAGCACCCCGGCAGCGAGGGATTCGTATTTGGGATCGTCGTCACCGCGGGCGTGCCGAACGTCTGGCTATAGTTCGCCGGAAACGTCGTCGGACTGGTTCCGTTGAAGCCTTGGCTGGGGATATAGGACGACTGCATGAAATCGCGTTCGGTCCCGTTCAATGGCGACTGATTGCGATAATTCAGCCCGCCGTAGACATTCCATCCTTGCGTGGCCAGGTCACCATAGCCGCCCAGGGCGCTTGCCACGTAGATCTCACCGCCACCTTCCTCGGGCAACTGCACTTCGCCTGCAACCGTGAGGCCCCGATACTCCTTGCGGGTAATAAAGTTGATCACGCCTGCGATGGCATCGGTACCATAAGTAGCAGAGGCGCCGTCCGGAAGAACTTCGATTCGTTCGATAACGGAGGTCGGCAGAGTATTGAGGTCAACCGCTGCGCTCGAGAACGGATTGTTGACGACACGCTTGCCGTTAAGCAGTACGAGAGTGCGGTTCGCGCCCAGCGAACGCAGGTCGGCATAGGCTGCGGCACCGTTGCCGGCGCTCACTGATCCGGACGAGACAGCGCCGCCTTGTTGCTGGGTGATGAACTTAACGGCCTGCTCCGCGTTTGTGACGCCCGCCTTTTCCAGCTCGGAAACGTTCAGGGTAACAACCGGAAGCGACGTTTCGCCTTCGATGCGCCGGATCAGCGAGCCGGTGATCTCCACGCGGTCCTGCCGCACGGTTGGCGTCGGTGTCTGTGCTAGCGAGACCGGCACAAAGCCAGTCAGTCCTGCGCTGAGCGCAGCCCCGACCGCCAAGCTGAGCTTGGTTCTTTTAAGCATGGTTTTCCCCTCCAAAGGATGATTCAGCGCAGCGACTAAACATTGGCGCAAAGACCGCCGTGCCGTGCGCGGGAGCGTAATCAAAGTCATCGTCCCGCAAAGTACTTTTCGAAAATCGCGCGACGAAGTGCGGCGACGCGTCGCGTTATTCCAACAACGCGGGGAGAGCGGAGCAAGGCCTTGCGGGAAAACCCGACCCGCTGCAAACGGCTCAGTGAGTGCGCAACAAACGTGGCACGGCGGCGAGCAGCGCTCGGGTGTAAGGGTCGCTGGGAGAGGACAGCAACGACGACGCGTCGCCATGCTCGACGATGCGGCCGTCCTTCATCACCGCAATGTCGTCGGCCAGGTATTCGACGACACCGAAATTGTGAGTGATGAAGAGATATGCGATTCCGAACTCGGCCTGCAGGTCCTGGAGCAGATTGAGGATCTGCGCCTGCACCGAGACATCGAGCGCGGAGGTGGGCTCGTCGCAGACGATGAGTCTGGGTTCAACGGCCAGCGCGCGGGCAATGGCCAGTCGCTGGCGCTGGCCGCCGGAAAATTCGTGCGGGTATCGCGAGAGTGCATCCTGGCGCAGCCCGACGCGATCCACCATTGCCCGGATACGTGCCGATCGGTCGCCAGGAGCGATGTCCGGCCGCAGCGCCAGCAGGCCCTCTTCGAGGATTTCCTGCACCCGCATGCGCGGGTTCAGAGATGAATAGGGGTCCTGGAAAATGATCTGGATGTTGCGCCGGGCGTCGCGCAACGCATCGCCTTCGAGCCGGTCGAGGGGAGCACCTCCGAGCAGTGCGGCGCCCTCGATGCGTGCGACGCCGCGCAACAGCTGCACCAGTGCCTTGCCGGTCGTGGTCTTGCCGCAGCCGGACTCCCCGACCAGTGCCAGGGTCCGTCCGGGTGCCAGATCGAACGAGATGCCGTCGACCGCCCTGACGTGGCCGATCGTTCGCCGCAGCAGACCCTGACGTATCGGGAAGTACACCCTGTAGTTTCGAACCTGCAGCAATGCTTCAAGGTTCGGCTTCGTCTCCAGTGGCGCGAGCAGCTGATCTGCCACGACTACAGCCTTGACCGGTT
>CAVWFH010000009.1:0-176367 GCA_963754065.1 uncultured beta proteobacterium | reverse complement strand
GCAGTCTTCCAGGCCGATCCGCATCCTCGTCGGGTTCCCGCCGGGCGGCGGCACCGACGCCATCGCGCGCACGCTGAGCGATCGGTTGAAAGACGAACTCGGCGCCCCGGTGATCGTCGAGAACCGTCCGGGCGCCGGCGGACAGATCGCCGCGCAGGCACTGAAGGCGGCTGCGCCGGATGGGACCACCTATTTCATCTCGCATGACCATACGATCTCTATCCTGCCGCTCGTGGTGAAGACCCCGGGCTTCGATCCGGCGCGCGACTTCGTCCCGGTGGCGGGCTTCGCCACTTTCGTCAACGCGCTGGCGCTGTCCGGCGGGACTCCGGCGAAGTCGTTCAAGGACTACATCGCGTGGGTGAAGGCGCAGGGCAGCAAATCGGCGGTCGGTGTGCCGGCGCCCGCGTCGGTGCCGGAGTTCCTGGTCAAGGTCATCGGCGAGAAGTACTCGCTCGACCTCGTCGCAGCGCCCTACCGCGGCAGTGCGCCGATGATCGGCGACATGCTGGGCAACCAGATCCCGGCGGGCATCGGCTCGGTTCCCGAGTTCGTCGAGAACCACCGGGCCGGCAAGCTGCGTGTCGTTGCAGTTCTCGGCAGTGCGCGGCAGGCCGCGATGCCCGATGTGCCGACGTTTGCCGAGCTTGGCCTCGCCGGTTTCGAGGATGTGCCGTACTACGCCTTCTTTGCACCGGTAGGTACGCCCCAGGTCGAGATCGATCGCTTCGCCGGCGCACTGGCCCGCGTCATTGCTTCGCCCGAAGTGAAGGACAAGCTCACTGCGTTGGGACTGACGGTCGGCTTGCTGCCACAGGCGCAACTCGCGGCCCGCGAGCGTGCCTACGCGCAGGCCTGGGCACGCATCATCCGCGCGAGCGGCTTCCAGCCGCAGTAGACATCGACAGACCACGCTGTCGCCAACTCCGGGTGAAGCGCAGTCGCATTGCCCGGAGTCAGGGCGCAACCTGCTGCCAATAGCGCTTCACGGCGGCGACGTCGATGTCCGCCGGCCCTGACGTCGCCCGTTGGCTGGCGGGCATCGCCAACGCCCGCGCCCGGCACGCGGGGTCATTCTCGTCCAGCGGTCGCAGGCGCAGAGGCAAGTCGCTCAGGTGATGAACGACAGCCATCGCAACAAGTGACGCCTCGGCTCCGCAGATATCGACTTCGGCAACGGTGGGACGGGAAGCCCGTACCGCGGCTTCCAGCGCATCGAGGCTCCCATACATCGTCGATTGGAACGAGACGGCATCGGACCTGACGACAATGCGTGCATCCATCGACGCGGCAGTCACGGTCGCGCAAGCGGCGACGAGCGCAAGTGCAGACAGCAAGTGGAACCTGACGTGAGGCGTACAAGGACTTTTCATCTTCAGCTCCTTGGCCGTCGGACGGCGTTGATCTAAAGTGGTTGCATTGTTCGGCCGTTGACTCCTTTGTTCAAACGATGAATTCTTGCGGCTCGCATAAGACGAACTGATGGAACCGCAGCGCACGCCGCGTCTGTCTCTCGATCTGTTGCGCGGCTTTTGTGCGGCGGCGCGCCACTTGAGCTTCACGCTCGCGGCGCGCGAGTTGTGTGTCACGCAGTCGGCGGTCAGCCAGCAAGTAAAGGCGCTCGAGGAACAACTCGGCGCTGACTTGTTCACCAGGGCAAACCGCGCACTGCGCCTGACCCAGACCGGGGGCCAGCTCTTTCGCGCTGTCGAAGAGGCCCTGAGATTGATCGATTCGACGACCGAGCAGATCGCAGGGGCCGGGCGGAATCTCTCGATCACGGCCACGGTGCCGTTCGCATCACTGTGGCTAGGCCCGCGTCTGCCGGCCTTTGCGCGCCTTCATCCGGAGATCCGACTGCGGATCGTCGCCAGCAATGACAATCTCGACATCGCACGCGAGCAGATCGACATAGCGATCCGCTATGCGCCTAATGGAACGACTCCGCCGGCGGGCGAGCCTCTCTTCGACTACGAGACGTTTCCCGTCTGCTCGCCGGCTTTGCTGCAAACGGCGGATCGGCCCATCGGCACTGTCGCCGATCTGGCGCAACACGTGCTGCTGGACTTTGAAACGGTGCGCAACGGACATCCCTGGTACGACTGGCATCAATGGCTGGACGCGATGAAGGTGCGCGGCCTGAAGCCCGCCGGGTCGTTGCGCTTTACTCACTACGATCAGGTCATTGCGGCGGCCCTGGCGGGCGGAGGACTTGCCATCGGCAGATGGCCGCATCTGTCGAGCCACATGCATCAGGGCGTCCTTGTCTCGCCTCTGGGCGACGCCGGCGTCGTGCGGTCGGGTCGCTTCTACATCGTCGTAGCGCACGGCGTTCCGGCCGAACCGAGCGGGACGTTCCTCGATTGGCTACGAGGCGAGGCGCGCGACGACATCAGCAAGCGCAGCAAGGCGCGGTGCGAGCCTCGTGTCAAACCGTCAAGGCGCGCCGACTTTTCCCGCAGATCGACATCGAAGCGGAGGGCAAATGAACGCTCTGCATGAAGGCGGATGCGCCTGCGGTTCGGTCCGTTACCGCGTGCAGGGCGAACCCGAGATTTGCCAGATCTGCCATTGCCGCTTCTGCCAGCGGCGCACCGGCAGCGCGTTCGGCACAGTTGCCTACTTTGCTGAGGACAGGGTCACGCTCCTGAACGGAGAGCTGACGGACTACGAACATCGCTCCGACGAGACGGGCCGGTGGCTGCGCACTCAGTTCTGCCCCAGGTGCGGGACGACCGTCAGCCATACGGTGCAGATACGACCCGGGCTGAAGGCCATTGCCGTCGGAACACTGGACGATCCCGAATGGCCCGCCATTCAGCGTCACATCTGGGTCCGGTCCAAACGCTCCTGGGTCACGGTGCCGTCGGGCATGGTCGTGTTCGAGCAGGGAGCGCCAGGTTCGTCAAAGTAAACCCGGACCGCAACCCCCGAACGCCCTGGGCCCGGAGCAAAGGCGAAGCCCGTCGGCTCCGCAGTTCCTAGGCAGCCTGCAGCAAGGGCGCAGCGACTTCGGCTGCCTCTACACCGGTCCCGTGGCGGATCAGGTGGTCGAACGCCGACAGCGCCGCCTTCGCCCCCTCGCCCGCCGCGATGATGATCTGCTTGTACGGCGTCGTCGTCACGTCGCCGGCGGCGAACACACCCGGCACGCTCGTCGCGCCCTTCGCGTCGACCACGATCTCGCCGTGCTTCGACAGTTCGACGGTGCCGCGTAGCCACTCGGTATTGGGCACGAGTCCGATCTGCACGAACACGCCGGCCAGTTCGACCTCGCGCTCGGCGCCGCTCGCGCGATCGCGGTAGCGCAGCCCGGTGACTTTCTGACCGTCACCGGTGATCTCGGTGGTCTGCGCGTTCGTGTGGATGACCACGTTCGGCAGGCTCTTCAACTTGCTCACCAGCACGGCGTCGGCCTTCAGCTGGTCGGCGAACTCGATCAGCGTGACGTGTTCGACGACGCCCGCGAGATCGATCGCCGCCTCGACGCCCGAGTTGCCGCCGCCGATCACCGCGACTTTCTTGCCCTTGTACAGCGGCCCGTCGCAGTGCGGGCAGTAGGCCACGCCCTTGTTGCGGTATTCCTGCTCGCCCGGCACGTTGACGTTGCGCCAGCGCGCGCCGGTGGACAGGATCACCGTCCTGCCCTTCAGCTGCGCGCCGTTGGCGAGCGTCACCGTGGTCACGCCACCCGGCGTGGCCGCGGGCTCGAGCGACTCGACCCGCTGGCCGCCGATGATGTCGACGTCGTACTGGCGCGCATGCGCTTCGAGCGCCGCGGCGAACTTCGGTCCCTCGGTCTCGAGCACCGAGATGAAGTTCTCGATGCCCAGCGTGTCCAGCGTCTGGCCGCCGAGGCGCTCGGCGACGATGCCGGTGCGGATGCCCTTGCGCGCCGCGTACACGGCGGCGGCCGCGCCGGCGGGTCCGCCGCCGACGATCAGCACGTCGAACACGTCCTTCGCGGCCAGCTTCTTCGCATCGCGCGCCGCTGCGCCGGTGTCGATCTTCGCGAGGATCTCGCCGATCTCCATGCGGCCGGAGCCGAACGGCTGGCCGTTCAGGAAGATCATCGGCACCGCCATGATCTGGCGCGCCTCGACTTCGTCCTTGAACAGCCCGCCGTCGATCGCGACGTGGCGGATGCGCGGGTTGAGCACCGCCATCAGGTTCAGCGCCTGCACGACGTCCGGGCAGTTATGGCAGGTGAGCGACATGTAGGTCTCGAAGGCGAACTCGCCTTCCAGTGACCGGATCTGCTCGATGACTTCCTGTTCGAGCTTCGGCGGATGGCCGCCGGCCTGCAGCAGCGCCAGCACCAGCGACGTGAACTCGTGGCCCATCGGAATCGCGGCGAAGCGCACGCCCATGTCGTGGCCGGCACGGCTGATCGAAAACGACGGCCGGCGCGCATCCTGGCCGTCATGGCGCACGCGGATCAGCGGGCTCAGCGCCGCGATCTCGTCGAGCAGTTCGCGCATCTCGCGCGAGGCTTCACGCTCGTCGAGCGACGCGACGATCTCGACCGTGTCCGTAAGTCGCTGCAGGTACGCGGCAAGCTGGGTCTTGAGGGTGTCGTCCAACATGGCGAACTCCGAGGTGAGACAAAGTGACGCCCCCGCCGGCGTGCAGCCGGCGGAGGCGATGACTAACGGGATCGATCAGATCTTGCCGACGAGGTCGAGCGACGGCGTCAGCGTCTTCGCGCCTTCCTGCCACTTGGCGGGGCAGACCTGGCCCGGGTTGTTGGCGACGTACTGCGCGGCCTGCAGCTTGCGCAGCGTTTCCTTGACGTCACGCGCGATCGCGTTGTCGTGGATTTCGGCGGTCTTGACGACGCCGTCCGGGTTGATGACGAAGGTGCCGCGCAGCGCCAGACCTTCGGCCTCGATGTGCACGCCGAACATGCGCGTCAGCGTGTGCGTCGGGTCGCCGACCAGCGGGAACTTCGCCTTGCCCACGGCCGGGCTGGTCTCGTGCCACACCTTGTGCGCGAAATGCGTGTCGGTCGTGACGATGTAGACCTCGGCGCCGAGCGTCTTGAACATGTGATAGTTGTCGGCGGCGTCCTCGACTTCGGTCGGGCAGTTGAAGGTGAAGGCCGCGGGCATGAACACCAGCACCGACCACTTGCCCTTGAGGGACTGGTCGGTGACTTCGATGAACTTGCCGTTGTGGAAGGCCTGGGCCTTGAAGGGCTGGACCGGGGTGTTGATGATCGACATGGTGTTCGTCCTTGATTGGATGGGTAGGGGGAATCGAATCTGAGGACTGAATATTGAGGCTATCGACCAGGCCTTTCCAATTCAATTTCGCTAATTGGCCGATAGTCTGTCGCCCCGGGACGGCGATCTGGCGGCCGGCGGCGCAGCGGCGGCTTCGGCGTCTGCAAGAATCCGGTCGTGAGCGCCTCCCGACCCTTCGACTCCAGCCACTTGCTGGCCTGGTTCTTTGTCACCGTCTGGGGCTCGGGATACCTGGCGACCAAGGTCGGATTGCAGTACGCGCCACCATTCACGTTCCTGACCCTGCGTTTCATCTTCGGCATCGCACTGGTGTTGCCGATAGCGCTGGTCGCGCGTCCCAACTGGCCGCGCGGGGCCCTGCTGGGGCACGTCATCGTCGCCGGGCTGCTGATGCACGCGGTCAATCTCGGCGGCAGCCACTATGCGCAGTACCTCGGCATGTCGGCCGGCATCGCGGCACTGATCCTGGCGCTGCAGCCGCTCGTCACCGCAATGGTCGCGGCACCGCTGCTCGGCGAGCGTCCCCGGCCCCCGCAGTGGCTCGGCGTTGCGCTCGGCCTGCTGGGAGTCGCACTCGTCGTCTGGCACAAGATCGACGTGCGGGCGCTGACAGCGCCGGCGCTGATCGCGGTATCGATCGCGCTGGCAGCGATCACCGCCGGCACGCTCTACCAGCGCATCTTCTGCCCGGCCGTTGATCTGCGCGCGGCCGGCGCGGTGCAGTTCATCGCCAGTGCGCTGGTGCTGGCCCCACTCGCGGTCGCCGTCGAGGGCTTCCCGGTCGACTGGTCGTGGCCCCTTGTAGCCAGCATCCTGTTCCTGGTCGTGCTGGCCTCGATCCTCGCGGTCAACGCGCTGCACACACTGATGCGTCGCGGTCAGGCGACGCGCGTCACCAGCCTGCTGTACCTGACGCCGATCATCGCCGTCGCGCTCGAGTGGGCCATGTTCGATGTGCGCCCGACACTGCTGACGGCGGTCGGCATCGCGGTGACCTGCGCCGGCGTGGCACTGGTGGCCTGGCGCCCGGCGCCTGCGGGCGCTGCATGACGCTGAGCCTGGGCCGCATCATCGGCTTCGTCGTGCTGACGCACACGGCCTTCGGCGCTGCGCGCGTCACGCTGTCGCTCTACGCGCTGTCGAACAATGCCTCGACGTTCACAGTCGGTGTGCTGATGGCGCTTTACGCGCTGGTGCCGGCGCTGCTGGCAGTGCGGGCCGGCCGCTGGCTCGACCGGGTCGGGCCCTTTCGTCCGCTGCTGCTCGGCACGGCACTGATGACCGGCGGAGCGCTGTTGCCGGCAGCATTCCCCTATGCGGTGGCCGACGTCGCCCCGCTGCTGGTGGCAGCGGCGCTGCTCGGCACCGGGTTCATGTACCTGCAGATGACGGCGCAGAACCTGGTCGGCGTACTGGCGGATCCGACGCGACGTCCGGCGGCGTTTTCGGTGCTGGCGCTGGGCTTTTCCACGTCCGGCCTGATCGCTCCGGTCTCGAGCGGCTTCATGATCGATGCCTTCGGCCACCGCGCGACGTTTGCCGCGATCTTCGTGCTGATGGCCACCAGCCTCGCGCTGTTGCTGACCCAGCGTCGGCGACTGCCATCGCCCGATGTGCACGGCAGGGAGTCGGAAGCGTCCGACCCGTTCGAACTGCTGCGACATACCGAAGTGCGGGCGGTGCTGATCGTCAGCGGCGTGATCTCCATGGCCTGGGACCTGCAGTCGTTCATGATTCCCGTGTACGGCACCAGCATCGGCCTGACGGCATCGCAGATCGGCCTGGTGCTCGGCAGCTTCGCCGCGGCGACTTTCGTGATCCGCCTGGCCATGCCTGCGCTGTCGCGCCGCTATCACGAATGGCAGGTGCTGCTGTTCACGCTGCTCGCTTCGGCAGTAGCCTTTGCGCTGATGCCGCTCTTCAGTTCGATGGCTCCCTTGATGGCCGTGGCCTTCCTGCTCGGGCTCGGCCTGGGCTCGGCGCAACCCAACGTGATGTCGCTGCTGCACGAACGATCGCCGACGGGGCGCGTTGGCGAAGCGCTCGGCCTGCGCACGACGATCATGAACAGCAGTCACGTGGTCCTGCCGCTCGTGATCGGCGCGTTCGGCTCGGTGCTCGGCGCGGCCGCCGGCTTCTGGCTGATGGCAACGGCGCTGGTGGGCGGCGGCTGGAGCGCATGGGGCCGACTGAAGCTCGAAGCGCCGCGACCAGGACGGACACGATGACCCCGGACGACGGATCACCGCGACGCCTCAGCTACGAGGAACTCGAAGCCTCGCTCGAGGCGTTCCTGCGTGACTGGAATGGAACGACCGCGCTCTGGGTTTTCGGCTATGGGTCCCTGATCTGGAAGCCTGAACTCTCGTTCGACATGCGTCGTCCGGCACGCGTGCACGGCTACCATCGGCGGCTCTGCCTGTGGAGCCGCATCAACCGCGGCACGCCGCAGTGTCCGGGACTCGTGGCCGGGCTTGACCGCGGCGGCTCGTGCACCGGCGTCGTGTACCGGGTGCCGGCGACTGCGGTGCGCAGCCAGTTTTCGCAGCTCTGGCAGCGCGAGATGATGACCAACTCGTACGCCCCGCGGCACCTCGAATGCCGTCTCGACGACGAGTCGCTGGTATCCGCCGTCGCGTTCGTCGTGCGGCGCGACGCGCCCAACTACGCGGGCCGGCTCGATGAAGGCCAGATCCTGGACGTATTCGCACGCGGCAGCTTTGGGCGCTACGGCACCAGCCTCGAGTACCTCGTCAATACGATCTGCGCCCTGCGTTCGCACGGCATCGTCGATCCGCACCTGGAGCGGCTTGCGCGACACGCCGGTGTCGACGCCGCGACCTGGCGCCACGGCGACGCGACATAAAATGTCACCCATGGACGACATCGCACGCCTGCGCACCGACTACATGAAGGGTGCTCTCGATGACGAGCACGCCGATCCGGATCCGATCCGCCAGTTCACGCGCTGGTGGGACGAGGTGACGAAGTCGCAATTGCGGGAGGCGAACGCCATGACGCTCGCCACCGCCGACCGCAGCGGCGTCCCGTCCGCGCGCATGGTTCTGCTCAAGGGCTACGACGACCGCGGCTTTGTCTTTTTCACCAACTACGACAGCCGCAAGGGCCGCGAGCTGGCCGACAATCCGCGCGCATCGCTGCTGTTCTTCTGGTCCGAGCTCGAGCGCCAGGTGCGGATCGAAGGCCCGGTCGAGCGGATCGCCGCGGACGAGTCGGATGAGTACTACCGCAGTCGCCCGCTGACGAGCCGCATCGGGGCCTGGGCCTCGCCGCAGAGCGAGCCGATCCCCAGCAAGGCCTGGCTGCTGGCGCGCGCGGCCGAAATGGGACTGCGCCATGGCCTGAATCCGGCGCGGCCGCCGCAATGGGGCGGCTACCGGGTGCGGCCCGAGACGATGGAATTCTGGCAGGGGCGGCCCTCGCGACTGCACGATCGGCTGCTGTACACGCGCGATGGCGACGCCTGGCGGCGGGCGCGTCTGGCGCCCTAGCGCCTGTTCACGCTAAAGGCGGCCACGATAGTCCGGGGATTGGACCGGATTTGCCGCGGCGCTCCGGCCATGTCCCGGCGGTGTCCAGAGGCTATGATCGCGTATTCGCAGGGTTGGGGGGTTGGATGAGCGAACAGCCGATAACGATCATCATCGTCGAGGACGAACCGGAATTCCGGCGTCGCTTCGTGCAGATCGTCGAAAATGAGCCCAGCATGAAGCTGGTCGGCGTCGCCGCCAACAAGCGCGAGGCGCAGGCCATCGTCGACAAGGAAGTCTTCGACGTCATGCTGATCGACCTCGGCCTGCCCGACGGCAGCGGCATCGAGCTGATCCGCCAGGTCAGCCAGAAGAAGCCCGACGTCGACATCATGGTCGTGACCGTGTTCGGCGACGAGCAGCACGTCGTTTCGTCGATCGAGGCGGGCGCGACCGGCTACATCCTGAAAGACTCGGCCCCGGCCGACGTCATCTCGTGCATCCGCCTGCTGCGTGCCGGCGGCTCGCCGGTGAGCCCGGTGGTCGCACGCAGCGTGCTGCGCGCGATCCGCAACCGCATGGGCACGACCGCCCCGGCGCGGGTGCAGGGCGCGGAGCAGAATCCGCTGTCGGCGCGCGAAACCGAGATCCTGCAGCTGCTCGCCAAGGGCATGAGCTTCAACGAGATCGGCGAAATCCTCGGCATCTCGCCGCACACCGTCACCGCGCACATCAAGAAGATCTATCGCAAGCTCGCCGTGCACTCGCGCGGCGAAGCGGTGTACGAAGCCACCCAGATGGGACTGCTGCGCAGTTGAGTCTCCGCTCGCCCGCCGACGTACTCTCCGGCGGCCGCTTCGCCATGAACCTCGCATCTGTCTGCGGCGCGGACCGCATCCTCCGCGCGCTGGTCCTGCTGCTGTGCCTGTTCGCGCCGCTCACGCCGGCGGTGGCCGACGAAGCGACGCATATCAAGAGCATCGAGTTCCTCGCCGGCCAAGGCACAACGGTGCCCAACCCGGACGCCGCCTGGCAGACGCACACGCTGCCGATGCGATGGTCGTCGTCGAGCGGCTCGCGCCAGGGACTGTGGCTGCGGCTGAGCTTCGACCTGCCCGAGGTGCCGACCCACGGCTGGGGCCTGCTGCTGCAGCGACTGCCCACCGGCGGCGCCATCTACCTGAACGGCCGTCGGGTGGCGGACCTGCCGACCGACTCCGATGCACAGCGCGTCCGCTGGCGGCGGCCGCACCTGATCAATCTGCCGACGGAGTTCCTGCGCGCCGGCCGCAATGAGGCGCTGATCTTCACCTCCTACGGCAACGGCGTGCACGGAGTCGGCGCAGTCGAGGTCGGGTCGACCGCGACGCTGCAGCCGCGCTACGGGCGTGAGTTCTTCGCCAGCCACACGCTGCGCTGGATTTCCCTGCTGCTGACCGTGCTGCTCGCGATCGGATTCGCAGCACTCTGGTTCCGCCGTCGCAGCGAGAGTCTGTTCGGGCTGCTGTCGCTGATCGCGATCTTCTGGGCCCTGCGTTCGCTCGATTCGACCTTCGAAGTCCTGTCGAACGACGCGTATCAGCTGAGCCGGTGGGCGTTCTACCTCGGCACCGCGGTCTTCACTGCGCTCGCGACCGTCACGATGTGGCGCCAGAGCGGACGACCGCGCGGCCGCGCCGAAGTCGGGATCGCGGTGCTCGCGTCCATGGGACCGGTGCTCTACATGCTGTCGGGCGACTCGTTCGACCTGACCGTCGGACCGCTGTGGCTGGCGATCATGCTGGGCGCGCTGGCGCTCGGCGTGCTGTCGCTCGCGCGCCGCTCATTGGGCGAGACCTCGCTGATGCTGCGCTTCATCGTCGCCGCGCTGCTGATCGCGCTGGCGGCCGCGCTGCACGACTTCCTCGTCGCCACCGGCGTGCTGCCCTTCGCCAGTCCCGCGCTGCTGAACATCGCCACGCCGGTGCTGGTGATCGCGCTCGGCGCCGCGCTGATCGATCGCTTCGTGCGCTCGCTCGCCGACGTCGAGAAGACCAACACCGAGCTGGAAACGCGCATCCACGAGCGCGAACAGCTGCTCAAGCGCAATTTCGACCGCCTGCGCGAGAGCGAACGCGTCAAGGCCAGCGCGCAGGAGCGCCAGCGCATCATGCAGGACATGCACGACGGCCTCGGCTCGCAGCTGCTGTCGTCGCTGATGCTGGTCGAGCGCGGCGCGATGACCAACGAGCAGGTGGCGCAGATCCTGCGCGAATCGATCGACGACATGCGGCTGGCGATCGATGCGCTGGCGGCCGAGGACTCCGACCTGCTCGCGGCGCTGGGCAACATGCGCTTCCGCATGGAGCCGCGCCTCAAGGTGGCCGGCATGGAACTCCAGTGGGACGCGCGCAACCTGCCGGAGGAAGTCGACATCGATCCGAACGGCGTGCTGCCCGTGCTGCGCATCGTGCAGGAAGCGCTGACCAACGCCATCAAGCACAGCCGCGCGCGGGTCGTGCGCGTCACGCTCGGTGTCGACCACGACGGCGATGCCCAGTGGCTGTCGATCCGCATCACCGACAACGGCCGCGGGCTGGCCGCCACCGGCAATGTCACCGGGCGCGGCATGCTGAACATGAAGAGCCGCGCGGGGCGCATCGCCGCGTTCCTGAAGGTCGAATCCGTTCCCGGCGCGGGCACGATGATCCTGCTGCGCGTGCCGCTCGACCTGAGCCCGGGCCCGACGACGCGAGCGATGCAGCTGTCGCTCGATACCGAGGCCGTGATCGAACAGCTCCGCAAGGAGTAGCCCGCCGTAGACTGCGCCCCATGCAGTCGCGAGCCGTCCCCCCGGATTCACTGTTCGACGACGAGATCCCGCCGACCACGCGCGGGGTGGCCAGCGTTCGGGCGGCCGAGGTCGACGACGCCCTCGTGCGGCTCGGGCGGCAATTGCCGGCGAGCGTGCATCTCGGCACGTCGTCGTGGAGCTTTCCGGGCTGGCAGGGCATCGTCTACGGCGACGCGTACAGCGAATCCGCGCTCGCGCGCGTGGGACTCACGGCCTATGCACAGCATCCGTTGCTGCGACTGGTCGGCATCGATCGCGGCTACTACCAGCCGTTGCCGCGCAGCGACTTCGCGCGCTACGCGAGCCAGGTGCCGGCCGGATTCCGGTTTCTGGTCAAGGCCCCGGCGCTGGTCGCCGACGCGTTCATGCGCGGCGAACGCGGCGCGCCGGCCGAACCCAATCCGTACTTCCTCGACGTCGGCACGGCCATCGAGCAGTTCGTCGAACCGGCCATCGAGGGCCTCGCATCCCACGCGGGGCCGCTGCTGTTCCAGCTGCCGCCCTTGCCGCGCGAGATGACCACCGGCGACGGAGGCCACTCGACCATCGACCGGCTCGGCGCGTTCCTCGGTGCGCTGCCCCGTCGCGTCGGCGAAATTTCACCGCTGTACGCGATCGAACTGCGCAATGCCGAACTGCTGACACCGCGCTTCATCCGCATGCTGCGTGAGACGGGAACCCGTCTGACGATCGGCGTGCACGCACGCATGCCGGCGGCGGCGCGGCAAAGCGCGGCACTGCGCGCGCTCGACGCGCTGCCGGAGGAAGGCGACGACTGGCGCCTCAAAGGCCCACTCGTCGTGCGCTGGAATCTCCACTCGGGGTTCCGCTACGACGATGCCAAGACGCGCTACGCGCCTTTCGACCGGCTGATCGATCCGGACATCGCAACCCGCGGCACCCTCGTCCACCTGATGCATGTGGCGCTCAAGAGCGGTCAGGAGAGCTTCATCATCGCCAACAACAAGGCCGAGGGCAGCGCGCCGCTGACGCTGATCGAACTCGCCAGGGCGGTCGTCGGATAGAAGTGAATTCGGTCGCCGGTCACGCCGCGTGGCGCTGCCCGGTGGCATCGATCGCCAGATAGCGCACGCCCTGGGACTCGAGAAAGTCCAGCGCCTCGGCGAACGGGTAGAGCATGGCGACGGTGGCACACGCCCCGGCTGCAATGGCCAGCGGCGCCACGACGGATACCGACTGGAAGGCGCCCACGGGCCAGCCGCTGCGCGGGTCCATCACGTGGCAGTAGCGACGCCCATCCACAACGATGAAACGCTCGTAGTCGCCAGAGGTCGCGAGGGCTCCGCTGGCGACATCGAGCCGCGCGAGTGTTTCTCCCGGCCGGCCGCGCGGGTGCTGGATCGCGATCCGCCACGGTGCGCCATCGGGCGTCGGTCCGATCACACGCACGTCGCCGCCGAGATTGACCAGCCCGTGCGCAGCGCCCTGCTCCATCAGCATCGCGCCGGCGCGGTCGGCGGCGTACTCCTTGCCGATGCCGCCGAAGTCGATCTCCATGCCCGGCTGCGGCAACCGCACCTGGCCGTCGTGCCACTCCACTTGCGACCAGCCGATCAGCGGAAGCACGGCGTCGACCTGCTGCTGCGTCGGCAACCGCTGCATCTTGAAGTCCCAGACCCGTCGCAACACGCCGCTGGTGAGATCGAACCGCCCATCGCTCTGTGCATGCAGGGCGGCTCCGAAGTCGAGCAGCCCGGCGGTCTCGGTATCGACGGCAACCGCCGCGCCGCCGGCCGCCCGATTGATGACCGTGGTCACGCTGTCATCGCGATAGCGCGAGTACTTGGTCTCGATGCGCCGTACTTCGGCTATCGCCGCATCCGACCACGCGCGCGCCGTCTCAGCGTCTGGCGCAAACACGCGCACCTCGCAGCGCGAGGCCATCGCTTTGAATTCAAAGGTGTAGGGAGCGAGCGTCACGTGCGCCTCGTGTGAGACGCGATGCTACCGGCCAGGCTGGTGGTTTCGCTCAAACCCTCCCTCTCGGAGGGAGGGACGGGGAGGGAGCCGTGCAGTTGTCGATCGGCGGAGCGCGCGGCCGCTCCGGAGCGAAGCCGACAATCCAATCGGAACGAGTGCACGTGCAAGTCCCGGCACTGCCGGGACTTGCGTACACGAGTGACGCCCGATGTCGCGTACACGAGGAGCGCTAAAACTTTCTGGTCACGCCGACCTGATACATCTGCGCCTTGAAGGTCTCCAGCCCCGGGCTGCCCTCGCCACCCAGGCGCCAGTCGGCGCGTTGCTCGAGGTATTCGGCCTTGGCGTCGATCAGCCAACCGGCCGGAAGCGCCTTGGAAACCTTGAGTCCGGCCGTGATGCCACCAAACGCCGAGAGCCGCTGGTCCGAGGTGTAGTAGCCGCCCGGATTGTTCAGATAGCCCGGCGGATACGGCGCTCCGAGGATCGGGTCGTAAACTGGGTCGTAGTAGAAAAGCGCCGCGCTCTGCGTCGTGTAGCGCAATCCGGGCGTCAGCAGCCAACCGTCCGGCAGCGTCTGCGCCCACTCGAACGTAACAGTGTTAGCCACCACCTCCCAGTCGTCCTGGTAGTAGCGATAGGACATGCGCAGCGTTGCATCGGCAGAATCGAAGAAGTGGTTCCACCGCACCAGCCCCGCGAATTGATCTCGTGTTGCCGGACGGTTGTCGATGCCCCAGTACGCCTTGTACGGGTCGGTCAGATAGCCGCTCTGGTGCGCATAATAGAAATTGAATTGGGCGGTGTCGTTCGGCGAGAACACCTGCGACAGCCCGACGATGGCGTCATAGGTCCGCTTCTGCCGCGTGGGCGGGGGTTGGGTTCCGACGGTGGGGAAGACTTCGTCGCCGGAGTAGCCGCCGCCGACAGTGAACGTCGTGTTCTGATCCGGCGTCGCATGCCGGATCGTCACGGCCCCTGCGGTCGAGCGGTAATCGTCCTCGTCCGAGTAGGCCGCGCGGATCGCCACCGAGGTGCGATTCGCGAAATACTTGGTCACTGTCACATCCACCGCGGTCCGCGCATCCTTGATGCCCAGGCCCGAAGCCCCCGACAGGGTCGTGTGATAGTAGGGCGACGCGCCCGAGATGCTGTCGTAGACCGCGCCGATTTCGAACACCCAGTCGTCGGTGATCGGCGTCAGCAGATAAAGTGCCGGCGACTTCACCGTCATGCGGTCGCCGGACTCCTGATAATCCTTGTAGTAAAGGTACTTGAACTGCACCAGCGTCGCGTTGGGTGCAGTGACCTGCGCCTGTGCAGCACCCGGCAGCAGTCCGGGCAGCGCAAGCGCGGCGGCCAGTACCGCGCCGCGTCGTGGCATCTTGGGCGCGGTATCCATCGTCGTGCCTAGTTGCAGCCGCATCCGCCGCCTCCGACGCTTGCGCCGCCCGAAGCGCCTTCCTTGCTGAAGTAGGTGTGATCGGCGAAGCGCGCCTCGAGCGCATCCGAGTCGAATGCCATCTCGGGCTTGGCGAGGTTGCCCTTCTGCCAGGGCTGCACCTTGGGCATCGATTCGCAACCGGTCACCAGCACGGCGGCGGCGATCGTGATCAACAAGCGCTTCGTCATCGTGTCCTCACTTGCGCGCGGCGGCCGTTACGGCGGCGGCCAGTTCGGCTTCGAGCTTTTCACGGTCGCCTTCGCGGAATCCGACGTGCATGGCCCGCACGACTCCATCGGCACCGATCAGGAAGGAGGTCGGCATACCCTGGGGTTGATACATCTCGGCAACCTTGCCGGTGGAGTCAAACGCCACCGTGAACTTCGCCGGCGTGCCGGCGAGGAACTTGTCGGCGTCCTCGCGTTTCTTGTCGACGTTGATGCCGACGATCGTCAGGCCCTTCGGTCCGTACTTGGCCTGCATCTCGTTCATCCACGGGAACGACTGCTTGCACGGCGCACACCAGGACGCCCAGAAGTCGACCAGTACGACGCGGCCCTTGAGGTCGGCCAGTCGAACCTTTTGCGCACCGGCCGCCGGCAGATCAAATGCGGGGGCAGGCTTGCCAACGTCTTTCGCTGAAACAGAACCGATGAACAATGCGGCACAGACCGCAACGAACAGTTTTCCGGACCGCATGCACTCATCCTCCCCAATGACGACCGTGCGATGGTAGCGGCACCATCGCACTGCGACATCGCGGATTGCGGCTAATCCCCCGCCGAATTCCGGCGTTTTGCCGCGAAGGTCTTCCTGAACTTCGCCACCTTGGGCGCAACGACGACAGCGCAGTAGCCCTGCTCGGGATTGTGTCGGAAGTACTCCTGGTGATAGGTCTCGGCACGCCAGTAGCGTCCTGCGTCGGCCAGTTCGGTCACGATGGGGTCTCGATAGTGGGCCTGCGCCTCCCGGATGACGTCCTCGGCCACGCTACGCTGTTCGGCTGAGTGAAGGTAGATCGCCGACCGGTACTGCGTGCCGACGTCGTTGCCCTGGCGATGGAGCGTCGTCGGGTCGTGGATCGCGAAGAAGATCTCGAGCACCTCGCGGTAGGAGATACCCGTAGGATCGAATTCGATGCGCACGACTTCGGCGTGGCCGGTGGTTCCTTCACACACCTGGCGATAGGTCGGCTGCTCCACGGTGCCGCCGGTGTAGCCGGACTCGACATCGACGACGCCGTCGACTTCCTCGAACACCGCTTCCAGGCACCAGAAACAGCCGCCCGCGAGCGTCGCGAACTGGTTGCCGGGTCGGGGCGTCGCTGCAAGGGGATGCTGGATCGACATGGTTTCGACTCCCTTGTTTCGGCTCAACTTCGACATCGCCGGAGGTGACGGCCAGTGTATTGGTCGCGAAAACGGACGCGACCTTACGAGGATTCGGCACGCCACCCCACGTCACGCGTGCGTCAGATCGGCAGCGCCGCCGTGAGCAGGAACACCGCCGCACTCGATCCGATCAGCGTGATTGTCACGAACTCCATTGCCTCGGAGTGCGGCACATCGAGCAGTTCGCGCGCACCGTTGAACCACCAGACAAAGCTGACGAAGAATGCGCCGAGCACCAGGATGATCCCAGGCAGCCAGACCATCGTCAGGCCGGCGACGTACAGCGGCACACTGCCGACCACGGCGACTGCAATGGCCGCGCGCCATCGACGCGTGCATCCGTACATGGGGAGCAGCAGCGCTCCGACACTGCCCTGAAGGTAAGGGGACAGGGCCAGGGCAACCCACAGCGCGCGAAATCGCGATCCATCCGCATCGGGTCGGGCCGAGTAGCCGAACACTGGATGCCATTCCGTATTGAACAGGCGCACACCGGTTTCGGCGGCGATTCCGACCGCAAACGCACCGACGACGGGTATCAATGCCAGCCAGCTGAGCGCAGCGGGATGCGCAAGCCGATCTCGTACCGCATCCCACAATCCTTCGGGCTCGAAGACATTCAACTAGGGTCTGTGTTCGCTATAGGACCGCGGGTTGATCGGGCAATTCATTGGGATTGCTCTGGCCATCGGCCAGCGGGTAATGCCGGGACAGCAACGTGCCGACGGCCTGAACGCCCTCGATGACTCCAGCCTCGAACGCCGCCGCGCGAAACCGCTCGCGCATGGCGGCTGCAATGCCGGTCCACTCCTGCTGCCGTCACATGGTCACCAATGCCACGGTCCGCCACGATCTCGATCTGGTGATCCGCCAGTTCAACGTAGATCAGCACGCCGTTGTTGCTGGCGGTGTCCCACACGCGCAACTTCGAAAAGATCATCTGCGCACGTTCGCGTGCCGGCGCATCGCGCCGCAGATAGCTCCACGGCAGCGCGGCCTCGACCGCGAAGCGGATCTCGCCGCTGTGCGCCGCCTCGCTCGCCGCGATCGCTGCGCGGATGCGCACGAGCGCCTCCTCCGGAAACGCGCGACGTACCGCGCCCGGAGTGGTGAACAGGTGCCGCAGGGTTCGTGCGATGTCCATGGTCCTACCAGCTGCTGCCGCCACCACCGCCGGCAAAGTCGCCTCCGCCGCCGGAACTCCACCCCCCTCCGCCGCCGCCTCCGCCCCAGCCGCCTCCACCGGACCAACCCCCGGGAATGATGACTGGCCCGCGGCGTCGCCCACCCAACACCCGTCCGCCGCCGCCGCCTCCGCCCAGGAAGCCGGAAAAGACGAACACCGCCACGGCCGCGATGGCACCCATGA
The DNA here is from genome assembly GCA_963754065.1 of uncultured beta proteobacterium. GTDB lineage: Bacteria > Pseudomonadota > Gammaproteobacteria > Burkholderiales > Burkholderiaceae_F > JALORV01. The sequence continues at coordinate 158,652 of CAVWFH010000009.1, read as the reverse complement.
CCAGCGACGTCAGCAGGACTCCCGCGAGGGCTCCGACACCCATGCTGGTGACTGCAGCACCGGGCGTGCCGAACGCGCGCCGCAGCAGTCCCGCCACGATGGCGCCGAAAATGATCAGCGGCACGAGCGCGGCCATCAGGTCCTCGCCCGCATCCACCTTGTGGCGCGGAATGCCGGCTGGCGTCGGCAGCGCTTCCCCTTCAATGCGCTTGATCACCGCATCAACGCCAGCATTGATGCCGCCGGCAAAATCGCCCTTCGCGAATGACGGGCCCATGAGTTCACGCGTGATGCGCGAGGCCATGACGTCGGGAATCGCCCCCTCGAGCGCACGCGCCACGCTGATCCAGACCTTGCGATCCTTGACCGCCAGCGCAATCAGAACGCCATCGCCGACGCCCTTGCGCCCGATCTTCCACGCGTCACCGACGCGGTTCGTAAAGTCGGCAATTGGTTCGGGCTGCGTCGTCGGTACGACGATGACGGCGATCTGCGATCCGCGTGCGCGCTCGAACTCGATCAGCTTGCTGCGCAGGGCTTGCAGTGCCGCAGGCGTGAGCACGCCGGCCAGGTCGGTAACCGGTGCCGCCGGAGGAACGGCGACCCGACCGAGCGGATCACGCGCGAGTTCGCGTTCCTCCTGCCGGCTGTTCGTTGGCGGCTCGGCGCGCGGCATGGTCGCCGGGGCAGATGCCGCCGGGGGCGTCGCACTCGGCTCGGCTCCGGGGAAGACTCCCTTAGGAAGCGGGGCCGGCGCGGGCTGCGCACCCGCGACCGCGGCCACCAGCGCGAACGCCAGCGCCGCGAGCGGCGCGGCCACCCGCTTCATCGACAGCATCGAGCCTGTCCTTCGCAGCGCCGTTCCGACGCTACTTCTTCGGCGTGCCGAAGTCGACCGTCGGGGGCTTGCTGATGGCCGATTCGTTTTCCACAGCGAACTGCGGCTTTGGCTTGTAGCCGAACACCATCGCAGTCAGGCTCTGCGGCAACTGGCGCACGAAGGTGTTGAAGTCCTCGACCGCCTTGATGTAGCGATTGCGCGCGATACCGATGCGGTTCTCCGTGCCTTCGAGCTGGGTGCGCAGTTCCTGGAAGCCGGCGTTGGCCTTCAGGTTGGGATAGTTCTCGACCGTCACCAGCAACCGGGACAGCGCCGAACTCAGTTCACCCTGCGCCTGCGTGAACTTCGCGAACGCTTCGGGATTGTTGACCAGCTCGGGTGTGGCCTGGATAGCGGTCGCCTTGGCGCGCGCCTCGATCACGTTCTGCAGCGTGGTCTTCTCGAAGTCCGCCTCGCCCTTGACCGTGCTGACGATATTCGGAATCAGGTCGGCTCGGCGCTGGTACTGGCTGAGCACTTCGGCCCATGCCGACTTCACGGCCTCGTCCTTCTGCTGGATCGTGTTGTAGCCGCAGCCGGCCAGCAGGCTGGCCAGAATCACGGCAAAGAGTCCCCGCAATGCCTTCATCATGTCCTCCGGGTTGAACGTCGTTCTGTGATTTCGTGGAACCCGCTGGCGACGTCTGATCAGCCGGTTCGATCTGCGCAGCGGGGATCATAGCGTTCAACACGGCGGCCATCGCCCGACACGTAGAATCGGCGCATGCAGGCGAAAGCCCATGACACGGATTACCGCCGGGCGCTTGCCCAGTTCGCCACCGGAGTCACCGTCGTCACCACGCGTGACGCCCTGGGTGCACCGGTCGGCCTGACCGTCAATTCCTTCAATTCGGTGTCACTCGAGCCGCCGCTGGTGCTGTGGAGCCTAGCGTTCAAGGCGCACTCGCTCCCCGCATTCGAGTCGTGCTCCCACTACGCGATCAACGTGCTCGCCGGGGACCAACTCGAGGTGGCGCGGCGCTTCGCCACACACGGTGCGGATCGGTTCGGTCCATCCGACTGGCACGACGGATCACATGGCACGCCGTTGCTGCACGGCTGCGTCGCCACGTTGATTGCACGCAACCGCAGCCGCCATCCCGAGGGCGACCACGTCATCCTGGTCGGCGAGGTGGTTCACTTCGATGCGCCGGGCGGCACACCGCTGGTGTTTCATGACGGCCGCTACTTCGCCAGTGCCGTCGAGGAGCCGCTGCCGCCCGCGCTGCGAACACCGTGGCGGTGATCCGGCCGGGCCCGCACGTCGAATCGGCGTCGGAGGCCACGTTGGCATCGGATGCAAGATTGACCGCAAGAAGCGGATGGCCCGACGATTCCGGCGCGTCGACAATGGCGTCATGAAACGTCGCGACCTCGCCGATCTCGTCCTGCTCGCCGCGCTCTGGGGCGCGAGTTTTCTCTTCACCCGCATGGCGGTGCCGGCGTTCGGCGCGTTCGCTCTGGCCGAACTGCGCGTGGCGATCGCGGCGCTGATGCTGCTGCCGCTGCTGGCGCTGCGCGGGGATTTCTCGGAACTGCGCGCTGCGCCGGCGCGGTTCGTGCTGCTCGGCGCGGTCAACACGGCCATCCCGTTCGCCTTGTTCGCCTGGGCGGTCCTGTCGATCACGGCTGGCCTCGCATCGATTCTGAATGCCACAGCGCCGCTCTTCACAGCATTGGTCGCCTGGGTATGGCTGCGCGAGCGGCTGACACTGCTGCAGTGGGTCGGCATGGGAATCGGTTTCGCAGGAGTGTTGTGGCTCTCCGGCGCGAAGGCTGGGTTCGGCGGCGACAGTAGCGGTTGGGCCATCATCGCGGCACTGATTGCGACGTTGTCCTATGGCGTCTCGGCCAGCGTGGCGAAGCGCAACTTCGTCGGTGTCCGACCACTGGCGGTGGCCGCCGGCAGCCAGACCGCCGCGGCGCTGCTGCTCTTGCCGTTCGCGGTCGCCACCTGGCCGACTGTGCCACCGGCCGCGATCGACTGGGCCGCCGCGACCGCGCTCGGCGTTCTGTGCACGGGCATCGCCTACATTCTTTACTTCCGGCTGATTGCTCGCGTCGGACCAGCCACAGCGATGACCGTGACCTACCTCATTCCAGCCTTCGCAATGCTGTGGGGCGGAATATTCCTCGGCGAGACAGTCACGCAGACGATGCTGATCGGGTGCGCGATCATCCTGGCCGGCACCGCGCTCGCCACCGGCACGGTCCGGCCAAGACGATCTACGTCGACCTCGCCAGGCGGCTCCTGACGGCATCGACTGTTGCATTGGCTGCGCCGCGGCGGCTTGCGCCACTAGAATCGCGCCATGCCGCGACTCTGGGACATCTCGCCGACGATCGGGCCCGGCGTTCCGGTGTTCCCCGGCGACACGCCCTTTGCGCAGCGCTGGACCTGGACGATCGACGAACGTTGCCCCGTCAACGTATCCGAGATCACACTGTCGCCCCACACCGGGGCGCACACCGACGCCCCGCTGCACTATGCCCCGGACGGCGCCGCCATGGCCGAGGTGCCGATCGATACCTACCTCGGCCCCTGCCGCGTCGTGCATGCCATTGACGTTGGCCCACTCATCGAACCGCAGCATCTGCTCGGACAACTCGACGAGACGCCCGAGCGCGTGTTGATCCGGACCTACCAACGGGCTCCTGTGCAGGCCTGGGACCCGGGTTTCGCGGCGCTTGCACCCTCGACCATCGATGCATTGCATGCGCGCGGCGTGCGCCTCATCGGCGTAGACACACCGTCACTCGACCCCGCCGACAGCAAATCGCTTGACAGCCACCAGCGCGTTCGCGCACATGGCATGGCCATCCTGGAAGGCGTTGTGCTCGACGACGTACCGGCTGGCGACTATGAACTGATCGCACTGCCATTGAAGATCGCCGGCTGCGACGCGAGCCCGGTACGCGCTGTGCTGAGGGAGTTGCCGGCGTGACCCGGGATGACGCACTGGCCCGCGACGCCGCCGATCCGCTTGCGGCGCATCGGCGCGCTTTCTCCCTGCCCGAGGGCGTGATCTACCTCGACGGCAACTCGCTCGGGGCCCTGCCGCTGTCGACCAGTGCCCGGGTGCGCGAGGTCATCGAGCGCGAGTGGGGCGAAGGATTGATCCGCTCCTGGAACACGGCGCGATGGACCGACCTGCCGCGCCGCGTCGGCGCCAAGATCGCGCGACTGATCGGCGCGAAGGCGCACGAGGTCATCTGCGCCGACTCGACCTCGATCAATCTCTTCAAGGTGCTGGCGGCGGCGCTGCACCTGCAGGGGGCACGACCCCAGGTGTCGCTCGCGGAACGCCGCGTGATCCTGTCCGAACGCGAAAACTTCCCGACGGACCTCTACGTGGCGCAGGGACTCACGCAACTGCTCGGCGATCGCCATGTACTCCGGCTGGTCGATGGCGAGGACGTGCACGGCGCCATCGACGAAACCGTGGCGGTCGTGTTCCTGACTCAGGTCAACTTCAAATCCGGCGCCATGCATGATCTCGCGGCGCTCACACGCCGGGCGCATGAAGCTGGCGCACTGGTCGTGTGGGACCTGGCCCATTCGGCCGGCGCCGTGCCGGTCGATCTGACCGCAGCGCAGGCCGACTTCGCCGTGGGGTGCGGCTACAAGTACCTCAACGGCGGGCCGGGCGCGCCGGCCTTCGTCTTCGCCGCGGAGCGCCACCTCGAGGCCCTGGCCGGTGCGACGTATGCGCAGCCGCTCACCGGCTGGTTCGGGCACCGCACGCCGTTCGAGTTCGTCACTGACTACGCACCGGCCGCGACGATCGATCGCTTCGCCGTGGGCACCCCGTCGATCATCGCGCTGGCGGCACTCGACGCCGGCGTCGACACCGTGCTGGCCGCAGGGATGGACGCGTTGCGGGCGAAGTCCGTCGCGCTGACCGACGCCTTCATTGCACTCGTCGAGCGCGGGTGCAGTGGCGTAACCCTGGCGACGCCGCGCGCGGCCGGGCGGCGCGGCAGTCAGGTGTGTTTCGCGCATGCCGACGCCTACGCTGTCATGCAGGCCCTGATCGAGCGCGGTGTCATCGGCGACTTTCGCGCGCCCGACATCCTGCGCTTCGGCTTCGCGCCGCTTTATGTGCGTCATGTCGATGTATTCGATGCGGCGCAGGCGCTGGCCGACGTGCTGCGGACCAACGCGTGGCGCGCCGAGCGCTTTCAAAACCGGTTCGCGGTCACATGAGCTCACCCGCTGATCCGCTGACGATGCGCTACGGCGATTACCTGGCGCTCGACGCGATCCTCGACGCACAGCATCCCCGTTCGTCCGACCCGAACGAGATGCTCTTCATCGTGCAGCACCAGACCAGCGAACTGTGGATGAAGCTGGCGCTGCACGAGCTGCGCACCGCTCGGTCTGCGATCGCGGCCTCGGACCTGCCGCCGGCGTTCAAGATGCTGGCGCGCGTCTCGCGCATCATGGAACAGCTGGTGCACGCCTGGGACGTGCTCGGCACGATGACACCGAGCGAGTACAGCGCGATCCGCCCCCACCTGGGCACGAGTTCCGGTTTTCAGTCGTGGCAGTACCGCGAGATCGAGTTTCTGCTGGGCAACAAGAACGCCGCGATGCTGCGGCCGCATGACGATCGCCCCGAACTGAAGCGGCAGCTCGAGGCGGCCTTCGCTGCCCCGTCGCTGTACGACGAGTCGATCCGCCTGCTGGCGCGTCGCGGCTTCGCCATCGACCCCGCGGTGATCGAACGCGACCTGACACAGCGGCATGCCAGCGACCCGAGCGTCGAGGCGGCCTGGCTCACGATCTATCGCGCGCCGCGCGAACACTGGGAACTGTACGAACTCGCCGAGGAACTGGTCGACCTCGAGGACGCCTTCCGGCTGTGGCGGTTCCGGCATGTGAGCACGGTTGAGCGCATCATCGGCTTCAAACCCGGCACCGGCGGCACCAGCGGCGTCGGCTACCTGCGCAAGATGCTCGAGGTCGTGCTGTTCCCTGAGTTGTGGAAGGTGCGGACGGATCTCTAGGCCGCCCGCCCATTTGCCGAGCGGGACGAGGACGCGGCGTAACATCGCCCGCGCCAGGTCCGGACTCAGGGCATGGAATCCCGTTACTGCCAGCACGTTCGCACACGATGCAACACCTCCTCGACGCACTTCCGATCTGGGGCCTCTTTCTCCTGGTTCTGCTGGTCGTTCTGATTTCGATCGAGATCGGTTATCGGCGCGGCCGGATCGTGCAGCAACGGGAAGTCGGCAAGCAAGAAAAGGAAGCGCCGGTCGGAGCGATGGTGGGTGCAACGCTGGGCCTGCTGGCCTTTCTGCTGGCGATCACCTTCAGCATCGCCGAGGACAGCTTCAACGCCCGCAAGATCGCATTGCTCGAAGAGGTGAATGCGATTCGCACGACTTACTTGCAAACCGCGTTCATCCCGGAGCCGAACCGCGACGAAGTCCGCCGCATCCTGCGTCAATATGTCGACGAGCGGCTGCAGTGGACAGGTGTCCCCGAAGTTCGGAACCTCCAGTCGGCCACGACGCTTCTTGACCGGCTCTGGGCGCAAGTCGCGAGCGTCGGGGACAAGGCGCGGGATGTGGCGACCGTTGCACTGTTCGTCGATTCGGCGAACCGGGTCATCAGCCTCAATGCCGAGCGCGTGATGTTGCGCGAGCGCAGCCGTATCCCGCGCGCAATGGACGCCGTGCTGATTCTGCTGACCATCCTCTCTTTCGCGGGAATGGGTTACCACGGTGGCGTGGCCGGAACTGTTCGCAGTCCCGTGATGGTCATCGTCGCGGTAAGTTTCTCGCTGGTCGTCATGCTGATCGCGGACCTGAACCGCCCGGGACAAGGCTGGATCAACGTCGATCAGGGCGCGATGATCGACCTGCGCAATTCATTGAACGGACGCGGTCAGTGACGGCCTTACTGACCTGTTCGGCACCGAGCCCGACCCCAACTAGAATTTCCGTTCACCCGGAAAGGAATCTCCATGAACGCGCCTGAACGCTCCCATCGCCAGAAGGCTTCGTTCCAATGGGACGACCCGCTGCTGCTCGAGCAGCAGCTCACCGGCGACGAGCGCATGGTGCGCGATGCCGCGCGCGCCTACGCACAGGACAAGCTGGCGCCGCGCATCCTCGAGGCGTTCCGCCACGAGAAGAGCGACCCCGCGATCTTCCGCGAGATGGGCGAGCTCGGCCTGCTCGGCAACACGCTGCCTGCGGAGTACGGCGGTGCAGGACTCAATTACGTCTGTTACGGGCTGATCGCGCGCGAGATCGAACGCGTCGACTCCGGCTACCGTTCGATGATGAGCGTGCAGAGCTCGCTGGTGATGCTGCCGATCTACGAGTTCGGCTCCGAAGCGCAGCGCCGCAAGTACCTGCCCAAGCTCGCCAGCGGCGAATGGATCGGCTGTTTCGGGCTCACCGAACCCAACCACGGCTCCGATCCCGGCAGCATGGTGACGCGGGCGAAGCGCGCCGACGGCGGATTCCGTCTGACCGGCTCGAAGATGTGGATCAGCAACTCGCCGATTGCCGACGTTTTCGTCGTCTGGGCCAAGGACGACGGCGGTGTGATCCGCGGCTACATCCTCGAGAAAGGCATGAAGGGGCTGACGGCTCCGGCGATTCACGGAAAAATGGGGCTGCGCGCCTCGATCACCGGCGAAATCGTGATGGACGAGGTGTTCGTCCCGGCGGAAAACGAACTGCCGAACGTGCAGGGACTGAAGGGGCCATTTGCCTGCCTGAACTCCGCGCGCTACGGCATCGCCTGGGGTGCGCTGGGTGCGGCCGAATCCTGCTGGCATATCGCGCGCCAGTACGTGCTCGACCGCAAGCAGTTCGACCGTCCGCTCGCGGCCAACCAGCTGGTGCAGAAGAAGCTCGCCGACATGCAGACCGAGATCGCGCTGGCGCTGCAGGGCTGCCTTCGTCTCGGCCGCATGAAGGACGAAGGCACGGCCGCGGTCGAGATCACCAGCATCGTGAAGCGCAATTCCTGCGGCAAGGCACTCGATGTCGCCAGGGTGGCGCGCGACATGCTCGGCGGCAACGGCATCAGCGACGAGTTCGGCGTCGTGCGCCACATGCTCAATCTCGAAGTCGTCAATACCTACGAAGGCACGCACGACATCCATGCGCTGATCCTAGGGCGCGCACAGACCGGCATCCAGGCGTTCTTCTGATCTGCCGCATGCGCGCCCTGCGCTACGCCGAGTTCGGTCCGATCAGCGACGTCCTGCGACTGGAAGACGTCGACTCACCGTCGGTCGCAGACAATGGGGTCATCGTTCGTACGCGCTTTGTCGGCATCAACCCGTTGGACTGGAAGCTGGTCGAAGGCCAGTTCAAGTGGCTGGCGAAGAGCCGACCGCCATGCGGGGTCGGCGCCGAGTTCTCGGGCGAAGTGCTCCGCGTCGGGACAAAGGTAAGTTCAGTCCGCGTTGGCGATCGTGTCGCCGGCTGGGTCAATCCGTTCAGTGAACCGCCCCGGGCACTCGCCGAGGAAGTCGCGTTGCCCGCCGCTCAGTGCGTGGCGATCCCGCGCGAGGTGCCCCTCGACGTCGCCGCCGTCGTGCCAGTGGCCGGACTGTCCGCGTTGCAGCTGTGCGCGATGATCGGCGTCGAATCAGGGCAACGCGTGCTGGTCCACGGAGCGGCCGGAGGTGTCGGCAGCTTCGTGGTGTCGATGCTGCGCGACCGCGGCGCGACCGTCGTCGCGACCGGCAGTGCGCGCAGCCAAGCGTACCTGCGCACGCTACAACCCGACGCACAGGTCGACTACGCCACTGCGGCGACGACGTGGACCGGACCGTTCGATGCGGTCATCGATTGCGCCAGCCGGCTCGAACCGGCAGTGCTCCCGGTGCTGATGCCCAATGGCGGGCACTTCGCCGCCACGCTGCCGTCATTTCCAGGGGTGATCGTTGATCCGCTGCTCAACGCGTTCCGGCGCATTCGTCGCCACACGCTGCGGCTCGAACCCAACGTGGCACAGGTCGCCCAGGTGCTTGCGCTGGTCGCGGAGGGCCGGATCCGGGTGCACCTGACCCGCACCTATCCCTTCGACGAAGTCGTCTCTGCGTTGGCCGAGTCACGCGGCGGCAACGTGCGTGGCAAGGTCGCCGTGGCTATCCCGTAACGGCGGTCCGCCTGCCGCGCCTGGCGCGCCGATTGGCAGCGTCCGGCAGCGTTGGTAGGCTCGCTCACTTTTCCGGGGCAGCAGACCCTGGTTATCCAAGAACACAGACAGGGGGAAACAATGCAGGCATTGCTGAAGCAGGCGTGGTGGGCGTTGCTGGTTGGCGGGCTCGCGTCCGTGATCTTTGGCGTACTGGCCTTTATGTGGCCCGGCCTGACCCTGTTCATCCTCGCGGTGTTCTTTGCTGCCACCGTCTTCGTCGACGGCATTGTCACGATGGCGAGTGCCGTCAGGAACCGGGCGACGGCCAGCCACTGGTGGGTGTGGCTGTTGCTCGGACTACTCGGCGTCGTGGCCGGGGCGATCGGATTGCTGTCACCGAGCACCGCCGCCGGTGCGCTGCTGCTGCTGATTTCCGCCTACGCCATCGCGGCCGGCGTGCTGATGATCTGGGCCGGCATCAAGCTGCGCGCCGAAATCGAGCGCGAATGGCTGCTGTGGCTGATGGGTGGCGTGTCTGTGCTTTTCGGCCTGCTGCTGATGGCGCAGCCCGCCGCGGGGTTGATGGGGTTCGTGTGGGTGATCGCCGCCTGGGCGGTCGCCGAGGGCATCCTGAAGATCATGCTGGCGTTCAAGGCGCGCAAGTTCCAGGCGCGCCTGGCACAGGTCGGTTCGTCAGCTAGCGCCTGAACCACAGCGCCGGATGAGCATCGGCTGGGCGGAAGTCGCCGGCGAACGGCTTGAGGTTCTCCGCATCGCACCCGAACGCGATGCGCCGGCGCTGGTGTTCCTGCACGAAGGACTCGGCTCGGTCGCCGGGTGGCGTGACTTTCCACGCACGGTCTGCGACCGGCTCGGCGCGCCGGGGATGGTCTACTCGCGCCGCGGTTACGGACGCTCCACACCGCTCGGGCGGCCGCGCGGCACCGACTACCTGCACCGTGAGGCCTGGGAAGTCCTGCCGGCGTTGCTGGAACACCTCGGCATCGCTGCACCGATGCTGGTGGGTCACAGCGACGGCGGTTCGATCGCCCTGCTGTATGCGGCACGGCATGCACCGCGCGCGATCGCGATCATGGCGCCGCATGTGTTCGTCGAGGACGTGACCATTGAAGGCATACGCGCGGCGCGCGAGGCCTGGAAGCACGGCAGGCTGCGCGCACCGCTGGCGCGGGTTCATGACGACCCGGACGGTGCGTTCTTCGGCTGGAACGACGGCTGGCTCGACCCCGCGTTCAGGCACTGGAACATCGAGGCCGAACTGCCGAGGATCCGCTGTCCGGTGCTGGCGATCCAGGGCATCGACGATCAGTACGGAACGATGCAGCAGCTCGACCGCATCGCTGCCGGCGTCCGATCACCGTGCCGCCTGCTCAAGCTCGCCGACTGCGGCCACAGCCCGCAACGTGACCAGCCGCAGGCGGTCATCGAGGCGATCGAGGACGCTGTACCGGCGAGCAGCTCGACAGGAGAAGCGAGCACGGCCCTGATCGGATCGCGCTCGGCCGCGATGCAGCGGCCGTTGCGCGTTGAAAATGACAACGGCGCCCGCAGGCGCCGTTGCCGTTCGCAACGTAAGATCGAGTCAGCGACCGATTGCCTGGATCGTGCGCTGGGCGAGAAGCTGTCCGGTCGCATACGTGGGATGCTTAAGATCCCAGAAGAAGAAGGTGTTCTGAACGGCCGGGTCCGTTGAACACAGGATCTGCGGCGTTGTCGCCGTGGCCTGGACGAAGCATGGCTGGGTGACGTTGGCAAATCCGAACGCCGCAGGACTTGGCCGCCACCTGGCTCTGCAGTGCAAACGCATCGATCAGGAAGATGTTCAATCCCGGCGAAATGGCTCTAAAGTTGTTCACCTGCGTGGCGAGGTTCGCGTTGAAGCCACCGGCCATTTGCGTCAAGCAGCGTCGGTCACCAGCGGATTGTTCAGCGCAATCGCCGCAGGGCGTTGCACCAAGGTTTGGCGAATTGAGCAGCACGATGTTGCGAGCACCCGCCGCGTAGAGCCGAGTGAGGATCCCGACCACGTCGGTGACCGCCGCAGTGACCGTGGCCGTAACGATCGACGTGGCATTCGCCGGGTTGGCAAGCACCAATGCGAGAGCTGCCTGCGACGTTGTTGCCGAAAGCTCCGCCTGCATCGACGATGACGAGGTTCTGCGGATTGATATTGAACCCAATGCGCGAGAGCAGCGTCTCAGTCTGCTGAACCAGGCTCGGGGCAATTGCCGGCGGTGGCGCAGTTGTTCCGTCGTTCGGCACCACCCCGGTGCGCGCGTCGGCATACGCGAAATTCGTGCCGCCCTTCAAGTGACGGATTCACAGCTGGCGCCGTAGCGCGCTGCGACGGTCGTGACCCACAGCGGTCCATTGGAATCCAGCTGGTTGTAGGCGGGCGGTGTCGGCAGGCACTCGGACGGCCGGGCCTGGCACTGATTGCCGTTGTCGCTCAGGCTGGAACCGACCACAGTACGTCGTCGCCCCGAACGGCGGCGGCGCCGGCGTGTCGTTGCTGCTGCCGCCGCAGGAAATCAGGAACAGCGTTGCGGCGATGGCCGCAAAATAGCGTGCCGCATTGCGGCTGAAATCGAACATCGCGTTTACCCCCTTGTTGGTCCGCAGAACTACGCCCGTCTCCCCGAGCGGACGGTGATCATACGACTCCGGAACGCCGAATTCACGCTGCGCTGCCCGCTGATGCGCGTTTGAGACGGTCCCGTACCGCTTCCCATTCCGGGCCGTGCGGCGGCTCGGCGACGATCAGGCGCGCGGCACCGCTTGCATCCAGTCGACGCAGGTTGTCGTACAGCGTCCGCGCGTACTCCGACGGACGATCTGCCGCCAGCAGGTGCAGCCTGAGGTTCGGCGCGGCCCGCACGGCCCAGTCCGGTGCCAGCACGGCGACGGCTTGCGGCGCTAAGGCAGCCACGCGTTCGCGCGATCTCGCCCACCGGAACCAGTTCCAGCGGCGTGCGCGGCGCATAGTGCTTTTCGAGCGCGCCCGAGACCCGCGGTGCTCCCGCCTCGCTGCTGCCGAGCGGCATGCCGAGCACCGCCTTCGAGTTGCTGCGCGGGTCACCGCACCCGGCCGCAGCAGGCGCGGGATCGGGCCGGACAGATCGACAATCGTCGACTCGATGCCGACCGGACAGGCGCCGCCATCCAGGACCAGGTCGACCGCTCCGTCCGGCTTGAGACCGAGGTCGTCGACCACGTGCTGCGCCGTGGTCGGGCTGATGCGGCCAAAGCGGTTGGCGCTCGGCGCAGCGACGCCCCCGCCAAAGGCCTTGAGCAGCGCCTGCGCCCAGGGATGCGCCGGACAACGCAAGCCCACGGTGTCCTGCCCGCCAGTGATCAGATCGGAGGCCGCGGGGCCGCGCTTCAGCACGAGCGTCAGCGGGCCGGGCCAGAACGCCGCGGCCAGGGCGCCGGCCGCCGCCGGTACATCGACCGCCCAACGATGCATCGACGCAGCGTCCGGGATGTGAACGATGACCGGGTGATCGGCGGGCCGTCCCTTCGCGGCGAAGATGGCGCGCACCGCGGACTCGCTGCCGGCATCGGCGGCCAGTCCATAGACCGTTTCCGTAGGCATGGCGACCAGGCCGCCGCGCCGGAGCACGTCGACGGCACGCGCAATCGCGGCAGGATCAACCGGCGGCGACTCCATCGCAACTCAATGCGGCGGCGAAATGCCGAGCACGTGAGCGACCTCGACGGCGCGGGCCAATGCTTCCGGCAAGGTCGCCGCCACGCAGGTCACATGGCCCATCTTGCGGCCGCGCCGCGCGTCGCTCTTGCCGTACAGGTGCAGCTTGGCACCCGGCACCGCGAGCACCGAGGGCCAGTCCGGCTCGCGCTTGCGATCGCCGTCGTACCAGACGTCGCCGAGGACGTTCAGCATCACCGACGGTGCCAACAGGCTGGAATCCCCCAGCGGCTGGCCCGCGAGCACGCGCGCCTGCTGGTCGAACTGGCTGCCGACACAGGCGTCGATCGTGTAGTGGCCACTGTTATGCGGACGCGGCGCGATCTCGTTGGCGAGCAGGCGCCCGTCGTCGAGCACGAAGAACTCGACACACAGCACGCCGGCGTAGTTCATCGACGCGGCGATCGCGACCGCTGCGTCGCGCGCCCGCTGCGCCGTCGCTTCGTCGATGCGGGCCGGCACGATCGACACCGCCAGGATGCCACCACGGTGTTCGTTCTCGGACACCGGGAATGTCGTTACCGCGCCGTCTCGTGTGCGCGCGACAACAACTGAGAGTTCAAGCTTGAGCGCCAGCTTCTGCTCGAGGACACACGGCACCGCACCCATCGCATCCCAGGCGGCCCTCGCCTCGGCCGCGGTAGCCACGCGGGCCTGTCCCTTGCCGTCGTAGCCGAGCCGCGCCGACTTGAGGATGCCGGGCAGAAGCCGCGCATCGAGCCGCTCGAAGTCCTGTGCCTTTGCAATGACCGCGTGCGGCGCCACTTCGATGCCGCAGGCCGCGAGGAATCGCTTCTCGGCGATGCGGTCCTGCGCGATCGCGACGCTCGCCGCGTCAGGGCTGACGGCACAGTGCTTCGCGAGGAAGCCCGAGCGCCGCGGCCGGGACGTTCTCGAATTCCGTCGTCGCCGCGCGACAGCGGCGCGCCAGTTCGGCCAGCGCGGCCTGGTCGAGATAATCGGCACAGAGGTGATCGTCGGCCACGGCGCCCGCCGGACTGTCCCGGCCCGGATCGAGCACGCAGACCTTGTAGCCGAGCGACTGCGCGGCCATGCAGAACATGCGGCCGAGCTGGCCGCCGCCCAGCAGCCCGAGCCAGGCGCCCGGGGCGATCGGAGTGTTCGTCGATGCGGGCATGTTGAGGGAATGGCAGGACAGGCACGGCGCGGCAGCCGCACCGCGAAAACGCTACAGCGGCAACGTCATGTTGCGCGCCTTCTCGGTCTGCGTGGCGCGGTACTGCGCAAGCTTCATCGCCAGCGCGGCATCCTCGGTCGCCAGCATCGCCACCGCAAACAGGCCCGCATTCGCGGCGCCGGCCTCCCCGATCGCGAACGTCGCCACCGGCACGCCGCGCGGCATCTGCACGATCGACAGCAGCGAGTCTTCTCCACGCAGGTACTTGGACGGAATCGGCACGCCGAGCACCGGGATCACGGTCTTCGAAGCGATCATGCCCGGCAGATGCGCGGCGCCACCGGCACCGGCGATGATGGCCTTGAGTCCCCGGGCGCGGGCCTCGTCGGCGTAGGCGAACATGTCGTCAGGCGTGCGGTGCGCGGACACGACGCGCGCTTCGAAGCGGACACCGAATTCCTTCAGCACCTCGCACGCGTGCTGCATCACGTCCCAATCGGAATTGGAGCCCATGACGACGCCGACCAGAGGTGCCGGATGACCGTGGCTGTTCATTGAGTGGTAGCGGCCGTACCGGCCCTGGCTTCTGATCAGGCGAACCTCAGTGGCTCGCGAAGGCGCCATTGTAGGGAATCAGTCGAGCGTCTTGCCGGTCAGGCGTTTCAAAGCCTCGCGATACTTCGCGGCCGTCTTCTCGACGATGTCCGCCGGCAAATCCGGGCGGCGGCGGCGCCTTGTTCCAGTGCTGCAGCTCGAGCCAGTCGCGCACGAACTGCTTGTCGAACGACGGCGGCGACTTGCCCTCCTCGTATTCATCCGCCGGCCAGAAGCGTGACGAATCGGCCGTCAGCACCTCATCCATCAGCCGCAGCTGGCCGTCGGCGTCCGTGCCGAATTCGAACTTGGTGTCGGCGATGATGATGCCGCGCGACAGTGCGTACTCCGCCGCCGCGCGATACAGCGTCAGCGAGACCGTCTGCACCTTGAATGCGAGTTCGGCGCCGATGATCGACTTGGCCGCATTGAAGCTGATGTTCTCGTCGTGCGCGCCGAGCTGGGCCTTGGTGGCCGGCGTGAAGATCGGCTCGGGCAGGCGGCTTGCCATCTGCAGGCCCCGGGGCAGTTCGATGCCGCACACTTCACCGGTCTTCTGGTAGTCCTTCCAGCCCGAACCGATCAGATAGCCGCGCACGACCGCCTCCACCGGGATCGGCTTGAGGCGCAGGGCCACGACCGCACGGCCGCGCACCTGGTCGCGCTCGTCGGCCGCAACGACCCCTTCCGGCGCCATGCCGGTCAGGTGATTCGGCACGATGTGCGCGAGCTTCTCGAACCAGAAGTTCGACATCGCATTGAGCACGCGTCCCTTGTCCGGAATCGGCTGATTCATCACGACGTCGAACGCCGACAGCCGGTCCGATGTCACCAGCAGCAACTTGTCCTCGCCGACCGCATAGCTGTCGCGCACCTTGCCGCGATACACCAGCGGCAGCGAGCGGATGGTCGAGTGCAGGAGCCCGATGCTCATTTGAAAATTCCTCCCGGCCGAAGTGTAAGGCGCCGCAGGCGTGCTCCAGCCGGAAGCACGGACCGGTCAAAGGAAGCGCGTTGCCAGGATGGCGACCCACGTCCCGCCTGCCAGCAGCAGCGCGAGCATGACCGCGGCACTGCCGAAGTCCTTGGCGCGCTTGCCGAGAGGATTGATCTCGAAGCTGTCGCGGTCGACAGCGGCCTCGATTCCGGTGTTCAGCAGTTCGACGATGAGCACGAGGACGACGACTCCGACCAGCAGGATCTTCTCGACCACGCTGACCGGCACGACCAGCGCGACCGGAATCATCACGGCCGCGAGTAACAGCTCCTGGCGGAATGCGTCCTCGTGCGCCCAGGCGGCACGCAACCCGTCGAGCGAGTAGCGCGTCGCGTTCAGGACGCGCTGCAACCCGCGCCGGCCCTTGAATGACCGACTGTCGACGGCGTCGAGTTCGGCTTCGTGGCGGGGAGGTTCGTAGCGGCGAGGTTCGTCGCGTCGAGACTCGTTTGACATGGGCGCGAATGATACGGCGCCGCCGGCGTTGAACTGTGACAGCCGCGTATCATCGCGCGACTCATCGCTCCGCCTCGGTCGCACCATGCCCGCCATCGACTACTCGCGCTTCTACCGCTACGACGACCTGATGACGCTGCTGCGCGCATTCGCCGCCGAGCAGCCGCAATTCATCGCGCTCGACACCCTCGGAACGAGCCACGAGGGCCGCGCAATCCCGCTGCTGACGATCACCAACACGGCAACGGGACCGGCTGCCGACAAGCCGGCCTACTGGGTCGACGGCAATATCCACTCGGTGGAACTGTCCGCGTC
Source organism: uncultured beta proteobacterium (assembly GCA_963754065.1). Taxonomy (GTDB): domain Bacteria; phylum Pseudomonadota; class Gammaproteobacteria; order Burkholderiales; family Burkholderiaceae_F; genus JALORV01. The sequence continues at coordinate 142,426 of CAVWFH010000009.1, read as the reverse complement.
GAGCGCCTGCCTGTACTTCATCGACTGGCTGATGAAGGGCAAGGACTCCGATCCCGAGATCCGCCGCGCGCTCGACACCCGCACGATCTACGTCTGCCCACGCATCAACCCCGACGGTGCCGAATGGGCCATGGCCGATCGGCCCAAGTACGTGCGCTCGTCGACTCGTCGGTACCCGTTCGACGAGGAGCCCGTCGAAGGCCTGATCACCGAGGATCTCGACGGTGACGGCCGCATCCTGCAGATGCGCATTGCCGATCCGAACGGCCCGTGGAAGAAGCATCCTCAGGAACCGAAACTGCTCGTGCGGCGCGACCCGCTCGATCCGCCCGGCGGCGAGTACTTCCGCGTGCTGCCCGAAGGACGCATCGAGAACTACGACGGCACCTCGATCGGCATCGCCGGCGTTACCGGCAACGCGCAGGGGCTCGATCTGAACCGCAACTTTCCGTCGGGCTGGCGGCAGGAGTTCGAACAGCTCGGTGCGGGTCCCTACCCCACGTCCGAACCCGAGGTGCGCGCCGTCGTCGACTTCTTCACCACCCACCCGAATATCTGCGGCGGCACCAGTATCCACACGTTTTCGGGCGTGCTGTTGCGCCCCTTCGGCCACGCGCCCGACGACAAGCTGCCGGCCGAAGACCTGTGGACCTACCAGGCCGTCGGCAAGAAGGGCGAGGAGCTGACCGGCTATCCGGCCATTTCGATCTGGCACGAGTTCCAGTACTACCCCGGCGAGTTCATCAGCGGCGCGTTCGACTGGATCTACGAGCACCTCGGCATGTACATCTGGACCATCGAAATCTGGAATCCGAAGAAGGAAGCCGGTATCGAGAACAAGGATTGGATCCACTGGTTCCGCGATCATCCGATCGAGGACGACCTCAAGGTCTACGAGTGGGCGCAACGCATTGCTCCGGCGAATTCCGCCAATCCGGGCTACCTCGACTGGAAGCCGTTCGACCATCCGCAGCTGGGCAAGGTGGAACTGGGAGGCTGGAACCGCATGGCCGTGTTCACCAATCCGCCGCCGGCGCTGCGCGAGAAGGAGATCGCGCGGTTTCCGAAGTGGCTGCTGTGGCAAACGCTGATTTCGCCGAAGCTCGAACTGAGGACCACTGAGGTCACGCCGGCAGGTGCCGACACCTGGCGCGTGCGCTTCATCGTGCAGAACACCGGCTGGCTGCCGAGTTATGTCAGCAAGATGGCGACCAAGCGCAATCTGCTGCGCGGCGTGCTGGCGGAGATCGCCTTGCCCGACGGCGCGCGCCTGGTGTCCGGCAAGCCGCGTGAGGAACTCGGCGAACTCGAGGGCTGGGCTTATCTCCACACCGGCATCTCGTTCTGGCCGAGCAAGAACGTGACGGCTGACCGCGCGCACGTCGACTGGGTCGTTCATGGCAAGGCCGGTACCGAGGTCAGGCTCACGGCCTGGCATGAACGTGCCGGCCGCATCGAAACCCGCGTGACGCTCGGCTGATCGGTTCCCAGCGGGCACTGTTCCGCGCGGCAGTCGATGCCTATACTCGATCGCATAACGATTCGAGGAGACACCGATGGACCGTCGCACCGCCTTGCTGGCCGGTGGCGCTGCGCTTGTGCTTCCGCACGGCGCGCTGCGCGCGCAGGCTTTTCCCTCCCACGCGATCACGCTGTACTGCGCCTTCCCGGCCGGTGGGCCGACCGATCAGGTTATGCGGGCGTTCGCCGAAGTTGCGGCGCGTGAACTGAAGCAGTCCGTCATCGTCGAGAGCAAGCCGGGCGGCGGCGGAACGATTGCTCCGTTGGCTGTCAGGGCGGCCAAGCCCGATGGCTACACGCTGTCGCAGATCCCGCTTGGCGTATTCCGCATCCCACACATGCAAAAGGCGCCTCAGCTCGATCCGCTGAAGGATTTCACCTACATCATCAACTTGACCGGGTACACGTTTGGGCTGGTCGTGCCGGCCGGCGCGCCGTGGAAGACGCTGAAGGACTACGTCGACGACGCAAGGAAGAATCCGGGCAAGATCGACTACGGCTCCACCGGCACCGGCACGACGCCGCACCTCGCGATGGAGGAGTTCTCGCAGAAGGCCGGCATCAAGCTGACGCACGTGCCCTACAAGGGCAGTGCCGAACTGATGGCCGCGGTGCTTGGCGGGCACCTGATGTCGGTCAGCGATTCCACCGGCTTCGCGCCCCAGGTCGAGGCGGGCAAGCTGCGCCTGCTGGCGACCTTCGGCAGCAAGCGCACCAAGCGCTGGCCCGACGTGCCGACGCTGAACGAACTGGGCTACGACACAATCTCCGACTCGCCGTTCGGCATCGCCGGCCCGGCCGGCATGGACGCCGCGACAGTCAGGGTCCTGCACGACGCGTTCAAGAAGGCGCTCGACGATCCCAAGGTGCTCGGCCTGCTCGAACGCTTCGACCAGCCCGTGATCTACATGGGCCCCGAGGAGTACTCGAAATTCGCGCGCCAGACCTACGAGGCCGAGAAGGCGACGATCGACCGGCTGGGGTTGCGCGGAAGCATGTAACCGAGGCGTCGCTCGTGTACGCGATCGGCTATGCCGATCGCACGTGCACTCGCTCGACCGGTACGGCGCGCACGCTTGCGCGTACGCACGCTCAACACTGATTTGTCGGCTGCGCTCCGGAGCGGCCGCGCGCTCCGCCGAGCATCAACTGCACTGCACCCACCCTGCCCTCCCGCCGCGCGGGAGGAGGTTGGCACCCTCCCTCACCCTCCCCGCCTGGCGGGGAGGGCAATGAAGAAATCGCAGCGTCTCCGGTGCATCGCGGGGCGGGGTGCCCGCCTTTGCCCTTCGGCGGAGTGCCCGGCCGCTCCGGAGCGCAGCCGACTGAATCGACTTACCGGTCGCGAGCGCACGTGCGACGCGGCGCAGCCGCGTCGCGTACGCGAGGACCGCACGGCCCTACGCCGCAGCCAGCTGCGCCGCCTTGAAGGCATGCGCCAGCGCGGCCGGGGTGTGGGACTTCAGTTCCTTGAGCGAATGCAGCTGCTCGCGACCACAGCGACTGCAACGGCTGACAGGCAAGTTCAGGTCGACTCCGAAAGTCGGCAGCTCGGGCAGTTCCACGTCGACATGAAAGGTATGCGGCCGATCGTCGCTTGCGCCGAGTTCGGTGCCGCAGGCCGAACAGCTGTAGTGCTTGAAGACCAGTCCCTTGGCCTGGCTGACCGGAAGCTTCGGTTCGTCCTGTTCGAGCAGGTGATCGAGCAGCAGCAGCGGGAAGTCGGCCAGCGGAAAGAGGCGGTGCCCCTGCGTGCACTCGAGCATGGGCATTCCCTTCACCGTGACCGCGAGCGGCGCATCCTCGCCGCTGAGTGATGTCAGCCGAGCAGCCGCCGTCTCCGATTTGCAGATCGGGCAACGACGTGGGTTCGTCGTCATGTCTGTCTCCTCTGTTGTAGGCATCAGGCGTCTGATGCGCCTGTATGCATGATCCGCCGGGCTCTCGTGCGCGTCGACCCGAACTAGTACCTAGGGACCCGTCACGGCTTGATCTTCCGCAAGCGAGCCGTCCTTCGAGGTGCCTCGCCGAGCAGCTTGCGGTGAAACGAAAACGGCGCCAGGGGCGCCGTTTTCGTTTCCGGAAAGATCCCGCTGCTCAATGCACGTGCTGCGACAGTTCGCCCGTCTGGTACCTGTGCGCCACCGTTTGCAGCGGCACCGGCTGGATCTTGCCGGCCTGCCCTTCGCAGCCGAACTGCAGATAGCGCTCCTTGCATATCGCCTTGGCTGCGGCGCGCGCCGGCTTCAGGAAATCCCGCGGATCGAAGTGGCTCGGGTTCTCGTGCAGGAACTTGCGCACCGCCGCGGTCATTGCGAGGCGAATGTCGGTGTCGATATTGATCTTGCGTACGCCGTGCTTGATCGCCTCCTGGATTTCCTCGACCGGCACGCCGTAGGTTTCCTTCATCTGGCCGCCGTACTTGCGGATTTCCTCCAGCAGGTTCTGCGGGACACTCGACGAGCCGTGCATCACCAGGTGCGTATTCGGAATGCGCTTGTGGATCTGCTTGATGCGCTCGATCGCCAGGATGTCGCCGGTCGGCTTGCGCGTGAACTTGTAGGCGCCATGGCTGGTGCCGATCGCGATCGCCAGCGCATCGAGCTGCGTCTTCTTGACGAAGTCGGCGGCCTGGTCGGGATCAGTCAGCAGCTGGTCGCGTGTCATAGTCGACTCGGTGCCGTGGCCGTCCTCCTTGTCGCCCTTCATCGTCTCCAGCGAGCCGAGGCAGCCAAGCTCACCCTCGACACTGACGCCCATGGCGTGTGCCATGTCGACGACTTCCCGCGTGACCTGCCAGTTGTAGTCGTAGTCCGCGATCGTCTTGCCGTCCTCGCGCAGGGAACCGTCCATCATCACCGACGAGAAGCCGAGCTTCATCGCCCCCTCGCACACGGTCGGCGACTGGCCGTGATCCTGGTGCATGGCGACCGGCAACTGCGGGTAGCTCTCGACGGCTGCCTGGATCAGGTGCTTGAGAAAGAGCTCCCCGGCGTACTTCCGCGCACCGGCCGAAGCCTGCATGATGACGGGCGCATTGACCTCGTGCGCGGCCTCCATGATGGCCTGCACCTGCTCGAGGTTGTTGACGTTGAACGCGGGGACGCCGTATCCGTTTTCCGCCGCATGGTCCAGCAATTGACGCATCGAGACCAACGCCATCTGACTCTCCTGAATGTGAATCGAAAATTCCTGCCCGTCCCGTCATTTTAGGCGCCGTGGCGGCCGGCCCGTGACGGTCAGGCGTGCTCGCCTACGCGAACGATCTTGAGTGTGTTGGTACCGCCGGCCTGACCCATCGGCTCGCCGACCGTCAGCACGACGAGGTCGCCGCGCTTGACCACGCCCTTGTCGAGCAAGAGGCGTTCCGCACCGGCCAGGGCGGCATCGCGATCGGCGCCTGCTGCGAAGTGCAGCGGTCGCACGTTGCGGTAAAGCGCGAGGCGGCGCGCGGTCGCGGCACTCGGCGTCAGCGCGTAAATCGGTATGTCGACATCGTGCCGGCTCATCCACAGCGTGGTCGAGCCCGATTCCGTCAGCGCGCAGATCGCCGCGCAGCGCAGATGAAACGCGGTGAATAGCGCCCCATAGGCTATCGACTGATCGACGCGGGTGAACGTCTGGTTGATGAACTGCATGTCCAGCCCGACCGTTTCCGAGCGGTCGGCAGCCTCGACGATGCTCGCCATCGCCTCGACGACCTCGACCGGGTACTTGCCGGCTGCAGTCTCTGCCGACAACATCACCGCATCGGTGCCGTCGAGCACCGCGTTGGCCACGTCGCTGACTTCCGCGCGCGTCGGCACCGCATTGACGATCATCGACTCCATCATCTGCGTGGCCGTGATCGCGAGCTTGTTGGTCGCGCGTGCCATCTTGATCATGCGTTTCTGCAGCGCCGGCACCGCGGCGTTGCCGACCTCGACTGCCAGGTCACCGCGCGCGACCATGATGCCGTCGCAGGCCTCCAGAATCTCCTTGAGCAGCGGGATCGCCTCGGCGCGCTCGATCTTTGCGATGATCTGCGGCTTCACGCCGTGCTTCTCGCCGGCGATTGTCGCGAGCTGGCGCGCCATCTCGACGTCGGTGCGATTCTTCACGAACGAGACCGCGACATAGTCAGCGCCGCACTGCATCGCGGTCTCGATGTCGCGCACGTCCTTGCCCGTGAGCGCGGGCGCCGAAAGGCCGCCGCCCTGTTTATTGATGCCCTTGTTGTCCGACAGAACCCCGCCGATGCGGACCGTCGTATGGATCTCGCTGCCTTCCACCCGCTCGACGTCGAGGACGATCAGTCCGTCATTGAGCAGCAGTGTGTCGCCGGCGCGGACATCCTTCGGCAGATCCTTGTAGTCGAGTCCGACCCGATCCTGGTTGCCGCGTTCGGCCGACGCGTCGAGGACGAAGGCGGCACCGGCGACCAATGTGACGCGACCGGTTTCGAACTTGCCGACCCGCACCTTCGGACCCTGCAGGTCGGCCATGATCGCCACATCGCGTCCGATCCGGGCGGCGGCCTCGCGCACGCGCTCAGCGCGCTGCAGATGGTCACTGGCGGATCCGTGCGAGAAATTGAAGCGCACGACATCGACACCGGCGGCCAGCATCCGTTCGAGAACCAGCGGATCGGTCGAGGCCGGCCCGAGGGTGGCAACAATCTTCGTGCTGCGCGCCATCTCAGCGTTTCCTCGTCAATGAGTGAAGCAATCGAACAGCGCCGAAGCGCATCCTATCCTCGCAGGCGCGGACGCGCGATTACCGCATCGTAGGTGGTGAGTTCGACCGGGTTGCCATCGATATCGTTGAAGTACAGCGAAAGCGACTGTTCATGGTCCTGCAGTCTCGGCGGCGCCGGCCGGCGCCGCTTGTCGAACAGCGGCAGCCGCGCGGCCCGGCGCGAGAAGGCGACGAATCCCTCGCCGTCCGTGCGCAGGGCCACCGTGGTGCCGTGACCGGCGCGGCGGTCGTCCTCGAACAGCGCCACGTGCGTAATACCGTCGGCGGCGGTCAGCGTGAGCGGACCACCGACCTCGCGCGCCCAGGCCGCGAACCGGCGGTCGCGCCTCAGGCCCAGCACGGAGCCGTACCAGCGTGCTGCGGCCGCGCGATCACGCACATAGACGTGCACATGATCCAGTCCCGCGACAGCGAAGCGACTCAACGAATCTCTCCGCGAAGCAGCGCGCCCATCATGCCGCGGCGCGCGCCTGCAGGATCTCGATCGCCGGCAGCGTCTTGCCTTCGAGGAACTCGAGGAATGCGCCGCCGCCGGTCGAGATGTAGCTGATGCGGTCACCGATGCCGTAACGGGCGATGGCGGCCAGCGTGTCGCCTCCTCCGGCGATGGAAAACGCCCCGTTGGCGGTCGCTTCGGCGATCGCCAACGCCATCTGGTGCGTGCCGTCCGCGAATGCATCGAACTCGAACACACCGATCGGCCCGTTCCAGATGATCGTGCCGGCGTCGCGCAGCAGGTGCGACAGCGCCAGCGCGCTTGACGGTCCGATGTCGAGGATCATCTCGTCGGGGCCCACGTCGTCAGTACGGCGCACGGTGGCCGGCGCCGTGGCTGAGAACTCCTTCGCCACCACGACGTCGATCGGCAGCGGCAGTGTTGCGCCCTTGGCGGCCAGCGTCGCCAGCACTTTCTTGCACTCCGGCACGAGGTCGGGCTCGGCCAGCGACTTTCCGATCTGAAATCCTTCGGCCAGCAGAAATGTGTTGGCGATGCCGCCGCCGACGATCAGCCGATCGACCTTCTGTGCGAGGTTGTTGAGCAGCGTGAGCTTGGTCGAGACCTTCGAGCCCGCCACGATCGCGGCCAGCGGCCGCTTCGGATTGCCAAGTGCCTTGGTCAGGGCATCGATCTCGGCCGCGAGCAAGGGGCCGGCACAGGCGATCGGCGCAAATTTGGCGGCGCCGTGCGTGGTCGCCTCGGCACGATGCGCAGTGCCGAACGCATCGTTGACGTAGACATCTGCGAGCGCGGCAATCTTGCGCGCGAGTTCATCGCTGTTCTTCTTCTCGCCGGGGTTCACGCGGCAGTTCTCCAGCAGCACGACTTCACCCGGCGCGACCTTGACGCCGTCCACCCAATTGGCACGCAGCGGCACTGTCCGCCCGAGCAACTCGCCAAGGCGCTGCGCCACAGGCGCGAGCGAATCCGCCGGCTTCAGTTCGCCCTCGGTCGGCCGGCCAAGGTGCGACGTGACCATGACCGCCGCGCCGGCATCGAGTGCCATGCGGATCGCCGGCACCGACGCACGGATGCGCGTGTCCTCGCTGATGCGGCCGGCATCGTCAAACGGTACGTTGAGGTCGGAGCGGATGAACACGCGCCGACCGGCGAGTTGCCCGTTGCGGGCGAGTTCTTCGAGGGTGTTGACGCGCATGACGGCTGGCTGAATCGTTCTTGTGGGTCACGCAGGACGCGCTGCGCAGATGAGGCGACGCGCAGCGCAGGCGAGTTGGGCATTATACGAGCCGTTGACAGGCGAAAGGCCTCATGCGCGACGTTTCGTTCTCGACTGCAGAGCGCTGCGCCCTCGGCATTGCCGTCGTGGCCCTGCTGCTGCAGGCGTTCGGTGTGGCCGAGGCGCTCGAGTACCGCCGGACCGCGCTCGCCACCGAACCGTGGCGGCTGCTGAGCGGTCACCTGGTTCACCTGAACTGGCAACACGCGGCGATCAATGTGTTGGCGCTGCTCATCGTTGCACGACTGTTTGCCCACGATTTGCGCGCTGATCGCCAGGCGTTCGTCCTGGTCCTATCGGGACTGGTGATCAGCGCGGGCATGTCGTGGCTCAACCCGGGGATCGCGTGGTACCGCGGATTGTCGGGCGTGATTCATGCGCTGTTCTTTGCCGGAGCAGCGGCCTGGCTCGTCGGCGCGCGGCCGAGAAGCCTGCGCACCGCGTGGCTGCCGGCGGCACTCTTTTTCGGTGGCTGGATCAAGGTCGCGCTGGAGCAGCCGGGGGGCGACACCCTGCCGCACGCCGAGTGGCTCGGCGCGGCCGTCGTTCCGCAGGCGCACCTGATCGGCGCTGCCTGCGGTTCAGTGCTCGGACTAGCCTACGCGCTGGCGGATACGTGGCGCGACAAGAAACGCACCGAGCAGAAGGAGTTGCAGCCACGGTAACGCGCCGCCACCACCGCCGCCGCTGGATGGAGGCACGGCAGCCGATCCTCCTCCGCCTCCGCCGCCCGCCGGGGGTGGTGCCACCGGAGGTGCATTCAGAGTGATAGAGACCGTCTGCGTGGCACTCTGGGACAAGCCGTCCGTCACAAAGTACTTCAATTGATACGTGTTCGCAGCGAATCCGGTGGTGTTCCAAGTGAACTGCCCGGAAGCCGAAAGTGCCGTTGTCGGTACTGTTGAATCATCGGTCGCGATGAAAGTCAGCGGGTCATTGTCGAGATCCGAACCGGTGACCGCGAATGAAACCGATTGGCCAACCGTTCCAGTCTGGTTCGTGACTGGGGCAGCCGTAGGCGGGGTATTGACGCGAATCTGAATCGAATCCCTTGCTACCTTGCCCGCGCTGTCCGTTACCGTCAAACCGACTTCAACGACGCCGGTCGATGGGACCGTTAATGTCACCATTGATCCGGTCGTCGCACTCAGGGATCCTGCAGTGTTAGACCACACAGCCGACTGAATGGTCTTGGCTGGGAAAGCAGCAGCGGTTCCAGTGAGGGCTACCGTGGTAGAGGGCGCGGCAAGTCGTGACGACGCCGAGATCAACACTGAAGGAACAAGGTCAACTGCTGCCTGCAGCGCTTTCTGTGCATCTAGCAGCCCATGTCCGCACTCCTGAGCCAGCAAGTTACAGAATCCGCCCGTTGGATGTGGGCGAAGCTTATCGGCCGCTCCAAGCCATGACTTGATGAAGCCCGGATCTGCATTGGGCGCCACCGACTTGAGAAGTGCGGCCACTCCGGCGACTTGGGGAGTTGCGACGCTGGTACCCGTAAATCCCGAGTACGCGGGGCCCGTATCTCCCAGGGCGGTAACGCTGACCGGAGTTGTCGGCCCAAAGAGAACCGAGGAGTGCACGTAATAACCGTCAAAGCTCGGATTGTTGGCAGGGCCACTTGCCCCAAGAAGTGTCGGCGGCCCCCCACCAGGAGCACTAAGTGTCGTGCCAGTTCCAACATTTGCGTAGTCGGCGTTCTCACCGTTGATCGTGTGCGCAGTGACCGCCACAACGCCCTTGCAGTTGGCCGGAGCAATCAGCTGGAGGTCACCCGCGTTCCCCGTAGCAGCGACAACCACCGAACCCGCAGCGATCACGGCATCGACTGCGCTTTGCATTTCTGAACTGCAGGTGTCTCCTCCGCCTAGGCTTAGATTGATTACCTGCGCCGGAGTCGTGTTGGCGGTCACACCGTTGACAGCCAGGCCAGCAGCCCAGCGCATTGCTTCAGCAATGTCCGATAGATCGCCGCCGCACTTCCCGAGTGCGCGCACCGGAAGTACGCGCACATTCCAACCTATCCCGGCAATGCCAGCAGAGTTGTTGGCCGTCGCCGCCACAATTCCTGCCATATGAGTGCCATGCCACGACGAGTCGCTGGTACCGGTCACTCCATCGTCACAGGAGTCCTTGTAGGTCACCTTCTCGGCCGCCGTTATCCAATCGCCCGGGTCTGACGGGTCTGGATCGCGACCATCGCCGTCGTTCGCGACAAAGTTGGTAGGTAGTCCAAAGCCGTTGATGCTCGACACAAAGTCGTAACCCGGAAGGAAGCGACCGCCAGGAACATAGGTCGCTCCCGCCGGAGCGCCGTTCAGATCAGCATGATTGGTTATCCCGGAATCGATCACCGCCACGATCACGGCGTTGGAGCCGGTCGTCACATCCCAGGCCAGTGGAAGATTTGCCCCACCGACTGCCATGGTGGTTAATGTGGAGCCGCCGACGGTCCCGGTGAAGTTCGAGCTCGGGGCGAATAGGTTCCACTGCCACTGGGGGAAGCGCGGCTCGTTAGGCGTCAGTAGTCGCTTGAAACGGATGTTTGGCTCTGCAAACTGGACGTCCGCGTCACCAGAAAGTCGCGTTGCGACTTCCCGAGCCTCCGAAAGCGGCATGGCACGCTCGAGCTGCAATAGATGTGATCCGCCAGCCAGCGCCCGCAACGACTTCATTCCAACGCCGGATTTCGCCGAAAACGCGCTCACCCGGCTGGCCGACATCGCCTGCGCTTCGCTTTGCGTTCTGTTCGACCGAAGACGGACGATCAATTTGTCGACCATCGGGTCCTGAGCTGCGCGAACGACAGGCATGCCCTTCAGCGCGGACTGCTTCGGCGTCATTGGTGCTGCTGAAGAGGCCATCGAAACTGGCCAACTCGCCGAGCAGACACCTGCGACGGTCACCGCGAACACCGCATGTATACCTAGCTTCACAGCATGCTCTCCTAATCGGGGCGGCTGAATCTCGAGTCGACCCCATGAAACCTCGATGCTGGCAGGCCAGCCGGTCGATGTAGGACCAAAAAGCGCTATGAAAGTGCCGCTATGCCCCAAACGGTCCACGGGCGGCCGACGTTGACCTGCACACCGGGCAAGCCAGAAATCGAGGTTACTGCAGGACAGGGACCGAATATGTTGCCGATGGCTCGGCCAAACGACTTAGCGGGGCGTTGCGCCCCGCTGTCAGAGAGTACGCGGCTGGCTCACTTTGCCGACATCAACGCGACGGTCGTGTCCAGCATCCGATTGGAGAATCCCCACTCATTGTCGTACCAGCTCGACACCTTGACGAGACGGCCGGAGACCTTGGTCAGCGTGGCATCGAAGATCGACGAGCGCGCGTCGTGGTTGAAGTCGCTGGAGACGAGCGGATCGGTGTTGTAGCCGAGCACGCCTTTCAATTCGCCGCCGGCCGCCGCCTTCATGATGGCGTTGACCTCCTCGGCCGTCGTGTCGCGCGCGGCGATGAACGACAGGTCGACGATCGACACGTTGATCGTCGGCACGCGGATCGCGAAGCCATCGAGCTTGCCGTTGAGTTCCGGCAGTACCAGGCCGACCGCGGCTGCCGCGCCGGTCTTGGTCGGAATCATGTTGTGCGCGGCTGCGCGCGCGCGGCGCAGGTCCTCGTGATACACGTCGGTCAGCACCTGGTCGTTGGTGTACGCGTGCACCGTGGTCATCAGGCCCGACACCAGCCCGATCTTGTCGTGCAATGGCTTGACCAGTGGCGCCAGGCAGTTGGTCGTGCACGATGCGTTCGAGATCACCGTGTGCTCGGCCTTGAGCACGCCATGGTTCACGCCGTAGACGATCGTCGCATCGACGTCCTTGCCGCCGGGCGCCGAGATGATGACCTTCTTCGCACCGCCCTTCAGGTGCGCCGAGGCCTTCTCCTTGGTCGTGAAAAAGCCCGTGCATTCGAGCACGACATCGACGCCGAGCGCGGCCCACGGCAACTCGGCCGGATTGCGGTTCGCCAGCACGCGGATGCGGTCGCCGTTGACGACCATCGAATCGCCATCGACCGCGACCGTTCCCGGGAACGTCCCGTGGGTCGTGTCGTACTTCGTCAGATGGGCGTTGGTCTGCGGATCGCCGAGATCATTGAGCGCGACGATCTGGATGTCGTGCTTCTTGCCTCCTTCGTAATGCGCACGCAGGATGTTGCGGCCAATGCGGCCGTAGCCGTTGATTGCGACTTTGATGGTCACTTCGTCTTCTCCCCGATGACTGCGTTCACGGTGGCGACGACGTTGTCGACCGTGAAACCGAAATGCTTGAAAAGCGCGCCCGCGGGTGCGGACTCGCCGAAGCGGTCCACTCCGATCACCGCGCCTTCCGCACGCACGTACTTCCACCAGAAGTCCGTCACGCCCGCTTCGATCGCTATGCGCGGAACGCCCGCAGGCAGCACACTGGCCTTGTACTCGACGCTCTGTTGGTCGAACACCGTCGTAGACGGCATCGAAACGACCCGCACCGGCACGCCGGCGGTCGCAAGCACCTTCTGCGCTTCGACCGCCAGCGGCAGCTCCGATCCGGTCGCGATCAGCACCGCTCGCGCGCGCTGGATGCCGCCCTTGGCGTCTGCCAGCACGTAGGCGCCGCGCCGGATCGCTGCGACGTCGCGCGGACCCGCCACGTAGGCCACGTTCTGTCGCGACAGCAGCAGCGCGCTGGGGCCGTCGCGACGCTCGATCGACGCAGCCCAGGCCACGAGTGTTTCGACTGTATCGGCGGGCCGCCAGACATCGAGATGCGGAATTAATCGCAGACTCGCAGCGTGTTCGACGGCCTGGTGCGTCGGTCCGTCTTCGCCAAGACCGATCGAATCGTGCGTGAAGACGTACACGACGCGTTGCTTCATCAGCGCCGACATGCGCACGGCGTTGCGCGCATAGTCGGAGAAGACGAGGAAGGTGCCGACAAACGGGAGATAACCGCCATGCAGCGCGATGCCGTTGGCAATCGCGCTCATGCCGAATTCGCGCACGCCGTAGTTGATGTGGCGACCGTCGAGCGCATCGACACGCAGCGCCTTGGCCGCGCTCCACTTCGTCAGGTTGCTGCCGGTGAGATCGGCTGACCCGCCGAGCAGTTCCGGCAGCGCCGGGGCAAGCGCCTCAAGTGCCAGTTGCGAGGCCTTGCGGGTTGCCACGGTTTCGCGTCTGGCCGCTGCCGCCTCGAGCGCAGCACGCAACGTGGGCGCATAAGCGGCCGGCAGTTCGCTGGCGGCGCGGCGCTGCAGCTCCGCGGCTTCGCCCGGGAACTTGCGCGCATACGCGTCAAACAAACTGCGCCAGGACGCTTCGCGCTGCTGTCCTCGGGCGCGGGCATCCCAGGCCGCGCGAACGGCTGCCGGCACTGCGAAGGCTGCGTGCGACCAGCCCAGCGCCGCGCGGGTCGCTGCGACTTCGGCTTCGCCGAGTGCTTCACCGTGCGCCTTCTCGCTGCCGGCACGGCCCGGTGAGCCCTTTCCGATCACGGTCCGCGCAAGGATCAGCGTCGGTCGCCGCGCTTCGGTCTTCGCCGCTGCAATCGCGGCGTCCATGGCATTGATGTCATGGCCGTCGACCGGACCGATGACATTCCAGCCGTAGGCCGAAAAGCGGCTGCGGGTGTCATCGTTGAACCAGCCCTGCACCTGGCCATCGATCGAGATGCCGTTGTCATCGTAGATCGCGATCAGCTTGCTTAGCTGCCACGTGGCCGCCAGCGACGCCACTTCGTGCGAGATGCCTTCCATCAGGCAGCCATCACCGACGAAGACATAAGTGTGATGGTCGACGACCGCGTATCCCGGCCGATTGAATTCGGCCGCCAAGAGCTTTTCGGACAACGCCATGCCAACGGCATTCGCGAAACCCTGACCGAGCGGACCGGTCGTGGTCTCGATGCCAGCCGTCAGACCGTGCTCCGGGTGACCGGGCGTCTGGCTGCCCAGTTGCCGGAAACGCTCGATTTCATCGATCGAGAGCGCGTAACCGGTGAGGTGCAGCAACGCGTACTGCAGCATCGATCCGTGCCCGTTGGATAGCACGAAGCGATCACGATTCAGCCAGTGCGGATTCGCCGGATTGTGTGAAAGGTGCCCGGCCCAGAGTGCCACTGCGATGTCGGCCATGCCCATCGGCATGCCGGGATGCCCCGAATTGGCTTTCTGGACGGCATCCATCGCCAACGCGCGGATCGCATTGGCCATGTCGGCACGAGCCGACGTCGGGATCGCGCGGAAGGGTGAGCCGTCGTTCATCGTCGCGCGTCTCGAAGAAGGGGAAACCCGGAGAAACTGCGCCGGCGCCGTGGAAAGCCACTGGCGCTTGCAGTTAGCGAAGCCACGGAACTCCGGTTTTGCCGTGGAAAGCGCGCAATTTTAACAAACGCGCGCTTGCTGAACGGCGCCAACGCACCGCCGCCGCCAAGTCCTTGACGCGCGACACATCCGGCTGGAGCAGTCGCTCCAAACTCCGCACTTGGGAGAGGCAACTGTTTGAGCGCGCTGCAATTTCCTATACTATGCGCGGCTTTTCCAAATTCGATCCGGATAACAAAAGGACGCAACGGGCGCCGAGTTCGTACCCAGCCGCCGCGGGCAGTTTCCGCGGCCAGGATATCGAACGCAGGCAACGTGCCGTTAGGCAGATTCCCGCCATAGCCAGCAGGTGCAGCGCAAGCTGCAAGGACTCGCGTGCCGCGCCACAGCGTGCGGGTCCCGGATCGTGGGGTTGCGACGCGAGTCGCGATTCAGGTCGATAAGGGCGGACCTGCTGGGGGACGAAGATGCAAGGCCTTCACCTGACTGGCGATCTGTTCGGTTGCGGCTGCAGTGCAGCCACTCTCACGGATCTCGAAGCATTGTCGACGCTGTGCCGAACGGCCACGCTCGACGCCAAACTCACCATCGTCGACGAGAAGTGGCATGTCTTTCCGGACTGGAACGGCCAGCCGGGCGGCATTACCGGCACGATCCTGCTCGCCGAGTCACACCTTGCGATCCATACGTGGCCTGAAAGCCGTGGCGTGACGCTCGACGTCTACGTCTGCAATTTCACCGAGGACAACACGGCCAAGGCCGAACAGTTGTTCGACGCGCTCACGGTCGCGTTCCGGCCGCAGAAGCAGACAGTCAACCGCATCACGCGCGGTGACGTCGCCGGCGCTTCGGTCGAAGAGTCCGATGCAACCACGGAAAGCGCCCAGTCGCAGTTGAGCTTCGACTGGCTCAACGCGCACTCCGGCTACGGCTTCACCGTCAAGGAGAAGCTGGCGGACATCGAATCCGCCTATCAGCGTGTCGAAGTCTTCGATACGCACCAGTTTGGCCGGCTGTTCCGCCTTGACGGGAGATTGATGACGTCGGAAGGCGACGAGTTCTTCTATCACGAGTGCATGACGCACCCGGCGGCGCTCGCTCATCCGAATCCCGAATCGATCCTCGTGATCGGCGGTGGCGATGGCGGCTCGTCCGAGGAGCTGTTCAAGCATCCAAGCGTCAAGCGCATCGTGATGGCGGAACTCGATCCGGTCGTCATCGACATCGCGCGCAAGTACCTGAGTGCCATTCACAAGGGTGCGCTCGATGATCCGCGGCTGGAGATTCGCATCGGTGACGGATTTGAGTATGTGCGCACCGCCACCGAGCGCTTCGACATGATCGTCCTCGACCTGACGGATCCCGACACGCCGGCATTCCACTTGTATTCGGAGGAGTTCTTCCGGATGTGCCAGCGCTGCCTGAAGCCGGGCGGCATGCTGACGCTGCACCTCGGCTCGCCGGTGTACCAGGCCGAGACCGTACGTAAAAATGCCACGAACCTGCGCAAGGTGTTCAAGCACGTTGCGCCGCTTTCGCTCTTCATCCCGCTGTACGGATCGCAGTGGTGCCTGGCGGTTGCCAGCGACACAATCGACCCGCGCGCCACGTCGGTAGAGACCATCGCACAGCGCATGGTCGAACGCCGGCTCGACGACCTGCGCTTCTACCATCCGGCCATGCATCCGGCGTTGTTCACGCTGCCGCGCTTTGCGCAGGAACTGGCGGCGCCGCCACCGGTGGACAAGGCGCGCGTGGCTCAACTGCGCGCTGCATGAGGCTTTGGGGGCGTACCCGTTCGCGCGGGTGACTCGGAGGAAGCCCCGGAGGCCGGCGCAAGCCGGCCTTCTTTTTTCAGCCGCTGTCGACGCGCGCGCGGTGGTTTTAAGCTTGCAGCCATGCCACTCGCCCGCTTCTACGTCGATGCCACCCTCGCCCCGGATGAGGAGTCGCCCCTGCCGCCCGAGGTCGCGCACCATGCGGTGCGCGTGCTGAGGCTGCGGGAAGGCGCTGCGATCACCGTCTTCAACGGTCGCGGAGGCGAGTTCAGTGGTCATCTGCGCATCGAGGGGGCACGCGCCTGGGCCATTCCGGAACGCTTTGATCCCATCGAGCGCGAGTCGCCAATTGCCATCACCCTGGTGCAGGCCTGGGTCGCCACCGACAAGCTCGAGTGGACTGTCGAGAAGGCCGTCGAACTGGGGGTTGCAGCTCTGATCCTGGTCCCGACCGTGCGCAGCGTCGTGCAACTCGACGAATCGCGGCGCAGCCGGCGCCTGTGGCGCCTCCAGGAGATCATTGTGGCGGCCTGCTGCCAGAGCGGACGCAATCGCGTTCCCGGCATACGCGCGGCGGCGACACTGCAGCAGGGACTCGAACTCGCACTTGCGGACGGCAGCCGCGGCGTGCTGCTGGATCCGCACTCGGGCCAGTCCGCGGCGGACGCGCTGGCCGGTGTCGATCGCTTCGCATTGGCGGTGGGTCCGGAAGGCGGCCTCGACGAACGCGAGCTAACGCTCGCCGCAAGTCTCCATTTCCGTCCGGTTCGTTTGGGTCCGCGTATTCTTCGCACGGAGACCGCTGGCCTGGCCGGGCTCACTGCAATTCAGGTGCTGGCCGGAGACCTGCGGTAGACAGGCGTCGTGCCGCTCGGCGCGGCATGTCATTCATCCCACACTGAAGCTCGGAGGCTCCATGGGTTTGCTTGACTCGATTCTTTCCGGAATGACCGGTCAGTCGGCCGGTGGCGGCCAGGCGGCCAATCCCCTGCTGCAGATCGCGCTGCAAATGCTTGCTGGCGGTGGTCAATCCGGTGGCCAGGGAGGCGGTCTGTCAGCGCTGATCGAACAGTTTCAACAAGCCGGCCTCGGGCCACAGATGAACTCGTGGATATCGTCCGGACAGAATCTGCCCATCTCGCCCGAGCAACTGATGCAGGTCTTCGGGCAGGGCCAGATGCAGCAGATGGCCGCGAACAGTGGCCTGGATCCCAGCCAGTTGTCCGGTGGGCTGGCCGAGATGCTGCCGCAGTTGATCGATCAACTTACGCCCGGAGGCCAGGTGCCGGCCACGGGTATCGACAGCGCGCTGGCCGAGCTGTCGAACATGATGCCGCGGGGGTAGGTCAGTCCCTGCTGGATCAGTCCCGATAGAGGACGCGGAACGGAGTCTTCGCTTCGGCAAAATCGTCGACCACGTCGCGGAAAACGTCGAGCAGCGCGTCACGCTGCTCGTCACCAAATTCTCCCGTGTGCGGCAGGTGGTCAAGCAAGACCACATAGCCAGACGCCGGCTGCGTGTCGCGCAAGTCGGTGAGGGCATCGTAGAGCGCATCGAGATTCATCCCGAACCACGCCGGTAGCGCGAATGCCTTGGCAATCGCGCGCAGCACCGACGGCTTGTCGCTGCAGCCGCCGAGATCGATCTCGATCAGGCGCTGGCCCGTGCGCTGCGCCCAGTCGCGCAGTGCCAGCGGATCAAGGCCACGCAGTGCCCGTACCGTGTGGCTGGGCAGCAGATCGTTACGGCCCGGCGATTTTCGACTCATGCGTGTTCCCTCGTTCCTGGCGCTCGTCCGCGAGAATCCTCGCGCGCCGTCGGCCAACCGTGCGTCGGGGCTGGTGCTTGCTCCCTCGCGCTGCGCGCGGTCCCTCCGCGAGGGACATCGCCCGCCTTCGGGCGGCCGTGCGTCGGGCTCATTCTCGTATCCGTCGAAACGAGTTGTAATGGTCGTCGGTGTAGTAGTACTCGCCGCCGGTGGCGGGATCGCCGCTGTCGCCTTTGCCGGCAACGATGCGTCGCGCGCCGCGGTCGCGCTCCCGGGGTGTGCGCACCGTGTATTCCGTGTAGTAGCCGCGCGGTCGGCGCGGCAGATGACCTTCCCGGTTTCCGAATGTCGAGCCGTCCTTGCGATAGCTGTACGGCCCACCCTTCCTGATGAGCACGAGAGTGTCGCGCGCTTCGCGCGGCAGGTCGGCCAGAGCCACTTCACCGACCGGCACGCGTGTCGCCTGCTCGCGGGCGTCGCCGGCCGGCCCGCAAGCCACCAGCGCAAGTGCAATGCTGGCGTGCAGGACACCGCGTACGAGGCGCCAGACCACTCTAGAGCAACTCGGGTTGCCGCAGCGAGTTGGCCTCCAGCACGGTCAAGGCCGTCATATTGACGATGCGGCGCACCGTGGCCGACGACGTCAGGATGTTGACGGGCTTCGCGGCCCCCAGCAGGATCGGCCCGATCGCAATGTTGTTGCCGGCCGTCGCCTTCAGAAGGTTGTAGGAGATGTTGGCCGAGTCGATGTTCGGGCACACGATCAGGTTGGCTTCGCCCTTGAGCGTCGAGAACGGCATCATCGATTTGCGCATTGCCTCGTCGACCGCGCAGTCCGCGTGCATCTCGCCGTCGACATCGAGATCGGGCGCGCGGCTGCGGACGAGTTGCAGCGCGGACCGCATCTTCAGCGCAGTCGCCGCGTTACTCGAACCGAAGTTGGAATGCGACACCAATGCCACCGCCGGCTCGAACCCCAGCCGTCGCAATTGCTCGGCCGCGAGGACCGTGATCTCGGCGATCTCCTCGGCGCTGGGATCGAGGTTCACATGCGTGTCCACCAGCGCCAGTTGCCGACCTGGCAGCATCAGCACGTTCATTGCAGCGTAGACACCACAACCCGGCCGGCGACCGATCACCTGGTCGATGTAGTGCAAGTGCAGGTTGTGCGTGCCGAAGGTCCCGCAGATCATGCCGTCGGCATCGTCGCGGAGAATCATCATCGCGCCGATCAGCGTGTGGCGGCGACGCATCTCGATCTTTGCGTACTGCGCGGTCACGCCCTTGCGCGCCGCGATCCGGTGGTAGCTTTCCCAGTAGTCGCGATAGCGCGCATCGAACTGCGGATTGATCAGGTCGAAGTCCTGCTCGGCCCGCATGCGCAGTCCGAAGCGCGTAAGCCGTCGTTCGATGACGTCGGGCCGGCCGATCAACAGCGGTCGCGCGAGCCCTTCGTCGATGACAACCTGCACTGCTCGCAACACGCGCTCTTCTTCGCCCTCGGCAAACACGATGCGTGAGCGTCCACCGGTCGCGACCGCATTCTTCGCGATCGTGAAGATCGGCTTCATGAACGTGCCGGAGTGGTAGACGAACTGCTGCAGCTGGTCGCGGTAGGCGCCGAGATCGGCGATCGGCCGAGACGCCACGCCACTCGTCATCGCTGCCTGCGCGACCGCCGGTGCGATGCGCGTGATCAGGCGCGGATCGAACGGCTTGGGGATCAGGTACTCGGGCCCGAAGGCGAGGTTGGAGATGCCGTAGGCCGATGCAACCACGTCGCTCTGCTCTTCCTGGGCCAGCGCAGCGAGCGCCTGTACCGCCGCGACCTCCATGGCTGCCGTGATCGTTGTCGCGCCGACGTCGAGCGCGCCGCGGAAGATGAACGGGAAGCACAGGACGTTGTTGACCTGATTCGGATAGTCGGACCGGCCCGTGGCGATGATGGCGTCGTCGCGAACGCGCTTGACCTCCTCCGGAAGAATCTCGGGCGTCGGATTGGCCAGCGCCAGGACCAGCGGCCGTGCCGCCATGCGCGCCACCATTTCCCCCTTGAGCACGCCGCCTGCCGACAGGCCCAGGAAGATATCGGCATCCGCAATGACATCGGCCAGCTTGCGCGCTGCCGTGTCCTGCGCGAACTTCGCCTTGTCATCGTCCATCAGCACGGTGCGGCCGCGATAGACGACGCCTTCGATGTCCGTGACCCAGATGTTCTTGCGTGGAACGCCGAGGCTCACGAGCAGCTCCAGGCAGGCGAGCGCCGCGGCACCGGCGCCGCTTGTGACGAGCTTGACCTTGTCGAGCTGCTTGCCGACGATCTTCAGGCCATTGAGGATCGCGGCACCGACGATGATGGCCGTGCCGTGCTGGTCGTCATGGAAAACGGGGATCTTCAGCCGGGTGCGCAGCTTGCGCTCGACGTAGAAACACTCCGGCGCCTTGATGTCCTCCAGGTTGATGCCGCCGAATGTCGGCTCCAGCGCCGCGATGACTTCAATGAGCCGGTCCGGGTCGGATTCATTCAGCTCGATGTCGAAGACGTCGATACCTGCAAACTTCTTGAAGAGAACCGCCTTGCCTTCCATGACCGGCTTCGCAGCCAACGGTCCGATGTTGCCGAGGCCAAGAACGGCGGTGCCATTGGTCACGACTCCGACCAGGTTGCCCCGTGCGGTATAGCGAAAGACCGCCGCGGGCTCCGCATGAATCGCCTCGCTCGCCGCGGCAACACCCGGCGAATAGGCCAGAGCAAGGTCGCGTTGGTTGACGAGCTGCTTGGTCGGAGCGATCGCAATCTTGCCCGGCGTCGGCTTCTCGTGATACTCGAGCGCCGCGCGGCGCAGATCATCGTGTTCGGTCGTGGGCATGGAGTGTGACGGGCCTGATGCGCAGATCGGCCATTATCCGTTCCGCCCTGCCCCTGCGCTCGGTCCGGCAAGCTCAGCGAGTCAACAAACCCTACGGCACCGGCTGCAAGATTCTGGACTCACTCGTACCGTCGGCCGCCCGGGATCCATAGGCACCACCGCCGCCGTCAGTCACTCACGAATCCAGTTTTGACCTAGACAATATTGACAAACGTTGCAGCGACATTAGACTTCGCGCACTCTCCTCAGAGCCTGTCCTTCGGCCTGGGCGCGGCACCCCTAGTCGGTGTATTTCCTCCTCCCTCCTCAGCCGAATGTGGGAGCGCCCCGGTGACGGGCTCTTTTTTTGTCCACGACAAACAGAAGAGCGCGCACTAACAAGTTGTGCGGCCGGCCGGGAATGGTGAAGGCGTGTGGCAACCCGCGCGACGCCAAACCGCGCGCAGCAAGCGCGCCCCGTAGAGCCGGTTGAAAGTCGCTGGTGGAAAACCGCGCGAGCGGAAAGACCGCCGCCCTGCTGAGTCGGCAGGGCCCTAGGTCAGGCGGAGCGCGGAGGCGCGGCTTCTTCTACCGGGAGCGGAGTGTCGACTGCCGGACGCGCCTGCGGCTGTGTCGCAGGAGTCGCATCGGCCGTGGCCGGTTTCTGATCCGAAGCGACAGTTGGGCGTCCGGCGGAAATTGCCGCATCGACCTTGCCGCTGGCCGCGAGGGCCAGCCGCGAGCGCTCGCCCAGAACACGGGCACCGTAGCCGCCGTCGTCAGGCAGGTTGCCCGCACCGACGTACAGCTGCAATCCACGCTCGACCGAGCCGCCACGCGAGATCAGGTCGCTCAGGATGGCGGAACCGACCTTCATGTTGGCCACAGGATCCAGTGCTGCGATCTGGCCGCCATGCGGCTCGAACCGTTCGGCGTGGACGCGGGTCATCACCTGCATGAGCCCCTGGGCGCCCATGGAGCTCTCGGCGAAAGGATTCAGACTGGACTCGATCGCCACGACGGACAGGATCAGCAGTGGGTCCAGCTTGTATTCGTGACCGATCTGGAAGGCGGTCGACACCAGCATGCGCGTCGCCTCTTCGGCCACCCGATAGCGTCGCGACAGGTACTGCACGACGTGTTTCTGGCGCGGATCTGTGGCAGTAAGCACGGCCGGTGGTGCCTCTGTCGGCTCCACCGAGGTTTCAACGGAGCCTTGTTCCAATGGCGCCGAAGCCACCGCGACCGGTATCGGCAGAGCCGCCTTGATTGCAGACCGTACATCGGCGTCGGAAATCGCGACGGCACCGAGCAGCAGCGCGGCGCTACCGGCCAAGGTCACCAGGGCGCGCGCGGTCGCCAACGCACCGTCACGGACGTCGAGGATGACTTCGGCCCACGCAACCGTTGCTGCCGGAGCCAGGGAGATCGAATTCGTGGCTGCAGACATGCGTGCCTCCTTATGTTGAACGGCCACGGGTCACGGGACCTCCGGTCGCCACTCACAGGTTGGTACGTTGAATCCGACGGCCCACGAGCCGGCTCGGATTCTCGGGATGCCGGATCCGGCCAGAGGGCCAAAACCAGCACCGGTTCGAACGGGACGAGTCCCGATCAGTAAAAAGAACGAACAGCAGGACTCGTTAAGTCCCTAGACTCCGGTTTTGCTGCTTCGCCGAGGCGTGAGAGCGGAGTCGGCCGAATGGCTGAACAGAATTTTAGGGTCTGAGGTCGGCGGGTCAACCCGAAAATTCGGCATTTCCGACCGGCGGACACGCTGTAACACCCGCATTAGAACGACATGCGCTCGACATTATTCTTTATTTTCATAGAGTTAAGTCAACATCCGCAATGTTAGTAAGTGCTTATTTAGAGGCTCTCGCTTTTTTCTGCTTTGCAACAAACTTCCGATGAAATACCGCGACTTGCGGGACTTTCTGGGCCGGTTGGAGGAGACGCAGCAACTTCGCCGCATCCGCGCGTCGGTCTCGACCCGCCTCGAAATGACCGAAATCAGCGACCGCACGCTGCGGTCCGGCGGGCCGGCGCTGCTGTTCGAGCGCCCGGAAGGCCATGACATTCCGGTGCTGACCAACCTCTTCGGGACCCCCGAGCGGGTGGCGTTCGCCATGGGGGCCGACAGCGTCGGCGCCTTGCGCGAGGTGGGCGAACTGCTGGCGAGCCTCAAGGAACCCGAGGCTCCGCGAGGCCTGCGGGATGCGCTCGGCAAGGTGGCTCTATTGAAGAGCGCGCTGTGGGACATGGCTCCCAAAGAGGTTCGCTCGGCGCCCTGCCAGGAAATCCGCATCGAGGGTCCGGACGTCGACCTGGCGCGCCTGCCGGTCCAGACCTGCTGGCCCGGAGATGCCGGCCCGTTGATCACCTGGGGCCTCGTAGTCACGCGCGGCCCCAACAAGCCCCGCCAGAACCTGGGTATCTACCGGCAGCAGGTGCTCGGCCGGAACAAGCTGATCATGCGCTGGCTCGCCCACCGGGGAGGTGCACTGGACTTCCGAGACCACGCGCTGGCCAATCCAGGCCAACCCTTTCCGATCGCCGTCGCCCTCGGCGCGGACCCGGCCACCATCCTGGGTGCAGTTACGCCGGTCCCGGACAATCTCTCCGAGTACCAGTTCGCCGGCCTGCTGCGCGGCGGTCGCACCGAGACGGTGAAGTGCATCGGCAGCGAGCTGCGGGTTCCCGCGACGGCGGAGATCGTACTCGAGGGGCATCTCAACCCGGAGCCAGTGCCACCTCCCGCACCGGCCGACGCGCCGGTCCGGCCCGACTCCGCTTACGAGCTGGCACTAGAAGGGCCGTTCGGCGACCACACCGGCTACTACAACGAACGGGACTGGTTTCCGGTGTTCACCGTCGACCGCATCACGACGCGACGCGATCCGATCTACCACTCGACCTACACCGGCAAGCCGCCGGACGAGCCGGCCGTCCTCGGCGTCGCGCTGAACGAAGTCTTCGTTCCCATTTTGCAGCGGACCTTTCCGGAAATCGTGGACTTCTACCTGCCCCCGGAAGGCTGCAGCTATCGCATGGCTGTCGTTTCGATGCGCAAGCAGTACGCGGGACACGCCAAGCGGGTGATGTTTGGCGTCTGGAGCTTCCTGCGGCAGTTCATGTACACGAAGTTCATTGTCGTCGTCGACGACGATGTGAACCCGCGCGACTGGAAGGAAGTGATCTGGGCGATCACGACCCGCGTCGATCCGATGCGCGACACGGTACTGGTCGACAACACGCCGATCGACTACCTCGACTTCGCCTCGCCGGTGTCGGGTCTCGGCAGCAAGATGGGTATCGACGCGACCAACAAGTGGAGCGGAGAAACGACGCGCGAATGGGGCCGGCCGATCACGATGGATGCAGCGGTCAAGGCTCGCGTGGACTCGATCTGGAAGGAACTCGGACTGTAGGAGTGCAGCATGGCGATTGAACGCAAGCCGATCCGGCGCGGCGGCATCAAGTCCGCCGGCTATGACCGCAACCTGCGCGTACTCGAAATCGAGTTCGACAACGGGCAGGTGATCCAGCACACGGCCGTCGGCGAGGAGATCGCGCGCCGCTTCCTGGCAAGCTCATCGCCCGCAAGTGTCTACAAAGACACGATCCAGGAAGAGTTCACGGTGAAGCGCGTCAAGTGACTCGAACGACTCGGAGACCCGGCGCCATCACCCCCTCGCATTGCGACGGGGCAGGCGGAGTGTCCAGCGTTTGAATTTCGGCGGAGCGCGCGGCCGCTCCGGAGCGCAGCCGACTAATTGGTCGTTAGCGGTTCGCGCCTCGCGCGAACCGTACCGGTCCGAGTGCACGTGCGGCGCGCGTAGCGCGTCGCGTACACGAGGACCGCTAACGAAAGAACAGCGTCGCCAGCCCGAGGAAGATGAAGAACCCGCCGGAGTCGGTGGTGAAGGTCAACAGCACTGAGCCGCCGATCGCCGGATCGCGGCCGGAGGCCCGCAGCGCCATCGGCACGGCGAGTCCAACGGCAGCGGCGACCAGCATGTTCAGGATCATCGCCAGGACCATGACCAGCCCCAGCAATACGCCGTTGGGCGTGTCGCGATACAGCAGCCATGCCATCAGTCCGGCCAGGCCGCCCCACACCGCACCATTCAGCACCGCGATGCCGATCTCCTTGAGGATCAGCCGGCGCTGGTTTCCGGACGTGACCTGGCCGAGCGCAAGGGAGCGAACCAACAGCGTCAGCGTCTGGTTGCCCGAGTTGCCGGCAACCCCGGCGACGATCGGCATCAACGCTGCCAGCGCGACCACCTTCTCGATCGTGCCCTCGAACGCGTCGATGACACGACTTGCGAAGAATGCCGTGCACAGGTTCACCGCCAGCCACAGCCAGCGGTTCTTCGCCGAGTTCCAGACCGACGCGAAAATATCCTCGTCTTCGCGCAGGCCCGCCTGCGCCAGCGCGGCCTCTTCGCCTTCCTCGCGGATGACGTCGACGACTTCGTCGATGGTCAGGCGCCCGACCAGTCGGCCACTGGAGTCGACGACCGGCGCGGACACGAGGTCGTAACGCTCGAACGCCTGCGCCGCCTCGCCACCGTCGTCCAGCGGTGACAGGGTCAGCAGGTCGCTCTTCATCACCGCGGTGACCTCGGTGTCGGGCTCGTTGATCAGCAGCCGGTCGAGCGGCAGCGCGCCCTTGAGCACTTCGTGACGGTCGACGACGAACACCTGGTCGGTGTGATCCGGAAGCTCGTCGAAACGACGCAGGTAGCGCAACACGACCTCGAGGGTGACATCCTCGCGGATCGTGATCATCTCGAAGTCCATCAGCGCACCGACCGACTCCTCCGGGTAGGACATCGCCGCGCGCAGCTGCGCGCGTTCCTCGCTGGTCAGGCCCTCCCGCACCTCGTCGACGACGTCCGCCGGCAGGTCGTGCGCAATGGCTGCGATCTCGTCGGTCTCGAGGCTCTCGACCGCATCGACGAGTTCCTCGCGGTCCATCGAGGCGATCAGCGTCTCGCGGACCGCGTCGTTCACCTCGATCAGGATCTCGCCGTCACGGTCGGCCTTGACGCAATCCCAGACGACCAGACGATCGTCGATCGGCAGCGCTTCGAGGATGTAGGCGATGTCGGCGGCGTGCAGCCGGTCGAGGATCGTGCGCAGCTCGTTCAGGTGCTGGCGATGCACGAGTTGCTCGACCAGCGCCTTCTTCTGCTCCGCGGGCGTCTGCTCGCGATGCACCAGCGCCTCGACGCGCCGCTGCTTCTCGAGTACGTGCTGGACGCGCACGAGCGCACGCTGCGCGGCCTCGGGGTCGCGCACCGGAGCATCGCGTTGCGCGGCGCGGTCCAACAGTTCCTGTTCGGTCACGGTCACTCCCTCGCGCTGCGCGCATTCCCTGCATGAGGGCCGCTCGCCTTCCTGCAACTGCAAGTCGGGCTCAGCGCGCCGCCAGGACGAGGCGGTTCAAAGGCTGCGGGATTGTAAGCGCGCGCTCGCGCTGGAAGGTGTCGAGACGGGAGGTGTTATGGAACGATGGCGTCGGGCATGTAGCGCAGGATCGCTCCCGTGCGACCGTCGAGATACGGGCCGGAGCGAACACGTCCGTAGCGCTTGGGGTTGGGCAGGAACGCCGCCAGTCGGGCGGCCTGCTCTGAGTTCAACTGCGCCGCGGACACGCCGAAGTAGTAACGGGCCGCCGCCTCTGCACCAAACACTCCTTCACCCCACTCGACGACATTGAGATAGACCTCGAGGATGCGGCGCTTGTCCCAGAACGCCTCGATCATGTACGTGATGACGAGTTCCTGCGCCTTGCGCACATAGCTGCGCTCTGGCGACAGGAACAGGTTCTTCGCCAACTGCTGCGTGATCGTCGAACCGCCACGGGCCGGACGACCGCGCTTGACGTTGTCCTTGTAGGCCTTCTCGATCGCCTCCCAGTCGACTCCCTCGTGCTCGGCGAAGCGCGCATCTTCGGCCGTGATCACCGCCCGCTTGAGGCTCGTCGCGATGCGCTCGTACGGCACCCAACGATGCTTCAGCTCGGCCCGGGGATTGCGCGCCTGCAGCGCAGCGAGTTCGCGCCGCATGAATGCGGTCTCATCGGGATCGTTCCAGCGCCACCAGGCGATCCATCCCGCGTACCAGAGCTGGACGGCCACAAGGGCCAGCACGACCAGCACTGCAATGCGGATGATCCAGCGCGCGAAAGTGGCTCGGAACTTCAAGGGAGGGATTCGAACTATCCCGCAACGCCGGCGCGCATGCAGACCAGCGGCGGCGTCCTAGCGCGCAGCAGTGGCGTTCTCAGCTCGCGGCCTGGCTGAGCAGGTCGCGCAGTTCGCGATACACGGCAGCGGTATCGGGTCGCACCCCGCGCCACAGCAGGAAGGATTCGGCCGCCTGCTCGATCAGCATGCCCAGGCCGTCACACACCGTCTTCGCACCCCCGCTGCGGGCAAGTTCCATGAAGGGCGTCGGATCCGCCGCGTAGACGAGGTCGTAGGCCAGCGTGCAGTCGTTGAAGGTCTCCGGATCGATCGGCGGCGCATCGTGCTTCAGCCCCGTGGTCGTGCCATTGATGATGAGGTCGAAGTGCTCGGCCGGGATCTCGTCGAGATGGATCGCCTCGACGCCGAACTCCTCGCCCAGTTCCTCGGCCCGCTGGTGCGTGCGGTTGGCCACCGCTATCCAGCGCGGACTGGCGTCGAGCAGCGATCCGATGACGCCACGCACGGCGCCCCCCGCTCCGAGCACCAGCACCGAGCAGTCGCCCAGGTCGAACTTGAGCCGCTCCCGCACATCGCGCACGAAGCCGATGCCATCCGTGTTGTCGCCGATGATCGTATCGCCATCGAACACCAGCGTGTTGACTGCGCCGGCGAGGCGGGCCCGCGGCATCAGGTCGTCGGACAGTTTCGCCGCATCGACCTTGAACGGGACCGTGACGTTCAGGCCGCGATAGCCGGCGTCGCGCAGCGCGAGTGCGCGGTCTTCGAATCCATCGAGCGGAGCCTCGATGCGTTCGTACGACATGCGCTGCCGCGTCTGCCGGGCGAAGCGCTCATGGATTTCAGGCGACCGACTGTGGGCAATCGGATTGCCGACGACTCCGTACTTGTCAGGAGCGCTCATTGAGTGACGCTGCTTCGTGTCGACAACTGGTCGTTTGTGAAAATCCAGGTTCGCGTGATCTCGAGTACGTCTGTGTCGCGGGCGATCTCCGGAGGAAACGGCGGAAACGGAGCAGCCATGTTAACGATGCGGCGGGCGGCACGGTCAAGCACGGGCGATCCCGAGGACTTGTCGACCGCCGCCTCGACCACCGATCCATCCTTGCGCACCGCTACGGTCATGCGAAGCACACCGTACACCTTGCCGCGCGCATCGTCCGGATAATTTTCATTGCCGATCCGTTCCACGCGCGCGCGCCAGTCCTCGACGTAGCGAGCGTAGCGATATTCCGAGGTGCTGGGCATGAAATGATGCTTGCGCGGACGCTTCTGGTAGTCCGATACCTGTTTGGCGATCTCGGCCTGTGCGCGCGCGAGCCTCTCGCGCGTTTCGTCGTCGGACGACCCGGGCTGCACGGCTTCTGCTGCTGACTCTTTCAAGGGCAAAGGGCGCATCTGCAGCGAATCCCTCAGCGCGGTCAGCAGCTTCTTCTGTTCTTCTTCGAGCTGTTCGACCAGGCGACGCGCGGAATCGAGCGCATCCCCGTCCTGCAACTGCTGCGAGTTCGGCAGTGGCGACGTGCGACGTCCAGCCTCATTCGAACCGCCTCCGTCGAGATTGGCCTGCGCCAGTGCCTCCGCCTTGCCGGGCCGCACCTCGCTCCTGGCGTTGACCAGGATGATCTCGAGCGGCGGATCGGTGGAGCGCACGCGCAGGAAGTCCGGATCGATGAAGCGCACGGCGAGCACCGTCATGTGCAGGCCGATGGACACCGTCAATGCCATGACGAGGACCCTGTCGGCCAGAAAGGCCGCAAGGCCCCGCGGTGACTCGTCGGCAAGATTCATGCGCTAGGCATCAGTGTCCATGAAGGCGAATCGATTGTAGCCATCGCCTGCGCGCGTCGATCACACGATCACGCGACTGTCGTGCGGATGACTCAATCGATCACGCCCTGCGAAGGCAGGGTCACGCCCGGGGTCTCCGGGGTCGATTCTTCCGGTACGACGCCTGCAAGCATTGCCCAACAACCGCGATTCGTTGTCGTTCCCGTGGACGCCTTCGTCCCCCTGCGAGATTTCGCCCCCGTCCGAGCTTTCGTCTCCGTTCAAGCTTGCGTCCACCTGTGCCGCGAGTACGCGATGAACACGCGCTTCGAGCGTCAGATCGACAGGATCGCCGCCAATGACATCCAGTTCGAGCTGCTGGCCGCGCGGCAGCTCGGGCAGACCCGGCAATCGCGCCACGAACGGCAACCCGGAAAGACGCAGCACGTCGCCGCGTATTACCGTGGCACCGATGCGCTTCACGTCTTCCTGGCGCAGCCAGCGTAGCCCCCAGTACCGCTCCATGCGCTCCTGGAACTCCGCATAGGCGCCGTAGGCGGCGTCGAAACCCGACACGATCGAGAACAGATCGGCGTCACCCGCAGCGTAGGGGGCCGCTTCGTTGCGAACGCAGGCGATCAGCTGGTGCTGATTGACCAGGTCGACATAGCGCCGCAGCGGCGACGTGCTCCAGGCGTAGTGGCTGACACCGATACCTTCGTGCGCTGCAGGCGTCGTCGACATGCGCACGCGTCCCATCGACTGCGAGCGATAAATGCCGGCAACCGCACGGTCCGCTAGCCATCGGCCCCAGGTGCTGTTGGCCAGGATCATCAGTTCGGCCACGAGCAGGTCCAGCGGGGCCCCGCGCCGGCGCGGCTTGATGCTTACATGCGCGTGCTCGCCTTCGCCATCGATCTCGAACGAGTAGTCGATCCGCCCGAGCGGTTCCGGCCGTCCGCGCACTGCCTCGCGCCGCGCCAGCAGCGAGCGGGCAAAGTGCCAAAGGAACGACAGTTCGTGTGCAAACGGCGCCGCAAAGCTCGCATCGGCGATGGACTCATCGGTGACGATGTCATCGAGCCGGTCGTGGCGCAGGTTAGCGGCAATTCTTACACGCTCGATCCTCGATTCGGTTCCGAGGAGTTCGAAGCTCGTGCGGTCGACGTCGGCATACAGCGACAGCACCGGGACTTCACGCGCCTCCGTCAGCGAGTACGCAACGACCCATTCGGGCGGCAGCATCGTGATCTTCAGTCCGGGCGCGTAGACCGTCGACATGCGCGACC
The DNA here is from genome assembly GCA_963754065.1 of uncultured beta proteobacterium. Lineage (GTDB taxonomy): Bacteria > Pseudomonadota > Gammaproteobacteria > Burkholderiales > Burkholderiaceae_F > JALORV01. The sequence goes on along the minus strand of CAVWFH010000009.1, from coordinate 112,438 downwards.
GAGCCAGTGCATCCAGCGCATGCTCGCGCTCGAGGGCGACCGCCGGGGCGGCGATGTGGATGCCGACGCGCATCCGACCGTCGCCCGACGGCGTCACCGAGAAAGCATCGTCGATCTCAGTCGTGGCGCTGTCGTCAATCGAAAACGCGGCCACATCCGCAAGCGGGAGGTCGTCGCTCAGCGCCGGTGAGGGCAGGTTTGCCGGGAATCCCGCGCCCCGAGGGAAGTGCTGTGCGAGAAAGCTGTCGACGTGCCAGCGATACGGCGATTCGATCGCCTTGGTGGTCAGCAGCAGGCGCAGCGGCGTCGTCTGCGACTCGGCGGCGGCCTGTTCCAGCGCCTTGAATTCCACCGACGCGCGATCCGGGTGCACAAGCATCGTCACCGCCTGCGCGGCGATGGCTGCCGGCGCGATGCCTTGCTTCAACGCGTCGACGTAGTGCTGGCGCAGTTCGTCCTGACGGCGTTTGCGTTCGACGGCCGCGAGCGCGGCCTTGAGCGTGTCCGGAGGCGCCGGCCGATACCGACCGCGGCCCTTGCGGTAAAAATAGACCGGCGCTGCATGCAAGCGGACCAGCAAGGCCGCTTCCTGCACGCTCGTCGGCTTCGCGCCGTAGTAATCCCGCGCGAGATCCCGAAAGCCGAACTCATCCTGCGGCGCCGCCTCCCACAGGAAATCAAGATCGATCGATTCGGACTCGGCCTGGGCGCGTTCGAGCAGCTTCGCTGCCGGCAGATCGTCGAACTGCAACAGGACATGCGAGCGCTTGACCTTGGTGCGCTTGCCGCTGGGCAACTCGACCTGGTACGACGCTTCGGTCGATGACAGGACGCTGCCGGCCCGGAACGCTCCGTCTTCCTCGAAGAGCAGGTTCACCGGAGCCTCATGCCAGCGTTGCCACGAAGGCTCGAACTCCGCGCAGCAGCAGTTCAACCGCAATCGCCGCCAGCACCAGCCCCATGAGACGCTCGAATGCGAGCGTGACGCGCTCGCCGAGCAGCGCTTGCAGCCGACCTGCCGAGACCAGGATCAACGCACTGATGGCCATGACCACGGCGATCGCGGCCACCCATTCTGGCCAGCGCGCCGGGTTCTTCGAGACCAGCAGCATGACGGTCGCCAGTGCCGACGGGCCGGCCAGGGCCGGTACGGCCAGCGGCACGATGAACGGTTCGCCTCCCGGCGATGTGCCGTACACGCCATCGGGCGTCGGAAACACCATGCGCAATGCAACCAGCATCAGGACGACGGCGCCGCCGATCTGCAGCGAAATTTCCGACAGCCCGAGGGTCTCGAGGAAGGGGCGACCTGCAAACACGAAGGTCGTCAGCACGAAGAATGCGATCAGGCACTCCCGCAGCACGATGGCGAGGCGCCGCTGCTGCGGGACATCGCGCAGGGCGGCGCTGAAGATCGGAATATTGCCGAACGGGTCCGCGACCAGCAGGAGCAGCAGGACCGCCGAAAGAAAGGTGTCGTTCATGCGTCGGTCTGCGTTTCATTGCCGGCGCTGATTTGCACCAGCATCTCGGGTGAAATCGGAAATACGCAGTGGGGTGTTCCGCCGGCCGCCCACACGGTTTCAAAGCGTCGCAGCGAGGCGTCGATATACGTCAGCATCGGCTGCGCATGCGCAATCGGCGCGACCCCGCCGATCGCAAACCCCGAGTGTTCACGGACAAAGACCGGCGTCGCCCTTTCGATCGGCTCGCCGACGAGCTGCTCGATCCGCGGTTCGCTCACGCGCCGGTCACCCGCGGCGATCACGAGAACAGCACGCCCCGACGTCGCGGCCCGGAAGATCAGGGACTTCGCGATCTGCCCGACCTCGATCCCGAGCGCATCGGCGGCCTGCTGCGCAGTTCGTGCCGCCACATCGAGCTCGACGATGCGTGCACCGACGCCCGCGGCATCGAGTGCTCGCTGCACCCTTTCTGCGGAGGACGGCAACGGGGTGGCGGTCGTCATGCGCTATACGGTCAGGCCGCCCGCCACTTCGATCACCGCGCCATTGATATAGGAGGCGTCATCGGACGCCAGGAACGCGTAGACATTGGCAACATCCTCGGGGGTACCGAGTCGTCGCAGCGGCACGCGCTCCTTCATCTGCTGCAGCACTTTGTCCGGAATCGTCCTCAAAATCGGGGTCTCGATGAATCCGGGCGCCACCGCGTTGCAGCGGATACCTTTCGGGCCCAGTTCGCGCGACCAGGTCTTGACGAAACCGATCACACCGAACTTGCTGGCCGCATAGTTGGTCTGGCCGAAGTTGCCGTAGATCCCGACCACGCTCGAGGCATTGAGTATGACGCCACGGCCCTGCTCGACCATCGTGTCGACGACCGCGCGCGCACAGTTGAACGTACCCTTGAGATTGACCTCGATGACCCGATCGAACCGGTCCTCGTCCATTTTCTGCAGGCGCGCGTCGAGCGTGATGCCGGCATTGTTGACCAGCACGTCGATCGCGCCATGGCGCGCGCGGACGGCATCGACCATGGCATCGATCTGGTCGCGCTCGGTCACGTCGACGACATGGCCCTCGACATTGCCAAGTTCCTGCAGCGCTTCGACTGCGGCATCCACGTTTTCGCGGCGGATGTCGCACAGCGCGACGGTCGCCCCCTCCTCGAGAAAGCGGCGCGCCGTCGCCAGTCCGATGCCCTGCGCCGCACCGGTCACGATGCACACCTTGCCCAGCAAACGCTTCATTGCCCTTCCCTTCCTTCTGTCTTCGATGCCATGGTGCCCGCATCGCAAAACGCCAGCACCTCGTCGAGGTACTGCGAAAAATCGGACAGCTCGTGGTCACTGCCCGCTATCACGTGCTGCCTCGCTCCCTTGTACTTGCGCACCATCGTTCGGTAGTCGATCACCGCATCCCCCGTTGCAGCCACCAGGAAGTAGCGCTCAGGTCGGGTGATCGCCGGGGTATCGATCGCTTCGAGTTCGTCCAGGTACTCACGGCGAAACTCGATCTGCGCGTCAGAAAAGTAGACCGGCTGTGCGCCCAGATGGCGAGCCAGGTCGTCCTGTGGACGGATCGCCGGATTCAGCAGCACCGCGCGACAACCCAGCCGCTCCGCCAACCAGGTTGCGTAGTACCCGCCCAGCGAGGAACCGATCAGTACGAGGCGTGCCGCTTCAATTGCTTCGACAATGCGCTGCGCGACCTTGATCGCCTCGGCCGGCGACGCCGGCAGCGCAGGGCAGACATAGTCGGCGGACCGGTCGCGCTGAGCCATTGCTTCGCGCAGCATCGTGGCCTTGCGCGATGCGGGAGATGAGCGGAAGCCGTGAAGGTAGACGATCACGCCGCCGCCGTTCGGCTCGCCAGCCGGTCGAGCAGGCGGGAATGAATACCCCCAAAGCCTCCATTGCTCATCACCAGGACGCGATCGCCTGCACGCACAGTGGCCAGCACGTCGTCGATCAGCGCCGGCAACTCCGTATGGATCGATGCCTGTTCTCCGAGTGCGCCCAGCGCCTCGGCGACATTCCAGCCGACACCGCCGGCGTAGCAGAACACCCGGTCTGCGCCCATCAGGCTTGGTGCCAGCTCGGCCTTCACCGCGCCCTGCTTCATCGTGTTCGAGCGCGGCTCGATCACCGCGATGATGCGCGCGTTGCCGACCTGCCCGCGCAAGGCCGAGATCGTTTCGCGAATCGCCGTGGGGTGATGCGCAAAGTCGTCGATGACCGTGACCCCGTCAACCGTCCCACGGACTTCCAGCCGTCGCTTGACTCCGCCAAAGTTCGCGAGCGCTTCCAGGGCGTCGGCCGGAGCAACGCCAACGTGGTGGGCGGCGACTATGGCAGCCAGCGCATTCATGCGGTTGTGTTCGCCCGGAAGCACGAGCCGCAACGTTCCGACCACACGGCCATCGTGCACCAGTTCATGCGGAACGCCGGGATTGACGATCCACCGCTCACTGCCAAAGTGCTCGACTTCGCTCCAGCAGCCTCGCGCCAGCACACGCCCGAGTGCCGCATCCCGCGCATTGACGATCAGCCGTGCCGTCGCCGGCAGCGTGCGAACCAGGTGGTGAAACTGGGTTTCGATCGCCGCAAGGTCCGCGAAGATGTCCGCGTGATCGAACTCGAGGTTGTTCAGGATGGTCGTGCGCGGCCGGTAGTGGATGAACTTGGACCGCTTGTCGAAGAACGCCGTGTCGTATTCGTCGGCCTCGATCACGAAGTAACGGCTGGCCGTCAACCGTGCTGAAACTCCAAAGTCGGTCGGAACGCCGCCGACCAGAAACCCCGGGCTCATCTGCACATGCTCGAGGATGCATGTCAGCATCGCCGTCGTCGTCGTCTTGCCGTGGGTACCCGCGACCCCGAGCACGTGACGACCGGCCAGCACGTGTTCGGCAAGCCATTGAGGTCCGGAGGTGAACGGCAGATCGCGCTCCAGGATTTCTTCCATCAGCGGATTGCCCCGCGTGACGACGTTGCCGATCACCCACAAGTCGGGTGCAATGCTGATCTGGTCGGCGCCGTATCCTTCGATCAGCCGTACACCCGCCGCCGCCAGCTGATCGCTCATGGGCGGGTAGACACTTGCATCGCAGCCCGACACGCGGTGGCCCGCGGCGAGCGCCAGTTGCGCCAGACCGCCCATGAAGGTGCCGCAGATGCCGAGGATGTGGATGTGCACGGGGTAAGGAACGGAGCAAGCGGCGTGGGGTCGTAACGCTGACCGCCGCGAAGGCGCGCGATTGTAATGCGCCGCACCCGTCCGCCCGGCCGCTAGACTTCCCAACCATCATGACCTCAGGCAATGAAACGCTCAGAACCGAACTGGCGGCCGCAGCCGCCCGCCTCATCGCGGAGGAGGGTTGCGATTACGGGCAGGCCAAGCGGCGGGCGCTGCACGAGCTGCTTGGCGAGTCGGCGTCCCGCGGTCCGATGCCGGACAACGCCGAGATCGAACATGAGCTGCGCCGGCACTTGAAGCTCTTTGCCGCAGAGTCGCATCCCGCATTGCTCGCGGCCTTGCGGCGAACTGCCGCCGGCGTGATGGCACATCTGGCCGACTTCAATCCTCACCTGGTCGGAGCGGTGCTGGGCGGCACGGCCACCGAGCACTCGGATATCGAGCTGCATCTGTTCACCGACAGCGCCAAGGATGTCGAGGTGCACCTCATGGATAGCGGCATCGAGTTCGAGGCCGAAGGCACTGACGACCGCGTTCGTCCCTTGCCACTCGAACGGCTGACGTTCGTCCTGCCCGCGCGGGAGCCCGGATTGCCGCCGACACTACGTCGCATCGGCGTACGCCTCCATGTCTACGACCACGATGCGATCCGTGTCGCTCCGAGACATCGCGCCCTTGCAACGTCCGAGTTCGATGTCCATCCGATCGCCGCCGGCGGCCGGGCCAGCCTGGCTGCGCTTCGGAAGTTGATCGAGGATTCCGAGTCATGAATGCAGCACGTCGTCGGCTGCTGCTCGCCGGGTTCGGCGCCGGTGCACTCGCGGGCGGTGCCGGGCTGGCCTTGTACCGCCTGCGGCGCGACGACGTCAGCACTGCGGCCGTGGCGGCTCTGTTCGCGCAGACATTCAACGACGCCCAGGGACAGCCCCAGCCAATGGCGCAATGGAAGGGGCAGTGGCTGGTGCTCAATTTCTGGGCGACCTGGTGTACCCCCTGCGTCGAGGAGATGCCGACTCTGCAACAGGTGGCGCGGGACTACGGCACGCGGGGCGTCGCCGTGGTCGGGCTGGGGATCGACAGTCAGTCCGCGATTCGACGCTTTCAGTCAGAACTGAAGTTGGAGCTGCCGTTGCTGGTCGCCGGAGCCGGCGGCAGCGAGCTTGCGCGTGAACTCGGCAACCCAAGCGGCGCCTTGCCGTACACTGTGCTCATCAGTCCTAAGGGCGCTGTCGAGCAGGCCCATTTGGGGCTGCTCAGGCCAGAGTTGCTGCGAACCTGGCTCGATGCCCGATTGAGCTCTTGATTGACCTCTCAAAGGGCCGCTGGACATCCGCGATCGGAAGGTTCAGACTCCGCGCCGTCCTAAGTTTCGGCGACATCTTCTGTTAATTCCGTCGAAAAGCAACCAAAATAGCCTGGGAGGATCGTGTCAAGCCGCATTCTCGTCCTCAATGGGCCAAATCTGAACCTGCTGGGAACGCGCGAGCCTGCCATCTATGGCGGACGCACCCTGGCCCAGATCGAGGCCGAACTCTCCGACGTTGCACGCAGATACGGTGCAGATCTCGTCTTTTTCCAGAGCAACCACGAAGGCGCACTGATTGATCGAATCCACGTGGCCCGCACGGACGGCACGACCTTCCTGATCATCAATGCCGGCGCTTTCACCCACACGAGCATCGCCTTGAGGGATGCGCTGGCGGCCGTCGCGCTTCCTTTCATCGAGGTCCACCTTTCCAATGTGCACCGGCGCGAAGCGTTTCGCCATCGTTCCTACCTGGCGGACCTGGCGGTCGGATCGATCGTGGGCCTGGGCGCCGCGGGCTACCGCTACGCACTCGAGTTCGCCCTGGCTGAGCGGGCGTCCTGACCGGAAATGAGCATGGATCTTAGAAAGTTGAAGACTCTGATCGACCTGGTCGCAGAGTCGGGCATCGCCGAACTCGAAGTGACAGAGGGCGAAGACAAGGTGCGCATCGTCAAGACCGCTGCGGCCGCTCCGGCGCCTGCGCCGAGTCCGGTCGGCGCGACAGCACATGTCGCTGCACCGTCCCAGGCCGGTGCGACGCCCGCCGCGGTACCGACCAGCGCCGAAGAACCTCCGGGCCATGTCGTCAAGTCACCGATGGTCGGGACGTTCTATCGATCGCCGAGCCCGGGCGCACCGTCGTTCATCGAGCAAGGTGCCGTCGTGAAGCCCGGCGACACGCTGTGCATCATCGAGGCGATGAAACTGCTGAACGAGATCGAGGCCGAAGTCGGTGGAACCGTGAAGAAGATCCTTGTCGAGAACGGCCAGCCGGTGGAGTACGGGCAACCTCTGTTCGTCATCGAGTAGAGAGGCGGTTCGCCCCAATGCCGCCATGCAGAACTCGCACGAGATGGCAGTTCGGCCGACGATGAACGCCGACTGTTGCGCACCCTGCGGCGCATGAACGAGCCCAGAGCCCCCTCATGTTCAAGAAGATACTGATTGCCAACCGCGGGGAGATTGCGCTGCGCATTCAGCGCGCCTGCCGTGAGATGGGCATTCGTACTGTCGTGGTGCACTCGGAGGCCGACACAGACGCGAAGTACGTGAAGCTCGCCGATGAATCGGTGTGCATCGGTCCGCCGCCGTCCCGTGAGAGCTATCTGAATATTCCGGCAATCATCAGTGCCGCCGAGGTGACGGATGCCGAGGCCATCCATCCCGGCTACGGTTTCCTGTCCGAGAACGCGGACTTCGCCGAGCGCGTCGAAAAGAGCGGATTCGTCTTCATCGGGCCGCGTCCAGAGTCGATCCGGCTGATGGGCGACAAGGTTTCGGCCAAGCAGGCCATGACGGCGGCCAGTGTGCCGACCGTCCCCGGCTCGCAGGGCGCGTTGGCGGAGGAACCGCGCGAAATCGTGCGCGCTGCACGTGCGGTCGGCTATCCCGTCATCATCAAGGCGGCCGGCGGTGGCGGCGGACGCGGCATGCGCGTCGTGCACACCGAAGCCGCACTGCTCAATGCCGTCACGATGACGCGCCAGGAAGCCCAGGCCGCGTTCGGCAATCCCGCTGTCTACATGGAAAAGTACCTCGAGACTCCGAGGCATATCGAAATTCAGGTGCTCGCGGACCAACACCGAAACGCGGTGTGGCTCGGCGAGCGCGACTGCTCGATGCAGCGTCGCCATCAGAAAGTCATCGAGGAGGCGCCGGCACCGGGGATCAACCGGCGCATTGTCGACAAGATCGGCGATCGTTGCGTCGAAGCCTGCAAGAAGGTCAACTACCGCGGCGCCGGAACCTTCGAGTTCCTGTACCAGGACAACGAGTTCTACTTCATCGAGATGAACACTCGCGTCCAGGTCGAGCATCCGGTGACCGAAATGGTGACCGGTATCGATATCGTGCAGGAGCAGATCCGCATCGCCGCCGGCGAGAAGCTGCGACTGCGCCAGCGTGACATCGTGCTCAAGGGCCATGCCATCGAGTGCCGCATCAATGCCGAGGATCCGTTCAAGTTCACGCCATCGCCGGGCCGCATTACCGGTTGGCATCCGCCGGGTGGACCCGGAGTGCGCGTCGATTCGCACGCCTACAGCGGCTACTTCGTCCCTCCGAACTACGACTCGATGATCGGCAAGGTCATCTGCTATGGCGACACGCGCGAGCAGGCGCTGGCCCGCATGCGCATCGCGCTTTCCGAGATGGTCGTCGAGGGCATCCAGACCAACATCCCGTTGCACCGCGAGTTGCTGATGGACGAGAAGTTCGTACTCGGCGGCACCAGCATTCACTACCTGGAAAAGCGAATCGCGGCGCGGCACAGCGCGTAGTCGGGCGTGCTGCTCGAAATCACCCTGCTTGCAGACGAGGACAGTGCCGAGGCGCTGGCCGACGCCCTGCTCGAGGCGGGCGCCCTTTCCGTCGCGATCGAGGATGCTGATGCTGCGTCGGACATTGAAGCTCCACTTTTCGGTGAGCCGGGGCTTGAACCCGCACGGCGGGCATGGCAGCGCAGCCGGCTGCGCTTCCTCGTCGACGGCACTCCGCAGGACGGCCAGCGCCTGATCGCTGCGGCCGCGAGTGCCATTGGCCACGCAGCCGCATTGCCGGTCGAATCCATTGCGAAGGTCGAGGATGCAGACTGGGTCCGCACATCGCAGGCCCAGTTTCCGCCAACCCGCATTAGCGAGCGCCTGTGGATCGTGCCGTCGTGGCACGAAGTTCCCGACCCCTCGGCCGTTGTCGTTCGACTCGATCCGGGCGTCGCCTTCGGCACAGGCACGCATCCGACCACCCAGCTGTGCCTCGCGTGGCTCGAACAGCATGTCACCGTCGGTGCCAGCGTGCTCGACTACGGTTGCGGCTCCGGCATCCTGGCGATCGCCGCGGTCAAACTGGGCGCGGGTACCACTGTGGGTGTGGACTTGGACGAGCAGGCACTGGCTGCCGCCCGTGCCAACTCGGAGGTCAACGCGGTTGCTGCACGCTACACTGGCCCTGCAGGTCTCGCACCGGGTGTGTTCGACATTGTCGTGGCCAACATTCTCTCGAATCCATTGAAGCTGCTTGCACCGGCCTTGCTCGCGCGCGTTGCTCCCGGCGGCGCGCTGGTGCTGTCCGGCGTACTCGAGCGCCAGGCAGACGAGGTGATTGCCGCCTATCGCGAGGCGGACGCGGCGGTTGAACTGCGCGTCTGGCACGCCTCCGACGGCTGGGTTTGCCTCGCCGGGGAGCGCGCCGCATGACCCCACGTGCCCTGCGTCACATCGCTGTCCATCCACGTCGGTCGCCCGTGCGCTGCGGTGGGGGCTGACCGATGGCACTCGCAACCAAATGCCCCCAGTGCGGCGCGATGTTTCGCGTGGTCGCCGATCAGCTCAAGCTGCGCGGCGGACTCGTGCGTTGTGGACAGTGCCGGACCGTCTTCGACGCGATTGGTAGCCTGGCCTATGTTGACGATGCCGCGCTGACGGCAACACGACCGGCGGCAGAGGCGACTCGAGATCCGCAAGAAATCACTGCGGAACAGGCCGGCCCGAAGACAACGACGGCCGCGCCTGCACCTGCGCCTGCACCTGCCGGCGAACGCATGCGCCCATTGCCCGAGCGCAGACGCGATCCCTCGGATCGCAAGCGCAAGGCACTCGGTCCGGCCACGACACTGCGCATCGCGCCGGGACTGGCCCCGGTCGCGACCGTGTCGCAGGAACTGCCGCCGGCCCCACCTCCGGCGGCGGACCGCCGCGCCAGCCGATCGGTCTCGACCGAGGAAATGGCCTCAGCGGAAACCGGCGTGCCCACGCTGCTCGCGCCGGGACCCCTCACGGATGCCAGCGGTGACTCGGTCCGGGCCCTGCTTGAAGGCATCGAGGTAATCGAAGTTTCACCGCCACCGGAGCCTGCCGCGGCCGTCGCCGCCGAGCCGCTGGACGAGCCGGCCTTCATACGCTCGGCAGGGCGCACACCGCGGCGCGGCTTTTCGATCGTCTTCAGCGGAGGATCGCTGCTTCTGCTTCTGCTTGCGGTCGCACAGCTCGCCGTCACCTTCCGTTCGGATCTACTCACACGCTGGCCCGAAGCCCGTCCGGCACTGTCCCAGCTGTGCGATGTGTTCGGATGCACGCTGGGCTGGCCAACGCAGCCGGATCAGCTGGCCGTTATCGGCAGTGAACTGCAATCCATCGCGGGAACTGACGTGCTGGAACTGACGGCCGTCATTCGCAATCGTGCCGCCTTCACACAGGCCCTGCCGGCGCTGGAGGTCACGCTGAGTGATACGCAAAACCGCCCGGTAGCGCGCAAGATCTTCACTCCCGCAGACTACCTGGTGGCCGCCGGCGAGCCGCGTACGCGCATCGACGAAGGTCTGGCCGCCGGCGCAGACATGACCATACGCATCCACTTCGAGACCCGCGGCGTGCAGGCTGCGGGCTTCCTCGTCTACCCGTTCTATATATAGAGCAACGATCAAGATCGCGCGGCGCTCGCGGAGATTGTCCGCGAGCGCCTGCCCCACTGGATAACATTTCATGCGCACACTCATCTGCGGTTCGATCGCTTTCGACACGGTCATGGTGTTCCAGGGGCGGTTCGCCGACCACATCCTCCCGGACCAGGTCCACATCCTGAACGTCTCGTTTCTGGTCCCCGAAATGAAGCGCGAGTTTGGCGGCTGCGCCGGCAACATTGCGTACAGCCTCAAGTGCCTCGGCGGCGAACCGTTGCCGATGGCCACCGTCGGCGAGGACGCCGGGCCGTATCTCGACCGGCTCGACGCACTCGCGATCGATCGCCGCTATGTCTCGCAGGTTCCCGGTAGCTATACCGCGCAAGCCTTCATCACGACCGATCTCAACGACAACCAGCTGACTGCCTTTCATCCGGGCGCGATGGGCCAGTCGCACTTGAACGCCGTGCCGGGTGACGAGGGCATCGAGCTGGGAATCATCGCGCCGGACGGGCGCGACGGGATGCAGCAGCATGCTCAGCAATTCGCGGAACACGGCATCCCGTTCATCTTCGACCTCGGACAGGCCATGCCGCTCTTCAACGGCGATGAACTGCTCTGGTTCATCGCCCGGGCCACCTATGTGACGCTGAACGACTACGAGGCCCGCGTCGTGGTCGAGCGCACGCAACTGTCACTGCCGGAACTGGCGCAGCGCGTGAAGGCATTGGTGGTGACACGCGGCGCCGAAGGCTCGGAGATCTACGTTGGCGGCACGTCGTTGCGCGTCCCCGTCGCGAGCGCGCGCCGCGTCGTGGATCCGATCGGCTGCGGTGATGCCTACCGAGGAGGACTGCTCTATGGCATCGCAAAGGGTCTGGACTGGGAAACCACCGGCCGGCTCGCCGCCGTGCTCGGTGCGATCAAGATCGAGGCCAGCGGTGCGCAGAACTACATTGCCGATCGCCAGGCGATCGCGGATCGATTCAACGAGGCCTTCGGCTACCGGCCCTGGTGAGGCACGTCCAGGCGACCCGGCGTGTGAAAGGGTTCACCGCGGGATGCGATGTGCATCCAACACTCCGAACTAGAGGACGATGCGGCCGATGATCATCTGCAGCAAGTAGACGATGATCAGCAGGGCCATCGGCGACAGGTCGATGCCGCCGATGGTGGGCAGGATGCGCCGGATCGGCTCGAGCAGCGGTCGCAGCAACATAGAGAGCGCGGGGGCGACCGGGGCGAGCGGGTTTACCCAGCTGATCACCACGTAGATCAGCGTGACCCAGATGATCAGCGTCAGCGCCCACTGGAGCAGCTGCCGCACCGATTCGATCAGCACCAGGTCCCATGCAATGGACAGGCCTGACACCGCGACCTTGACCGCGACGATGATGACAGTCGCGACCAGCGCGGCCAGCAACGCCGACCATTCGACACGACCGCGCGACGGGACGGCACGCGCGAGGGGCCGCACCAACCAGTCGGTCAAAGCACGAGCGAAGTGCGCCAGCGGGTTGCGCGCCGGCATTCCGATCGCCGTGGCCCAGGTGCGCAACAACAGCAGGCCGACCAGCAGCGACCCAAGGATGTCCAGCAGCGCACGTGCGATGTCGACGAGAAGCATGGGCAGTGCGATCAGAGGGGAGGCGGCATTGTAGCGGCGGGCGCCACGACGAATCCGAGTTGCCGCGGGCGTTGCGGGCAAAAAAACGGGCGCGAGAATTCGCGCCCGTTTTCAGTACTGCAGTGACCTACGGACGGCTGCCGGTCGGGAACGGCCAGGCCGCGGCTGGATTCAGCGCGGTCTTTGCGCCCGGGGCTGCGGCCGTCGACGGCGCGGCAGGAGTCGGTGCAGGAGCAGCCATCGGCTTGGGCGCAGGCTTCGGAGCGACTGCCGCCTTCACGGCCGTCACCGCCTTAACAACTTTCGCCTTGGCCTTTGCGACGGCTTTTTTCACCTTGACCTTTGCAACCGCCTTTTTCACCTTCCTGACGGCACGTTTGGCCTTGGCTTTGGTCGCGACCTTCTTTACTGCACGCTTGGCCTTCGCCTTCTTTACAGCCTTCTTGACTTTCGCCTTGGTCACGGCCTTCTTGACAGCGCGCTTGACCTTGGTCTTCTTGACCGCTTTCTTGACCTTCTTGACGGCCTTTTTAGCCTTCGCCTTGGTCGCGGCCTTCTTGACGGCGCGCTTCCTGGCAGCTTTCTTCGTTGCCATGTCAGTCTCCTGAAAGAGAATGGCGTGAAGTGCCTAGCGACAGCGCATTCCGGTCCGAGCGCGAACTGATGCCTCGAACGCGGGCTGGAATGCCACACCGGCTGCCCGAGGGCAGCCGGTGAGCGCTACGCAGATTCCGCGATGACTACTAGACCTTCTTAGCAGCCTTCTTGGCCTTCTTCGCGGTCTTCTTGGCAGCTTTCTTTACAGTCTTTTTCGCAGCCTTCTTGGCGGGCTTCTTCGTGGCTTTCTTCGCGGACTTCTTGGCGGCTTTCTTCGTGGCCATGATGAGTATCTCCTTAATGAATCAACGTTGAGGTTTCAAAGAAGAAAACCCGCTGCGCGGCGTGAGCCGCCAGTCGGGCTATTCATCGGCGCACGCAGATGCTCTGTCGCCGCGACACCCCCAGAAATGCGTTTGGTCCGCATATCCGAGTTGAGCGCGGAACGTGCAGCGCACTGACCGCTGACGCTGATGAATTCGGCACGGCGCGCACGGGGCCGACTCACGGAACGTGCGCGCAAGAAAAACGCCGGAACAGGTCCGGCGTTCGGTAGAGGGACGACAAGCAGGAAGGGCTTGTTGCAGGACAGGGTCGGTTTTGCAGCGGGAACGGGCCCCCAAGACATCGGGGTCTCGTTTTGCTTTGGAGCGTGGTCCTCTGCGTTTACTCGTCGACTGTGACTGTCTGTGGTCAATTCAGTGTTTGATCGATGTCTGCTTGATTGCCAAGTACCAACATCAATCGAGCTACCAATTAACGGTTCGCTTTTTACTCGCAATCGAAATCGATCGCAAGAATTTTCTGCATCGATGAACGAATTGTGTGTGATTTGACCCACTTCTTTTTCGTTCGCGTGTTGCTTCAACTCATCGCGATCATCGTTGTGATCAGTCCCACGACAGCGCGCCACCCGATTGATACTCGATCACGCGCGTCTCGAAGAAGTTGCGTTCCTTTTTCAGATCGATCATCTCGCTCATCCACGGGAACGGATTCTCTTCCTGCGGGAACATCGCTTCGATGCCGATCTGCTGCGCCCTGCGGTTGGCGATGTAGCGCAGGTAGCCCTTGAACATCGGCGCGTTCAGACCCAGCACGCCGCGCGGCATCGTGTCTTCCGCGTAGGCGTACTCGAGATCAACGGCCTTCCTGAAAAGGGCCCGGACGTCGTCGCGGAACTGCGGTGTCCACAGCCCCGGGTTCTCGAGCTTGATCTGGTTGATCAGGTCGATCCCGAAGTTGCAGTGCATCGACTCGTCGCGCAGGATGTACTGGTACTGCTCGGCCGCCCCGGTCATCTTGTTCTGGCGGCCCAGCGCAAGGATCTGCGTGAAGCCGACGTAAAAGAACAGCCCCTCCATCAGGCAGGCGAAGACAATCAGGCTCTTCAACAGCGCCTGGTCGCTTTCCAGCGTTCCGGTCTTGAAGTGCGGATCGGTCAGCGTGTCGATAAAGGGAATCAGGAACTCGTCCTTGGCCCGGATCGAGTCGACCTCGTGATAGGCGTTGAAGATCTCGCCTTCGTCCAGCCCAAGGGACTCGACGATGTACTGATAGGCGTGGGTGTGGATCGCCTCCTCGAAGGCCTGGCGGAGCAGGAACTGCCGGCACTCCGGCGCCGTGATGTGGCGGTAGGTGCCGAGCACGATGTTGTTGGCCGCGAGCGAGTCGGCTGTGACAAAGAACCCGAGGTTGCGCTTGACCAGCCGGCGTTCGTCCTCGGTTAATCCGTTCGGATCCTTCCACAGGCCGATGTCGCGCGACATGTTCACTTCCTGCGGCATCCAGTGATTGGCGCAGGTGGCGAGGTACTTCTCCCAAGCCCACTTGTACTTGAGAGGGACCAACTGGTTGACGTCGGTGGCGCCGTTGATGATCCGCTTGTCGGCCACGTTGACGCGCCGCAACTCGGGCGCATCGACAGCCGGTTCAGGCGGGAGCGGCCGCGCAGCGGCAGTTGGCAGCGCCGGCTTCGAGGCCAGAGGTGCGGTGTTGTCGTCCCACGCCAGCATGCTCATCTTCTCCTGTTGATTTCGTTTTGTGCGTTACTGGCAGGCTTCACATTCGGTGAATCCCGGGTCGCCGGGCTTGAGCATGCAGACCTTGCCGTCGGCTTCCGGCATGGCGGCGGCCGACCCGCCCATGTCGGACGACACCGAATTCAGCTGGCCGGTACGCGTCGAGGTCGATTTCTCGGCATGGGTCGCGCCGATCGTGCGCAGGTAGTAGGTCGTCTTCAAGCCCCGCAGCCAGGCCAGCCGGTAGGTCTCGTCGAGCTTCTTGCCCGACGCCCCCGCCATATAGATATTGAGCGACTGCGCCTGGTCGATCCACTTCTGGCGCCGCGCGGCGCATTCGATCAGCCAGGTCGGCTCGATCTCGAATGCAGTCGCATACAGGCTTCGGATCTCCGCCGGAATCCGGTCGATCTTCGCCAGCGAGCCGTCGAAGTACTTGAGGTCGGAGACCATCACCTCGTCCCACAAGCCGAGCCGCTTGAGGTCACCGACCAGGTGCTCGTTGATGACGGTGAACTCCCCCGAGAGGTTCGATTTCACGAACACGTTCTGGAAGGTGGGCTCGATACAGGCGTCGACCCCGATGATGTTGGAGATCGTCGCGGTCGGCGCGATGGCCACGCAGTTCGAGTTGCGCATGCCGAACTGCCGAATGCGCCCGCGCAGTGCATCCCACTCCATCGAGGCGCCCATGTCGACGTCGACATAGCCTCCGCGCTCCTCCTTGAGCAGTCCGAGCGAATCCTGCGGCAGGATGCCGCGGTCCCACAGGGACCCGGCGAACGAGGAGTACCGCCCGCGCTCCTCGGCCAGTTCCGTCGACGCCCAGTAGGCGTAGTAGCAGACCGCCTCCATGCTGCGATCGGAAAACTCGACCGCGCCGTCGGAGGCGTAGGGCGTCCGCATCATGTGCAGGCAATCCTGGAAGCCCATGATGCCGAGCCCGACCGGGCGGTGGCGCACGTTGGAGTTGCGCGCCTTCGGCACGGCGTAGTAGTTGATGTCGATGACGTTGTCGAGCATCCGCATGGCGGTACGGATCGTCTTCTTGAGCTTGCCGAGATCGAGTTCGAATCCACCCTTGCCGTCCGCCGTCATGTGGGCTGGCAGGTTGACCGAGCCGAGGTTGCAAACAGCGATCTCGGTATCCGACGTATTGAGCGTGATCTCGGTACAGAGGTTGGAGCTGTGGATCGTGCCGACATGCTGCTGCGGCGAGCGCAGGTTGCAGGCGTCCTTGAAGGTGATCCAAGGATGCCCGGTCTCGAACAGCATCGAGAGCATCTTGCGCCACAGGCTTTGTGCCGGCACCTTCTTGAAGAGCTTGAGTTCGCCGCGCGCCACCTTGTCCTCGTAGCGCAGGTAGGCTTCCTCGAAAGCCCTTCCGGTCTTGTCGTGCAGGTCCGGGCAGTCGCTCGGCGAGAACAGGGTCCAGTCGGCGCCGTCCATCACGCGCTTCATGAACAGGTCGGGAATCCAGTTGGCGGTGTTCATGTCATGCGTGCGACGCCGGTCATCGCCGGTGTTCTTGCGCAACTCCAGGAACTCCTCGATGTCGAGGTGCCAGGTTTCCAGGTAGCAGCACACCGCGCCCTTGCGCTTGCCGCCCTGGTTGACCGCCACCGCGGTGTCGTTGACCACTTTCAGGAACGGCACCACGCCCTGGCTCTTGCCGTTGGTGCCCTTGATGTGGCTGCCGAGTGCCCGCACCGGGGTCCAGTCGTTGCCGAGCCCGCCGGCATACTTGGCGAGCAGCGCGTTTTCCTTGATCGCCTCGTAGATGCCGTCGAGGTTGTCTGAAACCGTGGACAGATAGCACGACGACAGCTGCGAGTGCCGCGTCCCGGCGTTGAACAGCGTCGGCGTCGAGCTCATGAAGTCGAACGTCGACAGGACCTCGTAGAACTCGATCGCGCGCGCCTCGCGGTCGATCTCGTTGAGCGCCAGTCCCATCGCGACGCGCATGAAAAACGCCTGCGGCAGTTCGAAGCGGCGGCCATCGTGGTGCAGGAAGTAGCGGTCGTACAGCGTCTGCAGGCCGAGATAATTGAACTGCAGGTCGCGCTCGGGCTTCAATGCCCGGGCCAGCTTCTTCTGATCGAACAGTGCCAGTTTGTCGTCGAGCAACTCGGCTTCGATGCCGTAGCGGATGAACTTCGGAAAGTACTCTGCGTAGCGCCCGGCCATTGCCGACTGCGCGACCTCTTCACCGAGCACTTCGCGCCGCATCGTGTGCAGGAGCAGCCGCGCGGTGACATACGAATAGGCCGGATCCTTCTCGATCAGTGCGCGTGCTGCCAGGATGGCGGACTTGTAGACCTCGTCGAGCGGAACTCCGTCGTACAGGTTCTTGAAGGTCTCGGAAAGAATGGCCTCCGGGGCGACATTCTCGGTCAGTCCCTCACACGCCGCCCGCACCAGCGCCTCGATGCGCGGCATATCCAGCGGGACACGGCGCCCCTCCTCGATCATTTCCAGCGGCGGTGCGGCGACGGCAGGCGCAGCCTGTCGCGTGGCGGCCCGTTCCTGAGCGCGCCGTTCGCGATACAGCACATAGGAGCGCGCGACATCGTGCGCGCCGTCGCGCATCAGCGAAAGTTCGACCTGATCCTGGACATCTTCAATATGAAAGGTGCCGCCGGCCGGCTGACGGCGCAACAGCGCAGTGACCACGCTGGTCGTGAGCTTCTCGACCTGCTCGCGGATCGCGGCGGATGCAGCACCCTGCCCGCCATGCACTGCAATGAAAGCCTTGGTCATTGCCACCGCGATCTTCGATGGCTCGAAGGCGACCACGGCGCCATTGCGGCGGATGACCTTGTAGTCCCCGAACGACGTCGCCTGGACATTGGTGACGCCAACACCGGTCCCGACGGTAGATAAATGGGCAACCACCCCGGCCTCGGCCGGGGAGGCGGACTGCTGAAACTGCATACCACCTCCGATTACTTCCAGGCCCCCCACGGCGACTCGCATTGCCTGCGCTCCCAACGCGCAGACACCACAAGCTGTAGCCGCCCCGGCCGTTTCTTTTTTCGCTCAGCCTCCGCGCCAGGCGTGACGCCGTTGCGCATGAGGACCCGCTTTCCGCCGCTTGGTCAAGCCCGTGCCTGCTTTCCGCCGGGGCTCTTGGACCCGTGCTTTACCACAAGATGTTGTGGTCAACTTGCTTGCAGGCACTAGTTTTTGTGTGCGCGCATCATAGGAGAAGTTCTTGCGGAGTTCAACCGCTGTCGATGCGGCAGCGCACCGTACGACAGGGATGCATGCGCAATGCCGCGCAGAATCAACCGCGCCGGCCAGTGAAGTTCAGCGTGTGAGCAGATGCGCCGGGACGTCCAGCTTGTCCCAGCAGAAGAAGGGACCGGGGTCGGTCTTCCGATCGAGGGCAATGTCACTGTGCCCGACGATGGCCTCGAGCGGGAACACCGCGGCGAGCGCCGCGAGCAACGCGTTCAGCGTTGCGTACTGCACGCCGGCATACGGTTCGAAATCCGTGCCTTCGATTTCGATGCCGATCGAAAAATCATTGCAGCGGGGCCGGCCCCGGAACGATGAGGCACCGGCATGCCAGGCGCGCTCATGAGTGGACACGAACTGCGTGCATCCGCCGTTGCGATGGATGAAAAAATGGGCGGAGACCCGCGCATCGCGGATGCGATCGAGGATCGGATGCTCCCCGGCCGGGATGCCGTTGGTAAAAAGGCGCTCGACGTGGCTGCCGCCATAGCGGCCCGGCGGGAGACTGATGTTGTGTATGACAATCAGGGAGATCGACATGCCGGCGGGGCGAGCGTCGAAATTCGGCGATGGGTTGCGACGCGCCGGAGCGACCCAACCCTCCGGACCGACGCGAAAGTCCGACGGTGCCATCGCGCGTCAGCAGCGCACGAGGATGACGGAGCAGCCCGAACGGTGTCGTCGTCTCACTTGATGTCGAGCCGCTGCATCCGATAGCGCAACTGGCGGAAGGTGACGCCGAGCAACTGCGCGGCGGCGGTGCGGTTGTAGCGTGTCTTTGCGAGCGCCGCACGAATGGCGTTGCGCTCGTGCTCATCGAGAAACGCCGGCAACGAGGTCGGGATACCGTCGACTAGGTCATAGACCGCCGCCCCTCCCTGCCCCAAGGACTCATCCGCTGACACGGCCGCGTCGTCGACGGGCGCGGGTTCGGCCTCCAGCGCCAGGTCGACCTCTCCCGGGAGCAGCAAGTCATCCGCCATCAGAACATCGTCGCCGGCCAGCGCCACTGCGCGCTCGAGGATGTTTTCGAGTTCACGCACGTTGCCCGGGAAGCGGTACCGCTTGAGAGCCGCCAGCGCCGCCGGCGACAGGCGCGTCGCGGGACCCTGGGTGCGTTCGGCGATGCGACGAAGAATGGCGTTCGCGAGCATCTCGACGTCGTCGAGTCGATCGCGCAGCGGCGGCACCCTGAGCTCGATGACATTGAGCCGGTAAAAGAGATCCTGCCGGAAGCGGCCGCTCGTGACCAGCGCCGCGAGGTCTTGATGGGTCGCGCTGACCAGACGCACGTCCACTGAATCTTCCGTTGGCGATCCGACCTTGCGGACGCGACGCTCCTGGATCGCCCGTAGCAGCTTGACCTGCATCGCCAATGGCAGGTCGGCAACCTCGTCGAGGAACAGCGTGCCGCCGGCGGCGGCCTGGAAAAAGCCGTCGCGATCGCGCTCTGCACCGGTGAACGCTCCCTTGCGATAGCCGAAGAACTCGGCCTCCATCAGGGTCTCCGGGATGGCGCCGCAGTTCACGGCGACAAACGGTTGCGTGCGCCGCGCCGACAGGTCGTGGATCGCTCGGGCGGCGAGTTCCTTGCCGCTGCCCGACTCGCCGCAGATTGCCACCGGTGCCATGCTGCGAGCCAGGCGCTCGATGAGCGCCCGCATCTGCTGCATTGCCGGTGTCGTGCCGACCAGACGCGCCAGCGCCGGTAACGACTCCGCGATCCGAGCGTCCGCATCCGGTGCGAGGCTCCCGGTCGCATCGCGCACGGCGGAACGGACCAGGTGACGCAACTGATCCAGGTCGACCGGCTTGGTCAGGTAGTCGAACGCACCCGCCTTCAGCGCGGCCACGGCGTTCTCGGCACTGCCGTAGGCCGTGATGACCGCGATCGGCGGGCCTGAGGTCTGCGCCACTTCGCGCACCAGCTCGAGACCTGTGCCATCGGGCAGCCGCATATCGGTCAGGCACAGCGCGTAGCGATTCTGAGCGAGCAGCGAGCGCGCCGCCGACACCGACTCGGCCGTGTCGACGTCGAGACCCAGTCGCACCAGCGTCAGCGACAGCAATTCGCGCAGGTCGGCCTCATCATCGACGACGAGGACGGCCGGCGATCGGCGCGGTGGTGCCGGTCGGGTGGCTTCCGAATGCAGCGGCTCGCTCATCGCACCGGAATCGTATCCAGAAAGCCATGCAGGCTTGCATCGGCCTTCGAGCCCAAGCCGAAACGCAGCAGGAAGCCGTCCCGCGAGCTGCCGTCGACTTCACGCCTTGATGCGTACGTCAGGTCAGCCCGGTTCGTAACGCAGAACTCCCGCGCGAGGTACAAGCCCAAGCCGGTGCCCTGGTTGCGCGTCGTGAAGAATGGCTCGAAGAGCCCCGTCCGCGCTTCGAACGGAACGCCCGGCCCATCGTCGAGCACCCAGAGCTGAGGGCGATCGCCCTCGGGCGCCGGCTCCACGACCAGGCACACGCAGCCCGCTTCGCCGCTGGCATAGCGCAGCGCGTTGTCGACCAGGTTGTAGAGCACCTGGCGCAGGTGTGACTGCTCGAACTTGACGCGCTGGTCAGGCGCAAGTTGCGCCTCGATCGTCGAAGCCGCGAGGCCGCGATCGCGCACGAACTCGGCCAGGAACTCACGAACGAAGTCCGACAGCGCGATCTCGTCGCCCAGCGGCGGCTCGCGGCGCGCGACGCGCAGCACGTCCTCGACCAGCCGATTCAACCGCTGCGTGTTCTCCCGTACGATCGCCGCGAGGCGCTTGAGGACTGGATCGCGCGCGTCCTCGTTCAGCAACTGGCCAGCGTTACTGATCGCCGCCAGCGGATTGCGGATCTCGTGCGCAATGGACGCCGTCAGCCGGCCCATTGCAGCGAGCTTCAGTTGCTGTGCCCGGTCTTCCACATCGCGCACGTCTTCGATGAAAATGACGAACTCGTCCGTCGAAGGCGACGAGGGTCGTGCAAATCGTGCCCGCAGCCGCGACTCCGGCGCCACCGCTGCGCCGTTTTCCCCGGTCGGCACGATCGTATTCGACCAGAGGCCTTCGCTGCGCCCGCCCTCACTCCAGGCGGAAAACGCGACCGCCAGTTCACTCGCCCCGGGAATGTCCGCCAGTCGCTCGCCCGTCAACTGCGCCGTCGAGTCCAGGCCCAGCATGCGCCGCGCTGACCGGTTGTTCGCACGCACGCGGCCTGTGCGGTCGACCACGATGACACCCTCGTCCATCTGCGCAATGACGAGGCGATTGATTGCCAGCTGGTTCTGCAAGTCACGACCGCGGCTGCGGGCCAGTTTCTCCTGGCTTGCCAGGCGGGCACTGAGCGCGCGCAGCAGTGCCGACACCGCAAACAACGACGCGCCGAAGATGCCGGCCTGGAACAACAGCGAATCGCTTCCTTCCGGCGCAAAGGTGCGCAATCCGGCGTCGATCAGTATCGCCAGCACGGCAATCGAACAGACAAAGAAGACCTGCAGGGGTGGCAGCAGCAGCGATGCACCGGCGAGCGGGAGCAGATAGAGGATGACCCAACCCGACGCCACACCACCGCCGAAAACAACCAATGTGGTCACCGCCGCCAGATCGAGCGCCAGTTGACCGAACACCTGCGGCATGAAATGCCGGTGCAGATACAACGCGAGACCAGCAAAGACCGCAGAGGCTCCGAAGTACGCCAGCGACATCAAGAGCCCCGAGTGCATGCCGGCGGCCAGTCCCGACGGCCGGACACCGAGAGCAGCTGCGCCCAGCACGAGCGCGCTGGCGACGATCACGCGTGTCGTCGCAAAGTACTCGAGCGTGCGCCATGGCGCATCGTCCGGCTCGCTGGTGACGCGCTCCTGGACTGTCGGCTCAAGCGCGGACATCGGCGACGTTCAGGATGACGGACCGCGCTGCCGATGCTCTTCAGAGCAGAAGAAGCGATCACCAGCCGGCAGGGCGTCCAGCCGCGGCAGATGCAGGCCACAGTGGGCGCAGCTGACCATGGCCTGTGGTGCCGGCACCTTGTCGCTGCGTGGAGACGCCGCGCGGTCCGATGATGCTCGCAGCCAACGCCACCCGACATAAGCTGCGACAGCAAGCAGAAGGAAAAAGACAAAGCGACTCATCACACGCGTCCCAGCAGGACCTCCATGACAAACCGGCTGCCGACGTACGCCAGCATCAGCATCGCGAAGCCGATCAGCGTCCAGCGCAATGCCGTGCGCCCGCGCCAGCCGAAGGACAGCCGCCCAACGAGCAAGCCGCCAAACACCAGCCACGCGGCGATCGTGAATACCGACTTGTGGTCGAAGCGTAACGGCCGGCCGAAGGTCTGTTCCGAGAAAAAGACCCCGCTCACCAGCGTTGCAGTCAGCAATACGAACCCGGCGGTTATCAGCCGAAACAGCACGGTTTCCATCGCGAGCAGTGGCGGCAGGCGATTGAGGAAGCGCGCCAGCGGCGTCTGCTCGGTCATCAGGTCACCGTGCAGGCGGCGATCCATCGTGGCCATCAGCAGGGCCTGCACCGCCGCGATCGTCAGCAGGCTGTACGCAAGTATCGCCAGCAGCAGGTGCAGGCGGAACACCACGGACGCCGTTGCCGGGCCGAGCACCGATCCGGGAAATACCACCGGCAGCCCTGAAAAGACGGCTGCCAACGGCAACACCAGCAACAGCAATCCGCGCGACGCCGAGAAATAGCTTTCGGCCCAGACGATCAGAACCGTCAGCCAGAGAGTGGCTGATAGCGCATGCGCAAAACCGAAATGGAACTGCTCGGGACCGATGATGGTCTGCCACAGCAACATCCCGTGCAGCCCGAACGCGACGGCCAGCACCCCGCTGGGCCAGGCGGGCAATCGCTCGGCATGACTGCTGAGCGTGCCCCACTCGCGCCAGGCGACGAGCAGGTAGAGCACGGCGACGGCGCCGTACAATACGAGCCATTCGGAGCGCAGTGGCATGAGAATTTATACCACGCGTCCGCACGACCCTCCCTCCGCAAGGCCATGCTGGAACAGCTGACCACCAAGCTGGCGCGCGTCGTCAAGACCATGCGCGGCCAGGCTCGGCTCACCGAGCAGAACATGCAGGACATGCTGCGCGAGGTGCGCGTGGCCCTGCTTGAAGCCGACGTCGCGCTTCCCGTGGTGCGCGACTTCGTTGCGCGCATCAAGGAGCAGGCGCTCGGCGAGGAAGTCGTCGGCAGCCTGACGCCCGGACAGGCACTGGTTGGCGTCGTGCAGCGCGAGCTCACGCTCCTGATCGGCGGCGATCTCCCGGAAGCGCAATGCGACCTCAGTCTGGCAACGCAGCCGCCGGCGGTGATCCTGCTGGCCGGCTTGCAGGGCGCGGGCAAGACCACCACGGCAGGCAAGCTCGCCCGATGGCTGCTGACGGAGCGCAAGAAAAAGGTGCTGCTCGTCTCGACCGACGTCTACCGCCCGGCGGCGATCGAACAGTTGCGCACCGTTGCCGCGCAGGCCGAGGCCGCGTTCTTTGCGTCCGCAGCCGGGGAAGCGCCGCTCGATATTGCGGCGCGTGCGCTCGAACATGCCCGACGCCAGTTTTTCGATGTCCTGATCGTCGATACGGCGGGTCGCCTTGCGATCGACGAGGCCATGATGCAGGAGGTGGCCGCACTCGAGAAGCAGCTGAATCCGATCGAGACGCTGTTCGTCGTCGACGCGATGCAGGGGCAGGACGCGGTGAACACCGCCAAGGTTTTCGCCGATCGCCTGCCGCTGACCGGTGTCATCCTCACCAAGCTCGACGGCGATTCGCGCGGCGGCGCTGCACTGTCGGTGCGGCAGATCACGGGGCGGCCGATCAAGTTTGTCGGCGTGGGCGAAAAGCTTTCCGGCTTCGAACGCTTCAATCCGGCTGGCATGGCTGGCCGCATCCTCGGCATGGGCGACATCGTCGCGCTGGTCGAAGACGTCAAGAAGGCAGTCGATGTCGAGAGCGCGCAGAAGTTCGCCAAGCGCATGCAGGCGGGCGAGCGCTTCGACCTGAACGATTTCCGCGAGCAGGTGGGCCAGATGCGCAAGATGGGTGGACTGGCCGGCCTGGTCGACAAGCTGCCCGCCCAGTTCGCGCAGGCCGCGGGCCAGATGAATGCCACGGACAGCGAGAAGCAGATCCGCCGCATCGAAGGCATCATCTCGTCCATGACCCCGGGCGAGCGTGCCAAGCCGGAACTCATCAAGGCTTCGCGCAAGCGGCGCATCGCCACCGGTGCGGGGGTACCGGTTCAGGAAGTCAATCGACTGCTCAATCAGTTCGAGCAGATGCAGTCGATGATGAAGCAGATGAAGAAAGGCGGGCTCGCGAAGATGATGCGCGGCCTCGGCGGCATGCGCGGCCTTCCCGGCATGCCGGGGCTTCCGAAACGCTAGCTCAGACGCGGGGTATCGAAACCGGTGGCACTGCCGGCCGAGCCGGTGCGTCGTAGTGCCAGCGTCCTTTCCACGCCGCGTGCACGGCATTCGGATAGGACGGCCGACCGCGGCTGCCGTTGTACCGGCCGAGCGCCATGTAGAGGTCGCCCTTCTCGATATCGAGGTAGTGACGCAGGATCACGCTGCCGTACCGTAAATTGGCTCGCATCTCGAACAGCCGCCTCGACTCGCCATCACCGATGAGCCGCGTCCAGAACGGCATCACCTGCATGTAGCCGCGCGCACCGGCCACCGACACGGCGTACTTGCGAAAATTACTCTCGACCGTGATCAGTCCCAGCACCAGTTGCCGGTCAAGGCCCGCGCGCATCGCTTCGTAGTCGAGAGTCTTGAGGAATTCGACGCGAGCCGCGTAATCGCCGATGCGGCCCTTGAGGCGTTCGGACATCTCGCCCAGCCAGGCCAGGTAGGCGAGGCGTTCATCGATGGTCGCGAAGGTCCGCTCGGGCGGTCGGCTGTCCGCAATCTGGGTTGCAAGCGCCACCTGCACCGCATCAGCCAGCGGTTCGTACTTCTGTGCTCCCGCCCGTGCCCGCGACGGTACCAACGCCAACGCGCCAGCGAACAGCAGTATGCCGCGGCGAGTCAGGCTCGAGGTATAGGTCACGTGGTCGTCAGCCGGCCACGAATGAAACTGTATGCGTCCGTCAGCGGCACGGTCGAGGTCTGCTGCGTGCGTCGATCGAAGTATTCGAATTCGCCGCTCTTGAGCGCGCGTTCGCCGACGGTCAAGCGATGCGGAATGCCGATCAGTTCCATCTCGGCGAACATCACGCCCGGCCGTTCATCGCGATCGTCCAGCAGGACGTCCACACCCGTGGCGCGCAGCTCTTCATATAGATGGTCGGCCGCCTGGCGCACCGCTTCCGACTTGCGATAACCGACCGGCGTGATCGCCACGGTAAACGGCGCCAGTGCGTCAGGCCAGATGATGCCCTTGGCGTCGTTGTTCTGCTCGATTGCCGCGCCGAGCAGTCGCGTGACGCCAATGCCGTAGCAGCCCATCTGCATCGGCCGTGACTTGCCGTCTTCATCGACAAACTGGAGGTTCATCACCGTCGGATAGGGCAACCCTGCAAAGACGTGTCCGACTTCGATGCCGCGCTGAATCGCGAGCACGCCCTTGCCGTCCGGGGATGGATCGCCTGGAACGACGTTGCGAACATCGGCCACCACCGGTTCAGGCAGGTCCCGGCCCCAGTTGACTCCGGTGTAGTGATAGCCCTCCTCATTGGCGCCGCTGACGAAGTCATTCATGTTCGCGACCGTGCGGTCGGCCACGACACGCACCGGCCGGCGCGTGTTGATCGGGCCAAGGTATCCGGGCCTGCAGCCGAAGTGATCCACGATCTCCGCCTCGGTGGCGAAGCGGAAGCCCTGGTCCAGGCCTGCGACCTTGCTGACCTTGATCTCATTAAGTTCGTGATCACCGCGGATCAGGACCAGCCAGACTTCCGGTTCCGTCGGCTTTTCGGCGTCGCCCCGCTCGACCGCGAGGACGATCGATTTCACTGTTTCCGTCAGCGGCAAACCGAGCAGTTCCGCCACGTCCTCGCACTTCTCCTTGCCCGGAGTCGGCGTCTTGGTCAGCGGCTGCGTCGGAGTCGCGCGGTTCGTAGTGAGCGGCAATGCCTCCGCCATCTCGACGTTCGCCGCATAGTCGGACGTCGGGCAATAGGCAATGGCGTCTTCACCCGTGTCGGCAATCACCTGGAACTCGTGGCTTGCCTTGCCGCCGATGTTGCCCGTGTCCGCTGCGACGGCTCGAAAGCGAAGCCCCATGCGCTGGAAGATGCGCACGTAAGCGTCGTACATCGCACGGTAGCTCGTCATCGCGGCGTCTTCGTCCCGATCGAACGAGTAGGCATCCTTCATCGTGAACTCGCGACCCCGCATCACACCAAAGCGCGGCCGACGTTCATCGCGGAACTTGGTCTGGATGTGATACAGATTGAGCGGAAGCTGCTTGTAGCTCCTGATCTCGTCACGCACGATGTCGACCACGACTTCCTCGCTGGTCGGCTGCACGATGAAATCGCGCTCGTGCCGGTCCTTCAGTCGAAGCAACTCCGGTCCCATCTTTTGCCAACGGCCGGACTCCATCCAAAGTTCGGCTGGCTGGATAACTGGCATCAGAAGTTCTACGGCTCCCGCGCGATTCATCTCTTCGCGGATGATGGCCTCGATCTTGCGGATGACACGCAGGCCCATCGGCATGTAGGTGTAGATACCCGCGGCGAGCTTCTTGATCATGCCGGCACGCAGCATCAGCGAATGGCTCAC
The DNA here is from genome assembly GCA_963754065.1 of uncultured beta proteobacterium. Classification (GTDB taxonomy): domain Bacteria; phylum Pseudomonadota; class Gammaproteobacteria; order Burkholderiales; family Burkholderiaceae_F; genus JALORV01. Next base: position 85,638 of record CAVWFH010000009.1, on the reverse strand, counting down.
CACCTCCGCGTCGGCCGGCGCTTCTTTCAGTGTCGATATCAGGAAGTCTCTGGCGCGCATGGAAAAGGGTGACTTTTCGTCGTTGTGATCGCGAGGATGCGACCCCTATAATGGGTCGCAGATTCTAAAGCTTCAGGGGTTGGCATGCTGGACAAGGACGGGTACCGCCCGAACGTCGGCATCATCCTGCTCAACGGTCGAAACGAGGTCTTCTGGGGCAAGCGCGTCAAACAGCATTCATGGCAGTTTCCGCAAGGCGGCATCAAGCACGGTGAGTCGCCTGAGCAGGCGATGTACCGGGAACTGTGGGAAGAAGTTGGCCTGAAGACGGAGCATGTGACGATCGTCGGCCGGACACGCGACTGGCTGCGCTATGACGTGCCCGACCAGTGGATAAGGCGCGATCTGCGCGGAAACTACCGCGGCCAGAAACAGATCTGGTTCCTGCTTCGACTCGTCGGCCGCGACTGCGATGTCTGTCTGCGTGCATCGACACACCCGGAATTCGATGCGTGGCGCTGGCATGACTACTGGGTGCCGCTCGACACCGTCATCGAATTCAAGCGTGATGTCTACCAGCAGGCGCTGCTCGAACTATCGCGCTATGTCTTCAAGCCGGGACGGCCACACCACAAGGCTATGCGATCAAAGTCGCGCGACGCAACCCGCGACAGCGAACGGTCGGGCGCTGCGCCGTCCGTCTTCGAGGTGTCCAACACGCGGGCCGGCGGCGAAGGCGCCTAGGGTCGAAGCTCAAAGCAGAACGAGGTTGTCGCGGTGCATCAGTTCGGGCTCCTCGATGAACCCGAGGATGCCCTGGATCTCACCCGTCGGCCGGCGCGCGATCTGCCGTGCGTCCGTGCTCGAATAATTCGCAAGACCGCGGGCTATCTCTCGCCCATCGCGTGTGACACAGCCGACGACGTCTCCGCGCTGGAAGTCCCCCGTGACCTCGAGTACTCCGATTGGCAGCAGGCTCTTCCCGCCTGACGCGAGGGCCTTCGCGGCGCCGTCGTCGACGACCACCTGACCTTTCAGCAAGAGATGGTCCGCAAGCCATTGCTTGCGGGCGGTCAGGACAGGGGTCGATGCCGTCAGTTCGGAGCCGATCGCCTCGCCCGCCGCAAGTCGCAGCAGGATGTCCGGCTCGCGACCCGATGCAATGAGTGTGTGTGCGCCGCTGCGCGCTGCGCGCTTTGCCGCGAGAACCTTCGTCAGCATGCCGCCGCGTGCGATGGCGCTTCCAACCCCGCCCGCCATCACTTCGAGTTCAGGGTCGCCCGCGACGGCCGACCGCATCAGCCGCGCGTGTGCGTCGCGGCGCGGATCGGCCGAATACAGCCCGGCCTGGTCGGTGAGGATCACCAGCACATCGGCCTCAACCAGGTTGGTCACGAGCGCGGCGAGCGTGTCGTTGTCACCGAACTTGATCTCGTCCGTCACAACCGTGTCGTTCTCGTTGATGACGGGCACCACGCCGAGACCGAGCAATGTAAACAGAGTCGATCGAGCGTTCAGGTAGCGAGCACGGTCCGCCAGATCGGCATGCGTGAGCAGTACCTGCGCGCTGTGCACCCCGAGTTCGCGGAACTGCGTCTCGTAGGCCTGGGCGAGTCCCATCTGTCCCACAGCAGCGGCCGCCTGCAGTTCGTGAATCTGCTGGGGTCGCCGCGTCCAGCCGAGTCGCTGCATCCCCTCGGCGATCGCTCCGCTGGACACGAGCACGATCTGCCTGCCCTGCGCACGCAGCGTCGCGATCTGATGCGCCCATCGGGAGATCGCCTGGGCATCGAGCCCGCGCCCCTCATTGGTGACAAGACTGCTTCCGACCTTGACCACTGCGCGACGAGCGGTCTTCAGCGCACTCATCAGCCTTCGGCTCCGGCCGCAACGTCCTGCGAAACCTCTGAAACTCCTTCCCGGGTTCGACGCTCGTCAAGAAATCCCTGCACCGCCGCGACGAGATCGCGGCAGCCTTCACCGGTTGCCGCCGAGATGAAATGCACGGGGGCCTTGGTCCGCATACGGCGACGAAAGTTCGAAATGAGCGTTGTGCGATCGTCCGCCGGAACGAGATCGGCCTTGTTCAGGACGAACCAGCGCTCCTTGCGTGCCAGCGCCGGACTGAATTTCTTGATCTCGACCGCAATGATGCGGGCATCACGCACCGGATCCGCAGAACCGTCAGGCCCAACACAGTCGATGAAGTGCAGCAGCAGTCCGGTCCGGCTCAGGTGTCGCAGGAACTGGTGACCGAGTCCCGCTCCCTCGGCTGCACCCTCGATCAGGCCAGGGACATCAGCAACGACAAAGCTTCGCTCGGGTCCGACACGCACAACGCCCAGATGAGGATGCAGCGTCGTAAAGGGATAGTCGGCAACCTTGGGACGGGCATTGGATACTTGACGAATGAATGTCGACTTGCCCGCATTCGGCATGCCGAGCAGCCCGACGTCTGCCAGCACCCTGAGTTCGAGTCGCAGCTGCCGTTGTTCCCCCGGCTCGCCCCTGGTGAACTGGCGCGGGGCGCGATTGGTGCTCGATTTGAAGTGCAGGTTCCCGAGGCCGCCGCGCCCTCCGGCCGCCAGCAATGCCCGGTCGCCGTGATGTGCAAGGTCAGCCAGTTCTTCACCGGTGTCCTCGTCGAACACCACGGTTCCCACCGGCATCCGCAGCTCGATGTCTGCGCCGCCCGCGCCGTAGCAGTCGGCGCCGCGACCGGGCTCGCCACCTTTTGCCCGATGTCGCCTCGCGTAGCGGTAGTCGATCAGCGTATTGATGTTGCGATCGGCCCGCGCCCATACGCTGCCGCCGCGCCCGCCGTCGCCGCCGTCCGGCCCACCCTTGGGGATGAATTTCTCGCGACGGAACGAAGCGCAGCCATCCCCCCCCTTGCCGGCGGAGACTTCAATTCGCGCTTCGTCTACGAACTTCACAGGATCACCAATAAAAAAGCCCTGCCGAGGTCGGCAGGGCTTCGATCAAACCGGACGCCGCCTCGGGTGTTCAGACCGCCGGGACAACGTTGACGACGCGCCGATTCTGCGCGCCGCTGACCTCGAACTTGACCTCGCCATCAGCCTTCGCAAACAGCGTGTGGTCCCGACCCATCCCGACGTTGTCGCCCGCGTGAAACTGCGTTCCTCGCTGGCGGACGATGATTGCGCCCGCAGAAATCCCCTGGCCGCCAAAGACCTTGACCCCCAGGCGCTTTGACTGCGAGTCGCGACCGTTGCGGGAGGAACCGCCTGCTTTCTTGTGTGCCATCGTGCTCTCGCTCTATCAGCTAACTGTCTGCGGTATCAGGCCGCGATCGAATCGATGCGCAGCTCGGTAAAATTCTGACGATGCCCGGCGTGCTTCTGGAAGTGCTTGCGCCGTTGCATCTTGAAGATCGTGACCTTGTCGCGCCGGCCATGCGCCAGCACGGTCGCAACGACAGCAGCTCCCGGAATCAGCGGAGTGCCCGTCTTGAGGTTGCCACCATCGACAACGGCAAGAACCTCTGGCAACTTGACCTGCTGCCCGACGTCCGCCACCAGCGACTCCACTTTCAACGTATCGCCGGCCGCAACCCGATACTGCTTGCCGCCGGTCTTGATCACCGCATACATCGTCACGCTCCCGCGCTCCACCGGCCGCTTGGCCGTGCGAAGCAAAACCGTTCTTCAATTGAAACTTCGACCTGAAACTCCGACCCGCCGTTGACTGTCCACTCCGAAGTCGCCCCGCCGCCTTTGCTGTTCCTTCGTTGTTCGTTGTACTCAACGAAACAACAACCCTGCGCCGGTCCGGCATTGCGGTCCACGCGTCGACAGTTGCAGTTGGTAGCGGCAAATGGGCCTGCCGCCGGCGCGGCTGCCGGAAAGCTTTGAATTATCACACTTTCCCAGGGAACGCGTCAAACTCCCGGCCGCGAGAGTGACGTACGGCAAACGGCCCAAGCCGGAAGTCGGGTTCCTGAAGGCACGCTCCTATAATGCCCCGATGGAGCGTCCCCCATTGCAGCAGGAGCCTCGCACGGCAAGTCCGGCGTTCGCGGCGCTACCCGTGCAGCCGTCGGCAAACGGTGCGACGGCCCCGGACCTGAAAACCCTGCTTGCGCCGATCGCTGCCGATATGCAGGCTGTCGACGCAATCATCCGGGAGCGTCTCAGTTCGGACGTCGTCCTGATCAATACGATTGCCGACTACATCATCGGTGCAGGCGGGAAGCGGCTCCGGCCGGCCGTTGTGCTGCTCATTGCCCGCGCCCTCGGGTACCGCGGCACGGCCCACGTGCTGCTGGCTGCGGTCATCGAGTTCATTCACACGGCAACCCTGCTGCACGACGACGTCGTGGACGAGTCCGACCTGCGGCGGGGGCGAACGACCGCCAACGCCCGTTTCGGCAACGCTGCCAGCGTCCTCGTGGGTGACTTCCTGTACTCGCGGTCGTTCCAGATGATGGTCGATGCAGGAAGCATGCGGGTCATGCGGATCCTTGCGGATGCCACCAATCGGATCGCGGAAGGCGAAGTTCTGCAACTGCTCAACGTCCACGATCCATCGGTGAACGAAGAACGCTATTTCAGCGTGGTCGAGCGCAAAACAGCGACGCTGTTCGAGGCAGGAGCCCGTATTGCCGCGGTTCTGGCGGAGGCCGACGCACTCGACAGAGGAGCGCTGCGCAAGATACGGTGCGTCACTTGGCCGGGCATTCCAGATCGTCGACGACATGCTCGATTACTCGGGCCACACCGAGGACATCGGGAAGCGACTGGGCGACGACCTGCGCGAAGGCAAGGTGACCTTGCCGCTGATCCATGCGCTGCGCAGTGCGACGGCCGAGCAACGCGAACTCGTCGTGCAAGCGGTGCGCGAGGGGCACGGCGATTTTGACGCGATCGCACGCATCGTTACGGACAACGGCTCGATCGCTTATTCGGGAAGCCTCGCCAGCCGGGAAGTCGAGATTGCCGACCGTGCGATACGCGAGCTTCCTGCCTCGGCGTATCGCGATTCTTTGCTAAACTTGCTGGCTTTCGCGGTTGGCCGCGATCGGTAAGTCCTCCGATCAGACGCAGAATAAGCGCAGAGTAAGCGGCAGCGTTAGCGTGCCACGCGACCGTCGGGGTGTAGCTCAGCCTGGTAGAGTACTGCGTTCGGGACGCAGGAGTCGGAGGTTCAAATCCTCTCACCCCGACCACTTCACTTCCCCTCCTCCCTCCTGATCGGGTAATTCCCGGCCCTCGGCGCGTGGACGAATTACCCTTCTGGGTCGAACTCGTCGGCCTCGCAGTACTGCTGCTGATCTCGGCTTTCTTCTCCATCTCCGAGACTGCGATGATGGCGCTCAACCGCTTGCGGTTGCGCCACATCGCGCGCAAGGGCCATCGCTCGGCGATTAGGGTCCAGTCCCTCCTCGACCATACCGACAGGCTGCTCGGCACGATCCTGCTGGGCAACAACCTCGTGAATGCGGCAGCCACGGCCCTCGTCACGGCCATGGCAATCCGGTTCGTTGGAGACAACGAGTGGGCACTCCTGGCCGCTACGGGAGTCGTGACTTTCCTGATCCTCGTGTTTGCCGAAATCACACCCAAGATCATCGGCGCCACGTATCCGGAAACAATAGCGCTGCCGGCCAGCCGTCCGCTGAAGTTCCTGTTGGTGGTGTTCCGGCCCGTTGTCTGGTTCGTCAACCTGTTCGTCAAGTCGCTGCTCTGGTTGCTGCGCGTTCCGTCCGTGCGAGCTGGCGACGCCACCCGCTTGACGACCGAGGAACTGCGGACGCTGGTACTCGAAGGCGGAAACTTCATCCCGGGCAAGCACCGCAGCATCCTGCTGAACCTGTTCGAACTGGAGCAACTCTCGGTCGATGATGTGATGTCGCCGCGTGCTCGCATCGAATCGCTCAACCTGCTGGAGCCGCATCACGCCGTGCTCGAGCAGCTTCGCACCTGTTACCACAACAAACTTCCGGTGCACGAGGGCGACATCAACCGCACTGTCGGGATCCTCCTGGTGCGCAAGCTGCTCCCGATGCTGTCGAGTGACGACTTCTCGATCGAAGCGCTGCGAGGAGCGCTCGCGCCGCCCTACTTCATCCCCAGTGGCACGCCGCTCTTCAAGCAGTTGCAGCTCTTCCAGGACAACCAACAGCGTCTTGGTCTGGTGGTCGACGAGTATGGCGAGGTGCGGGGACTCGTGACGCTCGAAGACATCATCGAGGAAATCGTCGGCGAGTTCACGACCCGGATGCCGTCGTCGGGTACGCACCTGCACTGGGGCGCGGACGGGACAGTACGGGTCGAGGGCAGCATCACGTTGCGGGAGCTGAACCGTCGCCTGGGGCTCAAATTGCCGCTCGATGGCCCGAAGACCCTCAATGGCCTGCTGATGGAGCGGCTCGAGGAGATCCCCGATGCGCCATGCTGCGTACGCCTTGGCGACGTACTGATCGAAGTCGTGCAAATCGATGAGCACGCTATCCGGAGCGCCCGTATCGCCCGGTTTCGTGCCGCAACAGCCGAACGCCGAGGAGGCTGATCCGGGCCGCAGAATCAGCCTGATGAATCGTGCTGGTGTGCTCGTTTGGCTTGCCTTGTTTGCGGGAGTTAAGCTTTACAAATCCGGGCCTTATCGGCAGTATCTTTTTGCTTCGTGAGAAGTGCCCGCCCGCTATAACTTGGGTCCCATCGGATCCCCCAGGGACAGCACCATCCCATGTCTGCCGTAACGCAAGGTCCTGGCGCCGCCGCAGGGGCCCTCACCGGTCTCGCGCGTGCACTCGTCCAGCAGGGAAAGCTGCGCCCCGACCGGGCCGAGAACTTTGCACGCAAGGCCGCACAGGCAAATACCCAGTTCATCGACGAGCTGATCAATTCCGCGGATGTGACGGGGCTGACCGCGAGCGGCGTCGCCAAGTTCGCGGCCGAGACATTCGGCCACCCGATGCTGGATCTGTCGGCGGTCGACCTCGAGCAACTGCCGCGCGACATCATCGACAAGAAGCTCATCGCCACACAACGCGTGCTGGCATTGCGCAAGCGCGGCAACCGGCTCGCTATCGCCGTTTCCGACCCGACGAATTTTCCGGCGCTTGACCAGGTCAAGTTCCAGACTCAGTTGGCGCTCGATGTCATCGTCGTCGAGCACGACAAGCTGCTGCGCCTGGTCGAGTCGCAGGCGCAGTCGGTCAACCAGAAACTCGAGGACATGGTCGGCAGCGACGATGTCAACTTCGACGACCTGCTGGGAGAGAGTCCGGAACAGTCAAGTGCAGACGAAGCGGCACAGGTCGAGGTCGATGACGCACCGGTCGTCCGATTCCTGCAGAAGCTGCTGCTCGATGCGATCGGCGAGGGCGCATCGGATCTTCACTTCGAGCCCTACGAAAAGTTCTATCGTGTCCGCTTCCGCATCGACGGAGTGCTGCGCGAGATCGCGCAGCCACCGCTCGCCATACGCGAACGCCTGTCGACCCGCATCAAAGTCGTTTCGCGGCTGGATATTTCCGAGAAGCGTGTGCCTCAGGACGGGCGGATGAAGCTCGCGCTCTCCGGTCAGCGCGCGATCGACTTCCGCGTCAGTACCTTGCCGACGATGTTCGGCGAGAAAATCGTGATGCGGATTCTCGACCCGTCGCAGGCGAAACTCGGTATCGAAGCCCTCGGATACGAGCCGGACCAGAAGGAACTCCTGCTGGATGCCGTCCAGCGGCCGTACGGCATGGTGCTGGTAACCGGACCGACCGGCTCCGGCAAGACCGTGTCTCTTTACACCTGCCTGAACATCCTGAATCAGCCGGGCGTCAACATCTCCACGGCGGAAGATCCGGCGGAAATCCAGCTGGCGGGCATCAACCAGGTCAACGTAAACGAAAAGGCCGGGCTGACGTTTGCGAACTCCTTGCGTGCGTTCCTGCGGCAGGACCCGGACATCATCATGGTGGGCGAGATCCGCGACCTTGAAACCGCCGACATCGCGATCAAGGCCGCGCAGACCGGACACATGGTGCTGTCGACACTGCACACCAACGATGCCCCTGGAACCCTGGTGCGCCTGCAGAACATGGGGGTTGCACCCTTCAATGTCGCCTCCAGCGTTATCCTGATCACCGCCCAGCGCCTCGCCCGCAAGCTGTGCGCCTGCAAGCAGCCGGCTGACATCAAGAAGGATGCGCTGGTGACCGCGGGATTCCGAGGCGAGGACCTCGACGGCAACTGGGTACCGTACAAGGCCGTAGGCTGCGAAAAGTGCAAGGGCAGTGGCTACAAGGGCAGGCTGGGGATTTATCAGGTGATGCCCATCACCGAGACGATGCAGGACATGATCCTGCGTCTTGCAACAGCACCTGAGATTGCGCGCGAGGCGGCCGCCAACGGGGTGCGTGATCTGCGCCAGTCGGGGTTGATCAAAGTCAAGGCAGGCATCACGTCGATCGACGAGGTGCTCGGATGCACCAACGAGTGATGTAAGGCAGGAGAGACGTCAAGATGGCCACCGGCGCAATTGCAAAACCCAAGCCCCGCGCAGAAGTGAAAGAGTCCGTCTTTCACTGGGAGGGTCGCGACAAGAACGGGCGCGTGGTCAAGGGCGAAATGCGGGCAGGCGGCGAATCGGTCGTCGCGGCATCACTGCGGCGCCGCGGCGTCATGGTCAGCAAGATCAAGAAACAGTCGTTTTCGCGCGGCCGAAAGATCACGCCTAAGGATCTGGCACTGTTCACACGCCAGCTGTCAACGATGCTGAAGGCCGGCGTTCCGCTGATGCAATCGTTCGACATCGTCGGCCGCGGACATGCGAACCCCTCGATGGCGCGGCTGATGAACGACATCCGAATGGACGTCGAAACGGGCACCAGCCTGAACCAGGCTTTCCGCAAGTACCCGCTCTACTTCGATCCGTTGTTCTGCAACCTGGTCGCCGCGGGCGAGCAGGCCGGTATTCTCGAAACCCTGCTCGATCGCCTGGCGATGTACCAGGAGAAGACGATCGCACTGAAGGGGAAGATCAAGAAGGCACTCTTCTATCCCATCGCGATCATTATGGTCGCGATCCTCGTAACCGCCGTGATCATGATCTTCGTGATCCCTTCGTTCAAGAGTGTATTTACCAGCTTTGGAGCGGACCTGCCAGCACCGACATTGGTCGTAATCGCCATGTCGGACTTCTTTGTGAGCTACTGGTACATCGTGTTCGGAATCTTGTTTGGGGGGATCTATTTTCTGGTGCAGGCTTGGCGGCGGTCCGCAAAGGTGCAGTCTGTGGTCGATCGCACTTTGCTCAAGCTTCCGGTCCTGGGAGAGATGCTGCAGAAGGCCTCGATCGCCCGCTGGAGCCGTACACTCGCGACAACTTTCGCGGCGGGCGTCCCGTTGGTGGAAGCGCTCGATTCAGTCGGTCCGGCCGCCGGCAACTCTGTGTACAAAGAAGCGACCAAGTCCATTCAGACCGAGGTCAACGTCGGTACCAGTTTGGCGCAGTCGATGCAGAACACTGGCGTGTTTCCGAACATGGCCGTGCAGATGACCCAGATCGGTGAAGAGTCCGGCTCGCTCGACTCGATGTTGTCCAAGGTCGCCGACTACTACGAACGCGAGGTCGACGAGACCGTCGACGCGCTGTCCAGCCTGCTGGAGCCGATGATCATGGTGGTTCTCGGCGTCATCATTGGCGGCATCGTTATCGCAATCTACATGCCGATCTTCAAACTCGGCCAGGTCGTCTAGCTCAACATCTTAGGGCCGCGCGAGCGGCCCGCTTCATCTCGTGCTAGAAGATTCGCAGTTCATCGTCGCAGCCGCCATCTTTGGCCTGGCCATCGGTTCCTTCCTGAATGTCGTCATCCATCGTCTTCCACGGATGATGGACATCGAGTGGCGAGCCCAATGCGCCGAACTCGAAGGCAAGGAGCCGCCCGAACTTGGGCGCTACAACCTGCTGGTGCCGCGCTCGCAGTGCCCGTCCTGTAAAACCCCGATCCGCGCGCGTGACAACATTCCGGTGGTGTCCTGGCTCGTATTGGGAGGCAAATGCGCGCACTGCAGCGCACGTATCTCGCCGCGCTACCCGATTGTCGAAGCGCTCACGGCCGCACTGTCGGCGCTCGTAGCCTGGAAGTTCGGCTTCGGCTGGACCGCCGGCCTCTTGCTGATCCTCACGTGGACGCTGATCGCGCTGACTTTCATCGATGCCGATACGACGCTGCTTCCCGACGACCTGACACTGCCCCTCCTCTGGCTGGGGCTGATTGCCAACCTTCTTGGCCTCGTTCCTGGAGTCACGCTGCGAGAGGCAGTCATCGGCGTGATCGTCGGCTACCTGTCGCTCTGGTTGATCTACTGGGCATTCAAGCTCGCCACCGGCAAGGAAGGCATGGGCTATGGCGACTTCAAGTTGCTGGCCGCGCTGGGTGCGTGGTTGGGGTGGAAGGCGCTGTTGCCAATCGTCCTGCTGTCGTCGGTCGTGGGCGCCGCAGTCGGCATCGTGCTGATCGTGCTGGCCCGTCGCGGTCGCGAGATTCCCATCCCCTTCGGACCCTATCTGGCCACGGCCGGCTTCATCGTGATGCTTGTCGGCGATCGGCTGACGGCCCTGCTCGTTCCGGTCTGATGCCGACCTACGCCATCGGGCTAACCGGCGGCATCGGCAGCGGCAAGAGTACGGTGGCCGCGATGCTGCAGCAGTTCGGCGCCGGAATCGTCGATGCCGATGCACTCGTGCACGAGCTGATAGCGCCCTCAGGCGCCGCCGTCGAAGCGCTCAGACAGGAGTTCGGATCGGCGGCCATCGCCGCCGATGGCGGACTCGATCGTGCCTGGATGCGCGCGCGCGCGTTTGGCGATGTCGACGTGCGCCGCCGGCTCGAGGCAATTCTGCATCCGCGGGTGCGTACCGAGGCCGAGCGACGTGCAATCGATTTGTCGACCCGAGTCCCGTACATCGTGTTCGTGATTCCCCTGCTGGTCGAGTCGGGCGACTGGAAGGCTCGGGTGCAGCGGATTCTCGTTGTCGATTGCGTCGAGACAGCACAGGTCTCGCGTGTTGCCATGAGGCCAGGGATGAATGAAGCGACCGCACGCGCGATTCTCCATGCGCAGGCGACCCGCGAAGCGCGCCTGGCGATAGCCGACGATGTGCTCTACAACGAGGCGCCCAAGGCGGTTATCGAGTCCCGCGTGGCACGGCTGCATAGGCACTACGTCGAATGGGCCCGGGAACCCGCTCTGCGCAACCGCCTGTGATATCGTCGACCGCATCCCCGCGTTTACGGCGTCCATGTCGATCGACGGTCAGGTTCTGTACGAGTACCCGTTCAGCGAACGGATACGCACGCTGCTGCGGCTCGAAGACCTCTTCGACAAGTTGCTGTACTTCTGCGGTGAGCAGCACGCCTACTGCCACCACACGGCGCTGCTGACGCTGTTCGAGATTCTCGAAGTCACGTCGCGCGCCGACCTGAAGTCCGACCTGCTGCAGGAACTCGAACGCCACAAGCAGACTTTGAATGCGCTGCGCAACAATCCACAGGTCTCCGAAGCCGCGCTCGCAACCGTGCTGTCCGACATAGACCAGGCGCAGCAGGCGCTCAATGCCACGACCGGCAAGGCTGGCCAGCACATCCGCGACAACGAGTGGCTGATGAGCATCCGCAGCCGCGCCATCATTCCCGGTGGCACGTGCGAGTTCGACCTGCCGTCGTATCACGCGTGGCTGACCCGCGATCTCGACAGCCGCACGCGCGACCTCCAGGCCTGGGTGCAGCCGATGATGCAGTTTCAGTCCGCGCTCGGTATCGTGCTCAAGCTTCTGCGCGAGACAGCGCATCGCAGTCGCCAGACTGCGGCCCAGGGCTCGTTCCAGCAAATGCTGCAGGGCCGGACCTATGCGCTGCTGCAAGTGCGAGTCGACGGCTCGCTGAATGCGATTCCGGAAATTAGCGCCAACAAGTACATGCTGTGGATACGGTTCATGACCCAGGATCGCGACCTAAAGCCGCGTTCGGTCGAGCGCGACATCCCGTTTGAACTGGCCCTTTGCGCCTTTTGATCGCTGATGACGATGGTGAAATGCCCCACGTGCGAGGCACGGACGGCGTGGACGGCGGAGAACGCTTTCCGGCCATTCTGCTCGGAGCGCTGCAAGCTGATAGACCTTGGGGCGTGGGCTTCTGACCGGTTCGTCGTCGCCGGCCAGCCGGGCGACACGGGTGGCGACGGCGCTCCTGACGTCACCACAACCGACTAGCCGTCCAGCCAGACCGCTCGCTGGAGCGCAACACCCTGCGCTCCAGCGCCCAGCGCGCATTGCAGATCTCCATCGGTGAGTCCACCGATCGCATAAACGGGGACCGCCGCGGCAGCGATCAATTGAGCCAGGCCGTTCCAGCCCATTACTCGTGATCCGGGATGTGACGTCGTCGGAGCGACCGGGCCAAGTACAGCGAAATCGGCTCCGATGGCAGCCGCGTGAGCGAGTTCGGAATCATTATGGGTCGATGCTCCGACCCACTTGCACTCGGGGCGACATACTGAAGCCGTCAGGTCGCTGGATGTGAGATGCATTCCGTCGGCCGCGCGAGACCACGAGTGGGGGTGCCGACTGCTGACCATGAGCAATCCGCCGACCGCGTGCACCTTTCGCAGCGTCTCCCTGAAAAGCGGTTCTGCGTCGGCCGGGCTCAAGAGGGGTTCGCGAAACTGCAAGAACCTCAGCCCGCGTTCGAGCGCCAGTTCCAGGCGCCGCAGGAACAACGCTGCGCCCAGTTCGTGCGCGTTGGAAATTGCATAAACCGACGGCAGCGCAAGCCAGCGCAACACCGGCACGGTTGCCGGCAACAAGGGACCGTCCGGCAGGTCGTCGTGGGCGCAGAACCGGAACGACTGCCCCTCGCGCGCGTGCAACGTGCCCGACCAGTCAACCACACGGCAGAAGTGCAGCCGAACATGAGCGTGCGGGTACTCGAACTCCCGAACCACCCACGGAATGACGGGGCCAATGTCGATGCCCAGTTCTTCGTGCAGTTCGCGCGCCAGCGCATGTGCAACAGTCTCTCCGGGCTCGAGCTTTCCTCCCGGAAACTCCCAGTAGTCGGCGTAGGGCTTGCCCTCGGGACGACTCGCCAGCAGAAATCGGCCGTCAGGTCGGATCAGCACGCCGACCGCCACGTCGACCACCGGCCGTGAAGTCATCGACCCCCGTGGCCCTTCTCGAGCAGGTGACGACCGGCGAAGTCTCGCGCAAACTGCAGCGCGACGCGCCCTGAACGAGACCCGCGCTGGAGCGCAAACTGCAGCGCCTCGGCACGTGCGCGTTCCATCTCGGCCGCTGCTACGCCGAGTTGCCTGAGCCAGTGCTGCACGATGTCGAGGTAATCGTCCTGGCGAAACGGATAGAACGTCAGCCAGATGCCGAAGCGCTCGGACAACGACACGCGCTCCTCAACGCTCTCCGCCGGATGCACTTCGCCGTCCTCCTGATGCTGGGCAGCGAGGTTGTCGCGCATGAACTCCGGCATCAAATGGCGCCGATTCGACGTCGCGTAGATCAGCACGTTGTCAGCGCGTCCGGCGATTGAACCGTCGAGCGCAACCTTCAGCTCCTTGTAGCCCGCCTCGCTGGCATCGAACGACAGGTCGTCGCAAAAGACGATGAAGCGCTCGCTGCGGCCTTCGAGCAGGGCCACCAGGTCGGCGAGATCGACGAGGTCACGTTTGTCGACTTCGACCAGGCGCAGACCGTCGCCGGCGAAGGAGTGCAGGCAGGCGCGGATCAGCGACGACTTGCCGGTGCCCCGGGCCCCTGTCAGCAGCACATTGTTCGCCGGTAGCCGGCGCACGAACTGCTCGGTATTGCGGCGAATCGTGTCTTTCTGCGCATCGACATGCTGCAGATCACCGAAGGCAACGAGCGCCGGATGCGCCACGGCTTCGAGTACGCCCCGCTCCATGCCCAGATAGCGTCGCTTGCGCCAGCGAAATGCCAGGGCACCATCGAAATCCGGTACCGCGCTCGACGGCAGCAGCGCTTCAATACGCGCCAGTGCGTCCGCCAGACGCGGCAATGCCTCGACGTCTCCAGCAGCCGGACGGGACGCAGTCCTGGATGCGCGATCTGTCACGAACGGTAGTCCGCGTTGATCGACACGTAGTCGTGCGAGAAATCCGTCGTCCAGACATGCGTCGATTCGCGCCCGCGGCCGAGCTTCAGGTGCACGAGGATTTCCTGCTTCTTCATCACGCGCTGACCGTCACTTTCGCGATAGTCAGGATGCCGTCCGCCGTCGCGCACGACCCAGACGTCGTCCAGCAGCAACTGCACCGTCGCCGGGTCGAGGTCGTCGATGCCTGCGTTGCCGACTGCGGCAAGGATGCGGCCGAGGTTGGGGTCGGATGCAAAGAATGCCGTCTTAACCAGCGGCGAATGCGCTACTGCATAGGCCACCTGCGCCGCCTCGTCGATCGATCGGGCTTCATCAACCCGCACTTCGATGAACTTGGTCGCCCCCTCGCCGTCCCTGACGATCGCCTGTGCGAGCGTCTGCGCGACCTCCGTCAGCGCATTGCGCAGAGGCTCGTACGCGGGATCATCGGTTCCGCCAACCGTCATCGGCCCCGCGCCGCTGGCGATGACCACGAAGGAGTCGTTGGTCGATGTATCGCCATCGACAGTGATGCGATTGAAAGACTGCCCGGTGGCGTGTTCGGTCATGGCCTGCAGGCAATCGCGGGGCACGCTGCAGTCCATGGCGATGAAGCCCAGCATCGTCGCCATATTGGGCCGGATCATCCCGGCGCCCTTCGCGATTCCCGTGATCGTCACGGTGTGGTTGCCGATGGGTACGCGACGCGATACCGCCTTCGGAACGGTGTCCGTCGTCATGATCGCTTCAGCGGCTTCGAACCAATGGTCCGCAGCGAGCGCCTGCACGGCAACTGGCAAGCCGGCGACCAAGCGGTCCACTGGAAGCGGTTCCATGATCACGCCGGTCGAAAACGGCAGGATCGCGCCCGGAGCGACGCCGAGCAATTGCGACGCGACCTCACAGGTGCGACGAGCCGCGGCAAGTCCCGGCCCACCGGTGCCGGCATTGGCATTGCCGGTATTGATGACCAGCGCGCGTATCGATCCATTCGCAAGGTGTTCGCGACACACCTGGACCGGAGCGGCCGCAAACCGGTTGCGGGTAAAGACACCGGCGACCGTAGCTCCGGCAGCGAGCCGGATCACCAACAGGTCCTTGCGGTTCGCTTTGCGGATGCCCGCCTCAGCCCAGCCCAGTTCCACTCCAGCGACAGGAAGCAGCTCTTCACGGCGGGGCGGTGTCAGGTTGACAGGCATGGCGCAGCAACGGATCAGAAAGCGTGAACCTTACCGCATGCCCGCACCCATGCAGTGAGGAGGAGGTCCAGGAGGGGGCGCAGCCCCCTCTTGCAGCTAAGCCTGCAGTGGTGTCATGGCAAGCTTGCTACGCAAGCCTTCCATGGCACTGCTTGTACTTCTTGCCGGAACCGCACGGGCACGGGTCGTTGCGGCCGATCTTGTCGCTGAAGCGCTTGAAAGGCTGCGGCTTGGCTTCCGATTCGTCCGGCAGCGTCAGCGCTTCGACATCGACCGGCTCTTCCGCGACCGCCGGGCCGAACTCGGCGTGCTGGGCGCGCGCCAGTTCCGCCCGGCGTTCGCTCTCAGCTTCAATCTGCATCTCCGCCTGCTGCGCCTCTTCCTGAGACTGGATGCGCACGTTCATCAGCACGCGAACGACGTCGGCGCGCACACGGTCGAGCAGGGAGCCGAACAACTCGAAAGCTTCCCGCTTGTACTCCTGCTTCGGTTGCTTCTGCGCATAGCCGCGCAGGTGGATGCCCTGGCGCAACGCGTCCAGAGCGGTCAGGTGCTCTCGCCACGACTGGTCGAGCGTCTGCAGGATGATCGAACGCTCGAAGCCAGCGAATGACTCGCTGCCGACGATCGCGACCTTCGAGTCATAGGATTCGTCGGTGGCCTTCAGCACGCGCTCGAGCAACTGCTCGTCGTTCATCGAGTCCGATTCGTCGAGCATCTGCTTCAGCGGCAGCTCGATCTGCCAATCGCCGGCGAGCGTCGACTGCAGCCCCGTCACGTCCCACTGCTCCTCGACCGACTCGGCCGGCACGAAACTGCGAAACATGTCCGTGAAATAGCCGCGCCGCAGATTCGCGACCATGTCGGCCGTGCTCTCGTTTTCGAGGATCTCGTTGCGCAGGCGATAGATCTCGCGACGCTGATCGTTGGAAACGTCGTCGTATTCGAGCAACTGCTTGCGGATGTCGAAGTTGCGCGCTTCGACCTTGCGCTGCGCGCTCTCGATCGAGCGCGTGACCATCCCGGCCTCGATCGCTTCGCCCTCGGGCAACTTGAGCCGGTCCATGATCGCTTTCATGCGGTCGCCGGCGAAGATCCGCAGCAGCGGATCCTCCATCGAAAGATAGAAACGCGAGGCTCCCGGGTCGCCCTGGCGGCCGGAACGCCCACGCAGCTGGTTGTCGATGCGCCGCGACTCATGTCGCTCTGACCCGATGATCTTCAGTCCCCCGGCGCCAACGACGTGATCGTGCAGCGACTGCCACTCGCTCCTCAGCTTATCGATGCGAACCTGCTTCTCGGGCTCGGGCACCGCCTCGTCGGCTTCCACGAACTGCACCTGCTTGGCGACGTTGCCGCCCAGCACGATGTCAGTGCCTCGACCCGCCATGTTGGTCGCGATCGTGATCACCTTCGGACGACCCGCCTGCGCGACGATCTCGGCCTCCCGGGCGTGCTGCTTCGCATTGAGCACCTGATGCGGCAGCTTTTCCTGCTTGAGCAGGTTCGACAGCAGCTCGGAGCTCTCGATCGAGGTCGTTCCCACCAGCACCGGCTGGCCGCGCTCGTAGCAGTCCTTGATGTCCTCGATGATTGCCGTGTACTTCTCTTTCAGCGTCCGATAGACCTTGTCCTGCGAGTCGATGCGGATCATCGCCCGATGCGTCGGGATGACGACCGTCTCGAGCCGGTAGATCTCCTGGAACTCGTAGGCTTCGGTGTCGGCCGTGCCTGTCATGCCCGCGAGCTTGCCGTACATGCGGAAGTAGTTCTGGAACGTGATCGATGCGTAGGTCTGGTTCTCCGCCTGGATCTTCACGCCCTCCTTGGCTTCGACCGCTTGGTGCAGACCCTCGGACCAGCGCCTTCCCGGCATCAACCGGCCGGTGAATTCGTCGACGATGATGATCTCGTCGTTCTGCACCACGTACTGCTGGTCGCGATGGAACAGCGTGTGCGCACGCAAGGCGGCGTTCAAATGGTGCATCAGGATGATGTTGCCGGGCGCGTAGAGGCTCTCGCCTTCGGTCAGCAAGCCGAGTCGCTGCAGGATCTGTTCGAGCTTTTCGTGGCCCGACTCGGAGATGTGGACCTGGTGGGCCTTCTCGTCGACCCAGTAGTCGCCATCGCCCTTCTCGTCCTTCTGCCGCGTGAGCAGCGGCGGCACCTCGTTGATGCGGCGATACGTATCGGTGTGATCCTCAGCTGGCCCGGAAATGATCAACGGCGTGCGCGCCTCGTCGATCAGGATCGAGTCGACTTCATCGACGATCGCGTAGTTCAGCCCGCGCTGACGCCGGTCGACGACCGAGTACTCCATGTTGTCGCGCAGGTAGTCGAAACCGAACTCGTTGTTCGTCCCGTAGGTGATGTCGGCCGCATAGGCCGCTCGCTTGTCCTCGGTCGACTGCTGCGACAGGATCACGCCGACCGACATGCCCAGGAAGGTGTAGACCTTGCCCATCCAGTCAGCGTCGCGATTGGCCAGGTAATCGTTCACCGTGACGATGTGCACGCCCTTGCCGGTCAGAGCATTGAGGTAGGCCGGCAGAGTGGCCACCAGCGTCTTGCCCTCGCCCGTGCGCATCTCGGCGATCTTGCCGGCGTGCAGCACCATGCCGCCGACCAGCTGCACGTCAAAATGGCGCATGCCGAGCGTGCGCTTGGCCGCCTCGCGCACGACCGCGAACGCTTCAGGCAACAGTGCTTCGATGGTCTCTCCGCCCGCTACACGGCCACGGAACTCGTCCGTCTTCGCGCGCAGGGCCTCGTCGGAGAGCGCGGCGATCTGGGCCTCGAACGCGTTGATGCGCTCGACGTTGCGCTCGTAGGTCTTGAGCAGCCGCTCATTGCGACTGCCGAATATCTTGGTCAGGAAACCGGAAATCATGCGGGAAATGGGTCGCGCTTGCGCGTCGACGCCCAGAGGTGATTGCCTGTGGCGGCCGATGAAGGCCTGACCACATTGCGCAAAGCGAAAATTATGTCACAGGGGGCATAGTCCCCCAATGACTCCAGGAGGCCTAGTTGCGGGCGGCCGCGGCGTTCGCAAGGGCCTTGAGGTCGATGCGCGCCGAACTGGCGGCATGCTGCTGCAGCGGATTGCCATCGGCGAACAGGAACTTCGCCGGATTCTGCGCAACGCCCTTGCTGTGAACTTCGAAATGAAGGTGCGGCCCGGTGGAACGACCGGTGCTTCCGACCTCGGCAATCTTGTGACCCCGCTTGACCAGTTCCCCGGCCACGACGGTCAGGCGGCTGGCGTGCGCGTAGCGCGTCATCAACTGGTTGCCGTGGTCGATCTCGACCACCCTGCCCCAGACCGGGTGCAGCTCGGCCACGACAACAACGCCCCCGGCCGCGGCGTGGATCGGGGTGCCCTGGGGCGCGGCAAAGTCGATGCCGTCATGCCGGGTCATCTCGCGCGTGAACGGATCGGTGCGCCAGCCGAAGCCCGAGCCGATATAGCCATCCGCAACCGGCTGACTGCCGGGCAGCAGCGCTTTGCGGACTTGCTGCGAGCGCAGCTCCGCCTCGACCACGGCCAGATAGTCGGCACGCTGCTCGACACCACGGGTTAGTCCCTGCAGCTCCGAATCGAGATCGGTGAAGCTCATGGTGCTGCCCGGCGCGCCGCCCCGCCCCGGCAGCTCGCGGAAGCGGAACTCTTCCGGTCGGATGCCGGCAGCCTTGGCCACGCGTTCGCCGAGCACATCAAGTCGCAGCAACTGCGCCTGCACTTCACCGAGCTGGCGTGTCATGGCCGAGACGTTGTCGCGGACGTACTGTTCCTTGCGTTCGGCCTGATCCCGGGTCACTAAGGCGATAACATCAGAAACGAAGGGCAGCGGCAGCGTCGAGGCCGCGCGGACAGTCAGCAGGGAAAAGACCGTGGACACGACGACGATCGACAGCGTGAGCAGAACGGCCGCCGCGACCAGGTGTTGCACCTTGACCGTGATCGTGCGCGCTCGCGCCATTCGCCGGTCGACCAGAATGATCTGCACTACTTCCTCCTACCCCTCCGACACTTCGCCGCGAAGCGCCGAGTCGATCACGTGATGTCCAGTCCTGCACGCACTGTCGCCGCCGCACTGCGGGACTCTCCGGGCGCAGCTGCGCTGCTGGCCCGCTGGGAGACCGCGCAGGCGGCCAGCCGCGTACTGGCTCCCGTGGCGCATTCGGTGGCTCCCGGAATGGATCTGCTCGTCCCCGGCCGCTGCGACCTGCGCGAGGGTGTCCTGTGGATCACCGTCGAGTCGGCCGCCGAGTCCGCCAAACTTCGCCAGGCCGCTCCGCGTTTCATTGCCGCACTGGCGTCTCATGGGTTTGAAGTCTACGAGATGAAGTGTCGCGTACAAGCCGGCGGCTCGTCCTACCCCGGACAGGGTATGACCGGGGCCTCAAGTCCCGGATTGGCGTTCGCGCCGGTCACGGACCAGGGGGTTGGCGCGGTCGAGGCAGCCGCCCGGCAGTTGCCGGATTCAGCACTGCAGCGAGCGCTGCAACGGCTGGCGAGGACGCTGGGTCGTCGACGCGATACTCCGCCGGCGCGCTAGGCCGGCTGCAGTTGCGCCAGGAACGCCGCTGGCGCCTCGGCTTCGTCTTCGAAGGTCACCAGATCGTAGGCCGCGGCCTCAGCTACCAGGGCGCGCAACAACCGGTTGTTGATCGCGTGTCCAGATTTGTGCGCCACATAACTGGCCATCAGGGGACGTCCGAGGGCCGAAAGATCACCGATCGCATCGAGGATCTTGTGCTTGGCGAATTCATCCCCGGCGCGCAGCCCGTCGGTATTCAGCACGCGATATTCGTCCATCACGATCGCATTCTCGAAGGTGCCACCCATGGCCAAGCCGGCCGCACGCAGGGCCTCGACTTCGTTGACGAAGCCGAATGTCCGCGCACGCGATACCTGCTGGACATACGAGTCGTGCGCGAAATCCACTTCGACCACCTGTTCGGTCGAGTCGATCGCCGGATGCTTGAAGTCGATCGAAAACTTCAGGCGATAGCCGAAATAGGGCTCAAGTCGGGCCCATTTGTCGCCATCGACGATTTCAACCGGCTTCAGAACGCGAATGAATCGCTTGGGCGCATTGAGTTCCTCGATGCCGGCAGCTTGCAACAGGAACACGAAACTGGACGCGCTGCCGTCCATGATCGGGATCTCGGCCGCATCGACATCGATATAGCAGTTGTCGATCCCCAATCCGGCCAGGGCACTCATCAGATGCTCAATGGTGGCGATGCGTACAGCGTCGCGGCCGATGGTCGTCGCCATGCGCGTGTCGACGACCGCTTCCGGCGTCAGTCGGATCTCGACCGGGGGATCGAGGTCGACGCGACGGAACACGATACCGGTGTCGGCAGCTGCCGGACGCATGACCAATTCGACCTTGGTCCCGCTGTGCAGGCCGATGCCGACGGTTCGGGCCAGCTGCTTCAAAGTGCGTTGCTTCAACATGGCGTCATTCTATCCGTCGGCTTGTGCGCTGCGGCGAGCGTCATTGGGCTCGGCAGCCGAGAATCCCGCCATTGACCTGACCCGTCCGGCTGAGCCATCACCGTGTCTCCCGTAACCCCGCCCACAGAAGCAAGCGCCACTGCAGAGGGGGGCGCATCGCCCTTCCCTGCCATTCACTCCGTGTCGGCGACAGCACCGTTCACCTGGCTGGCCCGGGGTGTCCACGACCTGCGCCGCGCGCCGTTGCCGAGCCTGGCCTATGGACTGGCTTTCGCACTGATGGGCGGCCTGATCGTCTTCGTGTTTCAGAATGCCTACGAACTGACATCGGCGCTGACAGCAGGCTTCCTGCTCCTCGGTCCATTCCTCGCGACGGGCTTGTACGACATCAGCCGCCGACTGGAGAGTGGTTCGGCGGTGAGCCTGCGCGAGACCGCGATGGCCTGGCGCGCCAACCTCGGGGCCTTCAGCCTGTTCGCACTCGTGTTGACCATCATCGCGCTGGTTTGGGCACGAGCGTCGCTGGTGACTTTTGCGTTGTTCTTTTCCGGTGGCATGCCGACGCTGAAGAGCTTTCTCGCGCAGGTCGTCTCGATCGAAAATATCGACTTTCTTCTCACCTACTTCGCAGTCGGCGCACTGTTTGCCGGCATTGTCTTCGCGGTCAGCGTGGTGTCCGTGCCGATGATGCTCGACCGCGGCACCGACACGATCGTCGCCGCCCTGACCAGCGTGCGTGCGCTCTTCGCCAATCCACTGCCGCTGTTGGTGTGGGCCCTGCTGATCGTCGTCATCATCGCCGCCGGCTTTGCCACCTTCTTCATCGGCCTGATCGTCGCCGTGCCGGTGATCGGACATGCGACGTGGCATGCCTATAAGAGTCTCGATCGCCGAGGTGTACGCGATCGGCTCCGCCGATCGCACGTGCATCGTCAACGGACTAGGATCTGTCGGCTGCGCTCCGGAGCGGCCGCGCGCTCCGCCGAAGAACAACGGCTCGGGCACCCCACCCGGCCGTACCACGAGGCGGAAGGGGATCGCCACTCCTGGCCCTCACCCTCCTCGCGCGGTGAGGAGTGAAAGGAACGCCTGCACTCCTCGCCCGGCGAGGGGACGGGGGAGTGCGCGGGATTCGCTCCTCGGCGGAGCGTGCGGCCGCTCCGAAGCGCAGCCGACTGACCAGTCTTGAGCGCGCACGTCGTGCGCGTGCCGCCGAGTGCACGTGCGATCCGGCGCAGCCGGATCGCGTACACCATCGACGCCACTCTCAATCCGCCTGCTTCCTCAGAAACGCCGGAATGTCATAGCGATCGCTGCCGCTTTCCTCCAGGGCGGAGACCTTTTGCTGCGCCGACTCGCGCGAGCGCCAGACGGCGGGGGTATCGAGGTGGCTGTAGTCGGATCCGGTCGCCGCGGTCTCCCGGGTCGGCGAGACCATCAAGGGCGCGTTGTCGGTGCCGGTGCGCACGACCGTGAACGGATTGGACTGCTTCTTCGATCCGGCGCGGCCGAGGCCCGTCGCCACCACGGTGACCCGCAGGCCATCGCCGATCGACTCGTCGCACACAGTGCCGAAGATCACGGTCGCGTCTTCCGCGGCAAACGCACGGATCGTGTTCATCACCTCGCGCGTTTCCTTCATTTTCAGCGACGACGATGCGGTGATGTTGACCAGCACGCCGCGCGCACCGGACAGATCGACACCCTCGAGCAAGGGGCTGGCAACCGCCTGCTCGGCCGCGATACGCGCGCGATCCAGTCCCGAAGCCGTCGCGGTTCCCATCATCGCCTTGCCGTGCTCGCTCATCACGGTCTTCACGTCCTCGAAGTCGACGTTGACCAGACCCGGGACATTGATGATCTCGGCGATGCCGGCACAGGCATTGTGCAGAACATCGTCGGCCGCGCGGAAGCAGTCGGCCATCTCGGCATCCTCGCCCATCACTTCTTCGAGCTTGTTGTTGAGGATGACGATCAGCGAGTGCACCGAGGCCTCGAGTTCGGCCAGTCCCGTTTCGGCCACTTTCAGGCGCTTGGGTCCTTCGAACTCGAATGGCTTCGACACCACGGCGACCGTCAGCAGCCCCAGTTCCTTGGCGATCTCGGCCACGACCGGCGCTGCCCCGGTACCGGTGCCTCCACCCATGCCCGCGGTGATGAACACCATGTGCGCGCCGCGCAGCGAATCGGCAATGCGGTCGCGTGCCTCCTCGGCGGCCTGGCGCCCGGCCTCGGGACGGCTGCCGGCGCCCAGCCCGGTCTTGCCGAGCTGCAGCACGTTCTTCGACGACGAACGCGCCAGCGCCTGGTGGTCGGTATTGGCGCAGATGAATTCCACGCCCTGCACGCTGCGACGAATCATGTGCTCGACGGCATTGCCGCCGGCACCGCCGACCCCCACCACCTTGATGATCGTTCCGCGCGTTTCGGTTTCAAGTATCTCGAATGTCATCGTGTTCTCCTGCTCCTGGGTCTGGTTGCTGCATCAATGCGAAACGCACAAGGCCAAAAGCGCACCTGCACCAACGCGCTTGGCCTTGCACGCTCTCAAACGCACCTCTCGCGGAAACGAGCGGCGCCTAAAAGTTCCCGACGATCCATTCCTTCATCCTCTTGACGGTCTGCTTGAACGATCCGGTCTGCTGCGCGATCTTGCGGCCGCGCTGCCGCTGGGAGTGGGCTTCGATCAGCAGTCCCATGGCGGTGGCAAAGCGCGGGTTCTTCACGACGTCAGCCAGCGAACCGTCGTACTGTGGCCAGCCAATGCGCGCCGGCTTCAGGAACACGTCCTCGGCGAGTTCGGTCATTCCGGGAAGCAGGCTGGTGCCGCCGGTGAGCACGACGCCCGACGACAGCATTTCCTCGTAGCCGGATTCGCGGATCACCTGCTGCGTCAGAGTGAAGAGTTCTTCGACACGCGGCTCGATCACCGCCGCCAGGGCCTGCCGCGACAGCAGCCGCGGACCACGATCGCCCAGCCCCGGAATTTCGATCTTCTCGTTCGGATCGGCGAGCACTTCCTTGGCCACGCCCCAGCGCACCTTGATTTCTTCCGCGTCGGGTATCGGCGTGCGCAGCGCCATGGCGATGTCATTGGTGATCTGGTCGCCGGCGATCGGGATGATTGCGGTGTGGCGAATCGCGCCGCCGGTGAAAATGGCGATGTCACTGGTGCCCCCGCCGACATCGACGAGAGCCACGCCGAGTTCCTTTTCATCCGCGGTCAGCACTGAAAGCGACGAGGCCAGCGGCTGCAGGATCAGGTCCTGCACCTCGAGTCCGCAGCGGCGTACGCACTTGATGATGTTCTGCGCTGCGCTGACGGCGCCTGTGACGATATGCACCCGCACCTCGAGCCGTACCCCGCTCATGCCGATCGGTTCGCGGATGTCCTCCTGACCGTCGACGATGAACTCCTGCGTCAGCACGTGTAGCACCTGCTGATCCGTCGGAATGTTGATGGCCTTCGCTGTCTCGATCACGCGCCCGACGTCGCTGGCGGAGACCTCGCGGTCCTTGATCGCCACCATCCCGCTCGAATTGAAACTCTTGATATGGCTGCCAGCAATGCCCGTGAACGCATCCTTGATCTGGCAAGCCGCCATCAGTTCGGCCTCTTCGAGTGCGCGGCGGATGGATTGGACCGTCGACTCGATGTTGACGACCACGCCCTTGCGCAGCCCCTGTGATGCCGCCTGTCCCAGGCCAATCACCTGGAAGCGTCCGTCGGGCAACGCTTCGGCCACCGCGACGACCACCTTGGAAGTGCCGATGTCGAGGCCGACGATCAGGTCTTTGGTTTCTGTTCTCATGAATCAGCGGGCTTTCGAAGCGGTGGAACTCGACGGCAACGAGGCAGCAATCCCGTTCGCATAGCGAGCGTCGATGCGTGCCGGCGGTCCGCCGACGCGCGCACTGACCATCGGATAGGCCGCGACGACGTCGGCAAGGCGCCGATGCACGGCTCCGGCACCGTCGTCACGCCCGAGTTCGAGCGTCGTCGGCGCGATCCCCGGCCCGCTCGCCTGAATCGACCACGACCGGCGATCCGACACGTCGATGCCGTCGATCGTCAGCGATAGTTCGGCAACCAGCGCGGCAAATTCGTAGTACCGGGCCGCCACCTCGGCAGCCTCGATGGCCGGCCCGGCAAACGACGGCAGCGGCCCGAAGATCTCCGCCTCGGCGACATTCGCGACGAAGAGTTCCCCACGATCCGACAGCAGGCGCCCGTCGCCCCACGCTCCAAGCGCCCGATGCTCGCGCAGCGTCACTTGAAGTCGGTTGGGCCAGATCCTCCGCACCGATGCCTGGGAGACCCACGGAACGGTCTCGAGCAGGCGACGCGTTTCGTCCAGACGCACGCGTGAAGAAGTTGCCCTTGAGCCGCCCGGCGATGGCTGCGCGTATCGAGGCGGCCGTCACATGCTGCAGCTCGCCACGCACCTCGACGCGCTTGAAGTCGAACGCCGGGCGCTGCGTGAACCAGCGGACACCGGCCGTGGCCAGCATCCCGGCGGCGACCAGCGCGACCACCAGCGCGACGAGGTTCATGATCCGCGCGCCGATCATCCATGCCTCCGCGCATCGAGTGTCGCCATCGCCAGAATGCGCAGCACCAGGTCTTCGTAACTCATGCCGACCGCGCGCGCCGCCATCGGTACGAGCGAGTGGCCGGTCATTCCCGGCGACGTGTTGAGCTCGAGCAGGAACGGTGCGCCATCCTCGCGAAGCATCACATCCACGCGGCCCCATCCGCGCGCACCGAGCGCGCGGTAGGCCCGCAGGCACAGCGCGCTGATGTGCGCAGCCGCGTCCGGATCGATCGGGGCCGGACACAGGTACTTCGTGTCGTCGCTGAAATACTTGCTGTGGTAATCGTAGTTGGACCCGGGCGCGCGGATCTCGATCAGTGGCAACGCTTCGGCCGAGCTGCCCTCGCCCAGGATCGCGCAGGTGAGTTCCCGCCCCATGATCAGCTGCTCGATCAGGACCGTGTCGTCGTACTTCGCCGCTTCTTCGAAGGCCAGTGCGAGTTCGTTGCGATCATGGGACGTGACCTTGGTGATGCCGATGGTCGACCCTTCCCGCGACGGCTTGACGATCAGCGCGTCGCCAAGCTCAGCGACCACCCGCATCCAGTCGGTCGCGGCATGACCGATGCGGTGCGCCGGTGTCGGGATGCCCGCCTGCAGCCATATCTGCTTGGTGGTCTCCTTGTCGATCGCATTGGCCGACGCCTGCACGCCGCTGCCCGTGTACGGAACCTCGAGCATCTCGAGTACGCCCTGGATCGTGCCGTCCTCGCCGCCGCGACCATGCAGTGCAATGAACACCCGTTCGAATCGGGAGGCCTCGAGTTCAGCCAGCGACTGACGGCCGGGATCGAAGGCATGCGCATCGACACCGCGGCTCTTCAGCGCGTTGAGCACGCCAGTGCCCGACATGATCGACACTTCGCGCTCGGACGAACGCCCGCCGAACAGCACGCCGACCTTGCCGAAGGAGGTCAGTTGCGTGCTCATTCCGCTCCTGCTCCGGCCAGTCGCGCCGGCACCTGCCCGATGGAACCGGCACCCATCGTGATCACCACATCGCCGTCGCGCACGACATCGTGCAACGCCGCCGGCAACTCGTCGATCGTCTCGACAAAGATGGGCTCGACCTTGCCCGCCACCCTCAGCGCGCGCGCCAGCGAGCGACCATCGGCGGCCACGATCGGCGCTTCGCCGGCGGCATAGACCTCGGCCAGCAGCAGCGTGTCGGTCGTGGACAGCACCTTGACGAAGTCTTCGAAGCAGTCGCGCGTGCGGGTGTAGCGGTGCGGCTGGAACGCGAGGACGAGCCGCCGCCCGGGAAACGCGCCGCGCACCGCAGCGATCGTTGCCGCCATTTCCACCGGGTGATGCCCGTAGTCGTCGATCAGCGTGTACGAGCCCCCGTGCGGTGCCGGCAGATCGCCGTGCCGCGCAAAGCGTCGCCCGACTCCGGTGAACCCGGCCAGCGCCTCGACGATCGCCGCATCGGACACGCCGAGTTCACTGCCGACGGCGATCGCCGCCAGCGCATTGGCCACGTTGTGGCGTCCCGGAAGATTGAGCACGATCGCCAGCGGCGACTGGTCTTCACGCTGCACGGTGAAGTGCATGCGCGTGCCGTCAGCGACCGCGTCGATCGCGCGCACCTGTGCCTCGGGCGCAAAACCGTAACTCAGCACCGGCTTGGACACGAACGGCAGGATGTCGCGCACATGGGGATCGTCGATGCACAGCACGGCCGAGCCATAGAACGGCAGGCGGCCCAGGAACTCGATGAATGCGTGCTTGAGCCGAGAGAAGTCGTGGCCGTAGGTCTCCATGTGATCGTTGTCGATGTTCGTCACGACAGCGATCACCGGCATCAGGTTGAGGAACGATGCGTCCGACTCGTCGGCCTCGACGACGATGTACTCGCCGCTGCCGAGCCGAGCGTTCGCGCCGGCCGAATTCAGCCGCCCGCCGATCACGAAGGTCGGGTCCATCCCTCCCGCCGCCAGCACGCTTGCGACCAGGCTGGTGGTCGTCGTCTTGCCGTGCGTCCCGGCAATCGCGATGCCCTGCTTCAGCCGCATCAGCTCCGCGAGCATGACGGCACGCGGCACAACCGGGATACGCCGGCCGCGCGCAGCGATCACTTCCGGATTGCTCGGCGACACCGCGGTCGAGATCACGACAGCGTCCGCACCGGCGATGTGCTCGGCCGCATGCCCCTGTGCGATCACCGCACCGAGCTGGGCAAGCCGTCGCGTCACGGCGCTGCTGGCGACGTCCGAGCCGCTGACGCGGTAACCGAGCGTCAGCAACACTTCGGCAATGCCACTCATGCCGCTGCCACCGATGCCAACGAAGTGGATGTGCTTGACCGCGTGCCTCATATGGCCACCTGTTCGATGACCCGGGCCACGGTGCTCGTCGCATCCGGGCGCCCGACGGCGCGGGCCGCGTTGGCCATCTCGAGCAGTCGTTCGCGCGTAAGTCCGCCCAGCACGTCCGCGAGGCCTTCCGCGCTGAACTCGGTTTGCGCCATGTGCAGCGCTGCGCCCTTGCTCGCCATGTATTCGGCGTTGGTGCGCTGATGCTGGGTCGTCGAGACGACGAGAGGCACCAGGATGGCCGGCACGCCGGCCACCGCAAGCTCGGTGATCGTGATCGCGCCCGCGCGACACAGCACGACGTCGGCCGATGCGTAGCGCTGCGCGATGTCGTCGATGAACGGAAGGATCTCAGCGTCGATGCCGGCCCGACGATAGGCGGCCTGAACCGCATCGAGATGCCCGGCTCCGCACTGGTGCACGACGCGCGGACGACGCTCGACCGGGAGTCGTGCGAGCGCGGCCGGCACTGTCTCATTGAGCACCTGCGCGCCGAGGCTGCCGCCGATCACCAGCAGGCGCAGCGGGCCTGTGCGCCCCGCGTACCGTTGCGCCGGCACCGGCACCGCGGAGATTTCAGTCCGTACCGGATTGCCGGTGACCAGCCCCTTGTCACCCGCCTTCACGGCGGCTGCACCATCGAATCCGCACAACACGCCGGCCGCCAGCGGCGTCAGCAGCCGCGTAGACAGCAGGGTGTCTGCGTCGGCGTTCATCAGCACCAGCGGCACACCGAGCGAGCTTGCCGCCATGCCCGCCGGAACGGCGACGTAGCCTCCGGTTGAAAACACGACCTTCGGCGCGCGACCGCGCAGTCGCGCGCGGCTTTGCCACAGAGCGCGCAACAGCATGAATCCACCGAGAAGCAGCGTCTTGAAGCCCTTGCCCCGCAGGCCGCTGAAGTCGATCGCGTCGAACGCGATGCCATGGCGCTCGACCAGGCCGCGTTCCATCCCCGCTTGCGTGCCGAGCCAGCTCACCGACCAACCGCGTCCGCGCAGAGCTTCGGCAACGGCGATGCCGGGCATCACGTGCCCTCCGGTTCCGGCCGCGACGACGACCAGGTGGTTCATGCGCGACCTCCGCGCATGAGAACTCTGTTTTCCCGGTCGACGCGCAACAGGATCGCGATGGCGACCAGCGTCGACAGCAGTGCGGAACCGCCGTAACTCATCAGCGGCAGCGTCAGTCCCTTGGTCGGCAGCAACCCCGTGGCGACGCCGGCATTGATGAACGCCTGAACGCCAATCCACAAACCGACGCCTTGCGCCACCAGTCCTGCAAACGTCCGCTCCAGTGCAATCGCCTGGCGGCCGATCTCGAACGCGCGCTTGATCAGCCAGTAGAAGAGCACCACCACCGTCAAGACACCGAACAGACCCAACTCTTCGCCGAGCACGGCCAGGATGAAGTCCGTATGCGCCTCTGGCAGGTAGTGCAGCTTCTCCACGCTGCCGCCCAACCCGACGCCGAACCACTCGCCGCGACCAAACGCGATCAGCGAGTGCGACAGTTGATAAGCCTTGCCGAGTGCATTCGCTTCCGACCACGGATCGAGGTACGCAAAGATCCGCTCGCGCCGCCATGGAGACAGCCAGATGACGAGCATGAAGACCACCGTCAGTGCTGCGCTGATGCCCGCGAATAGCTTGCCGTTGACGCCGCCGAGAAAGAGGATGCCCATGCTGAGGGCGACGATCACACCGAAGGCACCCAGGTCCGGCTGCAGCAGCAGCAGTACGCCGATGGCGCCCATGACGATCGCCATCGGCATGAAGCCCTTGGCGAACTGGTGCATGTAATCCTGCTTGCGCACGGTGAAGTTCGCGGCATACAGCACGCTTGCGACCTTCATCAGTTCGGAGGGCTGCAGGTTGAGCAGGCCAAGCGGGATCCAGCGTTTCGCCCCATTGACGCCCTTGCCGACACCGGGAATCAGAACCGCCACCAGCAGTGCGAAGGCGCCGATGAAGACCCAGGGCGCGAGGCGCTGCCACGTTTCCATCGGCACCTGGAAGGCGATGGCCGCGGCGCAGAAGGCGATCCCCATGGCCACCAGATGACGCATCAGGAAGTGAGTCGGCGCAACATTGAAGCGTGGCGAATCGGCCAGTGAAATCGACGCCGAGTACACCATCACCGTGCCGATCATGATGAGCGCCGCGACGACACCCATCAGCGCGCGGTCGACTGCGGGCAGGTCCGTGCGCGCAGTGGCCGAGTGCGGCGCCCCGCCCAGGCCGGCAAGCGTCATCACCGAGCCGCCTGCATTGAAGGAAGCGGCCCGGCCGCGTCGCCGACCGACGGGCCGCAGCGAGGCAAACCAACGATTCAGCATGGCTGCCCCACGTCGGCCGCGAGTTCGCGCACGGCATCGACATACACCTCGGCGCGGTGACGGTAATCGCGAAACATGTCGAAGCTCGCACATGCCGGCGAGAGGATGACCACGTCGCCGGGACGCGCGGCCTGCGCGGCACAGTGCACGGCAACCGGAAGCGACTCGGCTTCGATCAGTTCTACCGCATCGGCGCCCGCCAGGACGGCGCGTATCTTCTTTGCGTCGCGCCCGATCAGCACCACCGCGCGTGCATTGCGTGCCACCGGCGCTGCCAATGGCGTGAAGTCCTGGCCCTTGCCGTCGCCGCCCAAAATGACGACCAGCTTGCGTCCCTCCGCACCCAGCCCGTCCAGTGCAGCCACCGTGGCGCCGACGTTGGTGCCCTTGCTGTCGTCGTAGTACTCGACGCCGCCCAGCGTGGCCACGTGTTCCACACGATGAGGCTCTCCGACGTAATCGCGCAAGCCATGCAGCATCGGCGCGAGCGGCAGTCCGATCGCCCGTCCAAGCGCAAGCGCTGCGAGCGCATTGAGTGCGTTGTGCCGGCCTCGGATGCGCAGGGCATCGACCGGCATCAGCCGATGTACGTGGATCTCCGCCGGGGCGGCGGGCAGATCGACGGTCGCTTTGCGACGCCGTGTCGGTAGGCTCGTGTCCTCGGCCCAGGCGAGCCAGGTCATGCCGGCGTCGTGAACCAGCCCGAATGCTTCGGGTTGTGACGGTACGTCCGAACCGAAGGTGACCACGGTCGCCTTGCGCCCGGTCATCGCGGCGACGACCGGATCGTCACGGTTCAGCACGCGAACGGTGGTCGGCGCGAAGATGCGCTCCTTCGCCTTGACATACGACTCCATCGAGCCGTGCCAGTCGAGGTGATCCTGCGTCACGTTGAGCACAACCGCGGCATCGCAGGCAAGGCTCGTGGTCGTCTGCAACTGGAAGCTCGACAGTTCGAGCACCCAAACGTCCGGAAGATCGTCGGCATCGACTCGCGCCGTCAGTTCGTCGAGTGCCGCCGGGGCGATGTTGCCGGCAACGGCCGCGCGCCGGCCACAGCGTTCGGCCAGCAGGCCGATGAGCCGGGTCGTGGTCGTCTTGCCGTTGGTCCCGGTGACGCCGAGTACCCGCGGCGCATACCCGCGCTCCTGCCGGAGCCGTGCGAGTTCGCGCGCAAACAGTTCGATCTCGCCCACCAGTTCCAGCCCGCGAGCGCGCACCACCTTCAGCAACGGCGCGACGCTCGGATGAGTTGGTGACAGCCCGGGCGAAATCGCGACAAGCCCGACCTCGTCCAGCAGGGTTTCGGCGAATCCACCCGGGCGAAACTCGGCCTCCGGCAGCTCGGCATGCAAGGCAGTGATCTGCGGCGGCGCATCGCGCGTGTCGGCCACGCGCAGGGTCCAGCCCTGCCGCGCCAGCCAGCGCGCGATCGCCAGCCCGCTGTCGCCCAAACCGAGAACGAGTGCGTGCTGCGTCATGGAGTCACCGCGATACGCCCTGCGGCGCGAGCTTGCTTGAACGGTTCTGCGCTGCGCTCATCGGATCTTCAACGTGGAAAGACCGACCAGCACCAGCATCATGCTGATGATCCAGAACCTGACCACCACCTGCGTTTCCTTCCACCCGGACAATTCGAAGTGGTGGTGCAGCGGTGCCATGCGGAAGATGCGCCGGCCCTTGGTCCACTTGAAGTAGGCCACCTGCATCATCACGGACACAGTCTCGACGACGAATACGCCGCCCATGATGAAGAGCACGATCTCCTGCCGCGTGATCACGGCGATCGTCCCGAGCGCGCCGCCGAGCGCGAGCGCGCCGACGTCGCCCATGAAGACTTCGGCGGGGTAGGCGTTGAACCACAGGAACGCGAGCCCCGCACCGGCGATCGCACCGCAGATGATCACGAGCTCACCGGCCCCGGGGATGTAAGGGAACAGCAGGTAGCGTGCGAAGTCCGCGCGGCCGATGACGTAGGCAAACACGCCGAGCGCGGCACCGATCATCACCGTCGGCATGATCGCCAGGCCATCGAGGCCGTCGGTGAGGTTCACCGCGTTGCTGGTGCCGACAATGACGAGATACGACAGAGCGACGAAGCCGAACACGCCGAGCGGATACGCCACGTTCTTGAAGAAGGGCACCAGCAGGTCGGATCGCGGCGGCAGGTCGATGTAAAAACCTTGCTGCACCCACAGCACCATCAGCGACCAGACCTTGTCCGTCGAGGGCGCCGCTATCGCGAACGCCAGGTAAAACGCGGCCCCGAGCCCGATCAGCGACTGCCAGAAGTACTTCTCCTTCGCGCTCATGCCCTTCGGATTGCGGTGCACGACCTTGCGATAGTCATCGACCCAGCCGATCCAGCCGAAACCCAGCGTCACGATCAGCACGACCCAGATGAAGCGGTTCGACAGATCGGCCCACAGCAGCGTCGTGATGCCGATCGAGATGAGGATCAGCGCGCCGCCCATCGTCGGCGTTCCGGTCTTGGCCAGATGCGTCTGCGGTCCATCGCTGCGCACTGCCTGACCGATCTTCAGCTCGGTCAACCGGCGGATCACCCTGGGTCCGGCCGCCAGCCCGAGCAGCAGCGCGGTCGCGGCCGCCAGCACCGCGCGCAGCGTCAGGTACGAGAAAACGTTGAACGCCCGAATGTCGCGCGCCAGCCATTCAAACAGTTCGAGCAGCATCAGTGCAGTCCCGCCGTTGCACCCTGCACCGCCGGTTCCGCCAGCGCCTGCACCACACGCTCCATCCGCATGAAGCGTGATCCCTTGACCAGCACGGTCGAGCCCTCCACCGCCCTTGGACGCAGCGCGGCCAGCAACACCTCGACATCATCGAAGTGCGTTCCGCCTGCGCCGAATGCGGCCACGGTCTCGCGCGACTGTGCTCCCAGCGCGTAGAGCGCATCGACAGCGCGCTCACGGGCATAGGTGCCAACCTCGCGGTGGAACTCGGAACCCCGATCGCCGACTTCACCCATGTCGCCCAGCACCAGCAGGCGCGGAGAGTTACAGCCGGCCAGCAGGTCGATGGCCGCACGCACCGAGTCCGGATTGGCGTTGTAGCTGTCGTCGATCAGCAGCGCACCAGTGGACGTGCGCAGACGCGCCCCACGTCCGTTCACCGGTCGGAACGCGCTCAGGCCGGCGCTGATCGCGCGCGGCTCGATGCCGGCCGCCATCGCACACGCCGCCGCCGCGAGCGCGTTACGCACGTTGTGCAGCCCGCCCACGGCGAGTCTCGCCTCGACCAGGCCGGCTGGGGTTGCCATCGAAACGTGCGCACCTTCTGCGTCCAGTTCGAAGGTCGCCGTGACGACGGCATAGGCCTCGAGCGCGAAGTCGACGACACGTCGCGTTCCCGCCAATGTGCGCCAGATCGGCGTGCAGGGGTCATCCGCCGGGAACACCGCCACCCCCATGTCGGACAGTGGCAGAGCTGCCAGCACTTCGCCGTTCTCCTGGGCCGTGGCCTCGACGGATTGCATGAATTCCTGATGCTCGCGCTGAGCGTTGTTGACCAGCGCAATCGTCGGTCGGACCAGTTCGGCCAGGTACGCGATTTCGCCCGGGTGATTCATGCCAAGCTCAAACACGGCCGCCCTGTGCTGCTTGCCGAGCTGCCACAGCATCAGTGGCACACCGATGTCGTTGTTCAGATTGCCGAGCGTGGCGAGGCGATTTCGCTCGCCATAGGCCTGCGCTAGGATCGCCGCAATCATCTGAGTGACCGTGGTCTTGCCATTGCTGCCGGTCACGGCGATCACAGGCAGCGTAAAGCGCGCTCGCCATTGCGCGGCGCCCAGCCCAAGCGCGCGTTTTGTGTCGGCAACAACGATCTGCGGCACCGCGGCTTCAACGGCGTGCTCCACCAGCATCGCGGCGGCACCGCGATCAGCGGCCACCTGCGCGTAGTCGTGACCGTCGAAACGTTCGCCGCGCAACGCCACGAACAGAGCTCCGTGAGCGAGCGTGCGCGTGTCGGTCGATACGCTCGAAAAGCCGATGCGCCCATCACCACGCATTTCCTGCGCAGCAACGGTCCGTGCCAGCTCGGACACCGTCATCAGTGCGCTCATCGGGCGATCCCCGCGCGCAACGCCAGGCCGCGGCGCGCCTGCGCCACGTCAGAAAACGGGCGCTTCTCGGTGCCGATGATCTGGTAGTCCTCGTGACCTTTGCCGGCGATCAGCACGACGTCGGCCGGCTCTGCCGCGGTGATGGCGTGCTCGATCGCACGCGCGCGATCGACGTCGGTCACGAGATTGCGTGCCGCTCGCGCCCCGGCAGCCACCTGATCGACGATGTGCTGCGGATTCTCGGTCCGCGGGTTGTCGCTGGTGATGACGATGGCGTCCGCCGCGACGGCCGCCGCGCCCATCGGCGCGCGCTTGCCAGGATCACGATCGCCGCCGGCCCCGAACACGACCCAGAGCCGGCCCTGGCGGGCTTTCACCAAGGGACGCAGCGCTTCGAGCGCCTGCGCCAGTGCATCCGGCGTGTGTGCGTAGTCGACCACGACCAGCGGCTGCGCATTCGCGTCGACACGCTGCATACGCCCCGGTGGCGGCACCATGGTCGGCAGCGCCGCGGCCGTAACGTCGCTGCGGATGCCACACGCAAGCGACACACCGACGACACCGAGCAGATTGGCCACATTGAAGTGCCCGACCAGGCGAACTTCGACCGGATGCGCCTGATCGTCGACACACAGTTCGAACGCCAGGCCTTCCTCCGTCGCGCGGATCTGCCGGGCCAGCAGGCGGGGCGCGAGCGGCCTGGGGGTCGTGTCGGCCTGCGCGCTGTAGCCGATCACATCCACGCCGCGCTCGATCGCACGCGCGGCGATGCGGCACCCGGCCGGATCGTCGAGATTGATCACCGCGTGGCCCAGCCCCGGCCACTCGAACAACATTGCTTTGGCGGCCTCGTACCGCTCCATCGTTCCATGGACGTCGAGGTGGTCGCGCGTCAGGTTGGTGAAGAGCGCCACGTCGAAGTGCATGCCGTCCACGCGACGCTGCTCGAGTCCGATCGACGACACTTCCATTGCCAGGGCCTGCGCGCCTGCATCGAGCAGCTGCCGCAGTTCACGCTGAAGCGACACCGGGTCGGGCGTGGTCAATTCACTGGCCTGCAGCGCCCCTGGAAAGCCGATACCGACCGTGCCTATCACGGCGCATCGACGTCCTTCATGGGTCAGCAATTGCGCGATCCACTGGCTGCACGAGGTCTTGCCGTTGGTCCCGGTCACCCCGACCGACAGCAGGCGCTCACTGGGCCGCTCGTAGTAGGCCGCTGCCAACGCGCCGAGGCTGTCACGCAGGCCGTTCACCGGCTGCACCGGGATCGCCTGGGCTGCACCATCCCAGCCATCGGCATCGACCAGTGCCGCCGCCGCGCCGCGGCCAACGGCATCCGCGAGGAAGCGCCGGCCATCGCTCTTCTGGCCCGCCACGGCGAGGAAGATGTCGCCGGCATGGACACCACGGCTGTCGAGGCGCAGGTCGCGCGCACGCCCGCCAGAGGCCGGTGGCAGTTTGCGCAGGAAGGTGAGCGCATCCCGCACGCTGGGCAGCATGGCGGTCGATACGCTGACAGCGGCCAGGTTCATCGCGCCTGCCTCAGCGCCAGCAACTGCTTCGGCGTCTCCAGCGGGCCGTCGGGTGCCACTTGCAGCGTGCGCAACGTAGCCCCAGCGATCTGGGCAAACACCGGCGCCGCCACCTGACCACCGTAGTACGCACCAGTACTGGGCTCATCGATCATCACCGCGATCACGACGCGCGGATCCGAGACCGGAGCGAAACCGGCAAAGGACGCGACATACTCCTTCACGTACTGGCCGTTTTTCAGCTTCTGCGCGGTGCCGGTCTTGCCCGCCACGCGGTAGCCGGCAATGCGCGCCGCCGGCGCCGTTCCGTCATCGGCGACCGCCATCTCGAGCATTTTGCGCATCGAGCGTGCCGTCTCCACAGAAAACACGCGCACCGCAGCGGGCGGGGTTTCGGACTTAGTGAGTGTCAGAGGGACCAGTTCGCCGTCGCGCGCCAGCGCCGCGTAGGCTCGCGCCAGTTGCACCAACGTCACGGACACGCCGTGTCCATACGAGATCGTTGCCTGCTCGATCGGCCGCCACGTCTTGGCCGGGCGCAGCCGTCCGGCCACCGCGCCCGGAAAGCCCATGCGGGGTGCCTGCCCGAAGCCCAGCGCCGTATAGCTGTCCCACAAGGACTGCGCAGGCAGGTCGAGCGCGATCTTGGCGGTGCCGACGTTGCTCGACTTCGCCACGACTTCTTCCACCGTCAGCAGGCCGTGCGCGTGCGCGTCGCCGATCGTTCGATCACCGATCGTCATACGTCCCGGCGCGGTCTGGATGCGCGTGTCGGGTCGGACCTTGCCGAGCTCAAGCGCAGTAGCCACCGCGAACGGCTTCATCGTCGAACCCGGCTCGAAGGTATCGGTGATCACGCGGTTGCGGATTGCGTCGGCCGCGAGGCGACCGCGCGCATTCGGGTCATAGCTGGGCCAGTTCGCGAGCGCGAGCACCTCACCGCTGGCGACATCGAGAACGATCACGGCCCCGGCCTTGGCCTGGTGCTTGTCGATGGCACTCTTTAGCGCCGAGGAGGCGATGTACTGGACCCGGCTGTCGATGGACAGCGCGAGGTCCCGGCCGTCGACCGGCTCGCGCAGCCAGTCGTCTTCGACCACGCGACCGAGGCGATCCTTGATCACACGTCGGCTGCCGGCACGCCCCGCCAGCGTGGACTCGTGCGCCAGTTCAATGCCCTCCTGTCCGCGATCCTCGACATTCGTGAAGCCCACAAGATGCGCGCTGGTCGGACCCTCGGGATAGTGCCGCTTGAACTCGCGGCTCGAGTGCACGCCGGGAATCTTCAGCGCCGTAATGCGGTCCGCCACTTCGACGTCGACCTGCCGCCGCAAGTACACGAAGCTGCGATCCTCATCCGCCAGGCGCCGCTTCACTTCGGCGGGATTCATGCCCAGCAGTCGCGCGAGGTCGGCGACCTGTGCCGGGGTCGCCACGACGTCGTCGGGAATCGCCCAGACCGCCCGCGCCGGCACCGACGACGCCAGCACGATGCCGTTGCGGTCGGTCACGCGGCCGCGCGTGGCGGGAATCTCGAGCGTGCGCGCATAGCGCGCTTCGCCCTGGCGCTGCAGGAAGTCGGTCGTCACGCCGCCCATCAGGTAGAACGCCCGGCCTCCGAGCGCGACGAAGCCGACGAAGAGCATGAACAGCAGCAGCTTCGAGCGCCAGGCGGGCAGCGCGACCGTCAGCAGCGGATTCGCATTGAACGCGACGCGCTCGCGGCGCGAGGGGCCGGCATCTGGCCGCCGCGCCGGGCGTCCATTGGAGCTGCGCGCAGTGCCCTTCACTTGCGTGCCCCCGGTGCCACCGGCGTCGTGGCGCTCGCCTGCGGCAGGTTGAGGAACACGGTGCGGCTCGCCTCGGCCGCCTTGAATCCCAGCCGCTGTGCCGCGCGCTCGACGGCGGCCGGCTGCGCGAGCCGCGCCAGTTCGATCGTCAGGCGTTCGTAGTCGACATCGAGCTGCTTGGCGTCCTGCTGCGCACGCTCGAGGTCGACGAAGAGCGAGCGCGTTCGGTGCTGCGCGGTAACCAGTCCGAGCGACGACGCGAACAGCAGCAACACCGACACGAACACCAGCGCGACGCGGATCATTGGGCCGCTCCCGGCCATGCGGTGGACGTGCGTTCGGCGACGCGCATCACCGCCGACCGCGACCGGGGATTGGCGGCAACCTCGGCCGCATCAGCTCGCACCCGCGCGATGGCGGTGAGCCGCGGCGCAGGCAGCTCGGTCGCACGCAGCGGCAGCGCACGCGCGCCTGGTGCGGCGCGGTCGGGATGGGCGTGCGCATCGATGAAGCGCTTGACGATGCGATCTTCGAGCGAATGGAAGCTGATGACGACGAGCCGTCCGCCCGTCGCCAGCACCTGCACCGATTGTTCAAGGGCTAGCGCCAATTCCTCAAGCTCTTGATTGATGTGAATCCGTACAGCCTGAAATGTCCGCGTGGCCGGATGCTGTGCCCCGTCCGCGCGGCTCTTGCGGGGGATCGCGCCTGCCACGAGCGCGGCAAGGTCGCCGGTGGTTGATACCGGCCGCCCAGTCTCGCGGCGAGCCACAATCGCCTTTGCAATCGATGAAGCAAACCGTTCTTCCCCATAGCTGCGGATCACTCCTGTGAGTTCATCGACCGACGCCCGCGCGAGCCACTGCGCAGCCGTCTCGCCGCGCGTTGTGTCCATTCGCATGTCGAGTGGCCCGTCGGATCGCCACGAGAAGCCTCGTTCGGCGGTGTCGATCTGTGGCGACGACACGCCGATGTCGAGCAGCACGCCCTGGACGCTCGTGACGCCAAGCGCTGCGAGTGTCTCGCCCAGACGTGAAAAGGCGGTGTGTTCGATGTGAAGTCGCGGATCGCGCATGGCGGAAGCAGCCGCCACGGCCATGGGATCGCGGTCGAACGCGATCAGACGCCCCGTCGAAGCCAGGCGCTCGAGGATCAGGCGCGCATGGCCGCCCCGTCCGAAGGTCGCGTCGACATACGTGGCGCGCGGATCGGTCACCAGCATGGCGACCGCCGGCACGGCGAGAACGGCTTCGTGCCCGCGGGCATCCGTTGTCAGTTCCGGCGTCATCCACCGTCAGAACGTGAAATCCGCAGCAGAGTCGGGAAGGCCATTGGCCAGCGACTGGCGTTCGTGTTCTCCCAGCCGTGCAACGTCCCACAGTTCGAAGTGCGCGCCCATGCCGAGCAACATGACCTCGCGCTCGAGCGCGGCGGCGCTGCGCAGCTCCAAAGACACGAGAATCCGCCCGGCGCTGTCGAGTTCGATATCGACCGCGCTGCCCAGCAGTAGTCGCTGCAACGCCCGCGCCGCATAGGGGAGCTGAGCGATCTGCTGGCGTCGAACTTCCCAGGTCGGCCGCGGATAGACGAGTACGCACCCGTCCGGGTGACGGGTCAGTGTCAGGCGTCCTTCGCAGCTCGCAGCCAGCGTGTCCCGGTGGCGAGCAGGCATCGACAGGCGACCTTTGCCGTCGAGCGTCAGTTGAGAGGCGCCTTGGAACACGTCGATTGGACACGGGCTGCTTCAAGCTTCGTCAATTGGCGAAGCAAGCACTAACTAGCCCACTGTCTCCCACTATTTCACACGGGGCGCCACTGTATCGCACCGCTTTCCAGCAGGTCAAGTGAAATACAGGGATTTTTTCAATGACAACAAGGACTTAGCGACCGTTTCTAACGCGGATTCGCAAGGAAATACTACGCCAATTGAAAGGCTTAGCGCAGTATCTGCAAGTGAAATCTCAGGAAAGGCGGGACGCGGGGCCTGCCGCTCGACCCGAAGCGGGAATCCGCGGTCGCGCAAACCGCGGCACGAGGCTCTCCCGCAGGTCTGAATCGCTCCGCGATAGACGGGAACTATTGCGTCGGCCCGCCGCCCGACAGTTGGATCCCCGTCGCGGATGAGAGGAGATAGAGAAAAACGATCGGCCACGACACTCCGGACCGACCGGGAAAGAATGCAAAGTCCGCCTGTAAGCCGGATCCTGTTCGACGTCCTTGCGGACGCCGCGACGATCATTCATCTGGACCGGCGATCGCTCGCCGGCTCAAGCCACCTACCCGCGGCCTCCCCGAGCAGGATCGACGGCCGCCTATTTGGTGTTGCTCCACGTAGAGATTGCCCGTTTCACCCGAACTGAATCGGCTCGTCTCTGTTGCTCTGATCCTCACCTCACGGTGGGCAGGCGTTACCTGCTACGTCGCTCTGCGGAGTCCGGACTTTCCTCGATGTCGGCGGGCCGACACCGCGATCGCCCAGCGTACTTTGCAAAGTGCATTTTAGGCTGCGGCCGACAAATTCAACGGCGATTGTGTGCAATCGCCCGGGGACCGGAAGCACGGGGCTTTTCATGGCAGCGGCGGCCACCCCGGACGCGTAGCGTCCTGCAATCCCCATCGCAATCCGCCACAATCCCTGCCACCGTGTCTACGTCCGACCCCGCTGCACCACGCCTGATCGTTGTCGAAGACTCCGAACTCGACTACGAACTGCTGCTCGCGATGCTGATGCGCGAGGGCCTGCGTCCGCGCTCCGTCCGCGTCGAAGACGAGGCCGGCATGCGCGATGCGTTCGCGCAGGGCACGATCGACGCCGTCATCACCGATCACAACCTCCCGCGCTTCGATTCGTTTGCGTCGCTCAAGGTCGCCAAGGCCGTCGATCCCGACATCCCTGTCATCGTGCTGTCGGGCGAGATGTCCGAGGAACTGGCGGTGGCTTCGCTGCACGCGGGGGCTGATGACTTCGTCCTGAAGACGAGGATGTTCCGCGTCGCAGCCGCCCTGCAGCACAGCCTGCGCGCTGCACGCACACGGCGCGAGGCCCGCGGCGCCGCGGCCGCCCTCGTCGAAAGCGAACGCAAGCTGCATGCGCTGACACAGCATCTGGAGCGCGCCAAGGAAGACGAGCGTCGCGCCATTGCTCAGGAAATTCACGACGACGTGGGCGGCGCCCTGACGGCGCTTAAGTTCGAAGTGGTGCGACTGGCGCGCGAGCTCGGCGCCGATCCCCAGCATCGCGGCCGCATGGACGCAATCCAGCAGCTGCTCGAATCCGCGGTGGTGGCGACGCACCGCATCCAGCACGCGTTGCGGCCGGCCGTGCTCGACGCCGGCCTGGTCGCCGCGCTGGAGTGGCTGGCGCGCGGCTTCGGCGAGCGCACCGGCCTGCCGATCGATTTCCGCAGCAATCGCGACGAGTTCGACATCGCACCGGACCGTGCGGCAGCGCTCTACCGTGTCGCGCAGGAAGCGCTGACGAATGTGCGCAAGCACGCGGGCGCACGCGCCGTGCACGTGCAGCTCTTTGCACTCGAGGATGAAGTCACGCTCGAGATCGCCGACGACGGTGCCGGTTTCGAGCCGGACAGCCTTGCGGTCACGCCGGGCTTCGGCGTGCGCGGCCTGCTCGAGCGCGCCCGCGGACTCGACGGCTGGGCCGAGGTGTCGTCGTCGCCGGGCCGCGGCACGACCGTGATGTTCTCGATTCCGCCGCTGCCCGCCGCACGCCAGCGCGTCGCGACCCCGGTCGAGGAGAGTCCCGATGCCGGTTAGGCTGATCGTCGTCGACGATCACGCGATCGTACGTCGCGGCATCGTGCAGGTGCTGTCCGAGCACCCCGACACGCAGATCGTCGCCGAGGCGTCGGACTACGGGCAATTGCGTGCCG
This sequence comes from uncultured beta proteobacterium, assembly GCA_963754065.1. Classification (GTDB taxonomy): domain Bacteria; phylum Pseudomonadota; class Gammaproteobacteria; order Burkholderiales; family Burkholderiaceae_F; genus JALORV01. The sequence continues at coordinate 44,294 of CAVWFH010000009.1, read as the reverse complement.
AACTGAAGAAGCACGGCGAGCCCGATGTGCTGGTAATGGACGTCGGATTGCCCGGGAAGAACGGCATCGAGATCCTCAAGTCGCTGCGCGAGGAATACCCCCGGCTGAAGGTGCTGATGGTCAGCATGTACCCGGAGGACCAGTACGCGGTCCGCGCTTTCCGCGCCGGCGCTTTCGGCTACCTGAACAAGGGCAGCGCGCCCGACAAGCTGCTCGAGGCGCTTTCGATGGTCATCGCCGGAAAGAAATACGTCACGCCGGAGATCGCGCAGGCGCTGATCGAGAATTTGAATGCGCCGGAGGATGCCGGTGCACCCCATGAAAAATTGTCCGACCGCGAGTTCCAGACGCTGAAGCTGATGGCATCGGGCAAGCGCCTGTCCGACATCGCCGAGGAACTCGCCCTCAGCCCGAAGACCGTCAGCGTCTACCGCGCCCGCATCCTCGAAAAAATGGGCCTGTCGAACAACGCGGAACTGACGCACTACGCCATCAAGCACGGCCTGGTCGAGTAGACCTGCCGGTACGGCCGAAGCCGCGCCCGCACGCCGCCGATCCGCAGCGCGGAGCCGGCGGCCCCCTTCCCGATATCAGCCGTCGCGGCCGATGAAGCGCGTCGCCCACTTGAGCGCGCGATCGCGCTGCCCACCGTGTTCGCCGTTGTCGACGACGGCCCGCAGTGTCTCGCGCGGCGCCTCGGCAGGGGGCCGCGGCGGTCCGACGAACTCGGACTCGATCGTGCCGTGGTGACGGCCGTTCGAGTGCTCATCGATGGCCTCGGGCGGCGTCGTCGCCGCACGGCGCGGACCGAAATTCACGCGCCAGTGCTGGCGACCGGCCGCATTGCGGATCAGTCCGTGAAAATCGCCCCCTGGCACGGCCGGCGAAAACAGGAACCCCTGCATCAGCTGGCAACCCTGGTCGAAGAGCCGCGTCATCTGGCCCTGCGTCTCGACGCCTTCGGCCACCACTCGCAGCTTCAGGCTCTTGCTCATCGCGATGATGGCCGCGACGATCGCCGCGTTGTCACCGCTGGTCTCGAGTTCGCGCACGAACGAGCGGTCGATCTTGAGCGTGTCGATCGGCAGCTTCTTCAAATACGACAGCGATGAGTAGCCGGTGCCGAAATCGTCCACGGAGATCGCAACGCCGAGTTCCTTGAGTGCCTGCAACAAGGGCAGGGCGTGACCGAGGTTCTGCATCAGCACGGTCTCGGTCAGTTCCAGTTCGAGCAGGCGCGCATCGAGCCGGAAACCGGCCAGCGCGGCCTGCACGGGTTCGACCAGGTTGGCGCGCTGGATGTGGCGACCGGAAATGTTGATCGACACCGGCATCGGCGGCATGCCGTCTTCGGCCCAGGCCACCATCTGCTTGCACACTTCGCGCACGGCCCATTCGGTGATCGGCACGATCAGGCCGGACTCTTCGGCCACGGTGATGAACTCGCCCGGCGGCACCAGCTCGCCGCCGCGCTTCCAGCGCATCAGGGCCTCGGCGCCGACGATGCTGCCATCGATCACATTGACCTTGGGCTGGTAGTACATAACCAGCTCCTCGCGCTCGAGCGCGCGGTGCAGCGCCGTTTCCAGCCGCCAGCGTTCCGCGGTGGCAGTGTTCATCGCGCTCGAGAAGCGCATCACGCCGTTGCGGCCGCTGTCCTTGACTGCGTACATCGCGATGTCGGCCTTGCGCAGCAGTGTGTCGACATCGCCGCCATCGATGGGATAAGTCGCCACGCCCATCGACGCGGTGACAAACAGTTCATGTCCGGAAAACGAGAACGGCCGGCGCATGGTCTCGAGCAGTCGCAGCGCGACCGCTTCGATCGCGCCCGGCTCGGCGAGGTCCGTCAGGAGGATCGTGAACTCATCGCCGCCGAGTCGCGCGACGCTGTTGGTCGTGCCGCCGGACGCGCCGGCGGCCGGTGCGGTCTGCGACCCCGCCGCCAGGCTGCGCGTTGCCGATCCGATGCTCGGCGGCCGACCATTGCGCAATGCGCCCGTCGCCTCCGCTCCGCGCGCGACCGTATCGTTCTCACGCACGCACTGGTACAGGCGTTTGGCGACTTCGCGCAGCAGCTGGTCGCCGACCTGATGCCCGAGCGTGTCGTTGATCTGCTTGAAGCGATCGAGGTCGATGAAGAGCACGCCGACCGCCGAGCCGCTGGACCGTGCGCGTTCGAGCGCGGCCTGGAACTGGTCGCGGAAGAACCGGCGGTTTGGCAGGCCGGTAAGACTGTCGTAGTTCGCCAGCTGGCGGATCTGGTCCTCGGCCTGCTTGCGCTCGGTAATGTCCTGGATGACGCCATGCACGGCCTTGGCGCGGCCGGCCTCGTCGCGGTCGACCTCGCCCTCGATCTGCACGACCTTCACCTGCCCGGTTGGCCGCGCAATTCGGCACTCGAAGTTCATCTGACCGCTGCCGGCCAGCGCCTCGCGGAACAGCATCTCGATGCGTGCGCGCTCGTCCTCGACCACGCGCGACCAGACGAACCAGTCCGCCAGCCCGTCCTCCTGCTGCGGCAGTCCGGCGATGGCGAAGCACTCTTCCGACAGCTTGACCCAGCGCGCACCGATGTCCCACTCCCAGCTGCCGAGTCGCGCGATGCGCTGCGCCTTGGAGAGCTTCGCGCGGCTTTCGGCCAGTTCCTCGCGCATGCGCGAGGCCCGGATCATGTAACGCAGACGCTCCGACAGCAGCGTCCACTGCGTCGTGCTCTTGACGAAGAAGTCGGTCGCGCCGGCCTCATAGGCACGCGCAATCGATGTCTCGTCGTCGAGCCCGGTCAGCATCAGGATCGGCACGTGCTCGCCGCCGGCGAGCCGTCGCAGGCGTTCGCAGGTGATGAAGCCATCGATATCCGGCATGAGCGCGTCCAGCACGACAACATCCGGCTGGTTGTTCGCGTAGAGCTCCAGCGCACTGGCGCCACCATCGGCCTCGATTACGCGCCACTGCCGTTCGGCCAGCGCAGAGGCGGTCAAGAGCCGCGCCACCGGATCGTCATCGACCAGCAGCACCAGGTCGGCGCGTTCGGCCGCGCCATTTTCGCGTGGCTCCTCGGCGCGCTTGCCCGTTCGTGGAGCTTCGTTGTTCATTACTCGCACTTCATCCTCAGTGAGTCACGACCGCCTCGTCAGCGGCAACGATGTCCTGCAAAGCCTGCACGGCGCGCTCGTACTCGAGCTGAGTTTCACCCCACTCCGTTCGGGCCGCCTCGAGCGCGCCGGCCCGCGCGTGGCGTTCGATCGCACCGAAGCGACGCGAGAGTTCGATTGCACCCAGATTCGCGCTGGACGACTTCAACGTGTGCGCTGCATGCTGGAGCGAGGTACAGTCGCCGGACTTCAATGCATACGCTGCCTGCGCAACCAGCCGAGCGGCCGTCGTGACGTAAGTAGCGACGAGTCGTTCGAGCAGGCGGCTGGCGCCGCGACGTTCCATGTCGCGGATCAGTTCGATGACGGTCAGGTCGATCGTCAGGCGCACCTCGGCATCGAGGGCGGCCGGCACGGAAGCCTCCGCCGCAGGCATTGCGGCTGCTTCCTGCGCGCCGTCGGCCTGGACCACTGGCTCACGGATCCAGCGCGTCAATGCGGTGTCGAGTTGTTCGCGCCGCACCGGCTTTGCAAGGTAGTCGGTGAAGCCGGTTTCCAGGCAGCGCTCGGCATCACCCGCCAGCGCGTTCGCAGTCAGAGCAACGATCGGCACGTCCGCGCGTGTCGCGTATCCGGTCGCCGCCGATGCGCGGAAGCGCCGGACGGCCTCGAAGCCATCCATTTCAGGCATCTGGCAGTCCATGAAGACGAGGTCGAACGCCTCGTCACGCAACGCCGCGAGGGCTTCGCGTCCATCGGACGCCAGCCGGATCGAGCAACCGAGCTCGGTCAGCATGGCGCGGGCGACTTCCTGATTGACTGCGTTGTCTTCGACAATCAGCACGCGCGCACGCTGGCCAGGCGCCACCGTCAGAGCGGCGGGCACGGCGGGCTCCTCATGCTGCAGTACGCGGCCGAGCGCATCGATCAGTTCGGCCTGCCGCACGGGCTTGGTCAAGTAGGCTTCGATACCGCTGTCGTAGGCGAGCCGGGCTTCGTTGCCACTGCCGAGCGAGGTCAGCATCACCATCCTGATCTCGGCCAGTTGGGGATCGCGCCGCAGTTCGGTGGCCATGGTCAGGCCATCCATGATCGGCATCTTCATGTCGACCACGGCCGCATCAAACGGTGAACCGGCCCGCGCCGCCGCCCGCATCAGTTCAAGAGCGGTTGCGCCGTTGTCGGCAGTGGCAACGTCCATGCCGAAACCGCGAAGCTGAGACTCGAGAATGTTGCGATTCGTCGGGTTGTCCTCGACCAGAATCACTCGACGCCCGCGCAGGCGCCCGGTGTCGACTGGCGGCGGGACCGCGGCGGCCTCGCCGGCGACGAGCGGGACTTCGAATCGGAACATGGAACCTTCGCCAAAGCGGCTTTCAGCCGAGATCCGGCCGCCCATGAGTTCGACCAGCTGCTTGCTGATTGCCAGTCCGAGTCCGGTGCCGCCGTAGCGGCGCGACATCGACTGGTCTGCCTGCATGAAGACTGTGAAGAGCTTTTCCAGCGCGTCGGGCCGCATGCCGATGCCGCTGTCGCGCACCTCGAAGGTGACGCGGTGCTCGTCGTTGCCCGCTGCTGCGTCCGCGACGCCGACCGAGACGATTACCTCGCCGCTTTCGGTGAACTTGATGGCATTGCCGACCAGATTTGTCAGGATCTGGCGCAGTCGCATCGGATCACCACGAACCACCGTCGGCACGGCCGGCTCGATTCGAGATGCCAGCTCGAGCCGCTTCTGGTGCGCCCGCGGCGCGAGGAGTTCAAAGACATCCTCGACTACCGTGCGCAGGTTGAAGTCGACCGATTCGAGCTCGAGCTTGCCGGCCTCGATCTTCGAGAAATCCAGGATGTCGTTGATGATTTCCAGCAGTGCTTCGCCCGAGCGATAGACCGCATCGGCAAAGCGACGCTGCTTGTCCGAAAGTGGGGTTCCGAGCAGCAGTTCCGTCATCCCCAGAACACCGTTCATCGGCGTGCGGATTTCGTGGCTCATGTTGGCGAGGAACTGTGACTTCGCGCGGCTGGCCGACTCGGCGATTTCCTTCGCTTCGCGCAGCACTTTTTCGACGTGCTTGCTCTCGGTGATGTTCTCGAGCATGGTGAGCGTGTAGCGCTCGCCGCTGGCATCGCTGAAGCGCACCGCGTGACCGCGTACCCAGATGGTCCGACCGTCACCGGTCAGCAAGCGGCGCTCGAAGGTCACCGGACCCCGCTCGGCCGAGTTCAGCGTGCGGCGCGATGCATGCACCAAGTCGACGTCTTCCGGATGGGAGAACGTCATCGGGTCCTTGCCGATCACCTGGTCGATCGTGTAACCGAGCATGCGTGTGTGCGCGGCGTTTGCCCGCACAATGCGGAAGTCGGGTGCCTGGATGCTGGCGGCCACCGGCGATTCATCGAACAGCGCGCGGAAGTACTCGGCGCTTTCGCGCAACGCCGCCTCGGTGCGCTTGCGCTCGGTGATGTCCGGGCTGATCAACGCATACTGGAAGTACCGCCCCTGGTCATCGCGCAGCGGCTGGCCTTCGACTTCGAGCACGCGCATCTCGCCGTCGCGCGTGTAGGCGATGAACTCAACCCGGCACGGCTCGCCGCGCACGACGGCCTCGGCGATGGCTGTCGTCGCCGCGGCGTCAGTCTGCGGCCCCTGAAGCAGCGTATGGGCCAGGCGGCCACGGACATCCTGCAGCGAGTATCCGGAGAAGCGTGCACACGCATCGTTGGCCCACTCGATGCGCCCCGAGGCGTCGAGGATCATCACCATCTGGTCGGTGCGCGATGCCACCATGGCCAGCCGGCTCGATTCCAGTTCGCGATCGCGCAGGTCGCGCTCGGCGCGCTGCCGTTCGGCCACGCGCGAAAGCTCCGCGCTGATCGCCTCGAGCAGTTCGAGCAGCTCGTTCGTAGCCTCGACGCGGTGATCGCAGAAGAACTCGATGAACGCGGTCACGTGACCGCGCGCAGTTACCGGGATCACGATGCCGGTCTGCAGCCCGGTGTCGAGCGCCTCGACCAGCCGGTTCCAGTTCGACATGCGCGACAGATCGGAGACCCAGTGCGGCGTCCCTGAGAGATAGGCACGGCCGATCAGGTGGTCCGGCGACGGCACGATCGGCGTCCGGTTGCTGGCGTCGATGAACGTTCCGAAGCGTTCGCCGTCCCGCACGAACCAGATCGATCGCGGCGGCAGCACGGCGTCTGCGATGCTTTCCTGTTGCAAAGCCACTCGGCCGAGCGGCCAGTCCAGGTAGCCGCCGATCTGGTGCAGCGCGCGCTCCAGCGTCGCTTCAACGGTTCCACCCTCGTTGGCCGCCGCTGCCAGTCCGCGCAGCAATCGCATCTGCGCGTATTGGTGCTGCAACTCGAGGCTGTTCTGGAGTTCGCTCTTGTGGGCTCGCGCCAACCGGTCCGAGTGTGACAGCAGCGCCGCCGTCATGGCCTCAAAGGAGCCGACCAGCGAATCGAGTTCATCGCCGCGCCGCGTCGCCCGCCGGCCGGCGAATCGCAGCGACAGCTCTTCGGCACGCTCGGTGAGCGCCTTCACCGGGTGAATCAGGTAACGCGTCAGGTAAATACCGGCCACGATGGTGGCGAAGATCGTGAACAGCACGACCGTCACGAACGCATTCAGCGATCCGCTCAAACTCGTATACGCCTGCGCGTTCGGCATCAGCACGGCGACCGCGATCGGCTCGCGCGAAAGCGACAGCGGCCGGAGGGCCACATCCAACGTGCCGTCGAGCGCGATCGGGCCGGCGGTGCCGTTGGCCAGCCGGGAGGCAATCTTTTCAAGCCAGCGCTGATCGTCGGCGTGCGCGGTGCCGACAAGTACGCGTCCGCGTGCAACCAGACCGATGTCCAGCCCGAGGCGGGTAGCGAGTTCGCCGATGTAGGCGGCATCGACCAGGCGCTCAGCGGCTACAGCGCCGACAATGCGGCTGCCCGACCGAACCGGGACCACGGCCCGCAGTGTCAGGCCCTGGAGTCGTTCGACGACGGCAAGCGTGTCCTCGCCGGCGACGGCCCGCCGCACATCATCGGCGTCGGATTGTTCGGCGAGGCGGAAGTTGTCCGCATCCCCGATCCGCTCGATCAGGTCGCCGCGCTGACCAAAGATCTCGATTGCCGAATCGCCCCCAAGGCGGCGCGAGCGTTGTGCCCATTGACGCACGGCCTCCTCGGCATCGACGCGCGTCATCGCTGCCATCAGGTCGGATCGTTCCGCGATGGCGCGCGCCGTCTGTTCGACCGCCCGATAGTCGCTGGCGATGGAGGCCTCGACCATGGCCGCAGCACGCTCGGCCTTCGCGGCCTGTTCCGCCACGAACAATGCAGTGGAGCTGCGCTGGTGAAAGTAGTAGCTGACGCCGACTGCCCAGCTCGCCACCAGGACCAGCACACCGATCAACGGCAATGCGATCGAACGGAATCGCGCATGGCCGCCCGGTAATGCAATGGGTTCAAAGCGGGCGTCGCCGGTCAGCGCGCCATTCGGCTCGACGACAGCATCGACGCTGCGGTCACGCGCGGGCGCTGGGCGACGTAGTCGCTGCAACAAGGAACTGAATTGCACGTGCGGCATGGGAAGGCGCGATCGGACGCACCGGTCGGATGGTCTCGGCAGGCTAGTCTGGAATGCAGTGGACGACGCCTCGAAAAGCCGTCCCGTCCAAGCGCATTTCGGACGCCAGACAGGCCGCGCTCCGTACTCGCGCCGGCACCCGCGTTGCTGCACAATCGCACTCGGTGGGGAATGCACACAGTCATAGGGCTTGCTCGGATGGACGCGCGCTTTCATGCGAGCGGGCACTCGCACGCTCCCGGGGTGCCGGTTTCGCACGACAAGCCGCCGCGCTCGTCGCCGGCGCAGCCGCAACGACGGCGACGACTGCCTCGACCTCGACCCTGATGGGACCGCACATCGGAGTGGCGGCGGCCTGGTTGCTGGGTGCCGCTTCAGTCGGCGCCCTGATCGCGCTGACGGGCGTCGTGCTGTCGCAGCAACTGCGTGCGCGCCGCGAACTCAGTGCCATGCGGCAGACGTTGGCTGCGTCGGCCGCCTGGTCCTGGCGCACGGATGCCCGCGGTGTCGTGGTCGAGGTCGAACGCAGCCATCGCTCCATCGACTGGTTCGACTGCACCGCCTTGGTGGGACGTCGGCCATGGGAACTGTGGCCCGGAATGAGCGCCCCTCCGGTACTGAGTGCGGCCGTTGATGCGCATGCCCCGTACTTTGACGTCCGCATCGAGATCGGGTCGGAGGATGGACGTCCGCAGCGCGTCATTGCTCTGTCCGCCGCACCGATGTTTTCGGGCACAGGCAAGTTCCTGGGTTACGCCGGAGCCGCCCATGACCTCACGCCGCTGCTGGCAGGCGCGGGCGCGCGCCCCGAGGCGTTCACCCAGCTTCAGTCCGATCTGGAACAGCGCAATCGCCAGCTTGCCGAGCGCTCGGCGGGACTCGACCATGCGCTGCGCGAACTCGACAGCTTTTCGTACTCCGTATCGCATGATCTGCGCGCACCGCTGCGCGTCGTCGACGGCTTTGCCACCATCGTGCTCGAGGACTACGGGGACCGCGGCAAGCCACTCGATGACCTGGGTCGCGATCATCTGCGCCGCATCGTGGCCGCCAGTCAGCGCATGAACTCCATGATCGAGACCTTGCTGTCGCTGTCGCGCATGACGAGTCGGGAGCTGGCACGCGAACGCGTCGATCTTTCGCAGCTTGCACGCGAACTGGTCGACGACCTGCGCGCCCAGGATCACGCGCGGGCGGTCGAGTTTGTGCTTGCACCCGACCTGCGCGCCGACGGCGACAGCACGCTGCTGCGACTGGTGCTCCAGAACCTGCTCGGGAACGCCTGGAAGTTCACTGCCCGCGGCCCGCAGGCGCGCATCGAGTTCGGTGCGCGCGACGAGTCCGGCGTGCGCACCTATTTCGTGAAGGACAACGGCGCCGGCTTCGACATGCGCTTCGCCGAGAAGCTGTTCGGCCTGTTCCAGCGCTTCCACAGCGCCAACGAATTCCCGGGTACCGGCGTCGGGCTGGCCACCGTGCAGAAGATCATCCACCGCCACGGTGGCCGCATCTGGGCCGAGGCTGTGCCCGCGCCGAATCCGGGGCATGGGGCGACGTTTTTTTTCACCCTCTGGGAGAGCGATCCTCGTGTACGCGACGCGCAAAGCGCGTCGCACGTGCACTCGGATCGAAAATGACGGGTTAGTCGGCTGCGCTCCGGAGCGGCCGACAAACCAGTCTTGAGCGGAAGTCGCGAAGCGACTGACGTGCCGCGACGAGTGCACGTGCGAGCCCGTAGGGCTCGCGTACACGAGGAGCGCCTAGCTGATCTTCCACTCCCCCCCGCACTTCGCGCAGCGCACGCGCAGCCAGCGTGGGCGGCCGGCTTCCGGGGGGTCGTCCTCGGGCGCGGACTCCTGCCCCAGCACGCGAAACTTGCCCCACTCGTTGCAGGTCGGGCAGGTCGCCCCTTCGGCGAAACGCTCGGCGCGCGCGAGCAGCACGTTGAACCGGCGCCATGCCACCAGCATCAGCACCCCTCCGAGGGCGGCCATCCCGAGTATCGAGAGATAGCCGAGGCCTGACTTCATCTCGCTCATCACTTCGAAGCCCGACAACATCAGGATCAGCGCGACGAAGCCGAGTGCGAGGTAGGCGTGGCTTTCGACCAGTTGCCGCTCGTACCAGCGCTTGAAGCCGTGCCGCTGGATGTAGTCGATCGCCTGCACTGCGCGGCGCTTAGCGTGGGATGGAGTTGAGACGGTTTGCCGCGTCGACCATGGTGGAGGCCAGCTGCGCCGCCGTGGTCCCTTCAGCGCGGGCCTGCGCGCGTAGCGCCTCGAGTGCCCGGTCGTAGTCGATGCGCAACCGTTCCATCAGGATGCCGATCGCGATGTATTCGTCGCGACCAGGCGCGCCGCCGCTGTCCGCCGAGATGGCCGGCGAGACCCGCATTTCCTCCCAGCGCGCCAGCGCTGCGCGCACCGCCGGAACGATCTGGCGTACATCGAGTGGCTTGACCAGGTAGCCGAGCGCTCCCATACGGGTCGCTTCCTCGACGATATCGGCATCGCCGAAGGCCGACAGGAACATGAATCCGGTGCTGGTATTGGCCGCGAGGTAGCGTGCGACGTCCATGCCCGACTTGCCCTGCATGCGCATGTCGAGGATGGCCAGGCTGGGCTTGTACTTGCGTGCCAGCAGGATTGCATCATCGCCGTTGTCGGCCTCGATCACCTCGAAGCCGGCCTGCTTCAGGCCTGCGACCAGGGTGGCCAGAACAAGACGGTCGTCGTCGACCACGAGTATCAGGGGTTGCTGTTCGTTCATCATGGCTCGCTTGGGTGCACGTCGACGGCGTTGATCGCTCGTCGCCGTGCCTCAGACATTCTCCTCGCGGACGGCCGGCGGGAACAATTGCAGTCGTGCCAGTACCGTGCTGCCGGCGGTATCGATCGACAGCTTCGCACCGCGGCGCGGCAGCAGGGCCTTGACCAGACCGAGTCCCGACACGCTGGCGGCGATGTCGGCGAAGCTGAAGCCCGGCTTCAGCTTCCCGGGATTCTCGATCACGAACTCCATGCCATCGGGCCGTGAAGCGACCCGCACACAGATCGCGTCGGTACGGCTGGCGCGGTGCTTGATCGCATTGGTCCCCAGTTCGTTGATGACCAGCGCCAGCGGCACGGCTTCGTTTTCCGGCAGGCCGAAACGCCACAGATCCGGCGGCGGAGGCTCGAACCGGATCTCGACCCCGAACATGCTCGCGAGGTTCTGGAAAATGCCCTGCGCGACCCCAAGCACCGGCAGCGTGCCGGTCGCGCGGATCTGCAGGCCGTGTACCTGCGCGATCGCCTGGATCTGCGCGGCGGCTTCCTCGAGTGCGGCGGCGACTTCCGGCCGTGCCACAGCCGCCTGCTGGATCAGCCCCGCCACGCCCTGCAGGTTGTTCTTGATGCGGTGGTGGACTTCTCGCACCAGGATGTCGCGCTGCTTGACGACCTCCTCCATGCGCTGGCGCTCGGCCGCCTCGCGTTCGGTCACGTCGTCTGCGACGCCGAACACGCGGATCGCGCCGTCTTCCATCCGCACCGGATTCAACCGCACGCTGATCATGCAGACACCACGCGTCGGGTGATTGATGCGGACCGTGAACTCCGATCGCAACAGCCGGCGCATGCGCGCGACCAGCCGTGGCAGCATGCGCAGCAGCAACGGCGCGTCTTCGCTGACCACGTGCCGCAGCGCGTGGCGCGGATTCTCGACCAGTTCCTCGACCGGTGCTCCCACCAGCGACTGGTAGCGCGGGTTCACGTAGAGCACGCTCGAGAAGTCCCCCGTCATGATGAACACGAGCTGGTCGATGTTCTCCGCAAACTGGCGGAAGCGCGCCTCGGTCTCGCGCAACGCGACCTCGGCGCGGACTTCCTCGGTCAGGTCGTCGATGATCGACATCACATACCGCGGATGCGATTCGACTCCGGGCTCGGCCTCGAACAGCGGCACGACGCGCTGGTTCACGGTCAGGCGCTTGCCATCGGCGCGCAGCATCACGTCGCGCGGCCGGTCGACCTGCGAACCGGTCGCCAATGCCTTGCGGTCCAGCTCGGCGTAGAGATCGGCGAACTGGCGCGCATAGACCTCGCGCCAGGTGCGGCCGACGACCTGATGGCGCGACAGTCCGGTGATCTGCTCGCCGGCACGGTTCAGACTGACGAAGCGGCCGGTTTCGGCTTCGCGCACCGACACCAGCACCGGCAGGTTCTCAACGACGAGGTCGAGGTAGTTGCGCACGCGCCGCAGTTCCTCCTCTGAACGGCGGCGCGCATCGACGTCCATCAGCGAGAGGATCAGGCCGCGCTCGGGTACGCCGGGCTCGAGCGGCCGGCCGTTGCCGGCGCACCAGAAGGTGCTGCCGTCGGCACGGCGCATCAGCAGCTCGAAGGAATAGCGCTCGTCCTCACCGGCTTCCATGGCTTCCGCACTGACCTGCTCCCAGTCGGCCGGCAGCGCGAACAGCGTGGAGACCACGAGCTCGGAATAGTCGCGCGGGTCATAGCCGAACAGGCGCTCGGTCGCGGCGTTTGCCTTCAGGATGAGGTCGTTCGACACGTACAGCATTGCGACCAGCGCGTTGTCGAAGATCAGCTGCAGTTCCGTCAGTGTCGATCGCAGCTCACGCTCCGAGCGCTTGCGTTCGTCGATGTCGACGAAGGCGAAGATGTAGCCGAGTTCCGGGCGCTCGGGATTGACAGCACGCCCCTGCACCGCGACCCAGATCGGGTCGGCCTTGCGCCGGTACATGTAGAGCTCGAACTCGCAGGCGCCGGTATCGCGGATGCGCGGATAGTGTTCGGCCAGGCTGGCCAGCAGCAGGTGATCGGTCGGGTGTGTGAAGAGCTGGATCTGCTTGACCAGGCCACCGGGCTCGCAGGCCAGCAGATCCTCCATCGCGCTGTTGGCCCGCACCGGCCGGCCATCGCGCACGAAGAGCAGCCCTACCAGCGCCGTGTCGAAGATCAGCTGCTGCTGCGCCAGCGCCGTGTGCAGTTCCTCTTCCTGCTTCTTGCGCTCGGAGATGTCGAGGATCGACGCGATCATTCCCTGCGCACCGACCTTGGCGTCCACCTTTCTCAGGGACACCAGGCCCCAGAAGGTGCCGCTGCTGCCCCGCATCAGTCCTTCGAACGACGCCGGAGCTCCCGTCACCAGCTGCGCGCGCAGCGGCGTGATCGCCTCGAAGTAATCGGCCTCGGACGAAAACAGCGCGCCGACCGGAGTGCCGACCAGTTCGGCACCCGGGCGCCCGAACATCAGCTGTGCCTGCGCGTTGCAGCGCGCGACCCGATCGTCCTGCAAGTGCATCACGCCCATCGAGGTCGCGTCGAGCACGACGTTGAGTTCCAGCAGCGAACGGCTGAGGGCCTCGCGCTGCCGCTTCATCTCCGAAATATTCTGGAAGGTGTAAATGGCCTCGCGCAGCGACTCGAGCCCCGGCGTCTCGGACTGGATCGGGCGCGCCTGCACCAGGCACCAGATCGGCTCGCCGTCCTTGCGGAACAACACGACCTCGGCGCTGGTCGTCTGGTTGGCGCGCACCACCGGCATGCCCGAGATCTCGTTCGGCATGCGGTTGTCGCGATCAATGGTCAGGTCCCACAGCGGCATGCCGATGACCTGGCCGTCGCGGTAGCCGAACATGTCGGCAAACTCGCGGTTCGCCAGAAGGATCTTGCCCGACATGGTCTGTGCCACGCCGACCGACATCGTTTCAAACAACGTCTGCTGGTCGCGCAGCGCCACCTGCAACTGTTCCTCGAAGATCTTGCGATCGGTGAAGTTTTCCAGCACCACCAGGTAGTGACGCAAGCCACCGCCTGCGGCCACCGAGCGGACATTCAATTTAGACCAGACCAGCCGGCCGTCGCGATGCACGAAGCGGCGCTCCGCCGCTTCGCTCTGCACGACGTCGCCGAGCAGCTGCTCGCGCATTCTGCGATAGCCGGGCTGATCGTCCGGGAGCACCAGCATCTCCGGGTCGTGCCCCATCAGCTCTTCGATCGCATAGCCGACGGTCTCGCTCGCCGCGCGATTGGCGCCGATCACGCGGAAGCTCGCATCGAGCAGCAGCGCCGCCACCGGGCTTTCGTCGAACAATGCCCGAAACCGCTCGGCGCTCTCGGTCAGCGCGTCCTCGGCCCGCTTGCGTTCCGTGGCGTCGCGTGCCAGCAGCAGGATGAACTCGCGGCCGCTCTGCTCGACCCGCTGCACCACCACCTCGACCGGAAAGGTCGAACCGAACCGCGTCCGGTACGTCGCTTCGCCCTGGAAGGCCCCGCGCGCCAGCAACTGCTCGTAAAGTGTTTCGAATTCACCCGCGCCCATGCCGGCATCGATCGAGCCGAGCGACAGGCCGCGCAGGGCGTCGCGCTCGTAGCCCAGAGTCGACAGGGCCGTCTCATTGGCGTCGACGACGGTGCCATGCCGGTCGACTTCGAGCACCATTTCGCCGACGCGCTCGAGCGCGCGCCGCAACGCGGTCAGCGAACCTTCGGCGAAATGCTCACGATCGACGCGTTCGACGGTGATGAACACGCCATCGAAGCGGCCATTGGCATCGAACACCGGGGTGAGCTTGACCCGAACCCACGGCCGCTCGCCGTCGGGAAAGCGGGCTTCGACTTCCATCGGGATGCGGGCCACTCCGCTCGCCAGCCGCTGCAATTCGATACCCAGCCCGGCCAGTGCGGCGAGCCCCGGCGCGTCGTGAAATGCCTTGCCGAGGACCGCATCGGCCGGTACGCCCAGCAGCGTTTCGAGATGCTCATTCCACACCCGATAGACGCAATCGCGGTCGAGCACGCTGATGCCGATGGTGGCGCTCGCCAGCAGGTCCTCGACGAACTCGGCGGCTGCGCGTGTCGCGCGCATCGCCGACTTGGGCACGGTGATGTCGCGCAGCACGGCGGTCACATGCGTGTGCGCTGGTTCGACTCCGGTTTCTATCTGCAGGCGCACATCGAACAGCTTCGGTCCCGTCGGGTGCGGATACGAAAACTTGAACCATCGCCCTTCCTGCGTCTCCAGCACGGCGGCCAGACTCTCGTTCCACAGCGGAGCGAATTCTGCGAAGTGCTCGACATCCTCGAGCCGATGTTCCATGAACTGCCAGCGCGACACCGCCGTCGCGCGCTCGACCGCGGGATTCGCGTAGACGACGCGCCGCTCGGCATTGAAACGCAGGATCGCGTCCGGACAGTCCTCGAAGTACGCCAAGCCGGGGGCTGCGGTGAACGCAGAACGTTGCGGCGGAGCCGCGGCGGCGCCAAGTCCGGCCACAGTCGGAACGCCCAGCGCCAGAGCGCGGTCGCCCGACATCACGTCCGGCGCAACCAAGGCAACGGCGCCGCGCCGCGTTGAGGGCGATGCGGGGCGTCGGAGCCGGGTCGTAGTGTCGGACACGCGTGTGCGGCGCAGGGCAATTGAAGTCGAATCAAGAATACTCCACGCCTGCCGCAGGCCGAGCGTGCAGACGCGTCGACAATCGCCGGAGCAAGTCCATGGGACCCCGGTTTGCCGATACGGGTGACTAAAGATCCCTGCGCGCGTGCCGAACTCCGACGCATCGACCTTGCGATGCGTCCATGAAAACGACCCTGCTGCCCGAAGCCCTCAGATGCGACTGGATCGGTCCGCTGGCCGGCCTTCCCTCCCCGGCCGTTGCCCGCGCCGAAACCGCCCGCTGGTCCGGGATGGCGGCCCGCCTCCAGATGCTCATGGGCAAGGGCATCGACGGAATTCGCGTGGCGGCCGTGCAGGAGGTCATCAGGGCGGGCCGCTACGTCGCCGATACCGACGAGGTGGCTGCAGGCGTCCTCGCAGCAATCGCCCCGGGCCGGAGGCACTGAGCCATGGGTGACAATCCGGCCGCGCGGCTGTTTTCCGAACTGATCCATGCGCTCCACGACGAAAGCGACGCACTGGTCGCGAACGATGCCGCACGTCTGGTCGATGCCGGCAATCGGAAGGAACACCTGCTGCGGCTGCTGGCCCCTCAGGCCAACGCGCTGCGTGCGATGCGGCGCTCCGGCTGCGATGAACTGGAGCGTTTCGCACGAGAGGCGGCGCAACTGGCGGCCCTTGATGGTGGTCATGCAATCAGTAGCCTGGGGTCTTCACATGCTTCGGCCGTCACGGGGCGGATGGCCGCCGTCCGCGCCGCGGATCCCGACTGATCGACTGCGCGACGGCGCGGACATCGACCTTGCCTGGCCGCGCGGTCAGCGCGCGCAGCCAGTTCAGATGATGACTACCAGTTCTTGAGCTTGGACCGAAGGCGCGCCACCGCCTGGCTGTGCAGCTGGCAGACGCGCGACTCGGTAATGCCCATCACCGCACCGATTTCGCGCAGATTCAGGTCCTGCTCGTAATACAGGCTCATCAGCAGCTTTTCGCGTTCCGGCAGTTCGTCGATGGCCGCGACCAGCGCATGGCGGAAACGCTTGTCACGCAGCAGTTCGCTGGGCTCGCTTCCGTTGACGACAAAGTGGCGCTCCAGGTAATCGTCGTCGTCGTCGAAGCTGCCGAGATCGTCGAGATACACCAGCTGGGACCCGCGCGCTTCGCTGAGCATCTCGCGATAATCGGCGATCGGCAGGCCGAGTTCCTCGGCGATTTCAGCTTCATGCGGCGCACGCATCAGCTTGCCTTCGAGCCGGTGGATCGCATTTTCGATGTCACGCTGGCTCTTGCGTGCCGAGCGCGGCAGCCAGTCATTGGCGCGCAGCTCATCCAGCATCGCGCCACGCACTCGCTGCGAGGCATACACCTCGAACTGCGTACCTTGCGACTCCTCGTAGCGGCAGATCGCATCCATCAGACCCATCATGCCGGCCTGGATCATGTCGTCGAGTTCGACGTTGGCCGGAAGCTTGGCGACCATCTGATGCGCAATACGGCGTACCAGCGGCGTGTAGCGACGCACATAGTCGTGCCGCTCGAACAGTCGCGGAGACGTGTAGCTGTAAAGGAACGCTTCGTTTTTCACGACCGACCCCGATGACCCGATGACCCGCATTCTTCGGGGGCAGTGCGTTTCGCGAAGCGGCGAATATCGGCAAGAAGCCCGGACATTTAAGGGGGGACGGCGAAATTTCCTCGAGCACCCAGTCGTTCGGATGAGGGCGATCGACCGCTCGTCGGCGCGGTTCGAAATGCGCCCTGTTGCAGTCCCATTCCCGAGCGAGCGCTGCTCAAGCGCGCCAGCGCTCCAACCGATGCAAGAGTTCATGCAGCAACCGGACTCTCGCCCAATGACACGCGCCAAACTCATGAAGCAACTCGCCGAAATCGCCACGCGCCCATTGGTGGACACGATGCATCAGCCCGTGACGGCGGAACGCACGTCGGAGTTGGCCGAGCGCGATCTGTACGTGTGGTTCGAGGACACGTCGGCCCGTGCCATCGAAGGCCGGCGCGGCATTGCCGGCCTGCCGGAGTCTCTACTGCCTTATGCACGCGGCATGCGCGTCGTGGAGCGCCGGTTCGCCGAGGGCCACATGCACCTGCTGGCCGCCGTCCGGCTGAAGTGCAAGGGCGATACCGCGGATCGCATTGCGTCGCTTTACACGTCCGCGTTGTCGGTCGGCACCGTCGCGTGGATCGGCACCGGTGCACAGTACGAACGGACCTGGATCGAGATGTACGGTGCGCGGGCCCTGCTGCCGCGTCCGGCGACCAGCTAAGTCAACGACCGGGTCGTACCCGGCAAGTCGCCATCACGGTGGCGCCGCCTCTCCCTCACGCCTGCAAGTCGACGGCGAAGCCCGTCAAAGCCGTCGTTACGCACCCCTGAGGACATCCCCGCTCAGTCGGTGCGACGCATCTCCGGTGTTTCTGCAGGCAGCGCGACGCTGCCGATCAGCTGCTGCAACCCGTTCCGGATGGCGGCCGTCAGACCCACGAATTCGCAGCCGATCCGTTCGGCGTCGCGCTCGCCCACCAGCGGCTCGATGTGACGCACACGCAAGGTGACGTCCACGCGGCGGCCACTCGAGGTCTGGATCTGGCAACGTTCAATCACGCGATCAACCGCAAAGAGATGGCGGTCACACGGCCCCTGCAGCGACAGGCCCCCGAGACTGAGGTCGCTCACTCGCAAGGCGTAGTACTGCATGGAACCGGTGGCCCTGGGCACATGGCACAGCAGCGCCGGCGTCTTCACTCGCAACGAGGTCCGGCGTTGCAGTCGCAACATCTCATGCGGTAACGGCAGCCGAAATGCGGCGCCGTTGGGTGTGAGTGCTTGCCCGCGCCCTGTCGTGAACTGCAGCTTCACGTTGTCGATGAAACCGACCATGACCAGCGTGCCCGCCGCCGCGATGGCCGAACGCGCGTTCGCGTCCACGGTCAGGTCGACGATCAGTTCGTCGGCCCCGGCATGGACATCGAGCACGCTGCCGACGGCAAAGGCAGTGTCATCGCCGTAATAAAGCGTCACCAGCAGGTGCAGATCGCGCAGTTGCCGCAGCGCCGACACGATTTCGACGCGCGAACGGACCACGAACCGCGCCAGCGACGGCGACGGCGGCTCGGGAAATGGCGAGGTCATCCCCATGGAATCAATGCCTTCGGGGCCGTCCGGCGCGCGGCCGTCACCGCGCGGAAGGCCGGTCGTTGCGGCGGCCGCCGGCCAGCAGCGCTTCCAGCTGCTTGAGCCAGGGTTCCGACAGTTCCCTGATCTCGGCATCGTCTGCGAGGATCATCCGCAGCAGCGCGAGTCGCTGTCGTCGTTCGGCCGCGACGCGGCCGTCGGCGTGAGCCTGCTTGAGTCGTGCGATCAGACGGCGGCAGGTCTCCTCCTCGCGTCCGACGGCATCCCAGTCCTCGACGCGCGCGGCTTCGAGCATGCGCCGACTGGCGCCGGCGATCGCTTCATAGTGTTCGATCATCGAGCACCGTTCGGTGTTCGCACGTTGCCCATCGTCCGGCGGCATTTGTTCTCCATTGCGGCGCCCGCAGCGCTCCTCTGCTCCACGCCGTGGACTCTAGCGAGCCGTGCGGCTCGTACATCGCCGAAGTGGACGGTCAATCCTGCGTCTTTTCAAGCGGGCATGTCGACGCCGGAGCGTGCGCAGATCCCGTTCGCCGCACCCGGCCGCTCCGGCAGTGACGCCGTCGCTGCAAGCTCGAGGGTCGGTGTAGGAAAAAGCCTTACACAGCGGCTGGACGCGGGCCGACGTGCCGTCGGGCAGTGCACCGATTCAACGCGGACGGATCCATTCTCACAATGGCGTCACTTCGTAACCAACGTGCCCGCCACATCGGGCCAACAGCAGGAGGGACCCACATGAGCACCATCGCAGCCAGCAACGAACAACTGCTCCAGGAAATCCGCGAGGCCAACCTCGCCTACCTGGTGCTTGCCCAGCACATGATCCGCGCCGACAAGGCACAGGCGCTGTACCGCCTGGGCGTCTCTGAAGAAGTCGCGACGATCATCGACCAGCTCTCCCCGGCGCAATTGATGAAGATCGCCGGCTCCAACCAGCTGATCCTGCGCTTCCGCTTCGACGATGACATGGTGTGGAATCTGCTGACCAGCCACAGCAAGAGCAAGTCGACCGCTGCCGGCGCCGCCGTTGCCGGCCTGCACGCCAACATCGTGATGGCCGGCCAGCTGGCCGACGTCACCGCCTGATCAGGCCGTCGCGGGGAGCCACGTCATGCGCATCAAGAGCATCGTTTCCGAGAGCCGCCAGATCCAGCGTGCGATCGCCCTGATCAAGCTGGGCGCGCGCCTGCAGGTGCTGGAGTCCGAGACCGACCTGTCGTACGAGCGCCTGTTGCGCCTGTACAAGGAAGTCCAGGGCGAATCGCCGGCGCGCGGCATGCTGCCGTTCTCGACCGACTGGTTCATGACCTGGCAGCCGAACATCCATTCGTCGCTGTTCCTGAACATGTACGAGTACCTGGACAAGAGCAGCGAACTCGAAGAGATCGACGCCATCATCAAGGCCTATGAGCTCTACCTCGAGCAGATCCGCGCGCAGGGGCTGGAGCCGCTGCTGTCGGTGACGCGTGCGTGGCGCCTGGTGAAGTTCGTCGACGCCGGCATGGTCACGCTGACCTCCTGCTGCAAGTGCGGCGGCAAGTTCGTCACGCACACCTTCGAACTGACCAAGGACTACGTCTGCGGCCTGTGCGAGCCCCCGGCCCGTGCCGGCAAAGGCAAGGCGCAGATCACGACGACCGCCGCTGCCGACGAGACACTGCACTGATTCACATTCCGTCGGGTAACCGACGGATTGCCGGTGGAGGCCACGGTCACCGGTACGTTCTTGAGTGGCATTCCTTTCCTCCGCTATTTGGCCCGGGTGACCGGGCCACTTTTTTGGAGGCGTCGCTCGTGTACGCGATCGGCTGCGCCGATCGCACGTGCACTCGCTCCGGTTACGCGCACGCGTGCGCGCTCAAGACTAGCTTGTCGGCTGCGCTCCGGAGCGGCCGCGCGCTCCGCCGAACTACAACGGCACGGCACTCACCCTGGCCCTCTCGCCAAGCGAGAGGGAAGAGTGCACTCCTCCCTGCACCCTCCTCGCCCGGCGAGGAGGGAAAGGAAATCCTGGCACTGCATGGAGCATCGCGAGGTGGAGTGCGCGGGATTGACCTTCGGCGGAGCGCGCGGCCGCTCCGGAGCGCAGCCGACTGATCAGTCGTGAGCGGAAGTCGCGAAGCGCGAACCGTGCCGCGACGAGTGCACGTGCGATCGCGTAGCCGCTCGCGTACACGAGCGACGTCTACGCGTAAAGCGGCAGCTCCAGCTCCTGCACGAGCGAGGAATTGACGTAGGCATGCAGCGCGAGTCGTTCCACATCGCCGAGACCGACGAAGGCAACCCCTAGGGTCGGGTCGGAGGCACCCGCCTCGGGTTTGCGCACGGCGCGTGCACGCGCCTCGATAAGTACTTCCTGTTCGGCGACCTGCACGCGGAACACGACCCGTACCTCGTCGTAGAAGACGGCGAGTTCATCCTGCAGCGTGATCGCGGCACCGGCGGTCGACAGGTCATGGATCAGTCCCTTGGCGAACCGGCCATTGGCCTGCTGGCCCGGATAGACCATGCACTGCAGGTCCGTGCGGACGCGGCGCGCCGCGCGCAAGTTGCGTTTCTCGACCTGGCGGCTGCCCGCCCAGCCGATGTGCAGATAGGGGAACGGCGCCGTGCAGACCTTGATCAGCGGCGAGACGAATTCATAGACGAACTCGCCGGAGAAGCTGCGGAAACGGTACAGCCGTCCTTCGCGCAGGTAGAGCTGCGCTTCGTCGGGCGAGGTCACGAGCAGCGACTTGCCCTCGTGGACTCCGATCAGCTTCACGGTGACCGCCGACTGCAGGCTTTCACCGTCGAGCCACATCTTCAGCTGGCGCCACGAAGCGATCTCGCGCGCAGCCTGGCTGCGTTCCGCTGCACTCATCGACCCCGATCCGACCACCGTCGGCACGGTGATCGAGCCCAGCGTGGCCGGGCCGGTGGGGCGATTCAGCGTGTTGAATCCGACGGCGGTGGGTTCGGTGAGGTCCATGGCGTGGTCCCGGGTCATCAGCGTGTCCCAAGTTTGCGGTATTCCGCGCAAACGGGGTGCTCCGAGAACGCCGCACCCGGCGTGCCAATTCATGCGCTAGGTCGATCCACGATTCGAGGCACCGCACGTCGGCGCAATCGCTCGAAAAGCGCCTGCAGTGTCAAGGCCGGACCGGATGGTGCCGACATCCAAGAGGTGGAACCGGAGCGGGCCTGTTGCCTTCTTGGTCCCCGCCGAGCACCGACCTGCTTCGCGTTCCACGCCCAACACCGACCGATGGCCACGCCACCCACCTCCACCGCCACCCGTTTCCTGGTCGTCGACGATTTTTCGACGATGCGCCGGATCCTGCGCAACCTGCTCTCGGAACTCGGGTTCCGGCACGTCGACGAAGCGAGCGACGGCCGTGCGGCGCTGGAAATGCTGCGCCAGGGCGCCTACGACTTTGTCATCAGCGACATCAACATGCCGCGCATCGGCGGCTACGAGCTCCTGCGGCAGATCCGTGCCGACGCAACGCTGAAGGACCTGCCGGTATTGCTGATCACCAGCGAGGCCAGCAAGGACGACGTATTGCAGGCGATCCGGCTCGGAGCCAACGGCACCATACTGAAGCCGCTGACCAAGTCGACGCTCGAGGAAAAGGTGCGCAACATCCTGCTGCGCTCCTCGGCCTGGCCCTCCTGCGGGAATGCGCGCGACACGACGGCGCCCTCGCCCAAGATGGCAGTGCCGCTGCTGCGCCCGACGCCCACGCCGCGCAACGCCTGAACCGGCGGATCGACCCCGTGCGTCGATACAATCGACGCGTTCGGTTTGCCGACGAGGCGGGGAGAATCCGGTGCAGGGTACGAAATTCACGACATCCATGGCCACGCTATGGGCGGCTGCAACCCTGTCCGCGTGCGCCCCGGATGCCTGGCAGAACTATAAGGCGACCGGTTTCAACGAGTACCTCAATACGGTCGAGACGCAGTGCCAGCCACTGTGGATCGGGCAGATGTACCTGCGCAAGTTCGATGCGTCATCGGCCGGCGGACAGGGCGGCAACTTCGACATGCTGCTGGATGCGAGTTCGCGGCTGTACTACAACCGGATCACCCCTGCCGCCTTCCGCAACTCGGTGCAGGCGATGGTGATGACCTCGACGGACGCGCGCACTAACCAGTCCATCGACTGCATGATCGCCAAGCTGCCGCCCGACCGACCGCCCAGCCCGCCGGGCGCAGTGCGGTATTGAGCAATTGCGGCTTTCAGCTGTGCCCGAGAACCGGGTGCGGCCGATAAGGTGCCTCGAGCGCCGCGCTGTCTTCCGGCGTCAGGGTCACCTCCAGCGCCTTTGCTGCCTCCTCCAGCTGCCAGGTCTGGCTGGCGCCGACGATCGGCGCAGTCACGCCGTGCCGGGACAGCAGCCACGCGTACGCCAGCGTCGCATTCGTCACGCCCTTGGCCTGCGCTACGCCCTTGAGTGCCTCGAGGACGGCGAAGTCACTGTCGTCGTAGTACAGCTTGAGGGCGATGTCGTCGGTGCGAGCACGGGCCGTGGCCCCCGCGGCACGATCATCGCGCCCGCGGTTGCCGGCGAGAAAGCCCCGCGCCAGCGGACTCCACGGCAGCAGCCCGACTCCCTGATCGCGGCAGAGCGGGTTCATCTCCCGCTCTTCCTCGCGATAGGCCAGGTTGTAGTGGTTCTGCATCGACACGAAACAAGTCCATCCGTGACGCTCGGCGACATGCTGCATCTTGGAGAACTGCCAGGCCCACATGCTCGACGCCCCAAGGTAGCGCACCTTGCCGGACCGCACCAGGTCGTTCAGCGCCTCCATCGTTTCCTCGATCGGGGTGGCCGGATCGAAGCGGTGGATCTGGTACAGATCGATGTGATCGGTGCCGAGGCGCTTAAGGCTCGCGTCCGCCGCGGCAAAAATGCGCTTGCGCGACAGGCCACTCGCATTCGGACGCATCGCCGGTTTCGGTCCCGGGTCATTGCCGCCTTTGAACGCGAGCTCGACCGGATGAAAGAGCTTGGTCGCGATGACGATCTCGTCGCGCGGCGCCAGCTCAGTCAGCAGCCGTCCGGTGATCTCTTCGGACAGGCCGGCCGAGTACATGTCGGCCGTGTCGAACAGGTTGATCCCGAGTTCGACCGCCCGCCGCACGATCGGGCGCGCCGCTGTTTCATCGAGCACCCACGGACGCCACGCCGGCGTTCCGAAGGTCATCATGCCGAGTCCGATGCGCGAGACCTTGAGGCCGCTCGCGCCCAGGTTGACGTACTGCATGGCTACCCCAGGCCGAGAATGCGGGCGATGCGGGCAATGTAGTCGGAGCCTTTCAAGGCATCTCCGACCAGTTCATCCGACAGCGCAGTGAGCCGTTCACGCACGCCGTGCAGGCCTTCGTGCACGTCACCGTGCGACGGCTCCGGCGTCGACAGCGCCTGTCGCAACTGCTCGACCTCCCCGCGCAACGTGTCAACGCTGGCGCCGCCCGCGCGCACCCGCGCCAGGTCGCGCTCGAGTTGCTCGACCAGGTGCGCGACCTCGTCCAGGTTCACGTGCTTCGGTGCCGCTTCGTCCATGCTGACCTTCTGCTTCGGGGCTGTTACACAACGGTTTCAGTCTAGCGCGGTCGCTATCCCGAACCTCGGCCCCGACCCGCCCGGCAGCCTGGCGGCCGCATAATTTGCGCATGCCTGCCCTGCCGCCCCGATGAGCCTTCTGCACGCCGATGCCCCGTGGGGACTGTCTGTGCTCGGATGGCTCATCGCCATCGCCGCGATCGCGCAGGCGGTTCGCGAGGTACGTCACGGGTTCCTGCCGGCGGGCGCGGCCCAGCATGGCTGGCTGGCAGCGATCGTGACGGTCGCGCTGCTCTGGGCGCTGCATGTGCGCTCGCCCGTCGGCCTCGACTTCGGTTTGCTGGGCAGCGCGCTCTTCGCCCTGGTGTTTGGCCGTGCCCGCGCGGTCCTCGGCCTGATGGCCGCCCTGCTGCTCTACACCGCACTCGACGCCGGTTCGTGGTTCAACGTCGGCATCAACGGTCTGGTACTCGCCGTCATTCCGGCCTGGCTGGCGAGCGCACTGCAGCGGCAGATCGAGCGGCGACTGCCGCGGAATCTCTTCGTGTTCATCATCGGCAACGGACTGTTCGTCACGCTGTTCGCGACGGCGTGCACGAGCGTGCTGATCCTGTCGCTTTCTGTCGCCGAGTCAGGCGCAGCGCCGCGGATGCTGGGCGACCACCTGGCGTATTCGCTGCTGCTCGCCTGGGGCGAGGCGCTGCTGTCGGGAATGCTGTTCTCGGCCCTGGTCGTGTTCACACCTGGGGCCGTTCTGACGTACCGCCAGGACCTCTACCTGCCACTTCGCCGCAACCGCTGACCGCTGCCGTGCGGCTCGGGCGGTGACGCGCGCTGCTATCCTGCGTGACCATTTTCCGGCAGTAACGCTCGCATGGCATCACGCACCGGCGCCCGCATCCTCGTCGACCAACTGCTGATCCAGGGCGTCAATCACGCGTTCTGCGTTCCGGGCGAAAGCTACATCGCCGTGCTCGATGCGCTGTACGACGCGCGCGAGATGATCAAGCTGATCGTCACGCGCCACGAGTCGGGCGCAACTTTCATGGCCGATGCCTATGCGAAGCTGACCGGCCAGCCGGGCGTGGCATTCGTCACGCGCGGCCCCGGTGCCACCAATGCAGCGATCGGCATCCATACCGCGTTCCAGGACTCCACACCGGTGATCTTGTTCGTCGGCCAGGTCGGCACCGATTTTGCCGAGCGCGAGGCATTCCAGGAGATCGACTACCGCCAGATGTTCGGGCCGATGGTCAAGTGGGTTGCGCAGATCGACAGTGCAGCGCGCGTCCCGGAGTTCGTCGCGCGCGCGTTCCAGGTGGCGACCAGTGGACGACCGGGACCGGTGGTGCTGGCCTTGCCCGAGGACATGCAGCCGCAGGTCGCCGACGTGACCGACGCGCTGTGCCATCAGCCGGTCCAGGCGGCCCCGTCGGACATGCAGGTCGCCGGACTGCGCCGCCTGCTGGGCCGAGCCCAGCGCCCGATCGTGATTGCCGGCGGACCCGGCTGGACCGAAGCTGCCTGCGACAACCTCAAGCGCTTCGTCGAGGCGAATTACCTGCCGGTGGCGTGCGCGTTCCGCGCGCAGGATGTGTTCGACAACCGGCATCCGAACTATGTCGGCGATGTCGGCGTCGGCATCAATCCCAGGCTGGCCCTGCGCATCCGCGAAGCGGATCTCGTGATCGCCATCGGACCGCGGTTGGGCGAGATGACCACCTCGGGCTACACGCTGCTGACCGCACCGGTGCCGCAGCAGACGCTGGTCCACGTGCACTCCGGCGCCGAGGAACTCGGACGCGTGTATCAGCCGAGCCTGGCAATCAACGCCGGCATGCCGCAGTTCGCGTCGCGTCTGGCGATGATGGTGCCGGTCGAGGAGCCGCCGTGGCGTCCCTTGCTCGAAGGTGCGCGCGCCGAATTCGAGTCATGGCAGCAGCGACCTGCCGTCTATACGCATGCGCATCCGGCGCTCGATCTCTGGGAAGTCATCCAGATCCTGCGGCGTGCGCTGCCGGACGACGCGATCCTCACCAACGGCGCCGGCAATTTCAGCGGCTGGGCCCATCGCTTCTGGCGCTATCCGGGCCTGCGCACGCAACTCGCGCCGACGGCCGGCAGCATGGGCTATGGCGTGCCGGCTGCGATCGCCGCGAAGATCGCGGCGCCCGAACGCACCGTGGTCGCCTTTGCCGGCGATGGCGACTTCCTGATGACCGGACAGGAACTCGCGACGGCGCTGCAGTACGGCGCCGGAGTGCTGATCCTGGTGTTCAACAACTCGATGTACGGGACGATCCGCATGCACCAGGAACGCGAGTTCCCGGGGCGGGATCACGGCACGCGGCTCACCAATCCGGACTTCGCCCGTTATGCGCAATCCTTCGGCGCCTACGGCTCCGCCGTCGGCACGACCGACGAGTTCGGAACGGCGCTAGCGGCGGCCCTGTCGTTCATACGGGAAAAGCGTTTGCCGGCGCTGATCGAGCTTCGCACCGATCCCGAAGTCATCACACCTAACGCCACCTTGTCCGCCATTCGCGCGACCGCGCGGCTCAAGGCCTGAGCCGCCGTCGTCGCAACCGGTCGACGTCAGGCCGCGCGCGCCGAGTTCGCGACGCGCGTGTCGTCCGCGTACGCGGCAGGCAACTGGACCGTGATCAACAGCACCACGCCCGCAGCCAGCGGCAACAGCAACAGGCACAGCGCAATCGTCTGGCTTCCGAGCACCGCCACGGCGGCGCCGAACAGCAGCGGACCCACCGCGGCCGACAGCCGGCCCGCGATCGAATTGAACCCGAACAGTTCGGCCGCCCGGTCGTACGGGACCAACGCCGCGTAAAGAGCACGGAAAACAGCCTGAATCGCGGCGTACACGAAACCCAGCATCACGACCGCAAGCGTCGGCGTCCAGGTCGCGCGTCCGAAGGCCAGCAGCAGAATCGCGCACGCCAGCACGACACACATGCCTGCCAACGTGACACGCGCGCCACGTCGGTCGGCCAGCACGCCGAGCAGGATCGTCGACGGCACCGCGATCAGGTGGAACAGCAGCGATAGCCACAACAGGCCCTCCACCGTCAGTCCGAAGCGGGCCGAGAGCACGATCGCGATGAAAAACTGGATCGTCACCAACACGTCGTTGATCAGGAAAAACGACAGCAGCACCTGCAGTGCCATCCGGTGGCTGCGCCAATCGCGCAGCGTGCCTGCGACGGCCCGCAAACTGGCGAACGTCGCGTCGGCCTTTCCGTTCACGCCATCCGGGGCCCGCCGCAGGCCGCGCAGCCCGGCCACTCCGGGTACGGCAAGAATGGCGAACATCACGGCAGACATGATGAAGACACTGGACAGTCGATCGACCTGGCCCGCGGGCGGAAGTCCGCGTGTCATCAGCAAGGCGACGGCGATTGCGGCCATTCCACCGCACAGTCCGAACGCCCACCCGATGCCGGAAACCCGGCCGCGATTCGCGGCGGGCGCGATGTCGATCACGTAGGAGTCATACACGCTCGTCGCCAGCGCATAGGCGACCTGTGCGACCAGAAACGCGGCGGCCGCCACGAGCAGGCCATTGCGCGAAGCAAGCGGAAGCAGCAGCACGGCCAGGACACAGGCTGCCGTTGCCAGTGCCACGGTCGAACGCCAGCGTCCGCCGCGGTCCGCGTAGGCTCCGACCAGAGGGGACAGCAGGCCCGCCACCACCAGACTTGCGGCCGCAACGATGCCCCAGGCCCCGGCCGCAGGAGTTCCGTGTCCAACCCGCGAGACGAAGTACAGGCCAAACAACGTCGGGACCAGCGCGGCATAGGTCGAACTCGCAACGTCGTAGGCAGCCCACGACAGCACGCGACGAGAAAGCCAGGACGAAGTCCCGACAATGCTCGCGCTGCTTGTATGAGGAGTCACCACGGGGCGCTCAGGTCAGCACGCGGATCTTGCGGTACCCCGCGTCGATGACGCCACGCGACAGCATGCGAGCAAGCAGCAGGTTCAGCGTCTGGCGTGACAGACCGACCATGTTGGGCAGCTCGGTCTGCCACACCGTGATCGTTCTTGCCTCGGCCGCATCCCCGTTGAGCTTCTGCAATTGGGCCAGGCGAGAGTGCGGCCGTGCAGGCGGGCATACAAGACTTTCTCTGGCTGACCTTCACCGATGATGAATTTGCCCCGGCCGAAGCGATGCGCTCGCTGGCACGCGAATACTCTCCAACTGCAATGACTCCGAACGTCTGCCGAACCACGAGTCCCGCTTCAGTAGCGCGGCGTCGGCCGCCCGGATTTCGTGCTGCAGGAGTCACTCAGAGGGTTCAATTGTCGGGAATTTGACAGCGCGAGCTTACCGCAGCGACCAGACTCTCTGGTTTGCCCGGACCCCTGTCGGTACGGGTACGAGCTTCCCGACCTCAATCTGCCATGCTGACCCTTCTCCAGACATTTGGCGTCCTTCTCCTTCCCGCCATGCGGGCCGGTTGCTCCTCCATGGGCGCCGCACCCGCCGGCAGCGGTCAGGCGGCCTCGCCGCCGAATGTGACCGGCACCGTCACTTATCTGCAGCGGATCGCGCTGCCGCCTGATGCGGTGATCACGGTGCAGCTGGTCGACGTTTCGCGCGCCGACGTTCCGGCCCTTGTGCTCGGTGAGCAGATCATTCGGGCGGGCGGCGGGCAGGTGCCATTCGAGTTCGAGATTGCCTACGACTCCGCGCGCATCGACCCGCGCATGACCTATGCCGTTAGCGCCCGCATCGAGGACAGCGGCAAGCTCCTCTTCATCAGTGACCAGCATTGCGCGGTGATCACGCGCGGTGCGCCGGCGCATGTCCAGATGGTGCTTAAGCCGGTCGGAGCCGCGCCGCGGTGAGCGAGAGCGGTTCCCAGTCGGAAAGCGTTCCGGACCGCTGGCGCATTGCCCCGAAGGCATCGCTGCGCGAGATTGTCGGCTGGGGACTCCTGGCGCAAGTCTCCTGGGCACTCCTATCAGCCCTGTGGAACGTCGTCGGCGTCACCCTGGTTGCGCACGGGGCGCATGCGTTAGGCCCGACCACCTCGATCAGCGCCGCCGCGGCGCTGCTGGCAATTGCCGCGACGTGTGTCGAGACAATCGGCCGCGCGCCGGTTGTTTACATGGTGGTGTCGATCGCCGCTGGACTGCTGGCGCTTGCTGCGGTTGTCAATGCATTCACGGCAGATCCTTCGCTCTGGCCGTCGGAATTCTGGCGATATGCCGGAACCGCTCTGAATGCGGTGGGTGTGCTGGCCGCCTTCGCCGCCATGGTGGCCTGGGCAAAGTGGAGAGGCAACTCTTGAAACGCCGTCGCAACCTTTCGATGCACGAAGTGGCTTCCGCGATTCGACCGAAGGTTAGAGCGCATTGAGGTCAGGTACAGGAAGTTCGACACGGGCGTGCGGTCGGGCGCGATGAAGAAGATACTCAAGTCCGCGGACGCCGATGGACAAGTACACGCGGCACTCGCGCACTTTGCGCGATCGGGGCATGGAGTAGCGGGAGGCCGGCATGAAACCTCAGGAATTCAAGAAATTGAAGGATCGGTTGAGCAAAGGGGCCTGGTTCGGAAGCCTTCCTGGAAAGTTGCAGGACACCATCGTCGATCGGCTGGTCCCGCGCTCGTTTGCCAAGGGCGAGGTCATCGCCGCGCAGGGCGCGCACCCGAAGGGTCTGTACGTGATCCTCGACGGAAGGGTCGCATGGCTCCGCGCCAGTCACGCCAGTAACAAGGTCCTGCTCTACATCGCGGGGCCGGGCGCCTGGTTCGGCCAGTCGGCACTGGTCCGCGGCACGCCGATGTCCTTCGAGGTCGCGGCCCACAGTGCGGTGCACACCCTTCTGCTGCCGCGCTCGGCCTATGAACGGCTGATCCGCGAGGATCCGAAGTCCTACCGGCGGTTCGCGAATAAGGCGCTCGAGCGATTCGAGCTTCTGATCCGGCTCTACGCGGAGAGCCTCAGCCTGCACGCAGAAGACCTTATCGCGTCCCGGCTCGCGACGCTGGCGCAAATGCGAAGCGCCGAATCAGGCCAGCGCACCGGCGCCGTCGAGTTGACAGTCGCTCAAGGCGATCTTGCCGCGATGGTTGGTGTCTCCCGGCAGACTCTGAATGCCGCATTAAAGCGGCT
Organism: uncultured beta proteobacterium; assembly: GCA_963754065.1. Taxonomy (GTDB): domain Bacteria; phylum Pseudomonadota; class Gammaproteobacteria; order Burkholderiales; family Burkholderiaceae_F; genus JALORV01. The sequence goes on along the minus strand of CAVWFH010000009.1, from coordinate 14,370 downwards.
CGAAGCGGATCACCTGATCGAAGTCGGATTCCGGCGTCTCCGGATCCCGGATCCCGCGCGCTTGACCGGCGCGGCGAGTGTTAGCGCGCGCAGTCAATCCCGGCGTAAACCGCGATCCCCGCTGAGCAAGTAAGGACCCAAGAATGAAACACCGGACTCTGACTCAACTTGCGGCGCTGATCGGCGCCGCATTTCTTGCCGCGCCCGCCTTCGGGCAGCCATCCACCGCCGCGGATGCGATCTATGTCGGCGGCGACATCGTGACGATGAATGACAAAGCACCGTCGGCCCAGGCGCTGGCGGTCAAGGACGGCAAGATCCTCGCCGTCGGCGACCGCAAGTCGGTGGAAGCAGGTCACAAGGGCGCGAAGACGAAGGTGGTGAACCTCGCGGGCAAGACGCTGTTGCCCGCATTCATCGACGCGCACAGCCACTACTTCAGTTCGCTGACGGTGGCCAATCAGTGCAACCTCTACGCGCCGCCCGCGGGGCCTGCCAAGGATGTACCCAGCATCATCGCTGCGATGAAGAAGTTCGCAGCCGACAAGAAGATTCCAAGGGGCGAAGTGATCCAGTGCTACGGCTACGACGAAAACGTCATGCCGAACGGGCGGCTGCTGAACCGCGACGATCTCGACCAGGCGTTTCCGAACAACCCGGTGCTCGCCGGTCATGTGTCGATGCACGGCGCGGTGCTGAACTCGGCCGCGATGAAGAAGTGGAACCTGAGCGCCGAGACCAAGACGCCGCCGGGCGGCGTCATCGTGCGCAAGCCCGGGACGAACGAGCCGTACGGGCTGATCATGGAAACGGCGTACCTGCCGATCTTCGCTTCGCTGCCGAAGCCGACTTCGGCACAGGAGGTCGAGTGGTCCATCGCGGGCCAGAAGCTGTACGCGGCCGCGGGCGTCACCACTGCGCACGAAGGTGCGACGCACGCCGCGGAACTTGCCTTGATGCAGCGTGCCGCGAAGTCCGGCGGCTACGTCATCGACGTGATTGCCTATCCGTTCATCACCGAACTCGAGGCGGTGCTGAAGGACAACCCGGTGTCCGGCTGGCAGAAGTACGACAACCGGCTGAAGATCGGCGGCGTGAAGATCACCATCGACGGCTCGCCGCAGGGCAAGACCGCGTTCTTCACCAAGCCGTACCTCACGGGCGGTCCGGGCGGCGAGAAGGACTGGAGCGGCGAGCTGACGGCGCCGCAGGAAGTCGTCAACAAGGCGGTGAAGGCCGTGTACGACCTCAACGTGCCGCTGAACCTGCACGCCAACGGCGATGGCGCCATCGATGCCTTCATCAAGGCGCACGAGGCCGCCGCTGCGGCCGACCTCGGCAAGGAACGCAACGTCACGATGATCCACGCGCAGTTCACGCGCAAGGACCAGATCGACAAGTACGTGCAGTACAAGATCCGGCCGTCGTTCTACACGCTGCACACCTATTACTTCGCCGAGGCGCACATCGCCAACCGCGGCAAGGAGCAGGCGATGTACCATCAGCCCGATGCGCGACGCGATCGACAAGGGGCTGAAGCCGACCAATCACACCGACTTCGTCGTCGCGCCGCTCGACCAGATGTTCATGCTGTGGTCCGCCGTCAATCGCGTCTCGCGCGCCGGAGCGGTCATCGGCGCCGACCAGCGCGTCACGCCGATGGAAGGCCTGAAGGCGATGACGATCTGGGCCGCCGATCAGCACCGCGAGGGCGACATCAAGGGCTCGCTCGAAGCCGGCAAGCTCGCCGACCTGGTGATCCTCGACAAGAACCCGCTGAAGGTGAAGCCGATGGCGATCAAGGACATCAAGGTCGTCGAGACGATCAAGGAAGGCAAGACGATCTGGAAAGCAGGTCGCTGAGCGAAAGGACAAACCGGCGCTCGCGCCATGGCGTGCGCCGACGCACTGACCCGGCAATTTCTATCGAACGGGCTGCGGGAGCGCGAATTGTCCGTTTCGTGACAAGTGCGCGGGCCACAAGGCCATACGATCCCGTCCCGCTACTCCGTCCGGCAGTGCAGCGAAAGCGGCACATGTGTTGCGTCGACGGCGCCCTAGATTCGAGCTGACCGGCCGGTGCGTGGCCGAGTCGACAGTGCGATCTCTGTCTCTGGTTCGTCCGCGACTTCTCCCAGTCGACGCGGGTCGGGCACGATGATCTTCCTGAATCCCAGGTCGATGAGGCCCTGCTCCTGCAGTCGACCGAGCAAACGGTTCAACGTCTGGCGCGAGACCCCGATCATGCGAGACAGATCGGCCTGGGTGACACCAAGCGTCACACGGCCGGCTTCCATCCGGTCTTCCCGCTGAAGATGCACGAGGGCCGCGAGGCGCCGCCGCAGTCGAGTATCAGGCGTGCTCTCCTGGATGTCGGCAAACGCGCGCACCAGGACTGCGTATCGCTCGAAAATCAGTTCGGCGAAGTAGCGAAAGCTGCGCGGGTCCTCTTCAACGATGAGATCAAACTGCGACTTGGGAAGCAGCAGTGCCCGCACCGGTGTGTGCGCAATGACCGTCACCACGGTCTGGTTTCCGGTCAGCACACCAAACTCGCCAAACCAGAAACCAGGCCCACCGACATGCAGTAGAGCTTCGTCGCCGGTGCCCATGGCCGCAACCAGATGCACCTGCCCCTCGAGCACAGCGAAGAGCCCCTTCGGAGGGCTACCTTCCAGGCTGAGTAACTGGCCCTTGTCGTAGCTGCGCACGCTGGAGCGCGTGATCACCCGTTCACGCAACGCTTGAGGCGATCGGCCGAACCATGAGCCCTGGCTCAGGCGACTGATCAATGATTGTTGTTCGGCGAGCCTCACGATGCGGCGGGGGAAATTTGTCTCAGATGCGACAAGTCTGCCACACCCGCTTCTGCGACTCCCGCCACGCGGTCGCAGATCACCGTCCGGTGCCATCGACAAATGAAGCGTGTTGTCGCAATTGCGACAGCATGTGCTACGCAACTGCCGTAGCGTTTACGGGCTACAAAGCCAGCGCAGCGACCCTTTGGCCATGCGCCGGTTTCAAGTGCGAGTCAGGTCAGCGTCCGGTCGGACGCACATTCAACATGGGGACAACAGACGTGCGGCAAGCTCCTTCCAATACCTATGTGCGAGGCGCGGTGCGGCGTCCTCACTTCCTGTTTGCGTCCGCGTTCACGGTGCTGCTCGCAACGGCGGGCGCGGCCTGTGCGCAGCAGTCCGCTGACAGCGCCGACACCGACGCCTGCCATTCAACGCGACGCCAAGGCCATCGAGGCCCTGACGTCGATGGGCAAGTACCTGCGGTCCCTGAAGGCGTTTTCTCTCCACGCAGACACAGCGATTGACGAAGTGCTGACGACTGGCCAGAAGATTCAGTTCGCGGGTTCGCTCGACTACACGGTCGAGTTCCCGAACCGCCTGCGCGCCGAAGTGCGGTCGGATCGCCGCACCCGCGACTACATCTTCGACGGAAAGACGTTGACCCAGTACTCGCCGCGGATGAACTACTACGCCACCGTCTCCGCCCCCGGCACTTTGACGGAACTGGTACAGGTGGCCAACCAGAAGTACGGCCTGCCGCTGCCGCTCGCCGACCTCTTCCTGTGGGGCACGGACAAGGGAGGCGTCGACGACATCACGTCCGCGGCCTACTTCGGTCCTGCCCGTATCGGCGGAAAAGACTGTGGGCACTATGCCTACCGGCAGTCAGACGTCGACTGGCAGATCTGGATCGAGCGCGGAGCGCATCCGCTGCCCTGCAAGATCGTCATCACCAACCACGGACGAACCGTCGCAGCCGCAGTACGCGGCAGTTCTGAAATGGAACACTGCGCCGAAGCTGCAGTCCTCGACGTTCGCGTTCACGCCGCCCAAGGATGCGAAGCGGATCGAGATGGCGACGGTCCAGGCAGTCAAGAACTGAAGCGAGGAAACCAATGAAACGCAAATTAGGATCGCTCACCACGCTGACGATGATCGCAGTGGTGCTCACCGCGGGGTTCATCTCGACCGCTGCGCATGCCGGCAGAGACGTCAAGAACTCGACCCGCACCAGCGTGAACAAGAATGTCAATGCGAATGCCAATGTCAACAAGAACGTCAACGTCAATTCCAACGTCAACAGGAACGTGAACGTCAACTCGAACCGGCATGTGGATGTCGACGTCGACGTCGACCGCGACTACCACCCGGTCGGCACGGCGCTGGCCGTCGGCGCCACCGTGGCGGTCACCAGCGCCATCATCGGTTCCACCGTCAACGCGCTGCCGCCCGCATGTGTTCCGGTCCAGGTCGGCAACATCCTGTACCAGCAGTGCGGCTCGACGTGGTACCAGCCGCAGTACGTCGGGTCCAGTGTGCAGTATGTCGTTGTATCTCCTGTGCGCTAGGAACTCGTGCCGGAAGTCGGAGATTCGGTTGCTGCGCGCTGGTCTGACGCTCGCTGCGCTCCTGCTGTCCCCGCTCGCCTCTGGCGCAGCGGGCCGACAGCAACGACGAACTCGCCGCGCAGGCAACCGACCCGACCGCGGCACTGATGTCGTTCCAGCTGAACGACTGGTACACGCCAAGCTTCCACGGCATGGACGACTCGGCCAACCAGGTCGTGTTCCGCACCGCGATCCCGTTTTCACTTGGGTCGATGCAGCACATCCTGCGCGTCACGCAGCCCTACGCCACTTCGTCGCCGTCGGGCGCAACCGGGCTGGTCGACACGACGATCTTCGATCTGGTGGTATTCGCACCAGCCCTGGGGACGTTGGGGCGTCGGCATCTCCGGCACGTTACCGACCGGCGCGAATGGCCTGACCACCGACAAGTGGACCGCAGGACCGGCGCTGGGCTTCGTCAACTCGTCAACCAAGCAGTACAACTGGGGCCTGTTCGCGCAGTCGTTCTTCTCGTTCGCCGGCAAGGACAACGCCCCGGACGTCGGCCTCGTCAACCTGCAGCCGATCTTCAGTTACCAACTCGGCGCTGGGCGCTCGCTGTCGCTGGGCAACAGCGCCATCGTTTACGACTTCGAGCGGTCGCGCTGGTCGTCGCTGCTGACCAGTGTGAATTACGGTCAGGTAGTGAGTATGTGGGGCCAGAAATGGCGACCGAATGTCGAACTCGGCTATGACTTCAAGAATGACCTTGGCAATCAGAAGTGGGTGGTCCGCGCAGGCGTAGCGCTGCTGGTACCCGCGTTCTAGGTCGCCGATCCGGGTCGATGGGTACCCACGACTGCCGAGCAATGACGCTTGAGACTTGTTTCGAATCCCTGCCGGTCCTTGCCGGCAGGACTATCACTGAAGGACACGATATGAACAAGACTGCATTGACCGCTTTGTCGATCGCCCTGGCAACGTGCACGCAACTCGCGTTGGCCGGCCCACTCGACCCCGAATGCACGCCCGAGAAGGCGGCCAAGAGCGCGGCCACCAAAGCCACCGTCGGTGTCGGCGGGCGCTGCGACCCGAAGGAGGCCGCATCGGACACCGCCAAGCGCACGGCCGGCGTCGAAGACAAGGGGCCGCTCGACAAGCGGAAGGAGGACACGCCGACCGAGAAGGCCAAGAACAAGGTCGACAAAGCGACCAACTGATTGCAGCCAGGCCGCGCGCCATTCGCACACGCGAGCCGAGAAGTTTTCGTCGGGCAACTAGGTCAAGTCGAACAGGTAGTTGCTCTTGCTTGAAATGACCCATTACAAGGAGTTCTACATCATGCGTTTAATGAAATTGCTGCCGATCGTGATCCTGTGTCTGGCCAGCTCGATGGCCGTGGCGAAAGACGACAAGAACAAGTTCGACGGCGTTAACTGCGGCAAGCTCGACAATGACAAGTTGCGCAAGGAATGCCGTCAACAAAAGTACGGAAGCAATGACGGCAAGAAAGTCGACTGCAGCAAGCTGGACAACGACAAGCGGCGCAGCGAGTGCCGCGAAGAAAAGTGGAACTGATCCAGGTCTGATCGCGGTGCGGCTGCTGGTGCCGCAACAGGCGTTGCGCGGCGCCGGCGCCCCACATTAGATGGCTGGATTTCCGAATGGGAAGCAGCCCGACTTTCCACGCCAGGTTCGTCAATCCCGAAAGAGTTGCGCAATGACGCGACTTGTCCAATTGGCGACAAGCTTGGCGAAGCGGCGGACCTAAGATCGACCAAGAGAGAGAGTCGTGCGGCGAACGAGCTGTCGCCTCTCTCCTACTACACGAATTCAAACGACAAACAGATCGAATAAGACCTTCGAGCGGAGGAATGAAAGAATGAGCAAGCCCGTATTGCGATCGATTGCGCTGGCCTGCATGGCCATGGCGCCACTGGCGGCCAGTGCGCAGATGTCCTACCCGGCGGACAAGTGGTTCGACGACCGCTGGTATGTCGCGCCGTTTGGCACCTACACCTTTGCCGACAGCGCGCGTCGCTCCGACGACGGATTCGGTGCCGGCATCGCGGTGGGCCGGGCCGTCAATCCCTGGTGGGACATGGAACTGCGCGGGTCCTATGAGCAGCTGGACCGAGACGGTTCGCCGACAGACTGGCAGGTTTCGACTCTGGGCGTGGACGGCAAGTGGTACTTCGGCGGCCGCGAGGGCGTTGCACGCTGGAGCAACATGCAGTTCTATGGCCTGGTCGGTGCGGGCGCCATCTGGGATCGCGTCGGCAACTTCGGCGGTGGCATTGATACGGACGTCAGTCCGTACCTGGCCGCCGGTGTCGGCATGGCCTACCCGTTCTCGTGGGGTCGCTTCTACGTCGACGGCCGCTATCGCTACGACTTCAACATGGGCGACCGCGTCAGCGGCAGCGCGTTCGGCGACTGGGTAGTTACCGCAGGCCTGCAGATTCCGTTCGGGCCCAAGCCCACGGTCGCCGTGCCGCCGCCACCTCCGCCGCCGCCCGCACCGGTGAGGGCCGCCCCGCCCCCGCCGCCCCCGCCGCCGCCCCCGCCGCCGCCGCAGCCGACCAAGCGGACCTTCACGCTCCCGGCTGACGGTTTGTTCGCGTTCGACAGCGCCAAGGTGTCAGACGTCGCGCGTCAACGCGCCGACGATGTGATCAGGGCCCTTCGTGCGGCTGGCTTTACCGCCACCTCGGTCAAGGTGATCGGGCACACCGACCCGATCGGCACGGACGCGTACAACCAGAAGCTGTCGGAGCAGCGCGCGCGCGCCTTTGCGGATTTCCTGGTGAAGGAAGGCGTGCCGGCCTCCATCATCACCACCGAGGGCCGTGGCGAAACGCAGGTGAGAGTCACCGAAGCCGACTGCAAGGCCAAGGGTCAGGCGAAGACACAGCAGGCGCTGATCGCCTGTCTGGCCCCCGACCGTCGCGTCGAAGTTGAGGTGACCGGCGTGCAGTCGAAGTAACGCGTTCGGGCCTGGACTGGGTGAAGGGCGTCCCGCATCGCGGCGACGCCCTTTTTCCTACCTTTTGCGCCAAGCGGCCTGAAGGTCGGGCGCTCGACTCATCAAAAGATCATGTCGCCGAACTGATGCGACCTGGCACCGAGCTGCGGAGACCGTCGATGAAACTGTTCGTGCAGATAGCCGTGGCCGCTGGCGCCATGGGCCTGATCGCGCTGGTTCAGCTTCCTCCCGTTCAGCAAGAGGCGTCACGACGCAAAGCATCGACCGCACGCGTTGCACCGGTGTCGGCCAGGAACTTGCAGCAGGATCCGGTTCAGCACCCGCACGACAGGCGTCTTCGGCAGTCGGGTTACACCGACGGACTGGGACCGGGTCGCGCGCCAGTACCGGCCACCGAAGCCAAATATCAACGAGACCCGGAAGTCTCCGGAAACCCAACCCGTGAAAGAGGGAGCAGCTCGCAATGACGACAGGCAGAAGAACTAAGTGCTCGGGATTAGCCTGCCGGGTTAGCCTCGCCACCGCGGTATGTGCCGCAGCTATGGTGGCTCCCACCGTTGCTACCGCCGGCGAGGGCGGAACGACTCACGTGATCCCCGGCTCCATGGCCACGCTCATCGACAACGCGCCGACTGCGCCGGGCATGATCATCAAGCCGATGTACCTCAACTACAGCGGCAGCGCGACGAAAGCAGATCCCGACCGCGGCCGGGCTGGCCAGCAACCTGGAGGCGACTGCAAACACCTTCGTTCTGGCGGGCATCTATGCCTTCGAGGGAAAGGTTCTCGGGGCGACCTACTCGATGGTCGCGGCCCTGCCGTACTCCTTGCTGGACGTCTCGGCCAGCGTGCAGTCGCGCAGCGGAGTGACGAGACGGGTCGACAGCAGCGTCTCAGGCTTCGGTGACCTGACGTTCATTCCGGCCATGCTGGCGTGGAAGGAACCCGAAAGCCACTGGCAATACAACTTCGTGCTGCCGATCTACGCGCCGACCGGCAGCTATCAGGAGGGCCGGCTCGGCAATCCGGGTCTGAACTACTGGACCTTCGATCCGGTGTTCGGCGTGACCTACAGCAACCCGAAGAGCGGCTTCAATGCACTGCTGAACACCGGCTACGCGATCAACACCGAGAATCCGGACACCGACTACAAGAGCGGCAGTGTGCTGCACTTCGACGGCACGATCGAGCAGATCCTGCCGGTGGGCACGGGGCTGATGACGCTCGGCGCCGAAGGGTTCTATTTCCAGCAGGTGAGCTGCGACAGCGGCTCGGGCGCGGTGCTTGGCTGCTTCAAGGGGCGCACCGCGGGGCTCGGCCCAGTGATCGGCTACATCCAGCCCTTGAGCAAGACTGAGACGCTGTTGGTCGAGTTCAAATGGCTGTTCGAGATGGACACGAAGAACCGCCTGGACGGCGACTACATCTGGCTGAAGGCGGTCTACAAGTTCTGAAGCCGAAGAGAACCTGCATCTGAAGAATGACCTTGGCCTTCGTCCCCGTTCGGAGTGAAGTGATGAAGTTCAACAAGATTTGAGGCGATGAACCGATGAAGATCCTCTCCGGCCTGAGTGCGGCGTTACTGCTCTGCATGAGCGCAATTGCCCCATTTGAATGCCATGCCGCATCACCGACCCCCACGCCCGACGACGGCTCGGTGCTGCCGTTCCCGCCCACGCCCTCCGGCTCCAAGGCGGGGCTGACGATGGAGACCTCGACCTACAAGAAGCGCGTCGAGCCGAAGCGCCTTTCCGGCGGCGCGCCGAACATCCTGATCATCCTGATGGACGACGTCGGGCCGGGCACGCCTTCGACCTACGGTGGTGAGATCAACACGCCGACTCTTGATCGCGTGGCGAAGATGGGCATTTCCTACAACCGTTTTCACTCCACGGCGATGTGTTCGCCCACGCGGGCTTCATTGCTCACCGGGCGCAATCACACCTTTGTCGGCAACGGCCAGATCTCGGCGATCGCCAACGATTTTGATGGTTTCAGCGGAACCATCCCCAAATCGTCGGCGACCGTCGCCGAAGTGCTCAAGAACTACGGCTACAACACCGGCGCCTGGGGCAAGTGGCACAACACACCCGAGGAGCAGATCACCAGCAAGGGACCGTTCGACTATTGGCCGACCGGTTACGGCTTCGAGTACTTCTACGGGTTCCTGGCCGGCGAGGCTTCGCAGTATGAGCCGACCCTGACGCGCAACACCAGCCCCGTGACCCTGCACCCCAAGAAGGGCTACCACCTGACCGAGGACATTGCCGAAGATGCCATCCAGTGGCTACGCGAGCAGAAGGCCTACGCGCCGGACAAGCCGTTCTTCATGTACTGGGCTCCGGGGGCATCGCATGGCCCGCACCAGGTGATGAAGGAGTGGGCCGACAAGTACAAGGGCAAGTTCGACGACGGCTGGGACAGGTATCGCGAACGCACTTTCGTGCGCGCCAAGGCGAAGGGTTGGATTCCGCAAGACGCCCAACTCACGCCGCGCCCCGCGTCCATGGCTTCGTGGGACTCGATCCCCGAGGCAGAAAGACCGTTCCAGCGCCGACTGATGGAAGTGTTCGCCGGCTTCACCGAGCATGCCGACTACAACGCGGGACGGCTCATCGCCGAGATCGAACGCCAGGGCAAGCTGGACAACACGCTGATCTTCTACATCTGGGGTGACAACGGCTCCTCATCGGAGGGCCTTAACGGCACCATCAGCGAGCAACTTGCGCAGAACGGCATTCCGACCACGATCGCGCAGCACATCGAGGCCCTGAAAGAGCTCGGTGGTCTGGACGCGCTCGGCGGCCCGAAGACCGACAACATGTTCCACGCCGGATGGGCCTGGGCGGGCAGCACGCCGTACCAGGGCACCAAGCTGATGGGGGCTTACTTCGGTGGCATCCGCCAGCCGATGGCTGTCGCCTGGCCGAAGCGCATCAAGGCCGATGCGACCGCTCGACCACAGTTCCACCACGTGATCGACATCGTGCCGACGATCTACGAGCTGACGAAGATCACCGCGCCTCGTGTTGTGAACGGCTTCGAGCAGGATCCGATCGCCGGCGTCAGCATGGTCTACACGTTCGGCAATGCCAAGGCGCCGGGAACGCGGAAGACCCAGTTCTTCGACATCATGGCCAGCCGAGGCATCTATCACGACGGCTGGTTTGCCAGCGCTCCGGGTCCGCGTGAACCCTGGGTGGGCGGCTTGCCGAAGGGCATCAAGGAATGGTCGCCGCTGACCGACAAGTGGGAGCTCTACAACATCGACCAGGACTGGAGCCAGGCGAAGGACCTCGCCGCAGCGAACCCGAAGAAGCTCGAGGAGATGAAGGCCCTCTTCATCGAGGAGTCCAAGAAGAACAAGAACCTGCCCATCGGCGGCGGCCTGTGGTCCACCGCGATGTTCCATCCCGAAGACGCCCCGGCATCGCCCCTCACCGAATGGACCTTTGACTTCCCCATCACGCGCATGCCGGAATCCGCGGCACCCAAGCTCGGCAAGAACAGCAGTCTTGTCGCCATGGAGGTGGACGTGCCGGCGAACGCCAACGGTGTGCTGTACGCGCTGGCCGGCTTTTCCGGCGGCGTCACAACCTACGTGAAGGACGGCTTCTTGAACTACGAGTTCAACCTGTTCGAGGTCCAGCGCACGAAGATCAAGTCCAGGGCCAGACTGCCTTTGGGCAAGGCGAAGATCGAGGTCGAATCGAAGCTGGTCGACAAGATCGGCGGGCCGATGGACATCACGCTGAGAGTGAATGGTGCGGTGGTGGGACAGGGCCGGGTGCCGGCGGCCATGTCGCTGCACTTCACCTCGAATGCAACGTTCGACATCGGCGTCGATCTCGACTCGCCCGTTTCACTCGACTACTACGATCAGGCGCCGTTCGCATTCAACGGAACGATCGGCACGACGAAGATCGCGTATCTCAAGAAATGACGCGGGTTGGAGCAATAGAGACGAATGACGACCACCCGTGGGAACCAAGGTGTTGAAGCCATGAAGAACCTGTCTAGATTGAGCTGGGCGTTACTCCTATGCGCGGGCGCGGGAGCCACATTCCCGGCTCATGCCGCGACGACGACCGCCACGCCGAGCGACGGCTCGGTACTGCCGTTTCCGCCGGTACCGTCGGCAAGCAAGGCGGCGCCGCGTCTGCAGGACTCCGTGCATAAGCGCCGCGCGCAGCCGCAGCACCTGAAGCCTGGTGCGCCAAACGTGCTGATCATCCTCCTCGACGACGTCGGATTCGGCCAGGCATCGACGTTCGGCGGCGAGATGAATACGCCGACGCTCAGCCGGCTCGCAAGCCAGGGCGTGAGTTACAACACCTTCCACACCACGGCGATCTGCTCGCCAACGCGGGCGGCGCTGCTGACTGGCCGCAACCACCAGCGCGTCGGCAACGGCACGATCGCCGAGCGCGCGGTCGACTGGGACGGATACACCGGCGTGATCCCGAAGACCTCGGCGACGATGCCCGAAGTCCTGCGCAACTATGGCTACAAGACCGCGGCGTTCGGCAAGTGGCACAACACGCCGGCCGACCAGACCACGGCGATGGGACCCTTCGATCGCTGGCCGACGGGTCACGGCTTCGACTATTTCTACGGTTTCCTCGCCGGCGAAACTTCGCAATGGGAACCGCGGCTGGTCGAGAACACGACCGTGGTCGAGCCGCCGCACGACGAGAAGTATCACTTGAGCGAGGACATGGCGGCGCGCAGCATCGACTGGTTGCGCAAGCATCGCGCCTTCTCGCCCGACCAGCCGTTCTTCATGTACTGGGCGCCAGGCGCAGCGCACGGGCCACATCAGGTCGGCAAGGAGTGGTCCGGCAAGTACAAGGGCAAGTTCGACGCCGGCTGGGATGCCTACCGCGAGCGCGTATTCGCGCGCCAGAAGCAGCTTGGCTGGATTCCGGCCGATACCAAGCTCACGCCGCGTGCAGCGAACATGCCATCCTGGAACAGCGTTCCAGAGGCGCAGCGCCCGTTCCAGCTTCGCCTGATGGAGATCTACGCCGGCTTCGTCGAGCACGTTGACACACAGGCCGGCAAGCTGATCGACGAGCTGGATCGTCTCGGCGTGCGCGACAACACCATCGTCATCTACATCTTCGGCGACAACGGCGCCAGCGCCGAGGGCCAGAACGGCACCATCAGCGAGCTGCTGGCGCAGAACGGCATCCCCAACACCGTCGAGCAGCAGATGGCGGCGCTGGAGAAAATCGGCGGCCTCGACGCCCTCGGTACAGCCAAGACCGACAGCATGTACCACGCCGGTTGGGCGTGGGCCGGCAATACGCCGTTTCACCACACCAAGCTCGTCGCATCGCATTTCGGCGGCACACGCAACCCCATGGTGATCTCCTGGCCAAAGGGCATCAAGGCTGACAAGACACCGCGGGCCCAGTTCCACCACGTCAACGACATTGCGCCCACCATCTACGAGATCGTCGGCATCACGCCGCCGAAGGTCGTGGACGGCTTTGCGCAGGACCCGATCGATGGCGTGAGCCTCGCCTACACCTTCGCCCAAGCCACGGCGCCCGGACGCAAGAAGGTGCAGTACTTCGACAATAACGGCAGCCGCGCCATCTACCAGGACGGCTGGGTGGCGGCGACCTTCGGCCCGCTGACTCCGTGGCTGCCGGGTGCGCCCGGCCTTGCCGAATGGGATTCGGCCAAGGACGTCTGGGAGCTCTACAACATCACCAGGGACTTCTCCGAGGCCGATAACCTGGCGGCGAAGGAACCAAAGCGACTGGCGCAGCTGCAGAAGACCTTTGACGCGCAGGCGCGGGCGAACCAGGTCTATCCGCTGGGGGCCGGCATCTGGTTACGCCTGCATCCCGAGGACCGCATCAAGTCTCCGTACACCAGCTGGCAGTTCGACGCGACCACGACGCGCATGCCCGAATTCACGGCGCCGGGCCTGGGACGTGAGAACAGCACGGTAAACGTTGAGGCCGAGTTCAGTGACAACGCCTCCGGAGTGCTGTACGCATTGGGTGGATCGGGCGGCGGGCTGGCGCTGTATATGGACAAGGGGCAACTCGTCTACGAGTACAACATGATGATCATCGAGCGTACTGTCGCGCGCTCTGCCGCAAAGCTCGCTGCCGGCAAGCATCGCATTGAGGTCACGACCACGCTGGCAAGCGCACAGCCCTTGTCGCCAGCCGATGTGGTGCTCAAGGTTGACGGCCAGGAAGTGGCACGGACCACCGTCAAGCGCACGGTCCCGGCAGCGTTTTCGGCGAGCGAGACTTTCGACGTCGGTGTGGACCTCGGTTCGCCGGTGTCGATCGATTACTTTGATCGGAGACCGTTCAGATTTGACGGCAAGATCAGCAGCGTCAAAGTCAAGCTGAACTAGTGGCCTGTAACAGCCATTTCGAAAGTGCCTTGCGCGGCTGCGCGGCCGATTGTTTTGTCGCTCGCCTTGCGAATATGCACGGCTAAGGGAATGCCCGAATTTCAAACCGTCGCAGCGCTCCTTCGATTACGTACGTGACATCGAGATCCCGACGCCGCGCTGGACCGCGTTTGACTCGCGCTCGCCGTTGCGGTTACTGCCGCCTGCTGTCTGTTCGCGATTCTGTCCGCGCAGGTGACGACGATCCAGGCCGCATGGGGCCGCATCGCGCTGCGCGCCGTCGGAAGCTGGGTCGCGGCGGCGGGACTGCTGATGCTGGGCTGGCTGGCGCGCGCAGCCAGCTGAGCGCAAACGACGCGCCGGCGGATCAGCCGACGTCGATCAGCTCGACCTCGAACACCAACGTCGCATTCGGCGGAATGACGCCGCCCGCGCCGAATTCGCCGTAGCCCAGCTGCGGCGGAATCGTCAGCTTGCGCAGGCCACCGACCTGCATGCCTTCGACGCCTTCGTCCCAGCCCGCGATGACCTGGCCTCGGCCGAGTCCGAAGGTGAACGGTTGTCCCCGGTCGTGGCTCGAGTCGAACTTGCTGCCGTCGAGGAGCCAGCCGGTGTAATGGACCGCGACGTCCTGCCCGGCGCGCGCCGTGG